>DASXHC010000034.1:0-96120 GCA_036488735.1 Occallatibacter sp.
TAAATTCGCGGATCATTTGCCGCTTTACCGACAGTCAGAGATCTACGCTCGCGAGGGCATCGATCTTGATCGCTCGACACTGGCTGGATGGGTCGGCGCGGCAAGTGCGCTGGTAGCGCCGCTGGTCGATGAGATCAGGAACCCAGTACTCAACAGAGACCTAAGATCGTGCTTCGAATGATACATTTGGTGGATGGAAAACAAGCAAGACATTGAAGCAACTGCAGTTGATCAAGCCGCTCAAGACCGGGCAGATTTCGATTACGACCTCCTTCATGGGAATTGCATCAGAGGCTGTCGTAGAAAGGCTACAACGACGAGGATCGTTAACGGAGTCGTCTGGAATCTATGCCAAGAAGACGCGGAAATATGGGACTCAAACTACGCTGACTGAGAACGATGCAAGAGGCCGTTGTCACTCAACATCGGCCTCACTCGCATTGGGCAGTCGAAGCCAGATACTGCATTGTTTGGTTCCAATTCTGGAACAAGTGGGACGCCAATAAAGAATCAACAAGTTTCGCTATTGCCCCCAGTACGGCTTCCGGCCTCTGCTGAAGGGGACTGGCAAAGACCCCGTCGCTTGCGGCTTTGTACTTCGTGTGATCCCGCCACGTGCGGAGAGTTCGCGCGAGAACCGGATCGAGCGGAACTGATTTCTGCGACGCCTCCGTCTTGGAGGAGCCGACGACTTGCATAACGACAGAGCGAGTCACGCTGACCTCGTTCTTGGTGAAGTCGATATCGACCCAAACAGTTCGCTCGCCCGCAATCCTGTAACACCGGACAAGATGCTCCAGGCGAGATTGACTCCTACCCGGACGCACACCGCTATCGACTTGGAGTGAACTACGACTCTGTTGCGTTAGACCTGAGCTGTTCCACCATCCACGAAGAGCTCGATTCCATTGACGAAGCTGGAATCGCTGGGGGCGAGGAACAGGGCGACGGTCTGGCGAACATCAAAAGATGAGAACATCCTAGCTTGAAGCCAACAACGGTTGAAGGGCTTCCGGTGTAATGGCGTGTCGTTCCATTTCGCGACTGGTCTCTCATGCGTATGGCCAGAACAACAGCTAGCAGAACAGCAGAGCAAATGATCGATATCGCCAAGAACATCTCTGCTTCTCATTGACAGTACTCGGACCCGCGTACAGTGGATCGGATTCATCGCCGCACCGAGTCAGGCCCACCGCTGATTCCGAAATCGAAGCTGCCCTTTTCAGAATGAGAATCCAACTTCGCTTTTGCCTGACGGGCGCTGCCTTATGCGTAAAAATGTTGAGCTTTTCAGCGCCAACCGAGCGCGGGAGCGACCGTTGTCAGAATTGCCTCGATGACATGCACGTTATACGCGACGCCCAATTGGTTTGGAATCGTAAGCAAGAGAGTATCTGCCTCGGCGATCGCTTCGTCTTTCTTAAGCTGCTCGATGAGAACATTGGGCTCAGCAGCGTAGCTGCGGCCGAAGATCGCCCGTGTATTTTCGTCAAGATACCCGATTTTGTCCCCTTCCCGAGAGTCTCGCCCGAAATAGGCGCGATCGCGGTCATCGACCAACGCGAAAATGCTGCGGCTAACCGAAATGCGCGGAGTGCGGGTATGACCAGCCTCCTTCCAAGCCGCGCGAAAGGCGCGAATCTGCGCAGCTTGTTGGACGTGGAGCGGCTCGCCAGTCTCGTCGAATTTGAGGGTTGAGGTCTGCAGGTTCATTCCCAGCTTGGCAGCCCATACAGCTGTCGCATTGGAAGCAGATCCCCACCAAATCCGATCATGCAATCCTTCGGAGTACGGCTCAAGGCGCAGAAGCCCCGGCGGATTGGGAAACATCGGATGCGGGTTGGGCCGCGCGAAGCCCTTCCCTCGCAGTAGCTCGAGAAATTCCTCGGCATGTCGCCGTCCCAATTCCGCATCGTCTTCGCCTTCCCTCAGGCGGTATCCGAAATAGCGCCAACCATCGATCACCTGCTCGGGGGAACCGCGGCTGATACCCAATTGGAGGCGCCCGCCGGCAATGAGATCCGCAGCGCCCGCGTCCTCCACCATGTAGTGAGGATTCTCATACCGCATGTCGACCACTGCGGTGCCAATTTCAACCTTCCGCGTTTTGGCCCCAACCGCCGCGAGCAATGGAAATGGTGATGCCAGTTGCTGCGCGAAATGATGAACTCGAAAGTAGGCTCCGTCCATTCCTAGGCGCTCGGCTTCCATGGCAAGGTCAATCGACTGCAAGAGCGCGTCAGACGCCGACCGCGTTCGTGACTGCGGAGAAGATGTCCAATGACCGAAGGAGAGGAACCCGATTTTCTTCATGTAATCCAAGCCCGCTGTGCCCAGATAAGGGCTACAGCCATTTTCAGGTAGACTTTGCACCTTTAAAGCCTAGCCCTTGTGATACGAAGCCAATTATCTCTGCACCGCAGGCTTTGCGGCTAGAACGTCTTTGAAGCTGGCGCGATATTGCAGGAAGACCAATATCCAGAGAACCGAAGCTATCAATGCCGGAGCGATGCTCGCCGGCGCAAGCGTCAGATGAAAAGCGAGGATGTTGTACAGCTCTGCCGCAAGCACCGTAAGCGCTAGCGGTACAAAGAAGCCCGAAAGCAAAAGCAGCCCTCCAATCAACTGCACCGCGAAGAAGAACGCGGCAAAATGTGACGCACTGATGGCGACGAAGAACTGAATCGCAAGCGGGTTCGTCGGCGGTGGTTGATGGATGAAGTTGAGGAAGCCGTTCAGGCCGAAGACTGTAAAGATCAGCCCCAGCAAATAGCGCGCGATGATAGAAACTGTTTTCATGTTCGTCTCCTTTAAATTGCCTGCGCGTGCGATTGCAAGACTTGAAGGGGTGGGCCGAGAAACGCATCGCGGTCCAGTCCTTGGTTGAGTGCAGCGGTTCCGCCTGCCGTGAGAAAAGTCGCATCTGTCACGCTGAGGAAGCCGAAGACTGACCGCAGAAAAGGCTCGACAAAGTTGAAAGAGGACATCCGCGTATGCGCATCGTAGATTCCGCCAGTCGCAATGATAACGTCGCCTTCTTGCCCGTGAGCAATCCTTTCTGGGTTCCATCCGCATAGGAAAAAAGTTCTTCCCACGCGCGAAATCTGATCGATCCAAAGCTTGAGCACCGCGGGCACCCCGAAGTTATGCATCGGCGCTCCGAAGACGTACTCATCGCGCTGCTCAAGTTCGTCGATCAGCGTGTCCGAGAGCGCTAGCAGTTTTTTTCTGTTGCGGGGTGCGCGCCCCTTCCGGCGTTTACGCAGCGCCCACCCACTCCGCGGTGATGGGCGTTATCTCGGTTGCGTTAAGGTCGCAGTCGATGACCGTTCCATCCGGGTGCGAAGATTTCCATTGAACAACAAACGCACCCGTAAGTTGGCGCGAAACGGATCGCCCATAACGGGCTGAAGTCGACGTGGAGAAGTGTGGACATGCGAAAAACCTCCAATACGACAAATGATGAATACTAGACGGCTGTCGATTCTATAAATCGATGAATGTTGCGTAAGCAACTATTGTCGAAGAAGCGTAAACTAGTGAGGGGAATGCTTGAGGGGCGACAATCCGGATCCACGGCGGAAGCAACCGATCCCCGCATCCTGCGCAGCCGTCAAATGTTGATGGAGGCACTGGCCAGGCTGTTGAATCGTAAGGAGTTCGACGGTATCTCCGTGCAGGAGATCGCCGACGAATCTACCCTTAATCGGGCGACCTTCTATCTTCATTACGCAGACAAGAACGCGCTCCTCCAGGCCATGACAGCCACCCGCTTCCGCGCCCTGATCGCCCGTCGCGGGCTTTCCTTCTCAGATTGCGATGGAGCTTTACGAGCGATTGCTCTCGGGGTCTGTGATTATCTGGCCGAGACCACGGGCTGCCCCAGCCAATTGACGAAGATGCCTCTCGAAGGCTCGATCATCCCGGTGGTCGAGGGCATGTTCATCGAAGGTGCTGCGCATCATCCGGCTCAGCCCGGTGTCGATCCCGCACTGCTGGGAAGTACGGCCGCCTGGGCGATCTTCGGGGCCGCGCGCCGTTGGCTGCAAACGCCGAATCGCATTCCCGCCGAGGAGATGGCTGCGCAAATTGAGGCGATGGTGAAACCGATCTTCTTTGCCGGTTCCAAGTAGGTTCGCACGAATATTTCACGACCTCTGCGCATGAGCGTGCACGGGTTGAAGGCGCGATGCTAGGACCGCACCGGCTGCTGATCACCAAACCTTCTTCCCACAGCCGCCTGCAGAACCTCGAAGGCTGGTTTCAGTCCGGCCGGTATGTAACGGCGCTACAGCGCGTCAGCCACTTATCCATCCAAGCGAAGGCCCTATTTCGTCGACGAGACCGGCGGAGTTCCACTATCGATGGCGGTGTAGAACACAGCTACGCGGTCGTCGCGTTCCTCCAGAATGTCCGCATCGGTGTAGCGGAACGGTTGGCCAGGAAGTCCGTTCCCCGAACGGCACATACCGAAATTGTGCATCGTGTGAATTCGCCAACCACTTTGTAGCGGTGCTCCGGGATTCGCTTAACGAATTTCCGATGCCGCCTCATTGACCACCGCAATGCCGACCAGGCGGACACCCGGGTGTATCCATACGCAGTCTTCCGTATTAGCATTGCGCATCATGGCTTCGCGGCTTGATGCAACCGCTCCTCCTAAATTCAGATTCTGATGATTACCTGCCGGTTGAATTTCAATGTGCTCCAGCAGGTCTGCGTTATCATGCACGCATGACAACGACGGGCTGGGTTATGACAATTGCAATCCTCGCGTCGGCCGTGCCCCACCATCCCCGTCTTGCAGCGCAAGGCGTCCCACCTTCATCGGGCACCGTCTGGCAACCCAGGGGTGTGCAGACACTGGAGCATGAACTCGCCGTCCGCCCTCACGAGGCCGTCGATCTCGTTCCAGACAAGACCTATACACTCGCCGAGCTGATCGACCTGGCCCAGCAGCACAACCCCGAGACACGCGTCGCATGGCAGGAAGCCAAATCCAAGGCCGCCGCTCTGGGCATCGCACGCAGTTCTCTTTATCCAACCATGTCTGCAGTTGCCCTTGCCGTCACCCTCCGTACGGCGACCCTCATCGGCGAATTCTTTCACCGCCAGACGGAAGGCCTCTTTGAGCCCGTTCTCCATGTCGAATACCTGGTCTTCGACTTCGGCGGACGCAGCGGAGAAATCGACGCGGCCAAAGCCAACCTGCTCGCTTCCGATCTCGCATTCAATGACACCCATCGCCGCGTCATTTATCAGGTCGCTTCTGCCTATTACCGTCTGCTCAACGCCGAAGGCCAGCGCCAGGCAGCCGAAGTCAACCTCCAAAACGCCAGGACCGTCGAAGAGGATGCAAAGGCACGCCTCGCAAACGGGCTCGCCACCAAGCCCGACGAGCTCGAGGCCACCGCCGCGCGCACCCAAGCGGACTACGATCTGCAGGCCGCCCTCGGAGCGGTCGACATCGCTCGCGGTGCCCTGGCCACGGCGGTGGGACTCGCGCCCGGCACGACTTTCAAGGTCCAGGGCATCGACGAGTTGAAGCTTCCCTCCTCCATCGCCGCCTCCGTCGACCAGGAGATCGATCGAGCTCTCAGCCATCGCCCCGACTTGCTCCAGCAATTGGCGCGTGTGCGCGCCGCCAATGCCTCTATCAAGCAGGCTCGATCCGCCTACTTTCCTTCTCTCAGCTTCACCGGGGAGGGCGGCCTGGCGCGGGCCTACGGACAGCAGGATCTCCTGCCCGGACACTATGCGCTCGGCGAGGTCTGGAACACGCAAATGCAGCTCAAATGGACGCTCTTCGACGGCGCGCAGCGCGAATACCGGATCGCCCATGCCGAGGCCGACAAAAAGGCCGCGCAAGCCCAGATCGATGCGCTCCGCGACCAGATTGCCAACCAGGTGTGGGCCGCTTACACCGACATGCAGACAGCGCAGCGGCAACAACAGGCCGCCACTGCCCTCTTGACTGCTTCGCAACTTTCGTACGAAGCGGCGCATGAAGCCTACGGCTATGGCGTCCGCAATCTGCTCGATGTCGTTTCCGCACAAAAGGCCTTGGCGCAGGCCCGTTCCGAGGACATCGCGGCGCGGACGCAGTTGCTGCTCCAGGTCACCAATCTCGCCTTCCGCACCGGCGACCTCATTCAAACTCAACACTGGAGCCCAGGTCCATAAATCCGAAACTCACGCGAATGGAGCCACACAAATCCGTGAACCGCGATCAACCATTGTTGACTCTGCCGGCTGCCCTGCTCGCGACCGCACTCACAGGGTGCAGCCGCGCCCCTACGTTTAACTTTCTCGGATCTTTCTTCCCTTCCTGGCTCATTTGCCTGGTTGCAGGAATCGTCCTGGCTGCTATCGCCGGACGCATCTTCGCTCGTTTCGCGCTCGACAAGGAGATCCTCTGGCCTGTTGTCGTCTATCCGTGCCTGGCGCTCTTCTTTGCCTGCGCGCTTTGGCTCATCTTGTTTAGTTGATTGGAGGACAAATGATGCCGGCTGACCCGTCGCACAACCGCCTTCACTTTGCGGGCCGTGCCATCAGCATTGCGGTGATGATCGGAACGGTTGTGATCGCGCTGATGGTCGTTCACCAGGTGAATGCCAACCCGCGCACCGATGATGCCGAAGTCTTCGCGAACTTCATCGGCATGGCCCCGCTCGTCAACGGCCCCGTGACCCATTTATATGTCTCTGACAATCAGCTCGTGAAGGCCGGCGATCCGCTCTTCGACATCGACCAACGCCCCTACGCGTATGCTCTCGCCCGCGCCCGCTCCGACCAGCACGCGCTCCAAGGCCAGATCAGCGACGAGCGCCGCACCATCGCCGCCAAGTCGAGCGGGGTCGATGTGGCCAAAGCGAGTGTTCTCAGCGGCGAGGCCAGCGTTGCTCACGCTGCTGCGGCCGTCGAACAGGCCAAGGCCGATGTTGCTAACGCCAAGGCCGCCATCGAACGCTCCAACGCGGAGCTCGCGTATGCCTCGAATAATCTGCATCGCATTGAGCCGCTGCTGGCGCGCCAGTTTGTCACCGTCGACCAGGTAGACCAGGCCCGCACCTTGCAGATTTCGCGTTCGCAGGCTGCCAACCAGGCCAAATCGCAACTGGCATTGGCCGAGGCCAGCCTCCTCGCCTCCGAAGCACAATACAAGCAGGCGCAGGCCCTCCTCGAGCAGAGCCACCAACAAGTCCAGCAGGCAACGCACAACGTCACCACGCTGGAGCCGCTGGAAGGACAGATTTCCGGCAAGCAGGCCGCTATCGACACGGCAAAATACAACTTCGACAACTGCCGCATCTTCGCCCCCTTCGATGCCCGCGTCACCAACCTCACCATTTCCCAGGGAGCCTACGCAACCGCGGGCCAGCACATCTTCACGCTCATCGACACCCGCATATGGTGGGTCATTGCCAACTTCCGCGAAACCCAGTTGCAGCACATCCGGCCGGGGATGGTGGCCGATGTGTATGTGATGTCTCGTCCCAGCATTCGCTATAAAGGCATCGTCGACAGCGTCGGATTCGGAGTCACGCCCGACAGCGACATCGTCGGCCATATCACCGCGCCGGGCCTTCCAGACGTCCAGCGCACTCTGAACTGGGTGCATCTGGCATCACGGTTTCCCGTGCGAGTGCGTATTCAGGACCAGTCGGCCGACGTGTTTCGCCTCGGCGAATCCGCGGTCGTCATCATCCGTGGCATCACGCCTTCGAATACAAGGGAATAAACATGGCCTCCGAGGCAATCCACATCCCGCATGAGGAGCGCTTCAACAAGTGGTTCCCCGAGTTCCTTAAGAAAGAACTCGCGCCTTATCCCGGCCGTGGCGCGCTCGTCGCGCGCATCGTCATCGCCGCCACCCTGACCATGATTCTCATCGTCACCTTCCGCATTCCCGGAGGTGTCGTGGGCGCGTTGTCCGCCTTCATTTTTTCGCGCGAGAACCTGGTGGCCACGGCCCGCTCGGCGATCTTCCTGATCACCGCGTTTGCTCTCGGAACTCTCTTCATCCCCGTCGGTGCACGTTTGTTTGCTTCCACACCCGAGACGCACTTCCTGTGGGTGGGGGGCAGCCTCTTCATAGTCTTCTTCCTTCTCCGTTGCCTCGCCAATTACGCCGTCGCTACCGGGCTGGCACTCGTCGTTGCCAACGTTGTCGGCATCTGGTATCTGCCCGGTCCGCCAGAAAGAAATGTCGAGCTGACTTTGTGGCTTGTCTGCGCCACACTCATCGGTGCGCTGGTAACGCTGTGCGTCGAAATCGTATATTACGCGCTCCATGGCCGCGACGACCTCACCGATGGCCTCGATACACGCCTGGCTGTCATTGAAGACCTCATGGCCGACTATGCCGCGACGAGGCCCATTTCCCCCGCCGCCCAAGCCCGCCTCGCGCAGTTCGCCATGGTGGGAGCAGGTTCCTTGCGTCGCCACGTCGCCCGCGGAAGCTACTCGCAGCTCTATCGCACCCGCATGAGCACGCTGGTATCGCTGGTGGGCCGCTCCATTGATTTTGCTGCCGCCCTCGCCGACGCCTACCCTTCGCTGCCAGGGCTTGAGGAGCGCACAGACCGCCTGAATCGAAGCATCGCCGACATCCGCCAGTGCCTCCGCACGCACGGGCAACCCTGCGAAGCAGCCCTTGAGCCCCGTCCCAGCCCGGGCACTCCCCTCTTGTCCGAGATCGAATCCATGGTCTCGCTCATGCCCACCATCTTCAGCGAAGAGAGCGCCCCCGATCCCGCCCTCCAGAACATTGAGGACCCGCCCGACACCACGCGCATCTTCATTCCCGACGCCTTCTCCAATCCTGAGCACCTGCGCTACATCCTGGGAGGAACAACGGCGGCCATGCTCTGCTACATCTTTTACGTATCGTTGGCCTGGCCCAATCTCTCCACCTCCGTCACCACCTGTGTGCTCACCGCCCTCACCACCATCGGCTCCTCCCGTCAGAAACAGATCCTCCGCATCGCCGGGTTCGTTCTCGGCGGAGTCATCTTCGGCCTCGGATCCCAGATCTTCGTTCTCCCCTACCTCGATTCCATCGGCGGATTCACTGTGCTGTTCGCCACCGCAACTTTTGTCGCCGCGTGGATCGGAACATCGAGCACCCGCCTCTCTTACGCCGGGCTGCAATTCGCCTTCGCCTTCTACTTGATCCATCTCAGCGAGTTTTCCATTCAGACCAATCTCACCCTTGCGCGCGACCGCGCCCTCGGCGTGCTGCTCGGCATGACCATGATGTGGCTGGTATTCGAGCGGCTTCTTTCCCGCTCCGCCGCCGATGAGATGGTGCGCATCTTTGCCATCAATCTTCGTCTGTTGGCAGATCTCGCCTCCGCCTCTCCGCGTGCCGATGACCGGGCAGCCATTCTCAAGATCCGCCGCCAGCGCGAAGCCATCTATCGCCACTTCGGCGATGTCAACGCCCAGTCCGACGCCGTCCCTTTCGAAACTGGTCCTCTGCGCGCGGGAGATATGGCCGCCCGCGACCGCATCCGGCGATGGCAGGCTCCCCTGCGCAGCTTTTACCTGCTCGAGGCTCCGCTTCTGCAATTCCGCATTTTCGGCAAAATCGATTCGAAGTCCCGCTCGTTTACTGCATTCGAGGACGATTTTCGCTTTGAGTGCTCGCGCATATTCCTGCACATCGCAGAGAGCATCGACAACCAGCTTGCCACGCGGACTCATCACGCCGACTCGGTCGCAAGCCTCATCGATCGCATCGATTCTTCGCCGGAGAACATCGAAGCTGAATTCTCCGAACGCGAACGCGCTCTCTTGCGCCTCACCCGGACCATCGCTCAGTTCGTCGATCGGCTCCAGAATGAAGTCTCTTCGGAAGGGCTCTACGATGTCCCGCCATCCGCACCTCCTATAGCGGACTCTGGAGTCTGATGGCGGCTGGGATTTTCCTGTTCGGTTCCATGCTTGGACTAGACCGCGGCGTTGCGGCGGCAATGACAGGCGATCATCCTGCGGATTATCTCTCCTCCACGGACGAGAATAAGATAACTATCCTCGTCGGCCCGCGCTACGCTATCACCGCCTGGAAGGGACATCAAAGGCCGAGGCCGAGCGGCGGCTCCAACTCTTAGGGCAGGGGTTGGTAGACGTTGCACATGACTTTGACACCAGGTTTTCAAACGGTTCGACAAGCGCCAACGAACTGGCCATTCAATCTGGCGGAGGAATAAACATCTTCGGCACGAGGCACCTCGGCATTCGGCCGATTGAGGTCGAATGCGTCCCAACCCAGATCGGCGCTGCTGCCTTCAGCACGCAGAACGATACGCGCTTAGCCGCCGGCCTGACCTACCGATTTGTTTTGACTCGGCGAATGGGGTTGAGTCGTATGTGCTGGTTGGCTGGCTGTCCTTCCGGTGGATCCAACAACAAGGCGAGCTAGACAAGTGAGAATGAATTCGCATTTTTTCTCATTGAGTCGGACGAAGGCTGAGGATTGAACAGCCGCACCCACTCCATGACGCGTTCCAAGACTGTTTTTGGCCCATTCTTTGCCTGGTTCAGTCTGAAGGTGCTTCCCTTTGTTGCGCCACACGAACACAATCTCTTCAACTGGGTGTCCTTTTTATGGGGAGTTCTTATCCTCTGTGTCGCCGATGATCTGACCCAGTACTGGTACCATCGCCAGCACCACGAGATTCCGTGGCTCTGGCGCTTCCATCGCACCCACCATTCGGCATCTTACATGGAATGTCCATGGCCAGCCGTCAGAATGCGATCTACACGCTCTTCTTCTCCCAGACGTACCTTACGAGCGTTCTCGTCTACCTTGGTATGGGCCCGGCGGCGGTTGCTGTGCTCACCATCAAATCGCTTATCACCACACTCGCGCACTCCAGCATCCCATGGGACAAGCCGCTCTATCAGCACAAACCGCTCCATCCGGTTGCGTGGATTCTGGAGCGGACCATCTCCACACCCGCGACCCATCACGCGCATCACGCCGCTACGACCGATGACGGCGTTGGCTACTACCCGGGCAACTTTGGGAATATGTTCTTTCCCTTTTGCGGTCGAAATGGCTATATGGCTCCCCGAGGGTGGAAAAACAGCACTACCGTTTTCCTGCTCCTCCATAACCTGCCTTGACAAAGCTAGACAGTCGTTTGCAAAGCAAGTTAGTCGAAGAGGCTTCTATTCGTTCTAAACACCCGCCATTTCCATCATTCCAAACACAGCGGCCGCCCGATCCGAAGATCAGGAAGCCGCCGAGCGTCGACTAACAACTTATTGCTGGTCAGTCCCTCCCACGCGCGAAGGAATCACCCCCGGCGCGAACAGGTCCGACAGATCATTCGTCCCCTGCGTAGCCGCATCGCCCAGCAGCGGCCCTACGTGGAAGATCTCCTGCATGGTCTTCAGATCCGATGAGTGCGTCATGTTCACCGTGCTCGCATACGGCATCCCGCTCTCATTCGGCCGCGCCAGGTTTGAAATCACAATTTCCCCGATCGTGTGGTTGAAATCGTCCGCGTTGTCGTTCGGATCGCCGTCCGACTCCGCTTCATCCCACCACAAAATAATCGCGCCACCGTCCTGATACGCCCGCGACGCCATGATCATCGGCACCAGCCGCGCCAAAGCGTTGTCGCCCGCCTTGATCTGCGCCGCATCGCCCGTAAGCCCCGCAAAACCACTCTTCAGCCCCGAGTGCTGATCGTTGTACTGGTCCGGCGTAATCCAGTTGTAGTCCGCCACGCGGTCACTGGCGAGGTCGAACGCCAACTGCTGCAGTGGTGCATAATGAAACCGCTGCGGATTCGACGTGGTCGCATTATTCCCGCCGTTCGTGTCGTTGAAGAGCACCTCAGGATTGTGCTTCGGCGCATAGTTAAATTGCAGCGAGTCGTTGTACTGGTTCAGCGGGCTCCCCGCATCGAAGGTCCCCGACAAGCTCGCCAGCGGCACCGTCCACTGGTTCCGCGACAGCGGCACATTCACCAGGTTACCGCTCGCATTGGTCGTCAGGTCAGTGTCTTCCTGGTACGACTTCCACGTGTGTCCGGCCTTCTCAAGCAGCGTCGAAAGGTGCCGCGTGGTCGCCTGCGAGGTCGGCCCCGATGGCGAAAACGGATCGTTGTCGTTGAACACGCCATAGTTCGTTCCACCCTCGGCCCAGAAGTAGTTCGGCTCCGATGGATGAATGTGGGGATTGTTCCCGCTCGGCGTTGCCAGCACGTTGTGATACGCAGCGGCATACGCCACGTGCTGGCTGATGTTCACGACCTGCCCATCGATGTAAGCCGTGGCGGTACCATTCACCAGGCTGTTGATGAACGGAGCACTGGGGTTCTGATAGAGCTGCTGAATTGTGCTCAGGCTGCCGGTATTGTTGTTGGGCTGCGTCCAGTTGTGATTCTCCATCGCAATGACGAACACGTGTTTCACTTCGCGCGAGCCATCCTGCGCGCGCACGCTGCTGGCGGCGCAAAGCGCGGCAGCAAGAGCAAGCCCGGCCAGAGGCCGAACCGACTTATTGGAGGACATGGGTACTCCGGAATCAGGGGAAGTACGGCAAGCCGGAACGAGTAGGTGCATCGTCATGATCGCAGAACTTAGACCGCACACCAACCCCTTAAGCCCACCGCCAAGAAGAGGGTTACCACCCCCATGTTTCATTCCGATGACCGCCGCATTAAACCCCGCTTCGAAATCCACCGGCCCAGGCGATTCACCTATCCTCCGCATTCAGAAAACGCGAATGGGCGGGACTTCACTCGTCCAGCGGTCCCATACTTTCACGGCGGCAGTGTAGTAGCCAGCTGAACTGAATGGAGCGTAGAAGGCAGCCGCCGAAAGCGGCGCCCTCCAATTCGTTGTGATGCATGGGTGAGGGCTCGAAATGCCGCGACGGTTCGCGATCTTTCCGGGACCGCTTCGGGACTAGAAGAACTGTTATTAGGATCGTTGCGCTGTGTTCCGATGCACTTCGCTGCCTTTAGATTGCTAGAGTTGCGACTTTCCCTGTTCTTTCACGGCGATAACATGAATTCAAAATCCCGTCGGGACGCCAATAAAGAATCAGCGAGATACAGTCAGTTTGCCAAAACTTCCAGTCCACGATGAAGTCCATCGCCCACTCCTGGTCAGGTTGGGTTTTCCGGAGGCAGTTCACGGGAGCCGATAATTTTAGCAAATAGGGCATAATTAATTCTGCTTGGACGCGCTTGCTCGCTTCGGAAATACTTGTGCTATGTCCAAGATGAGAGTGGCCACCAAAGGAATCGTTGCTGGATTGGTTGTATTTGCGGTCCTACAGGTATTACGGCCCGGTATTCCAACGAAGCCAGCTTCTGCCGAGTTGCAAGCCCCGCCCGAAATTAGGCATATTCTCGAAAAGGACTGTTACAGCTGTCACTCGGATCAGCGGCGGCTGTCGTGGTTCGACCAGATCGTGCCCGGCTACTGGCTCGTGCGCCATGACATTCTTACAGCGCGGGAGCACCTCAACTTTTCAACGCTGGGCGCCAAGCCAGCCGCCGCGCAGAAGGCGACGCTCTACGAGGCAGTGAACATGATCCAGCTTGGTGCTATGCCTCTGCCCCAGTTCATTGAACTGCACCCCGAGGCAAAGGTGACGCCTGAAGAGCTGGCGACATTGAAGACGTATTTGGCTCCGTGGGCTCCCGCTCCCGAACATTCTGGCAATGCGGCAGAGGCCGTTTCCACTGACGCCAAGGAACCTGGCTCGCCCGCAAGCGTACCGTCTGAATTTAACGGGTTTCCTTTTGATCCTAACTTCAAGAGCTGGAAGGTAATCAGCACGACGGACCGTGGCGACAATAACACTCTTCGTTTCGTCCTCGGCAATGACACGGCAGTGAAGGCGGCCCTTTCGAATAACATCTCGCCTTGGCCGGACGGAACTCGCTTTGCCAAGGTTGCATGGCAGGAGGAGATGGGCCCCGATGGACTTCTGCACCCCGGCAAGTTCTGGCAGGTCGAATTTATGGAGAAAGATGCCAAGCGCTATAAGGACACTGAGGGCTGGGGCTGGGGCCGCTGGCGCGGAATGGATCTGAAGCCCTACGGCAAGGATGCGCGCTTCGAGAACGAATGTACGGGCTGCCACCAGCCGATGCGCGGCAACGACTACGTCTATACGTTGCCGGTCAGTGCAGCAAAGTCCAACCGCAATGAGGTCGTGAACAACCGGGCTGCAGCATTACCCACAAGTCTCCCCTATCAGCCGCTCGGCTGGAGCGCAATCACGATGTACGTTGACCCAAGGACCCACACAACTGCGACGCTCTACGGCAACGACACGGCTATGCAGGCCGTGCATACACCAGGCGCTGCAATGGATCCTCCAAAGGCTCCAGCGTATTCAGCGAACTCGGTACTAGCACTCGTTATATGGATGCAGCGCGACGATCCGCACTGGTTCGGAGCACGCATTCCCGACAAGCCGCTGTCCGTGGAGTTCGTGCAGGTGGCCGCTGCGGGACGGCCGAGCCTCTATAAACGCTTTGAGGGTCCGGAGTTTCTTGAAGACCACCCGCCGGCGGCCTTTGCGGCACAGCGAGCGAATTTGTTGCAGGGCCTTGCCCCGGTACAACTGCCATAGCCTGTCCGCTTCTCAGTTCTCGGGGATTCGTCGTTAGGGTCGCATGGCGTAGCCATTCATTTCGCAAATCGGAGAGGGCGGGCGGCTGCCAGGCGGGCTGCCGCTGCTCGGAGTTCGGTCATGTCAGCCGACTTAACGGACCTTGTGGGGTCGGCACATGGACTCCAAGAGTCTCTCCACTCCGGGTCACGGCGACGGGCAAATCGGATTCTAAGAACCCGGCAATCTGCTCGCGAAACTCCCGCTACCAATAGAACTGATTTCGCCGGGGATGAGTACATTGGGAGCGGCTCGTCTGTTGGCGCTCTGGCGAACCAGCTTGATGGGATTGCGAACGAATGACTCATACCGCCACGTATGATTAAAGAGAACGGAACGAGGGATGATTCCCATCTTGCACCAGCTCCCGCTGCTGGGAATACTGATACGGTTCACCTAGAGTCATAGCCGTTGGTTTCATGTGCCGATTCGTGGCGCTGGGCTTGGCGATCAAAACCTTAACGGACTCACGAACTGTTTCGGAGTTAACACCTGCTCCAACGGTTCCGACCGATGCGCTTACGGTAAACACGTTGGCCCTGAGGTCCAGTTTCCGACCACCGGAACTGCAGACAGCCGGGCCATGCTTGCTCTCACACCCGATGATGCTTCCTTGTTGCACAAAATTCTCCTGCGCCCCAGTGGCGGTGCAATTGGAGTTTCTCTCTGTTGTCAGTCCGAGATTATCGCTTTGCCCAGACAATGATGTAGCTATGTTGCGTTCTGATTGTTCTCTCCTATCAGATCGATGTGCTCCCACTTGATAGGTGAAAGGTGCGCATTCGCCTCGCCGGATGCCATTGCATCTCACATACGCCGCAGTATCATCAATACAAATGGCTATTTCGGCTCGCCCCCTCCAGCTAGCTTTCGATCACGCCCTCGAATACATTGCCCAGCCTCAATCCCGGGTCGCCGGAACCGCGACCCTTGGTGACCTCCGCTCCGCCCTCGGCGTCGGGCTGACCGACACGGGCCTCGATCCCGCCACAGTCATCGAAGACCTCATCGAAGCCTGCAAAAACGGCCTCAATCGCTCCTCCGGCAGCCGCTTCTTCGGCTGGGTCATCGGTGGCACCCTTCCCGCCGCACTCGCAGCCGATCTTCTCACCTCAGCATGGGACCAGAACGCCGCTATCTACGCTCACTCCCCTGCCGCTGCCGTCGTCGAAGAGGTCGCCGGAGCGTGGCTCAAAGACATCCTCAACATCCCCTCCACCGCCAGCTTCGCCTTCACCAACGGCTGCCAGATGGCCCACTTCACAGCGCTTGCCGCGGCACGCCATCACATCCTCGCGCGCTTCAGTATCGACATCGAAGAAACAGGCCTGGCCGGCGCGCCGGCCATCCGCGTTTTCACCAGCCGCAAAGTCCACGCCTCATCCGTCAGCGCCATCCGCTTGCTCGGCATCGGTTCCGCCAATGTCCACTATCTTGCCACCAACAACGCAGGCCAGCTACTTCCCGAAGCTCTCGAAACAGCTCTGCAACAAGCAAGTGACATTCCATCCATCGTCATTCTCCAGGCGGGAGATGTGAACGAAGGGCTGTACGACGACTTCGCCGCACTTATCCCCATCGCTCAGCGCCACAACGCCTGGGTACACATCGACGGAGCCTTCGGCCTCTGGGCTGCCGCTTCACCCAGCTACGCACACCTGGTCAACGGCTCTCATCGCGCTGACTCCTGGGCCATCGACGGCCACAAGTGGCTCAATGTCCCTTACGACTCCGCATACGCTTTCATCGCGCATCCCGAATCGCATCAGGCAGCCATGTCGAAAGGCGCTTCCTACATCCTCACAAGCAGCAACATGCGCGATGCAATCCAGTTCAATCCCGAAATGTCGCGTCGCGCCCGCGGCTTCGCCACCTACGCCGCACTCCGCCAGTTGGGCCGCAACGGCATCGCTTCCCTCATCGATCGCTGCTGCCGCTTCGCCACCCAACTCACCACGCGTATCGGTGCGGTGCCACATGCCAAAGCACTCAACACGCCGATTATCAACCAGGGCCTCGTCCGCTTCCTGAACCCATCGCCCACCGCCACCGTGGCAGATCATGATATGTTCACGGACCAGATCATCACTGCCATCTGCGCCGAAGGCACCGCATTCTTCACCGGCACGACATTCCAGGGCCAACGCGCCATGCGCATCAGCGTTTGCAACTGGCAGACCAACGATAAAGACATCGACGCCATCGTCAGTGCCGTCGAACGTGTTGTCGCAACTGCTGCCAATCAGGTTGTTGTTCCGCACCCTTTTGTGTAACCCGTTCGGCGATTCGTGATCCATTTACCTGATTGTCCGGACGGGGCCAACCCGATGGAGTCAATACCACCTAATCACGCAGTTGGACCGTAGATCAGCACGGTCCAACAACAACCCCTTGCTCAGATACACCGAGTCACGATAAAACAATCAAGTCTTAGGCCAGTCCGTATGGCCGGTATATTGAAGTGACCGCGTATGACCGCTTTTAAGGTGACCAACGAGGCCATTCCTTGGTGATGCGCGGACAGCCGTAACTGCGCCACTCCAACGCGATTCGCTGAATGGCGTCGCGCCTCGTTGCAGGCTTCACTGGGAAGCGATAGAAGCCGGACCGGATCACTTGACCCCAGATCTACCATCCGCGGGGTGGTCAGTCTCGCGCCGGCGCTCATTTCTTTACCGAGATTGCCAAACGGTTCAGTATCGAAAATTGATGATGCGCTGTCGAACGATCCCTGTTCGGCACTCGTCCAGTTTGCAGGGCTGTGGACTTGGCCGGTGAACAGTCAAATCAAACTGTTCTGGGCAATCAGCCCGAATTCAGCTTTTTAGCGAGAACATTAGATGTCAATCAATCCCAAGCTCACGTTCGGCGGGATCTCCCGAGCAATCTTTGCCCGCTTGCGCAAGAAGGCCTCAAAGAGGGGAATCCATGTTGTAGGCCCCGCCGGAGAAGCAACAGCGGATGGGGTCAGAATCCAGTGGAATTATGATGCCACTTTGGAACTCCTCGAAGTGGAATGCATCCATGTGCCGTTTTGGATTGACTCCGCTCGAATCAACAAGGAGCTCCGTCAAGAAATCGAGGCTATGCTCGACGCCAGTCGGGCAGCTTGAGTTTTATGCTCTCGTAACTGTTGGTTTCGGGCAACCTGGGATCCATGCCTAAGCAGATCAGCGAACACGGGCCCACATATCAGCCCCAATCAATCTGACCTTCGCTAGGAGCGGAATCTATTGGGATGGTCGAGTGAACGAAGCATCGTCCACCGACCCATGACATTATTGCGCTGGGAAAAGGCCAAGTTGGACCGGTCCGAGTTTCCTGGCCTCCTTCGCGGGTGTGCCGCCGATAGGCGCGAACTGCTGGCTGGCGGTTGGCGTGCCGTGTTTCTCGATCAGATAGTTGACGCCGGCTGCCCCATTGAATGTGACGATGGGACCGACCGCGCTTGCCACCACCTTCTCACCGGTTTTGCCCGATACCACATCGACTGGCAGGCCAGGCCACGGGTTACGGAATTTGATGGGCTGAGTTATTCCGGACTCGATCACCACCGTCGTTGCCACACCTGCCCGCACTTGAACGTCGACCTTCGTCTTCCCATGCACATAGACGCTGCCTTCAAAATCCCAATCCGTGGGAACGGCAGGCGCAATCCGAATCAGTCCGTCATAGTCCTGAACCAGTGCTTCCTGCAGTGTGTCGGAAGCAACGCCACTCTGTTCAACGTAGAACTCCACGCTCCTGGGTTCCGATGCGGCCCGCCCGCTGCACCCCGTGAAGCCGTTCACGCAACTCGCTGACCGCTCCGTATCCCTCACCAGTGTCGCGCCCACTTCGCTGCCCATCCCGAGGCGAGCGGCTTGAATCGAGCTGAAGCTCCAACCACCATCCCAGGGAAAGAGTCGATGCGCATAACTACGTTTCCCAAGCTCGAAAAGAGGCGAGGCATCTCCGATCAAACTGTAGGGCCAGATCGGCTCAAGGCCGATGTTTTCGCCATTACGGTTCTTTGCGCCGGGAAGATAAGACTCTGCAATCATATCCTCGCCTGCCGCATCGTCGGCCGGGGACAACAAGGTGAAAGGAGCAGTTAGTTGAGTGCGCGGGAGTGGAGGAATTTTCGGCAGCGCCGCCTGTAACTGCTGCACAAGATCCGCGTCCCTGTGGAGCAGCTTCGCTGCCTCGATCGTCGCCGGATAAAGTGCCAATGCTGCAGCGATGTCCGTAGTCGGATCGCTTACGTCCCATTGCGTCTCGTGAGAGTTCGATGGGCTGGTGTGGAGGAGCCCGTCCGGCCCAGGCTTTTCATAGGAGAGAAGGAAACGAGCCGCGGAGGCCATGACCGGATAATTTTGGACAAGAAATTCCCGGTCGTTTGTGACCAGATATTGTTCCCAAACCCAGAGGCCCACCTCTGCCCCCGTGGAGAGGGTCCGGGAGTTGAAGAAGGGATAAGTACCCAGATCGCAATCCCGCCCAACGACTCCCGGAATCTTGCCGTCGTTCACTTGGGATTCGTATTCGATGCCCTGCCCGTCGAAGCGCATCGTCTCCGGGATGCAGGCTCCGGGACGTCCCTCCATATACGTCTTTGTCCAGTTCTCGATGGTCGGTAGATTCTCACGGTAAAGATTGAAATACGGCGCATTCAACTCCCCCACTCCCGCGCTTATGTTGGCCGCGGTTTGCATCCTAAGGTTCCAATGCCAGAACGCGGATGAATCCCAGCGATGCCGGTCCCGCGCGGAGGAGAGCATATCCGCAACTCCTGCCTGCGAGCCGGGATATTCATCGCCCTTTTCCGCCGCAGCCGCAAAGAGGTAGATGTTGCGAAGATTCTCCAGGTACTCTCCCGATCCGTCCTTCGAACTGACCTTGATCACTGCCGCGCGATTCCAAAAGGCATGCCACCAGGATCGATGGCCATCTGCTCCCACTGAAAGGGCCGGCCGGGCCGCGATCAGCGGGTCTCGCTTGCCGTCGTAATGAGGGCAGGCAACCACGATCCGAAAATGGCCATCGGGAAACGGTCTGACCCACAGCGTCACGGTCAGCGGATCCATCACCGCGAGCGACACGCTGCGCCCTTCCGCGGTCATCGCCGACAATGCCCCGAACGCCCTGCCAGAGGCTCCGGGGTTCTTGTCATCCTTCCATCCCTCTGACAATATTCCCACCGTGCCGCTGACGGTCGCATTGGTTGTACGAGGAGCCCAAAGCCTGAGCAACACGGTCTGCGGATCGTTCGGGTTTGCGCCGGTCACCTCGATGATGAGAGTATCTGTATCCGGTAGTACAGAGACGGTAGCGGTCATCCCCCCGCCTTGCTCGTGAAACTCGCCATCGTAGAGATCCAGTCGTCCCGCATAATCCTTTGCTTGCGTCAGAGCCGAGAGCCCGGGGATCACGACCTCTCCCGGCGATAGGCGAGCCGGCAGCGTGTCGGCCCTGTTCAGTTGCGCGGTAAGGCCGTTCTCTGACCAAACGGCAACCCCGAGCCTCCCATTGCCCAGCGGCATCGCCTGCTCCGGTTGCAAGTTTGGCTGGTCCAGCACAATCGCGGACCGGCTAAGCACTCCAGGGACATCGACCTGAAATCGGCCGTCGTGCCAGGCGGTTGTGGGAACTTGCGCAGTGGATCGAGCCGGGACGGCAACCGCGAAGGTTGCATAGAACAAAAGAGAGCACACAATCTTGCCCAACAGATTTTTCCTCCCAGGCTCCAAGAACCTCCTCCTAACCGCACCGCGAACAGCTCAAGGTAGATATATAGTGTAGTACTGTGTGGCCCGTACTTGGGCGCTCCGAAGAGCAGATCGGTCCATGCCCGCCCTATGTAAGACGTGCCAAAAGATTCGGTTCCGTCTTCGGTAGAGATTGGAAACATGTTGTACTCTAGGCGCACAAACTCAAGGCCACTGTCGAGCGAATGTTTGCCCCGGACTAGGTCGTAATTGTCGTCCGTCTGATAGTTCGTTGGTCCCATCTCCGTGGAGTCGTTGCCGCCGTCGCCTATCGTCGTACAGCCGGAGAAATCCATTACGGGCGGTCCATCCGAGCTTGGACTAGCCACCTCCACGCCGGAATGCCGAGTCGCGTTGGAAGTTCCGGGCTTTCACAACAATCGGTACCAGCCGAAGTGCCGAGTTGATCAAGGTCGGCGAGAAGTTGTGGGTCTCGCTGACTACTGATTCGTAGTAACGAACTCCTTGCGACAGGCCAGATTTAGTAATGAGATCCCGCAGCTTGCACGAGCAGCACAACCGACGGAACCGCCATATCGAGCAGAACCGCTTGTGGCTTTGCCGCATCTCTCAGGAATTGCAGTTTCTGGTCGGTGGTGGGAGCACTGGCTGCATGATGATTCTGTAGATCGTCTAGGGCCTCCACACCCATCGAGGCCACTTCTGACAGGGTACGCGAAACGGGAATCAGTTCCGTTGTGAGGTCCGATTTGGCCAACAGCGGTTGTAGCTTAAGGTCATTGTCTCGCCATAGGATGAGCCAGTCGCGCGCCTCCTGCGATTGCTGCGGCGACGCTTTGCCTTGGGCAATCACCTTGGCAAGATGATTGAATTTCCGCGCCACTTCGCTCTCTGGAGTAATAGCGTCAACAAGCCTGTTGAGCGGAGTCGCGGAGTCGTACTCCTTCAGTTCTTCTCGCGCATATCCTTCCGGAGGCTGAACAATCGCGGCGAGAACCTGCAAGGGTCGCGGATCTGATTCACCGGTCATACGTTGAAGCATGAGGTTGGTGAACGACTGATGTTCCAGGCCGTAGTGCTGAAGGTGATCCGATACAATCGCAAGCCGCTGGTACATTGAATCCACATCGCGAACGCTTTGAGGGGACCACAAACGTTCGGCGATAGCGGCGGTGCGCGGCCAAATGCGGCTGTCAATGTTTTCGGGCGTTACGAATTCGCTCCACATTGTGGCTTCACCACCTAGGACAAGGGCCTTCTGCTCGGAAGTCAGCGAGCTTCCGTCGCCACCCAGCGGATCGGCCAGATAGTGTTGCGCTGCCGACTGGTTTAGGTCTATATAGTAGCCATTGGAAAGCAACCCCCGATTTCCTTGCCGCGCCGCAGCAGCCAGCGATGCCTGTCCGCGCCACGATTGAATGACAACATCGCGCGGTGTGTCAGGCTGCAACACCTCGTCCCAGCCCTCCATGATTTTGTGATGGCCGGCGACAAGTTTCTGCACCTTGGCTGAGAAGTAAAGCTGCAAAGCGGCATCGTCCTTCATTCCATGCGCATGCATGAATGCCTGGATCCGCGGATTTGCGTCCCACTCTTTCCCGTCGCATTCATCGCCGCCAACGTGGAAATATGCGTCGGGAAACAGAGCCGTCATCTCGCCCAGAAATTGATCGAGAAACTGATACGTGCTTTCCTGAGTCGGGTCCATCGCTGGGTCGAAAATTCCCCACTTACTCGCGGGCTGGTATGGGCCTGCGCCGCTTGCCAGATGCGGATAACCTGCGAACCATGAACTCGTATGGCAAGGCATGTCGAACTCGGGAACTACGCGGATTCCCCGATCGTGCGCATACTGAATTACTTCACTTACCTGCTTCTGGGTATAGTAAAGACCGCCCGATCCCTTCTGCTGCAACAAGGGGAATCGCTTGCTTTCGATTCGAAAACCCTGATCCTCTGAAAGGTGCCAATGAAAAACATTTAGCTTCACCGCTTCCATTCCATCCAGGTTGCGTTCGATGACAGCAACCGGCATGAAGTGCCTGCCGGTATCGATCATCAGTCCCCGCCATGGAAATCGCGGCCGATCGTCGATCGTAAGTGCGGGCACACTGAAGCCCTGCGGTGTAATCCGCACCAGTTGCAGGAAAGTTTGGAGTCCATGCAGCACGCCAAGTGGATTCGGAGCAGACAATTGGACATGGGTCGCAGATACTTCCAGGCGATACGACTCATCCTCACCCAGCCGTTGCACGGGTTCGCTTGCCCCGGCTGTCTTGATCGTGAAATTCGCTTTGTTAGCCTGGTCTTCGTTGAGGAACGGGATCCCAGTCTCTCTGCCAAGAGTTGCAATGAAGCGCTGCCTGGCTAAAACAAGACGCGCGTCTGTGTAACCATCCAGAGCAAGCCACAGGCTGCGATCAATGAGGAATTGTCCCTGACCTGGAATCGACTGCGCAGGCAGTGGCATAACCTGGATATCTGGAGTTTCTTGTGCCCATAGCGTGGGAACGGACTTCAGAGTAACAAAAACCATGAAACAGAAGACTGCAACTCGCGGACCAGGAATTTTCACAATGAGCTCCACTTCATGATGGACGGGCTGCATAACATAATACTTCGTCACGCCAATCAACATTTGAATGCGTCCTGACTAAAACTCCGCCCTCGCTGCGACACGATGATCTTGATCGGGCTTCGAGTCAGCCGGACGCGCGAAAAGACTTACACTCCAACGATCCACAATTCCATTTGAAGCTGAACTTGAAATTCCCGATCTGAGTGCGTCGCAGGATCAGCATGTACGATTGAAATTGATCCTTTATGACGAATACTATTCTCTCTCCCGACATCCTTCTTCATATCTCTCAAACACTCAATGTGCCCATGCGTGGACTTGCAGCGGTGATCACGCTGCTCGACGAAGGCGGCACGGTTCCTTTTATTGCCCGCTACCGCAAGGAAGCAACCGGCAATCTCGATGAAGTACAGATCCGCGATATTCAAGAGAAGCTTAGCTACTTCCGCGACCTGACGGAGCGCCGGGCAGCCATTCTCGCTTCCATCGCTGACCAGGGTAAGCTCACCGATGCATTGAAGGCGCGAATCGAAGCGACTCTTGACAAGAGCGAGTTGGAAGACCTCTATCTCCCGTATCGTCCCAAGCGGCGCACCAAGGCCACCATCGCGCGCGAAAAGGGATTGGAACCGCTCGCGTTTTATCTTTGGCAGCAACAAACTTCCACGCAGCCGCTACATACGCTGGCAGCCACTCTCGTAAATGCTGAACTCGGAGTAGCGACGATCGACGAGGCGCTCGAAGGAGCCCGCCACATAGTTGCGGAGTGGCTCAGCGAAGATGCCGACTTGCGCAAGCACCTGCGACGACTCCTGTTCGAAGAAGGTGCGATTGCGAGCCGCAAAATTACCGACGCGGTGGACGAGCAGGAAAAGTTCAAGATGTACTACGAGTACAGGGAGCCTGTGAAAACAATTCCTTCGCATCGTATGCTGGCGATACGCCGAGGGGAAAGCGAAAACGTGTTGTATTTTTTGATCGAAGTGGAGCCCGAGCGCCCCGTCGCCCTCATGCGCCATCATGTCCTGCGGGCCCAGGGTGATTGGACACCGCACCTTGAGCTAGCGATTGACGACGCATGGAAGCGACTGTTGAACTCTTCCATTCAGGGTGAGATTCGCCTGGAACTGAAGCGGCGCTCGGATGCAGATGCGATCCAGGTATTTCGAGATAACCTCTACCACCTGTTACTGGCTCCGCCTGCGGGATCGCTATCAGTTCTGGGCATCGATCCAGGCTTGCGCACTGGTTGCAAGGTTGCAGTCGTAGATGCGACCGGCAAACTGCTGGCTCACGACGTTCTGTATCTGCACACATCGAAGCACGGAAATACCCAAGCTGTTCTCAAACTCGAAGAGCTATTGCACAAGTATCATGTGCGCGCCATCGCCATCGGCAATGGAACTGCTTCCCGCGAGACAGATGCGTTCGTTCGCGATTTCTTGCGCGAGAAAGGCATCCAGGAAATCTTCTCCGTCACTGTCAGCGAGTCGGGCGCCAGTGTCTACTCGGCTTCGGAGATCGCGCGGCAAGAGTTCCCCGATCTCGACTTGACAGTGCGCGGAGCCATCTCCATCGCCCGCCGGTTACAGGACCCCTTGTCGGAGTTGGTGAAAGTGGATCCCAAGTCGATCGGAGTTGGCCAATATCAACACGACGTCGATCAGCGTCAGTTGCAGGATTCGCTCGACAATGTAGTCGAGAGCTGCGTTAATCGCGTGGGAGTTGACCTCAACACATCGTCCTGGACCTTGCTGCGATTCGTGGCCGGCATCACAGAGCGCACCGCGCAGAATATCGTGAACCATCGCAATGAGAAAGGCCGTTTTCGATCGCGCATGCAGGTTCTTGAGGTTCCGGGCATCGGACCCAAGACATTCGAACAGGCGGCCGGCTTCCTTCGCATCCGCGATGGGGATAACCCTCTCGACATGACCGCTGTGCATCCAGAGTCTTATCCCGTTGTTGAACAGATCGCTCAATCGTTGCACACATCGGTGAAGGAAATTATTCAATGTCCGCAGCTTCTGGAACAAGTCGATAAGAAACAGCTTTCAGCCGGCACCTATACGTTGAACGACATTCTGGGCGAATTGCGCAAACCGGGCCGCGATCCACGCGACAAATTCGTAGCACCCGTCTTCAACGACGAAGTGCGCGTCATCTCCGACGTGCAGCCGGGCATGATTTTGGAAGGCACCGTAACCAATGTGACGAAGTTCGGCGCCTTCGTCGATGTCGGCGTACATCAGGACGGCCTCGTTCACATCAGCGAATTGTCGAACCGCTTTATTAAAGATCCATCCGAAGCGGTAAAGGTCGGTCAGATCGTCAAGGTCAAAGTGCTCAGCGTCGACATCAAGGCAAAGCGTCTGGCGCTTTCCATCAAGGCGCTCTCTCCGCCGCCATCGCGTCCGCAGCCGAAAGCCAACCAACAAACACCTTCACAGCAACCGACGTTCGATGAAAAACTTGCCGCACTTTCAACGAAGTGGAAGGTCGGAAGGACTTAGAGCAAAAGCTGTTGGATAATCCTTTTTCGTCATCCGGAATCGATTGAACTAATCGACCACTGCCTTGTCTGTCATTGCGAAAACAATTTTTGAACCTTCCATGACGGTCTGGTGGGTGATTTCAACCCCGGCGTGACGTGCGCCGTTGATCGTGACGCTCGCGACATATACATGATCGTCGTTGTTGTTTTGTGCTTCAATGGTTGTCGCTTTCCCGTGGTCGAGCGTCAAAGTCGTACGGTCGAACAAGGGACTGCCCATTACATAGGATGGGCGGCCCGGGCATACGGGATAAAATCCCAGCGCACTCAACACATACCACGCGCCCATCGAGCCTGTGTCCTCATCGCCCGGAAAATTCTCGGGAGTGAAAAGCTCTTTGAGAACCCGCCGCACCCAGAATTGCGTGCGATCGGGACGGCCGGCGAGGGCGAACAGGTATAGCGCGTGGTGTACCGGCTGATTGCTTTGGGCATACTGGCCAAAATGCACCGCGGCCATCTCGGACATCTCATGGATCTCCTGCCCGTACACGCCCACTTTGAACCTGGGCTCAGTGCGAAGCATTTCTTCTATAGCGGCCGTCAAAGGCGCGGTGCCCCCCAGAGCCGTTGCGAGCCCCGCAACATCATGGGGTACTGAAAATCGATGCTGCCATGCCGCCCCTTCAACGTATGGGCTACCCCAGACCAATGGATCGAAGGGCTCAAGCCACGATCCGTCGCGATGCTTGCCGCGCATGAAACCCGTCTTGGCGTCGAATACCTTGCGCCAGTTTTGCGAACGCTGTTCAAACATGCCGGCGTCCTCTGTTTTGCCGGCGGCGCGGGCCACTTGCGCAATGCAGAAGTCACCGTATGCCGAATCGAGTGTCTCTACCGCGGACTGCTCCACGTCCTCATCGGGTATGAACCCGCGTTCAAGATATTGCTCAATGCCGCGCCGGCCGTACCCCCTATCTGGATCGCCCTTTTGCGTGGCGTGCTTCCGAAGCGCCGCATAGGCTCCCTGCACGTCGTACCCGGGTAGATTCTTGGCTGCCGCATCTCCGAATACCGAATCGATAAGACTGCCAGTCATGCATGCTCTGTAACCCGGACACGGGAATTGCGGCAGCCATCCACCCTCCTGCGCAGCGTTGACCCAAGCCTGAAGAATCTCTGCAAGACGCTTCGGATCGATGATGGACATCAACGGATACCATGCGCGATAAACATCCCAGTAACCGTGATCTGCGTACATAACTCCCGGCACTACCTTGCCGTTGTAGGCGCTGTAATGATGAAAGCCACCCTTACCATCCGGCTCATGCCAAACGCGCGGAAACAGAACGGCCCTGTAGAGCGACGAATAAAAAGTCCGCTGCTGTGTGTCGCTTCCGCCCTCCACTTTGATTCGGCCCAGGTTAGTTCCCCATATCTCATGCGCTTCTTTGAATAACTGGTCAAAGGATTTCGAGGATATCTCCGTTTCGAGATTGAGTGTTGCCTGCTCAGCGGAGATGAAGGATGTTCCAATCCGCACCGCGACGGTATTTCCGGCTTTGATTTCGAATGAAACAATGCCAACCTTGCGGCCTTTGAGTTGCTTCTCGTCGTAGCCTGACAACGCCTGGTCGAAGTGCAGGACATAATACGTCGCGAATCCCTCCGGGACTCCTCCAGCGTTTTTCCTGGTGATTCCGGTCAAAACCCGCCTCTCGCGATCCAGATGGAACTCCGCGTCATCGCCGGGCAAATCGACCATCAGCCCCCGTGCATCGCCTCCGTCGAAATTGAACTGCAGCATCGCGCCCCGTTCCGTGGGCACCAACTCAACAACACAACCGTAGCGAAGCAAGGCCATCTTGATGTGGTGCGGCTTGAACACTATTTCGGAAGGCCGGTACGACGACGCGCGCCCCGCCGGTTCGGGAGATGGATTTCCGGTGAACGGCATCAGCGTTGCATAACCATAATCATCAAGCCATGGACTCAGCTGATGCGTGCATCGAATGCCCTCTATGCGCTGATCCGCCGGGTGAAAAAACCACGGACCACTTGCGATAGCGGTTTGCAGGGTCCAGTGTGCCATGCCGAAAGGGACTGCTGCGATGGGAAGCGTGTTACCGCGCGAAAAAAGACGGGTCGAATTCGTTCCCTGAAAACAATTAACCTGATCGACAGGCTCGGTTGAACCCGGTGCCGCAGGATGAAAGGATTCTGGGATGGATTTCTCGGCACTCGCCGAAGGGGCCACTGCGGCGACGGCTACTCCCGCGCTTAATCCCTTCAGAAAAGTTCGCCGGCTTGCTCGCGTTGAAGTCAAATTCGCTTTGCTTGGGCTCTGATTCGGTTCGTCCATTCGCTTTGCGGCCATGGTTGCCTTTTCAAATATTTTTAAGTACGCACAAAAACCATTTTAGGCTCGCCAGAATGCCCGTCGCCCCGGAACGGAGTCGATTCGAGATATATACTGCGGGACACTTGGATGGGATTTAGGAATTTGAGTTTGTTAGGCCGCACCGTGGGGGCTGATTTGTCCAGGCGAAAGACTTCGATGGCCGAGAATCCCCGACGGGGGAGCCAAACTGCGGCAGGGGCTGTTGAGGTTTCTATTTTCGTGGAAAAAGCCGCCAAGAAGGAGAGCTAGTTTTTATAGGCGCCTAACCGGCGATTACAGGGTGCCATCGGCTCATTAACGTTCTCGATCGCTTCCCGGCCCGTTTGCCTAACGTGGCGACTCAAGTCGATCCGCTGACGTTGGGTCACAGGAACAGTGATGTTCTTCACTGTCGCCGAAGTGCTGTAGACCCCAGTGCGCAGCGACTCCACTTCGTAATCACCAGACTCACTGGCAAATACGTTGACCACATCGCCGGTGCGAACATTTTCGAGGGAGATTGAAGCATTGCGGACTGCGGCGCCCCCGGAATCCTGAATAGTGCCTGTAAGGCTTCCAGTGCCGGCCTGCGCGCCTGCCCGACTGCAACAGATGACGATCAAAAGGTCCGCAAAAAGGCGCGCATTAGAAAGAATATTCGCCCTCTTCATGCCCCGAGTTTACTGACTCAACTCGAGAATTCAATTAAAACCGGATGAAACGAATCGTGAATCGATGGTACTCATGTGGTCGACACAGAGTCGAAACTGGGAATCACGCGGGCAACAATATTTGAAATGCAGTCCCGCTTTTCCCCGGACGAACACTGCTCCGCACCTGGATTTTGCCCTTGTGGTGATCGATGATTTTCTTTGATAGGGAGAGACCCAGCCCGGTGCCGCGTCCTTCTTTCGTCGTAAAAAACGGCTGAAAGATGCGATCGATGTTCTCCTTTGGAATGCCGTGGCCGTTGTCCGCGACCAGGATTCGTACTTTCCCCCCACTCTTCCGAAGGCGCAAGCAGACAGTGCCATTTTCGGGAATTGCATCGAGCGCGTTGACCATCAGGTTCGAGATCACCTGGAGCATCTCGCCGGTGTACACTTCCGCCACAATTTCACCGGGCACATCCTTGATGAGACGCGCACGTTTGGAATCAATGGTTCTCTGATGAATGCGAAGCGCAGCCTCTGCCAAGAGGCCGAGATCAACGGGATGCGCCGTTGGCGAGGTCCGTGCGAACCGCAGCGGCTCACCTGCGATCCGACTAAGCGTTGCCATCTGCTCCTCGGCTACGCGCATGTTGTGTCGGACCTTCTCGGGTTCCTCCGCATCCTGTAATGTCAGGTAGACGAGATACCCAAGGGCCTGGAGCGGATTCCTGATTTCGTGCATGACTTCGAGAGCAAGTTGCCCGGCGGTGGCTCGCTCCTCCGCCCGTTGCAAAGCTGACTCGGTGACGCCTAGCTTGAACTCCAAATCGGGGATGGTAGGCGGAATCACAAACACTCTCCAAGACGAAGAAATCTGGAGAGGGCGCGGCGTAGCGTCTTCACGGAGGAAACCTCCTCCGCAGACCAGGTTTGACGTGTCAGATGCTCGATCCGGCCTTTATGTCGCCTACCGTACTAGCAAATCCTGGCGAAATGGCTTCGCGCAGGTACTCCGAAAAAATCCCACTTAAAGATCCCGGGCGCGCGCTCCGTCCTTCACTTGGTCGTAAATCGTTGCGGAGAAAAGATTTCTATGGGATAAGAGGTGTTCCCCCTGTACGCAAGGTCGGCGAGTATTTCGCCAACGACTGAGGCGAATTTGAATCCATGGCCTGAAAATCCGCACGCAACGCTCACGTTTGAAAATCGCGGATGCAGTCCGATTACGAAGTGCTCATCCGGAGTCATTGTGTACATGCAGGTTTGCGCCTTCACAAACTGACCCGCGAGGGAGGGGAAACGCGGCCTGAGTTTGCTGATTAGGTCTGCTTCATCGCCGGGACGGATACCGCGATCGATTGTTTGCGGCGTACATTGTTCGTCGCTGCCGTGAATCGCTGCCTTAATTCCGTACGATGGGCCATCGATTGCTGGAAATCCATATGTAGGCAGTCCGTCTTCCAGCGATTCATTGAGGAAAACAGGAAACACGCCGGGCAGGAATGGGCCAATTCCGCCAGCAGGCCGAATCCAATGCATGACCTGGCGCGTGACGCGCAACGGGAATATTCCATGCAAGGCATTCGGCGCCCAGGCCCCTGCTGCAATGACAAGGTGTTCCGCTTCGTAGACTCCGCGCTCCGTTGTCACCACGGCTCGGTCGCGATCGGAGTTCCAATTCAGGACGTTTTCTTCAAAATGCAGTTCAGCACCGTTGCGCGCCGCAAGTTTGACCTGTGCGCGGATGCACTCTTCCGGAAACAGGTAGCCGGCGCGTTCCTCAACCACAGCGACATCGCCTGGAAGCGGCGTAATGACTGGAAAGCGCTTGCAAATCTCAGCACCGGTAAGCACCGCGTAAGGGATCGCATATGCATCGGCGGCAGCGATTCCGCGGGTTACGAGTGCGCCATCCGCAGAGCCGAGAATCAGGCCTCCCGTGATGTTCAGTAGCCTCGCTCCCGAGTCCTGCTCCAGCTTTTCCCACAGTTCGTAGGCTCGCAAAACAAGGGGGATGTACGCCGGGCTTTCCCAATACGCCTGGCGAATCATGCGCGACCCGCCGTGCGACGATCCTTTGTCGTGTGCCGCGACAAACTGTTCGATTCCCAGAACTCTTTTACCACGCTGCGCAAGACAAAGTGCGGCGGAGCTGCCCATTGCGCCGAGTCCGAGAACAATTACATCGTATGTCATGCCCAGATTCGCGAGCCTGCGAATCTAATGTAGCCTGCGAGGCTAATGTAGCCTACGGGGCTAACGTATAGACCTTCGCTTCCCAAGGGAAAACCGGCTCCCGCCCTGCCCATTCCGTCGGGACTGACCGGCTCTGCGTCACCTCGCGCCACGTGCTGCCAGCCGCTACCGCGGGCCAGTTGTTCACTGCGTATTCTGCATTCGGTACGGATGTGTCAGAGCCCCATGCAGAGAAGTTGGCAACCACCACGACGGGAGTTTGACCGGGTGCACCGCGCTGCCACGCCAGAACTCGCTTGCCATCCGTGAAGTCTACATGGATAAACTGCGTGTCGTTCACCGAGAGCGCTTCGGACGCGGTTCTGAACTTCACCAGGTTCGCAACGTACTCGAAAATACTCGCTCGCCAGGGATCGGTAGAGAGGAGGTCGTAGTTGATAGGATCGGTCTGCTTCAGGTTCGTAAAGTTGGGATCGCTCGGAGATATGCTCATCGGCTGAGCGAATTCATCACCCGCAAAAATCATAGGAACGCCAACTGCCGTCAACAGGCAAACGAACGCTAGTTTCAAGGGCTTGTCCTTATCCGCAATTCCGAATCGATCGAGAAAATCGTAGACGCGGTCGTTGTTGGTTCCGTCGCCGTCCGAATTCCCCACATCGTGAGAACCGATGTAATTCACCGCCTGCGTGCCATCCGTGAAGAGCACGTTGCCCTGCACATCCCGCAGGTTCCTGCAGTCAATCATTTCGCGGATAGTCCATTCAAAAGAGGGCTGCCCATTTCCATTGCGGCCGATTATGGCGTTGCGCACCCTGTTACGAAATTTGTCGTTCCACAATCCGTCGATGAAACCCATCAGCGCGGACGGTTCCGACAACTCTTCGCCGACGGTCAGAAAACGCGAATCCGCCTGCCCAGCGGGATTTCCCTGCTCCTCCCAGCGGGCGTTCCATTGCGCGCGCGCACCTGTTCGAAACTCGTTGACGAAGTCGTAGCTATGGACGTTGTTCACGCTGTCCATACGATAACCATCGACGTGGTAATAGTTCATCCACCAGTTCATGTGGGTAAGCATGTGCTGCCGAGCGGGAAAGAACTGGCCGGAGTTGCCCGAGATCGGATCGAAGGAGTTCACCGCGTAACCGTACTTCCAAAGGTCGCCGCCGAATCCATCGCGGCCGTCCTGCTCCGGATCGGGAGGGTTGGTATTGAACTGTATATGAAAGTCCTGAAAATTCGCGATTCGATAAGGCTCGTTATCGGCAAAAGCCATCACGGAGTCATAAATATAGCGAATCCCGTTGGCATGGCAGGCGCGAATAAGATTAAGGAAATCACTGGTGGCTGTGGGCGCGGATTGGCTGAGAGGCCGACCCAGATCGAAGTCAGGCGCGAGATAATTTGTGGTGGAGTACCCCCACGACCTGCGGTCCGCATACGTGTCGGCCGGAGGCAGCAATTCCAACGCGTTAATGCCCAGGTCTGGAAGATAGGATTGTCCCGCCGCGAGCACGTCGACGCTTGGAAAACTCGGCGACGTTGCTTCCGTCACGACCAGCGCCAGGACGTCCTTGAATGTTCCGACACCCACATGCGACGCATCCACCAGGTCGCCTGACTGTGTCCAGGCCGTGGGCAACTCATAGATGACCATCTTGTTGTTGGCCGGCAGGGATTGCATGTCGGAGTCGGCTTCGTCTGCGAATGAGACCGGGGTGGCTTCAGGATCAGTGGGTATCAGTTTTCCTGCTGCAAAACGAATTACGGCCGCGGGGCTCGCAGAATCTGTTGAATCGCCAGCCGGTAAGGTTGAAGTCAACCGCCAGTCCACGCAGTAAGCGCTGGGATCAGTACATTGAAGGCGATGCGTTGTCGCGCCGGAGTAAGGATTGGTGTCGGTTACTTCAAACCAGTAGTGGTAGACCCCTGCGTCGGTCAAACCACAATCCGACGCAGCTATTTCCCACACGTCTCCGGCGGAAGACAACGGCGATAAGGTCATGTCCAGACTCTGACTGTTCTTGAGCGAGGGCGGCGTGCTTGAATCGAGTTGCCCGATCACCAGGCGCGGGGGTGCAGAAGGCAAAACTGTACCAGGTCTCCACAAAACAAAATGGGTCTTCTTGCGCTCCAGCAGTTGGTTCATGAGGATCGCTCCAGACTGAGGGTTCGGGAATAGGCAATAGTAACCCACGTTTGGGCGTACCACGCACAACTTTCAAGAACGCTCGGTTATGATTTCGTGAAACTTCCCCAGATTCGGTGGCATCTGACCTTGCGGTTGCAGTTTTCACTTGCAGAAGCAGTCGCGATTCCACAAGTCAGCGAGTTGCGGAACCCGAGGCGCACCGGTAAGAATCGCTAGTGACCAGCTCGCCTGTCGAGCAGATAGTGTTCTGACCGTAAAGTTCGTTTCGAGAATCGGCAGGCCCTTCAGAGGCAGGACAGGAGCGGATCGGAGAAGACGATGGCCACACCAACGAAGAAAACCCCGAAGACGCCAACGGTTCCGAAATTAATCAGCTTGAAAGCCTGGAAGAAGCTCAAGACTCATGCTTCTGAAATCCAGAAGACCCACTTGCGAACGCTGTTCGCTGATGATCCTCAACGCGGCGCGCGGATGACCGTTGAAGCAGCCGGCCTTTTCTTGGATTACTCGAAGAATCGCATCACCGATACGACCTTGCAGCTGCTGGTCGAGCTTGCCGAAGAGTCCGGCTTGCGCCAGCGCATCGATGCCATGTTCCGTGGAGACAAGATCAACCTCACGGAGAATCGCGCCGTCCTTCATGTTGCCCTGCGTGCGCCCAAGGGCGAATCCATCCTGGTCGATGGCGAGGACGTGGTGCCCAAAGTCCATGAAGTCCTGGATAAGATGGGGCCATTTGTGGAGCGCGTCAGGCACGGCAATTGGACAGGGCACACCGGTAAGCGCATCCGCAACATCGTCAACATCGGCATCGGCGGTTCCGATCTCGGCCCCGTAATGGCTTATGAAGCATTGAAGTTTTACAGCGACCGCGCGCTCACCTTTCGATTTGTTTCCAACGTAGACAGCACCGATCTCGCTGAAGCCGTCCACGATCTCGATGCCGCGGAGACGCTCTTCATCGTTTCGTCGAAAACATTCACCACCCTCGAAACCATGACGAACGCCCACTCCGCCCGCAATTGGCTGCTGGAGAAACTGGGCGGTGACGAAAGCGCCATCGCCAAGCACTTTGTGGCGGTTTCAACCAATGCTGCCGAAGTATCGAAATTCGGCATCGATACCGCCAACATGTTCGGCTTCTGGGATTGGGTTGGCGGACGCTACTCCATGGACTCAGCGATCGGCCTCTCCACGATGCTGGCCATCGGTCCGGAGAATTTCGGATCCATGCTGGATGGTTTCCACGAAATGGATGAGCATTTCCGTTCCGCTGCGTTCGCGCAAAACCTGCCCGTATTGCTCGGGCTCCTCAGCGTCTGGTACATCAATTTCCTCGGCGTTGAAACCATTGCCGTCTTGCCGTACGAGCAATACCTCAAGCGCTTCCCTGCTTACCTTCAGCAATTGACCATGGAAAGCAACGGCAAGCATGTAACGCTGAGCGGGGCGCAGGTGAACTACTCGACTGGTCCGATTTATTGGGGCGAACCGGGAACCAACGGGCAGCACTCGTTTTACCAGTTGATTCACCAGGGAACGCGGCTCATTCCCTGCGACTTCATCGCGTTTCTGCACACTTTGAATCCCATCGGACGCCATCATGACATGCTGCTGGCCAACGTCTTTGCGCAGACCGAAGCACTCGCCTTCGGAAAAACCGCCGAGCAGGTGAAGGGAGAAGGCACTCCCGACTGGCTGGTGCCGCATCGCGTGTTTGAAGGCAACAGGCCGTCGAACACCATCCTTGCGGAACGCCTCACCCCGGCAATGCTGGGCAAGCTAGTAGCCCTGTATGAGCATTGCGTGTTCGTCCAGGGCATCATCTGGCAAGTCAACTCATTTGACCAGTGGGGCGTCGAACTCGGGAAGGCGCTGGCGCAGCGCATCATTCCGGAGCTTGAAGACAAGACCGAGCATGAGTTGGCGCACGACAGCTCAACCAACGCCCTGATTCGACGCTACCGAAAATTCAAGGAGTAACCATGGCCCCTCGCGGATTTGACCGCCCCTTGTACATCCAGCCCTTCGACCATCGCGGTTCGTTCGAAACCGGGATGTTCGGCTGGCATGGCGAGCTCACTGCCGAACAGACGGCAAAGATCTCGGATGCGAAGCAGGTAATCTACGAGGGGTTCAAAGCCGCCAAGGTTGACCCCGCCAAAACAGGAATTCTTGTCGACGAGCAGTTTGGCGCGGCCATTCTTCGCGACGCCCAGGCGCACGGCTATCAAACCGCGTGTCCTGCCGAGAAAAGCGGTCAGGAAGAATTCGACTTCGAATACGGCGAGGACTTTGCCGCGCACATTGAGGCGTTTCGTCCGACATTTTGCAAAGTGCTGGTGCGTTACAACCCGGAAGGCGACGCGGAGACCAATCGACGCCAGGCTGCCAAGCTGGCGAAGTTATCAGAGTATCTACAGAATGCCAATCGCAGCCTGTTCATGTTCGAACTCCTTGTGCCCGCGGAGAAAGCGCAACTCGAGCAGTTCAAGGGCGATAAGAAGGCCTACGATCTTGAGCTGCGTCCGCGACTGATGGTCGACACCATTCACGCATTGCAGGAAGCGGGCGTCGAACCGGATGTGTGGAAGATCGAAGGACTCGACCGGCGCGAAGACTGCGAGAAGATCGTCGTCGCCGCACGGCGCGATGGCCGCGAGCAAGTCGGCTGTATTGTCCTCGGACGCGGGGAGAATGAGGAGAAAGTCCGCGAGTGGCTCACCACGGCTGCTTCGGTGAAAGGCTTCATCGGATTCGCCGTCGGCCGAACCGATTTTTGGGACCCGCTTGTGGCATGGCGGGACAGCAAGATTACACGCGAAGAAGCAGCCCGGCGAATCGCTTCACGATACTTGGAATTTGTGAGCATTTACGAACAGGCCCGCAATCATAGCTATGCAAAGTAGCACCCCCGGGGGGCACCTGCATCGGTGCACTTGGCCATTTGCTCTTTTCCAGCCCCGGCATAGCCGTATTTATTCGATGGAATACACCGCATAAACGCTGGCCTCGCGGCTGACCTTGTGCGGTTCGATAGCCAGGGCCGGCGCGGCGGCAGCGTTTTTATCCATGGCAAAGGCACGCATCACGGGACGCGGGAAATTCGGCGCGGAAACTTGGTTGCTGACGTAGACCAGCGCTCCCAGCCGGACGCCCATTCCCTTGGCCAGGACGGATGCATTCTCCTTAGCGCGGGCAGCGGCGCGATCCAGAGCCTGCTCCTCGAGTGCCCTCTCATCTTTCACGGTCCAATCAATGTCCCCGCTGCTGGTGGCCCCCGCCGTGATGGCAATGTCGAGAATTTCGGCGGCGCGTTCGGGTGGCGTTCTCACCGTCCACTCCTGGACCAGTTTGAACTTGTGCGGCTTGGTGAAATCGCGATCGAGACGCTGCATCTCGCTGCGGATGGACGACTCAGGGATATTGGCCTGCTTCAGAGCGCCCACAATCGCATTGGAGGTGCGGGCGCCGTCGGCATACACGCCTTGCGCATCGCCCACTTGGGTCTCAAAACCGATATGCAGGATCGCCACGTCAGGTTCTACGGTGACCTGCTCCTGGGAATTCACCGAGAGGGTGCGATTGCTCGAGTCGATTTTCAACTCGGGCTGGCCGGGCTGCTGAGCGCTCGCCGCCATGGCAAAGGCCAGGAGTGGCGAAGCGGCAAAAAGCCTGAATGCTTGCATAGGAGTCTCCCTTGATAGCTTGACGCACCGCGTATCGGCTTCGCGCGGGTAGAGTCAGTGAGGCTGGGCGGACGCAATGACCACTACTTCTTAGGTGCGTGCTTCTCGCCAAATTGACGCAGCTTGGCCAGGGTTGCGGCCGCTTGGCCGGAGTCGATGGCTTCCGCGCCGAGCGCGACCCCTTCCTTGAGGTCGCCGGCGCGGCCGGCAGCGACCAGCGCGGCCGCCGCATTGAGCAGAACGATATCGCGGCGTGCACCGGGACTGCCGGTAAGCAGGTCATAAAGCAAAGTCGCGTTCGTGGCAACATCGCCGCCGGTGAATTGATCGAGCGTGGCGCGCGGAACTCCGGCCATTTCGGGAGTAATGCGTGCGCCTTTGACCTGCGGCGGGCCGCCGGAGGTCGACTCTTCGATCCGTGCGACAACCGACTCGCCGGTAGTGGTGAGTTCGTCGATGCCGTCGCTTCCATGCACGACAAAGGCGCGGCGGGCGCCGAGAGCGGCGAGGGTGCGGCCTACCAGCAGAACACGGCTGGGGGCCAGGACTCCAATAACCTGGGCCCGGGCTCCAGCTGGATTGGTCAGTGGCCCGCAAAGATTGAAAATTGTGCGGAAACCCAGGGCCCGCCGCAGCGGGCCGACGGATTTCATGGCTGGGTGGTAAAAAGGCGCGAACAGAAACATGAAACCGGTTGCACGCAGGCATTCGACGGCCAATTCGGGGCTCAGCATCACGGGCACGCCGAGGGCTTCAAGTACGTCGGCGGAGCCGCACAGCGACGTAACGGCGCGGTTGCCGTGCTTGGCGACCTTGGCTCCCGCAGCCGCGGCCACCAGCGCGGCGCCGGAGGAGATGTTGAAGGTCAGGGGACCACCGCCGCCCGTGCCGCAGGTATCGACAAGATCCTCGCGCTCGGCATCGGCGAGGGGAACCGGCGTAGCCTGCGCCCGCATGGTATCGACAAAGCCCGCCAGCTCTGGCGCCTGTTCACCCCGCGTCGCCAGGACGGCAAGCAGGGCTGCGGTTTCCACTTCAGGTGCGCCGCCCGATAGGATTTCGCGCAATACCGCGGAGGCTTGTTCGCGAGTTAGAGCGGTTCCGTCTTCGGCCAGCGGCTTGAGGTGTTCCTTCAGAATGCCCATGTCTCTGTATATGGTAATTAGTCAGTCCGCCCACTGCGGTCAAAGGAGCAAAACCGCCCAGGGCGGTTTGCGGGGGGTTCGGGCGGCAAGATAGTATTTGGATACCGCTGGCACGGTATCGCGCTGGTCCGGCATCGCCCGGGTTGGCCCCGAATCCTCCAAATCTCAGCGGTCGCGACGGTCCCTACCAACATGAAGATTCACGAGTATCAGGCGAAGGAAATCCTGGCGAAGTATGGCGTGCCGGTGCCCAAGGGCGAAGTGGCCAACACGCTGGAAGAGGCAACTACCGTAGCACGGATCCTGTTTGCCGAGGGCGCCAGCGGCGTAGTAGTCAAGGCGCAGATTCACGCTGGCGGCCGCGGCAAAGGCGGCGGCGTGAAGGTAGCCCGCACCCGCGAAGATGCTGAACTGCACGCGAAGAATATTCTAGGCATGCAGCTCATCACCCATCAGACCGGGCCGCAGGGACAGAAAGTGCAGCGGCTGCTGATCGAAGAGACCGCGAACATCGATCGCGAATTGTATCTTGGCATCGTGCTGGACCGTGCGATCGGTAAGCTGGTGTTTATGGCTTCGCAGGCCGGCGGCATGGAGATCGAAGAGGTCGCAGCCAAGGATCCGACGGCCATCTACAAGGAGAGCATCGACCCGGCTGTGGGCTTCGGCGCTTGGCAGGCGCGCAAACTGGCGTTCGCGCTGGGGCTGAAGCCGACGCAGATCAACCAGGCGGTTACGTTCTTTCAGAGTCTTTACAAGGCTTTCGTCGATACGGATGCCTCGCTCCTGGAGATCAATCCATTCATCACCACAAAGGATGACAAGCTGCTTGCGCTGGACGCGAAGGTCACATTCGACGACAATGCGCTGTTCCGCCACGCCGACATTAAGGCCCTGCGCGATACGGCAGAGGAGGATCCGCTTGAGGTCGAAGCATCGAAGTACGCGCTCAACTACATCAAGCTCGACGGCTCGATTGCCTGCATGGTGAACGGCGCCGGCCTCGCCATGGCGACCATGGACATCATTCAATATGCCGGCGGGAGCCCTGCGAACTTTCTCGATGTAGGCGGCGGCGCTACCCAGGAACAGATCGAACACGCGTTCGAGATTCTGCTGTCGGACGCGAACGTCAAGGCCATTTTCATCAACATCTTTGGCGGCATCCTGCGCGTGGACCGGTTGGCCACAGGCGTGGTGGCAGCGGCGCGGAAGTTGAATGTGACCGTGCCCATCGTGTTGCGGCTCGAAGGCACAAACGTGGAAGAAGGCCGCCAGATTCTGAAGGATTCGGGATTGAATTTCCAGGTAGGCGCAACAATGAAGGACGCCGCTGAATTAGTGGTAGCCGCCGCGGCAGGAGTGGGAGCATAAGATGGCTGTTTTAGTCGATAACAACACGCGGCTCATTGTTCAGGGCATTACGGGCAAGGAAGGCACCTTCCACGCGAAAGGCTGTGCGGAGTACGGCACCAAGGTGGTGGGCGGTGTGACGCCGGGCAAAGGCGGAACGACGCATGAAGGCTGGCCCGTGTTTAACACCGTTGCCGATGCGGTCAAGGAAACCGGCGCGAACGCGACCATGATTTTTGTGCCGCCGCCGTTTGCCGCCGATGCGATTCTTGAGGCGGAAGACGCCGGAATTCCGCTCATCGTGTGCATCACCGAAGGCATTCCCACCCTCGACATGGTGAAGGTGTGGGCCAAAATCAAGACGTCAACCTCGCGCCTGATCGGCCCCAATTGCCCTGGTGTAATTTCACCGGGTAAGGCGAAGATTGGCATCATGCCCGGACGCATTCATAAAGAAGGCTCCGTCGGCATCGTATCGCGCTCCGGCACGCTCACGTATGAGGCGGTTCACCAGTTGACGCAGCGCGGCATCGGCCAGTCGACGGCCATTGGCATCGGCGGCGATCCAATTATCGGCACTACGCATATCGATGCGCTGCGCCTGCTGAACGACGATCCGGATACCGAAGCCATCATCATGATCGGCGAAATCGGCGGAGCGGCTGAAGAGGCGGCTGCCGAGTTCGTCAAGCAGTATGTGAACAAGCCGGTGGTGGGATTCATCGCGGGCCAGACCGCTCCTCCGGGACGGCGCATGGGGCATGCAGGCGCTATCATCTCGGGCGGTCAGGGAACGGCCGCCGACAAAATGAAGGCGATGACAGCAGCGGGCATTCATGTGGTGGTATCGCCTGCAGAGTTGGGCGAGACCATGGCGAAGGCAATCGGGAAGAGGTAACCCGCCTCTCCAGCCAGACGAAGAACGCAAAAGGCCCGCCGAGTTGGTGGGCCTTTGCGTTCATGACTACCCGCCGCGACCTGCCTAATAGTTCCGAATGAAGTTCGCCGGCCCTACCACACGCGGCACGGCGCAGCGCTCACCATCTTGTCGGTCTTCTTGCAGTTGAAGCTCTTGGCGAACTCGGGTAAATCCTGAAGGACGGAGTTGGTGCGGTACTCATCGGGTGCATGGGGATCCCCTTGCGCCTGCGTGCGCAGTTGTTCAGGTCGCGTCTGCGTACACCACTGCTGCGCGTAGGCAATCCAGAAACGCTGATCGGGCGTATAGCCCTCCGACTTCGCGTTCATGTCGAGGTGAGCAGTCTCGGCCTTGTCGAGCCACGCAATCCACGCCAGCCAAAGTCCGCCCAGATCGGCTAGATTTTCACCCAATGTCAGCTTGCCGTTCAGATGCACACCAGGAACAGCTTCGATGGCGTCGTACTGCTTCACCATGCATTGGGCGCGCTCGGTGAATTTCTGTTCGTCTTCCCTGGTCCACCAGTTCTTCAGATTGCCGTCCTTGTCATACTGCCGGCCCTCATCGTCAAAACCGTGCGTCAGTTCGTGGCCCACAGTCGACCCCATATCGCCATAGTTCGCTGCATCATCTTCCTTGTCGCTAAAGAACGGCGGCTGAAAGTACCCCGCCGGGAAATTGACATTGTTCTGCTGCGGATCGTAGTAAGCGTTGACGGTGGGCGGTGACATATACCATTCGCCCTTGTCGACTGGCTTCCCGATCTTGGCCAGGTCGCGCGCCTGGTCGAATTTGCGAACTCGCTGCAGATTGCCGAGCGAGTCGCCGCGCACAATCTCCAGTTTCGAGTAATTGCGCCACTTGTCCGGATAGCCGATCTTGTTCATCACGGTGTGGAGCTTTTCCCTGGCTTTGACCTTGGTTTCGGCGCTCATCCAGTCAAGACCATCGATATCCTTCGCCATGGCTTGCTCGATGGCAACGGTCATGTTCAGGGCCCGCTGCTTCTCCTCAGGTGGGAAATATTTAGCCACGTACACCTGCCCCAGCGCCTCGCCCAATTCGTGATCGACGCGGGCGGTGCAACGCTTCCAGCGCTCCTGCTGCTTCTCAGCGCCATTCAAAATGTGCGAATTGAAGTTCCAGCTCTCCTGTTCGAAGGCTTCAGGCATGCTGGTGTTGGCAAACGCATCGAGCAGATGCCAGCGTAGATACGTCCTGATTTGATCGATGGGAGTTTCCGCAACCAGCGCGTTGAATTCGGCGAAGAACTTCGGTTCGGTGACGTTCATCTTGCCCGATGTTGGCGCATGGACGGCGCTGGTGTACTTGGGCAGAGAAAAGTGCGTGAGTACCTTGGAAAAACTGGCGATATCGGTGGGATGGTTCATGTTTTGCGGGTCGCGCTGCTCGGTAATCGTCAGCGAGGCCTTCGCCAGACGGGTTTCCATGGCGAGAATGTTGTCCGCTTCTTTGGCTGCCTGAGAATCGGGTTCACCGGCGAGAACGAGAATCCTGCGCACATGATCGACGTATTGTTTGCGCTGCTCCGCGGATGTTTCGTCGGTGCGAGTGTAGTAATCTCGTTCGGGCAGGCCCAGGCCGCCGGCGACGTAAGAACTTATCACCTGGCTGGCATTGGCGAAGTCGGGACTTGAACCCATGCCAAAAAATGCGTTAACACCCATGTCGTGCAAGTGAGCCAGCAGCGCCGGCAGCTCGACGGTTGACTTGAGTGCTGCGATGCGATCCAACTCCGGCTGCAGCGGTTTGATGCCCAGCTTGTTGATCGCCGCCGTGTCCATGCAGCTTGCGTATTCGTCACCAATCTTTTGCTCATTGGGGGTGCGCGCCTGCGGATTTGCCTCAGCCGCGGCCTCCAGGATGTGCCGGAGTTGCAGACGATTCAGTTCCGCCAACTCGGTAAATCGGCCATAGGAGGTTTGATCCGGGGGTAAAGGGTTGCGCTTGAACCAGCCGTTGCAACTGAAGTGATAGAAATTCTCGCAGGGGTTAATCGCCTCGTCGACAAGCGATTCATCGAAGACACGCAGTTCCGAAGGGCTGGGTGGCCCGCTCTCCCGGGATGATGACGCAGACTGGGCTCCGGCGGTACAAACCAGCATCCAGGCTGAAAACAACGCGGCAACAGGCAACCTGCGATGAAAGAGGGTCGGTTCGACACAACGAAACATGTCGAAACTTTATCAGATGCGCTCTGGTCCTTACGGTCCCCAGGGGCCATTACAATGAGGGAGGTAAAGACATAGAGAGTGAAGGAGTTCATCCTGTGGCACAACGCACGTTCAGCATCATCAAACCGGACGCGGTCCGCAAAGGGTACACGGGGGCCATCCTTGCCGAAATTGAAAAGGCGGGATTCCAGATCGTAACCGTTAAGAAGCAATCGATTTCAAAGCCGCAAGCCAGGGGCTTTTATCACGTCCACAGCGCACGCCCGTTCTTCGATTCGCTCACTGCGTTTATGTCGAGCGGTCCCATTGTTTTATTGGTTCTGGAAAAGGAAAACGCGATTGCCGACCTGCGCAAATTAATGGGCGCGACCAATCCAGCCAACGCGGAAGAGGGCACCATTCGCAAAAAATTTGCGGGATCAATTGAAGAGAATGCGATTCACGGCTCGGATGCAGAAGATACGGCGGCATTCGAAATTGGATATTGGTTCGCTGGATACGAGCTGATTTAAATGCAATGAAAGATTACCTGCCCGGAGCATGCGATTCGGCTTGGTTGGTTTCCAAGCCATCAGCACCAGCAGACCAGGCTTGGGGCTCGCCGGTCGCAATAAGCCCGATCGCTGAAATCGATTAGGTTCCGAGCAACTTTTGAGGTCGAACCTGGCTCGGATGTTCGTTGTGCGCTTTGAGAGGATTCCTGTGAACACAGTCCGCAAGCTTTGTATAGGTGTCTGTTTAACAGCGGCCGCACTTTCAGCGAGCGCCCAGGCTCCGGCGCCTACGGTTCTGCATGTAGATGCGCAGGCCGCCACAACGCCTTTCCCTCATTTCTGGGAAAAGACCTTCGGCTCGGGGCGCGCCATTCTTTCTCTTCGCGATAGTTATCGCTCTGACCTGCGTGCGGTGAAACAGGCCACGAACTTCGAGTCAATTCGATTTCATGGAATCCTGATGGACGAGGTTGGGATCTATGACCCGGACCGTGTGACCAAGAATCCTGGCCTTTCGGCCGAGACCGCGCACGATGCCTCGCCCTACAACTTCTTTTACGTCGATCAGATTTACGATGGGCTGCTTGCAATCGGCGTCAAACCGTTCGTGGAATTGAGCTTCATGCCGCGCAAGATGGCAGCCGATCCGAACCAGTTGCACCCGTTCTGGTATCACCCAAATGTTTCGCCTCCCAAAGACTACAAGTTGTGGGACGAAATGATTCATGCGCTGGGCGCGCACTTGGTGGATCGCTATGGGATCAGCGAAGTCAGCACCTGGAAGTTCGAGGTTTGGAACGAGCCTAATCTCGATTTCTGGGGCGGACGGCCTAACCAGGCCACTTATTGGACTCTCTACGATCACACCGCACGGGCGTTGAAATCGGTTTCGCCGCGTTTGCAGGTGGGAGGCCCGGCCACAGCGCAGGCCGCCTGGGTGCCGGAATTCCTGGCGCACGTTAACGCGGAGAACGTGCCGGTAGATTTCGTCTCCACCCACGTGTATGCAAACGACCAGGCCAAAGATGTGTTTGGCACGGATGAAAAAATACCGCGCGACGTGATGGTCTATCGATCCGTGAAGAAAGTGCACGATCAGATTGCAGCGTCGGCGTTTCCACGGCTTCCCTTGATCTTCTCGGAGTACAACGCCAGTTACGCGAATGAGCCCAATGTGACTGACTCGCCCTATATTGGTCCCTGGCTGGCGAATACCATCCGTCTGTGCGATGGACTGACTGACAGCATGGACTACTGGGCGTTCTCCGATGTGTTCGAAGAGCAAGGCGTGGCGCGCACGCCGTACTATGGCGGATTCGGCCTGATGGCGCCGGGGAACATTCCCAAGGCATCGTTGAATGTGTTTCGGGCGCTCCATCAATTGGGGACGCGCCGCATCGCGGTCGACTCCGATTCGGCACTGGCAACCGCACTGCCCAATGGCGGCCTCGCCATCGCGCTGTGGAATTATGCACCGCCTGATGGAACGGGGGCGGAGTACACGAAGCCGGGCGGACCGGCGGGGCCCGCCCGCACGTTTGACTTGCAGTTGGATCATGTTGGTGCGCATGTTCATGGCTCGTTGTTGCGGGTTGACGACACGCTCGGCAACTCCTTGGCTGCTTTCGACGCCATGGGGCGCCCAGAGGGTAGCCTGACCCCGGAACAGGTAAAGAAACTGCAGGAAACAGGGGCCATGGCGCCGCCTGAGAAATTAACCATCGCGGGTGGCCATGCCACCATCACCGTTCCAGCCCACGGACTGGCGGTAGTGCTGTTACAGAAGTAGAGTCGTTGGCCTCCGCAGGATGATCCCGGTTCTCATGGCTATCAACCGATGAGAACCGGGAACGATGCTTCCTGAGGCATCGGTGCCCTCCAAATTACAGCCAATCCTTACACCTAAGTCACACACACTTCACATTCGTTGTTGAACCAGAGTCCAACTCAATGCGTCGGACCGCATCTAAATCGATAGATTGACGGCTGATACGCAGTTTGCAGCTGTTTGTTGTTCTTTCTTCCCCTGGTTGTCCTTAGTTGTATAAATCTACGCTCAACTCGCCTGCCGTAGAGCGAGACTCCCCCATTTGAAAAAAAGGAAATCTACAATGAAGGGAAGCCCAATTCGCTCGGTCATTTTTTGGTCTCTTCTGTTTCCATTGGCTGCGGTGATGTTGGCGCTTGGCGGGTGCAGTTCGACCAAGACGGGCACCGTCACTCTTCCTCCTGCCTCACCGACAGTGAGCATCGCGGCCTCGCCCGCGTCAATCGCCGCCGGCGGATCGACAACTTTGACGGTCACGGCGGCAAACGCTACCCAGGTGACGGTAACCGGATCCGATGGCAGCAGCTATACGCTGGCCGCAACTGGCGGCACCCAGGCGGTAAGTCCGAAAGCCACGGCGACGTATACAGCCACGGCCACCGGTGCGGCCGGCACTACGAACGCGACGGCCGCAGCGACCGTAACCGTGACTGCCACGGCCGCAGCGCCAACTGTGACTATTTCATCCAGCCCGGCCACGATTGCCGCAAAGGCTTCTTCCACGTTGACGGTGACGGCTACCAACGCTGCGCAGGTCACAGTCGCGGGCAGCGACGGTAGCACCTACACTTTAGCCGCAACCGGTGGCACGCAGTCGGTGAGCCCGGCTGCTACGACGACTTACACAGCCACGGCTACAGGCGCAGCCGGGACCACCGCCGCAACGGCCACCGCAACCGTGACCGTGAGCGCGGCCAGCGTCCAGTCCATCAACCACGTGGTCTTCCTGCTGCAGGAGAACCATACCTTCGACAATTATTTCGGCATGTTGAACCCGTATCGCGCCGCAAATAACTGGGCCACTGGCGATGACGGCAACACGTACCAGGTAGACGGCATCGACGACAAACTCACCACCATCAGCAACGTCAACGACGAGGGTACATCATTCCCGCTGTTCAAACTCAAGAGCGCGTGCATCGACGATGCTTCCTCGGCCTGGCTGGAGAGCTACGGCGACGTGAACCGGTATCATTTCGAGCTGTCTCGTCCCATGGTGATGGACGGATTTGTTCATGACGCGGAAGGTTTCGCCAAGAGTTGCGTCGCCTCAGGCCATTGTTCAGGCCAATACACCGATATCGCCGGGCAGCGAGCGATGGGTTACTACGACCAGGACTTGCTGAATTACTACTACTACATGGCCGCACAATTTGCCGTGTCGGACCGATGGTTTTCGCCCATATCTTCAAAGAGCACGCCCAACCGCCTCGCAACCTTCACCGGCGGCACCACGCAGGGGCTGGTGCTCGATCCCGGTAGCGACGACCATATAGGAAAGGTCGATATCCCATCCATCTTCCAGGAACTCGATACGGCCGGTGTTTCGTGGAAGGTGTACTACACCGTAACCCAGGGAGATTGCCTTGACCCTGATTCATGCACGGGCGGTCCGGCCAACTACCCCGCAACCACCCTCGGCTACCTCACCTATTACCAGAAATACTTCTACATCAATACGACGCAAACCACATGTACGCCCCCCACGCAGCCTTCCAGCGTAGTTGGCGACACGCAAAATTATTTCTGCATTGACCCGACGCATATCGCGCCTCTGTCTACCTACTACAAAGATGTCGCCAACGGGACGCTCCCCAGTTTCGCCTTTATCGAGGCCGGCTACGGGGTCACCGACGAGCATCCGGCGTCGGGGGAGTCTGTACTGGTGGGCCAGTCGGAAGTGGCGCAGATCGTGAACGCGCTGATGACCAGCCCGTCGTGGAAAGACTCCGCCTTCTTCTTCAGCTATGACGAGGGCGGCGGTCCTTATGATCACGTACCCCCGGTGCCGGGCCACTCCAACGACAAAACCAACCCCGCCATGGGCGCCATCCCGGACATATCCTCGATCGCGGTGAATGCGGATAACTATCCGCCGTGCGTGTCGCCAACTGGGACAGCCACACTTCATTGCGATCTGCCCGCCGGCCAACCCGGAGCCACGCCCGGAGATGCTGCCGCCGTCAACGGGTTCGCGGCCCAGCTCGGATTCCGCGTTCCGAACTTCGTTGTGTCACCGTTCGCACGGCGGCACTATGTTTCCCATGTTCCGATGGACCACACGGCGGTGATCAAGTTTGTGGAGAACCGCTTCATCGGGCCCACAGCGCACTTGACGGCGCGGGATGCCGCCCAACCCGACTTGCTGGACCTGTTCGACTTCAATAACGTACCATGGGCGACGCCGCCCAACCCGCCGGCGCCCGTGACAGCCCAGACACTCGGCTACGATCCGTGCACCCCCGCAGCGATGGGACCATAACGATCAGGCGAACATATCTTCAAATTTGCGCCGCAATTCCGCCACCTCGTTCCTTAGTTCGGCAACCGCGGCTTCGAGTTGCGCAATCCGGCCATCCTGATCGCCGGATTCGCCGTTGTATCGAGGCGCGGCGGCGCCCATCTGCGACACCGCGGATTCCACGGGGCCCGACAGCAGATGCACGTAGCGGGATTCCTTGGTGCCGGGAATGCGCGGCAGAACAGCCACGAGAGATGGTTCGCGCTCCATCAGCTTTTGCAGGCCCGCGAGCACATCGCTGATTTCGTCGAAACTATGCATGCGCTCGGTGCGGCCCCGCAGTTCCCCGGGCGTCTGGGGACCGCGCAGCAGCAGGACACAGATCAATGCCGTTTCCGCGCGGCTGAAATTGAAGGCCTCGCCCAGCCAGTGCTCGTACTTGGTTACGCGCCCATCGGCGGAGCGGGCGCGTCCGGCAAGCCCGTCATCCTCAAGCCCATGCAGCGCCTGCCGCACCGCATCCTCATCCAGATCCATCACCGGTTCGCGATTCGAACGCTGATTGCACGCGTTGATCAGCGCATTGAGCGAGAGCGGGTAGTATTCCGGAGTGGTCACTTCCTTTTCAATCAGTGCGCCGAGGACACGGGCTTCGGCAGTGGTGAGAACAAGGGGCTGGGTCGGCATGGAACTATTGTGCCACTCGCGGGAAAGATGGACATAGATTTTGCGCAAAGAATGCGCCCGGTTCTCAGCCGCACAGCAAACTCTGCTTCGATTCCGTCGAAAGCGGGCAAAGCTAAGCAGAAAATTCCCGCTCAGCTTGCCGGGGGCCTAAGCAGCTTCCTCATGGCGGTTCCGGGTCAGCAGGAAGTAGACAATCGGGGTGACGACTAGGCTGAGCACCATGGAGATCGTGAGGCCGCCGATCACCGCAATGGCCAGCGGTTGCAGCATCTGCGAACCCGCCCCCAGGGCGAAGGCCAGGGGCAGCATGCCGCAGACCGCAGCGATGGCGGTCATAACGATAGGCCGCAAACGACGCTGCGCCGCGTGGATCATGGCATCGGCCGCACTCGCGCCCTCGGCGCGGAATCGTTCGTCGGCATCAAGCAGAAGAATGCCATTCTTGGCCACGATCCCGATAACCATGATGAGGCCGATGAAGGATGCCACATTGAACGTGGTCCGCGTGACCAGCAGCGCCAGGATCACGCCGGAGATAGATAGTATCGACGAGGTGAGAATCGCTGTGGGCGCCGGGAAATTGCGGAACTCCGTGAGCAGCACGCCGAAGACGAGCGCAAGCGCCAGCACCAGAACCCGCAGCAGATCGTGGAAAGATTTCTGCTGCTCCTCGTAGGTGCCGCCATATTCGACGCGAACTGAGGCGGGCAGATGCAACCCGGCAACCGTTTGACGCACCTTGGCCATGCCGCTGCCGAGATCCGAGCCCTCGAGGCGCCCCGTGACAATGATGAGCCGCTGCAGATTCTCGCGGCGGATTTCGTTCTGCGGGGGCAATTGCTGGATCGTTGCAAGGGAACCAAGCGTTGCGGTGTGTCCACTGGCGCTGTTGAAGACAGTATTCTCGATGGCATCGAGAGAAGCACGGTGTTCATCGCCCAGGCGCACGCGGATGGTGTAGGGACGGCCGTTGGCGATCAGCGGATCCGTCGTAGGCAGCCCGTCGAGAATAGACGTGGCATCTTCCGCAACCTCAGTAGGAGTGAAGCCAAAGTGGGCCGCCACCACCGGGTTAACCTGGAAATTGGTGGCCGGGCCGCTGATGGTATTTTCGATGCCGTTTTGCACATCGACTACCCCCGGGATCTTGCCGATGGCATCGCCAATCCTGGGGCCAAGTTGCGAAAGAAGAGCCTCATCCGGGGTGAAGATCTTGATCTGGATCGGCTCCGGCGCATTCGAGAGGTCGCCGATCATGTCCTGAAGGACCTGGATGAACTCGACATCCAATTCCGGTTCCGTCGACTTGATCTCCGCGCGCACATCGGCAATGACATCGTCAATGGGCCGCTTGCGCTTGGCTTTCAGCTTCACGGTGAAATCCCCGGTGTTGGCTTCAGTCACAGCTGCCAGGCCCATCTGCAGACCGGTCCGGCGGGAAGTGCTTTCGACCTCCGGCTGCTCGCGGAGAATCCGCTCCACATGTTCGAGTACGCGGTTGGTCTCGTTCAATGAACTGCCGGCCGGCATGATGTAGTCGATGATGAAGCCGCCTTCGTCCATTTCCGGAAGCAGGTCGGAACCAAGAGTTTGGTACCCGGCCCAGGTTGCAATCACCAGCAGTACGCAAAATACCCCGAGCCATAGCGGCTTGGCGAGAAACCAGTCCAGGGCGCGGCGGTGCGCTCGAAGAACCGTGGAGAGAAAGCGTCCTGACGCGTGTTCTTTGTTTTCTTCTCCCTCGCGCCGTTTTCGAAGCAGGACCATGCTCAAACCTGGAGTCCATGTCAGCGCCAGCCCGAGCGAAGTAAGCAGCGACGCAGCCATGGTGATCGCCAGGGCACGGAAGAAACTTCCGGTCACGCCGGTTACCGAAACAAGCGGCAGAAAGACGACGACCGGCGTGATAGTCGACCCGATCAGGGGTACCGTGATTTCCTTCAAAGCCTTGCGCACCGCTTCAACCCGCAATTCGCCGTTGTCGCGGTGCATCACGATGTTCTCAACCACCACGATGGCATCGTCAATGATCAGCCCGATGGCGGCGGCGAGACCACCCAGGGTCATCAGGTTGAAGCTCTGCCCGATGGCATAAAGCACCAGCACGGTAACTGCCAGGGTCACCGGAATCACGAGGCCCGCGATTAGTGAGGACGTCCAGTCGCGGAGAAACAGGAAGAGGATGATGCAGGCCAGTACGAGGCCGATGAAGATAGCATCGCGCACGCTGGAGATACTGTCCCGGACCAATTGCGACTGGTCGTAAAAGGGTTCGAGGCGCACCCCCGGAGGCAGGTTGCGCTTGAGGGCATTGATTTGCGAGGCTACGGCATCCGCTACCGCGACCGTGTTGCTTGAAGGCTGGCGCGCAATATTGATAAGCACGGCCGGTTTGCCGCTGGCCGTGACTGTGGTGTAAATCGGAAGCGTGGCCTGCTCAACCTTTGCCACATCGACAACACGCACAGGAGCGCCGCTGGCGGTTGTCTTTACGACCAATTGCCGCAATTGATCGATATCATGCACCTGCGCTCCGACCAGTCCCAGGATCAACTGGTGGTTGGCCTCGTAGAGACCAGGCGAATCGATGATGTTGGAAGCCTGGATGGCGTTTACCAGGTCGGTGACGGTGACGCCGTTCAAAGCCAGTTGCGCCATGTTGGGCACAACATGAAATTCGGGAGTCTGGCCCCCTTGCACAATCACCGTACTGACGCCGGAAACGCGATTGAGCGGCGGTTTCAGTTCGTACGTCGCCATCTCCCACAAGCGGGTCTGCGAAACCGTGTCGGACGTAAGACTATAGCCCAGGATCGGGAATGTCGCGAAGGTGAGCCGGTTCGTGGTGATGCGCGCGGTGGAAGGCAGAGTCTGCTCGACCTTGCTGAGCGCGGCATCAACCAGCTGCAGTTGCCGGATCATGTCTTCGTTCCAATCGAAGAACAAGCTGACTTCGGCGGAGCCCCGGCTCGTGGTGGAGCGCACCGTCTGCAGTCCGGGAACAGAGTTCACCGCATTCTCAATGGGTCGAGTGATAGTTACTTCCATCTGCTCGACCGGCATTACCCCGTTGTCGACCCCGATCACCACGCGCGGAAAGCTGGTCTCCGGAAACACGGAAATGGGCACCTGGAGAGCCAGGTAGATTCCCGCAAGCGTCAGAATACCGGCGAAGAAAAAAATAGTCCGAGTGGAACGGGCCAGCCAGAAGGAAGCACGTTCAGTAACGGGAGTGGGAGCGGCGAGGGCCATTAATCGTCGCCCCCGGATTTGCCTGCCTTCGGTTTCGCATCGTCGTCCGCCTCGGCCGGGCCGACCTTGACCTTGGTTCCGTCGTCGAGTCCGTATGCGCCGCCGGTGACCACCATGTCTGATTGCGAGAGGCCGTTCGTCACCTGCACGTCATCCCCGTCCGCAATGCCCAACGTCACCGCTTTGCGATGCGCCACGTTATCCGACCCGACAACCATGACTGATTTGGACCCATCCTGCGCGGTCAGGACTGCGGAAGAGGGTATCTTCAAGGCCTGCTCCACGGTCTTCCCGGTTATGGAAGCCCTCACCGGCGTGCCCACTTTAAGCTTGCCGCCCTTGTTATCAATCTTCAACCAGACTTCGACCGTGGTGCTGCCGGGGTCAAGCGCCGGGCTGATGAGCGACACCTTGGCAAGAACCGGCTTCTCGACACCGGGCACTTGAACTTCAGCTTCATCGCCAAGCTTCATCTGCTGAACGATGCTTTGCCCCAGGTGCGCCTTGGCCAAAAGTGAAGACGTGTCCATCACCGTCAACAAGGGCGCGCCGGCAGCCGCCGTTTCGCCGGCAAAGAGGGGCCGGTCGGTTACCACCCCATTGATCGGACTGCGAATCTCGGAATAACCAACCTGGGCATCTGCGCCTTTCAGCTTGCCTTCGGCGGAAGAGAGCTGGCCCTGTGCGGACTTGAGCGCGGCCTCGCGGCTCACGTTGCGCACCGACTCAAGATGCTTCTGCGCCGAGTCGTACGCAGCCTGCGCCTGCACCAGCGCGGCCTGGGCGGTGTCCAAATCGCGGCCCGGAATGGCGCCTTGCGCAAACAACTGCTTGCGGCTGGTAACGATGCTGTTGTTCAACTCCAGATTGGCCTTGGCCTGCGCAAAATCCAGCTCCGCCCGTTGCGCATCTTCGGGAACCTGCGCCTTCGTGGCAGTAGCATAGGCTGCCTCGGCGGCTGTGTACGACCCCTTGTTATCAAGAGCCGCGGCCACCAGGTCGGCGTTCTCCAGCGTGGCCAGAAGCTGGCCATCCTTGACCTTCGATCCGCGCTGCACATAAAACTTGCGCACCGGCGCCGTAATCTTGGGCGCAATCGCCGACTGGGCCAGCGGAGAGAGTATCGCGTCGACCGTGATGTGCTCGGAGAGTGAGCCCTGTTCCGGCTTTTCCGCCTGCACCGTCACTTCAACCGCGGGTGTCTCTTCCTTCTTGCAACCAGGCAGAAATAGCAGGGGAAGCGCAACCGCCAGCAGCCGCAGACCCGCCGGCCCACAGCAATGCAGTGCGCGAACGTGGTGCAAGTTTGCCATCTTGTAGGGTTCCGTCATTGGTTCACGTCGTTCCTGTCAGCGTTTGCAAATCGGCAAGGGCGGTCTGGTAGCGAACACGCCCATCCTCGCGCGCATTCTCGGCAGTCAAAAAGGCAGTTTGGGCATCGACTACTTCGAGCACCGTAGCTTCACCGCCTGTATACCGCATCCGGGTGAGGCGAAGGCTCTCTCGGGCCGTATCCACGCTGGCATCCAGTGAAGCAAGCTGGTCGCGCGCCGCGGCGGCCTCCGCATACGCTTCGTCGAGCCGCGCGATGAGCCGGCGCTGCGTTGCGGTCAGGGCCACGCGCGCCGCATCGCGGCGTATCTGGCTCTGCTTCACCTTGTGCTCGGTGGAGAGCCAATCCCATACGGGAATGTCCACGGTCACGGCCGCCGAGTAGCCCAGGTTCCTCACCTTGTCAGGGCCCGTGACGGCAAACTGCGGCGCATCGATACCGTAAGTGTAATTGAGACCGAGCGTGGGCAGATAAGCGCCCCGGGCCGCGAGCACATCGGCGTCGCTCTGGCTGAGTGACGCCAGCGCGCTCCTCAGTTCCGGATTGTTCTTCCCCGCCGCCTGCTCCACGTCCGTGCGAGCCGCCAGCGGAGCCGGGCTCTCCGGCGCCGCGATCACATACGAGGTCCGCGGGTCCGGAAACAACAGCACTCCTAATTCGAGGCGGGCTTTCTCGGCTGCCAGGCGGGCATCGGAGAGTTCGCGCTCGCGCTGTTGGTCCTGTAGCTGTGCCTTGACGACGTCGGCGTGCGCTGCTTCGCGGCCCAGTTCGCGCTTGTTTGTCAGTCCCAGAAAATCGGCGGACTCGTTACGCGCACGCTCCGCAACCGCGAGTTTTCGGTCGGCGGCGATCGATCCGTAATAAAGACCGGTCACCGTAGCCACCAGGCCGCGACGCGAGATTTCAAGCTCCGCGGCTGCCAGTGCCGCGGCCGCGCTGGCATGGCGCAACGCTGCTACCTGCCCCATGCCGATGGTTTCGTCCACTACCCCCTGGCTGGCGTATTCGCGTACCGCATTGTTGGCGATGAAGCGCGGAGACGGCTGCGATCCGGTACCCTGTCCCGCCTGGTTCTGCAGCCCATTGGGTTGGGTGTAGAGCGCCTGGTTGTGGTAGGTGACGCTCGGCAGCAATGCCGCCCGCGCAATAGAACGATCCAGCGCCGCGAAGCGGCTGTCCGCCAGGGCAGAGGCGTAGGAAGGTTCGTTGGCTTGCGCGCGGTGAATCGCTTCTTCGAGTGTGATCGAGACCGGAGATGCGGCGGATTGCTGCGCGGCATCGGTGGTTACGCTCGTGCTCTGCGCACAAGCCGTTCCCACAGCAGCTGCCAAAACGAACGTAATGCCTTGCCAGGTGAGTAACCCGAGACATTTTCCCCTCTCACCCGGTTTAAGAACTGTCTGCATAATCATACTCAGCATACGACGCGCTCTTCGATTCCGTCCCAGGCCACTGGGCCGGTCATGCCCCGCATGGCTGGGGGCCCGCTTTTGGGTTTCTCTTGAGCCTTTTCCATTCTGCAGCCCCAAGCCTTAAGAGAATCTGAATAAGGCACTGAAGATCGCGCAAAGAGCGATGGCCCGCGCATTGATCCGACTGGATGCCGCCTCGATCGGGGCACGATTTTATATATATGACAATGGGGGAAGACCTGTCGCCCCCCAACCCGCCCGGCTCTGCGATACTGGTGTGTCATGCCCATCGAAGATCTTCAACAGGCAGCCCAGAAAATTGCCGGATTCGTTTCCAACCTCAACAAGCTAGGTGGATTTCGCCTCAAGTACCGCATCACCGCGGGCGATGGCGCACGCGACCCCCAAGGCATTGAAGCCCGCGTGATCTACGTGGAATTGGGCGGCCCCGACGTTCCCCTCGTGACCCAACACAACGGGGAACTGTTGCGCGCGCTGGAGACGATCGCCGCGCAAATATTGCGCCTGGATCAACGGGAACACGACCTCGTCAGCTTTGACGCCGCCAACTTCAAAGCGCTCAGGGCAGAGGAACTGCGTATGGCCGCCGAAACCGCCGCCGAAAAAGTAAAACGGTCCGGCGTGCCTTATGCGTTCCCGCCCATGAACAGCCGCGAACGACGGCTGCTGCACCTGGCTTTCAAATCAATGGAAGGTGTGGAGACCGCCAGCTCAGGCGAAGGCCCGGAGCGCTTCCTCGCGGTTTATCCCGCCGGCAAGACGCATCTTCCCGTGGCCCCTCCGATGCGCCCTAGACCCTTCGGCCGCCGCTAAGCAACCAAGCCGGAATAGATTTCGTTCTGCCTTGCCGGCTGTGCCAAAATACCCAACAATGAAGACTGCAATCTCGATCGCCCTGCTGGTTTTTGCCGCCGCCGTGTCACCGGCGCAAAAGCGCCTCGTGCTGATAGACCAGGACGGTTCCGGCCCTGGCGGCTCCAACCAGATGGCCATGCTTACCCTCCTGCAGGCTCCGCAGGTAGAAGTGCTGGGGATCACGATGGTGACCGGCAACGCCTGGCGCGACGAAGAGACGCAGCATACCCTGCGCATGTTGGAATTAACCGGCCACGCCCAAATTCCGGTGGCCCGCGGAGCCGTGTTTCCCCTCGTCCGTAGCCAGCAGGAGACGCGCCTGGCTGCGGCGCTCGACGGCCAGGTCACGTGGCTTGGAGCTTGGGGTCAGGGTCCCACCACGCTGATGGAACATCCCGGCGGAGTCACGCCGGTCACACCGGAAAATCTGAATGCGCACGGCCCTTTCGAGATTCCGCGCCTGCCTGAAGGAGAGACCTCCCTCAAGCCCATCGAAGAAGACGCCGTACATTTCCTGGTGCGCCAGGTGCACGCCCATCCGCACCAGGTAACGATTTACGCTGCCGGGCCCATGACCAACATCGCGCTCGCCCTTTCGATCGACCCGCAGTTCGCAGAGCTCACCCAGGGCATCGTGTTGATGGGAGGCAGCCTCAATCCGCAGACCGACGACCCTGAGTTCGCTTCCAGTCCACGCCATGAATTCAATTTCTGGTTCGATCCCGAGGCCGCTCACATCGTTCTGCGCGCGCCGTGGCCCCGCATCGATGTCACCACGGTCGATGTTTCCATCAAGGCACCTTTCACCGAAAGCATGCTGAACGACATCGCGAAGTCACACACTCCCACCGCGCGCTACATCGCCGCCTGGAGTCAGGATCGGTACTATCTGTGGGACGAACTCACCGCATGCGCCTGGCTTGATCCAACCCTCATCACCAGGGAGAAGGTGGTGTACATGGACGTAGACCTGAGCCGCGGCCCCACGTACGGCGATACGCTGACATGGACCGAAAAGCTGAAACCCGCCACCCCCGTCCGCCTCGTCCATGCGCAAGTCGACCTGGATCTGCCTCGTTTCCAGAAAATGTTTGTCGATTTGATGAGCAAATGATAGGGCACCCTCGCCATGTCAACTGCGTAAACAGCGCTACCCTCTCGTTTCAGGCGACTGTGCCCGTGCCAGGCGCCGCAGATGGCTCGTCCGCGAAGGCCGGTGCTGTTCCGTCTTGCCAATTGCTGGTAATGCTGTGAAGATTCGAGCAGGGGTCCAAAAGTGCAACATCACAGCCTGGGCAGAAACAAACTGGTTGCCTTCGTGCCTACCACCAACCCCGCTCGCGCCCGGACATTCTATGAAGAGACGTTGGGATTGCGTCTCGTTGCCGACCAATCGCCGTTCGCGCTGGTGTTTGACGCCAATGGCACGATGCTTCGCGTGACATGCGTCGGCGAGCACTCCCCGGCGCCCTTCACGATTCTCGGTTGGGACGTAGACGAAATCGATAGCGTGGTCGACAAGCTTGCTGCAGCCGGCATTGAATTCATTCGCTACCCCGGCCTGAACGACAACGAGCCGCGCGGGATTTGGACGGCCCCCAGCGGCGCTCGCATCGCCTGGTTTCGCGATCCAGAGGGCAATGTGTTGAGCGTGACTGAATTCTGAGACCTCTACCGGACAAATTACAGTACGCTGGATTGCCCGGACTGCCTTGAAGTAGCATCAAACCAGTTGCACCGCCAATATCGAAATTTGAAAATTTTACACTTGGGCATTCACCGCGTATCGAATGCGCCTCGATTCTGTATATTCTTCGAAGGCCCAACGCGTCCGCACTGCTCAACCTCTGTTCGCCGGACAAATTCATCACTCAGCAAGTCGACTCAGAAGCGACGCACTGCAATACATTTAACGAGAGGTCGGAGGCAAATGAGTAGCTTACGTGCGCGGCCATTACGCGATTATGCATTGATTCTCATCATCATTCTGGTAGTTGGAGTAGCGGCGTCGCCGAAAGCGGCCCCTGCGCAGGATTCCGGCAATGCGCGCCAGGCAGCAGCGCCGCAACTGTATGGCATCGCTCCAATGGACCAATCAGACCCAGTTTCGGAGACGCCGGCAGACCTGCCCAACGCGCCGACACCCGCATTCCAGCCCTCGCAACTTCAGTCGATGGTCGCACCGGCGGAAGACTCCTCTTCAACCACCGCCAGTCTCGATTTCAGCAATCCGGCTCTCGATTCCTCCGGTTTCTACGTTCTCCCCGGATCCTCAGAGCGTGTGCCCCTCAGCCAATGCCCCTATGACACCACGCGGGCCAGGGAGTGCCGCGTTCACTGGCGCCACCTCATCATCACGTCGTCACTTTTCAATGCGTTTCAAAATGGCGGCAATCTTTACACCGGATTCTGGTATCGCTACGAAACCATGCATGGCAAGTGGTTTGATCGCTGGATCGCAAGCGCGGCTGGCTGGAGTTGGAACCGCTGGACCGACGGAAATGGTTTCATGGATGACTACGTGGGCCATTCCATGATGGGAGCCATTACCAATTATTTGTGGATTCAGGATGACCCGAAAGGGATGACCGTAGAGATTGGCAACACGCCCGAATATTGGCGGAGCCGGGCGCGCGCGTTCATCTATTCCACCGCCTACAGCTTCGAGTGGAAATTGGGTCCCTTTGGCGAGGCCGGAATCGGCCACAATGGCGACCACATTATCCCCGAAGTCCATACAGCCTATACCAACGAAACCGGATGGATCGACCTGGTGACGACCCCCGTAGGCGGGACGCTGTGGACCATGGCCGAAGATGCGTTGGATAAGCACCTGGTGAAGCATATTGAGGAAAAGCCCAGGGGGCCTTTGACGCTCCTGCTGGTCAGTTTCCTCACCCCTTCCCGCGCTACCGCCAACATCTTCCGTTTCCGGCCCCCGTGGTACAGAGATGGACGTCAAGTGAAAGAGAAATCGTTCTGGAGCCAACCGCCGAGTCCCGACGATGTCGCCGAGGAATCACAACAACGATCCGATGACAAAGGGAGTGAAGCTTTGACGTCGGGAGCGGGGGCTACAGGCGGTGTCGCGTCGGCGCGCAACGCGGAAGTGTTGCCCCTCTGGCCGCACTATGGAGGCGTGCACGAATTCGGCGCATGGTGGGGGCTTTCACTGATGAGCGGCCACATCTGGGGCTACGCAAAAGACATCAAGTACATGCCTGTCGATGTCAGCTATTCCTACCTGCTGCACCGGGGAGATAACTGGAATTTCCGTTACTCCCCGGAAATGACCGCATTGGCAATGCTCGATGAACCTCAGAGTGCCGGCCCAACGCAGGCCGATCAGCTCTACTATAAGCGCAAGCGCACCTACGGCAGCGGCTTGAGCCCGGTCGGCTTTCGCGCATCTCTTTATCCTGAAAGCCGGGTGCAGCCCTTTCTGTCGACCGATGGGGGTTTCATCTACTTCGATGACCGTGTGCTGTCGCCGCAGGGTTCGCAGTTCATGTACACCATCGACTTCGGCGGCGGCGTGCAGATCTTTCGCAAGCAGCGCCAGGCGCTTACCATCGGGTATCGCTACCAGCACCTGTCCAACGCCAACATCAGCCAGCACAACCCGGGGACCGATACCAATGTGTTCTATGTCGCCGTATCGCGTTTCCGGACCAGGGGCTATCGCTGAAGTGGTTGAATCCGGCCGACCCCCAACTCAGTGCGGAACGGAAGGGCTCGGAGGGCCGGGTGCATTCTCAAGACTGGTGACGTGAACGCTGGCCTGGCTCTCCGGGACGGTCCCATCGTTGAGTTGGACTTCGGTGGGCTTTCCCTGGATCAGCATCCGTTGAACGACCTTCCCGCGTCCCGGAATGCGGATCCGTTGGGTCACGGAAGTGGCCGCGCTGCGCACTGTGATCGGCACTTCGGCGGCGGCATAACCGGAGTTCGCCACGTTGACCGCCACGAGCCAATCTCCCGACTGCTGGGCGGTGGGAAACACGCTCTCGATGGTTAGATCGGGCAGACCCTTGTCGGCGTCGACCCAGTCGGAGAAGAACCAGGAAAGATCACGCCGGCTGCCCGCTTGCTCGACCAGGACTTCGAAGGAACTGGGGACCGGGTCTTTGACCGTTCCCCTGCTCCGGTCCTGGGCTGGATCGTAGGCGCGCAGCGCCGCGGAAAGCGTGGGGTCGCCAGCGATATCGCGCAGCATCCAAAGCACATAGGTTGCTTTGGTCCGGTAGAAGACCGGCGAGATGGCTTGCGCCAGGGGCTGGCCAGAACTTTCACCGGGGCTGTCGGGCTCGGCCAGTGCCAGTGCCGGGCGTCCGGCTTCCAGCGCGCCCAGGGCCTTCTCGCGGCCTTGTTGCTTTTCCGTCCACAGCGTCCCCATGAAGTGGGCCACACCTTCACTCAGCCATGCCCGCGGCGATTGCATCCACGCATGGGTGAGGGCGTGAGCCAGGATTCCGTCCAGTTGCTCGGGCGGCCCTTCGTGCAGGCTTGTGGCTAGCAGGGCCCCTGTCTCGTAGGGCGCGTCCTCGGGATCGGGCAGATCGAGCAGCGTCAGTTCCGCTCGTGGACGCTGGCCGAGCCACCCTTGCAGGAATGGCGTAACCGCGGCGGCGGCTGAGGTCCACGACTGGACTGCGACTTCGTTATCCGGCAGCGCCCAGGCGGTGAGGTTCGTTCCCGGATGAGCCTTGCGTATGGCGACAAACAGGCTGGGCGCATCGAAACCCAAGGCGGCGCTATCGGCCTGCGCCGTGGCCACGCCGAATACTTCGGAATCGTTCGCGGGCGAATCGGTCACCTTCAGGGGCGCGGGATGGCCGTTGATGACAGCGATGGTAGGCGACTGACCCGGCGGGAACTCCACCGTAAGACGGATCCGGAAGTGCGCCCCGGCCATGCGCAATTTATGCTCGCCGATTTCGTCGAAGAGGCGAGCCCCATCCCCCAGAATCACCGGCACGGCGGACACTGGGTACCAGGCGACATTGCCGAAGCCGCGCAGCCCCGTAAATGCGGTGTCGATCCGGTCCCAGTCCGAGTGGAGCGCCAAGTTTTCCGGCGTTCCAATAGCCAACAGCCGCTGCGCCGAGGCGCCGATCGTCCCGGAATACGTGACGTCCAGCGGCAACTTGGCGCCCGGCGCGAGCGGCGCCGCAAGGGGGACCGCCGCCTCGTGCAGTTGACCGGTATGATCGGAGTCCGAATTGAGCGTGGCTTCCTGGATCGCGGCGTCTTTGCCCTGCACCTGGATGCGCTCCCAGTCCAAGGACGAAGAGATCTGCAGCGGAATGCGATTGAGGGGAACCTTGCCGTCGTTGCGGACCGTAAGTAAAGCCCGTACCGCGATCTGGTGGGATTCAAGACGCAGATGCACGTCCATGTCGAAATCGGTGAACGTGACTGCCTGGCGTTCGCCATCTTCAGCGGTAGGTGCAGGCGCCAGCCGGGGCTGCGGCGGAGCCTGGGTGGTCGTCTCGCCGTTCTCGTCGGCGGAGCGGGAAAATATGACTTTGCCATTCGGCCCGGCCTGCGGCTTCGCCGGCGTGGGTTGCTTGGGAACCGGCAGTGCCGGACCAGTTGTCTGTGACCGGCTTGCGATCGGCGCAAGCAAAAGCAGTGCCGCCGGGACGAACATCAGGACGTGCCGGAACTTCATGAACCCAGGCCTTTCTGTTTTGCCGGTTTGGACGCAGCGGCAGCCTTGGGGAAAGCACCGGTGCCAGCTCCGCGGGCGGCGGCGCGCCGCTGGCGAAATGCCTCATAAAGCACCACCGCCCCCGCCGCCGATACATTCAGCGAGCTCACCCCGCCCGCCATCGGTATGCGCAAAAGGTGGTCGCAGGTTCGTTTAACCAGGTCGTGCAGCCCGGCCCCCTCCCGTCCCAACACCAGAACGCAGTTTCCGGTCAGGTCAAATTGGTCGTAGTCCGAAGTTCCCCGCTCGTCCAGACCGATCACCCAGATGTTCTGCCGCTTCAATTCCTCCAGCGCCCGGACAAGATTCACCACCCGCGCGATGCGCAAGTGCTCCGTAGCCCCGGCGCTGGCTTTCACCGCCACCGGGCTCAGAGGAGCCGACCTTCGTTCCGTAAGAATCACGCCATCCACCCCGGCGCCGTCCGCCACCCGCAACAAGGCCCCCAGGTTCTGCGGATCCTCCACCCCATCGAGCGCCAGCAGCAGGCGCGGCCCGTTGGATGACGCCGGTGCCTCGAACAGGTCTTCAATCGCCAGCGACTCCTGCGGGTAAACCAGGGCGACCACCCCCTGGTGGGCCGCCGTTCCGGCCATCTGGGTAAGCTGGTCGCGCCCTTCCTGGCGCACCCGCACACTGGCCTCGCGGCACTGGGCGATCAGGCGGCTGAGCCGGTCGTCCACCCGTTCCCGGGCCACCATCACCTGGTCGAACCGGCGCCGTCCGGCCCTCAAAGCCTCTTCCACCGCATGCACGCCGTAGAGCACTTCCATGAGGGATAGTGTAGAAGGTCGGCGTGACCCGGCGAACAGCCCGGCCCCAATGGACCAGCCTCTTGCATTTCCCCGAACCCGCCGTATATTCAGATTGATCCGATGGATGCGCCTAAGCCCAGGACATTTCGAGCCAGGTTGGAAGCGACAGGCAATCAACTGCGCTGGGTGATCGCGCCCGTTCCCTTCGACGTCGCCTCCGCCTGGCCGGTGCGAAACGGTCGCCGCGTCCGCGGCGCAATCAACGATTTCGCCTTTCGCACTTCGCTTTTTCCCCAGCCCGGCGGCCAGAAACACGTCCTGGTCGTGAACAAAAAAATGCAGGCGGGGGCCCGCGCCAAAGCCGGCGATACCGTCCATATCCAACTCGAGCCGGATATGGAGGAGCGCCCTGCAGACGTGCCCGGGGAACTGGCCCGGGCCCTCAAGGCAGAGCGTGGCCTGCGCCCGTGGTTCGATACCCTGACTCCTTCTCTGCGCGGGGACATTGGGCGCTGGGTTTCCGAACCCAGGAGCGCCGCAAGCCGCGTTTCCCGCGCTGAGCAAACCGCCGAATGGCTCCTCCTGGCCAAGGAAGGCGAAGAGGAGACCCCGCCCCTCCTGAAAGCCGCCTTTCAGCGTCAGCCCTCCGCCCGCGAAGGCTGGATGGCCATGACGCCTGCCCGCCGCCGCAATCACCTGCTGGGCATTTTCCACTACAGATCTGCGGAATCCCGTGGGCGCCGTGCGCAGGCCGCGTTAGAGGACGCTCTCACTCTTGCTCGGCGCCTCAACCTCGGCCCCGAAAATCAAAGTTTTTGCTAAATCGATTCACTTTTCGCGGCTTCGCAGCTCAACTTGTCGTCTAATAAAGCAAGATGAGCGCGCTCGCATCGGTACAGTCATTGTTCGCCCCTGGTTCGGCCACCGCACAGGAAGAGGCGGTCCGGCAGGAAAATCTTGCCATCGCCGACGGCCTGAAGAACCAGGAAGCCGGTCTGCTGGATGAGTTGATCGTCCGCTACCAGCACCGCCTTCTGCGCTATCTGCTGTACTTAACCAGCAGCCGCGAACTCGCTGAAGACCTGTTTCAGGAAGTCTGGATGCGAGTTCTGGTACGCGGCGGGCAGTTCAACGGCAAAGCGCGCTTCGACACCTGGCTGTTCACAATCGCGCGAAACCTGGTCATCGATTACCGCCGCAAGCGCACCCTGGCTAGTCTCGATGAGTTGTTTGAGGGTTCAAGCGAAGACGACCGGCCCATGAGCTTCGAAATCACCGATAGCCAGCCCACTCCGTTTGATCGCCTCGCCAGCCTCGAAGATCGCCAGCGCATCTCTGAAGCCTTGCTGCAGGTTGATACCCTTTACCGCGAAGTGCTGGTCTTGCGTTTCCACGAAGAAATGTCTCTGCAGGAAATCGCAACCGTGACCCGCGCCCCTCTCTCCACCGTCAAGTCGCGGCTCTACCGGGGCCTGGCCGCCATCAAGCCAAAATTCGAAAACCATTCCGAGATCGCTCCCGAGGCAGTGTGATGGTTGTAGAACCCGCCAAGGGAGCGGGGCCAAAGGGAGCGGCAGGTGGCGCCGGCCCGGACCGTGATCTGCGCGCCCTTGCCGAACAGAACGCTGACCGGGATCGCCATGTTGCCTACAACACCCGTCGCGTTGTCATGGCCTCGCTCGGCGTCATCAAGGACCAGAAAGCCGGCCGCAAACGGGTACGCGGCCTGGCGCTTGCCGCGATTTTGATTGTTCTGCTGGCCGTCGCCCCACTCATTTGGTGGGCTGTCGAGAACCTGATCGCCGGGGAACACCTCGGCGACCTGACCAGCCAGTTCAGCTTGTGGGTCTGCATTCTCTGTCCCGCGCTTCTGGCTGCCGCCCTCATGGCGGGATGGCTCCGCAACCGCTCGTAAAAGCTTTCCCTTTTCCTAAGTTCCATTGATCGGCAAGTGGTGCGTCGGTCTGTTTGCTGACATTCCGATCGCAAGGAAAATAATGCGGAAAACTCTGAATTCCCCGCATTTTACGCGCAACTTCCGTCGCCATGCCGCCGTCCATCCATACAGAAGTTAATCTCTACTTGAACTTCTGGCGACCCTCAGCGAGAGGGCTTGATTATGCGTGATCCTGAGATCATTACCGTAAACGACGACGCCCGGTTGATACCCGTGTGGTCGATCGTAACTGCCATCGGGGCCTTTGTTGCCGTTGAATACTACTTCTGGATGGTTTTGCCGGAGCAACGTCATCATCCGCCCCCGCCCATCGGCTTCCGCATCTACTTCAATCTCTCCTGGGGCTTGCTCGCGTCGCTCTATTTTCTGATGGTTGGGTATGTCAGCAAAGACGCCCCGCGCCGTGCCATGAGTTCCCGCTTCTGGATGCTGATCTGCTTCGTGATGCCCGGCGGCATTGGCGCTGTTCTTTACTTTCTGCTGCGCCAGCCTTTGATTTCGCGCTGCCCCGCCTGCAGCACCTTCGTGCAGAGCGATTTTCACTTCTGTCCGCAGTGCGATTACCAACTCACCGCGAGCTGCGGCAACTGTTTTCGCAGCGTGCGCGGGACCGATCAGTTCTGCACCCGTTGCGGGCATGAGCTGGCCGCCGACCACGCCCCCGCGCGGCTCCGCGTAATGGCCGAATGACTGGATGAACGCCCCCGATTGGCTCCGCGGCCGGCGCCCGGGCACGATTCACGGCAGCCGTCCCTCCGCCCGACCGCGCTGTACAATCGGATTCGGCGATGCCTCTCTCCGCGCTCATCATCGACGACGAACAACTGGCCCGCGACGAGCTGAAATATCTGCTTGATTCGGTGGGCGGTGTGGAGGTTGTCGGGCAAGGCACCAACGGCATCGACGCCGTGAACCTGATCGAGGAACATCACCCCGACCTGGTCTTCCTCGATGTGCAAATGCCGGGCCTCGACGGATTCGGCGTCATCCGCCGCGTCAAGGAACTCAGCGAATCCAAGGCCCGCTCCGGCGCCGAAGAAGAACCCCTGCCGCAGTTCGTTTTTGCCACCGCCTACGATCAGTACGCGGTTCGCGCCTTTGACGTGAACGCCGTGGACTACTTGCTCAAACCCTTCGACCGCATTCGCGTGGAGCAGGCGGTTGAGCGGGCGCGCGGACGCATGGCAGGGGGCGCCAACCCCGGCGCCGAATCGCAGATCGACATACTTTTGCGTCTGCTGAACCGCCCCCAGGGAGCGGCGCGTTCTCCCCAGCCGGCCAAGCTCATCGTGCAGGCACAGAGCCGCCTGCTGCTGGTCGACCAGGCGGAAATCTGCTTCGCCGCCATCGAAGAGGGCGTGATTCGCGTCGTGACCCAGACCTTCGAAGGCCAGTCCAAGTGCCGCACCCTCGAAGAACTCCTTGAGCTCCTGGATCCCGCCACTTTCTGGCGCGCCCACCGCGGTTTCGTGGTCAACATCAACCACATTCGCGAGGTCGTTCCATGGTTCAAGTCGAGCTACCAGCTGCGCATGAACGACAAGAAGCAGACCGAGATCCCTGTCAGCCGATCGCAGACCCGGCGGCTCCGCGAACTGTTCAATCTATGATTCGGGTTCTCTTCGATCTCTCCTCAATGAGCCGGATCGACGCAACAGAAACAAACCCGCCCATCACGAAAATCGAGACCAGCGCCGAGGCGGAAACGATTTCCGCTGTCCGCCATGGCGTACCCGCCGCATCATGCACAATCGGCGCAGCCTGCGCGGGAATCAACTGCAGCACATTCCCCCCTGCGCAGAGTGCGTAGAACAGAATCGGCGGCCACCCGTTCGCCTGTGCGGAACTCGGCGGGCTCGGGTATCGGCGCACATACAGCGCAAACAGCAGATAAATGGTGAAGACAGTGAGGAACCAGCCGAAATAATTTGACACTGGCACCCCAAACCAGGCTCCGCCATCCCGCCATATCCAGCCATGCAGCACCGTCGCCCATACCGGATCCTGCGCCAGGTCCCACGCCACCATGATGAAACTTGCTGCTGCCGGCAAGGCGACAAGACGAACTCCCGTCACGGGAGCATCGGGTCGCCCCACGATCATCCGGGCCAGCGTCCACGCAACATAAGCCATGCCCACATATGCCAGTCCCAGCAGCACGGGAACCTGGAACAGCTTGGGCCCCATCAATTCTAGAAACCGATAGTGCCCGAAAGGGAACCCTGTCGTCAGGCTCAGGTTCTCCAGGGCGTTCCCCACCAGCAGGCACAGCGCGGCGAACACCAGGATGCCGCGCAGCCGGTAATGCTGCGCCCCATGCACCAGGGCGAACACCATGGCAGACATAACATCGAGCGCCACGATGGCGGTGCGCGGTATCGATGTAGGCGCAACTTCGAGCACGCGCGCCAATCCATAGCACGCGAAGATCACGCCCAGCACTGCGGCAGACATCGCGCGTCGCTTGCGGGCCATTTCAGATCAATCGTAGCGCTCGAAGATGATCTGCTTCCGGTGCCAGCCGTATCCCGCCAGCTTTTCACGAACCCCGGCAACCATGTTGTTCAGTCCGCAGATATAGGCATTGATGTCAAACCGCAGCTCCGACGCCGGAGTGGCGGGGTCAACCGGCGGCAGGGGCAGCGAAATGCCCAGCCGCGCCGCCCGCTCCTCCACAATGCCGGCCACATGTTCCTGGACATAACCGCGCAGGCCGGTCCAGCTCTCGTCCCCCCGGCTCAGCGTCGCAACATAATGGAAATTGGGCTTGCGGGCGGCCAGGGCTTCGAATTCTTCGCGGTAGTAGAGCTCGCTCTCGTAGCGGGTCCCGTACACCATCCAGATCTCCCGCCCCTCGCTGCGATCCGGTCCGTCCTCGGGAAAAAGCCACTGCGCATAGCCGCGCATGGGCGCGATCCCGGTCCCCGTTGAGATGAAAATGGAGTCCGTAATCGGCTCGCGCAGAGTGAAATGCCCGTGCGGCCCGTGCACTTTCACTGATCCGCCCGGAGGCAGATCGGTCAGGTCGGCCAGGTGATTCGAAAAGAATCCGTTTTCGACCCGATTGACACACAGGTCGAAGACGTTGTCCTTTGCCGCCGACGCAATCGAATAGGCGCGCGTCTGCTGCTTGCCTTTCGGGTCTTCCGCCACCGTCGAGATAAACTGCCCCGCAATGAACGGGAACTTCTCTAGTTCATCAATGACGAAGTTGAAGTGGTAGCACTGGGCTGATTCCGAGATCAACTCTTTGCGCTCGAGGCGCGCCGTATAAAGCTTGCGTTCCAAGGTGATTACCCGCGGCGGAGAGGGATGCAGCCCGCGCAAACGGGCTGTGGGAAGTATCTATAAACACAAGCACATGTGGCAAGTGCGGTGGGCAGATTGTGGGACTGGGGAGGACGGCGCATCCATCTCAGCAACCCGGTTTCCCGCAAACGCCCCCTCCCCCATGCCCGGAAAAGCACCTGCGTAAAATTAAGCCCTGCAGTGCAAGAATGGACGTAGGCTCCATCCGCCGCCCTGGCCGGCTCTGGCCCCGCTTGGCAACCAGGAACGGTGAAAGCCACCCGATTTCACCTTCCAAAAAAAGGTGATACCCCCCTCCCCCCTCTTTATGTTGCGAACCGGTATCGAAAATTTGCCGATAAATAATTCTTGCTCTTCCTGAAGCCGCCATCTCCGCCGGCTTGCCAAACCTTGCCAGATTTCGCTTCGCCCTCATTCATCGACACTTGCACACCTTAAGCATGGACTCGCATACTACTCTGCGGGCGGTTCGCTATCATCCCCTTGTCAAGAGCCGTCGGAGATCGCTTGCCTATTTCTAAGGTGTTTTTTGACGCAAAAACCGCATTATTCGGCATCGTCGAAGACGGCATGACCATCGCCGTCGGCGGATTCGGCCTCTGCGGCATTCCCGAAGCGCTCATCATCGCCCTCCGCGATACCGGCAAAAAGGACTTCACCGTCGCCAGCAACAATGCCGGCGTTGACGGCTGGGGTCTCGGCCAGTTGCTCGCCACCCGCCAGATTCGCAAAATGATTTCCAGCTATGTGGGGGAGAACCGCGAGTTCGAGCGCCAATACTTGTCGGGCGCGCTGGAGGTCGAGTTTTGCCCGCAAGGCACGCTGGCCGAAAGAATGCGCGCCGGCGGCGCCGGCATTCCGGCTTTCTTCACCCGCGCCGGCGTCGGCACTCAGGTAGCCGAAGGCAAGGAAAAGCGCGAGTTCGACGGCTATACCTACATTCTGGAACGTGGGATTCGCGCCGACCTCGCCCTCGTGAAGGCGTGGAAGGGTGATACCAGCGGCAACCTGGTCTACCGCAAGACCGCGCGCAACTTCAATCCCAACGCCGCCACCTGTGGGCGAGTCACTGTCGCCGAAGTGGAGATCCTGGTGGAAACTGGCGAACTCGATCCCGACCAGGTCCACACTCCGGGAATCTACGTACAGCGCATCGTTCACAATCCTGGCGCTGAAAAGCGCATCGAGCAGCGCACCACAAGGAAGGCGTAGCGATATGGCTTGGGATCGAGAACAAATGGCGCAGCGCGCTGCCCAGGAACTGCAGGACGGCTTCTATGTCAACCTCGGCATCGGCATTCCCACTCTGGTCGCGAATTATATTCCCGCGGGAGTCCGCGTTACCCTGCAGTCAGAGAATGGACTGCTCGGCATCGGCCCCTTTCCAACCGACGACCAGGTGGACGCCGACTTGATCAACGCCGGCAAGCAGACGGTTACGGCGCTGCCCGGAGCCAGCTTCTTTTCCAGCGCCGATTCGTTTGCCATGATTCGCGGCGGCCACATCAACCTTGCCATTCTCGGCGCCATGCAGGTCTCCGAACGCGGCGACCTGGCCAACTGGATGATTCCCGGAAAAATGATCAAGGGCATGGGTGGCGCCATGGACCTAGTGGCCGGCGTACAGCGCGTAGTCGTCATCATGGAGCACACCTCCCGAGACGGACACCCGAAGATTCTGCGCTCCTGCACACTCCCATTAACAGGCACCGGCGTAGTCAGCCGCATCATCACCGACCTTTGCGTGCTCGACGTCACCAGCACCGGCCTGCATCTCGTACAGTTGGCCACCGGCGTGAGCCACAGCGAAGTCCGCGCCAAAACCGAAGCCGCGGTCATTGGCTGAGTGCACATTATTTAATCGTGGCGGCGTACTCTTGAATCGGCGTCGGAACTTGGCAGATCAGTTACCGCGCGCACGAACCACACGCGATTGGGTCTGCCTGCCAAGTTGTTCACAGATAAAACTGCCGGCGGCGATGAGTTTGTCGAGATCGACGCCGGTTTCAATCCCCATGCCATTCAGCATATAGAGCAGGTCTTCGGTGGCAACATTCCCGGCAGCGCCCGGCGCGTACGGGCACCCGCCAAGCCCGCTGACCGACGCATCGAAGACATGCACGCCCGTCATCAGGGCCGCATAGATATTTGCCAGCGCTTGCCCATACGTGTCGTGGAAATGACCCGCCAAGCGATCGATCGGGACGCGCTCCGCGACCTTTTCAATCAGTACGATCGTGCGCGAAGGAGTGCTGACACCAATCGTATCGCCCAACGATACTTCGTAACATCCGCTCTCGAAAAGTGAGCCGGCAACCACGGCAACGCGCGCGGGGTCGATCGCGCCCTCGTAAGGGCAGCCCAGCGCGCACGACACATAACCGCGAACACGAATATCCAGGTCCCGCGCGGCATTGAATACCGGCGCAAAACGTTCGAGGCTCTCGGCGATTGAGCAATTGATGTTTCGCTGCGAAAAGGTTTCCGACGCAGCGGCGAATACGGCAACTTCCCTTGCGCCCGCCGCCACTGCCGCTTCGAAGCCGCGCATGTTAGGCACAAGAACGGGATAACTCACCGCGGGATTGTGAGGTAGCGCCCGCAGCACTTCTGCGTGGTCCGCCATCTGCGGAACCCACTTGGGAGAAACGAATGCTGTGGCTTCGATGGTTCGAAGCCCCGATGCCGCGAGCCGGTGGATGAACTCGATCTTGATGTGCGTCGATACGACCTGCTTTTCATTCTGCAGACCGTCGCGCGCGCCAACTTCGACGATGCGAACCTTTTGCGGAATGGCCATTAATCCCCGCCTGACGCGGTTTCTTCACGATCGAAGTGCAACAGTTCGACGCCCTCTGCCACCTGGTCGCCAACAGCGAAGTGAAATGCTTGCACCTTCCCATTGGCGGGCGCATGAATCGTGCACTCCATCTTCATCGCTTCGAGAACCAGTAATGGCGCGCCTTTTTCAACGGCTTCGCCGGTCTCAACCAGTTGCGCTATGACGCGTCCAGGCATCGGCGCCAACAAGCTGCTCTCTTTGCTGTGGCCCTCTGCTGAAATCTCCAGCGGATCGATCAATTCGAGAATATACGTCTTCCCAGCAATAAAAACATACAGGGATCCGCGATCCACGATGACGGTCCCCTGCATTCGCAGGCCGTCGATCGCCGCCGAAATAACCCCGTGACCGAGCGCTTCGGCCTGAACCGAATAATCGCGATCCTGAATTGAAACTCGAAAGTCCTTGGCGCGGTATTCAACGCCAACTGCATATTTAACTTCGGAATGAATGAATACGAACGCACGCTTGTACGTTGCATTCAGGCGCCATCCATCGCGCATCGCCCACGGCGAATTCCCGCCGCAGCTACCTTCGTGCTCGCGGAGCAGCGAGCCCAGCGAGGCGAAGATCAATGCGGTTTCCGAAAGTTGAACTCCGGGAGGCCACAGCCATGCGTGCTCGCGTTCAATCAGCCCGGTATCGAGATTGGCCGCCATGAACGATGGGCTTGTCACGAGCCGATGCAGGAAGCTGATGTTGTTGGCCACGCCGACAAGTTGATATGCCGAGAGCGCGGTGGCCATGCGTTTCAAAGCCAGTTCGCGCGACTCATCCCATACGATGAGCTTCGCAATCATCGGATCGTAGTACGGAGTAATCGTGTCGCCTTGTTCAACGCCCGTATCGATTCGCACGTGCCCTGATTGCTCTGGCGCCTGCAGATGAACAAGCTTTCCGATCGACGGAAGAAAGTCGTGATCTGGATCTTCCGCGTAGACGCGTGCCTCGATGGCATGACCACGCAATGTTAGTTGGTCCTGGGAAAGAGGCAGCGATTCTCCTGCGGCGACACGCAACTGCCATTCAACCAGGTCGAGTCCGGTAATCATCTCCGTAACAGGATGCTCTACCTGGAGCCGGGTGTTCATCTCCATGAAGTAGAAATGGCCGTCCCGATCGAAGAGGAATTCGACCGTGCCTGCATTCACGTAACCAGCCGCACGCGCGGCATCGCGGGCAGCTTTACCAAGAGCCTCGCGCTGCGCAAGTGTAATGGACGGAGCCGGCGCTTCTTCGATCACCTTCTGATGGCGGCGCTGCACCGAACAGTCGCGTTCGAACAGGCTCACAATATTTCCGGACGTATCGCCGAAAACCTGCACTTCAACGTGACGCGGCGCGACAACATACTTCTCAAGAAGAACGGCGTCACTCCCAAAAGCTGTCGCGGCCTCGCGCTTGCAAGATGCAAGTGCCGACGCAAATTGTTCGCGCGCATCCACGCGCCGCATGCCCTTTCCGCCTCCGCCTGCGCTGGCTTTGATCATGATGGGATAGCCAACCGCGCCCGCCTGCCGGCGAAGGAGTTCGACGTCCTGGTCCGGGCCGTCGTAACCGGGAGTGATTGGAACGCCGGCCTCGCGCATCAGTGCCTTGGCTGCAGACTTCGATCCCATGGCGCGGATCGCAGCGGCAGGCGGGCCGATGAAGACGATGCCAGCGCTTGCGCATGCATCGGCGAATGCGTCGTTCTCCGAAAGAAATCCGTAGCCCGGATGAATGGCGTTCGCACCGGCTTTGTTTGCAGCTTCGAGAATGCGTTCGATGTTGATGTAGCTTTCGCGAGCGGCAGCAGGGCCAATGTGAATTGCCTGGTCAGCGAGACGCACATGCCTGCTGCTGGCATCCGCGTCAGAGTAAACCGCAATCGTGCCAACGCCCAGTCTTCGACATGTTGCAATAATGCGGCATGCGATCTCGCCGCGGTTGGCGATCAAAATTGACTCGAACAGTTTCGAGGTCATTTGGACGGCACCCAGGAAGCCGGCCGCTTTTCAAGAAAGGCGCTGAGTCCTTCGTGCGCTTCGGGCTCGGAGCGAACCGACGCAATGCGCACCGCCGTGTCTTCAATCAAGTCCTCCGTGATCGGCCGGCCGGCGACTGCGTCAATCAGACTTTTGGCCGCACTTTGCGCCGCGGGCGCACCCAGCAACAAGTCATTGATCATCGCATGAAGCCGCACATCGAGTTGCTCGAAATCGACGGACTCTTGCACTAATCCGTTTTTTGCCGCATCGGCGGCACTGATGCGCTCCCCTGTTTGAAACAGGCGCCGCGCATGACGGCCTCCGATAGCGCGCACGACGTAAGGAGCGATGGTGGACGGGATCAGACCGAGACGCACTTCAGAAGCAGCGAAAAAAGCAAGGTTCGATGCCAGCGCAATGTCGCATGCTGCAACAAGTCCCAGGCCTCCGCCCATTGCCGCACCATTTACCCGTGCAATCGTTGGCTTTGTCGAAGTTGCGATCACTCGAAACATTTCGGCCAGCGTCCGCGCGCCGGCTAAGTTGGATACGCCCGACGCAGCACCTTGCTGCTTCATGTATTCGACGTCCGCTCCCGCGGAGAAGCTTTTGCCGCGGCCGCTCAGAACGATCACTCGAACGGTTGAATCGACACCAAGCGCAGTGAAGGTCTCTGTCAGTTCTTCGATCATCGCCTGATTGAGCGCATTGTGAACCGCAGGGCGATTCATCCACACCCATGCGACCGGTCCGTCTTGTTCGAGCTCGATACTGCGCTCAGGCATAGATCACATCCGGAACACGCCGAAGCGTGTTTGCTCAATACGTGCGTGCTGCCCGGCAGCGAGACCGAGTGCCAGCACGCGCCGCGTTTGCAATGGATCGACAATTCCGTCATCCCATAAACGGGCGGTCGCGTAATACGGGTTGCCCTGCTCTTCATACTGAGAACGAATGGGCGCCTTGAAATTTTCTTCGTCTTCACTGCTCCATGGCTTGCCCTGCGCTTCAAGAGCGTCGCGCCGCACGCGGGCAAGAACGTTTGCGGCTTGCTCGCCACCCATCACAGAAATACGCGCGTTGGGCCAAGTCCACAAAAAGCGCGGCGCAAAGGCGCGTCCGCACATGCCATAATTCCCTGCTCCAAAGCTGCCGCCGATGAGCACGGTGAACTTGGGTATGCGCGCGCACGCAACGGCCATGACCATTTTTGCGCCGTCTTTCGCGATGCCTCCGTTTTCGTACTTGCGGCCCACCATGAAGCCAGTGATGTTTTGCAGAAAGACCAGTGGGATGCCGCGCTGCGCGCATAGTTCAATGAAGTGTGCGCCCTTGAGAGCCGACTCCGAAAACAGGATGCCGTTGTTGGCGACGACACCAACAGGATAACCGCAGATGTGCGCAAAGCCTGTAACCAGCGTGCTTCCATATCGCTGTTTGAATTCATCAAGACGGCTGCCATCTACGATGCGCGCGATGACCTCCCGCACATCGTAGGGCTTGCGCGTGTCCGCGGGGACGATGCCGTAGAGTTCCTCCGGATCGAAGAGCGGGTCTTCGGATGCAGACGGTGATTCAGGCCTGGGTCGATTTAGATTACTGACGATGCGACGTACCAACGCCAGCGCATGCGCATCGTTGTCAGCAAGATAATCAGCTACGCCGGAGATGCGCGTGTGGACATCCGCACCGCCAAGGTCTTCGGCCGTGACTTCTTCGCCCGTCGCGGCCTTTACGAGGGGCGGACCGCCGAGGAAGATCGTTCCCTGCTCTTTCACGATAATCGACTCATCGGACATGGCAGGAATGTATGCGCCGCCGGCAGTGCAGGAACCCATCACGCAAGCAATCTGCGCGATGCCCGCGGCAGACAGATTAGCCTGGTTGTTGAAGATGGCGCCGAAATGCTCGCGATCGGGAAAGACCTCATCTTGAAGCGGCAGAAAGGCACCGCCCGAATCCACTAGATACACGCAGGGAAGGTTGTTTTCGAGCGCGATTTGCTGTGCGCGCAAGTGCTTCTTGACCGTGATTGGAAAGTAAGTTCCGCCCTTGACCGTGGCGTCGTTGGCCACAATCACACACTCCTGATTGCTGATACGCCCAATCCCGGTAACAATACCGGCGCTCGCAACATCACCGCCGTACAAACCATTCGCTGCGAGGGGTGAAAGTTCGAGAAACGGGGTGCCGCCATCGACAAGCAGGTCGATGCGTTCGCGCACAAACAACTTGTCGCGGGATTTGTATTTCTTGCGTGCGGCTTCGGTGCCTCCGAGCGCGGCGCTCGCAGTGTTCTCACGCAGTTCGGCGACGAGAGCCCGCATCCGCTCCGCGTTGGCGCGAAACTCGTCGGTGCGAGTTTGAATTTGCGAAGTAAGTACGCTCATGAAAAAAGATTCAGCTTGTTTCCTTGAATAGTTCGCGGCCAATCAGCATGCGGCGAATCTCTGAAGTGCCGGCGCCAATCTCGAATAACTTGGCATCGCGCCAGAGCCTGCCCGTGGGATGGTCGTTGATGTATCCGTTGCCGCCTAAAGCCTGGATGGCTTGTCCAGCCATCCACGTGGCCTTCTCCGCAGAGTATAAGATGGCGCCCGCAGCGTCTTTGCGTACCGCTTCTCCGCGATCGCAGGCCTGAGCGACCGCATATACATAGGCTCGGCACGCATGATAGGCCACATACATGTCGGCGAGTTTGCCTTGCATCAATTGGAATTCGCCGATCGCTTTGCCAAACTGCTTGCGCTGGTGCACATAAGGCACGACAACATCGAGACACGCGGCCATGATGCCGAGTGGCCCGCCGCAAAGAACAAGGCGTTCATAGTCGAGACCAGACATGAGCACACGCGCCCCGCCTCCGGAACGCCCGAGTACGTTCTCTTCCGGTACCGGGCAATCGTGAAAGACAAGTTCGCACGTGCTGGAACCGCGCATGCCAAGCTTGTCAAGTTTCTGCGACGTAGAGAAGCCCTGAAAACCGCGCTCGACAATGAAGGCGGTAATGCCGCGCGAAGCAGCGGATGGATCCGTCTTGGCATACACAATCAGCGTGTCCGCCTCGGGACCGTTGGTGATCCACATCTTGGTGCCGTTGAGGATGAAGAAGCCGTCGCGCTTGTCAGCGCGCAGCCGCATGCTTACGACGTCCGAGCCTGCCTCATTCTCCGACATCGCCAGCGCGCCCACGTGCTCACCGCTGATCAGACCCGGCAAATATTTGCGCTTCTGTGCCTGGGTGCCATTCTTACTGAGTTGATTGACGCAGAGATTGGAATGCGCTCCATAGGACAGGCCAATCGATGCGGACGCGCGAGAGATTTCTTCCATGGCAACGACGTGCGCCAGATAGCCCAGATCCGAGCCGCCGTAATCCTCATCGACGGTGATACCGAGCAATCCCAGATCGCCTAGTTTGCGCCATATTTCGCGCGGGAAATAGTTGTCGCGATCGACTTTTGCGGCGATGGGTGCAATCTCTTCTTCAGCGAACCGGTGTACGCTCTCGCGAAGGAGCGCGATGGACTCGCCCAATTCGAAGTTCAGCCCTTTCACTTGCTTCTCCTGAAATGCATAGATGGGTGGTCTATCGAGAAAAGATCGCGTCGATGCCGACCGACAGACGGGTCAGCCAGTTTGAGGCCCGGACTTCTGGAAAGGGAAGGTCGAGAGGAGGCATGTCACGCTCCGCAAAGAAGATACACCTTGCAGAGTAGATTCGTCCAGACACCGTTGCGGTTGCACGGCGCCGTACATGGGATGCCAAGTCGATGAAAAATTGCCGGTAAGCGAGAATATGAGGAGCAAAGCTCACCGGCACGCAATGGTCTGTCGCTATGCCTTCTTCGGCGCACTGTCTTTGTTGGGGCTCCAGTTGATGACGTGATAAGTGGCTGGAGTTGTGCCGATGTTGCGGAAGCCGTGAAGGCTGTTCGATGCGTTGAATACGACGGAGCCGGGACCGCACTTGACCCATTTTCCATCGGAGAGAGTTTCGCAATCTCCCTCGCGAATAATAATCAGTTCCTCGTTTACATGGCGATGTGGTGGATGCGAGGTCTGGCCCGCATTCAGGGTGGTCACGTGCATTTCAAGCTGATCAACAGTGGCTGTCGGCGTTTTGCAAAGAGAGCGCACTTCACCCGTCGCTGTCTTCTTTGGCTGCATTTCATTCCAGTTGAAGACGGTCGGCCCCATGATCTGCCCGCCATGCTGATCTTCGCTCGCCATCGCGACCGCGTTCAAGGCACCCGGCATTGCCATCAGGCCAAGCATCACATCGCGTCTGTTCATTCCCATCGAATCTCCTTATGCCAATCTGTAGGGTGCGCGCTGCGGGCGCGACAGCATGCAATTGGCTTCATCGTCGTTCTTGAAGCGCTCCAAAGTCGGATCCCAGTAGAGCTTCCTCTTTAGTACCATGGCCATATCGTGAATCAGGCAAGTCGAGCAGGCGCGATGTCCCAGTTCTACTGGCGATATCGGCGCTTTCCGGCTGATGATGCAATCGAGCCAATTGCCATGCTGCTCTTTACTCTCATAGAGATGAATCTCGTCGGGGCCGATCGCTGACTTAATGATGTTTGGATCGCTCGAGGCAAGCGCGGTGGCGTCGGCCAGCTTGGCGACGGGATCGCTCTTGGTCACCTGTTCGTTGCCGCGCGACACAAAGATCCAACCCTTGCTGCCGTAGAACTTGATGCCGTTGGGGTAATCGCCGCTGACGCTCATGCGTACGCCGTTGGCGTAGAGGGCTTCTGTCTTGAAAGGCCCGTGCACATCCCAAAGTCCGTGATCGGGGAATTGGGCAGTGCCCCAGATTTCGATCGGCCCTGTGTATTCCGTGTTCATACCCCAGTGCGCGCTGTCGATGTGGTGCGCGCCCCACCCTGTGATCATGCCGGCGCCGAATTGGCGGCAGCGCAACCAGCCGGGCCGGTCGTAGCCCTTGGGAGGGTGTACGCGATCGACAGTGTAATAAACATACGGCGTTTCGCCCAGCCACATCTCGTAGTTAAATCCGTCGGGGACGGGCATGGGCGTTTTGTCGCCGCCGGCTGGATCGCCGGGCAGGCCAACTTCCACGCGCTGCAGGTTGCCGATGCGCCCATTGCGCACCAACTCCGCGGCGTAGCGGAACTGCACGGTGGAGCGCTGCTGGCTGCCGATTTGCAAAATACGGCCCGACGCCTGCACCGCATCGCTCAACGCGCGGCCTTCCGCGATGGTAAGCGATGCAGGTTTCTGCAGATAAACGTCTTTACCGGCGCGCACTGCGTCGACGCCAATCAGCGCGTGCCAGTGGTCAGGCGTGCTCACGACAACCGCGTCGATGTCCTTGTTGGCGAGCAGTTCGTGATAGTTCGCATAGCCCGTGACGCCATCGTAGGGCTTGCCGGTTTTCTTGCTGTAGTAGTCATTCACGAACTTCTTGCCGTCTTCGACACGATGGGCGTCCAGATCGCAGACCGCCATGATGCGGGCATTATCGTACTGCAGAATGCCGGGCATGTCGTGGCCGCGGGAGATGCGGCCGACACCGATAGCGCCCACGTTGATGCGCTTGCTGGGTGCATATTGGCCGAAGACGGAGGAGGGAACAATCGCCGGGAAACTCAGCGTCGCCGCCGTTCCCAAACCGGTCTTTAAGAACTTGCGCCGAGTAACTCGGGACTTGCCGATGTTATCCATGATGTTTCCCCACTAATCCTTCAAGGTTACAAACTTGGCGTTGCGTTGTGCCTTGATGACGAGTTCCGCAGCCAGCAGGCATTGGTCCTGATCCTGGGCGACGTGCGTTCGATTCACAATGTCAGACACAAACTGCGGGCCGAACGGCAATTGCATGGCGTTGCAGTCGATGTAGCGCGCTTCCTTGTTATCCACCAGGAAGAGATTGTTGCCTTGCTTCTTTACAGCAACGTCTGTGTACTTGCGCAGTTCGATATAACCATCGGTGCCCAAAACAAAAAGGCGTCCATCGCCCCAGGTTCCGAGGCCGTCGGGCGTGAACCAATCGAGGCGAACATATCCGAAGCCGCGATCGCCGCGCAGAACCATGTCGCCGAAATCCTGAAACTTGGGGTGGTCGGGATGGCGGACGTTCGCGATCTGCGACTCGGCCACATCCGCCTGCTTCGATCCTGTGTAGAAAAGAAATTGGTCGACCTGGTGAGAGCCGATGTCGCACAGAATCCCGCCGTACTGCTCGGGGTTCCAGAACCATTCCGGCCGTCCCGTTCCGCCGCCCGCATCGCCCTTGCCCTGGTGAATCTGGTGAGGCGCGATATTGATGGTCTGAATCACCTTGCCGATGGCGCCGTGCTTGATCAATTCGCCCGCGTAAACAGCGGCCTTTACTTCCAGCCGTTCGCTGTACATGATGCCGTAGATCCGCTTGGTCTCGGCAATCGTCTTGCGCACTTCCGCCAATTGCTCGAGCGTGGTGATGCCCGGCTTGTCGGAGAGATAATCTTTGCCATGCTTCATCACCTTCACGCCCAGGGGCGCGCGTTCATTGGCGATTTGGGAGCTGAGAACAAGTTGAATCGAGTTATCGTTGATGATCTCGTCCTGCGTCTTGACCATCTTGACATCGGGAAAGCGCTTGGTAAACAAGGCGAGTTTGTCGTCTTCGCCGGCCCATGCTGCGACCATTTCGCCGCCCCCGCGCTGAATCGCTCCGATCATGCCGTAGATGTGGTCATGACTCATGCCGCACACCGCGAACTTGATGTGATTGCGTGGCGGCTCATCCTGCTGAGCGGGAATTACCGCATCTTCGATCACCGGCTGGCGTTCTCCGCCAAACGCCATTGCCGATTGCGGCAAACCTGACATCATGGCTACCGACCCCATCAATCCGGCATGCTTCAAAAAATCGCGCCTGCCTGTCGAGCTATTCTTCATGACTCCTCCGTACGTTCCGCGGCTGCTGAAAACAGTGGATAGGTCAGGATGCAACCGCTGTATGAACGAGATCGATTTTTCTCCCCTCACGACAAGACGTGTAGATACCGCACACAAGTTGCAGCGCGCGATAGCCATCCCGGCCGGAACATACAGGTTCACGATCCTGGCTGCAGGCTTCGCCGAAGTCCAGAAACTGACGTTCGAAAGGCACAAGTGAAATAGCCATCGGGTCTGAAGCTCCAGATGCGGCCTTTTGCGCAAGTGGCACGCCGCCTTCAGCATCGCCTTGCACATCCCACGTCGCAAGCTGATCCCCGGTAATCATAGCCGTTCCCTTGGTGCCATGAATTTCAATCCGCTCCGGATATCCTGGCCACAGAGACGTGGCGGCCTGGATAACTCCCGTCGCCCCAGAGGCGTAGTGCAGCAGGGCGCACAGGTTGTCTTCCGATTCGATGGCATGCCGGCCGCCAAGCTGCCAATAACCAACAGCCTCTTCGACGGCGCCTGCAAGGTGCAGCAGGAGGTCGACCTGGTGAATGGCCTGACCGATCAAGGCACCTCCGCCCTCGACTGCCCAGCTGCCCTTGACGGGACGAGCGTAGTACTCCGGTGAGCGATACCACTTCACATAGGCGTCGGCCTGGAGGATGCGACCAAGCCTTCCATCGCTAACGGCGCGTTTCAGGAATAGGATGGAGTCATCAAACCGATGCTGGCTGACGACTCCCAGTTGAATCCGCGCGACGCGCGCGACTTCAATCATGCGCCCAGCAGTCTCAAGATCGACTGCCATCGGCTTCTGCACCAGGACGTGCTTCTGGTTCAGTGCGCACAGTTCTACCGCCTGCAACCTGTATCCGGGAAACGTGCAGACATCAATGAAGTCAATCTCGGGACGAGAGCAGAGTTGTTCCGGCGTGGAGACGAACTCTGCCCCGATTTTCTCTGCGAATTTCCTTCCTCGTTCCGCGGTGGCATTCGTACACGCGGTGACTCGATATCCAATGTTTTTGTAAGCCTGCGCATGCTTCTGCGCGATTGCCCCGGTACCGAGGATGCCGACGTTCATTCTGCTCTATGACTCCATTCTTCTCTTATGACTCCTGAGTTAATTGAACCGGGGTGTCTTTCTGAAAACGAACTCCGTTCATCAAAATCTCGTTGCGGACAGCCGGCGGCGCCGAACTGCCCGCAAATTTACGAGGTTAGAAATCCACCTTGAGACTCAACTGCAGAATCCGAGGCGGATCGGAGGTATTGATTTGGCCGAAGAGAGAACTGTTGAGTGCGGAGACAGGTCCCAGCAGGTTGGGATGATTCAGGCAGTTAAAGCACTCTGCGCGGAACTCCAGCTGCATGGTTTCAGGCAGAGGAAAGAAACGGCTGACTGCTCCATCGAGATCGGCATAGGATGGGCCAACGATAGAGTAGGGCTTGGTATTGCCGTATGTGCCCGGCGCGTTCTTATGGAACGAGGCCGCGTTGAGCCAGAACTTGCGCGCCTGCCCGTGGACGTAGGGGTCGCCGACGAGGTTGGGCCGATCAACGCCCACGCCGGTTAGAGAAGCGTCGGTGCCCGTCGTCGGCGTGACCCGCGTTCCAGAAGCGGCGTTGATGATGGGCGCAACCTGCCATCCGCTCAGCAAGGCGCGCGTGACCCCGCCGCCTTTCAGCTCACTCCGAGCCACCAGCGAGGTTACAAAGTTGTGGCGCAGATCTTCGCCGCAGTTACTGCGGTCGGCGCCGGGATCGGCGGGGTTCTGGAAGGTATTGCCGCCCAGGTCACCCACGTCCGTGCCGCCGGTAATGCAGTGCGACCAGGTGTAGTTGCTAAGCAGTGTGAAGTGGTTAGCGAACCGATGTTGCACGGTGAGCAGCATTCCGTCATACACGCTGCTGGACCCGTCGTACATATAACTCACTTCCGAGTAGTACGCGCCGGTAACCGGGTTGGTAAGTGAAGTCAGGCGGCGCGCATTGGTGTTGCCGGTGCCGGAGCACGGCTTGCCGATGCCGGGGGAGACAGTGAGCGCGCCACAACTGCCCGCCCCCGTCCATGTTCCGGGAATGTACGTCGCGGGGTTTTCTTCATTGCCGGACGGGATGTGCACGACATGATTGCCAAGGTACGCAGCGGTCACTTCCCAGCTGCCGGCAAACTGCTTTTGAATAGTGAGATTCCAGGTCTGCGTATAGCTCGGCTTCATGTTGGTCGGGAACACGAAGTAGGAACCTCCGGTGGGGAAGAAGGCAGTCGCCCGGGGCGGCGGAAAAGGCTGTGGAAACGGATTTCCGCCGGGGTAAGCTGCATAGGGATTCGAGAACGAGCCGGCCGGGGGATTAATGGTGATGGCATCGCCATAGGGCGCATTGTTCTCAAAGCGGTCTTCCATGTAGAGAATCGGCGTCTGATACCCGAGCGTATAGGAGGCTCGAATGCTCTCCTGGCCCTTGCCGCGCGGATCCCACGCGATGCCGAAGCGGGGCTCGAAGTGATCCCAGTGATTCTGAATGTAACCTTTGGGAACTCCAGGATCGCCGGCGAAGAGCAGTCCCGGAGGCGCGGTCTTGAAGACGCCGGAAGTTGTTCCCGCATTGAAGGCGGCGAGGGAGAAGGTGTCCCCGCGTCCCGCGGTTTCAACCTCGGGCAGATCCGACTCCCAGCGCACGCCGGCGTTCACCGTCACGCGTGGAGTGAGCTGGTAGCTGTCCTGCCCGTACATGGCGAAGATGTTTTTGGAGAACGTGCTGCCCGTATCGTTGCCCTGGTAGAGGCTGAACAGATCGCCGATCATGAAATCGGCAAGCGGATCGCCGGTAAACGAGCCGTTGAAGGTGAATTGGCCGTTGGCATTGTTGGTGCCCTGCAGATTCATGTGCTGATGGATAATATTCGCGCCAAAGGAGAAGTGGTGCTTGCCCTTGGTCCAGAAGACGTCGTCGACCACATTCTCCTGGTTCGTGGTCACCTGGTAGGTTTCGCAGGTACCGCACGACAAGGTGAAGTCGCTGCCCACGGCCATGTAGATGTAGTTCGGGACCGGCGTGCTGACGTTGACGCCGATTGTCTGCGGATTGATGAGGCTGGAAACCTGGCCGCGGGTAATAAAACTGCGCGTACCCGCGACGTGGAAGGAATTCACCAGGTTGGAAGTGATGGAATAAGTGTGGCCGATCGCGGCCGACTGCTCCTGGTCGTTCAGCTGCGGATTGCCGGTGAGCAGCAGATTGCCGCCAAAAAATCCAGGCTGCGTGAAGTGGGTGAGGTAGTAGCGGCCGAACACCGTTTGCTTCGCGCTCTTGTTCCAGTCGACGCGGCCAATGTACTGGTCCTCGTTTTGCGGCTGCGGAATTCCGTAAACGATTTTGCCGCAGGGATTGGTTGCGACCGGCAGGTACTTAATAAACGCAAGCGCCGATGCATTGTACGTACTGGGATCGATGTGGTTCCCCACGAAGGGGCCGCTCAGCGTCTTGGCGGCTCCATTCGGTTCGCAACCCGCGCCGTCAAATGCAGTCCAATCACCGTTCAGGATCGCCTGGGTGGGAACAATGCTGGTGATGTTGTTGGTCTGCTGGTGAGTCCGCGTCCCCTGGTAGCCGCCAAAGAAAGCGAGCTTGTTGCGTATGATGGGGCCTCCCACCGTGCCGCCGAATTGATTCCGCTTCAGCGAATCCTGCGCACTGGAAAAGTAGCTGATCGCATTCATCGCGCCATTGCGGAAAAAGTCGAACACCGTGCCGTGAAATGCATTGGTTCCGGAACGCGTAACGATGTTCACCACCGAGCCGGGATGGACGCCGTACTGCGCCGAAAGTCCCGAAGTCTGCACGCTGAATTCCTGGATGGCATCAGGAAAAGGAAAAGGCAGGTTCACGTTGGAAAAGGCATCGTTGTTGTCGGCGCCGTCCATCAGGTAGTCCGTACTCGTGCCCTGGCTTCCGGCGACGGACAGGGTGACTTCACTGGGATAGTTCTTGGAGCCGACATTATCGCCGCTGGGAGCAACGGTCGCCGCGCCCGTGAGCAGAATCAGTTGCGTCGCCTGGCGCCCGTTGAGAGGAATGTCAACGATGCGCTGCGGATCGATCACCGTCGAGACCGATTGGTCTTCCGTCTGCACCATGGAGGCTTCCGCGTCGACCTGTACGGTCTGGGTTCCGCCGCCCACCTGGAGTTTCACGTCGATGCGCAAATTGTTGCCGACTTGGATGACGATGCCGGACTGCACATACGCATTGAACCCATCCCGGCTCACGCGAAGTTGATAGGGACCTACGGGAAGATTGGGCAGATTGTAACCGCCATCGCCGCCGCTGGTGACATCGCGCTTGAGGCCCGACTCGGTTTGGGTCGCTTCAACTTGCGCGCCGGGGACCACTGCGCCGTTCGAATCCACAACCGTGCCTTGAATCTGGCCGCCTCCGACTGCCTGGGCGTGCGCCGGAGTGCGGTGGGCGCCGATCAGTAAAAGCAGTGCCAGAAGGCACAGCAGCCCCGATTTTATGTTTGTTTTTTTGGGGAATATTTGTTCAAAAAACATGGGGACCTCCACTTCTTTGGTGCGCGAAGTATATATGGGCCCAGACATGAATTGTCAAACCTGTAAAGGGAATGTTAGAGATGCAGGCAAGGTTCCTCAACCAGGATCGGCCTTGAACTTATTGTTAGTTGAAACTGGCGGAATTGAGTCCGGGAAAGGAAAGTGGCCAATGAATAACGGCAGTGCATTCAACCCGCGTCACTATTGAACAATTGCGATTCTTGTAGTTGCATCGTGCTTCAACCTACTAAGCGGCTGGAGTTGATTTTTGTTTGTCATAACCGCCACTGAGGGACTATTGTTATCTACGGTTCGCCTGCGGGATCGGCATAAAATTCGCGACACGAATTAAACCGCGACGGAAGCCCGACGAGGCTCTGCCGTACGCCCGGAATCATCCGCATTCCAAGGCGACGAGCCTATACGCCCGGAGTTTGAAAACCTGAATGATCCAGGATCGTTCACGCCGCGAAATCGGGATTTCCGAGAACGAAACAAACCTGGCGGGCAGTGAGTTTGGTTGAGTTTTTCGATTGCCGGACGGCGATCAAAGAGGAGTGGGGCGTGCTCGCTCAGACCACGAAATCCAACTTACGATGGGTGGTCTGCGGACTCCTGTTTCTCGTCACAACCATCAACTATATCGATCGTTCCGCACTTGGGCTGGTCGAGCCCATCCTCAGGCACATGCTGGGAGGCGATCAGGATCTTGCCGCGTACAACAAGCACTACAGCAACATCGTCACCTGCTTCATTGTAGCGTACGGTTTAGGCTTTCTGTTGTCGGGTAGATTGATCGATCGCATCGGTGCGAAAAAGGGATTGGCGCTCGCCATCGTGGTGTGGGGATTTGCATCCATCAGCCACGCCTTTGCCAGTACGGTGCTTGGTTTCGCCACCGCCCGGTTCGCTCTGGGACTGGGCGAATCGGCAAACTTTCCGGCCGCGCTCAAAGCCACGGCAGACTGGTTTCCGGTCGAAGAGAGAGCTTTGGCGACGGGCATCTTCAACTCCGGAACTAGCGCCGCCTCTCTCTTTGCGCCATTGCTCATCCCATGGGCGGCAGTCCGTTTCGGATGGCAAAGCGCCTTCTTCATCACCGGCGGCCTGAGCCTGCTTTGGCTTACGGCGTGGCTCCTGTTTCCTTACAACCGCCTGCGACGCCAACTCGCCTCGTCGGATCCAACGCCGGCGACCACGAGACAGTCGTTCCAGTCCCTGCTGCGAAGCCGCGGTGCATGGTCGTTTGCCTTGTCAAAAGCCATGACCGATCCGGTGTGGTGGTTCTATCTGTTCTGGCTTCCTAAGTTCTTCCATGAACGTTTTCTTGTCGACATGCAGCGGCTCGGACCACCGCTCATTCTGGTTTATGTCGGCGCAACAGCCGGCAGCATTGGCGGTGGGTGGCTGGCTGGATTCGCGATTCGACGCGGACGCTCCCCTCGCGCAGGTCGCCGATTTGCCATGCTGGTCTGCGCCATTCTCGCTACGGCAGTCGTTCTGGTCCCTTTTACGCGTGAATTGTGGCAGGCGATCGGTCTCCTGTGTATCGCGACAGCCGCACATCAGGGCTGGTCGTCCAACCTGCTCTCCACGCCTTCGGATATGTTCCCTTCCAGTTCGATAGGGACCGTAGTGGGCATTGGAGGAGCAGTCGGTTCGATTGGAAGCACCATCGTCACCACCGCAATCGGATTCTTGTGGACCAATCATTCGCTGTTGATCTTTTTCGTGGTGGGCTTTGCCTACCTACTGACCATGGCCACTGTTCAGCGGAGGACCCCGGCCGCGTCGCCAGCCGTCGACATAAAGACTGTAGTGGCATGATGATTGACTGGGACTGATATCCGGAAGAACAAATGCGTCTGACTTTCCGCCGGATTGTTACACGGCAGCATTGCCTTGCGGAAGCACTTGTTCGAAGGGGCCATGCCGGAATAGCGCTTTATACACAACCAGCGCGGCCGCGCCCCGCAGTCGGGCAGCATCCCCATCCATGGCCGGCACTACGCGGGGAACGCGCGACGTGAAGGCCTTGGCATTCAGTTCGGCTTCGATCAACGGCCGGATGCGCGACCATTGAACGGTGCAATCCCCAACGATAATGATGAGCTCCGGCGCCAGGCCCGCCACCAGGATCGCCAACCCGCGCGCCAGGTAGGTGGCCATGCGATCGAGGGAGCGCAAGGCTCTCAGGTCACCGCCGGCAGCCATGTCGAGAAGTTCCTGAAAAGAAGTAAGCGGCTTCTCTGGAGCGAGTTCGTTGTAGTAGCGCAGGCCGGCGCGATTGGACGCAAAGGTCTCCCAGCAGCCCACGTTCCCGCAGCCGCAGACAGGTCCGGAACTGTCAAATGGCATGTGGCCGAACTCGCCTGCCATGCCTTCCCTGCCCCGCACCAGGCGCCCGTCGACCAGCATGCCGGCGCCGATTCCTTCCGAGACGGAAACCACCACCATGTTGGGCGTGTCGTCGATTTTGCCAAACCAGCGTTCGGCAAAGAGGCTGGCGTTGGCCGCATTCTCCATCACAATTGAGGTCTTCAGCGTCTTTTGCAGTTCGTTTTCGAGGTCGACCTGGGCCCATGGTGCATTGGGCGAAAACACCAGCCGATGGGCGTCCTGGTCCACCCGTCCCGACACGCTCACGCCGACGCCTTCCAACATGCGCCCTTGAAAAGAGGTGCGAAGCGAGCGCGCTGCTTTCGCGATTCCGGCAATCGCCTTGGCAGCGTCGGCCTTGGGCACGCTCTTCGGTGCGAATTCAATGGTCCGGCGGCTCAGGATTTTGCCGTTGATATCGATGACCGCGAGATTTGCCTTGCCCGGCCGGAGATCGATAGCCAGCGTCACGTGCTTGTCGTTCAGGGTCACAAAAGTGGGGCGGCGCCCGCGCGGAAGATGGCCCAGCGTGCCCGGTAACACCCAGCCTTCCTCGATCAACTGGCCGATGATGATTGACACCGTGCTGGCCTGCAGGCCGGTCAGGCGCGTCAGGTCGGCGCGGCTCACCGGCTGGCGCATGTGGATGGTATGCAGAACGACATCCCGGTTTATTTCGCGGGCAGTCTGGCTCGATGCCCCCGCGCGAATCTGTCGGGCTGGTTTATCCGTCATATAGGTTCGGCGTGCAGGCAAACTCTACCACAAGAGCCGGGTAGAGTTCGCCAATGGAGTCGTCTCTGCCGGAAAGCAATTCGGGCAAATGGAGAGAAAGTGGGATTTTGTCCTGAGCTCGCATCGTTCTGGGCCAAGCGGGGCCGCAGCCCGTCCGGGCGCCCCTGTTTTTCAGCGTCAAGCCTCTTCTTCCGAATGCGCCGCCCGTTGTATTTCTCCGCATTTCGCCGTATTCTATGAGAGCAGACGAGTTTGTCCGCCTGAGTTGCCGTGGGTCAGTACCACCCCTTGACGGAAGACCAGTCACTGGGGACCCGGGCTAAACGGCTGGCGGAGAGATGAGTGGGCTTATAGCCCACTTTTTATTTGGCGCAAACTCCTCTGAAAAATTCGCCGCAATTGGGGCGGTTTTGGCCGTACTTTTAAGGCCGGGGCCGCAGATCGAGCGGTGGTTAAGCCGCGCGTTTTGCGGCGTTTGGCGAAAATGACGGTTAAGCTGGACGAAATTCGGGCAGCAGCGCAGAGGGTCGCAGCCTCGCATGGGTTGGACGTGGTGGATTTGGAATTCACCGGCTCAGCCAAGGAGCGCCTCCTCCGCATTTTTCTGGAAAAGAACGCAGAAGGCCGACAGCGGCTGAAAGCCGAAATCGCCGGCGGCCTTGAGGGACTGCCGGAACGGCTGATTGAAGGTACATTAAGCCCTGAGCAGCTTTCGGGCATCACACATGAAGATTGCGCCGAATTCAGCCGGGATTTTGGCGTTTTGCTGGATGTGGAAGACCTGGTTCCGGGTAGTGAGTACACCCTCGAAGCCAGTTCTCCGGGCTTGGATCGCAAATTGAGCAAACCGGAAGATTTCCAGCGGTTTGCGGGCAGCCTGGTGAAAATTCAGACGTTTGAACCGGTACGCAACAACCGCCATTGGCAGGGCCGGATCGTGGCTGGCGCAACCGGCAACGGGACCGAGTTGGTGGTAACGCTCGATCTGGCGGCCGTGAAGCAGAACAGCAAAAGCCGCAAGGCAGGAGTCAGCACCGTGGAGGTAGCGCTGAGCAACATCGAAAAGGCGCAGTTGATTCCAGAGATCTAAGAGGCCAGGAGCGCCGGCCTTCGTGGTGTAATGACGCGGGCAATGTCCGCACCCCTTAATTCAACCCCATCGGCAAAGGCTTTGGCCAGTGCCGCAAAGAACTGCAGAGAGTAAGCATGGCGAGCGCTTTATATCAGAGCATTGAGTTGTTAAGCCGGGAAAAGGGCATCGAGGCCGGCATCGTCGTCGGCGCGGTCGAGGAGGCCATCGCCCTGGCCACGCGCAAGTTTTACAAGACCCAGGAAAACATGCGCGGTGAGTTGAACAAGGAGACCGGCGAGATCACCGCCTATATCTATAAAACGGTGGTTGCCGATGAGGATGAGGTCGAAGATCCGGTCAACCAGATCACGCTCACCGAAGCCAATGAGTTGGCGCCGGGCGTCGAAGTCGGCAGCGAGATTCGTTTGTATCGCGATACCACGCCTTTGGGCCGTATCGCCGCTCAGTTAGCCAAGCAGGTCATCTTCCAGAAGGTCCGTGAAGCCGAACGCGACACGGTCTTCCAGGAATACGCCCATCGCGAAAAGGAAGTACTGAACGCCACGGTCAAGCGCGTCGAAGGCCAGGACGTCATCTTCGACATCGGCAAGGCCGAAGCGCGCTGCCCCAAGCGCGAACAGTCCCGGCTCGAGCAGTTCAGCGTCGGTGAACGCGTCCGCGTCGTGCTTTTGAAAGTAGATCGCGCTGCCAAGGGGCCGCAGGTGATTGTCTCGCGCGCCGCGCCGGAGCTGGTGTCGAACCTGTTCCAGTCCGAAGTTCCCGAAATCTACGACAACACCGTTGTCATTCGCGCCATCGCGCGCGAAGCCGGCGAGCGTACCAAGATCGCCGTCATGAGCCGCGACAAGGATGTGGATCCCGTGGGTGCCTGCGTCGGCATGAAGGGCATGCGCGTGCAGTCCATCATTCGCGAACTGCGCGGTGAAAAGATCGACATCATCGAATTCTCCGAAGAGATCACCACCTTCGCCGAGAAAGCCCTGCAGCCCGCCAAGGTCTCGCGCGTCTCCATCACTGACCTCGGCGAGAAGCAGCTCGAGGTCATCGTCGACGATACGCAGCTGTCGCTCGCCATCGGCAAGAAGGGCCAGAACGTCCGCCTCGCCGCCAAGCTCCTCGGCTGGAAGATCGACATCAAGTCCGAAGAGGAGAAGCGTCAGGAGGTCGAGCAGCAGATGCAGGCCATGCAGGGCGCTCCCACCACCCCCATCGAGCAGATCACCGGCCTCGGCGAGGGTGTCATGGAGAAGCTCATCACCGCCGGCATCACCACCGTCGAGGCGCTGGCCGACATGACCGAGGAAGAGCTCGGCGAGGTCCCGGGGATCGGCGAAAAGTCCGTCGAGAAGATCGCCACGGCGGTCCGCGACTACTTCGGCCAGCTCGAAGCCCAGCGCGCTCTCGCCGGTGGAGAAGAGAATCCCGCCACCGTCCCCGAGCCCGCCTTGGCCCTCGGCGAAGAAGCGGTCGCCGCTGGTGCCGCATCAGATGTTGCTGGAGACGAGGAGCATTCCATGACCCTGACACCAGAAGAGATTCTTGCTCGCGAGGCCGCAATCGCGGACGGCGCTCGCGAGGTCGGCGAGTACTCCGTCGAGGACATCGCCGAGGCGGAGGACGAAATCTCGGAATCCGATGCCAACGACGCTGCCGATGCCCGCGAAGAGGCCATCGAGCTCAACAACGACACCATGGACGAACTCGTCAACGAAGCCCAGGAGATCTCCGACGAGGGGATCGACGACGCTGGTCACCAGCGCGACTGACGCTCCGTTGCATTTTTTGAAGGGGACGGGCTTTAGACCGTCCACAACGCAGTCCTTCCCCGGGGGGCTCTAGCCCCCGGGGGAATTCCTCTCCGGCTCCCATGAAACTTGAAGAGGGTGGCTGAAATTTTCACGTTTTCAGGGGATAATAACCTTGGAATAACTCTCACTACGATCGAGGCTGTTATGACCAGCTAAGCGCGGTGATCAGGGCCGCGGATGACCGTCGCCCTCAACCAAAAGGATTAGATGAGCAAAGTTCGCATCAACGACCTTGCACGGGAACTGGAAGTCAAGAGCAGATCCATCCTGGACGCTCTGACGGCGGTTGGCGTCACCGAGAAAAAGACGCACTCAAGCTCCATCGAGGAGAATGAGGCCGAACAGGTACGCGCCTATTTGACCCGCGGCACGCGTCCTGCCTCCGCCGCCAAACCAGCCGCTGACAGCAGACCGACCTTCAACCTGTCGCACGTCTCCAAGCCCGGCGACGCGCTGAAGGCCATCCTCGAGCGCAAGCAGGCCGAGGCTGCCGCCAGATCCCGCCCGCCCGCCGCGGCCCCGCGACCCACCGTCGCCGCCCCGGCCGCTGCAGCCGCCGCTCGGCCTTCTCCGGTAGCCGCCCGTCCTGCCGCCCCTGCTGCTACGGCAACACCCGCCGCCCCCGCAGCTCCGGCGACGCCCACAGCTGCCGCCACCCAGGCCCCGGCACCCCGCCGCATCGTGCCGCAGCCCCGCCAGGCAGCACAGATCATCACTCCGCGCCCGGCGGTCGTTGCCCGCCCCGCGGGAGCTCCGGTCGCGGTCAAAGCCGCCGCCGCTCCGCCTGCGGTCGCTTCCACGCCGCCGGCGACTCCCGTCGTGGTCAAGCCTTCGGCCGTTCCGCCCACCCCGGCTCCTGCCGCGGCTGCAATCCCTGCCGCGCCGCAGACGCCGGCCGTCCCTGCGGCTCCTATAGCCGCCGCTCCGGCAGCTCCTGCCCCGGAGGCCACCGCAGCCGCTGCTCCGGCCCCGCCTGAGACTCCTGCTGCGCCGGCAGTTGCTGCACCGCCGGCCCGTCGCGTCATCATGCCGCAGACCGGTCCGCGTCCGACCTATACCGCGGCTCCCGGCGCGGCCAACGCCGCCCGCCGGCCTATCTTCGAGCGCCCGCGCCCGCAATCGCCCGGTGGGCCAGGCGGCCCCGGCGGCGGTCCCGCTGGTCCCGGCGGACGTCCGCTGGCTCCCGGCGCACGCCGGCCCATGCATCCCACGCGCACCTTCCCCGGAGGCCCAGGCGGTCCCGGCGGCCCCGGCGCGCGTCCCGGCTTCGGTGCCCGCCCCGGCTTTGGCGGACGTCCCGGCGGTGGCCGTCAGGGAGTCGGCCCCGGTGGTCTTCTTCCGCCCACCGACGCCCCGGCAGCGCCCGGCCGTCCCGCCCGTCCCGCCGCCCGTGGCCGCGGCGGCAATCAGCGTTACGTCAAGGACAAGGAAGTTGCACTCAAAGGCTACGCCCCGCGCATGGGCGCGGCGCAGATCCCCGAGGGCGATCTTCCCATCACCCGCACGATCACCGTCACCGAAGGCATCTCGGTCAAGGACCTCGCCGAGAAGCTCGAGGTGCGCGGCAAGGACCTCATCGCCACACTGCTCCTCCGCGGCGTCATGGTCACAGTCAACCAGTCGCTCGACTCCGAGCTCGTCAAGTCTGTCGCCCGCCAGTTCGGCGCCGACGCACAGGTCATCTCTGTCGAAGAGCAGATCGAGAACGAAGCCATCGAAGGCCTCCTCGAGGACACCACCGGTCTGGTCGAGATCGTGCGGCCGCCGGTCGTCACCGTCATGGGCCACGTCGATCACGGCAAGACCTCGCTGCTCGACGCCATTCGCTCCACCGACGTCGCCGCAGGCGAAGCCGGCGGCATCACCCAGCACATCGGCGCCTACAAGGTCCGGATCACCAAGCCCGACTCGCCCGCCTTTGGCCGCGAGATCGTCTTCCTCGACACCCCCGGCCACGAGGCCTTCACCCGCATGCGTGCGCGCGGCGCCAAGATCACCGACATTGTCGTGATCGTCGTCGCCGCCGACGATGGCGTGATGCCCCAGACCCTCGAAGCAATCGATCACGCCCGCGCCGCCAATGTTCCCATCATTGTCGCGGTCAACAAGATCGATAAGCCCGACGCCAACCCGGACCGCATCAAGCAGCAGATGGCGGACCGTGGCCTCCAGCCCGACGACTGGGGCGGCAACACTCCCTTCGTCAACGTCTCCGCCAAGCAGCGCATCAATCTCGACGGTCTCGAGGAGATGATCTGCCTCCAGGCCGACCTGAAGGAGCAGAAGGCCACGCCCGAGCGTCCCGCCATCGGCACCGTCATCGAAGCCAAGCTCGATCGGGGCCGCGGCGCCGTCGCCAGCATCCTCGTGCAGAACGGCACCCTCCGCCCCGGCGACAGCTACATCGTCGGCAACACTTTCGGCAAGGTTCGCGCCATGTTCAATGACCGCGGCGTGCAAATCACCGAAGCCGGTCCCTCGACCCCCGTCGAGATCCTCGGCCTCGAGTCCATGCCCGATGCCGGCGACACCTTCCTCGTCATGGCCGACCGCGACCGTGCCAAGGAGATCGCCCGCTACCGCAGCATGAAGGAGCGCGAAGCCCAACTCGCGAAGTCCTCCCGCATCTCCCTCGAAGGTCTTGCCGAACAGATCAAGCAGGCTGGCGTCAAGGACCTCAACCTCATCCTCAAGGGCGACGTTGGCGGTTCGGTCGAAGTCCTCGCCGACTCGCTCCAGCGCATGTCCACCGAGAAGGTTCGCGTGCGCGTCATTCACTCCGGTGTCGGTGCCATCACCGAGTCCGACATCCTGCTCGCCTCTGCCTCGAACGCCGTCGTCATCGGCTTCAATGTGCGGCCCGAGCGCAAGGCCCAGGAGCTCGCCGATCAGGAGAAGGTCGAAGTTCGCCTCCACTCCATCATTTACGAGCTGCAGGACCAGATGACCAAGGCCATGTTCGGTCTCCTCGAGCCTGTCTTCAAGGAGGTCTACGCCGGCCGCGCCGAGGTGCTCAACGTCTTCAAGATCACCAAGGTCGGTCAGATCGCCGGCTGCACTGTTCGCGATGGCCTCATCAAGCGCGACAACCAGGTCCGGGTCCTCCGCGAAGGTGCCGAGGTCTTGAAGGGCAAGATCGCCTCGCTCAAGCGCTTCAAGGACGACGTCTCTGAAGTCCGCAGCGGCATGGAATGCGGTATCGACCTTGCCGGCTTCAAGGACATCCGCGTCGGCGACATGATCGAGGCCTTCACCACCGAAAAGATCGCCGCCGAACTCGGCCAGAACACCGCCGAGCTCAAGCGTCAGCAGATGGCCGAGCTCAAGGAAGCCAAGCAGCGCGAAAACGAGATCGCCGCCGCCGACGCTGCGGCTCCCGTCAGCGTCTGATCCCATCCTCCTCGATCGTTACAACCACAGAAAGGCCGGGATTCTCTCCCGGCCTTTCCCTTTGCTTCGGGCTCCCTGCATCGAACCATGTAGAACAAACCGAATCGTGGAAAAATCAATAAGAATGTCCGTCATTGCACCTGCCCATGCATCCACATCACTCCGGCACATTTATGCCTCCGGAGAGATGGCGGACCTCACGCGCCGCATGGACTGGAGTTCCACCCCCGCAGGCCCGCTGGAAACCTGGCCCGAGACCCTTCTGGTGACCGTCAACACCCTGCTCGCCTCGCGGCAGCCCATGTTTCTCTGGTGGGGCAATGAGCTCACCCAGTTCTACAACGATGCCTATCGCCCCAGCCTGGGTGCCGACAAGCATCCCAGCGCCCTCGGCCAGAGCGGCGCCGTCTGCTGGCCCGAGATCTGGCACGTGATCGGCCCTCAGATTGATTCGGTGTTCTCTCGCGGTGAATCGGTCTGGTTTGAGGACCAGCTCATCCCCATAATTCGCGACGGCGTGCTCACGGACGTTTACTGGACCTACAGTTACAGCCCCGTTCGGTCTCCCGACGGCCGCATCTGCGCCGTTCTCGTAGTCTGCAGTGAAACCACCGGACGCATGCTGGCCAGTCGGGCTCTGCAGGCCGAGCGGGCGCGCCTGCTCAACGTTCTTCATCAGGCGCCACTCTTCTTTGCTCTTCTGCAAGGCCCGCAGCACACCTTTGCGATGGCGAACCCTCTGTACTTCAAGCTGGTCGGTGGCCGCCGCATCATCGGCAAAACCGTGGCCGAGGCCCTGCCCGAGATCGTTCCGCAGGGCTATCTCGACATGCTCGACAACGTTCATTCCACCGGCGTTCCCGTCAATCTACAGGGCGCCCGCGTCGAGATTCAGCCCGCCCCTGGCCAGCCCGCCGAACTCCATTTCGTCGACTTCACCTATCAGCCGCTGCGCGAGGCCGACAACACCGTCTCGGGCATCATGGTCCTCGGCACCGACATCACCGAAAAGAAAAATTCGGAACACGCGCTTCTGCAGAACGAAAAACTCGCTGCCGTCGGCCGCCTCGCCTCCACCATCGCGCACGAGATCAACAACCCGCTTGAGGCCGTCACCAATCTCATCTATCTCACGCGTCACACCCCCGAGCTCCAGCAGGCGCACGAATATCTCGACCTCGCCGAGCTTGAGCTGCGCCGTGTCGCTGCCATCACCCGGCAGACGCTCAGCTTCAACAAGCGCCTCGCCATGCCGCACGAGGTCGACTGCGAAGATCTCTTCAGCAGCGTCATTGGTATTTATCAAAGCCGGTTGGCGAACTCCGGCGTCACGGTAGAAAAGCGCCTCCGCTCTCATCTCCCCATCCTCTGTATCGAAGGCGAGATCCTTCAGGTGCTCAATAACCTGGTCTCCAATGCCATCGACGCCATGCCGCACGGCGGGCGCCTGCTAATGCGCAGCCGCGACGCCACACATCCCCGCACTGGTCAGGCCGGCCTCGTCCTCACCGTCGCCGACACCGGCACCGGCATTCCCGCAGACCAGCTCCGCCGCATCTTTGAGCCCTTCTTCACCACCAAAGAGATCGGCGGCACAGGCCTCGGGCTCTGGATCAGCCGCGACATCATCGAGCGTCACCGCGGTCACCTGCGCGTCCGCAGCAGCATCGCTCCGTCCTCTCACGGCACGGTCTTCACCCTATTCCTGCCGCGCACCGGCGTCTCCCATGCGCCTCAAAACCTGAACAGATAACTCGCCTTCACAAAGAACTGCCGTCCATCGTTCAGGTACCCCTTGCCGCGCGGAAGAATCGGCTGCCCCTCATCGCACGTCCCATTCACCCGCTCGCACAGCATGTGATCGTAATTCTGCAGATCGCTGTTCCATCCCACGTAGACCACCGTGCCGGGATGCGGCAGCCACGTCAGCAACGCCTGCGTCTGCACCTGCTTCGTCCTCGACAGCGAAGTCTCTGCCGGATTCGCCAGCGTCGTGTCATACTCCACGATCACCCTCGCTGAAAGCGCGCGCGTGAACTGGTAGTTCAGCTTCGTCCGGAACGTCTGGCTCTCATACACGAACGCATTCGTATGCGCATTGAAGTCGCGATCCAGCAGATACGTGTTATCTGCCGTCAGCTGCCGCAACGGGTTCACACTCACCAGTGCCGACAGCGTGTTCTGATTCATCAGAAACGGCGTCTGCCCCAGCGTCGGGTTGTAGTTCACATTGCCGCTGCGCAGCCACTGCAGATTGAAATTCAACTGCGCCCACGGCTGACCGCGCGCTACAGCCCCGCCGAAGTTCTCCGTAAAGTTCTCGCTCGCCGGCATCGCATATCCATCCTGCGGTCCCACCGTGTCCGAGTTCTGCCCCACAAGCGGCGCCAGCACAATGTTCCTTGGCAGCAGCAGGAACGGGTCGAACGTCGAGTAGTGATACACCCGATTGTGCGCATGATCGAACGCGATATTCTGGTTCGTCTCCAGCCCATAGCTCTGCACAACGCTCTTCTTCGGGAACCACTGATACTCCGAGTGCAGATGATCGCTGCGGATATTCGACGTCTGAAAGAAACCCAGCGTGCTCGTGAACCCCGCGCTCACATCCTGGTACTCATCGAACAGGCTGAACGCATGCCCGTTGCGCTGCACCTGCACATCGCTCGCCGGCCCCGCGCCATAACTCTCAGGAAAGATCTCCGCCGCGCTCCTCACCTGGCTCCCGTGCGTCGAACTCTCCACCATCTGCCCCAGCACCGTCCAGTGATCATTCGCGCGCCACGTCAGGTCCGCACCGCCAATGCGGTTCCATCCGCCGCCAAACTCCTCGTCTGTGTACATCAACCCCACATTCGATCCCTTGCCCAGGTCCTCCGACACGCGCCCCACATACGCCTGCGCCTTCCGCTGAAATAGCGGATCGTCCGGCTGCACCGTCTCGCCCGGCTCGCGGTCATCGATCGCCAGCAGCCCCAGGTTCGTATGCCCAACCTTGCCCGTCACGCGCCCGCCGTACTCCGGCCGCACGATGTTGCGCGTGTACAGCAGGTTCATGGGCGTTGAAAAATAACTCGCATTCTCCAGGAAGAACGGCCGCAGCTCCGGAAAGTACACAGGGTATCGCTGGTTCACTGTGAACTGCGGCTGATCGCTCTCTACATCGCTGAAGTCCGGATTGACCGTCGCATCAAACACGATCGCGTCCTTCCACACCGCCTTCGCCTCGCCGCCCGCGGTCGCCTCCGCACTCCTCGTGCTGAAGTGCGGATCGTTCGGGTCCAGCGTCTGCAACGTGTGCTCGTTCTGCCCCAGCACATACGGATTGATCTGCACATTGTGCGAGCCCGTCACACCCTCCATGCCCGGCACATACATTGTGCCCTCCTGGCTCAGCATCCCGGTCACGTTCGCGGACACCCGCGGCCACCAGTCGTTCTCGCTATTGCGCGGCAGGTTGCGCCAGAACACCACACCCCACATTGTTCCGTTCACAGGAAAGCGCAGGCTGCGAAACGGAATCGCCACCAGCGCCATCCATCCCTGCTTCGTGATCCGTCCATCCGAATCCCAAACCTGGTCGTAGCTGTAGTCGGCTCCGTTCGTCTCCGTCCACGCAGCGTCCGCCTGCACACCGTTCGCGTTCACCTCGAACTCAACTCCGCGCCGGCGGTCCTGAAACGGATCCAGCACCACACTCACATAGTCGTCGTTCAGGATGTTCTCGCGTCGTGCCAGGTGCGACCGTATCAGCCCCGGCTTGTCGTCGAAGCACACAAACACCACATAGAAGGCTGTCTTGGTCCGCGCCAGCCAAACCACTGTGCGCTCAGTCGCCGGCGCCCCGTCCGTGGGTGTGTTCTGGATGAACCCGCCCACACGCGCCAGCTTCTCGCGCAGCTCCGGCCTCGGCTCCATCCCTTCAAAGTCCGCAAGCGTCACCGGCTTGTCGATCAACGGCACCGTTACGCTCGAGTTCCCCGGCCTACCACCGGCTCGCGGAGGACTCGACGGCGTCACCGTCGGCTTGCCCTGATCATTTGAAGGGACCTGCGCCGCCGCCCCCACACTCAGCACACCGCCCAGCGCTAAACCCAGCGCAACCAGCCAGCGCCGAAGAAACCCACCTGCTACCACCACAAACTCCGATACTCAGCTGTTCTGTATCCATCCTCCCATACGCCATTTCCTCTCTCCCAGTTCCCAGCAGCCCCGATATCCGCACATAAATCCCCTTATCCCAATCCGATCT
>DASXHC010000006.1:0-2552 GCA_036488735.1 Occallatibacter sp.
CCTGACAACCGAGCGCCAGACCTTATATACAAAAGCCGGCCAGTGGGTCTTTGGAACATCCGGGTCCTTTCGCCACCACGTGTGAATGTCATCAGCGGGAAGAAGCCCGGACGGAGCGATGACCAGGAGCTCACGACTTTCGGTGGAGTGGCATGCCAGCACCTTGTGCGTGCAATCTTGCTCGCGATCGCTGCGTTGGCCGAAGCCTCGAGCTCTCAAGCTAGAATCCTTGAGGCAAGAAACTTGTAGTGAATGAGTCAAGTTTCAGGCAGCCAGTTTAGCGTGGTCGACCCAGGCGTGGATATGGGTGGTTAAATTATCGAATCCACGCAGGATCGGATTGGGAACTGGGGAAGCGGACGGCAGAACCATGCCGAGGCCGTGCCGGAAGATGCGGGCCCAGGCGCGGGTGCAGAACAGGGCGGTGCGGAGCCCGAAATCGGTCAGTCGATAGCGATGGGATTTGGGGATGCGCTCGATCATTCCGTGCAAGCGCAGGCGTCGGAGTTGATAACTCATGCGGCCCTGGGTAAAATCTTCAGCCGGCACACCGAGAATCTGGGCGAAGTGTAGCCGTAGTTGACGGTTGGAGAAGCCCGCGGGCAACAGTTCGAACAGCAGGAGGGCGCGCCACAGAGCCTGGACGTTGGGATCGGCCATGCGCAGGGCGGCGACGCGTTGACCTTCGACGACCCGCGGGCGTTGCAGTTGTTGCAGCGTTTCTTCGGCGAGCAGAGCGTCGTGCGTGAGAGTCTCGACTTCCAGCACGCGGCGGTTGGCTGCAAAGCCGATTTTGCGCAGTGCCGGCAAGTTGGTCACGCTCTTGCCGATGTAAAAGTCACGCGTGTTGTTGATGGTGGTTTCCGTGCGCAAGGCTTGCCCTTCCTTGTGATATTGCTTGATGCGCGTGCCTTTGTAGTCGATGTGGAGGGAAGGGATCACGCCGTCGGTGATGACGCGTGTGCGGAAGGGGCCGGGCGTAGCCTTAGTGACGCCACGGTCGAAAATCAACTGCATTTGTTTGGGGCGGCCCAGATCGAGATTCTCGCGGATGATGTCTTCGAAAAGTACCCGCCCGCTGACCGGACGATCTAACACCTGGGTGAGCGACAGCTCGATTTGCCAGATCGAGAGCTGATAGCGATAGCCGGCGGCCCGGTCTGTGGCGGGATACGGATGAGGCAACCGCGCCAGCCATTTGCGGAGCAGGGCGTCGATCTTCGTCGCCGACAAAGAATCGCAGATTTGTTGTAATCGTTTGGGATTGGCGCAGGACGCGATACCGTTGTCCAGTGCCTTAAAAACGATACCTGCGCGTTCCAGCTGGCGTTTGACGTACTCGTGTCCGTTCAGGCACAGCTTGGCGTTATAGGGGAAATAAGAGCAGAACTTCAGAAAAAATGGGCCGAAGTTCTCATCGACGCAGTAGAAGTAGTAATGGTTCACCAGCGCCGTGCTCTTCACGATCCAGGCATAGGCGCGGCCGGTTTTGGGATTATGGCGCTTCTCGGTGCGGTACACCGTACACTTTTCCTGCGCCTTGCCGATGAACACCACGCCATCGGTGACCGGATGTTTTTTGCGCATCTCAGCGGCCACGTCTTCCTTGCGCTGCCGCTTGAGAAACGGCACTACGGGAATCTGATTTTCCTGGGCAAACCGTTCTATGTTGGCCACAAAGGCACGGGTCATCGGCTCCACGGCATTAGTCGACGCGACTTGTGCTTTCTTCTGGTGGCGGATGTAACTGACGGCTCCCTCCGTGATCTGCAGGCGGGGAACAATGGCATTGAGATACATGCGATCGATGCATTCCACTTCCAACGTCACGTGTTTGCGCAATACATCGGCGGCGGAGTGTGGTAGGTTCGACTTCGGCTCCGCTGGCGGGGTGCCTTTACGGCCAGGTGATCGTCTTCGGGCGGTCCCATTCATGGAGGTGATTGTCCTCCATTTCATGCACGCCGGCGGGGCTTTACATGTCTACCGGGCTGGGGCGGAGCCCCGCTGGTCTCCTGTCCCAGAAATCAGTAAACTAATTCGCGGGGCGTTCGTCTGAGATAACAGGAGGTCCTGGATGCGGACGGGACGACCCAAACAACCGGTGGTGCTGACAAACGATGAGCGCGAGCGACTTCAGTCGTTGGCGCATCGGGCGCGCAGCCAGCCATTGCTCGCACGGCGCGCCAGAGTAGTGCTGGCCTGCGCCGAGGGTTTGGACAACGAAGCGGTGGCGAAGAAACTGCGCTGCTCCAAACGCATGGTGGGGAAATGGCGCGCCCGCTTTTTGAAGTCCCGGCTGGAAGGGCTCTATGACGAGCCCCGGCCGGGAGCGCCGCGCAAGATTGGTGATGATCAGGTGGAGCAGATCGTTATTCAAACTCTGGAGAGCACGCCTCGCGGGCAGACGCACTGGAGCACACGCGAGTTGGCCAGGGCCAGCGGACTGAGCCGGATGACCATCAGCCGTATCTGGCGCGCCTTCGGCCTGCAGTCGCATCGCACGGAGAGCTTCAAACTCTCGCCCGACCCCCTCCTGATTGACAAGGTAC
>DASXHC010000026.1:0-1514 GCA_036488735.1 Occallatibacter sp.
TGGCGGAGCCGGAAACGCGGCCGCAGAATCCTGGCGGCGGTAACGCCGATCTGCCCGAGGGACCAGACGTAGTGCAGCTTGAGCGGATCAGTATCGCAGACTGCAATGCCACTCGACCGCTCCATGGCGCGCGCAGCCATCGATCGCCGGGCGCCCTGCTCCACCCAGAAGCGCGCGGCCCCAACGGGGTCCAAGGCTGGGTCGGGTGCGTCATCACAAGGACCCGTCTCTGGGATCGTCCGGTGCGCCGCGTGCCTTTGGCACCAAGTTGTTTTCCCGGCTGCGCTGATCCCTTCCACGACAACGAGCATTCAAAGCCCTCCGCACTATTCGCATCCTGCGAGCCTGGGGCTCGTTCGCCCGATGCGCGGCTATCGTGCGCGGGCATAGCTGAAGCAGTCGCGAGGTTCGTCGCTAATGTTGGGATGCATGAGCCATCGCCGCAGGAGACCTTCACGGACTAATCCAGCCTTCTCCATCACGCGCGCGGAGGCGATGTTTTCCACGTCGCACACAGCGCCGATGCGGAAGACAGGAGGCTGACTTAAAGCCCAATTCACAACTTCGGTGAGGGCTTCTGTCATCAGGCCTCGGCCCCACCACGCTCGCGCCAAGGCGTAACCGCAATCAAGACGGTGTGGAGCGGCTTGGCGCAGAGCGAAGGTGCCACGAACGTCACCGTCGGTCCGGTCAGTGAGGACATAAGTTCGAGACAGATCCGGGGGTGTGGCAATGCACTGAGCGATGTAGGCCTCGGTATCGCTGCGGCTCCGGTGCGGCCGCCAGATTACGAAGCGTGCGACAGTTGCATCCTGCGCATAGCTGTCGAATATCGGACCCGCGTCTTCCGGTACAATCGGCCTCAGAATGAGGCGGGCCGTATGAAAAATCTCGGGAAGCATGGCCGCATCATCATCACAATTTCAGCAGGAAGAAACATCTTTCCGATTAGTGACCTCCATAGGCCAACAAGCCGGGCCCCCGGCCATGAAGAATTCTTCTTGACATATGCACAAGGGAGCAAAAAGAGGTAGTGACTAGTAGCTTCGGAGCCAAGGAATGATTGTCCGGACGGGCGCGCCTGATGATATTCCGGCCCTTCAAGTGATCGAGAAAAAGGCGCGCATCGTCTATGCTGCGCTCGGAGGCTTCGAGTTCGTGGCGGCAAGCCCGCCGATCGCGGCCGATCGTCTTATCTTGGGAACCACCTTTGTCGCAGAGGTGTCGGAGTCGCTTGTGGGCTTCGCCCTTAGTCAGCCGATGGACGGGGTGCTGTATCTGGCCAATATCTCCGTTCTCCCAGACGCCTCAAATCGCGGCGTTGGGGGTCGGCTCCTCGACCGGGTGATCGCGCACGCCCGCGCTACACAGGCGACCGCCGTCACCCTCGCGACCTTTCGTGCTCCACCATGGAACGGACCTTGGTTTCGTCGGCAGGGCTTTACGATCATGCCTGAGAGCGAAATCGGTGCCGGGCTCCGGGCCATCCTAAACCGGCATGTGAGGTTCCTCGA
>DASXHC010000042.1:0-125426 GCA_036488735.1 Occallatibacter sp.
AGAGAGCACCTGATCGCCTGCACCAATTTGTGCGCTTCAAAACATTTCATAAGCCACCAGAAGGTGAAGGGGGTACGCAAACTCATCGCGCCCCCCCATTCTCAGGGCGAATGCCTTGAGTTGTCAAATATATTATTGCCCTTACAAAGCATCTCGACAGAAACCTCCCCTGCGGGAGGTTTTTATGTTTTCTTATTAAATACATTATATTCAATAACATACTAGATTTCCGGTGTTGGTCGCGTATTGGTCGCGCAGGGTTTTTTCCAGAATTCAAGCTGTCTTCTAAAACCCTTGGAATGTCCCAGATGGGAAGCTCGAAGAATCGGCGACACCAGCCCTTCTCAAAATGGCTCAACATGGTGAACCCGATCATCGCCTGGCACTAGTCTCCTGAGTCATTGATTTCTTTCATAAGTTTCAGGTGCATGTGCATCGAGAGTTGCACTAGCAAAGCGGGCGATGGATGCCAGTATCTGGTCTGCCGATTTGGTCCAGCGAAATGGCTTTAACTGTTTGTTGTGGGTGGTGATGAATTCCCGAATCGCGGCTTCTAATTCCTGAACGCCCGCGTGGGAGCCGCGCTTGATCTGTCGCTGTGTGAGAAGCGCAAACCAGCGTTCGACCTGGTTGAGCCACGAGGCATGTGTGGGAGTAGAGTGCAGGTGATAGCGTGTTCGTTTCTGCAACCAGCGGCGGACCCGAGCGTCGTATGTGTGCCGTAATTGTCCAGCACAAGATGGACCTCGAGATCGGCCGGAACAGAGGCATCAATCCTTTTCAGGAAATCCAGGAACTCAACCGAACGATGGCGTCGATAGCACCTGCCGAGGACATTGCCGGTGGCGATATCGAGAGCAGCAAACAGGCTTGTGACGCCATGTCTTTTGTAGTCATGGGTGCGTCGCTCCAACTGCCCGACACGCATGGGCAGCACCGGTTGGGTGCGGCTCAGAGCCTGAATCTTTGACTTCTCATCGACGCATGACGCCAGCTCTTAATGGGGCGCTTCGGATACCGGACTAAGCCTTTCCGGACAGGTGGGGCTTTTCTTTTCAGTTGGCGATGTCAAGACGATGCACGTCGAATTTATCTGTTGGCATCTCCACGGTTCCGCAGTTTGGTCAGCGATCCGGAACTTACGCTGTTCCCAAGCTCGGTTCAGTCTTTATCAGGTGGGTAAAGTAGATTGGCGAAATCCGCACACGAAGCTTCCTCCAGGCTCTTCAAGCATCCACACGTTGGCATATCTGTCCTTTTTTCACGACCTTCGATCCTGGCGCCTTTATCTGCGCGTGTCAGGTATTCGCTCCTGGTACGGCGGAGAACAACGCAATCAGCCCCTCGAGCAATGTTGGATGGGTCAGCACTGCATCGCGCAGCGATGTATAAGGCATGCCACCGATCATGGCTATTTGGACCGCGCCCATGATTTCTCCGGCGCCTACCCCAAAGGCGGTAAACCCAAGCAGGCGATCATTGTCCGCTGCGATCAAAGCTTTCATGAAGCCGCGGGTTTCGGATAGCGTGCGTGTACGCAACACTGCGGCCATTGGGACCTTGGCGAGCCGATATGGAATTCCCTGTGCTTTAGCCTCAGTTTCGTTCAGTCCGACACGCGTCAGTTCGGGATCGGTAAACATGCAAAATGGGACCTGTCGTCCGGTAGTGACACGGTGGCCGCCGGCCATGTCGGATAGGACCACTCGAAAGTCGTCCAACGAAAGATGAGTGAAGTGAGGCGATCCCGCGCAATCCCCCACTGCCCACACATCCTGCGCTGTTGTCCGAAGATGCTCATCCACGTCGATGTAATCACGGTTACCGCAACTCCAGCAAGATCAAGTCCGATGCCGGTAGTGTTAGGAGCGCGCCCCGTTGCGACGAGGAGATGGGTTCCCTCCAGCATCCTTGCAGATACATTTGCATTGAGGCGCACTCTTACTTGTTTGCCCGACTCTCCCGCAACCGCCGAGACGTGCCCTCCGAGTTCAATAGCAATGCCCTCATCCTGAAATAGTTCTTCGAGTGCATGGGAGATGTCCTCATCTTCGCGGTCCGCCAAACGCTGATTGCGATCGATCACTGTCACTCGACTGCCGAAGCGGCGCATTGCCTGTGCGAGTTCCAGCCCGACGTATCCGGCTCCGAGAATGATCAGGTGTTCCGGTACCCGGTCCAACTCGAGGGCTTCGATGTGCGTCAATGGTCTGGATTCAGCCAATCCGGAGATCGCAGGCAATGTCGCATGAGTGCCCGTACCGACGACACCTTTGTCTCCGCGAACAAGAATCATACTCCGTCAGGACGAACAACTTCTAGCGTCTTCGGGCCGTTGAAATGTGCTGACCCGAGAATCAATTCTGCACCGCTTGTTTTGAAGTTGTTTAGGTGAACGTTTACTAGACCCTCGACCATCTTGCGTTTGCGTTCACGCACTTGCATCCATATCGATGCGGACATTGTCCTTCGTAATTCCAAACTCTTCGCTTCGCGCAACGAAGGACGCCACCTTTGCGCTGTGAATGATGTTCTTGCTGGGAAGACATGCGATATTCGGGCAGGAACCGCCGATGTACTTGCGTTCAATCACAGCCACCCGTTTGCCCTGCCTGGCGAGTGTCCAGGCAAGGTATTTTCCGCCCTCGCCGCACCCAAGAACAACAACGTCATATTCCTGAGGGCTCGGATTCTTTTTGCTCGCATTGTCGATGGATTCCTGTGCCGAGTCTTTTTGCGCGATGTTCATCGGACCTCCCATATGATTTCGAGTCGAAGGATACAACAATCCGAAGAGCTATTCGGCAGCCTTCTCTGCCAGCATCCTGACGGCACCGAGGTTTTGGACAAGGTCCTGCGGGGTGGACTTGTGCCGAACACAGCACTTATCCAGACTCATCTCTCGACCGGCGCTACACTGATTGTTCTTCTCCTGAGATGACGCCGAGCGCACTCAGCCACAGGGAGGATAGGATCGCTGGCTGTGGGCTGGCCTCAACCGACCGATCAGTCAGCACGGTTTCAACATTTTCGAGGGCGTGCCGCAAACGCTGATTCTTCAGCAGCAGTTCAGCCACGAGCTGCTGCAGGCTGAGGATCTCCACCCTCAGCGCCGCAACACACGCAGGATTTTCGTTCAGGTTCGAAGCACCCTCCTCGAGGGTCAGACCAGTCGAATTCCATTCGAATACCAGTTCCTCGCAACATCCAAACCGTTGCAGATGTTCTTCGACGATCGTCCGAAGGCGCGCGTCGTCGGCTCCACCCTCCACAGTTAATCGGATGGTCAGCAACTCGGGCGATGCGTTGAGGACGCAGGTTGATTGCTGGAGTTGGATGGTTCCTCGCTCGTCATTGAACTCGACCGGGAAGCTGTGCGACCAGTGTTGGCATAGCCTTCGGAGATAGCTGCTGGCGTTTGCCGTGTTCACATTTGCTCTCGACGTTGGCATGGCTCTCCTTGTGCGTGGCTATGGGCGGACACCCACACGAAACGGAAATTGATGTACCCTAAGGCACGCCGAAGCCGTTTCTGGGTATTCGGAGGGTCGGAACCCACCTTTAAAACTTTCCTCCGGAGCTCAACTAGAGCTCCAGTTCCCAAGTCTGGTCGATCATGTCGGCTCCGAAGCGGTGCGCAGCCTGCTCCTGTACAAGTTTGAATCCGACCTGCCCGTAAATGCGGCCGGCGGCGGAGAGTAAATTCACGGTCCAAAGAACCACTTTCTTGTATCCGGCGGTTCGCGCATAGCTGACGCATTCGTGGGCCAGCGCTTTTCCCAAACCTAATCCGCGTGCGCTCGGCTCAACCAGCAGCATGCGCAGACGCGCAGTGGCGGCCTCGTCTCGATGCCTGATGAGAAAGATGCACCCCAGCCTTTCCCCATCGCGTTCGGCGAGCCAGCAACGCTCAAGCCGAGCATCGTAGTTCGTGATGAAATCCGCAGCCAGATTGGCCACAAGCGCCTCAAAGTGTTCGTCCCAGCCGTACTCTTTTGCATACAGCTCTCCGTGGCGGCCGATTACCCAGCCGATATCGCCGGGCCGATTCTGGCGCAGAACATAGGGCGATGGGGAACCATTAGTCGCCATCGGATTCACGATGCGGAAATGGAACGGAGGAGAGTGCTGCGCTTCTGTCGATACGCCGAGGCGATCCATGGTGGGGCTGAGCAGCGTCTTGGCTGGACTGGCAGGCATGACATTTCTCCTTTGGCAGGGTTTGCGTGATGAGGAAAGTCTTGGGGTGCCCAAGACCAGGATTTGCTTCAGAGTGCAAATGCGGTGTGTTGAGCACTATGTGGTTTTGTGGGCGGTCATTCACCACAAGGCGCGCTCTGGCTGGGTCTTGTCATAGATAGGTTGGTCAGGCCGCGGCGTTGAGTAGTTTGTGGGGATCGATGACGAACTTCTTCGCTGCTCCCTTGTCGAAGTCTTTATAGCCTTGCGGGGCATCGTCGAGGCTGATCACGGTTGCATTGACGATTTTTGCGATGGGCAGACGGTCGTGCAGGATGGCCTGCATGAGCTGCCGGTTGTACTTGAGTACGGGGGTCTGGCCGGTGAAGAAGCGGTGCGACTTGGCCCACCCAAGACCGAAGCGCATGCTCAGACTTCCGGTCTGGGCTGCCTTATCGTGAGCACCCGGATCCTCAGTGACGTAGAGGCCGGGAATACCGATGGAGCCCGCGGCGCGAGTGATGGACATGAGCGAATTGAGAACGGCTGCTGGTGCTTCCGTTGCGTTTTGCCCGTGCGACTTTGCCTCGAAGCCAACAGCGTCAATGGCAGCGTCGACTTCGGGCTTGCCAACGATCTGGGCAATCTGATCTTCAAGCGAGGCGTCCCTGGTGAGGTCGATGGGCTCATAGCCGACGGCTTTGACGTGAGTAAGGCGCTCCTTGTTCATGTCGCCGACCAGGACGACGGCGGCCCCGAGGATATGAGCCGAGGCTGCGGCAGCCATTCCGACCGGGCCTGCGCCAGCTACATAGACGGTGGATCCAACACCGACGCCGGCGTTGATCGCTCCGTGGAAGCCAGTGGGGAGGATGTCGGTGAGCATGGTGAGGTCTTTGATCTTCGCCATGGCCTGGGCCTTGTCGGGGAACGGGATGAGGTTGAAGTCGGCGTAGGGAACCATGACATACTCAGCCTGACCACCGATCCATCCACCCATGTCGACGTAGCCGTAGGCTCCGCCTGCGCGGCCGGGATTGACGTTGAGGCAGACGCCAGTCTCCTCGGAGCGGCAGGTGCGGCAGCGGCCGCAAGCGACGTTGAAGGGGACGGTGACGAGGTCTCCCTTCTTGATGTACTCGACGTCGGAGCCGAGTTCGATGACTTCGCCGGTGATTTCGTGTCCGAGGACCATGCCGGTGGGCGCGGTGGTGCGGCCGCGGACCATGTGCTGATCGGAGCCGCAGATGTTGGTGGAGACGACCTTCAGGATGACACCGTGATTAATCTTCTTCCCTGCAGGATTTTCGAGTTTGGGGTAGTCGATAGATTGAACTTCGACATGATTTGGACCGAGAAAGACGACTCCGCGATTGGACGCCATAAAATCCCCTTTTCTGTTGTGAAGGCGTGTTGATCTTTGGCTGCATCGCTACCGCAGGCGGGATAGGATCACAACCTGAAACGTACTCTCCAGTGGGAGACCTATTCGTGATGTTATGGAGTCTCTAAAACGCTTAGGTTCAATGCTCGTGCCACCCCATCGCCATAGCGAGGATCGGCTCTTCTGCAGTTCTCAACATGCCGCTCCAGTACCGCCTGCGAGGCGCCTCTCATCGCGCGAGCCGTGTTGTCGAAAAGCAGTTGTCTTTGCGCAGACGTCATTTTCCGGAAGAGATTGCCCGGTTGTTCCCAATGATCGTCCTCTAAGCGGTGGTCATAGTGATCAGCGTCGCCCTTGAGCGCGAGCGGCGGCTCAGCGTATTCCGGTTGGTTGTCCCACAATCCCTGGCTATTCGGGTTATAACTCTTCGTTGCTCCCAGGTTTTCATCGGTGCGCATCGCGCCATCGCGGTGATAGGAGTGGAATGGACATTTAGGCGCATTCACGGGGATGTGGTTGAAGTTAACACCGAGGCGGTATCGCTGGGTATCTCCATAAGAGAACAGTCGTCCCTGAAGCATCTTGTCAGGAGAAAAGCCAATTCCGGGAACCACATTCGCGGGGGAGAAGGCGGCTTGCTCCACCTCAGCAAAATAGTTTTCCGGATAACGATTGAGTTCCATTACGCCAACTTCGATCAGCGGATAGTCAGCCTTGGGCCAGACCTTGGTCAGATCAAAAGGATTGTGTTTGTGTGTCTTTGCTTGTTCCTCTGTCATTACCTGGATGAAGAGCGTCCAGCGTGGAAACTCTCCGCGCTCGATTGTCTCCAACAAATCGCGGCCATGGGTTTCCCTATCATTTGCCACCAGCGCAGCTGCTGCTTCATCGGTGAGATTGTCAATCCCATGGTGTGTGCGGAAGTGAAACTTCACCCAGGTCCGTTTGTTCGCGGCATTGATCATCGAGAAGGTGTGACTTCCGAAGAGATGCATATGCCGGAAAGACTTTGGAATTCCTCGGTCGGACATGACGATTGTGACCTGATGGAGTGCCTCCGGAAGAAGAGTCCAGAAGTCCCAGTTATTCTGAGCGCTCCGAAGGCCGGTTCGGGGGTCGCGCTTGATAGCGTGGTTGAGGTCAGAGAAGCGTAGTGGATCGCGGAAGAAAAAGACTGGTGTATTGTTTCCGACGATGTCCCAATTTCCTTCCTCGGTATAGAACTTGAGAGCGGTTCCGCGGATATCACGCTCCGCATCGGCGGCCCCGCGTTCTCCCGCCACAGTCGAAAAGCGCGCGAACATGGGCGTCTGCTTTCCGATCGTTGAAAAGATCGCTGCCTTGGTGTACTTTGTGATGTCGTGCGACGTCGTGAAAGTGCCATACGCCCCCCAGCCTTTGGCATGCATCCTGCGCTCGGGAATCACTTCGCGATCAAAATGCGCGAGCTTCTCGATCAGCCAGATGTCCTGGAGGAGAGCCGGACCACGAAGACCGGCTGTCAAAATATTGGTGTTGTCCGGTACGGGAGCGCCGGTTGCATTGGTAAACCGATCGGATTGTGACATGTAAGTACCCTCGTTTTCAGCTCTGCATCGCATAGTTAATGGGTTTCACTGTTATCCTCACCATTGCGAACCGCGGATGACAGAGCAAAAATTTATGCGCTTGAACCTTGCATCCTTGTCCGCCAGTACATCTGCCTTCACATTGCCGAATGTCGTCTCAGGCTTGTGCTTGATGCCGTCGTAAAAGGCCTGGATGATGTCTTCTTTAAAGTGCTGGGTACGCGGGTACGCGACGACGATCGCTTCTCGATCAGCTTCGGAAAATTCCGAATAGGCAATTCCGAGCACGTCCATCTCTACGCCGTTGGTCAACAGTGCAACCACTGGATGCATATACTGGGGGACGCCAGGCGTGGTGTGAAGGGCAATTGACGTCCACACCGTGTCAATGTCTTGTTGCGGGATCTTGTGTTGACGAAGAAATTCGCGAGCGGCATTGGCGCCGTCTACTTCAAATCGATCTGTAGCACTGCTGTGCTTCGGAGTTAGACCCATATCGTGGAACATTGCACTTACATACAGCAGCTCAGGATCGAAGGCGAGATTCTTCCGTCTACCGGCAGCGGCGGAGAAGTAGTAGACGCGGCTTGAATGGTTGAACAGCAACGAGTTTTCCGTATCGCGAACCAATTCGGTGACTTCGCGCGCCATTTTGCTGTCGGGGATGGTTACGCCAGACGCGAGAGTTAGGGACGGCGCTTGGACGACGGACTTGGAGTGCATTTGCAGTTCCTCCTATGTGATCTTGATTTCAACATCTTCATGACACTATGTTGCCTGGGTGCGCGTCAGGTTCGTTCCTGACTCCGATCACAGGGCGGCCTCAGCCGCGACAGGGCGGCAGATCCCGAACCGCTCCATCTTGTAGATGAGCGTCGTGCGCTTCAAGCCAAGCTTTGCAGCTGCACCCAACGAGCCGCCCACCACCCAACCACGCTCTTCAAGCGCACCGAGGATCGTAGTGCGTTCGACCTCCTTCAGAGTCGTTGGAGGTGGACGAAACGTGGCATCTTGAGCCTTGGGTGCCGGCAAAGGATTGAAAAGCACTCCATCTTTTGAAAGGATCACGGCGCGCTCTATGCGATTTTGCAACTCGCGTATATTGCCCGGCCAGTCGTAAAGGCAAAGCGCAGACATCGTCTCCCAAGGAATGTGGGCGATATGTCTTCCTATCCGGCTGCCAAAAATCTCGACAAAGTGAGTTACCAGAGCCGGAATGTCGTCGCGTCGCTCACGCAGCGGTGGCAACAGGACTGGAAACACGTCCAGACGGTAGTAGAGATCGCTACGGAATTCTCCCTGCTTTACCATCTCAGTGAGATTGCGATTCGTGGCTGCCACCAGCCGCACGTCGACTTGGTGAGTCCGATTGCTGCCCAGACGTTCGAATTCCTGTTCCTGCAGTACGCGCAAGAGCTTCGGCTGCAATGCCAGCGGAATGTCGCCCACCTCATCCAGGAAGAGCGTGCCTTGGTCAGCCAGTTCAAAACGGCCGATCTTTTGTGCGATTGCCCCGGTGAACGCGCCCCTTTCGTGCCCAAATAGCTCACTCTCCAGTAAGTCCAAAGGAATGGCAGCGCAATTCAGTTTCACGAAAGCGCGCGCGCGCCGAGAACTGTAGTTGTGAATGGCGCGCGCGATGAGCTCCTTGCCTGTGCCCGTCTCTCCCTCGATGAGCACAGTCGAATCCGTAGGCGCGACGTGTTTGACTTGCTCGAGCACCCTTTCCAACGGCGGGCTGTTGCCTATGATCTGCTCAAATTTACAAGGGGAAGAGTCTCGATAACGACCATTGAGCACTTGGCGACTTTCCATTGTGACCTCCTATTGCTACTGGGTTCGACCTCACCGTCGTTCTCGATTGATCCATTCACGGATGTATGCCGGGCAATTCCTGAGCTCAATGCCGTCAGCTTCGCAGCGAAGGAGATAACTGACAGCTTCTTGATCCACCAGGGTCAGGTCTTTCAAATCCAGAACCATGCGGCGTTCGCTGACCTCCGTGCTGAGCAGTGCAATCAACTCGTGTACGTTTTCTGCGTCCATTCGACCGCTCAGCTTAAAAAACAATTCGCGGTTCTGGGCTCTTGAAATCTTCAGCATGCATCTTCTTTCTGCGTGACTTCACCCCTGTGAGACCCATCACACGCTCCTGTTAACGCAATCACAGGTCCAAAGTCAAGGAATTGAAAACAGGCTGTTTAGCTGAAAAATGGATTTCGGATTTTCGAAAATTTTCGGATTTCCGAGATTTCCGAAAATCTCGTATCCGCGCCTACCAGGAGTTTCTGGACGTGTGCTTAAGGTGCGATCTGTGGAGGGATTTGTAGATTCGAATCGATCCTTTTCGATCTTGAGCGACCTGATCTTTGTGTCCAATGTAGATCCGGAAATACCTAGCTTGACTGCCGCACCTGAGGGCCTTGTCACCCCGCCCCCGCTTTCGCTTAGAGCGGCTTCATTCATTTCTTTCTCCTGGGCTGCAAGCCTTCGAGATAGTACCTGCTGCCCTTCGGCTTGCTGCAAGCGGCTGCTGCGAAAGCCCACTTTCATCTATGGAGAAATTCTCGGTGTCGCACACTGGAAATCACCAACACACCTGGCGCGTCGCAAGGAAATCGCGCAGCGCCGCCATTTTAAGTGCTGGTGCACATTCGTGCCATCTATGCGGAGACTCGTGGAGCCTATGGCTGGCCCCTCATCTGGCGTCAGCTTCGCGCTCAAGGATTCGCGTGAGCAGATACGCTCACGCCGAGGACGTGGCATTGCACCCGGATCGACTCAACAAGTCGAACCGCCTCCTGCTTGAACTCAAGCGTGTACCTAACCTGCTGACCATTGGTCATCTTCGTTTCCCTTTCGCTATTAAAGCAACTCGCTGAGGGATACGTTTTGCCGGGGCAAGGTCACATTTAGGGAGTGTCCGGGCCGGCGGTGGGTGCACCTTGCAGCAGAGTCGACGAGACCGCCGGTTTAGGCGAGTGAGTCGCAGGGTCTCCGGCGGTGCGATTGGCTTGTTTGATTTGCTTCAACTTGTCAAAACATTCGGCGGCCTTCGCGCTGTTGCCAGCCTGCAAATAGGTGCGACCCAGCAAGAAATACGCCTCTTCCAAATTAGGGTTTATTGCGACCGCTTGCTGCAATTCGCGGATGGCATCTTCTTTCTTACCCGCATTCGCGAGCAGCTTGCCATAGAGATCGTGATCTTTGTCGTTTGCGTGAGGAAGCGCGACAGCCCTGGAGGCGTAGAGAATGGCGCGTTCGGCGTCGCCGGTACGGTCATAGGCAACTGCGGCGCTGTGAGCAAACAGCCGCGTTTGGGGGCTTAGATCTGAAGCTGCCGCATAGGCTTTGGCGGCCTTGTACATATCACCCTGGGTGAAATAACAAAACCCGAGCATGTTGAAGGAAAGGGGCAGTGAGGGATCCTCCGTCACTGCCCGCTCAAGAGCCGGTATTGCCGGCGCGGGACCACTCTCGATGATTTGGGCGATGCCTAGGAGGAGATCCCGTTCTCCGGCTTCCTGGCCCTTGGGATGTATCTGTTCGAGCACAGGCAGGGCTCCGTGAGCATCGTCCCTTTCAAGCAGAAGTCGAGCCAAGGCAACACTAAACCTCGGATTGACGGGATCGGCCTGGACGGCTGCACGCAGATGGTTAACTGCATTGACGATCTCATCTGGCGAGCCCGATTCCAAAATCGCAAGATGGTAGAGCGCCGCGCCATTGCGAGGGTTGGCTTTGGCAGCACGAGCAAAGGCGTCCTTTGCCTGCGAACCTGTACCCACGTCAAGGTATGCCAAGCCGAGCAGATAGGAAGCTGTGCCGCTGCTATCCGTTTCGGCTGCGGGGATTAGCAATTCGATTGCTTTTGCGTCTCGATGGACCGCAATATATGCCCGTGCGAGCAGCATATCGATTTCGGTTGTCGCCTGCGCGGAGTGCGGCTGCAAATGTTGACGCGCTGTTTCTAACAGAGGGATGGCCTGGCTTGCGTCCCCCGCCTGCAGGAGCGTTTCGGCCGTCTGACTTAGCGTTGCCGAGGAAGCAGTGTGGAGTACTCGGTCAAGGATCGGCTGTGCTTCCTCGACCCTGCCCGCGGCGACCAAATCCGCCGCAAGATGCTGCAGAATGGCCGCGTCATCGGGACGGGACTTGTACGCCGCTTCCAGATGTTCGATGGCCTCGCTGGTGGCTTGCCGCTCCTCCAACAGGATCGCCAGATTGTACTCGGCCTCGGGCGATCCGGGCTTCAGCCTCACGACTTCGCGCAATTGTTGCAGAGCGCGGTCGTGCTCGCCGAGACGAATGAGACTGAGCGCGAGGTTGTAATGCGCAGGCAAGTCGTCCGGTCGGATGCGCAGGGCCGCATCAAAATCATGCTCAGCTTCGCGGAATTGCTTGAGTTCATTTTCCGTGATGCCGCGCCAGGTCAACGCATCCGCGGATTTTGGATTGGCCTTGATCGCGGCGCTAAATCGAAGTTTCGCTGCGGCAAAGTCTCTACTTTGCAGCAGCCGCAAACCGCGCCCCACGTCGGTTGACGCCGCGTCTCCGCCTGTTTGCATTGCCAAGCCAACACAAGGCATGGAATAAATCCCGAGAGCAAGTAGGATCACACACCGGAGCATTGGCCTGTCCGCTCTCCTGCCACGATCGATGCATCCGGCCAACGGCTTAGCCATATCTCTCCCCTCACTTCGCCTTCAGAAGGGTAGTGAGTGCACCCCCTTCCTGGATACGGACGAACTGATTGGCCGTCACGCCGCGCAAGTGGTCAACGATACCACCAGGCCAATGAATTTCAAGAAGGTCAACAGTTGGATTATCGCCCAGCCCGAAGTGAATACGCAGATCACTCTGAGACAAATAACTGCCACCGCTGCGCACTTCCGCGATTTGAGACAGGCTGCCAGCCACACATTTGACGCGCGCGCCAATGGCGCTGCGGTTCGACTTGACGCCGACGAGTTTGATGTTAATCCAGTGATTTCCGTTCTGGCGCGTGCACTTGAGCAGCGACGCTCTGGCATTCTGGTTGTTGATTACCACATCGACACTGCCGTCGTTGTTGAAGTCGCCAAAGGCGCAGCCCCGTCCGGTGGATGGCGTCGTAATGGCCGCGCCAGCAAGGTGCGACACCTCTTCAAACTCTCCATTACCGCGATTGCGATAGAGAGCACGAGGCTCACGGTAATTGGTGTTGGACTGGATGCGCTCAAGTTCTGGATAGACATGACCAGAGACGTACAACAGATCTTGCCAACCATCGTTGTCGGGATCAAAGAAGCCACATCCCCAGGAGACGTAGTGCGTTTCGTTGCCGAGGGCCGCAGCTCCCGCAACATTCGTGAAAGAAGCGTCACCGTCGTTGTGAAAAAGGTCTACACCCTCGTCAGAAAAATTAGTCTTGAGGATATCCAGCCATCCGTCATGGTCGAAGTCGGCGGCATCGACACCCATACCGGCCTGGCCCACGCCATTGTCATTGAAGGCCACGCCACGAATCAATCCTTCTTCGCGGAATGTTCCGTCGTGATTGTTCAGAAACAGCAAGCTGGCGGTCGTATCGCTGGCTACGTAGATATCGGGCCACCCGTCGTTGTCAAAGTCCGCAACAAGAACGCCAAGGCCAAAGGTGCTTCCATGCTTCGATATGCCCGCCTGTGCCGAGACGTCCGTAAACGTGTCATCGCCATTGTTGTGGTAGAGGGTGCCGCTCTCGGCGATCAGTCCACGCGGGCCGCAGTTGACAGGCAAGCCCTTGAACATGCAATAGGGATTGGTGCCTGGATCGAGAGCGTTCTTCATTGAGAAATTGACATAGTGAGTTACGAAAAGATCGAGCTTTCCATCGCGGTCGTAATCGACGAACGCACAGCCGGTGCTCCAGCGGGTTGCGTCTCCCGCGACCTTTGCTTTGCGTCCTACTTCGGTGAATGTACCGTCTCCGTTGTTGTGAAATAACAGATCCTCGCCCCAGTACGTAACAAACAAGTCGTCGAAGCCATCGTTGTCATAGTCACCGACGCAAGCCCCTTGCCCCCAACCAGTGTGAGAGAGACCGGCTTTCTCCGTGACATCGCTAAACGTCCCATCGCGGTTGTTATGAAAGAGCCGGTTCGAGTGGATCTTGGTTGCGGCCAGAGTATCTGCGGAAGGGTCGGGCAGCGTACTTCCATTAACCAGGAAGATATCGAGCCAGCCGTCGTTGTCGTAGTCGATGAATGCCACACCTGAACCGGTGGTCTCGAGAATGTATTTCTTGCTTTTGTCTCCCCCGCAGACCTGAATAAAATCCAGCCCCGATTCGCCAGCTACATCCTGCAGCGAGTATCCCAATGGAGATCCAATAGGCTTGCCTGGTGATGGTTTCGGGATCGATTGTCCAATGCCATTCAGTGGATTCAGGGAGGTAGCCGCATGCAGCAGAAGCCCCGATCCCGCAATGCGCAGGAAATTACGCCTGTCAGTGAAACCAAGCTGCGACCTCCCCAGGGATGAACAACCACGAAGCTTCGGGCCTCGCCATCCCATTATTTCTGATCCTCTTTGGTCGTGGGCGGTTTGCCGTTGAGCAGTGCATTCAGCTTGTTCTGGAACTTCTCTCCGCGCTCGGCCTGGAGGCGATTGAAAGTGGCCATCTCGACCTCCGCTTCAGGCATCTTCTTTTCTTGACGATAGGCCATCATTAGAACGTAGTGGGCTTCTGAATTTTGAGGATGATCGGCGATGATGGCCTGCAACTGGCGAATCGATGCTTCCGCATTCTTCTGCTCGAGAAGAATTTTTGCCAGCCCGACCCGGGCTTCGACGAGAGTAGGATCCAGTTTGATCGCCTCCTCATAGAGTGGCTGCGCCTGGCCGAGCTTGTGTTCGTGCATATCGATGTCGCCCATGGCGAGATCGGAGACGGCGGACTGCGGATCGACCAGCTTTTCCTTCTGAAACTCAATCATGGCCTTATCGTCCGCGTCAGCAGCCGCTTGCCGCAGATAGATCTGGCCGATTCGATAATGCATCTGCGGCAACTTGGGGTTCTGTTCAATCGCCAGCGAATACTCGCGGATGGCTTGATCGTAGTTGTTTTGCGCCTCGTCGACTTCTCCAGCCAATTCGTGAACCCGATACGAATCGGGATGCTTGGCCATGAGCTCACTCGCGCTCTCGTTCCACATCCTCGTATAGAGTTCAGCAGACTCGAATAAAATATCCGCGTCATCTGGATAGAGTTGCTTCAGACGGGCCGCGGTCTGCAACGCGGGCAAGGGGTCTGACGCTTCGGCTGTGCAGCCGAGGAGCGCCAGCCCTGTCAAGCGCTGCAGACGGCCATGCGGCTCAGTGGCGAAGTATTTGATTAAGAGTGGAGTGGCCTCCTTGCAGTTGCGCAGATCAGATTCGCTTAAAGCGAGGAAGAGTTCCGCGCGCGGCGCGGCAGGATCGATGCTCAGCGCTTTCTGCAAAGCCTCGTAAGCAGCCTCTGCTCTGCCGGAGCCGTACAGAAGAACGCCAAGTCCGGTCCACGCAGAGCTGCTTTGCGGATCGATTGCAAGCATCTCGCGGTACTCATGTTCTGCTGCAGCCAGATCGTGAGCTTTCAGGGCCTGTTCTGCCTTTTCTCGATGCTCCAGCATTCGATCCGGAGATAGGCTCTGTCCGGAGAGCAAGCCGGGAAGAATGGCAAGCGCAAGCCAAGCCGCGATGATCGTTTGGCGCGCCTCTCCAATTCGCATGCCGCTGTTCCCTTTGAACTTCAAGCCCACCTCTGAGACATCTTCCAAAACACTATAAAGCTTCTCGAAAACTGCAGTGTTGACTTATCGAGGAAAAGTAAATATCGGCATCGAGCATTCCGCAATTTTTTGGCAAGATGCGATCTCGTGCCCGACTACTCGACAGTAAGGAATATTTGCACCAATAAACCGATGCCCCGTCGTCGCCGGCGGGACATCGGGTGTTGATTGAACCTCGATTAGAAGACGTACTTCAAGGCGAACTGCAAGATGCGCCCGTCGGCTGCAGAAGTAAGCTGGCCGAGGTTGCCGTCTCCAACGTTGTGGTCCGGTGCTCCGAAGTTTGGATGGTTGAAAAGGTTAAAGGCCTCGCTTCGGAATTGGAGTTTACCGTGCTCGAAGAGAGGGAACTCCTTAAAGAGCGAGAAGTCCATATCGACGCGAGAAGGGCCAGTGAGAAAGTTCCTCGATGTATCACCGTAAGTACCGGGGGCAGCGTTGGTAAAAGCAGCCGGGTTGAAGTATTGGGAGACTCCGCGGTGCGAAGGACTAATCTTCTGGCCCGACACGAGATCCGCGAACTCGCCGCCAATTCCGGTGGCTGCCGTGTCGGTATTGCTGGTGATGGTGTAGGGAACGCCGGTTTGTGCAATCAGCACGCCCTGATTTTGCCAGTCGTTGACAACTCCGCTTAACAGGCCGTGCGCCGACTTCACCTTAGGCAACGCATAGATATAGGATGCGGTAAACCGGTGCCTGACATCGTTATCGCTCGGTCCATAGTTTGCGCGGAAGTTGGTTGGATTACGCGGCCCGAGACCACCCTCCGCGCCGAAGGGAACCACGTCCAGGTACTTGCCGTAGACGTACGATGCCAGCAGACTAAACCCGTTCGAGTAGCTCTTATTCACCTGGACGACACCCGCGTGATAGGTAGACCAGGAAGAGTTGGTTTCTTCCTGCGTTTGGCCAAGGCATGGTCCATCGGTTTGCCCGGGCCGGCAGTCATTCGCATACAATCGTCGCGCGTTGATCGTATTTTGATTGGTCGCGAGGCTTGCACTGAAGTCGTACGTCGAAATTGGAGCGTAGTTGATGTCTCGCGACATAAAGAGGTGTGTTCCCTTGTTGCCAATGTAGGAGATAGTGAGCAGATAGTTTTTGGCGAGTTGGTGATCTATCGTCAGGTTCCATTGACTCGTGTAGCCTTCGTTGAAGTTGGGCGGCAGAACGGTTCCTTCCGCGGAGGTCGGCCATTGGCCTCCATAGGCCGGACTGAATGCAGCGCGCTGGGCCGGTGTGCGGGGGATGATGAACGGGAAAGGATTTACATGTTCGCCAGCGGGTGCATTGGTAAAGATATTCGTTCCCGTGAGGCTGGGGTACGGGGTGTTAGTGCTAACACCGTTGACCGTAACGTTATCGTCAAAAGGTTGCGCGGTCGAGTAGCGATTCCAAGCGATAAGTCGCGCCTGGTCCCAGAAGATGCCAAAGCCTGCCCGAATCGAGGTTTTGCTATTGCCAAAGGGATCCATATTGACGCCAATACGGGGGGCAACGTTTTTCAATCGGTTGGGAACCATGGAGCGCGGACAGCCAGGGTCGCCTTTACCAAGAGAGGAAGATCCTTGGGGCGGACCAGGGAAGGTAAATCCGGGAGGCGCAGTCGGATAGAAAGACGAGAGCGTCTTGAAGGTGGGATCGAAGCAGATCTGATCGTTGTAATTGTCCACCGGCGGCAGGAAGGGTTCCCATCGGAAGCCGGCATCGATGGTAACTTTCCGCGACACTTTGAAATTGTCCGCGACATAGGCGTCAAACGCATTGTGGCGCAAGTCGCTAAACACCTCGGTCTGCAGGTTGAAGTTGTTGGGCAGGCCTAGCAGCAGATCGGCCAGAGCGTTCGTAGCAGTGGAGCTTCCCCCGGGCTGAACCGTATATTGGCCGTTGAAACTGAAGTCGGGATCGGTGAAGTAATCCTCAACGCGGTTCACTGCTTCCCTGCGGAAATCGCCGCCCAGCGAAAGCGTATGCTTACCCACGTTCCAGGTCACGTAGTCCGTGTACTGCCATGTTTGACGGTTCTGGATGAACGTTCCGTCTCCACTGTTTGAGTAGCTGCCATTGACACCGATGTAAAACTCACTGGGAATGCCGGCGCGAGAGGTTCCGGGCATACTGCCGAACGTTTGCCAGCCGTCTGAAACCAATGTTCCGCGATGGTGCGCCACGCGCGTGAAGCCAAATACCGCCGTATTGATGAGCTTCGGATTGAACGTGTGGGTGTAGTCGAAAGCGATGTTTTGATTGCGGAAATATTTGTCATGTGGAAGGTTCAGGTTTCCGGCTCCAAGACCGTTCGACTGATCCTGGTTGTAGAAGTAATGGCCGAAGAGCAGATCTTTGTCGCCGAATTTGTGATCGATCCGAGCCAGGTACTGGTCTTCATTGAGACCGTCTTCGTTGTCGGCGGAGGGTGCATGGTAGGTGTAACCGCCGGTGCTGTTATTGGGAGTGAAATTCATGAGTGCCTTAACGGCCGCCTTAGCAGTCGGGTCAATGCGCGCCGCGGGAATCAGACCGCCCGCGAATGGCGCGCCCGTGAGCGGATCGTAGATGGATCCCGAAGGAAACAACGCGCTGCCGTCACTGGTCAAGTTAGGGTTTTCCTGGGCTGTGAGCACCTGTCCGATGACGATCGACTCATCCCTGCGTTGGCGTGTGCCTTGGTAGTAACCGAAGAAAAAAGTCTTCCCCTTGAGAATCGGTCCACCGAGGTATCCGCCAAACTGATTGAGCTTGAGGGAGGGCTTTGCTTCTCCGGGTACATCGAAGTAATTGTGCGTATCGAGCACAGTGTTGCGGAGAAATTCGAATAGCCCTCCGTGAAACGTATTGGTTCCGGCTCGTGTAGCTGCGTTGATCAATCCGCCGGAGCTGCGGCCATACTGCGCAGTGAAATTGCTGGTTTGGATGTCGAATTCCTGCAGCGCATCGGGAGCGGGAAAAACGGGCGCAGTTGAAAGATAGGAATCCGTCATATCCACGCCATCCAGCAGGTAGTAATTCGATCCGGGGCGATTGCCGTTTACGACCACGCCCTCATGCTGTCCCTGGCCGTGCGACACGTTATCGTTGTCGTAGGAAACTCCGGGCATGATGTATTGCAGCTGCAGGGTATCGCGGCCATTGAGAGGCAGGTCGACGACCCTCTGCTGATCAATAACCTGGCTGACGGTGGCGTCAACCAGGTCGGGAGACTGTCCGGTGTCGCCGGTGACCTGAACAACTTCGGAGTTTGAGCCGACCTTCAGTTGAGGGTTTACGGTTATGTTCTGGTCCACCTGGAGAATAATTCCGCTTTGCAGAAAGCCCTCAAATCCGTTCGCTGCAACTTTGATTGAGTAGTTTCCAACCGGGAGGATAGGCAGGTTGAAGTTTCCATCGTTATCTGAATTTACGGTGCGCGCTTCGCCGGTGCCTTCATTGGTAGCGATTACTGTCGCTCCGGGGATGGGAGCTCCCGATTGGTCGGTCACCAGGCCGACAATTTTTCCGGTGGGTCCGGCGGCATGAAGATGTTTGGGGGGCAAAACCATCAGGAGGATCGCTATTGAGAATAGGATGAACGGAACTTGCGTCAGAAACTTTCTCATGGTTGTCTCCGCACAAATGAAACGAGGTTCGTTAACGTTCGAATGCGCTCCTTTTTGGGAGCAGTCGATCCGCTTATTCGTTCTCGGCGGCGATCTTCGAGAAATGGACTTTCTTGGGGCGACGACAGATGTGAAATTGATCCGGCAATCCGGTACGCCGTTTTCGCAGCGGCGTTCCCTAAACTCCTAAAAGTCTTAGAATGACTCAGCTTTGCACTTCAGGGGAAAAGCAAGCATCGTCTGGATAACGTTTTCTATCTGGTCACGAATCTTAGGTAACCGAAATACGCCTGTCAAGTTCTTTTTCGCTGGCTTCGCCGAACGAAAGCTCCCGGTGCCTCGTTTCCACCCGCACCGTTATATCTGCCGCGAAAGTAGGCAAGCCATCATTTGTCGGGGAAACAAAATGCTTAGGCCATCTCCCTCAGATTGCAACTGAATTCCCAGGTTGGTGGGATAGAGAATCCTCATTCCAGAATGCGCTTTCGGCAGAGCAACTTTGTTTTCGCCACGCAAACGCCAAACGGCAACAAAATCGCTTTCGGTGGATCGCATTCCTAGAGAGATTGGCGACTCATGGTCGGTAATATCCGGCAAACCGAGGGGGTAATATGGCACTGCCGATCGCGTGTGACGCCGGATAACCTCCTTATAAATCCTGAGGCCGGTTTTGACCTGATCAAATGCCCCCGGTTTCAAATTGGCAAGATTGCCGCTCTGATGGATGCGAAAAAGCATCGCGCTCACCATGTTGAAAGAGGCTGCGTCTTCGTCGGCACTGGCCAGGGGATAGGACCAGATAGCGAGTTGTTCGGGCAAGACTCCCGCCGACTCCCCAACAGCGATCGATGGATAGAGCCGGTAGTCTTCCTGGTCGCTTGAGGACTGCAACTGGAGATGCGAGAGCATGGCGTACTCCATCCGTCCTCCCCCGCTGCCGCAGTTTTCGATGGTCAGATCCGGATATCGGGCAAGCACCTCGTCGAGCCAACTCAGGAGTGCGCGGTTATGTTCGAGCAATCCCTGTCCGGGGCTGTCCGCCATGAATTCAGTGCCTTCGAGGCCGTCGACGTTGTAGTCCATCTTGATATAACCAACTTTGTACTCGCCGACCAGCCGATCGACAACGGCACTCAAGTAAGCCCGAACGTCTCTGTTACGCAGATCCAGCAGGAACCGTGTGTGATCGATGACGCGCTTGCCGTGCCGCTGGAAGAACCACGCATCGGGCTTGTCCTTGAGCGGCGAATGAATGCCGATCACCTCCGGTTCGAGCCACAGACCAGGCACCATGCCCTTCTCGCGAATTCGGTCCAACACCTGCTGAAGTCCGCCTGTCCAGCGGGTCTTCGAGGGCTGCCAGGCCCCGACCGAACCCCACCAGCTTTCACTCATTTCCGCATACCACCCCGCATCGATAACGAAATATTCACAGCCCGCTGCCGCGGCCACATCGATGAGCGGGAGTTCCTTTGCAGTGGTCGGATCGCCTTCCAGGCAATTCATGTAGTCGTTGAAAATTACGGGCAGCTGCTGGGTGTCCTTACGAGGACGAATGCATGCGGCTCGCCGGTAGCGCGTCAAAGCTTCGACAGCCTGCTCAAACCCGCCGCGAACGCAGCCGACACCTGCCGGTACCGTCGTGTACGATTCGCCAGGCTTCAGGCTCTTCCAGGCATGGCCGTGCAGCTCGTCCGGGCCGCCGATATAGGCGTAAACTGCCTTGTCCTGTGTATTGGCAAGCTCCCAGTGCCACGACCCGTTATGCTCGATCTGCCAGAACCATGTAACGCCGAGTTCAGTATTCTCAACGATGCCGATGGGCAGATAGCGCTGCGTTGACCAGGTGCCGACGCTGTCGAACGAGGCCGGCGAGATGGTGAAATTCCCGTTGTCGAGGAAGCCGGCTTGGGAGGGCTTCACGGTTCTCCATTGCGCCTCCGCCTGCCAGGTATTATGTGCAAAATGGATGCGCAGATCCTCTTCAAAACGCCGTGGAGAAGCCAGATTATGAAGCATCGCTGAGCTCAGGTACTCGATTCCGATGCTGCGTTTGGAGGTGTTCGTGACCTTGGTCGACCGGCGCACCACGGGGAAGTCGCCGAAGGTTTCGTAGATAGATTCGACCTTGAGCCCGAGCGTGGGATCTGACTGGTCGATGGTGAAACGTTTTCCCTGAGCCGTCGATATTTCCTTTTTCCCCAGGTAAATCAGCCGGGTGCCCGGACTGCCTCCGGTCAGTTTCAGGCCGTGATGATCGTCGGGATCTTCGCCGGTGCAGTGAAGTGAAGTCTCCAGTCCGGAAAGCACGGTTGGGTTGGGAGTGTCTTTGGGAGCCGAAATGCCGGCAGGCAACACGCTTCGTAGACGAATCCTCTGGTCAAGGAACTCAAACGAAAAAGCCAGGTCAGAGACCTTCCATTCAAACGGCTCGAAGATGGGTGGAGTCATATCGTCATCGCTGTGGCTAACGTCTTGAATCGGCGAAGACTCCGCAGGAGCATACGCGTGAAGGCGGGACGCGAGAGTGCCGGCGGTCAACAGTCCGGTTCCCTGCAGGAACATTCTTCTATTAATCCTAGTCATGCATTCTCCCGTCCGTGGTTTCCAAATAAGTAGTGTTGCATTGGCAAGCGATCATACATCCGGCCCGGCACTTCCACAAAGCTATCCCCGGTCGTAGCCATCTATACAGGCTTCCTCAACAGTAGGGGTTCGAAGCTCCTGGTTAAGTGCTACAGCAGCAGCTTTGCGCCTGTCGCGCGAGAGAGTAGGCTAATTTGGGAGTTATGATTGAGCCCTCTACGCGCCTTCTATTGCTGCTTCTTGTCTCGTTCCTATCGGTGCAGGCGCAAACCGCTGCTCAAAACGGGAGCGGCACAGGCGGCATCGCTTCAGGGGCTGTTCACCCCCCGGAATACGACTCGGCGCACCGACCGATCACAGCGGGCGGCCAAGTGAAAACGGGGCCTACTGTCTTCATGAATATCGCGCAGAAGGCTGGCCTTGAGGTCTGGCGCCACACGGCCGGAACTCCAGAAAAGAAATACATCGTGGGCGCCAAAGGAGCCGGCGTTGCGTTGCTTGATTATGACAACGACGGTTGGCTCGACATCTATCTTGTCAATGGCTCAAATGATGATGCACTCGATGGCAAAGCACCCGCACCACAAGCAGCCCTCTTTCACAACAATCACGATGGCACCTTCACCAATGTCGCCGTAAAGGCCGGAGTTACTAACGATCGTTGGGGCTACGGTGCGGTCGTCGCAGACTTCGACAACGACGGCTGGCCTGATATCTATGTGACCAACTTCGGCAAGAATCGTCTCTATCGCAATAATCACGACGGCACGTTTACTGACGTTGCCGAACAGGCTGGAGTGGCCCTGGGCACTTGGTCGACAGGCGCAACCTTTGGAGATTATGACGGCGATGGTCGCCTGGACCTGTTCGTCGCCGGCTATGTTCAATACGACCGGCGTCAGAGTCCCGTCGCCGGAACGCCTAGTGCAGCCACAAGCGCCTGCCGCTATCGCGACACGCCCGTAATGTGCGGACCCCGGGGACTACAGGGAGAGGTTGATCATCTCTTCCATAACAATGGGAATGGCACGTTTACCGACGTCAGCGCAAGCGCCGGCGTAAGCGATTCGGACCGCTACTATGGTCTCGGCGCTCTGTTTGCGGATGTAAATAGCGATGGCAAACCCGACCTGCTCGTGGCCAACGACTCCACTCCCAATTATCTCTATATCAACAAGGGCAATGGCACCTTTGAAGACAGAAGCTATCTCAGTGGTTACGCACTCGACGGTGAAGGGCGGGAGAAGGCAAATATGGGTATTGCCGCCGGTGACTATGAGAACAACGGCCACCTGTCAGTGGTAAGTACCGCATTCTCTGAAGACAACGATATCCTTTACCGAAATGATGGCTTGGCCACTTTTACCGACGTGAGCTATGCTGCGGGGATTGCCTCCGCGACCATCCCGTTCGTTGGCTTCGGCGTCGGATTTCTGGATTACGACAATGATGGCTGGCTCGACCTCCTGATCGCCAACGGCCACGTTTATCCCAGCGTCGATCAGCACCCGGAATGGGGAACCACCTACGCACAGCGCACCCTGCTTTTTCACAACCACAAGAATGGAAAATTTGAGCTTGTTCCCGCAGTCGAAGGCACCGGACTCTCTGAGGTGAGCGTTGGACGCGGAGCCGCGTTTGGGGATCTTTTCAATGACGGCAAGATCGATGTCGTTATCAATAACGCTGACCGGCCGCCAACGTTGCTGCGCAACGTGAACCACGATCATCATCATTGGGTGGAATTGAAGCTTGTCGGTGGCGTAGGAAGTCCGCGCGACGCGGTGGGAGCGACTGTTTATCTCATCGGAACCAACGGTCGTCAACGCGGTGACGTGCTGAGCGGAGGCAGCTATCTTTCTTCGAATGATCCACGCGTGCACTTCGGTCTAGGTGACGAGAGTGCACTTCCGAGCGCTGAAATTCATTGGCCTGGCGGTCATCAGGAGATCATCAAACTGCCTGCAATCGATCGCCTGTTTACCGTGACGGAACGCAAAGGCATTGCGGCCATCCTATGCGCAGATGGCAACTGCCCAACATCGGCCATCCAGGAATCGAATCAGGGTTCTGGGTTGCACTGAGCACACCGGGACAAATGTCCCTTGTGAGATCCAATCCGTCATTCACACGCTCTTCCTCGAATCGTGTTCGTACACGGAACACTGTTCTTTCTGCGCGAGCAGAATCCACTCGCCCTTGTGACCCCCGTCTCCCCGGTGTATCAGGCCGCGGCTTTGCCGGCGGACTTTCGGGTTCCGTCGCCGACATCTATTCGGAGCTTGCCGCGTCCTCAGCTTCAGCAAGATGACTTGTAAACAAATTAAGGTTGCTGCGCAAGATAATGTGAGGAGCCAGCCGGGTTACAAGGTTGGGCCTGGCTCCATTCAGGAGATAGCGAAGCAAAAGCTCGAGTGCCGTCTTGCCTTGGTCAAAGGGTCGCTGGTAGAGCGTCGCGAGAATCTTCCCAGATTCAATGTAGGGAACAAGCTCCTGGAAAAGATCCGTGGCGATCACTTGAACTTTGCCGAGAAGATCTTTCTCATCCAGCAATTTGAGGACCGGGATGCTGTTGGCGGTACTGATATAAATCCCCAGAGGATAAGGCTCGCGCGAGAGCAGAGCGGTAGCCTGACGATACGCTAACCTGGGCTGTTCTCTCGACTCGATAGCTGGCAAAAGCGAGAGATGGGGAGCGAATACTGCCAGGTTGGCCGCGAATCCGCGTAGCTTTTCGGCGTGGTCTAACGTAGTCAATTCCCCGGTGATGGTGGCCAGGTGGCCGGCTTTGCGGATGGTGCGGGAAAACAGTTCAGCCGCGATGGCGCCGCTGGCATGCGCATCCGCCGCAACAGAAGCGAGGCGTTCACTCCGGGGCGCGTCGCTGGCCACGCAAACGATTGCGATTCCGCGACGCGCCACTGCGTTGAGCGCCGGTCCGATGTGTTCAGGATTGCCTGGTGCGACGAGAATACCGTCGAACCTCTCGCCTGCGTCAGCCGCAAACAGTTCCAAGTCACCTTCATCGAGTCGTGGAAACGTTCGGAAGGCGAGTTCAACATTGACGCCAGTCGATGCAAAAGCCGCGGCTCGAACACCAGCTCGCAGAGGATCGAAAAAGGATGCGATATCGCGGGGAAAGTAGATACCGATGCGCACCCTGCGGTTAAGCTTCAGAGATCGAGCCGCTAGGTTCGGCCGGTATCCCAGCTGTTCGGCCTTCTTCAGCACGCGGGCTCGTGTGGCTGGGCTGACGTCCGAGCGCCCATGCAATGCGCGATCGACAGTGCCAATCGAAATGCCCAAAGCCCGAGCGATATCTTTGATGCTGGATGGCTTCATGTCGATGTTCTCGGAAACAATCCTACCGGATTCTAGCAGTTTGCATCACCGCAACAAGGGCCGCGGCAGAGCAACAGGCCTTACATTCCAGCTCAGCAGCAGCAGCATTCGACCGGTGGAAGATGAGCCTGGCATATGCGTGGTTTTCCAGGGTCGGCGGTCAGATTTGAGGCTCACGAAGTCATCAAGCAAGGCAGGCTAAACTTAAGGAAAAACCTTGACATGACTGCGCACCTCCGTGTACGTTAACGACTACCTGAAAGCCCGTGGCTTGCGCCATCCTGCACATCTGCAGACGCAACAGACAATAACGATAAGGATCATGCCCGATGAGCGAAGCGCGCGAATCCGAACCCGTCCGGTGCTGGGAAGAGCAGGTTGTCATCCCCACCTATCCCGTGCAGGAAGCTGACCCCAACCCCATGTTTCTTGAAAAGCGGGTCTATCAGGGGAGCAGTGGAAAGGTGTATCCGAATCCCTTCACAGATCGCGTGGCCCTGCGCAAGGTAGAGGTAAGTTACCGAGCAATTCTTCTCGAGAACGAGTTTCTCAAGCTGATGATTCTGCCGGAGATTGGCGGTCGCATCCACACCGGCTTGGATAAGACCAACGGATACGATTTCTTTTATCGCCAGAACGTGATCAAGCCCGCTTTGGTAGGGCTGCTTGGACCATGGATATCGGGTGGAGTGGAATTCAATTGGCCGCAGCACCATCGCCCTTCGACCTTCATGCCCGTACATGCGACAGTGGAGGAGAATTCGGACGGTGGCCGAACCGTATGGTTGAGCGAGCACGATCCTATGCTGCGGATGAAGGGGATGGTAGGCATCTGTCTTTCCCCAGGGAAGGCGATCATCGAGGCCAAGGTGAGGCTCTACAACCGCACGCCATTACCGCAGACCTTTCTTTGGTGGGCCAATGTTGCCGTGAAAGTTGACGATCACTATCAGGCTGTCTTCCCTCCCGACGTAACGTTTGTCGCCGATCATGCCAAACGCGCCATCTCGTCGTTCCCGATAGCCAGCAAGCACTACTACGGAGTGGATTATCATCCAGGCACCGACATTTCCTGGTACAAGAACATTCCCGTTCCAACTTCCTACATGGTCACCGACTCGAAGTATGACTTTTGCGGTGGTTATGACCACGGCCGCAAGGCCGGCCTCGTCCATACCTCAAACCATCATCTTGCTCCGGGCAAGAAGATGTGGACCTGGGGCAATGCAGAGTTCGGACACGCATGGAACCGGAACCTGACCGATGAGGATGGCTCGTACATCGAACTGATGGCGGGAGCCTTCACCGATAATCAGCCTGACTTTTCCTGGTTGCATCCGTATGAGACCAAAACTGTCAGTCAGTACTGGTACCCGATCCAGAAGATTGGACCGCCAAAAAACGCAAACACCGAGATGGCGATAAACCTTGAGTTTGTGGGGAACAGCGTTCAAATGGGCGTTTGCGTCACTTCACGGCAATTGGTGCGCGTTCAACTCACGTGTGCTGGTCAAACCATTCTGGAAAGAGATCTCGAACTCGCCCCGGGATATCCCTTTACTGAGACAATTGAAGCTCATTCTCTAGAACACCAGGAATACAGGTTGTCCGTCCTCGACGCCAGGGGCAGTGAACGGATCGCCTACCGGCCAGAGATCCCGGGGAGACATAATCCGCCCGAAGCCGCCGTTGAGCCCCTGCCTCCGAAGGAGATCGCGAGCGTCGACGAGCTCTACCTGACGGGTCTGCATCTTGAACAGTATCGCCATGCTACGCGCTCTCCGGAAGACTATTGGCGCGAGGGTCTCAGTCGCGAACCCGAGGATGCAAGGCTGAACAATGCACTGGGATTGAACTACCTGCGGAAAGGTCAGTTCGTTGAGGCGGAAATGCATCTGGTCCGAGCCATTCACCGCCTGACCTTGAGGAATCCGAACCCTTATGATGGAGAGCCTTACTACAACCTTGGAGTGGCGCGACGCTACCAGGGAAACGACTCAGGGGCATACGACGCCTTCCACAAATCGGTATGGAACTTCGCCTGGCAGAGCGCTGGACACTATGCGCTGGCATGCATCAACACCGAGCGCGAAGATTTCCGCTTGGCGCTCGAGCAAGTGGAACAGGCCCTTCTGACCAACGCGAACAGTCTGAAGGCCCGGGCGCTTAAGGTTTCGCTTCTGCGCAAACTGGGCAGAGTTGACGATGCGAAGGCTTTGATCCGCGAAACTCTCTCGCTCGATCCGCTGGACTTTCGCACCATGGCCGAACAATTTCTAACGAGTCGGGACCCCAAGGACCTGAACGCCTATATTTCTACTCTTGGAAGCGATGTGCAGACATTACTGGATGCGGCGTTCGATCTGACATGGTCTGGACTGCGTGAGGATGCCTATGCCTTGCTACAAGGCTGGGTCCGCGCGTCGGAAGCGATGTATCCGATGATCTGGTACGCGCTTTCGTACCTTGCGTCCTTGCTCGGCCAGGAGCGGGAATCCAGGCAATACGCAACACAGGCAGAAGCCGCCTCGCCGCGGTTTTGCTTTCCGGCTCGCCTGGAAGAGATGATTGTGCTTGAGGATGCCGTGCGACGGAATCCCGCGTCCGCCAAGGCCAACTACTACCTCGGCAATCTCTATTACGACAAGAAGCGGTATGAGGAAGCGATTTGCTGCTGGAGCCGATCCGTTGAACTGGATTCTAGCTTCTCCATACCGTGGAGGAACCTGGGGATTGCCGAATTCAATGTAGTCCACGATCCTTTGGAGGCCGATCGGATGTACGAACGTGCATTCATGGCTAATCCGGAAGATGCTCGCGTCTTCTACGAATGGGACCAGTTGAAAAAGAGGACCGGGTTGGTAAAGCCGGAGGAACGGCTGCGCCGCTTGGATGAACATCTAGAACTCGTGGAGCGTCGGGACGATCTGAGCGTCGAATACATTACGCTCCTCAACCAGTGCGGCAGGTGGTCATCCGCTCTGGATCGTCTACACACGCGCCGTTTCAGTCCCTGGGAGGGTGGCGAAGGACTGGTCTCTTCGCAGTATGTCAACGCGCACAGAGCTTTGGGCAAGGCCTGCTTGGCGTCGGGAAAAGCAGCCGATGCGCTGCGCCATTTTGAAGCTGCGCGGAGCTATCCCGAAAATCTTGGCGAAGGCAAGCATCTCCTGACGCTGGAGCGCGATCTCGACTATTTTTCAGGGCTCGCGGCGCTGCGGCTGGGCGACTCGGCTGCGGCCCAGAGGTATTGGAATGCAGGTGCGGAACTGCTGCCTGGCGTGGGCATCCACTCGTACTTTCAGGCGCTGTCCATGCTTGCGCTGGGCCACAACGAGGCCGCGCGAACGGTCCTAACAAGCTTGCAGGAGTTTTCAGCCGCGATGCGACAGAGGCAGCCAGAGATCGATTACTTTGCCACCTCGCTGCCTAACCTGCTTCTCTTCGACGACGACATCCGCAAGCGGAATACGATCGATTCGTTGTTGTTGAGTGCGTTGGCGAGTCACGGCTTGGGGGACACACAGAGCGCGATCCGGCAGCTCAAGCAAGTGGTTGCGATGGATCCCAACTATCTCTTCGCGGTCGAAACCCTTGGCTGGCTCAACGGAGAAAACACTCTGCCGGCAAGAGGACTCGAAACTTCTCTCAAACCGTGATCATTCCCGTCTCCATTTCGGAAGGATCGGCAGAGCCCAAGCGGGGGTTCCGCGCGGTCTATATCTGGCTGGCGGCCTCGGCAGGAGCGCTCGGCGGTCTCCTCTTTGGTTATGACTGGGTGGTGATCGGCGGCGCGAAGCCTTTCTATGAACGTTACTTCCAACTCGATTCACCCTCGCTCGAGGGCTGGGCCATGAGCTGCGCCCTGATAGGGTGCTTAGCCGGAGCCGTCTCTTGCGGAGGTCTGAGTAGCCGATTCGGCCGGAAGCGGTTGCTGACCCTGGCCGCCTTCGTCTTTGCGATTTCCTCTCTGGGCACAGGCCTCGCGCACAGTTTCGACGCATTTGTGTCGTGGAGAATTCTTGGCGGATATGCCATCGGCCTTGCCTCCGGAATTTCACCGATGTACATTGCGGAGATTTCTCCGGCGCACCTGCGCGGCCGGCTCGTTTCCCTGAACCAGCTAGCCATCGTATTTGGAATCCTTCTGGCACAAGTTGTGAATTGGCTCATCGCCCGGCCGATTCCTGCCGGCGCTAGCGCTCACGACATTCTTGTTTCGTGGAACGGGCAGTTAGGATGGCGTTGGATGTTTTCGGTCACCGCAATCCCTGCTGTTCTCTTTCTTATCGCAACCTTTCTTGTGCCCGAAAGTCCGCGCTGGCTGGCGGCGAAAGGGCGGGAGCAGGAAGCGTCAATCGTGTTAGAACGTCTCGGCGGCCGATCGTATGCGATGCGGGTGCTCATGGACCTCAAAGCGAACGACGCCGCACAAATGCCGCGCCCGTTTGTGCACGAGCTTTCTTCACCTGGTATGACGAGAGCGCTTGTGCTTGGGGTGATCCTTGCCGTTCTGCAGCAGTGGTGCGGCATCAATGTCATCTTCAACTACGCACAGGAGATCTTTGCGGCAGCCGGATATCAGGTCTCCGACATTCTGTTCAACATCGTCGTAACCGGCGTCGTCAATGTGGCTTTTACGCTGGCCGCGCTCGCCGCCATCGATCGCTACGGAAGGCGGTTCCTACTGCTCACCGGGGTCTCAGGATTGCTCGTCATCTACACCGTTTTAGGTGCGCTTTACCGTCTGCACATGCAGGGAAAGCCCATGCTGATACTGGTTCTGGCGGCCATCGCGTGCTATGCCCTATCCCTGGCCCCAGCAACCTGGGTTGTCATCTCCGAGATCTTTCCCAATCGCATTCGAGGCGGCGCCGTGTCCATTGCCGTCACCGCACTCTGGACGGCGTGCTTTCTACTTACCTATACGTTTCCACTTCTGAACGCCACCCTGGGAGCGGCGGGCACCTTCTGGACGTATGCGGTCATCTGCCTTGCTGGATTGCTCTTTCTCATCTTTCACCTGCCGGAAACCAAAGGAAAGACTCTTGAACAGATCGAGATGAGCCTGCGATCCGGATCGCTGCCGTACAGGCACGCGAGTGGTTCGAGCGAGGCAGACAAGTCGTGATCCAGAGCGCTATTGATTTGGAAAGAGTCAGCGATTTCGAAATTCGTTAAAGCACCCGTATGAATTCGCTCGTGCGCGTCTGGTCACCGCGATGGTTTCGGTGCCGTAGAGATCCCCCCAGGCCACCAGTTCCAATCGCCTGCAAGGCGCAGGAGCGCGGGGCCTATCACAATTCGCACCAGCGTCGCGTCAATGAAGACGGCGACCGCGAGCGTAAACCCAATCATCTTGACGACCAGGAAATTGCCAAAGGTAAATGCCGCGAACACTACGATCATGATTGCAGCGGCGCTTGTAATCAGCCCGGCGGTTCTAGCCAATCCTTCGGGAATTGCATCCGCTTCACTCAGCCCGCACCTCCTGGCTTCAAGAACCCGGGCTACTAAAAACACTTCGTAATCCATGCTCAGTCCGAAGACGATGGCAAAGGTGACGATGGGAACGAGGGGAAACACGCTCCCCGTTCCCCCTTGAACTCCCAACAAGCCACTTCCGTGTCCGTCCTGAAATACTAAAACCAACGCTCCGAACGAGGATGCAACCGACAGAAGGTTCAACGCGATTGCCTTTACGGCGGCGAACAGCGATCGGAACCCAGCCAATAGCGCAACGAGCGTTCCCGTTACCACCATCACAGTAACCGGTATGAAGCGTTTCGTGACAATGGTCTGGTAATCGGCGTTCAGGGCCGGGATGCCCCCAATCTGTAGAGTTGTGCCGGGCACACCGGTGAGAGCTTCCCCGCCCGTCGTGCGGAGTTCCCGCAACCAGCGAACTTGATCGCGCAGGGAAACCGAACCTGCGGGCAGCACTTCGATCAACGCCGCCCGCCCATCCCCACTCAAAAACGTTCGACGCGTCTCCCGCGGGATGTCAGTGAGAGCGGAGCGATTGCCCTCGGCAATGGTGGTGATGGAAATGACGCGGGCGCTACGAGGATCGGCTGCGATGCGCTTGGAAAGACGATCGAGGGCGTTCCAACCTTCATCAGTCTGGGCGATGGAATCCTTTGGCAGTTCGACCAGGACGCGCAGCGAATAGACGACGCCGGCCCGGTCGATCCTTTCGAGGGTATGAAGCGCATGGACCGACTCCGCTGACTCGGGCAGCCAATTTCCTTTGGGGAGACTGGTATCGAGGCGCGTGGCCTGCCAGGCGAGCAGAAGCAAGGGAGTGGCTGCCAGAAGCAGGGCGGACCACGGATGGGCGACAATCATTCTTCCCCAGCGCCTCCAGCGATTTCCAGTGCGCGCGGCTCGATTGGCATCCAGCATGGGAACAAAGGGCAACCGCCCCGCGTCGATACGAGGTCCGAGCAATGTGAGCAATGCCGGAACCAAAGTATTCGTCAGCAACACACTGATTCCCGCCACCAGGAATCCAGCGACGCCGATGGAACGGATTTCGCTGATGGGAACCGTCAAGAGAGCGAGAAAGCCGATGGCGACCGTGGAGGCTGAAATCATGAGGGTGCGACCTGCCTGACGGGCCGCAATCATCGCGGCTGCGGGTCCCCCACAACCTGTGCAGACTGCCTCCCGGAAACGGCTGACCATGAGCAGCGCGTAGTCAATTCCCAGACCGAGCCCAAGCATGGTGGCCAAATTCTGAACCAGGATGGACAGATGGAAGCGCTGGGCCAGAAGCCCGGTAATCGCCAGAGTGACCGCGATGGCAAGCTGGCCGACAGCCAGCGGGATCATCGAAGCGACGAGGCTTCCGAAAGCGACCAGCAAGAGTCCGAGGGTGGCGGGAATCACGAGCGTCTCGCCGCGCCGCACATCCTCGGCGCTGGCTTTGCGAATGTCAAAATTCAGGGGAAGCTCGCCGGTCAGTTCGAGTTTCACGCCGGGATAGCGGCTGCGCAATTGGTTCTCAAGAGAGTGTGCCCGCTCGTGCAGCTGGGGAACGAGCGATTCGACGGGAGCCTCGGTCGAGGCGAGACCGATCAAGACGAATGTCCCGCCTCCCTTGCCGAGGAAGATCGGGTCGCGCAACTCGATATGAGACACGACTCCCGACACGCCGGGCTCATCCCTCAATCCCTGGACGATGGTTGCGAGGGCCTGCTCGCCCTGGTCTGAATCCGCGGGCGGGAGACCCTGAATCACGAGGACGACTTGATCCACGAATGGGGAATGGAAGCGGGTCATCAGTTCCTGGCGGACCGTTTCCGCTTCGCTGCCCTCAACGCGGGTGGCTGTCTCCAAATGGCGCTCGGCGTGAAAGGAAAACGGAAGAAGCGCTAAGACAGCGGCGAGGACGACACAGGCCAGCCAGAAACGGCGAAGATGCATGAGACACATGATTTCATACAAAACCGCTGCAGGCTGAGACACATCCCATGGCTCGCAGGCATCGAAGGATCGTAGAGGCCAGCCGGAGTAGCCGCGCGTTGTTCCGTCCTAAGTTTCTTGCATGCGAGAGATATTTAGGGGATTTTGCCTGAATTCCAGGGTATTTTTAAGCTTTTTTGAAGTGCCTGCGCGGAATGGGATCTTGACATTTCAACGGAAGCGCCTTGGGGAAACCCATGTTTTGATTGGGGATAGCGACTAAGAGCAGAAGCGGAAAAAAATGACCGGCAGATTTTCGATCCGGTTCGCAACATAAAAAGGGGGGGGGTGGGGGGTACCCCGCTTTTTCAACCCCGATTTTCCATTGTGATCACGATGGGGGCAGGCCATGGTTTTTCCGGACCTTTGATCTATCCAGTATGCTCCGGGACGAGGTAAATATCTGCAGACTGACGTTCCGCCGCCGAAGCCGGCAGAAGCCCGGTAGAGGAGAAATTCAGGGGAGGGTGGTTGTTTGTATCGAAGCTATCGACCATTGCGCTCCCATCTGCGCAGCTCTCGAAATCTGCTAAATTGGTTCGACCGAATGAGGAGGCTCCATTCTTAGATTCGCGTTACTCTCATTGCTTGCCGTTATACAACCTGGAGCTGCAGATCCGCGCGTTGGTTCATGGGTTCTCATCTCTGCGGAATCCACGATGAATCCGCCCAATAAACTGGTCGTCACAGCCGTGCACGACGCGGTGCACGTGGTGATGTCGGGCGATACCCACCTGGACTTCACGGCCAAGGCGGGCGGGCACGACACGCCCGTGGAAGGCAATCCGCGGTTCAACCAAGTCGAACTGCGCCGGATCGACAAGAGGCAAGCGGAGGTCAAAGAGAAGAAGGACGGGGTTGTGGTGGCGACGGTTCGCGACAAAATTTCGAACGACGGGCGCGAGCTGACGGTCACCATGGCGAGCAGGAGTCATCCCGACCAGGTGTCGGTGTGGACGCGAAGCGGAGGGGCGAAGGTCGCCAACGATCTTCTGGCCGGTGAATGGACGCAGGACCTCACCAAGTCGCGTCTGAGCCAAAAGCCGGTGCTCAAGATTGAGCCAGACGGAAACGGCGGAGTTCGTTTTTCGGGCGACTTCAGTTACGACGCTCGTTTCGACGGAAAGCCGTACGATCTGCACGACTCCCGCAACGATACGGTGACGCTTCAACTGGTCGATCCTCACACCGTGGATGCAATCTACCGGCGCGACGATCAGGTTGCTCAAAAGGACCGGTGGGTGGTTTCCGCCGATGGGCAGCAGATGACGTTAACCACCACGGGCACGCTGGAATCCGGCCAGCACGTCACGGAGAAGCTGGTCTTCAAAAGGCAGTAGCAGACTCCGCATCCGTGCAGGCGAAAGGCTCAGCGGGCGGCGGCGCAGCGACGAACTCGCGAGGCGCCACCGAAATGATTCCTTTGCGGTGCATGAATTTCAGGATGCCCTTGACCGTATCTTCGAGCGACGGGTCCGCCAGTCCCCGCGCCGACGCATCACGAGCCTGTTGATACGAGGAACTTTCATAGCGTTTGAACTCCATCGCGGAGATGTTATCGACGGAGCCCACCAGAAAATCAAGGAGGGGAAAGAGCAGATCTTCCTTGCGGCATCTGCGGATGAGTTCGGGAACGAAATCCTTGATGCTGAAAATTTCGAATTGCCGTCCCGTCATCCTGGTGATGAGGCCGGTAATGTCCAGCATGTTGGCATAATCGTCCCGCACCACGTGATAGGTTTTATTGGCGGTGCCGGGCGCGGATGAAATGGCTACGATGTTGTTGGCCACGATGTCCGCGGGAACGAAACTAACCTGGTTCAGGGCATCGACGCCAATGCCGTGATTGACCATGAACGCTACCAGGCGCACCGCGATATCGAAGTTGTTTCCCCCGCCCGTAACCGAGGGGCTGACGAGAGCAGGCCGGAAAATCCGGGTGGAAAGTCCCCGGCTGCGCGCGTCGGCCACCACCTGTTCCGCTACCCATTTGGACTGGCTATAGCCGAAATCGAGCAATTCCATATTCTTGTTGAAGTCGGTCTCATAGAGGACGCTCTTCACGGCCCAGCCAAAGACGAACGTGGTCGAGACGTAATTGAATTCCTTCGCCTGTCCTTCGAATGCCAGGCGCAAGACCTCGTTGGTGCCCATCACGTTGGCGTCGCGCATACGGTCGTAGTTGAACAGGTAATTCACGGTGGCGCCGTTGTGGAACACCGCATCAATTTCATTGGCCAGGAAATCCCAGACATCCTGATTGAGGCCCAGCTGTGCTTGTCCCAGATCGCCGCAAATGGGAATCACGCGGGCGTCGAACATCGGCATCAGCCCGGCCGGGCAAGGCCCCATCGATTCCATGGCGGCCCTTAGTCTTTGCCGCCCCTGAACTTCATCGGAAGACCGGACAAGAACGTAGACCTTGGCGCGCGTCTGTTCCAGCAGGCTCTTCATGAGAAATGGCCCGATGAAGCCGGTGCCGCCGGTGAGAAGCACACGATTCATCACCGGAATTCTGGGCAATGGCGCGGAAACCGACGGCGCGAAGATCAGCTTGCTGTCGTTGCTCATCATTTCCTTTTCCGCGGCGCGCTGCTCTTCACGGAAGGCGGCCAGGGAATGACGAAGATGAACCAGAGCTTCTTCGGGAGCGCTCTCCAGCTGCCCGGCCAGTTGAAACAGTTCGGCGACGCTGACACGCTGAATGACACCGATATCGACCTGTCTGGCCAGCATCTCAGCGCCTTTATCTTTCAAAAGCTCCTTGAGCTCGTGCATGAAGACGACAAGGTCGAGAGAATCCAGTCCGGCTTCGACGAGGTTGTACGATTCCATGCCGGTGAGGTTGTACCTGGCTTTCAATTCGCCGAAGGCGGAGAGGGTTTCACAGCCGAACTCGGACGCCCCGGCATCCTTTTCCCGGGAAAACTCGGAGAGGACGGTGAACTGGCCATCCATCCACATCTGCCTGGCCTTGTGGCGCATGATCTTGCCCGAACTGGTTCTGGGTATGGCGCGAGGCGCGATGAACGAAATCAAGGCGACTTCCACGTTGAGATAGCTCCGGACCGCGGCAGCGATCTTCCGCGCTTCGGGAATGGCCTTGGGATTCTTGACCTCGGCTACGATAGCGAGGGCAGGTTCGCTGTCTTCGTGAACCTGGAACGCGGCGACACAATTGTGCCGGATGAGGCCGGAGGCTCTCTCCACAACGTTTTCGATATCCTGCGGATAATAGTTCTGCCCGCGGAGGATAATCATGTCTTTGATGCGGCCGCAGACGAAGAGCTCGCCGCGGTGGAAGAATCCCATATCGCCGGTGCGAAGGTAACCGTCGTCATAGGGGCTGTCGTCTACGAGCCGCGCCCGAAACTGCTTGAGCGTCAATTCCGGATTGTTCCAGTAGCCCAGGCATTTCCCGATTCCCGCGATCCAGATTTCACCCACCTGGCCTGGCTGCAGGGCGACGTGCTGGTCCGGATCAACGATCCGAGTGTCCATACCCGGGAGCGGAATCCCACAGCTGACAATCTGCGTGGCTGCGTCGACCTCGGAAACCTCGGTGGTCATGCGGGCCTTGCCCAGGGCCAGGGCTCGCTTGTTGACAGAGACAATATTGCGTCCGCCGAGCGAAACCGCCAGCGTGTTCTCGGCCAGCCCGAAGGCCGCATAAAAGCTCTCGGACTTGAGCCCGTAGGGCTGAAAGGCTTCCAGAAAGCGAGTGAAAGTGTCTGGTTTTACGGGCTCGGCGGCACACATCAAAACGCGGAGAGAACTTAGATCGCAGCCCTCCAGGCTTTCCTTGGAAAGTCTGCCGGCGCGGAGGCAATAGTCGTAAGCGAAGTTGGGCGCGGCCGTGGCGGTTGCCTCATACGTGTTGATGGCGTCGAACCACAGGACCGGCCGTTGAATAAAGTCCATGGGAGCGAAGCCATGGGTCGTGCCTCCTCGAAGGGCGGGGTAGAGGTAGCACCCGATGAGCCCCATGTCGTGGTACTGCGGAAGCCAGGATACGACTACCGGGTCGGGGTGGTCGATCACGAGTTCGCAGGTATCCATGATGTTCTCGTGAGTGACCATCACGCCCTTGGGTTCCATCGTCGAACCGGAAGTGTACTGCAGAAACAGGATCCTGGGAGGCTCGGCAAAGGTTTTGTTGGCAACGGGATCTACGAAATCTTCAGTGACGATCCAGGGAAGGGCGGAGATGTAATCGACGTCCACTCCGGATGCCGAGACCCCGCTTCGAGTGAGGTTCGACTTCAGGGAAGCGTGGTAATCCTTGCTGGTCAAAATCCCGGATGCCTGGCAATCCTTGGCGATGTGGACCATTTTGTAGAGGGCGCTCTGGAAGCCGCGCGAGCTGGGAGGATACACAGGGACCGGGATCAGGCCGGCGCGCACGCAACCAAAAAACGCGCAGATCATCTCGAGGCCCGGTGGGTAGGCCAGCAGGAGCCGGTCCTCCGCCGCAAAGCGGCCACCTTTCAGCAAATGCCCGGCGATCGCTTTCGTGCGCTGAATGAAAGTGGCGTACGAATAACGTTCGAGCGGGTTGCCGTTCAGGTCGATATACGAATAAAGCAGTTTGTGGGGGTGTTTATCGCCCAGCCTATCCAGTTGGTCCAAAATCGACGCCATAATTGATCCGGAATACCCTCCAATGTGGGTTAGAAAACTCAATGCAAGCGAAACGCGAAACGTCTTACTAAGTCCCGATCCCTGGTAGGTAGACGTAACTGAACTCGGAAAAGGAAAGCATTGGTGCAGGCCCAGTTTAAGAACAAATGCATAGTCAATCTTTGCCGATAAGTCGCTCGACTTGACAGCGCAAACACTTAAGGCACGGTCGAACGCGCCAAGCTAGGAAGTATAACGGGGAATCGCTTGGGTCCATCACCCCATCAAGCGGCTTGGCTCTTCGGTCCTTCGGATTATGTTAGCAGGGCTACAAAGCAATGTAACGCATTCTTACATCCAGAGACCAAGCGGCCCACCTTTCCCCCCGGGGCAAATCTCCTTGAATTGCGGCGATTTCTCGCGCTACGATCAGCATTCGACGCAGCCGGCCCCGGAAGGAAGGGGAAGTCCAGACCCGTTTGGGACAGGTCGGCTTACAATGATGGTGGAGGCACCGATGACGTCCCGCGCCGGATCGGTAGACAATTTTGAGACGGAGATTGGTGATTTTCCGCCGTCTGAGGCTTCGCCGCAACAGACCGCAGGGGATGGCGCGAGCGTGACTTCCTTCCCGAAAGTCCTGCGCCGCCGCCTTGAAAAGTATTTCGTAGACCAGAGTATTTCTCCCAAAGCCGACCGCGCGATGTGGGCCAAGATCTTCGTGGGCCTGACCGTGCTGGGGGGCAGTTGGATCGCGCTCTACGCATTCAAGCCGGATTCGTGGCGCTTTCTTGTCCTCTACCTTTTGAGCGGACTCGCACAGACATTCCTTTTGCTGAACATCGCGCACGACAGCAACCACAACGCCATCTCGCCTGCGCCATCGGTGAACAAGATTCTGAACTACGTATTCGATCTTTGCGGGATCAGCTCCTATATGTGGCGTATCCTCCATCATCGAGGGCACCACTCCTGCATCAATCTCCACGGCGAAGACGATGCGCTTACGGGACGCGGGATCTTTCGGTTTACACCCCATGAACCGCGGGCCGGCCATCACCGGTTCCAGCACATCTACGCGCTGTTCTTTTACGCCATGTTCTCGATGGATTATGTTTTCGTTCGCGACTTTGAGTGCTTTTTCTTTCCCTCCCACGACTATCTGCGGCGCGCCCGGCATCCCGCCAGGGAATATGCCATTCTCTTTGCGGGCAAGGCTTTCTACCTCACCTATATGCTCATCTTGCCGGTGGTGGTGCTGCGGAAGTCGCCTCTGCTGGTGGGGGGAGCCTTTGTCCTGGCTCATTTGATTATCGGCTTGACCGTATCGCTGGTATTCCAAACGACGCACACCATCGACAGCACTTACTTCCCTTCCGACCGCGGCGAGTTTGACAACGGCGTGCATCACATCTTCGCGACCACGGCGGATTATGCAACCGAGAATCCGGTGGTGGGCTGGCTGGTGGGCGGGCTGAATCATCACATCGTCCACCATCTGTGTCCGTATGTCTGCCACACCCACTATGCGCCGCTCACCCGGATTGTGAAACAGACGGCTGAAGAGTTTGGCGTCCCTTACCGGCAACATCCGACAATGACGCGGGCAATCCGTCATCATCTGATACTTTTGAAGCAGTTGGGAAGCGAAACTTACTCTTGAGGGATTCGTCGTTTACTTATGGTTACCTTACCGCTTCAGGCCGACGTCAGCAGGGTCTCCACCAATCCAAGTAAGAATCCCGGCAATGGAGCGTGAAGTTGTCTACATCGATCCCTGTCGTTTCCCGATTTCGCTCCTTCGCGGATTCGCGCGCCATGGCGAGCAATCCCGTACAGATCCTGACGAGATACACGGAAGACTTCGGCGCCACCTTCCGGTTCTTTCTTGGTGGACTTAAAGAAGCCATCGTTACCACGGATCCCGCGGTGATTCAGCATGTATTGAAGACCAATGCGGAGAATTATCAGAAGTCCGAAATTCAAGTAAAAAGAATGGGCCACTTTCTGGGCAAAGGTCTTCTGACCACGCACGGAGAGGCCTGGCGTACACAGCGGCGTCTTATTCAGAGAGGGTTCGAGCGCAAACAGCTTGAGATTCTTTCTTCGATCATGCAGAACTCTCTGGCCGAATCGCTGCAGGAATTCGACAGGCAGGTCAGCCTGGGGCCGGTCGATATCTACCCCCAGCTGATGAAAATAACTTTCTCCATGGTAGCCAAATCACTGTTTGGCGCGCGGCTGAAAGATGAAGACATTAACCTGGTCAGCCATACCATCTCCACCGTCCAGGAATTCATCGTTCGGCAAACCATTCAGCCGTATCTGAACCCGTGGTTCAACCTCTCGGGCGCATTGCGCAGACACGAAGAAATGCGCGTCCGCGCGGATGGCATTCTCCTCGCATACATCCGGGGGCGCCGCCATCAGGAGCCCGGGCACGACCTGCTCCAGATCCTGATGGACGCGCGGTACAGCGACGGCGAAGGAATGAGCGATGAACTGGTGCTGAGCGAGAGCATGCAACTGCTGGTGGCCGGACATGAAACCTCATCGAATGCGCTCTCGTGGCTTCTCTACCTGTTGAGTTCGCGTCCCGATTTTCTGGAAAGAGTCCGGCAGGAGTTCCACTCCGTGCTGGGCGAAGCGCCGTTGAGCTTCAGCGATGTACCCAGGTTCGAATTTGCCACCCAGGTGATTTTGGAAGCACTCCGCCTCTATCCGCCGTTCTGGATGGTGGACCGTATGGCTGTGGCCGACGACCGCGTTGGAAATCTCATCATCCCCCGGGGATCGATGGTCATCGTTTTCGTGCACGGCGTACACCATGCGCAGCGCTACTGGCATGACCCGGAGAGTTTCGACCCGGCGCGATTCACCAAGGCCAATGAGAAGCTGCACACCCCCTTTACGCACCTGCCCTTCGGGGCCGGCCCGCGCGGCTGTATCGGAGGCAACTACGCGATCCTGCAAATCCTCATGATCCTGGGCGAACTGCTGAAAAGATACGACCCTCAGCTCACGCCGGGGCAGACGATCGAAGCGCGTCCGATGGTCATCCTGCGACCCAGGTACGGAATCCGCATGACCTTTACCAAGACGGTGGCATCCAGCCGGTTCCTCGACAAAACACTCTCTGTCCAAGACAGGGCATGAATCCTAGCGGCTTTCCTTCGACAAGCCAATCTGAACCGGACCCAGTTTCTTTGCCTCCGCGGCGGGGATGCCGGTTACCGCGGTGAAGCGGGGCAGCGGATCCGCCCCATCATGCTGCTGCACAACATAGGCCGTGTTTACGGCGCCAGCGAACTGAATGACCTGTCCCGCATTGCCGCTCACAACCGCCTTGCCCGAACTTGCCGCGATCACGTCAACGGCCTTACCCGGCCATGGATTGCGAATCTGGATGGGTTGGCTTGCGCCGGATTCGATCACCACCGTGGTGACGGCTCCGTTTCTGGTCTGGACATCGACCTTGGTGTTGCCTTCAACATAGACACTGCCGTCGAAATCCCAACCGGGAGGAATGGCGGGGGCAATGCGGATGAGGCCGTCGTAGTCCTGCACCAGCGCTTCCTGCAGCGCATCCGCAACCACTCCGGTCTGCTCGACATAGAACTCCTTGGCTGTGGCCTCCCACTTGGCCATGCCGTTGGCGAAGCCTTGAAATCGCTCCGTGGTCGCAATCAAGGTCGAACTTACTTCGCTGCCCAGACCGAGGCGTGCTGCCTGGATGGGATCGGAACTCCAGTCGACCGCGGAGACATTGGGGCGATGGGCATAGGTGCGCCTGGCCAGAGCGAGCAACGGCGAAGTGTCTCCAATGAGGCTGTACGGCCACACGGGTTCAAGCCCGATGTTTTCGATGTTGTGGTCCTCCGCCCCCGGCGAATACGAGGCCGCAATGACGTCCGAGCCTTCGGTGTCCGCTGAAGGCGGCAGCAAGGTGGGCGGACCGTTTTGCTGGGTGCGCGGCAGTGCGGGGACTTTGGGCAGCGCTGCTTTCAACTGCTGAACCATCTCCGCGTCTCTGCCGAGCAGGCGAGCCGCCTCGATGACCGCAGGATAGAGAGCGCGGATGGCGGAGAGGTCGGTGGTTGGATCGGTAACGTCCCACTTCTGCTCGTGCGCGTTGGAGGGACTGGTGTGAAGGAGTCCGTCGTTGCCTGGCTTCTGATATGCCAGGAGAAAACGGGCCGAAGAAGCCATCACCGGATAGTTTTCGGCAAGAAATTTTCGGTCGCCGGTGGTGAGATATTGGCGCCAGATCCACAACGATACTTCGGCGCCCGTGGAGAGAGTCCGCGCGTTGTAATAGGGCTTGAAGCCGGCATCGCAATTTCTACCGACCGCAGCGGGCGTCCAGGAAGATTCGTACTCGATGCCCGCCCCGTTGAAGCGCATGGTTTCCGGCACGCAACTGCCGGGCAGGCCGTTCATGTTGTCCGTGGTCCATCGCTCGATGGCAGCGAGGTCTTCACGATAGAGGTTGAAGTAGGTCTCATTGAGTTCGGGCAGGCCCGCGCCGATATTGGCGGCCACCTGCATGCGCAGGTTCCAGTGCCAGAAGGCAGACGAGTCCCAGCGATGCTCGTCCTGGGCCGCGGAGATCATGTCGGCGATGCCCGCCTGCGAACCAGGAAATTCGACGCCTTTCTCGATGGCCGCGACAAAGAGATAGATGTTGCGGAGATTTTCCATGTACTCCCCGGCGCCATCCCTGGATGTGATCTTGATGAGCGCGGCACGCGCCCAGAAACCATGCCACCACGACGCATGCGCGCCATCGGGCTCGGGCGAGAGAGCAGGACGGGCGATCCGGCTCGCATCGCCCTTGCCGTCGTAATGGGGAGACGCAACAACAACGCGGAAGCGCCCGTCTTCATGCGGCCGGAACGAAACCGTGATCGTGAGCGGGTCGGTTACGACGGCGGACACGCCGCGGCCATCCGCGGTAATCGCAGCGAGCGATCCGAAGGCGCGGCCGGAAGCGCCTGGATTCTTGTTGTCGATCCATGATTGCGACAGCAATCCCGATCGGCCTTCAGCGGAAGCGCGCGGCGTGCGCGGGTCCCAGAGCTTCAGCAACGCCGTCTGCGGCTGGTTGGGGTTCGCACCGGAGACATCAACGACCAGCGTATCGGTGTGCGGCTCCACGAAGGCAGTTGCTGTCATGCCCCCGCCCTGCTCTCGAAATTCGCCACGATAGAGATCCAGCCGGCCCGAGTAATCCTTCGCGCCAGTCAGGGCCGCCAGTCCCGGAATGACAACTTGTCCCGGCGACAGGCGGTTTGGCAGCGTGTCATTGCGGTTGAGTTGCGCAGTGAGACCGTCGGCCGACCACACCGCAACCCCCAGCCGCCCATTGCCGATGGGCATGGCTTCACTGGACGCGCGGTTTGGCCTGCCAAGGACGATGTCGGAGCGGCCGATAACCCCGTGGATATCGATTTGAAATTTGCCGTCGTGCCAGGCTGAGGCCGTTGCCGCAGTCGCGGATTGTGCCGATGCGAAGCGCGTAAAGCCAAAGCAAACAAAAAACAAGCAAGTAAAACTGAGCGCCCGACTCCTCAAAATGCATCTCCCTTTTGCGGTTGATGTTCACACTGAATTCTATGTCTTGAAACCGGATGAGGCAGTGGCGGATAAATTGGAAACACAACTTTCCCGGCTTATCGCGCCGCCGTGTTCGATAGAGTAAGGAGCAAGCACGCGATTTTTTTGTATTGGAGATCTTCATGCGCCGCCGCTCTTTTCTCGCCAGTCTTCCCATCGCAGCCACCGGCGCTCTCGTGCCTCCCGGGCTCGCAGCATCTTCGCGTGAAGCGGCCCACCCCGCACCGTCAGGCAACGGCAACGAAGAGCCGCTGCCCAAATTTCAGCCGTCCGGCAGCGAAAGCTTTGTGCGCCCCGACGTGCACGCCGGAGATCGCGTATCCGGCGCCAGCTTTGCCAGCCGATCGGCAGCCATGGGCTGCTCTGGCGCGGCAGGCACGGCGCAGCCCATCGCGACACTCACGGCAATCGAAACCTTGAAGCGGGGCGGGTCGGCCGTCGACGCGGCCATCGCGGCTAATGCATGTCTCGGCTTTCTCGAGCCGACAAGTTCAGGACTGGGCGGCGACTGCTTCGCTTTCGTATGGGACCCGAAGGCGGGCAAAGTCATGAGCCTGGCTGGATCGGGACGCTCGCCGAAGTCACTGACCCTCGACACCGTTCGCGCCCGCGCCAAGGATGGCGTCATTCCCAAACTCGGAGCCATCTCCATCTCTACGCCCGGCGCACTCGACGCCTGGTGGACCCTGCACCAGCGATATGGGAGGTTGAAGTGGGCGGAGCTTTTTGCGCCCGCGATTCATCTCGCTATAAATGGAGTTCCGGTGCCGCAGATCATTGGCTTCTACATCAAGCGCAACATGGCCATTTTTGTGCGGCCTGGATCGGGGGTGGAAGAAACCGCCAACGCGACGCATACCTATGCGCCGGGCGGCAAGGCTCCGGGGGAAGGAGACGTTTTTCGCAACCCCGATCTTGCCCGCACCTACCGCATGATTGCCGAAGGGGGGCGCGATGCCTTTTACGACGGACCGATCGCGCGCACCATCGATGCCTACTTCAAGCGTATCGGCGGCTGGCTATCGGTGGAAGACCTGCGCGAACAGCATGCGGAGTGGCTGGATCCGCTGGTGACCAACTACCGCGGCGTGGATGTGTATGCCATGGCGGCCAACACGCAGGGGCTGGCGACGCTGCAGATGTTGAATATCCTGGAAAACTTCGACATGCGCGAGATGGGATTTCAATCCGCGGCGTCGATTCATACGCAGGTTGAGGCCAAGCGGCTGGCGTACGAAGACCGGGCGCGGTATTACGCAGATCCACATTTCTCGAAAGTTCCGACGGAGTGGCTGAATTCGAAAGAGTATGCGCGTGAACGGGCGAAACAGATTCGGCCCGATCGGATTCTGACCCCGGCATTTCCGGGGCAGGCGCCGAGCCACGGCGACACCACGTACTTCACCACGGCCGACTCCGACGGCATGATGGTCTCGATGATCCAATCGAATTTTCGCGGCATGGGATCGGGACTTGTGGCGGACGGGCTGGGCTTCATGTTTCAGGACCGGGGCGAATTATTCTCGCTGCAGGACGGGCATCCCAACCTGTATCAACCGGGCAAGCGGCCCTTTCAGACCATCATTCCCGGGTTTGCGACCAGGGATGGCAAGCCGTGGATGGCATTCGGCGTCATGGGCGGCGACATGCAACCGCAGGGGCAGGTGCAGATTGTTCTGAACCGCGTGGATTACGGTCTCGATATCCAGGCGGCAGGCGATAGTCCACGGTGGCACCACGAGGGATCATCGCAGAGCATGGGAGAAGACGCGCCGGGATTGGCGCCCGAGGGAGTGCTGCGTCTTGAGTCGGGCATTCCCCCGGCGACCCGGCGCGCTTTGGTTGCGCTGGGCTGGCCGATGGGGGCTTCCGACGGCGGGTTCGGCCGCTACGAGTGCATTGAGCCGCGTCAGAACGGCACGGATCGCGTGTATGCGGCAGCCAGCGAGATGCGCGCCGATGGTGCCGCCCTGGCCTATTAGAAGCCGTGCCCGGCCCGCGCGCTTGCCGGAGTACGTGCGTAAGGCCTTCGCGCTGCCATGCAGCGGGGTTGAGAATAACGACCGTGCAACCTTGTGGCACTCCGCCCTCTCTCAGGCTGGTATGTGCGCATTTCGATCTTTAGTCCGCGAAAGCGACCCGGCTTTGACCGCCATCCAACCCGAAGCCGAAATGGATGCGGCGCAACCGCGCTTTCTGTCCCATCGCCAACCGCCCTTTCTCTCGCGGAGATCGAAGAACGCGCAAGCCGTGATCGTGGGCGGCGCGGCATTGGCGGGCGCAGTTGCCTTGAGCGCGGCCGCGCTGGCGATCGGCATTGTTGCCGGAGTGGGCAAGGCCAACTCCAAGCGACTGCGTGGAAAGACCGTTCTCATCACCGGATCGTCGCGCGGCCTGGGCCTCGCCCTGGCGGAAGAGTTCGCGCAGCGGGGGGCGCGGATCGTACTGACGGCCCGCGACCAGGATGAACTCGATCGCGCGCGGTCCGCGCTTCTGGAACGCTACGGCTTCGGCGGCCCGGACCAGGTGATGGTGGTGCCGGCCGATCTGCGCAAACAGGAAGACGCCGCATACCTTGTGCATCGCGTGACCGAAGCCTGGGGTCAAATCGATGTGCTGGTCAACAATGCCGGCATCATCACCGTGGGGCCGATCGAAAACCAGACAGCCCAGGACTTCCGCGACGTGATGGACACCAATTTCTTTTCCGGCGTGCACTGCACGCTGGCGGTGCTGCCCCAGATGCTCCATCGCAAAGGCGGCACCATTGTGAACATCGCGTCCATCGGCGGTAAAGTGGCGGTGCCGCACCTGCTGCCGTATACGGCCAGCAAGTTTGCGGCGGTGGGATTTTCTGAAGGCCTGAACGCCGAATTGCGCGACAAGGGGGTGCACGTCTTGACGGTGTGTCCGGGCCTGATGCGGACGGGCTCGCACGTCAACGCCTTGTTCTCAGGCGATGCGCAGCGCGAGTATCGCTGGTTCAGCATGGGCGCCAGCACGCCCATCGCATCCACCAGCGCGCGCAGCGCGGCCCGCAAGATTGTGCGCGCGGTTGTGTCTCGGGCCACGGAAATCGCAATTACGCCGCAGGCCATCGCCGCTGCGCGGTTGGGCAATCTTTCGCCGGAACTGACAGGCGCCGTGATGAGCATGATGAATCGGCTGCTTCCCTCGCCTTCTGAGGAAACGGCGCGGCCAGTGCGGGGCATGGACGTACGCGAACTGGAACCCATGCCGGCGGCGAAGCTCGGTTGGTCCGCGGCACGGCGCTACAACGAAGCCGGTTAAGAAGAGGCGATGGGATAGGCAGGGATTAGTTGCGGGCGCTTTTTCCGGGAGCCGATTGTCTGACAGCGGCGCCCGATTCTTGCAGATCCTGCATTGACCCGCGCGGGTAGCCGGTCGATTCGCGCACGACGAGCCGGGTGTCGATCTGGTAATCGCGGTGGGGCGTTAAATCTTCGACGTGCGCGCGCAGAGCGGTCACCGCGGCGCGGGCCAGTTCCAGCCGCGACATCTGAATCGAGGTCAGCGGCGGGATGGTGACGCGCGCCATTTGAATGTCGTCGAAACCGATGATCGACAAGTCGTCGGGGACCCGAAGACCGGCACGATAAACCTTATGCAGCACCCCGATGGCGGTCATGTCGTTGGAACACATCACCGCGGTCGGCATTTTGTGGAACGCGAGCAGCGTCTCCATGGCGCGAATGCCGCCTTCCAGGGTGTGGTCGCCTTCGATGACCCACTCCTGGTTCAGGCCGATACCGCACTCGGTGAGAGACTTGGAGAACGCCGCCAGGCGCGATTGAGCGGAATGCAGGCGCGCCGGGCCGGTAATGAATGCGATGTTCCTGTGACCCAACGCCGCGAGGTGTTGCACGCCCTGGCGGATGCCGTGGTGGTAATCCACTTTAAGCAGGCTGATGCCGGGACGGTCCGGACCCACATCCACAAATACCAGGGGGACATTGCGCTCGGCAAGTTGTTCCAGCAGCGGTTCTTCGATGCCGAAGGTCATTACGGCTACACCCTCAGCCTTGCGTTCCAGCATGCGGCGAATGCAGAGCGACATGCGGCGCGGATCGTAGTTCGTGGAACTGACAAGGATCTCGTATCCATTTTCCACGGCAATGTCTTCAAAGCCTTGAATCAACTCCGGAAAGAAGGGATTGGTGATTTCCGAAACGATGAGGCCGAAGAGACGGGTGCGGCCGGAAACCAGCGCCCGCGCCTGCGTATTGGGGAAATAATTGAGCTCGCGGATTGCCTCCCACACGCGTTTCGCCATTTTGGCGTTGACTGTGGGAACATGATTGATAGTGCGGGAGACAGTGGCAATCGACACATTGGCGCGCTCGGCGACGCTGCGGATATCCATGAGGACCGGCTTGGTCGAGGCGCGGCGTGCGGATTTGGTCTTTTTAGTCGCCATGCGAGAAGTCGCTGAGAATGCGTTTACATAATACTCCGGGTGGGTGGAAAAGCAACAAACAATTGTCGGTCGTCCTGTTCCGGACTTCCAAGCTTTGGAAGCGTGCGCGTAAAGGCTTACTCCGGTCCCCCAAACCGATTTGCGGGCAGAGGCTATCACCCTTGACGCAGATGCCCCGCCCCTGGACTCATCCTGAAGTTCACTCGCCCTTCAAGACCCGCCCCGAAGGCCCGACCGGGAGCAATCATAAGATTTGTTAAGCGCCGAAAACCGCACTGTCTGGTGTGCGAGACTGGTCTGCGGATACCTGCGCGGCTTCCTACGCGCACTGACCGATTGCCCATGGAAATTGTCGAAAAACAAAAGACATTATCCCTCCTGTTGGTCGACGACGACGCGGAACTCTGCGGCATGATGAGGGAATTTCTGGGGCAATCCGGGCACCGGCTGGACTGCGCTTACAACGGCCGCGAAGGTCTTGCCACAGCGCTCGCCGGCGCCTACGATCTCGTGATCCTCGACGTGATGCTTCCCGCACTGGATGGCTTTTCCGTTCTGCAACAGTTGCGGCGCCGTAAGGATCTGCCGGTGATCATGCTGACGGCACGCGTGCAGCAGCAGGACCGCATCCAGGGCTTGAATGCGGGCGCCGACGATTATCTGCCCAAGCCGTTCGACCCTGACGAGCTGCTGGCCCGCATCAAGGCAGTGCTGCGCCGCTCGGAAGTCACCCTGCGGCCTGAATCCGTCGCCGTTACGATTGGCAATCTCCGCATCGATGCGGGAACGCGCGAGGTGTGGAGCGCAGGCGCTCCGGTTGAGCTGACCGCCATGGAGTTCGACCTTCTCGATATGCTGATTCGCGCGGCCGGCCGGGTGCTTTCGCGGGACGAAATCAGTGCGGCCCTGTTCGAACGCGAGGCCACTCCGTACGATCGCTTTCTCGATGTGCATATCAGCCATCTCCGCAAGAAGCTCACCGGGGGGCGCAGCCTGATTCGCACCATTCGCGGCGTCGGCTATGTCTTCACCGGAGTAAAGTGACGCCGTGCGCCTGAAATCGCTCTACGTCGGCACCTTCTCCGCCATGATCGGCATCCTGGTGCTGAGCTTCCTGGTCTTCCATGCTATTTCCGACCGCATGCAGTCGATGACCATCGATCCTACTTTCGATCGCATGGACGAATTGCAATTGGAAAGTGCGCGCGGCGTATTTGAAAATGGCGGAAAGAAGGCGTTGAAGGATTACATGTCGACCCTCAACCGCGTCTTCCGCGGGGAGCATTATCTGCTCGATGGGCACGGGATCGACATGGTGTCGGGCGACAATCGAATCGAAATGCTTCCACCGCCGCCGCAGACCAAATCGCGGATAAGGGCACAGGGACACTGGATCATTTCGCACCGTTCGCAGGATGGCAAGTACTGGTTCGCCGCGATCGGCATCACGGATCGCCCCCGCCTGCTTAGTTTCCTTCCCTACTATTTTCTGGTTATCGGAGCCACCGGCATCTTGTGCTGGCTGGCGGCGGTGGGCGTGATCGCGCCCATCCACCGCATCGCTTCCACCATAGCGATATTCGGTCAAGGGGACTTGTCGGTGCGCGTTGCCACCCGGCGGGAGGATGAAATCGGACAGCTGGGACGATCGTTCAATCAAATGGCGGAACGGCTGGAGCGATTGATCGTGAGTGAGCGAAGACTGCTCGGGGATATATCGCACGAGTTGCGCTCGCCCCTGGCGCGGCTGAAATTTGCAGTCAAGCTGGCGAGAACTTCACCGGATCCCGAGTCTGCCCTGGATCGCATCGAACGCGATATCAATCGCATCAGTTCGCTGGTTGCCGACATTGTTGAAATCACGATAGTCGAAGGGGATCCCGTGCTGCGCGGCGCCGAGCCCGTGCCCCTGGCCAACATCGTCGACGAAGTCGTGCACGACTGCGCCGTGGAGGCGCAGATTCGCGGGTGCAGCATCGAAGTGAGCGGCCGCACCGGCGGCACTATATTGGGCAATCATGAACTGCTGCGCCGCGCAGTCGAAAACGTAGTACGCAATGCCATTCGCTATTCGCCGGAAAAATCCGCGATTCGCATCTCGGTCACCGAACAGGAACCGAACGCCATCATCGAAGTGCGGGACTTCGGACCTGGTGTTCCTGAAGACGCGCTGGCGCGCCTCTTCGATCCCTTCTTCCGCGTGGAAGAAGCGCGGAACACCAACGGCGGCGGTTCGGGACTGGGGTTGTCGATCGCCAAGCGCGCCGTGCAGTTGCACCTCGGCACCATCGTGGCCCAGAATGCCGCACCCGGCCTGCGCGTCGAAATTACTATTCCGTTGATGATGAATCGCGCGTGATGTGCAACGCGAACTGGCCCGCAACGCAGCAAGGAATGCCCTGGTCATCGCCGCCTGGCAAGCACGAATCGCCGCGCAGGGAGCGGGGATTCGCTGCTTTTAATATCCACCACTTAGAGCGTTCTGTAACATACTTAACATTTCTTAAGCTTCAATCTATGGACAATCGTTGTGTAATCTCCTTAATGCCTTCTTCCTTTTTAGGCAAATACATCGAGGCAGACAAGGAGAATCATATGAAGCGTTTCATAGGTTTTGCCGCAGTGCTCGCTCTCTTATCCGCTCCGGCATTTGCCGCGAAGAATTCGGAAAACATCAATATCTCTCAGCCCGTCACCGTGGGCAGCACCCAGTTGCCCGCCGCTGACTACAAGGTGACCTGGACCGGCACAGGGTCCGCCCAAGTGACCCTCACCAACGGCAAGTCCACCTTCACCGTTCCCGCCAAGGTCGTCGACCAGAAGAACAAGCAGACCAGCATCCTTACGGACTCGGTTGGCGGTTCCACTCAGCTTGAGAGCATCAACCTTAGCAAAGTGAGCCTAGTGTTCTCATCCGCGCCGGTTTCCGGGCAATAACTGAAAACCCAGAGACGGCGAAAGATCGCCGTCCGCGACTGCGGCCCGCAAACGAAATCGCAGGGCCGCGGTCACCTAAAGATTCCGCTCCATTGGCTTTTGACATTCAATTTATCTGATCTATCTTCCGTTCCCTTTCCTCTATCTCGCAGGCAAGGGAACTTTTTTTGTTCAGATTAAGATGAACTCCGCATGACATTCATTTGAAAAATCCATTTACTTAGAATCGCAAGGATATTCTGCTTTGCAAACTTGCGTTTTTTCGAGGCGGATTGAAGCCTGAAAGCGGTATGCTGTCACCTGCAAAAGGTTCGTGAGGGCTCGAACACGATCCTGCCGCGATGAACGACATGGCTGCGCAAGCGATCCACTTTGGCATAGACGACTGTCATCGGCGACACATTCTCAGCAACGCTGGGTACGCCGTGACGCATTGCGATTCTCTGCTCCAACTCCGCGCTACGCTTCTGAGAGACCGGCATGTCGAGGCGATCTTTATGAGTGAAGGCGAAGGCGTGCCGGCCGAGACTGCGGCGCTCCTGAGCCGCAACTGCTCTGTCGCGCCCGTCATCCTCTTCAAGCGGGCGGGCTGGACTTCTGAAGAATCGCTGTTCGACCTCGTGGTACAGACTCTCACCCCGCCCGAAGAGTGGCTTGAAGCTGTCAACACGACGGTGGCGGTGGGCAGAAACAGGCGTTCCCGCTCCCAGTTGCTGGTATCGCCGGCCGCGGGACTCCCGCGCAACGGGGCCGAAATTCAGCAAGATTTTGGCATGCACCAAGAGTCGATGATGGAACAGAGGGGGAATCCCAGTCCCCAGGGAGACAGCCGCGCGGGCCGCGATCTTCCTTCCGACTAGACTTCCCCGGCTTTCGGATTTGGCCCGGCAGGCGGTTCAGCGTATACTGAAGATTCGGCAAGCTGCGGGGTGGTGCGTCTATCTGCGCTCCGGGCCGGCCCGGAGTTCTTCCATTGCAAGCCGTTCGACCCTGGCCGTCAAGCAGCCTCGGTGCCGGATGGCAAGATTTATCGTCAATGAGAGTTTCGGCGACTGCGGCAACACGAAATACACAAGGTTTGGAGCAAAGCGATGGCACAGGTATGCGATGTTTGCGGCAAAGGCCCGCAGTTTGGCAATAACATTTCTCACGCGCACAACGTAACGCGTCGGCGCTGGAACGTGAATCTGCAGGGCGTCAAGGCGCTGGTCAATGGCGCTCCCAAGCGTATCCGCGTATGCACCAGCTGCATCAAGAGCGGAAAAATCGCCAAGGCGTAAGCCGCCCACGCGGTTCGCCGGGAACGCTGACCCGCTCTCCGGCTGGCAACCAGTCCAATTAAACTTCCACCAAACCCCGTCTTCGGACGGGGTTTTTGTGCGGGAGGCGCGGTTCCGCATCGGATTGAACCACGACTCCGCCCCATGGGATAAGATTCTTGCGATTCCAAGGAGACGCTCATGGATCGCCGCTCTTTTACCCAGGCCCTCGCAACCGCCGCATTCGCCGCCGCCAGTCCTTCGATCCCGGGCCTCGCGGAGTCATCGCCATCGGGCGCAGAACCCTTTCCTCTGTCCGTCATGTTGTGGACCGTATTCACCGATTTACCGTTCGAGGAGCGTCTGGCCAAGGTGGTGGAAGCCGGCTATACGAACATTGAATTGGTGGGGGAATACGCCAAATGGACCCCGGCCGACTTTGACCGCGCCAACGCGGCACGCAAACGCCTCGGTATCCAGTTCGATGCCACCGCCGGCCTCAAACATGGGCTCGGCGATCCTTCCTCACGCGAGGCCCTGGCAGAAGAACTCAAGCAGGCACTGGTTCCCATGGAGTCGCTGGGCTGCCCGGCCATGATCATGCTTTCAGGAAATGTCGTCCCCGGGCTCACCCGCGAGGCGCAGCACCAGAGTTGCATTGACTCCCTCAAGCGATCCGTGGAAGTGGTGGAAGGCAAGCAGATTAACGGCCAGCCAGTGCGCCTCTTGCTTGAATGCATCGATCCCGAGGAAGCCCCGCACTACTTCCTGCAGAATGCCGCGGAAGGAATGGAGATCGTGCGCGCCGTGAATCATCCCCAGGTGCAGTTTCTCTACGACCTCTTCCACGAGCAGATCGCCGCCGGCAACCTGATCGAAAAGCTGGAAAAAAACATTGATATCGTCGGACTGATCCACGTGGCGGATGTACCCGGCCGCCATGAGCCTGGCACCGGCGAAATCAATTACGCCAGCATCTACCGCAAGCTCGCGCAATTGAAGTACAAGCACGTGGTTGCGATGGAGTTCAAGCCGACCGGCGACACGGCGACCATGTTGCGCGCGGCAAAAGCGATGGCCGTGAAAGCGGCAGCGGCCTGACTCCGATTTGTGCACGCCGGCCGATTGGCTCGACACCGTCGTGCACCGTGTGCCGAGAGGCTTCAAGCCACGAGGGGCGAGGGGCCGACCAGTTCCAATCCATATTTGCGAAAGAATGCCGCGTCCTGAACCGGCGGGTCGGGAACGGCGGTGGCGCGCAGAAACTCTTCCATCTGCCCCGCCGGCGTGAACGCAATCAACAACCGTCCGGGCGCGGAGCCCACCGATGAAAACGTATGGGGGATGTTGCGCGGACCCAGGATGGAATCGCCGGCGCGCAGGTGCTTGCGATCGTTTCCTATCTGGAACAAGACCTCGCCTTCCATCACGTAGAACCACTCTTCCTGGTGGGTATGAAGGTGCAGGGGTGGGCCGCCCTTGACCAGGTTGGCGTGTTCAATGATGAACAGGCCTGCATTTGTTTCTCTCGGCAGCACCTTGAACAGGATGGAACTGTATCCTCGCGAATGCACCTCGCCCAGGCGGTCCTGTCCGGCCGCAACCAGATGCACCTCCTCCGATTGAGGGGCTGTGGGCGCCTGTCCCAGCAGCGATTCCAAGCCAGCCGCCGGCAACAAGGCGGCAACATTTCTGAGAAAAGAGCGCCGTATCATGGGTCTCCGATCTTTGACTCATTCAAAAAAGCCAGCCCACCTGATTTGAATTGCCCGGAGGTGGATCGATTGCGAAGAGGAATTTGAGGGGAAGGCCGAGTTCAATTTAACTTGGCGTTTGTTGGATTGGCAACGAGATTCGCCGCCCCGAAGAGAGCCCGCCTTCGTCCTGGCCGCGATCGGTTCTCGAACTAGCCCACCGGCACCAGCGCCAACTCACCCGGCTTTTGAGTGGGCTGATTTGCCAGGCGCAAGGGCGCGGGCGTCACTCCCAGGGTGATCCGTTTGTGCGGCCCCTCAAAGCGCATCAGCAGGTTCTGCTGGTCGAAGCTGATGATGAAGTGCTGCATGGGACAGGAACCGAAGTTGGCCAAGGGAAATGCGGCATTGATCTCCACCCACGGCTCCGCAAACGTGAATTCACCCAGGCGCACGTCGGTTGCGAGTTTCCCGGCCTTGACCACGAAACGCGTAGAGAGCGACTGCGCTTTGGCGAAGATGGTGGGCCCGTCCGCGAACTTCAGGCCGGCGGCGAAATTCTGGGGAAGGCTCAAGCCTGCGCCGCCCGAGTCGATCTGTGCATCCACCGCGCGCCCGGCAATGATCAGCCGCGCGATCGGCACCCCATCCGGCATACGGAACGGCAGCACCGCTCGCTCCCCATCGGGCTGCAGTTCGCCGCCGGCAAGGGTGAGGCGGCCGTTCACATAATCCAGGGTAAACAGAAAATCCCGGAACAAGGTAAAACCCAGCATGCCCTGGCAGTCCCCGTCGCCGCTGGGCAGCATGTGTTCCACCGCCTTGATGCCGTGGAAATCGACCCCGGCAACCTGCAGAGTATCGATGCGCCTGAGCCGCGCCGCCTGGCCGCCCCTGCCGGTCGGGTCGTTCAGCCGCGCCTCCCCGGCGACGGGAAGATCAAGCTGCATGGCAAGTTCAGTGGTCACAATGGCATCGCCCCCGGTGCCGGTGTCAATGATGAAGCGGAAGGGACCCTTGCCGTTCACGCGAACCATGACGTAGGGCTTGCCGTGGATCACTTCCATGACCGCGGTGTGGACTGGAGTGGGAAGGCCGGACTCTTGTGCGCCTGCAGCGGCGCCGACGACGAACGCCATGCACATGGCGGCAGAGCTGAGGACGCTTGTCATAGCCCTCCTTCTTGCCTACATCTGAGGAGCACCCGGCTGGCCATGCGAAATCACGGCACACTCGAGTGCTTCACATTCTACGCCTGGATGTGATACGTAAATCCAGCTGAATTAGTGCCTTGATGCGTTGTGGACAGGAGGCGTCCCAGTTCGGCCCGGCTCTACAATGAACCGGTATGCCCACAACGGTCCGGTCGCACGCCAAGATCAACCTCGGCCTCGGTATCGGAGCCCCGCGGCCTGACGGTTTTCACGCGCTGGCTACCGTATACCAGACCCTCGAAATCCACGATCTCGTCCGGGTGACGGCGCAGCCCGCCAGAGCCACCGCGCTGCGCGTCACCTCCAACGACCCGCGTGTCCCCAGAGACGGCCGCAATACCACCTGGAAAATGGTTGAGCTGGCGCTCAAAATGATCAACCGTACAGCGGACGTCGAAATCCATATCGAAAAACAACTGCCGGTTCAGGGCGGGTTGGGAGCGGGATCCGCCAACGCAGTGGCTGCTCTGGTTGGTCTCGAAGCGGAACTCGGGGTGGCGGTGCGCGGCATGCTCACCCGCAGGCTCAGTCTGGCCGCCCAAGTCGGGTCCGATGTGCCCTTGTTCCTCATCGGCGGTACCATCCTGGGCCTCGATCGGGGCCAGGAAGTCTACCCGCTGCCCGACATCGAGCCCGTATGGTGCCTGGTGGCCGCTCCCTCCGTGGGCGTCTCCACGCCCCAGGCCTTTCGCGATTGGGACGCCCTCTGTGCCGCCGAGGGTTTGACCGCGCAGGCAAGTACCGATAAACTAAGTGAGTTGAGCCGCGCCTATGCCAGCGCCTTTGCGGGAGGAATTCCCAAAGGTGGGCCGGGAGCAAGCTCCTCCGGTGTCCTTTCCTTGGGAGAGGACCGGGCGGGACCACAAGAGTCCGCGCTTGTCCGCACCGGGATCACGAGCTGGATCCAGAACGACTTTGAACGCGTCGTCTTTCCCCAGCATCCTTCCCTTGCAGAAATCAAGCGCCTTCTTGCGGCCGCCGGCACTCCGGAGGCAGCCCTTCATGCCTCGCTGTCTGGATCCGGTTCAGCTCTTTTCGGGTTGTACCTGACTCGCGGAGATGCGGAAGCAGCCCAGCATCGGTTAAGCCAGGTTGGCGAGGTGGAAGTGCGATGCACCTTGACCCAGACCCTGCCTCGCCAAGAATACTGGGCCCAAATGCTTCTGCCACAAGTAAGTTGACAGGCATCCGTTGTGCGAGAGAGACTCGCGAACGGCTACCGAAAACGACCTTCCAATGCATATGTTGGAGAGTCGCAGTGTTGGGCGATCGTCTAATGGTAGGACAATGCCCTTTGGAGGCATTTGTCTAGGTTCGAATCCTAGTCGCCCAGCCATTTTTTATGTGCGGTTCCTGGAACGAGAACCGCTCGAAGACTCGGAAAGCAGCCAAAGCCAACCAGCTTGGAGGTGCTTGGAAGATGGAATCGGGATCGTCGTTGGTGACACTGGAAGACCAGCAGCAGGGCGTCGGGAATGCGCAGAAGGATGGCGCCGTGAAGGAAGCTGTCTCGGATGCCTCCAAGGCGAAAGACGCCAAGCCGGCAGCCGAGCGCAAGCGCACGCGCAACCTGAGCGAAGACAAGCGCTTCAAGCTCTTCAGCGGCACGGCCAACCGGCCGCTCGCCGACGAAATCGGCCGCCACATCGGCGTACCCGTTGGGGAAGCCAAGATCCAGCGTTTCGCGGATGGCGAAGTCTACTTCCAGCTTCTTGAAAACGTGCGCGGAGTCGATGTATTTGTGGTGCAGCCCACCTGCTATCCGGTGGACCAGCACCTGGTGGAATTATTGGTGATGATTGACGCATTGAAGCGGGCCTCGGCGGCCAGGATCACGGTGGTGGTGCCGTATTACGGCTACGCCCGCCAGGATCGCAAAGACCGTCCGCGCGTCGCCATCAGCGACAAGCTCATCGCCGATCTGCTCACCACTGCAGGGGCCAACCGCGCCCTGTTTGTCGACCTGCACGCCGCCCAGATTCAGGGCTTTTTCAATATCCCGGTGGATCATCTTTTTGCCAGCCCGGTGCTGGTGAGTTATTTCAGGGAACTGAAGCTGCCCAACCTGATTGTGGTTTCGCCCGATGCGGGCGGCGTGGAGCGGGCACGGTTCTTTGCGCAACGAATGCAAGCGCCTCTGGCCATCGTGGACAAGCGCCGTACCGACATGAACGTGGCTGAAGTGATGCACGTGGTCGGCGATGTGAACGGCAAAACCTGCCTCATCATCGACGACATCATCGACACCGCGGGCACCCTGGTCAAGACCGTGGACGCCCTGCTGGCAAACGGAGCAGCAGCCGTGCACGCCTGCGCCAGCCACGCCGTGCTATCGGGACCGGCCATTGACCGCATCGCCAGCTCGCGGATTGAGCAGGTGGTCGTAACCAACACGATTCCGCTCCGCGAAGCGGGACAGAAGTTGCCCAAGATCAAGGTGCTTTCCATCGCCGGCCTCATCGGCGCGGCCATCGAAAGCATTCACATGGAAACCAGCGTCAGTTCGCTGTTTAACTAGATGCAGCTTTTAGCTTCTTAGCTTTTAGCTTCTAGCTGGTCTGTACCAAGATTTGCCCTTGCGATTGCGCGAGGGTTTGAGAAGAACGCTATGAATGACGGCTTCAAGGAATTCAGAGCGTATCAGCAACAACGAGCTAGAAGCTGGCAGCTAGAAGCCGGCGGCTGCTTTTCACAAAGGGAGCGGGACCAATTCGGTTCGCTTAAGCCACCAGCAGCTAGAAGCTAGCGGCTAGAAGCTAACAGCTGTTTTCCCCGTGCCCGACTGGAAACGAGAGAGAGAATGCCTGAAGTCGTAGCAGCCAAGCCCCGTGTGGGCAAGTTCAACAAAAACGCCGCGCGCCGCGTCCGTGTCGCGGGCAAGATTCCTGCGGTCCTGTATGGTGCGGGCCATGAAGCCGTCGCGGTCGAAGTCGACCCCAAGCACATTTCCCGGATCCTGTTTTCGGAAACCGGCCACAACACCATCTTCGACGTGAGCCTGGGCGACCAGGCGGCCGTCAAGGCCATGATCGTCGACTGGCAGCGCGAGCCGATCAAGGACCAGCTGATCCACATCGACCTCAAGCGCATCGCCATGGACAAGACCCTCCGCGTCAGCGTCCGCGTCAAGCTGCTGGGCGTGCCGGTAGGCGTCCGCACCGCGGGCGGCATTCTTGACCTGGTGCTGCGCGAAGTAGAAATCGAGTGCCTTCCCGCCGACATCCCCAGCCACATCGACGTGGACGTCAGCAATCTCAACCTGTTCGATGTGATCCGCATCAGTGATCTGCCGCACTCCGACAAGATCAAGTACATGAACGCGGAAGACGCGACTGTAGCCCACGTGGTTTCGATCCGCGAAGAAGTGGCTCCTGCGGCCGATGCCGAAGCCGCCGCAGCTGCCGCTCCGGCCGGCGCTGAGCCGGAAGTTGCCAAGAAGGGCAAGACCGACGCTCCCGATGCCGCCAAAAAGCCGGAAGCCGGCACGAAGAAGTAGTCCTTGGCCGATGCAAGTGAATTCGGCCACCGGGCGACGCCACCACCGGGCCCTCCTTCGAGGCGGTTTCTGGTGGTGGGGCTGGGTAATCCAGGCCCGGAGTACATATGGACTCCGCATAACGCGGGGTTTATGGCAATCGACCGCATCGCCCAGCAAGAGGGCGTTGTGGTCCAGAACCGGCGATGCCGGGCGGTTACTGCGGCCTGCCGCATAGCGGGCCGAGAAGTAATCCTGGCCAAGCCGGAGACCTTCATGAACCTGAGCGGCATGTCAGTAGCCGCCCTGGTGAAGGAGTTCGAAGCGGACCCCGGGCGGGACCTGCTCGTGATTTACGACGAGCTTGATCTCAACCTGGGAACGTTCAAGATCAGGGAGCGGGGTTCGCCCGCGGGCCACAACGGTGCCCGCAGCGTGACCGCCGCCCTGGGAAGTCAGGAGTGGTTGCGGCTCCGCATCGGGGTTGGATTCGATTTACCCCCCGATGCCGTCGCGGCAGGCGCAACCAGGCGAGGCGGAAAAGACTACCTCCTCTCGCCGATGCGCAAGACGGACCTGACAGTCATGGATGAGGTGCTCGACAAAGTGGCAACTGCCACCCGGCGCATCATCCAGGACGGTCCGGGACCCGCGATGAACGAGTTTAACCGCAGGGAGTAAGGGACGAGGGAACAGGTTTTAGGGAACAGGGATTAGGACTGTTCACTGTTCGCAGTCCACTGTTAAGAAACGCCGCTATGGTTTTGCCGGCGGCGCGTGGCTGGGGTCAAGGGACCTCGGCGGAAAGAGATACCGGATGTCTCGTTTGTATGAGGTTATGTTCATTGTTCGGCCCGATGTGGCCGAAGAGGATGCCGACAAGCTGATCGCCGGCTTCACCACCACCGTGACCAACGGTGGCGGCGTCGTCAAGTCGGTGGAGAAGATGGGCCGGCGCAAGCTCGCCTACCTGGTGCGCAAGTTCAACGACGGCAACTACGTCCTGATGACCATCGAGGCCAACGGACCCGTGGTTCTTGAGCTGGAACGCCGCCTCCGCGTCTCCGAGCCTGTCATCAAGTTCATTACCGTGCGCATGGACGAGGAAGAGAAGCGCCTGGCCAAGGTGAAGGCCCTGCGTGGAGTCCGCCGCAAGGTGAGCGCCGAAGGCACTGCCCACGCTCCGGCTCAGGCCGCGGCACCGGCTCCCGTTGCCTCCGCTCCTGCTCCGGCAGCGCCGGCCGCTGAGGCCGTTCAGGCAACTGCCTGATTTGATTGGCGATTTGCCGCCTCACCGCGTTTGCCGGGTGGCGGTCGGATTTTTGGATTGCTCCAGCCCAGCGCTGGAAACGAAAGAGTGAAGAGGAACACTATGGCTGATGAAACACAGGCAAAGGCGCCCGAGACGAGCGCTCCGGCAGCACCGCAAGGTGGACAAGGCGGACACGGACCCAGTTCTGGTCCCGGCGGCCCTCGCCCGGGCGGACGCCCTTCCGGCGGTCCCGGCGGACGCGGAAAATTCTTCCGCCGCAAGAAAGTGTGCAAGTTCTGCACCGAGAAAATCGACGCCATCCCTTATCGCGATGTGCGTCTTCTGCAAGGGTTTGTGGCCGAACGCGGCAAGATTGTACCCCGCCGGCTCACCGGCGTTTGCACCACGCACCAGCGTCGCCTGACCCGCGCCATCAAGCAGGCCAGGAACATCGCGCTGCTGCCGTTTGCAACGCGCCACTAAAGAGGTAGAGGTTGTCCCGCTTTCGTGCTGTGGCGGAATTTGCGCCAGGCGGGCGACAATCTTCCGAAGCCCGATGTAGAATCCTTCGCGGCGCAACCCCTGGCCAGCATCTGTGTTAAACAGACTGGCGGAGAGAACGAAGCGCTGCTAGTAACTCTGGAGATTGGAAATGGAAGTTATCCTGAAAGAAGACGTAGCCAACTTGGGCCACCGCGGAGATGTTGTCAAGGTGGCCGACGGCTACGGCCGCAATTTCCTGCTGCCCCGCAAGCTGGCGCTGCAGGCCACACTGGCTAACAAAGCTGTCATCGAGCAGATGAAGTCCGCTGCGATCCGCCGCTCCGCCTCTGAAAAGGCGCAGGCGGAGGAACTGGTCACCAAGCTCGCTCCCGTGACCCTCACTTTCACCCGCAAGTCCGGCGAGAACGGCCAGCTCTTTGGCTCCGTCACCTCCTCCGACATTGCCGGCGAACTCGAGACCAGGGGCTTCGACATTGATCGCCGCAAGATCCAGTTGGCCGAGCCGCTCAAGGCCCTGGGCAACTACGACGTGGCCATCAGGCTCCACCGCGAAGTGACCGCACAGGTAAAGGTCAGGGTGCTCGGCGATGCCGCCGCTGAAGTCCCCGCCGCCGAACCCGTCACGGAAACAGCCGTAGCCGAATAAATAAATTCAGCCACCGCTCGCCGCCTCTCGCTCACCGAGGGGCGGTCGTGTGTTCACGGCAAACCTGCTTCCACGCCTTTCGCGGGATTTCATCCATGGGCCTGCAAATTGGGTGCCCCAGGTCTCGCTCCTGAGACCTGGGAGACCACTGAATTTCCTTTCATCCGCCGTCAGGCAGCCGCGCACCCACCATCGCCAGCGGTCGTTCCCGATCCGTGCGCAGCGTCGGTACCGCCGCCAGCAAACTCCGCGTGTACTCATGCCGCGGCCGCGTCAATACTTCAGCAACCGGCCCCGTCTCCACAATCCGGCCAGCCCGCATCACCGCTACCCGGCCCGCCACCTGCCCTACCACCGCCAGATCGTGCGAGATAAACAGCATGGCCAGGCCGTACTCCCTCTGAAGCTGCGCCAGCAGTGCCAGGATCTGCGCCTGCACCGTCACATCCAGCGCCGTAGTCGGCTCATCCGCAATCAGCAGCCTTGGCCGGTTGATCAGCGCCATCGCAATCAGAATGCGCTGCCGTTGCCCTCCTGAAAACTGGTGAGGATAATCGCCATACCGCTGGGCCGCGTCGGGAATCGCAACCGCTTCCAGTGCCGCAATCGCCTTGCGCTTCGATTCCCTTCCCGTCCACGAGGGAAAATGCGCCGAAGCCGATTCCGCAACTTGTTGCCCGATCGACATCACCGGGTTAAGCGCCGTCATCGGTTCCTGGAAGATCATTGCGATCTCTTTCCCCCGAATCCGCCGCAAGACATCGGCGGGCTGCAGCAACAAATTCGTGGACTCGGGGGTCTGGCCGTCGATCTCTCCCGCGCCCCGCCACAAAATCTGTCCGGTGGTCGTCGCCGTCGCGCCGAGCAATCCAAGAATCGCAAGCGCTGTAGCGCTCTTGCCCGATCCCGACTCGCCTACCAGTCCCAGCACCTCGCCATCGTCCAGGGAAAACGAGATACCTTCCACCGCCTTGGCTGTTCCAAACCGAATGTGCAGATCCCGAATCTCAATAAGCGGCGTCATGAGCCCATCCTAGCTGAAAATTAACAAGCTGATGCAAGTCATTCCAGATCAGTGGGTTGCACCGGTCTCCCACAACCCGACACCCTGCCTTCGAGGGCAGTTAAAGCAACATATGCGCTTCCCTTCACATCTTTACGGTCTGGAACGCAAGGAGGTTTGTTCGATGAAGACGAAATGGTTTGCAGTCTCCGCCCTTACCCTCGCGCTGGGATCCACATCCGGCATGTTGGTTACCAGGGCAAACGCAGCGCCGGCGAATCCCTCCCCGGCTGCCTATCAGGAAGGCCGCTGGGATGAACCACCCAGTGAATATCGCGACGCCCAGCGCCGGGGATTTCATGACGGCGTCGAAGCCGCTCGGCGCGATATGGCCGAGCATCGCCACAAGGATGCTGACGACCATGAAATGTATCGCCATCCCCAGGTAGAGCGCGGTCTGCGCGAGGACTATCGGAACGCTTTCCGCGAAGGCTATTCCCGCGCCAAGCACCACATGGAAGAAGAGCACCACGACCACGACTAATCCGACAATCTGGTTGGTAATCGGTCTTTCAAAAGCGAAATGCCCGGCACAATCGCCGGGCATTTTCTATGCTTCTCGTCCATCAACGTTACGTCTCCGACCGCTTTAACAGGTAGTCAAGCCCACCCACGCGGAACCAGCGGTATCCATAGGGCTCCAGCAATACGCAGTACTTGCCGTCCTTCTCCGGTGAGCTGTGATCTTCTGAAAGAAGGTTGATCAAGGCTTTCCGTTCTTCGTCCTCCGCCCGCACGGCAAAGCGCACCTCCTGCGGCTCGGCGCTCAGGTTGTGCATGCACAGCACCGAGTTGTCGCGCCAGTCATAGCGCATCGCGAGCACCTGCGGAACCCTGGTTGGGATAAACGAAAAATCGCCCCACCCGATCTCGGGAACTTCCTTGCGCATGCGCACCATGCGCTCCATCCAGTTCAATTGGGAATTGGGATCGCGACGCTGCGAAGCCACATTCACATGCTGAAATCCGTACGCGCCCTCGCTGATCACCGGCAGTATCGGCTTGTCGCTCTTCGTAAATCCGCCGTTCGGTTCCGTTGACCACTGCATTGGCGTCCGCGCGCAATTGCGTTCCGGCAGGCTCAGGTCATCGCCCATGCCGATCTCGTCGCCGTAGCGAATCACCGGCGTCCCAGGAAGCGTCATCATCAGGCTGTATGCCAGTTCCAGTCTGCGCCGGTCGCCTTGCAGCATCGGCGCCAGGCGCCTGCGGATCCCCCGTTTATACAACTGCATGTTCTTGTCTGGACCGAATGCCGCGAACACCGTCTCCCGCTGACTGTCCGTAAGCCGCCCCAGGTCCAACTCGTCGTGGTTGCGCAGAAACTGCCCCCACTGCGCTGTCGCCGGCCGCGGCTTCGTGTCCTGCATGGCCTTCACCAGCGGCTTCGGATCGCTGCTTGCCAGCGCGTAAAACAAGTGCTGATTCACATCGAAGTTGAAGATCATCTGCAGCCGTTCGCCGGAATCGCCGAAATACGCAAGATCCGTCTTCGGCAGAACATTCGCTTCACCAAGAATGATCGCGCCGCTCTTGCGCCAACTCAGAAATTCGGTGAACGACCGCAGCATGTCATAGTGCTCCAGGGGCCGTTTCAGATTGGCGCCCTTCTGTGCAATCACGAAAGGAACGGCGTCCATCCGGAAACCATCCACTCCCAGTTGCAGCCAGAAGCCCATTATTTTCAAAATTTCCGCCTGCACCTGCGGATGGGACGTATTCAGGTCCGGCTGAAAATCATAAAACCGGTGGAAGTAATAGGCCTTCGCCCTTTTCTCGTAGTTCCATGTAGATTTTTGCACCCCCGGAAACACTACGCCCGAAGCTGCATCGCGCGGTTTCTTCTTGGACCACACGTACCAATCGCGATACTTTGATTGTGGATCCCCGCAGGCTTCTTTAAACCACGGATGCTCGTTCGACGTATGATTGACAACCAGGTCGATCAAGACCCGCATCCCTCTCTGCTTGCATCCTTGCGTAAACTCGACGAAGTCGCCCAGCGTGCCGTATCTTGGATCGACGTTGTAATAATCAGCCACATCGTAGCCATCGTCTTTACACGGAGAAGTCTGGAATGGCATCAGCCATAGAGCCGTTACGCCCATGCCCTGTAAATAATCGAGGCGGCGCATCAGGCCCTCGAAGTCTCCGATGCCGTCTCCATTTGCGTCCATGTAGGAAGCAACGGACAAGCAATAGACAACAGCGTTCTTGTACCAGAGATCGTTAATCATGCAGGCTATCTTTCATTACGAAAATAATCTACAGGAGCACTTGGTGAGATGCAGGAGTTGATCTGGTGGCAGTACGCAGTTATCTATGAAATCTATCCGCGATCTTTTCAAGACAGCAACGGCGATGGCATCGGCGACCTGGTCGGAATTCAAAAACGTCTTGACTATCTAACCCAGCTCGGCGTCGATGCCATTTGGATCTCGCCGGTTTATCCCTCGCCGATGGCAGACTTCGGCTACGACGTAGCCGACTACTGCGGCATCGATCCCATCTTCGGCACCCTCGAAGACTTCGATCGTCTCCTCGCCGAAGCACATCGCCGCGGCCTTAAAGTGATTCTCGATTTCGTGCCCAATCACACTTCCGATCAACACCCGTGGTTCCTTGAGAGCCGCTCTTCGCACGGCAATCCCCGGCGTGACTGGTATCTTTGGCGCGATCAGCCCAATAACTGGCTGAGCAACTTCGGCGGCTCCGGCTGGGAGCACGACAGCACTACCGGCCAGTATTACTATCATTCCTTTCTCAAGCAGCAGCCCGACCTCAATTGGCGCAACCCCGCGGTCAAGCAAGCCATGTTCGATGTCCTGCGTTTCTGGATGCACAAGGGAATCGATGGCTTTCGCGTGGATGTTATGTGGCTCATGATCAAGGATGATCAATTCCGCGATAACCCGCCCAACCCCGGCTATCGTCTCGGCCAGGCGTCTAACAACCGCTTCGTGCCAGTCTATAACTCCGATCGTCCCGAGGTGCACGACCTCGTCGCTGAAATGCGCGCCGTGGTTGACGAATTCGAGCAGCGCGTACTAATCGGCGAAATCTATCTTCCCGTCGCGCAACTAATGACTTACTATGGCCGCGACCTGTCCGGGGCTAACCTGCCGTTTAATTTTCAATTACTGCAATGCGCGTGGAGCGCCGCGGCCGTGGCCCAGGTCATCTCCGACTATGAAGGCGCGCTGCCTCAAGGCGCATGGCCAAACTGGGTGCTTGGCAATCATGACAACGCCCGCATCGCCAGCCGCGTCGGGACCCGCCAGGCACGTGTCGCCGCCATGTTGCTTCTGACTTTGCCCGGCACACTCACTTTGTACTACGGCGAAGAATTAGGCATGTGCAACGTTCCCATTCCCGCCGACGAAGTGCAGGATCCATTTGAGAAGAATGAACCGGGTCTCGGACTGGGTCGCGATCCCGAACGCACGCCTATGCCGTGGGACGATTCACCTTCCGCGGGATTCACCACCGGATGGCCCTGGCTGCCCCTCGGCGATGAACATGAAATTGTCAACGTAGCAGCCTTGGAACGCGATGAGACTTCCATCCTGCGTCTCTATCACAACCTGATCCAGCTGCGCCGGCAATATAACACCCTTGTCACCGGGAAGCTTCTCAACGTACGCGCCGATGACAAGGTACTGCAGTATGAGCGTGCGGCCGATCGCGACCGCATCCTGGTTGCATTGAACATGGGTTCTGAACCTACGCACATCACGCTGGTTAAAGGAACCGTCATCGCATCCTCGCATCTCGATCGGGAAGCACTCACGGTGAGCGGCCAGGTCGAGCTGCGCGCCGCCGAAGGACTGGTCGTGTTCCTGTCTCCTTAGATCATCACACTTGATCCGAATCTTGGTGAACCGCCTGTTTCGTCGATACGGCTCCTCGCCCTTTCCCTACGATTCATCCAGCTTTTCCAGCCCTTCGTCCGGAACCGCGCGCTTTTCATTTCCAATGCCGCTACCTTGTCCGTAGAGCAAACTGCTCCGGAAAGGAACGGCCCCGATGAACCAGTTCGAACCGCTCGTCAGCGTCGAAGCAGTCAGCCGCAGGTTCCCCCTCGACCACAGCGATGTAACTGCGCTCGATCGCGCGACGCTCTCCGTATCCGCCGGTGAATTCCTTGCCATTTCCGGTCCCAGTGGAAGCGGCAAGTCTACCCTGTTAAACCTGATCGGCTGCATCGACAAGCCCACCAGCGGCCGGATCGTGATTGACGGAACTGACACCTCCACGCTAGATGCCAGTCGCACCACCGCACTCCGCCGCACCAGAATCGGCTTTGTCTTCCAAACCTTCAACCTCATCCCGGTTTTTACAGCCAGCGAAAATGTCGAATTTCCTCTGCTGGTGCAAGGCGTCAATGCCCGCGAACGCAAACGCCGCGTCGCCGAGGCACTCGCCAGCGTTGGCCTTTCCGGCCGTGCGCATCATCGCCCTGATCTGCTCTCCGGCGGCGAACGCCAGCGCGTGGCGGTGGCCCGCGCCATCGTGCATCGCCCTGCGCTTGTCTTGGCCGATGAGCCCACCGCCAATCTCGATACTCGCAATGCTACGCAGCTGATCGACCTCATGCGCAACCTCAACCAGAGTCTCGGTCTCACCTTTATTTTTTCGACACACGATCAGCGGCTGCTCGAACACACCCCGCGCATCGTCCGCCTCACGGATGGTCGAGTCGAATCCGATAGCGCCGTAGAAGGAGGCAATCATGGGCAAGTTCTTGCTGCTTGCATTTCGTAACGTGTTTCGCAATCGCCGCCGCACCGTCATGACGCTCGTGATGGTCGGCGGAGGCGTCGCCGGTCTTCTGCTGGTCGGCGGATTCTTCGCATTCATGTTCCACGGCTTGCGCGAAAGCACCATTCGCAACGGCCTCGGACACATCCAGATCTTCAACGCTGAACACTTCCGCCGCGACGAGGTGCACGTGCTCGACACCGGCATCAGCAACTGGCAGCAAGTCGCCGCATCCGCTCAAACAGCACGGCATGTACGCGGAGTGGCGCCGCGCATCGAGTTCTACGGCATGCTGTCGAATGGCGTTAAATCCTCAGTCTTTATGGGCAGTGCCGTTAATCCCGACAGTGAACGCAAGATGGGCTTCGACCCCCGCATCTCGGCCGGCCGCGATCTCAGCCCTACCTCCAATGGCGAGGTCGAAGCGCTTGTCGGTACCGGGGTCGCGCGCTCCATGAGCGTGAAGGTCGGCGACGGACTGACCATCCTTGCCGTTACTGCGGATGGCGCACTGAATGGAATCGATGTGCAGATCGTCGGCATCGTCAACACCGGCTTCAAAGATCTCGACGACCGCTATCTGCGCATAACACTGCCATCTGCACAGCGTCTTCTGCAAAGCGACCACGTGACCAATCTCGTGGTCGGCCTCGATCAGACAGAGAACACAGATACCGTCGCTGCGGAGCTCACACCGCGCCTGCAAGGGACATCGCAGACCATCGTGCTCAAGAAATGGATCGAGCTCGCTGCGTATTACAAGCAGGTACGCACTCTCTTCAGTGGTATCTTTCTCTTTCTGGGGATCATCGTTTTCTTCATGGTCCTGATGGCCAGCGTCAACACTTTGTTGATGGCCATGTTTGAACGTACCCGCGAAATCGGAACCATGCTCGCCATGGGTACGCCGCGGCGATGGATCGTCGCGCTCTTCATGGTCGAGGCCACGGTCACGGGTATCCTGGGCGCGGTTGTGGGACTCGCGGGCGGCAACCTTATCGGCATCGCGCTCAATGCGTCAGGCCTGCATCTGCCGCCTCCGCCCGGGTTGTCCGCCGACATGATGTTTCGCGTTCTGCATGTTCCCAGTCTCATGATCGGCTCGTCGTTGCTGGTCGTTCTTTCATTGACGCTTGCGTCCATACTGCCTGCAATTCGCGCATCCCGGTTGCAGATCGCGGAGGCATTAGCCCATGTCTAAGTTCCTCCTTCGCGCCCTCAACGCACTCGCTCTCGCCGCCCTTTTGCTAGCCTGCCAGCCCAAGTCCCGCGCCGCCGCATTGACGGAGCAGGATGCAGAACATCTGCTCAAGCGCTCAGACACATACCGCAACGGCTGGCCCTCGTTCATTACCCGCGTCAAGATCACCAACTACGAATCCGGCAAGCCCGATGAAGAAAAATTGTATGAGGTGTCTCAGAAAGGAACCGATAAAACTTATGTCGAGTTTCTAAGTCCCCGCGAAAAGGGGCGGCACTTACTCATGTTAGGCGATGATATGTGGGTGTATCTCCCCGATACCAGCCGCCCGGTCCGCATTACTCCGCTGGAGCGCCTCTCCGGCGATGCATCCAACGGCGACGTAGCCCGCACCAACTATGCAGCCGATTACACGCCACTTTATCTCCGAACAGAAAAGCTCGGTACAACGGAGTGTCATGTCCTGGAACTGACTGCCAGGCGCAAAGGAGCCACTTACCAGCGCATTCTTTACTGGGTGCGCACTGAAGATGCTCGCCCGGTTCGCGCAGAGTTCTATCTCACCTCCGGCAAGCACATCAAGTCTGCAACCTTTGACGACTATGCTGAGTTCGGCGGCAAGATGTTACTGCGCCGCTTGACTCTTTACGACGAGATTCGTCACAACTCGCGCAGCTTGCTCGAGTACTCCAACAGCAGCGCACGCGATCTCCCCGACAAGCTTTTTTACCAGGGCCGCTCCGACCGCTTCTGATCGCCTCAGGAATGCCCGTCCTATGACACGACTCCTCGTCAATTCGCTTCTGCTTCTCTCTTCGATGGCGCCGGGCGCGTTCGCTCAGAACGATCCAGCGCCCCAGGAGAGCCGCTACAGCACGCGCTACTCCGTGGCCGTGATCGATGACGCCACGTTCTATGGAAATCTTCGCGCTCCCCTTCCGGCGGTGTTGAACCAGGTCCTCGTGGAACCAACGTTTAGTCTGAAGTACGATAGCCGCTGGACTTTCACCTCCGCCATGGTCGGCGCTGCTACCACTTACACCGACACAGCCTCGCAGGTTCGCGTCAAGGAGACATATGCCGGGCTTTCTGCGGGCGACTTCGATTTCATGGTAGGACGCAAAATGTTGCGTTGGGGAACGGGTTATGCATTCACTTCAGCGGGAGTGCTCGATCCGCCGCGCAATCCTACCGATCCCGGCGATCGGCTCAACCTCAACGAAGGCCGCGACATGGTGAAGGCCGACTGGGTGCGCGGCCCTCATGCCATCTCCGCGGCCTGGTCCACGGCCGAGTTGGCGCGCAAAGGTATGACGGTGCACGATACGACTGCCATCCGGTATAACGTTCTAGTGCACGGATTCGACACTTCGCTCATCGCCGGCAACGATCGTGGCGGTGACTCGTTTGGGGCGCTCACCTTCACCCGCGTCCTCGGCGAAGCGTGGGAGATCCACGGGGAAGCGACCTGGCGCGAGCGCCAAGCCATCCTCCTGGGCGCTAAGTACACCACCACTGCCGGGATTACCTTCATCGGCGAATTCTACACGCCGCCCAACACTCCGTATTACCGCTCGCTCAGCCTCTCTCCAACGGCCGGACGGCAGCATTACGGTTTTATAAACGCCGGCAAATCGCGCCTGCGCGAGCTTCCGGGGTGGAAAGAGTGGGATGTATCGGGGTCTATCGTAACTAACTTCGATGATCGCAGCTACTCCGGCATCGTCGATGTTAACCGGTGGTTCGGCAAACATGTTTCCACTTATCTCCACCTCGATGTCCCGGTGGGCGCAAAGCAATCGGAATTCGGCGCCGCGCCTTACTCCGCCGCAACGTCGGCAGGAATCAGATTTCAACTATGACGGCTCCATCATCACCAATTGATACGATCAGCGCGGGTCCTCAGTTCGAGCCGCCTTCGAAGTGGAAGAGAACGCTCGTCGCCTGCCTCTGGATTGTGCCGGCAGGCGGCTTCGTGGTCGGCATCCTTCTGCTCGTAACTCAAAATCCCACAGCCTCCCAGGCCGGCCGTAAATTTATTTCGTCACTCGTCTATTCCGCTCTGATCGGTATACCTTCATCGATCCTCCTCAACTGGATTGGCTTCCGCTACACCGGACGATTTCCGCGCCTCATCGTGCTCATGAACATTGCCGTTCTTCTGACCACCACAACCGCCGGTTGCCTGGTTGGGGCGCTGATCCTGGCCAGCGGCAATGCGCCGCATGATGCCTGGAGAGAGTTTTCTTCGGCCTATCCCATCGCGCTCGTGGTTACCCTGATCTTCGGTCTGAGTGTTTCGTCCTTTGAAACCATGCGCCACAAGCTTCAATCGGCCACCATCGAGTTGCGTACGCGCCAGGTTGAACAGGAACGGGCTTATAAGTTACTCGCCGAAGCCAGGCTGTCTTCCCTCGCTTCGCGCATTCATCCCCACTTCCTTTTCAACACCCTTAACTCCATCGCATCCCTGATTCCCTCTGATCCCAAGCGCGCCGAAGATACCGTGAGCAAGCTGGCATCCCTCCTGCGTTTCTCGTTGAATGGAAACGAGGCCGGCCTGGTTCCTCTTGCGCAGGAATTGAAAATTGTGCGCGACTTTCTTGAGATCGAGCACACCCGCTTCGGTGCGCGCCTTCGTTTTCAGATCGACGTCCCCAACAGTCTTGATGACGTCGAAGTACCACCATTGGCTTTACAGAGCCTGGTTGAAAATGCCATCAAACACGTGGTTGCCAAGCGTCCTGAAGGAGCCACTATCAACGTCAGGGGCTCTCTCGATGGAGAATTCGTTCGGCTCGAAGTTGTCGATGACGGCCCAGGCTTCTCGCTCGAATCCATTTCGCCCGAACACGGCCTGGGCAATCTCGTCGCCCGCCTTGAACTGTTATTCGGCGAGCGTGGCCAGCTCGCAGTCGCTCGTCAAGACGATCAGACCGTCGTTACGCTTCGGTTTCCTGTAAAGTTATAACTTCCATGGATAACCTCCCGCTGCGCGCGTATCTCGTCGATGATGAATTACTCGCGATTGAGCGCCTGGCACGCCTGCTGGCTAACTTTGAGGAGTTGACGATCGCCGGCAGCGCAACCGACGCCGCGCAGGCACTGGCATACCTTTCCGGCAGCGAAGGAAAAAGCATCGACGTCCTCTTCCTCGACATCCAGATGCCCGGCATGACCGGCTTCGAATTGCTCGCCCGCCTGCCTCAACAACCCTTCGTCATCTTCACCACAGCCTACGATGAATACGCCCTGCGCGCCTTCGAAGTGAATTCCATTGACTATCTTCTTAAGCCCATAGACGCCGGGCACTTGGAACGCGCAATACATAAGCTCGAACGCGTGAGGCCCATTGTCAAACCTGCGTGGCAAAGCCAGCCCGAATTGCCGCGCTTGCTTGAAGAGCTGGCTGCCTCGTTGCAAAGCGGTCGCCCCGACTACCCGGAGCGCATCGCCTCGCGCGTCGGCGAACGCATCACGTTTCTCGATCTCGACACCGTCACGCACTTCACCGCACTCGACAAACTGACATACGCCATTGTGAATGGGCGCCAGCACTGCATCGATCAGACCATCGCCGACCTCGAACGCCGCTTGAACCCCGCGCACTTCCTCCGCATTCACCGCGCCATCCTTGTCAACATCGACTGGATTCACGAGGTGAATTCTTTCTTCGCCGGCAAGGTCATCGTGACCCTCAAGGATTCGCGTCAGACCCAGCTCACCGTGGCGCGCGATCGCGTGCGCGATCTGAAAGCCCGGATGGGTATCTAGACCCACTCTGCGACGCCCCCGCAATCTGATCCAAAAAGCGAAGGCCCGCAACCATCAAAGGCTGCGGGCCTGTCTGACATAAATCGATCAGCGTTTACTCACCTGCATCGGGAGCCTGTGCCTTGGGGTTGATGCGAATGCGATTCCGCTTCTTGTAGTCGTTGGTCACGTTGCTCGCGAAAACCTGGAACGCTTCACCGCGGCGCTGATCGAGAATCTGGTCGCGCGTCTGGTCGAAGTTCTTCTGAATCTCGTCCGGAGTCGGCTCCTTCTTATCAATCAGTTTTGCCACGACGCCCGTACGCCCTGCATTGATCGGTCCGCTGATCGAGCCGGGCGTCATGTCGAACAACTGCGGAGCAACCTGGCCCACTGCGCCAAAGTCGGGTACCTGCCCTGCCTGCCCCACCAGGTCGCTAGTCTTCACGGTCGCGCCCAATTCTTTCGCGGCTTTGGCCAGGTCGTTCATCGACTTCGCCTTGTCCGCCAGTTCCTTGGTCTTCTCGCTCAGCAGTGCCGGCATCCGCTCATCGCGATAGTCGTCCAGCACGTGCGTCTTCCAGTCGGCAAACGACGGAGCGTGCGCCGGCGTCGTACCCGTGACCTGGAAGATCGCGTATCCCTCACCTGTCGCTGCATACTGCGCGGGGTCGCCCTGCTTGGCTTGAAACGCCTTGGACACCAGCTGCGATCCATCGGGCAGTGATGAAATCACGCCGCCCGCGCTCACCGGCGGTGTGCTCACTACGTCCAGGTGATGTGCCGCAGCCGTCTTGTCCAGCCCGTTTTTGGCAGATTCTGAAGCCAGGGCCCGCGCATAATTCTCTTCCGCCTGCGCGATCTTTTCGCGGCTCAGTGTCGCCTGGATTGTCGGCAGCACTTCGTTCAGTGCCTGCGTATGCGCCGGCTGACGGCCTTCCACCTGCACAATATGATAGCCGAACTGCGACTTCACAATTTTGGTCTCCCCGATCTTCTGGGTGAAGATGGCGTTGTCAAACTCCGGCACCATGCGCCCGCGCTGCGAAGGGCCCAACTCGCCGCCCGTGTCCTTGCTGCCCGGGTCATCCGAATATTTCTTGGCCAGCTCCGCGAAGTTGCCGCCGTTCTGGATCTGCTTGAGAACATCCTCGGCTTTCGCCTTGGCCGCCGCATCCGTCTTGGCATCCGCATTGGGAGCGAGCTTGATCAGGATGTGACGCGACGTTGCCTGCTCGGGAGCCGAATACTCCGATTGATGCCCGTTGTAATACGCCTGGATCTCCTGCTGGCTGGGCTGCGGTACGCCACCCGGAAGCTGGTTGGGTGTGAAGGCAAAATACCGCAAGGTCCGCTGCTCCGGAACCGCAGCAGCGTAGCGCGCCGCATTCTTCTTGAAGAACGCTTCCAGATCGGCATCCGACGGATTGATCGTCTTGCGCAGTTCGTCGCCCGACAGAACGGCGTAATCAAACTTGACCTTGATGTTTTCCTTGCGATAGTTCGCGCGCACTTCCTGGTCGCTCACTGAAACCCCGGCGGTCACCAGGGCGCGCAAGCGCTGCATCACAATACTTTCCTTGATGTTGCTCTCAAAGTCGCTGACCGACATGTTCAGCCGCTGGTTGACCAGCGCGGCATACTGCTGGTCGCCAATAAACTTCCCGTTGGGAAAGATCACCGCGCCCGTCGGTCCGTTATGAAGATATTCCACCACGTCGTCGGTGGTCGCGCTGATGCCCAGGCGGCCCGCTTCGGCCATCAGGATCTGCTGCTGTACCAGCTGCTGCCCGACCTGCTGCGCAAAAAAGTTCAGAATCATGGGGTTATCCGCATACTGCGGATTCCGCTGCGCCACCTGCTGGCGTGCAATCTGTTGCACCTTCTGCTGGGTCACCACGTCGCCCGAGGAGAGCAGGCGGCTATACCAGTGCGGGTAGACCACCGCGTATGTGTCGGCCGATGTAGCGCCTTCGCCGGTCAGGCCGGGAATCAGGTAAACCACCATCGACACCGAAGCGGCGGCGATGATGACAACAAACAGGGCCTTTGTGAGGCGGTTGTCTCTTTGCAGAAAACGAATCATGGGTGGGTGTAAGCCTTCTACTCTCTACGCGCAGGCCAGCCCGGCCCCAGCCGGAAGGCGGACAGCATTGTCGCTCGACGCGATTCCCCATAATTATAGACGAGACCAGCCTCCAAACCATGCGCAATCGCAAGCAGGCCGGCCCTTCCGCCGCTGGACCCGGCCCGGGCGGCCGATCAGCATGTAGGGGCCGCGATGGAGTTGGTCGATGCGGGGCGATTCGAATGGGGAGGAAATCGCCTGGATCCTTGGGAAATCTGCGCAACCGCGAACCAAAAAGAAACGGCCGCGCAAAATACGCTCGAAAATCGGCCAAAATCAGGCGCTGAAAAATGACTTTTATGATGTTATAAGTCATTCATAAAAAGCCATTTAGATTCAATAGGTACGTGCGTGGTGCGCGCAAAATTCAAAAAATCAAAATTTGGTCTTTCTCGCCGGCATCTTTAAAATGCCCGTATCATCCTCTAATCACAACGCTTAACGTCAAATTGACGAAGGCGCCGAAATCGGCCTGAGCCCAAACTCGGCAAAAAATACTGTACGCGTACATACAGATTTGCGGGCACTCCATTGGGCACGATAGTTATCACTTGATCAACATCCGTGGACTCAAATCTTTCCCCGAAAAACAGAACGGGCATCCTGTCACGGATGCCCGATACTGCCCTGCTTGAACCTCGTCGGTTAGCGCCAGTAATAGTAGCCGCCCATCATGTAGTAGGGGCGATAGTAGACCGGCGGATAAGCGTAATAGCCGGGCCCGTACGGCCGCCCATACACAGGCCGGCGATAGAGCGTTGGGCCGCCGCCCTGGTAGAGTCCCTCTGCCAGCCGCGATGTTTCCTGCTGGCTCACAGGGTCAACCGTCACCGGTGCGTTCAGGTGGAAAGTCACCAGGGCTTCGGCCGGAATCCACGCTCTCGGACCCGGAGTGGCCGCTGACGCTGCCGTTCCCACTGTGCCGCCGGCTGCCGCGCCAATGGCTGCGCCGCCTCCGCCGCCCGCTGCGCCGCCGATCAGGGCGCCCACCAGCGCTCCGCCGATGATATTGCCCGCGGTGCGGCCAGCCTTGTTCGGGCTTTTCACTTTGAACTCATCCGACGTCAGTGGATAGGTGCGCCCGCCCAGGTCCAGCGACGTCAGTTGCAATGCGAGTTCGGAGCTGCCGTGCAGTTCACCCGCGTTCTTGCTTTCCGACACTACGCCGTGCACCGTTGCACCGCGCGGAATTGCGAGCCATCCGTTCAACGTCACATCGCGTATGACCGTGAACTCCAGGGGCGTGCCTTCCTTGGCTCTCTTGTTATCCAGCGACTCAGCAGTCCTGACCTGCAGCAGCGTCCCCTGAGGAACGGTGATGGGCCCGTTCGGAATGGAGTATCGCGGCGGAGGCGGAGCATATTGGCGCTGCGAATAGTCGGGCGGAGGAGGAGGCGGATAGCCGGGTTGCTGGCCGTAACCAGGACGCGGCTGGCCATATGCCGGCGGAGGCTGCTGCTGTCCGTATTGGGGCTGCTGGCCGTTATTGGGCGGAGGCGGCTGCTGTCCGTATTGAGGCTGCTGGCCGTTATCGGGCGGCCCATTCTGCGAGTAGTCCGGGCCCTCGTTCGGCTGCGGCGCTCTCGATCCATCCGCATACTGCGGGGGCGGGTTGTTCGACTGCTGCTGGCCGTTGTCGGCATCATCCTGAGTTGGCGGAGCCGCCTGGTCGTTCTGCGCATCCGCGGGGTTGCCGACCTTTAAGTGATTGTTCACCTTGGTGACGCCGGGGACCTTGGCGGCAACCGATTCCGCCAGTTGTTTCGACGCGTCGCTTGATACCGTGCCCGAAAGCGTCACCTGGCTCTGAATCGTAGCCGCGGTAATGAGGTCATTCTTCAAGGCTTGAGAATCATCCAGCGCCTTCACTACGTCCATTTCAATCTGACCGTCGCTGCGCTGGCCTGCAGCCGGGGCCGCACTCTGCGACTGGGCCGCATCTTGCGCAGGAGCCACGCCGCCCGCGAAGGTGAGCACGGCAGTCAATGCCAGAGCCTGAGGAAACATCCGTGTAAGCAATGGCCGTTTCATCTTGATAATCTCTCCTCCCCCTCTATGGGTTTTTTGTTCGCTGTCTCTCAACTACTGGATTCACTTGTTTAGACGGAAAAACAACGCAAGCCGTCATCTGTTTCAACACCATCGCCCCAAAAAAGTTCCGTGGCATCTGTCGTCAAACAGCCGGCAAATTCCAACCTGTTACACAGTTTCGATGCTGGCGGCTTTTGCTGCGTTTCAGGCAAAAGTTGGCCGTGCGATGGCCGTTAGTTTTTCGTCGTCGGGAAGGAAGATTTGAAAGACAGTGCCGGAAGTATCCCCAGGGCCGCCGGCGCGGCTGCGGACGTGCACGATGCCTCGGTGTTTGAGAATGATTTCGTGGCTCACCCAAAGTCCCAGCCCCGTGCCGGTTGCTTCCTTGGTGGTGAAGAAGGCCTCGAAGACGCGCTCGCGCACATCTTGTTCCATGCCGTAGCCGGTATCGGCAACCGTGAATCGAATTCCCGATAACTCGGGAAACTCCCAGCTTCGCGACCGTCGCGCTCGAATCACCAGGCGGCCGCCCGCGCTGGTTGCATCCACCGCATTGCCCACGAAATTCGCGAGGACCTGCCGGATTTCACCGGCGTAGCAGAACAGGTCCATCCGGGGATCGTATTCGCGTTCCACCTGGATGTTATAGGTATGGAACCGGCCTTGATAGAGGTCGAGAACAGAGTCGAGCAACTCGGCCATGTTGGCGCGATGGGGCAAAGTCGATTGGCGATAGAAGCGCAACGTCTGCTGTGCGATCTCCGCAATGCGGCGTCCTTCGCGTTCCGCCATGTCCACGTATTTCAGGGCGGTTTCGTCCAGTTCGCAAAAATTGCGCAGCATGTACAGCAGGTTGGTGATCGCCTCCAGCGGATTGTTGACTTCGTGGGCAATGGAAGCCGCAAGCCTGCCGGTCGCGGCCAGCTTTTCCGTCTTGCGCAGCGCCTCTTCACTCCGCTTGCGCTCGCTGATGTCCTGCACGATCACGCCGGCCCACCTCACCTGCTTCGACGCGGTGCGAATCGGATAAGTGCTTACCTGCCAGGTCCAGGGCCTGCGAGGCTTGCCGCCTAGTCCGTCCAGTTCCAGATCGTATTCCGGAGACTCGGTGGCAAACACCCGCGCCACGGCCTCTTCCAGTTGTTTGCCGGTAGGTTCAGGCAACAGTTCGGGAACCGCCTTGCCCAGGTGGCGGCTCAAGGGGAATTCGGTGAGGCCCGCAAACACATGGTTCACGCGCACGCAGCGAAATCGCCGGTCGAAAAAAGCCAGCCCGATGGGCGCATTGGCCAACATCGAGTCCAGCAGGGAAAGCGTGTCGTTTAATCCCAGCCGCTGTTCTTCAATGGAAGCCACCATGCGGTTGAATGCTTCGATGAGGTCGCCGAATTCATTGTCTCCCGTCATCGGCAGCGGGAAACTCTCGGTGGTATCGGGGGAGCGCATCAGGGCGCTGGTGCCGGCGTGGAGAAGTGCCAACGGCCTGGAGATCGAGCGGGACACCACCCATGCCAGCAAGGTTGAGGCTAAAATCCAAACGATGCCAAAGATGAACGTGCCCCGGACAATGGTAAGAAGTTGTTGCTGATCCCATTCCCGGTCAGCCTCGACCCACGCGAAGCCGCGAAGATCCGAGCCGACATAGATGGCTCTTACCGCCTCGAGGCGGCCTTTCCCGAAGGCAAACACAGTGGACGAGTCGCCCCGCGCCATCGACATTTCATTCCGTTCATCGGGATTCAGCTGCGTGTTGCCTACTTCGCCGGGGAATACGAAAAGCACTTTGCCGGATGGATCGGTCACCTTGGCATGCGCAACACTCGGCGCTTTGCCCATCATCCTGACGGCGAGGGCCAGCCAGTCGGAACGGTTCGCGACGATTGCTTCCTGGGCTTGCGAGGAGATGGATACGACCTGGCTGGCCAGACGTTCCTGCGCATGACGACGGACATCCCCTTGCTGGAGCCGGATCAGCAACAATGCGAACAGGCCGATGGAGAGCGCTTCAAGCAGCACCAGGCCCAACAGCATTTGCCAACGGATGGTGCGCGGCCACCAGCGCATGGGTATTACCTCTACTCCGAAAGGGGAATGTTGAGCCTAGTGTACCGGAAACCCTCGGAAAGGGTTGCCTGCGAATCCTAAGAATCCCTGAATTTAGTCTGAAGCCAGGGCCCGCGCGATCTGTTTGCCGTGAAAGCGGCCATTTTCGATGAAAATCTCATTGGTGCGGGAGCCGGCCACGATCACGCCAGCTAGAAAAATTCCCGGCACGTTGCTTTCCAGCGTCTGCGGATCACACACCGGTAAACGATCGGGTCCGTCAAAGCGAATTCCCATACTCTCAAGAAAATCGAAATCGGGCCGGTATCCCGTCATGGCGAACACAAAATCGTTATGCAGAACGTGGTTTCCGGCGGGTGTTTCCAAGGTGACCGTATCAGGAGTGATTGCAACAACATGGGTGTCGAAATATGACTTGATCTCGTTATTTTTAATTCTGTTTTCGATGTCCGGCTTGATCCAGTATTTCACGTGCCGGTGAATCTCTCCAGCGCGATGAACCAGCGTGACGCGCGCTCCGTGGCGCCACAACTCCAGGGCCGCGATGGCCGCCGAGTTCTTGCCCCCGATTACCATGACATCGGTTCCGAAATAAGGGTGCGGATCGTCGTAATAGTGGTGGACCTTGCTGAGGTCTTCGCCGGGAATCCCCAGATAGTTGGGCAGGTCGTAGTAGCCGGTGGCGATGGCAAGTTTGCGCGCATGCAAGAGACCGGGGCGACCGAATCGATCTTCGATGTGAACGGAGAAATTGCCGTCTGCGCCTTCGACCTGCTTAACCAGTTGATATTGGCGGACGTCAAGTTTGTAAAAGGCCGCTACCTGGCGGTAATACTCCAATGCCTCGTTGCGGCTGGGCTTGGCGTTGGGGCTGGGAAACGGGATGTCACCGATTTCCAGAAGTTCCGAAGTGGTGAAGAACGTCATGTGCGACGGATAGTGATAAAGCGAGTTGCAGACACATCCCTTGTCGACAAGGACCGCGCGGTAGCCCGCCCGCTGCGCTTCGATAGCGCATGCCAGGCCGGTGGGGCCGGCGCCGATCACCAACAGATCGAAAACCGTGGAGGAGTCAGGACGGGCGTTGGAATCAGGAACGGTGCGGGGTGCCTCGGCCGGAAGTGCGTCGGCGGGGTAGTCGCTCATGGTTATTAGATTAGGACATCGAGGTTAGTGATGCGAACTGGGCGGGGCGTTTTACCGGGCAGCCAGTCAAGCGCTCCATCCTTTACCCTAGAAGCGTCAGAAATTCGAGGGAGCTTTATCCAATGACCGTCATTCGGCAGGAAGATTTTATTGCCAGCGTCGCGGGCGCGCTTCAATACATCAGCTATTACCACCCGGTGGACTACATTACCAACCTGTCTAGGGCGTATGAGCGCGAACAGTCGCACGCCGCCAAGGATGCGATGGCGCAGATCCTGATCAACAGCCGTATGTGCGCGGAAGGCCATCGGCCCATCTGCCAGGACACGGGGATCGTGAACGTGTTTGTAAAGGTGGGCATGAATGTGCGCTTCGAGGCTGCTCCAGGCGAAAAGGAACTCGATCTGCAGGAAATGGCCGACGAGGGCGTGCGGCGCGCATACCTCGATCCCGATAACAAGCTGCGCGCCTCCCTGCAGGCCGATCCGGCCGGGGCGCGCAAGAACACCAGGGACAACACGCCTTCCGTGGTGAACGTCGAGTTAGTGCGCGGCAACACGGTCGAAATCACGGTGGCAGCGAAGGGCGGCGGTTCCGAAGCCAAGAGTAAATTCGCCATGCTGAACCCCTCCGATTCGGTAGTGGAATGGGTATTGAAAACCGTACCGACCATGGGCGCGGGCTGGTGTCCTCCCGGGATGCTGGGCATCGGCATTGGCGGCACCGCGGAAAAAGCCATGCTGCTGGCCAAGCAATCCCTGATGGATCCCATCGATATTCAGGACTTGATTGCCCGCGGCCCTCAGACGACTGCGGAAAAATTGCGCGTAGAACTTTATGACAAGGTGAACCGGCTAGGCATCGGCGCGCAGGGACTGGGTGGATTGACCACGGTTCTCGACGTCAAGGTGCTGGACACGCCCGCGCACGCCGCTAACCTGCCGGTGGCCATGATTCCCAACTGCGCGGCTACGCGCCACGCCCACGTGGTCCTGGACGGTTCAGGCCCCGTATACCTGGATCCGCCCAATCTTGAGGACTGGCCCAAGCTGACTTATGACGTTTCGACCGCCAGGAGGGTCAATCTCGATACGGTCACCCGCGCCGAAGCAGCCACCTGGAAGCCGGGCGAAGTTCTGTTGCTGACCGGCAAGTTGCTGACAGGCCGCGACGCCGCCCACAAACGTATGACCGACATGCTGAACCGCGGCGAGAAGCTGCCCGTCGATTTCCGCGACCGCTTTATTTATTACGTGGGACCCGTAGATCCTGTGCGCGAGGAGGTGATTGGGCCAGCGGGACCGACGACGGCGACGCGGATGGACAAATTCACGCGGCAGATGCTGGCGGAAACGGGCTTGCTGGGGATGGTCGGAAAAGCCGAGCGAGGACCGGTGGCGATCGAAGCCATCAAGGAGTTTGGGGCGGTGTACCTGATGGCGGTGGGCGGCGCGGCTTACCTGGTGTCGAAGGCCATTCACGGTTCGCGCCTGCTGGCGTTCAGCGACCTGGGCATGGAGGGTATCTACGAGTTCGATGTGCGCGATATGCCCGTGACCGTGGCTGTGGATGCGAAAGGTACCAGCGTGCACCAGACCGGGCCGGCGGAGTGGCAGCAGAGGATTGCGGGAATACCGATACTGCAGTGACAAGAAAGGGGGTCACCGATGTACGACGTGGTGCTGAAGCAGTTCGAACATCCGGACGAAGTGAGGGAGTTTGAAAAGGGGCGGTTTGAACTGGTGAAGATCGGGGGCATGACGATAGGTCGTGCCACTTACGAGCCGGGCTGGAAATGGTCGACGCATGTCGGTGAGGCGGCGGGGAAGACGAGCTGCGAGGTCGAGCACGTGGGGATGGTGATTTCCGGCAGGGCCACGGCGGCAATGGAGGACGGCCGGATTTTTGAAATGAAGGCGGGCGATCTTTTTTACATCGAGCCCGGCCACGATAGCTGGGTGGTGGGCGATGAGCCGTATGTCTCGATTCACTTGATGGGCGCGAGCGATTATGCGGCCCATAAACCATCCTAAACAGCAGACAGCGCACGGTTGGCGCTGTCCTGGGCGAGTTGTCCGCTGATCTTACTGTTTGCCGAAGCGATAGACGATTCCGCCGGTGAAGCCGAAATTGTTCTGCATGGTCGAGCCAAAGCCGGTACCGACATAGTCCCCGGTTAGACGAAATCCGATGGCCGGAGTCAGGTTGTATTCGCCAAGGATGGCTCCGTTGACCGCGTACGTGCTGCTGTCTGCCCACAGGCCGAGAGTCTTGCCGCCAAACCCGTTGGTGTCGCCGGAGAAGTTTCCTTTCGCGTAGCCGCCCATGACCCGGCCGGAGATGGAGTACTTCGGCTGCAGGTAAAAGCGATAGGTGGGTCCGCCCATCACCATATAGGTACTGACCGCGGGCCGCGTGATGGAGCTGAAATTCAAACCAACGTAGGGTGTGCCGTAATAGCCGCGCCCGTCGATGGTCACGCCGAGGCGCTCGCTATAGTAGCGGGTTACGCCCGTGTCCCATGCGTAATAGGTTACCCGCTGCAGATTGGGGCCGGGCGTAAACCGCAGATAGCCCATGCCTCCATAGACTTCGTACAGGTGCTGGTACACGTCGCGGATGGATTGGGCGCGGCGCTGTTCGCGGCGCGCGCGGATGCGGCCCTGCACCGTCACGGGACCTTGATTCTGGCCGGCGGGCTGTTGCGCCTGGCCCTCTTGAGGCGGGTTTGCAGGATTAGTGCTCGAACTCGAGCTTTGGGCCAAACCAACCTGTGCTGCAAGCAGACTGAGGGCCAGCAAAAGAGCAAGACGGCGAAATAAAAACATCGGCTTCGGGTTTCCTCCACGGGAGTACGAAAGCACACCACGGCGACAGTGGTCCTGAACGCACAGGCTCCATACAGGTCAAGCCTGCGCTGATTCGAAACTGCCTTCAGCAGCGCTTCCCCCAATAGGTATTAAATCACCTGAAGGGGAGCCTTGTGGGTAAGCGGCTGTGGTTTGGACGTACTCCCGGCGGATTCGACTGCAAAAGCCGTCTACTTGATGCAGCTCAGGTCGGTTTGTAGCTGTGTCTGGTCGAACCCCGCGGCCGAGCCCTTGGCCGAGAGCCAGTTCTGGCCGAACAGGGTATGCGCCTCGTCGACGTACTTTTTCCAGAAGTTGAGGGTCATGGTTTTCAAACCGCCCCAGGTGATGCAGGTGAAACCGTGCTCGTCGTACTTGGGCACGAACACGCAGTGGCCGCCCCAGCTGCCTTTTTTGCCATTTGCACCGCTGTTGGGAACAACGTCCCAAACGTCCTGATTTTGCGCGGTAACGGGGAGTCCCACGCCGATGTACACGCCACCGAAAAGCGTAATGGACTGGCGGACCTCCACCAGGTTGCTGACCTTGGGATCGGCGAATGCGAGCAGGTTGTGGCCGTCGACCGGGGTCTTGCGCCAATCGTTCAGCACGTCCAGTTCAATGCCGCCGTTGTCGGTGTTGGGATCGGCAGGGTTGTAACCGTCCCACTGTTCGTAGAACGATTCAATCACGGAGTCGGCCACCGTGACTTCGCCGCCGGTACAAGCGGACCATACCTGGATGGCGTGACCCACTCCGGCAATGGTGCAGCAGCCCAGCTTGTCGTTGAGCATCATGCCCCAGTTGGTGATCCCGCAGGTCCAGTCTTTGGCTGGAGGAGGGGCAGGAAGAGCGGATGTGAGGTAGTCACCGAGAGCCAGCGTACGGCTATCGGTTTTGATTGCTTTGCGGCCCAACTTCATTTTCGAGTTATCGATCATCGTAGGCTCCTTGCGCCAGAGAAAATGAAACTACATGAGCGTGGTGATAACACTGCCAAATCCGTTTCGGTATGTCCAGTAAATCTTTCGGATTCTGAGCGAATCCGTCATGCACGGTTCACCCAAACCGCCGTGAGATGAACTAGGATGAATGAAATCGGAGGCCATTCGTTAATGGGACGCTTTCTGCTCGGACTGATACTCGGAATTATCATTGTGCCCTTGGTCATATTTGGGTATTTCAAGTTTGGACGGGTGCCGGTCGCAGTGAACGACCCCCCGCTGCCCCAGGAAAGATTGATAACGAGCGTTCCCTTGAACGCCCGCATCGATCGCGAACTGGTGAAGACACCTCCGGTTCAAGCCGACGAGACCACCTTCGTGGCAGGGGCCCATATTTATAGCGACCGTTGCGCCGTGTGCCACGGATTTCACAGCAAGCCTTCCCCGTTCGGCACCCACATGTTTCCCAGCGCGCCACCCTTGTGGGAGAAACACCGGAACGGAGACGTGGTGGGCGTGAGCGACGATCCGCCTGGAGAGACTTACTGGAAAGTAGTGAATGGCATCCGGCTAACGGGCATGCCAGCCTACAAGGAACTGCTGACCGATACAGAAATGTGGCAGGTGAGCGTACTCTTAGCTAACGCTGATAAACCGCTTCCGCCCGCCGCGGTTGCCGTTTTGAACGGCGAAACTTCGCCTGCGACACCGGTTTTGAGCGAGCCGGCGAAGAAGTAAGAACAAGGCCCACCGGCACTTCAGGCGGAGAACAAGTATCGGCGTTTGTCTCTTGGACGGGACGGCGGAAGGATGAACATGCTCCATAAACTGCGCAGTGGTCTCAAATTCATGCTGATGAGCATGGGCATCTCCAGTCCGCCGAAGAAGAAACCTGCTGAAACCATTCCCAAGCCAAACCCGCGCTAGCCCTAAAAGGCTCCAGGGGCGCATTCTCCAGGGGCGCATTATGAAACGACCCAGAACTGCCATCCGCTATGCTGGAGCCGAGCGACGCGCGAAAAACCGATTCTTATTCTCACCTTAGCCGTTTCTTGGGCGCATCGTGCCATGTCGAACCTGAATCGAATTCAGTAAGAGGCAAAGCGAGGCCGGAGGGGTACAGATGACAGAGAACAAAGGTTTCTTCCGGGCATTCCTCGACTTCTTCATTCTTTTCAGCGGGATTTCTACGGCATCGAACCTGTCTCGCACGCGCACGACGCCTGTACGGGGCCGCGGATTATTCCTCTTCCGCAGGCCCGAGAAACCGAAAGTGGACCCCACCCCGACCGGTCGCTAAGATCCAACGCGTTACAAAATTCATCTTCGAAATCTGCGTGTTGATAAAATGGACCCATGCCGCTGACTCGCCAACAGGCTCTCGACCATTTTCATTCCCCCGACCTGATCGGCCTGGGTTTCGAAGCAGATGCTGTCCGCCGCCGCCTCCATCCGGAGGGCGTGGTCACCTACATCATCGATCGCAATATCAATTACACCAACTTCTGCACTGAGTACTGCACTTTCTGCGCGTTCTATCGCCCGCTCAAAGGGCCCACGTCCCACGAGGGCTACATTCTCGAGTTCGAGAAGATCTACGAGAAGATTGCGGAAACGCTGGAGATGGGCGGCACCGGCGTTTTGATGCAGGGCGGCATCCACCCGGATCTGAAGATCGACTGGTTCGAGAGGCTTTTCACCGGGATCAAACAGCGCTTCCCGCAGATTTGGCTGCATTGCCTGTCGGCGTCGGAAGTCCTGGCCATCGCGGAGTACAGCGAACTGAGCCTGCGCGACACCATCGCCCGGCTGCGCGATGCCGGCCTCGATTCCATTCCCGGTGGCGGCGCGGAGATTCTTGACGACGATGTGCGCCAGCGCATTGCGCGCCTGAAGTGCCGCACGGACGACTGGGTCAGCGTGCATCGCACCGCGCACCAACTCGGCATGCGGACCACGGCTACCATGATGTTCGGGGTGGGCGAGACCTTTGAGCAGCGCATCAATCACTTCGAAGTGGTGCGCCAGCTCCAGGAAGAGACGGGCGGATTCACGGCATTCATCCCCTGGAGTTTCCAACCCAAGCACACGGCGTTAGGCGGCCGCGGCTGGGACGAGGCCACCAGCGTGGAATACCTGAAGGTGCTTGCCATCGCGCGCCTCTACCTCGATAACATCGACAACGTGCAGGCTAGCTGGGTAACGCAGGGTTTGAAGGTGCTGGAGATGGGCCTCCATTTCGGCGGCAATGATGTGGGCTCCGTGATGCTGGAAGAGAACGTGGTAAAGGCTGCGGGCACGTCGAATTGCACCACTGAAGAAGAACTGCGCCGCATTATCCGCGACGCGGGATTCAAGCCGGTGCAGCGGGACACGCTGTATCGGACCATGTTTCTAAATTAATTTTCCCAAGTTGCGGGCGCGCTCCAGCGAAACGCTAGACGTGTGATTCCGCTGAGAGACGTATGCAGAGATTGATTAATTTCCAAAAAGGGCGTTCCTCCGACCGCCTACAGCGAGAGATTACGTCTCTCGACGTTCGCCTTCAACACTTCGATTCGTCCATGCAGGTCACAGCCTGGCACAGAGAAGCCCTGGCCCAACTGCAACAAGCAAAAAGCTTTCTCGACAAGCATGATGTGGAGGGGGGCTGGTACTGCTACCAGGCAGCCCATCGCCTGCTCATCAGCGGACTTTCGGCTGAAGAACTCCGCTACGAGGCCACTGCGCTTAAGGAGGAGGGCGACAAGCTCACCGGATGGAGAAGACAGGCCATCGAGGTGGTACTCGGTGACTTGAACCAAATCAACTTCAAGCGTTTGACGTTGGCTACCAAGCTGCGCGACGAATACTACGCCAATCAATACCACAAGATCCTGCTGACCTCCGATCAACTGGTAATCCTGTGCTCCATCAGCGCACTGGCGATTGTTGCCGGGCTTGCCGCTTTGTTCTTCCTTCCGAAGTATGACGATGCGCTGGCCGCGCGGACGCTGACCGCGGTTGCCTTTTTCGGCATTCTCGGATCCGCTTTCAGCGTGGGTCAATCGATCATCGGCATGGCAAACTCGACGAAGATTCCCGAGTACGTTGCTAACCTTTGGGTCACGCTGATGCGAAGCCTGTTCGGAGCCGTGTCCGGGGTGGCCGGCTACATGTTTTACACCAGCCAGATTGTGCGGTTCACGCTGGGCGATGATCACAATCGCCTTCCCGTTGCACTCTCCGTGGCTTTCATCTTCGGATATGCCGGCGAGAAACTGATCAACAAGATCGTTGAATCAGCAACATCGGCCCGCAACGAACGCTGATGTTGACCACAAGCATCCCGCAATCGTCATGAGATCAAACGATCAGGGATGTCTCTGGCCACCGGCTGCCACTTCGACTCCGTGCTTGAGCAGCGGGAGAATTGACGCCAGGCTCTCTTCCGCTCCACGCTTGCTGCCGGGAAGATTCACGATCAGGGTGTTTCCCTTCAACCCCGCGACACCACGTGACAGCCATGCGTATTGGTTGTTGACTGCGCCGTGGGCGCGCATGGCTTCGGCCAGTCCCGGAGCTTCGCGTTCGATCACTCGCCGGGTCGCCTCGGGCGTGCGGTCGCGTGGTCCCAGGCCGGTGCCGCCTGCGGTCAGAATCAGCGCGACGCCCTTTTGACACAGCCGCTCCAACTCGGCCGCTATCTCTGCTTCGTCATCGGGAAACAGCCCGGTCAGTACCTCGGCTTCGGGCCACGCCGCACGCGCCAATGCCGCTACCGCAGGGCCCGCCGTGTCCGTCATGAGCCCCTGCGAGCATCGGTCGGAGATGGTTAGAACAGCCAGAAGCATGGAATCAATTGTATCCGCGCGCTACTTGCCAGTCTCTGGCAGCACCTTGATGGTGCGCAGCCAAGTCTCCACACTCTGCGGCCAGGTGGTTACTGGAAGCGCGGTGCGCCGTAGTCCGTACCCATGCCCACCCTCGGCATAGATATGCAGTTCGGCCGGCACTTTGGCGTTCTTCAGTTGAAGGAAATACGTCGTAGCGTTCTCCACATGAACGGGATCATCTTCGGCCTGCACGATGATCGTGGGCGGCGTATTCTCGGTAGGACGAATCTCGGGGTTCGCGGCCATGCCGTGCTCAGCCAGCGCAAGGTATCCGGGATAGATCACCACCGCAAAGTCGGGACGGCAGCTCAACTGGTCCGCCGCGTCGACCGCATCGTAGAGGCGCTTGTCATAGTGCGTGCTCAGTGCCGCAACGAGATGACCGCCGGCTGAGAATCCAAGCACGCCCACGCGCTTTGGATCGATGCCCCATTCCGCGGCATGCTGGCGAACCATGCCCACGGCCCGTTGTGCATCCTGCAAAGCGGCGGGTGACTTGGGATAAGGACCCGAATCCGGAACTCGATACTTGAGCAGCACGCAGGCGACGCCGGCGGAATTGAGCCAGTCGCATACCTCGGTGCCTTCCAAATCAATGGCCAATATCTTGTAACCGCCGCCCGGAAACACGACCACCGCGGGAACGTCGCCGGAGGTCTTGTCAGGTTTGTAAAGCGTAATCGTCGGCTTCGATACATTGCCAAGGCGGACGAGCGCCTTGCCGGCAATCAGATTGTCCTTTTCTGTTGTGGTATCGACTTCAGCGGCTACAGCGGTGCCCGCGGCGGTTCCTGGAGCACCGTTAGGCCAGATCGGCAGTTCCTGATGACCCGCAGCCGGCTGCCATGCGGGCTTTTGTGCGATCAGCGAAGCGGACATAGAAACCACCATAAGCGAAATGAGAGCGCGGTAGAACATCTAAACTGCCTCCATGGAATCGTCGCTGCGATCATTGCAGCCGAGGCTCCAGCGTTGCAACCACCGGGATCGGTTTACTTGGCCACATTTCCAGGAGTGCTATAAGAAGATTGGGCCACGTGCAATGAGTCAGGAGGTTCTCCATGGCAATTACCACGATCCTCGGCGCGGGCGGTTCTGTTAGTAACGAACTTGCGAAGATCCTGACTGCTAGCAAAGAGCCTTATCGTCTGGTTGGTCGCAATCCCAGGCCACACGCGGGAGCCGAAGTTGTGGCTGCCGACATCGCGGATCCGGAGCAGGCCCTCCGCGCAGTTTCCGGATCGAACGTGGTGTACCTCGTCGCCGGCCTCAAATACGACTCGAATTTGTGGCGCGCGATGTGGCCGCGAATTATGGGGAACGTGATCGAAGCCTGCAAACAGGCGCAAGCAAAACTGATCTTTCTGGACAATGTCTACATGTACGGCAAAGTCAGCGGTCCGATGACCGAGGAAACGCCCTACTCTCCCCTCTCCATAAAAGGAGAGGTTCGCGCACACATCGCGAACATGTTGATGAGCGAGGTCAAATCCGGCAATCTGACTGCGATGATCGCTCGCGCGGCGGATTTTTATGGACCCGATGCGGCCAACGGCCTGCCCAACGTCCTCGTGTTCGGCGCATTCGCACAGGGATCGACCGCTTCCTGGCTGGTTGACGATACATTGCCCCACTCGCTCACTTTCGTTCCTGATGTGGCACGCGGACTGGCGTCTCTGGCCGGACACGAGTCGGCATGGGGCCAGATCTGGCATCTTCCCACGGCCGCTCCGGCGCTGACCGGCAAGCAGTTCATTACTTTGACTGCAAAGGAATTCGCCGTCCCGCCCAAATATCGCGTAATGAAGCGGCCCATTCTCAAGCTAGTGGGGTGGTTCAACCCTCTTGTCCGCGAATCGTACGAGATGTTGTACCAGAATGATTCGCCCTACCTGTTCGATTCGACGAAGTTCGCGCGCGAGTTCGATTTTGCGGGAACGCCCTATGCGGAGGGCATTCGAATCACCGCCAGTGCTTACAAATCAGGGAATAAACCTTGAACCCGCGCCTAAGGCCGCGCGCCGGGCGGGATGAGCAGCGTGAGCATCTTCGAAGCGATCTCGATACGAACCGGCAGTTGCCCCAGCAATTCTCCATCGGCTTCAACGTAAACGCTGGCGGTTGAGCCATCCCGAGGCAGGCACTCCACGTGGTCGGCTTCAATCAATTCCACTTCGCTCGAAAAAGTCTGCCGTTTTCCAACCACCGCGAGCAGAAAACGCAGATAACGCAAACGGCTGCGGGTTTTGAAGGCAACAAGGCACAGATTCTCGCTGTGCAGAGTTGCGCCGGGCGCCAGGTTGCCCAATACTCCGCCAAACGAGCGAACGCGCACAGCCAGCAGCTGCGACGCTTCGGCAGTGCGCGGCCTTCCATTCCCATTCGACGAAAACGTAATCTGAAACAGGGGAAAAGGATGACTGGCCCAGATGCGAAAGGCTTCGAGCAGGTAAAGGACATAGCCGAAGCGCCGCTTCAGCACGGGATCGAGCCGCGCCATCAGCAACGCATCTGCGCCCACACCGGCGGCGACGGTGAAGTAGCGCGACTGTTCGGTGCCGTCATCGGCGCGATAAAGGATTCGTCCCACCGGTACCTGGACTGCTTGGGCCGCGAGCAGGAGACGCACGGCTTTTGCGGGAGACTTAGCCAGCCCGAGGTCGGCCGCCAGCGCATTCGCAGTGCCCATGGGCACCACGCCCAGCGCGATGGGCGTGCCCACCAGGCATTGCATCACCTCGTGCACTGTCCCGTCTCCGCCGCAAACGATCACGGTATCGCAGCCGCGCTCCATCGCTTCGTGGGCCAGCGCAGCACCGCTGCCAGGGCCATCGATCGTCAGGCGCTCCACTTGAATCCCGGCGGACGTCAATTCCGCCAGGGCCGTACGAACAACCTCTTCGCGGCGGGGCGAAATTGATCCCGACGCTGGGTTGTCGACCAGCGCAACTCGACGCATGGCAAATTTCACCTATGGCAATTCTTGCAGACTGAAGCTCGGTTTCGATATATACATCTCAACCCTTTGATGCTTTCCAAGCCCTTGAGACACACCGACGGCAAACTGACACCCAATAGATTAAGGAAAGATCGACAATTAACTTCGAGCCTGCCTGGTTCGCCTGCAGGAGCCGGAAACAACCGGGTGCTGGGAACAAGGCATCTATGTCTCTGGCGGTCAATAACTGCTCCTTTGGCCCAATCGACCATTGTTGTGGCGTACCTCCGAGGTGATTCATGGTAATTCTCTTTTTAATACCCGTATTAGTCCTGGCACTCGTCGCCACCGTGCCTACCTGGCCTTATAGCAAGAATTGGGGTTATTATCCGACTGGGGGTTTGGGAGCGATTCTCGTACTCACCATCGTGTTGCTATTCTTGAACCGTATGTGAAAGCGGGTTGTGCGCAAGTTCCTGACCGCGGCGCGCATTGCTGGGAGATCGACCTTTGTATCTTTTTCGCGCGCTCATCTTAATGTTCGTTGTGTTGTGCGCGGGACGTGCCCTCGCCTATTCCGTTCTTACCCATGAAGAAATCGTCGACCTGCTTTGGACTTCTGATATTCGTCCGCTTATCGAGCACCGCTTCCCCGGCTTGAGCGACGAACAGATTAAAGAAGCACACGCGTATGCCTACGGCGGGTCCGTTATTCAGGATCTGGGCTACTATCCCTTTGGCAGCAAGGAATTCAGCGACTTGGTGCACTACATACGAAGCGGCGATTTCGTTGTGGCCATGGTCAGGCAGAGCCAAAATCCGGATGAGTACGCTTTCGCCCTGGGGTCGCTGGCCCACTATGTTGCCGACGTGGACGGCCACCCCGCCGTCAACCAGGCGGTTGCCCTGCGTTATCCCAAATTACGCGCCAAATACGGCAATTCGGTGACCTACGCCGAAGACAAAAGTGCGCATCTCAAAACCGAGTTTGGTTTCGACACGCTCCAGGTGGCCAAGAATCGCTATGCCCCCGAGCAGTATCACAGCTTCATCGGATTTGAAGTTTCCGCACCGTTGTTGGAGCGCGTCTTTCCTCTGGTGTACGGATTGGAGTTGAAGGATGCACTTCCTCACCAGGACCTTGCGATTGGCTCCTATCGCTGGGCCATCAGCCAGCTGATTCCGCACATGACCACGGTTGCGCTTCAAATGCATAAGAAGCAGCTCGCGAGCGAGTCGCCCAACTTTGCCAAGCGCAAGTTTCTGTATCGCATATCACGCGCCGATTACGAGAAGTCGTGGGGCACCGCCTATCAGCGGCCTGGATTTGGAACGCGCTTTCTCGCCATCATTTTGCATATCGTTCCCAAGATAGGACCGTTCAAGGGATTCGACTTTAACGATCCCACTCAGCAGACCGAAGACTTGTACATTAAGAGCATCAACAAGACCTGCGACGACTACAGAGGCCTTCTGCAGAAGGCAAAGACCGAGCTTCCCGGGTTGCCGGATCGCGATCTCGACAGCGGCAAGCCAACCCACGCCGCGGAATACAGTCTCGCCGACGATGCTTACGCAAAGCTTCTTACGCAGTTGGCGTCCAAGAACTTCGCGCAGACTTCTCCCGAGTTGCGTAAGGACATTCTGAGCTTTTATTCCGACAGGGCCGCGGCCGTAAAAACGAAGAAGGACGAAGCGAAGTGGCAGAGGCTGCAGTCGGCGCTCGCACAATTGAAGGCCGCGCCGGCGGCTCAAGCCGAAGTGAGTCCTGCTAAGTAATCGAGTTACAATCTGCGCCGATCACGCGCCCCGTGCACTCACCCAACCCCAGGCGCGGCATCCCTTCCCGTTGAGCGTGAGCACGAAACGTGACCTCATCTCCATCTTCAAGAAAAGTACGCTCTTCGCCGCTCGGCAAACGAATCGGAGCGGCGCGATGTTTCATCTCCAGTAAGCACCCTTCCGATCCATTCTCCGGACCGGAAATCGTGCCCGTTGCCAACAGATCGCCGGGGCGCAGATTGCAACCACTGCTGGCATGATGCGCAAAGAGCTGCGCTGGAGTCCAGTAGAGATCGCGCAGATTGCCCTTGCTCATCAACATCGGTGCCTCATTTGACTCCCGCATTCGCGCAGACTGCAGATATACCTCCAGAGTCAGATCGATTACACCCTGGTCTTGGGGCGATACGAGGTAAGCGAGTGGCTGTGGATCGCCTGGCGGGCGCGCGGCCAATGGCAAGCGGTAAGGCTCCAGGGCTTCCATCGTGACAACCCACGGCGAAATCGTAGTCATAAAATTCTTGGCCAGAAACGGACCCAGGGGCTGATACTCCCACGCCTGTATATCACGCGCCGACCAGTCGTTCACCATGCAAATCCCGAAGATATTCTGCTCGGCTTGGGCAATGGAAATGGACCGTCCCAGTGAATTGCCCGGCCCCACGAAGAGACCCACTTCCAATTCATAATCCAGCGAGCGAGCTGGCCCAAACACAGGTTCTGCCGCGGAAGGAGGCTTGGTTTGTCCGCACGGACGCTGAACAGTTTGTCCGCTAACAACGATCGATGATGCGCGGCCGTGATAGCCAATCGGAACGTACTTGTAATTCGGCAGCAGAGGATTGTCGGGCCGGAACAATTTGCCGACCCGCGTGGCGTGATGAATCGACGCGTAGAAATCGGTGTAGTCACCGATCTGTGCCGGAAGCAGCATCGCAACGTCGCGCATGGAGACGAGCAACAATCCGACCTTGTTCCGCGTTTGTTCGCGGGTGAGCAGTTGGGTAACTCTTTTGCGCAACGGCAGCCAGGCGTCGGAACCCAGCGCCATCAGCGGGTTCAACACATTCGCTTTGCATGCGGCGAAAGCCTCGTCTGTCAACCCATCGAGAAGGCCCGCATCCGCGCATGCATGCAAGTCGAGAATCTGGTTGCCAATCGCAACGCCGATGCGCGTCTGGTATCGATAACGAAACACACCATACGGCAAGTTTTCGATGGGAAAATCTGTAGCGGAATCATTGGCGGAAGTTACCCAGCTATTCACAGCCATCCCATCGTCTCCAAATCGTGGATCGGCTCCTCGAACGAACACGCGCCGAAACTGATCAGGAACTTTTCACGAACTTCGTTGAGTTGGCTGACGGTCCAGTTGTGGCTTCGCCAGGAGAGTGCCCGCTCAGTTAAATCAAATGCGCCAACGTCCTGCTCGTCCAGCAAATACTTCGCTTCCTTTGAATCACCGCCAAAATGAATCAGGGCCGCGGCGCATATGAGATTGACAAACCCATGCATCGCGCCGGCAGGACTGTCATGTGCGTAGGTGTAGGGGTGATGCGAGCGTATGGGATGATGCAATCCCGCCGTGGCTTTGCATGCAACACGATGCTGATTTAGCCGTACCAGCATGCTAACTACGGCATCGGTCCCCGGAAAGGCTGCGGCAACTACGCCACCCATGCGCAATTTCATGTGCGCACCCAAGGCAGCCATCGCATCGAGTATTTCGGGCGTTAAAGATTCATTCGGTACTTCAAGGTAGATTTCCAAACCGCGCGGTACGTTCCAGATAATGCGCTCAATATCCGCCAGGCTGCTGGCTTTGGATTCAACCGCTTCAATCATAACGCGGTCTTGCAGAAGCCTCGACAAGATCTTCCAATCGGACTTCGGCGTTGCCAGCACGCTAAGCTTGATGTCGGGGATGCGATCGCCCGCCGTCGCACGCAGCTCGTCCACACGGTCAAGATCGACCACAAACCTGCCCAGAGCGCAAGCGTGCGGGCTGCGTCTATACGCCAGGTAATTGCGCACTGCAGCATGCATTTCTAGATGCGCGGGCGGATACAGCCCGGCATAGTCGATCAGGCCCGCGAGCACACTTTCAATTGCAATCATGCTTACGTTCGCTCTCACTTGCCGGGAGTGAACCGCTTCTTGAGTCCTTGCCAGCATTCGAAATACTCGTGTTGCAGAATCCTTGTGTTCATTGCAAATTCAGTGGGGCGCACGACCAGCTGGGTCTCAAACATGAAGGCCAAAGTGTTTGCCAGGTACTGCGGCTTCAGCTCCGCATTGCTTGCACGCTCGAACGTTTCGGCATCGGGGCCGTGCCCTGCCATGCAGTTATGCAGGCTCGCTCCCCCGGGCACAAATCCTTCCGCCTTGGCATCGTATGCGCCGAACACCAGGCCCATGAATTCATTCATCAGGTTGCGATGAAACCACGGCGGGCGGAATGTATGTTCCGCTACCATCCAGCGCGGTGGAAAGATGGCGAAGTCGCAATTGGCCGTACCCGCAATTGCTGTCGGCGAACTCAACACGGTGTAAATCGATGGGTCGGGATGATCGAACGAAACCGTATTCACGCAGTTGAAGGATGCGAGATCATACTTGTACGGTGCGTAGTTTCCGTGCCACGCAACCACATCAAGCGGCGAGTGATCGATGGCCGCCGACCACAAGCGGCCAAGGAACTTCGCCGTGATGTGAAAGTCGCCGTCACGATCTTCATAGGCGGCCGTCGGCGCTTTGAAATCGCGGGCATTGGCCAAACCGTTGGCTCCGATCGGCCCCAGTTCCGGAAGCCGAAACGGCAGTCCGTAGTTCTCGCAGATATATCCGCGCGCCTGCTTCTGGGCAAGAACCACGCGAAATTTGACGCCGCGCGGAATGACGCAGATCTCGCCGGGCTTCACTTCAATGATGCCGAGTTCGGTGTGAAACCGCAGCGCGCCCAATTGCGGAACAATCAGGAACTCCCCGTCGGCGCTATAAAAAATGCGATCGTCCATCGATGCATTGGCCGCGTAGAGATGAATCGCGACGCCCGCCTGCATGGCCGGGTCGCCGTTGCCGCCCAGCGTCACGATGCCATCGACGAAGTCGGTCCGTTCAGTCGGAAGCGGCAGCGGATCCCACCGCAGTTGGTTGGGCGTGGTCGGCGTTTCGAGAAAGGGCCCGCTGCGAATCAACCGCGGTGCGATTTCTTCATAGGGACGATGCGTCACCGACGGCCGGATTCGGTACGTCCACGTGCGGCGATTGGTCGCGCGCGGTGCGGTGAACGGCGTACCGCTGAATTGTTCCGTGTACAAACCAAGCGGATGTTTCTGCGGCGCGTTCTGGCCGACGGGCAAGCCGCCCGTTACCGCTTCGGTGGCGAATTCGTTGCCGAAACCTGACTGGTACGCGACTTCGGCTGGCGTCGCCTCATTTTCAAAGACAACCGCGACTGACTCGCTGCTCTGCTTCATGCATTGCCTCGTAGATTTGATCGAAACTGCGGACCGCGAAAAGTAGTTTGTGAATCTCATCCACCTTCACTGGCGTATTGAGCACTTCATCCAGAGAGAAGTCGTGCACGGCGCAATGACCGTCGCACACGTTCTTGCACTCGGCATGGGAGCTGATGAGCCCGCTGCCGTACACCTTGGTCTCGCTGCCCTGACGAATCAGACCGAACTCCACCGTGTACCAGAAGAGGCGGCCCAGTTTCTCCAGCACCGCTTGCTCTTCGATGCGGGCGCACACTCGTCCGTAGTGCTCAAGAAATCCCGCAAACACGCGGTGGGCATGCATCGGCACGTGGCCGAATACATCGTGAAAGATATCCGGCTCGGGCGTGTACTCTAGCGACTCCCTGCTGCGCAGCCAGGTCGTGGTTGGAAAGCGGCGCGCAGCCAGCATTTCAAAGAATGCCGGCGCAGGAAGAAAGCCGCTCACCGGCGTCGAATTCCATCCCGTTCGCGGCGACAGCCGCGCGCTCACTGCGGCAAGATTGGGCAGGCGGTCCTTCCGCAAGCCAATGATCTCGAAGCCATCAAGATATTCCTGCGCCGCATGCTGCTCCAGTTCCGGCAGCACGCGGCCCACTAATTCGGCCCACACGCTGTGCTGCTCGTCCGTATATGCCGCGTAATCCTGCTCAATCAAATAAGGGGCCGCGGCCGAAAGTGTTGCGGTAGCCATTCCTATTCTCCACGCGGTCCCTTAGAGATTGCCGCGTTCCTGCTGTTCCCGTTCGATGGCTTCAAAAAGTGCTTTGAAATTGCCCTTGCCAAAGCTGCGGCTGCCCTTACGCTGAATGATTTCGTAGAACAACGTGGGGCGGTCTTCCACCGGCTTGGTGAAAATCTGCAGCATGTATCCTTCGTCATCGCGATCCACAAGGATGCCGAGTTCTTCCAGTTCATCCAACGGCTCATCGATCGTCCCGACACGCTGTTGCAATTCCGTGTAGTACGTATGCGGAACGCGCAGAAAATCCACGCCCTGCTCGTGCAGCTTATTCACCGTGTGAAGAATGTCATCGGTAGCCAGCGCGATATGCTGCACCCCCGGCCCCGGGTAGAAATCGAGATACTCCTCGATCTGCGATCTACGCTTGCCTTCCGCCGGTTCGTTGATCGGGAACTTGACATAGCCGTTGCCATTGGCCATCACCTTCGACATCAGCGCCGAATACTCCGTCGAAATGTCCTTGTCGTCGAAGTGCTGATACAGCGAGAAACCCATCACCCGCGCATAAAAATCAACCCATTCGTCCATCTCGTGCCAACCCACGTTGCCCACCATGTGATCGATGTGCAACAGCCCCACCGGCCGCGCCAAATGGTCGCTTTCGATCGCGCGGAACCCCGGCAGAAACGGCCCCTTGTAACGGTCCCGCTCTACGAATGTATGGATCGTATCGCCGTAAGCCCGGATGCTCGACATCACTACCCTGCCGTATTCATCCGACTTCGCATAAGGCTCGGCCACGCTGACGGCTCCGCGGCTGGTCGTCTCTTCCCAGGCTTTGCGAGCATCGTCCACCCACAGCGCGATAACCCGGACGGCATCGCCATGCCGGTGCACATGCTCGGCAATCGGATCGCTGCTGCGCAAGGGCGTAGTCAGCACAAAGCGGATCTTGCCCTGTTGCAGGACATACGAAGCGCGATCGCGCTGGCCGGTCTCCGGCCCTGCATACGCTACCAGGGACATGCCAAATGCGGTGCGATAAAAATAGGCCGCCTGGCGTGCGTTGCCGACATAAAACTCAACGTGATCGGTACCGCGCAAAGGGAGAAAATCCCTTTTCGCGGCGGGAAGTTCAACAACGGCCTGCGTCGTCGTGGGCGCGGCGGCTGAACGTGGGGATGCGTTCATACAATTTCCTCGTTTGCCGGAGAGAAATTAGGTCGAAAGGGGAAAAACACTCCGGCTGAACGTAAGAATAGGCTTGCCAAAGTGTCACCGAACATGGGGATTAGAAGAAAAATAGTTAAGATCGCCTAACAGCATTAAGCACATTTAGAATTGAACTTAAGGATTGCTGGAAGATGAGCCATAAGTCGGATCCCAACGTGATCGAGCTCGACGCGATCGCCTGGAAGATTCTCGAAAATCTTCAACACAACGCGCGGCTCTCGTTCGCCGAACTGGGCCGCAAGGTAGGTTTATCGACGCCCGCCGTGGCTGAACGCGTGCGGCGCCTCGAAGAGGCAGGCGTCGTCACCGGCTATCACGCCAGTCTCGACATGGCCAAGCTGGGCGTTCCCATCCAGGTGCTCATGCGCCTGACCATTCCCGGCGGTGATCTTCAAATCAGCCGCACCGTCACCGCGATCAAGGAAATGCCCGAAATCAATCGCTGTCACCGTATCACCGGCTCTGAATCGTTCGTGATTGAAGCCAACCTGGTCTCGGTCAAGCACCTCGAAGCACTCATCGACAAGTTGTCGGTGTACGGCGCCACCTCTACTTCTACGGTCTTGTCATCCCCGGTGGAACGGCGCGAATACCAGGCCCGGCAGATCGAGGCGTTCGGCAAGCACATCTAGGGGCAACCCCTCCGACCGTCCGGCGGCAGACTCAATACAAAAGCGCCCCCGGTCGATCATCCCGCCGGAAAACCCTGCCGCCGGCCGGTCGCTTGCGAATCGTCATTTTGGCATAATGAGAGGAGGTGGTCGGCCATGCACATCCTTTCCGGCAATTCGGCGATCGGGTCACTTCTGGGATTGCTTGGCGTTCTCGCGTGGCGGGTGCGCGAAGCCCGAACCGCGGTGACCGTAAGAAAAATCGTGATCCCACCGCTCGGCATGGCCACCGGGTTTTCCATGTTTTTCGTGCCCGCATTCCGCGTTCCCTGGACCTGGGCTGCCGTCGCCTTCGTAGTGGGTATGGTTGCCCTCGCGTATCCGTTGCTGGTCACGTCGCGCCTGGTGCGCCATGGCGACGCCATCATGATGCGCCGCTCCAATGCGTTTTTCCTCGTCGTCATCGCGCTGGCCGCCATTCGCTTCTTTGCGCGCGATTATCTCGACTCCATACTCTCTCTAGAGCAGACAGCCGGCCTGTTCTTCGTCTTGGCTTTCGGCATGATCCTGCGCTGGCGGATGCGCATGCTGTCTGAATACCGCGCCCTCACCGCGCAATCGTCTCTCCCCGCTTGATTCAGCAGACGATACAAAGCGATCGGGCGCAAATTCGACTCCATCGTCGACCCGCCCGACGCGCGCTCATCGCGACTTCTTCGCGGATTTAGGTGCCTTGCCGCCCTTGGTCAACTTTTCCTCCGCGGCATGGCTGCTGGGGATGGGAGCCAGATCGGGCCCCATCCGCTTCACCGTGGTGTCAATCATTTCGTAGCTGATCGTGCGCAGCCCAACCGGGCGCGCCATCCCGGTTTGGGCATCGATGCTCACATCCGGGCTGCTCGAAATATGGAAGCTGAATGTCGGCACGCTCCCTCCCGGAACCGGCGTCCGCCCCACCGTCAGAGGCAGATACCCCTGAATATAGTGGATGCGAAATGCCGTCTCGTAACGATGCCGCTTGACGCTCCACGTGAACACTCGCACCTGGTCGAAGTCGAAAGGCAATCCGGACTTGGGCGGGCTCAACACCGTAACGTATTCCGGCACCTCATGATTGGGCGCGGATGACTCCGGATCTGTGATCTTAGTGAAAACATAAGCACCCACAATGCGCTGTCCCTCGGCGTATTGCCCGATCTCTTCCGGAACATCGACATCGATGCGGTTTGAAAGCAGCCAGCCGGCATTGCCGTTGGCATCGCGCACCAGCCACCAGTCCTCCATGATCACCGGTTGCGGCTCAGGCTGTCCGGGGAGCGGAACAGCCGGAGTCACCGCCTTCGGCTGCGGTGGGGCCGGCTTGGTCACTGGCGTGGATGCGGAGGTTGCTGTGGCCGTTCCCTGGCTTGGGGCTGCCGCTCCGGCAGCGCCGGGCTGCGGGATCGGCTTGCGATGCGATGACCCCGCACCGGGAGCAGTTTTAGGGACCGAGGCGCGTTGTAACAACTGCAGCTTCGCATTCGCCGGCAGCAACAGGAAGTGTTCCGTGTCGCGCCCGGGCGCAATGTGCAGGTATATGTCATCGCGCAAAACTGCGCTCGCGATTACCGGGTCCTGCTGGTGCTGAACCGCCAGTTGAGCAAATGCATCATGCAACTGGCCGTCGATCACGGCGTGCTCTTCGATCCAGCCCACTTCGTTCTTCTGTGTCTTCACTTTCAAAAACCGGCGTCCGTGCTCCAGCACTTCGAGTCGCTGGCCGTTGTTCACCTCGCCAACCCGATTGGATACCGCCGCCACCCGATCGTGCAGATACATCTGCCGCGCCGAAACATAGACCGTCTCATGCTGATCATGGCGCAGGGTCTTACATCCGGAAGCCAAAACCAGCACAAGCAAAAAAGACCACGCAAATAAGGGGAATCTGAATCGGCCGGCAGGAAAGAAAAAAGGCATTTTCGAGCGTTTGCTCACAGTAGGAATCTACTTGAGGATAGCACCTCAAGGTATTCGCCTTAAGCCCTGCGGCACCTCCACGGAAGTCGCAGGTCAGCAAACGCGTGTGGGTTCGGAAGAAGGAAGACATGCTGGCTGCACGCGAAAGCCCCCTTGAACGCAGTCGGAATCGGAAGGCTCTTCGACGTTGACGCCCGCATCACTCGAGAGCGACGGCAGCCCGCACGGCATCCCCAATCCATTCCCTTCCGCCTTGCGTATGAATTGTGAGCCCGGAGTCCGGGCGGGTATCATGTTCCTTCATGGGTATTCCTCCTTCCATTCAAATGGCCAACCTGGGCATGGCCGACTCGATCATCCTGATGATCATGGCGCTGGTGGTCTTTGGACCGCGGCGCCTGCCTCAAATCGGCCGCCAGATCGGCAAGCTGATGTACGAGTTCCGCAAAGCATCCAATGACTTCAAGTTTCAGATGGAAGAGGAGTTACGCGTGGCTGAAGAGGCCGACCGGCGCAAGAAGGAGGAGGCGGAGCGGGCGCGGGTAGCAGCCCTGTCCGCATCGGTGCAGACAACCGCATCCGCTCCCATCCAAACCGTCGAAGCCCAGGCGGACATTGGTGCGATCGAATCACCCGCGGCTTCTCCTTATCCGGGGGAGGACAGGTATCCAGTCAGCCCAGGGGTTGAGCCGGAGAGTTCGCTGGGAATCCCGCGCGTGCATCCGCCTTCGACCGGCGAGCAGGTAAGCGCCGCCCCCCCGGGCCCCATCGAGCCGGTGCCTGCCGCTACTTTGCCTGGTACGGACGCTCCTCCCAGTGAGCCGTTCGCTGAACCCGCTCAACACCCGGATACTGAATCGCATAATCCTCCATCGGAGCCGGTAAGCCAACATGGTTGATCCCGCGGACGCAATCGGAAAGGCGAGGGCCGCAGTCAGCCAGCGCGCAGAACTCCCCGGCATGAGCCTCATGGAGCACCTTGATGAGCTGCGGCGGCGCATTGTTCACGCCGCGCTCTATCTTGCGGCCGGCTTCATCGTTGCCTACATCTTCCACGAAAAACTTTTCGCCCTGGTGCAGGCCCCGCTGAGCCGCATCGGCAAGACGCTCGTTTTCACCCACCCGATGGACGCGCTCAACATCTACCTCCAGGTATCGCTAGTGGGCGGAGCCATCATCGCATCGCCATTCATCCTCTACCAGGTGTGGCTCTTCATCGCACCCGGGCTTTATCAGAAGGAACGGCGCTTCGTGGTGCCGTTCATGGCGGCCACGGTTGGCTTGTTCCTCACCGGCGCTGCGTTCGGCTACTACTATGTTCTGCCCGGCGCGCTCAAGATCCTCATCCTCGACTTCGGCAAAAACTTCACGCCCATGGTCACCATCGAGGAGTATTCGGGCTTCTTCCTGTCCATCATTCTCGGCCTGGGCATCAGTTTCGAAATGCCGATCCTCATCTTCTTCCTCGCCATGTTCGGCATCGTGAGCCCGAAATTCCTGTGGAAGAACATTCGCTACGCCATCCTGATCATCTTCCTCGTCGCGGCCATCATCACGCCCAGTCCCGACCCGTGGACGATGTGCATCTATGCCGTGCCCATGCTCTCTCTTTATTTGATCGGCATTGGAGTGGCCTGGTGGGTGCATCCCGCGCGCCGCAGGGCCAAAGAAGCGGCGGCGTCATGACCTCTGTTTCGTGGCGGAGTATAAAGACTGTCCTCGCGGCATTCCTGGTATTCGCACCGCTCGCTTTCGCGCAGCAACACTTTAACGGCGCCAGGGCGCTCGATTATGCGCGTGATTTTGCCGCCATTGGGCCGCGCTGGCCTACCAGCGCCAATCATGCCAGGGCGGAAGCCTTTCTGCATGCCCGCTTCCAGCACGACCAGCTGGAAGAAGACACGTTCACGGCCAACACGCCCATCGGGCCAGTGAATATGCGCAACTTCATCGTGCGCTTTCCCGGCAAAAAAGACGGCGTGATCGTGTTGGGAACCCACTACGAAACCAACTATCCCCTGAAGAACACTTCCTTCGTCGGAGCCAATGACGGCGCGGCAACTACGGGTTTACTTATCGCCATCGCCGACCATCTGCGCGAACAACTCGCCCACAGCAAGCAACTCGATGGCTACTCGGTGTGGCTGGTGTTCTTCGACGGCGAGGAAGCGATTCAAAGCTGGTCGCAATCGGATTCAACCTATGGCAGCCGCCACCTCGCGGCACGGTGGGGTCGCGAAGGAACGCTGCAGCGCATCAAGGCTTTCATGCTGGCCGACATGATCGGCGACAAGGATCTCGATATCCAGCGTGAAACGAATTCCACCGACTGGCTGGTGGCGCTGGTGAAACAGGCGGCGCACAAGTTTGGCTACGACAGATATTTCTTTCAGCGCGACGAAGCGGTGGAAGACGACCACCTGCCCTTCGTCTCGCGCGGCGTGCCGTCCATCGATGTGATCGACCTGGACTACGGCCCCAACAACAGCTATCACCACACCGTCCAGGACACCATGGATAAGGTAAGCGCCCACAGCCTCACCATCGACGGCGACGTGTTCCTCGAAACCATCCGCCTGATTGACCAGCGGTGAAGGAGACGAAATGACAACCGGGGCAGCGGGCGGCCGCCCTCGCAGTTGTGCTCTAGCTCCTACTGAAACCGCTCATCCGGCCACTCGCCACGACCCACCAGCCGGTTATGCTCTCTGATCTGCTTCGATACGGATCCGCGGCCAGCGCCTAGGAAGCTGCCAACACTCTTGCGGATGATGGTGTCGGAGCCTTTCCCGCCGCCCCGGAATTTACCCGCCTGTAGCGCCTTCACAATCTGCTCCCGCGGCATGGGCCGCCCCATCTCGTCCGGATAGTCGAGTATCGCGTGTATGGCCGATTTATGCTTGCTGTATTTTCCCCCGCCTGACCCATCGGCCATGATGGACTTATCCAATGCACGTATCGTGGCCAGGATCGATTCAGCCTGTCGCCGGTCAGAAGCGAGAGCAGCCAACTTGCTTAGCTGTTCGTCTCGCAGTTGGATGAAAGGATGCTGGACTCCTAAAGTGTCATTCATTGAGAGCAACAACCATCGTCTTCATTGAATAAAGTCGGGACAAACGATTCACAGTATGAGTCTATTCGATTTCAAACAAAGTAAGCAGGAGACAGGGTCAGACCTCAGAGGTCGGCGCACGGAATTCCGCTCGGCGATCTGCGGCCCACCCAACTCCTTGCCAGTCTCCTTCCCATTTCCTCTTTCCTATTCCCTCTTCCTGTAGCATTCAAACATGATTGGCGGCGCGTCGTGGACATGGTGGTTGGGTTTTCATGCAGCCGTGGTCGTGCTTCTCTTTGTTGACTCCGTCCTCACTGGCCGCAGCGCAGAATCTGAAAACACACAACGACGTGCGTGGCTATGGACGGCGGTTCTTGCCCTGGCTGCGGCGGGGTTTGCCGGATGGATTGCGGTAGAGCAGGGGCATGTGCCGGCACTGCAATTCGTAGCCGGCTACACCATCGAGACTTCTCTCAGCGTCGACAATCTTTTCGTTTTCCTGGTGCTGTTCCAGGGGTTCCGCATCTCGCCGCGGCGACAACACAAAGCCTTACTGTGGGGCGTGGGAGGAGCCGTAGTGCTGCGCGCGCTCTTCATCGCCGCCGGCGTTGCGCTGCTGCAGCGCTTCGATTGGATCACTTATATCTTTGGCGTCTTCCTGGTGTACGCGGCGTGGCGCCTGGTGCGAGGCGGCTCAGCAAAGGCAGCGATCCCCGAGTGGATCCGCAAATTGCAGCCTGCCAAGGGATCGCTGCTGCCGGTGATTCTCGCCGTAGAGGTCACCGACCTGCTCTTCGCAGTCGATTCCATCCCCGCGGTTTTGGCGGTCTCGCACGATCCCTTCATCGTGTATACGTCCAACATCGCTGCCATTTTGGGGCTGCGTTCACTCTACTTCGCTCTGGCTGCACTGCTGGACCGCTTCCATTATCTGCACTACGGACTGGGGGCGCTGCTGGCGTTTGTCGCCTTAAAAATGTTCATGGCGCATTGGTACGAAGTGCCCATTACGATTTCACTGGCAATTATGGGCGGGATTCTGGCGATTTGCGCAGTGGTGTCGTGGCTATGGAGCGCCAGGAACAGGGATGAAACCAAAAAAGAAGTGCATATGCAACATAGTAAAGACGTGAAATCGAAATGAAGCGGTGCAAGAGAAAAATTGTGGATCGTAACGGTCCTATTCATCGCGCGGAAGCGGCTCGGTGAACTTGAATTCGTTGCCGTATTCGTCGTGAACGCGAAAGTCGCGGTTGCCCCACGGCTTGCGAAGAATGTCCTGCGAGAGGCGCGTGCCGCGTCCCATGAGTTCGTCTCTAAGCTCTTCAATATCATCGACAAAGAGATGAATACCGACCGCGGAATGGGTACGTTCGGCGTCCAGAAACAAGTGGACAGCAATGTCATCCCTCTCCACGATGGCATAGGGGCCGTCGGGAATCATCATGGAAACTTCGAATCCCAAATAGTGTTCGTAGAAGTAGAGTGCGGCGTGTACGTCCGCGACCGGAAGTTCGGGGGCTATGCGTGAAAGGTGGGCCATGGCTGAGTTCCTCGCACAGAATGTGTCAGTTGCGCCATCGAGCCTAGCACGGAGATGCTGCAATTTGCATCGAAATGAGCAAGCGGGCGGAAGGCTTTTGGGTGAATTCCGTCTATGCTGTAAATACGAACCCGGCAGGAACTTATGAAGACCTTCACTCTCGACGAAGCGCAATCGCTGCTTCCGGTACTGGAATCGCTGCTGAAGCGTGCGGTAGACGGCAAGCGGGCGGCCGAGGAAATTGAATCCGAACTGTCGGACCTGAGCCGGCGCATCTACATTTCCGGCGGAATGCGCGTGGACATACGGGCAGTCGCCCGGCAGCGCGCGGAGATGGAATCTCATTCGCAGCGGGTGCGCGAGAGCATCGCCGAGATCGACGCCATCGGCGTGCAAGTAAAGGATTTGGATGCGGGGCTGCTGGACTTTCCTTTCCGCCTGGAGGAGGAAATCGTGCTGCTTTGCTGGCGCATGGGCGAGACGGCCATCGAGCACTGGCACACCGTCGATTCAGGGTTCGGCGGACGGCAACCGGTGGATGAACGGTTCCGGCGGCGGTCGGCTTCAGGGGGAAGACCGAACTAAATGCTGCAACCCAATCACAACTCAATCGAATTCCCATAAAGCTATTACAGATTCGCCGGGGCGGGGATGGCAGTGTAAGGTCATTGCCATGTATCTCACTGAAGAGGAAGTGCGCGCGCACCTGGCGTATGAGGACTTGATTCCGGCCATCCGGCAGGCCCTGATGGACTACTCCGCGGGACTGGTGGAGCAACCGGCGCGGATGATTCTGCGCGCCGGCAACACGGAAGGGTACCGGAACGGATGGTTCGCGGTAATGCCGGTGGTCCACGGGGACGTGATGGGGGTAAAGACGGTCACGTTTTATCCGGGGAATGCGGAGTTGGGTTTGCATACGCACATGGCGATGATGGAGCTGCTGAATCGGGCGACGGGAGAACCGCTGGCGGTGATGGACGGGCGCCTGATCACGGAGATGCGCACAGCCGCGGTGTCGGCAGTAGCATTCAAGTCGTTGATTCCGGGGCATTTCGATAGGGTTCCGGAGAGCCTGGGGATTTTGGGCTCAGGGGTACAGGCAAAGGCTCATATCGAAGCGCTGGGGCATGTGTGGCCGGAGAGACGGGAGGTGCGGATCTGGAGCCCGAACCGCGCCCATGCGGAGAAGTTAGCCGCGGAAACGGGCGGCCGGGCAGTGGAGATCGAGGAAGCCGCGGGGGCGGATGTGGTGCTGACGGCGACGGCTTCGACAACGCCGGTCCTGCAAGGCCGGTGGCTGGGAGCGAATGCCCTGATTCTGGCGGTGGGGGCGACGGGAGCGACGGTGCGCGAACTGGACGATGAAGTGATGGGCACGAGCTTTGTGGTGGCGGAGTCGCGGACGTGCGTAGAACGGGAGTCAGGCGATGTGCGGCTTTCAGGAGCCAAGGTAGAGGCGGAGATCGGCGAGGTTTTGCTGGGAACGAGCGGGGCTGTGATTCCCCGCGCGGGGCGGGTCCTGTTCAAGACGGTAGGCATGGCGATCGAGGACCTGACGGCGGCGCGGATCGTCTGGCGCGGAGTTCGGTCCAGCCAGCAGGGAGTTTCACTGAGCTGAATTCCGTTCTCGCCGGCGCAAACCGGAAGGCTGTTGCCGCTCCGGAGGAGTCTTCCGACGGCCGGAAAGGCCGCTGTTCTGTCCGTACGCGGTGTTAATTACTTAGTAAACTCGGCGCCCCATCGAAGTAAATAATCCCTGGGCGTAGAACGAGAGTGTTTTTTGCCGAGTTTGGGCACAGGGGAAAAGAGCGCGCATAGCGTGATAGGAGCGCAAGACGCTCATTTTAATGGCGATAGGACCAGTTTTTTGGAACCCGGAAAAGACCCGCAAAATTTGCGTGTTCGATGTAAGTGCATTTTTCGTGTTGTTGTTGCACATACCTCGGGACACGAAGTAAATGTAAACGATTGAATTTACTTGGCTTATGATCGCCCAGCACCTCGGACGAGTTTCGCAGAAGAGCTTGAAGACGTGGTGGTCGAGAAGCATGAAGGTTAGTCTTTATGGCCCAAACTTCAGAGCGCATTGGCCTGTCCCGCTCAACCGAGGATTAATCACAGGCAGAGCTGCAACCACTGGCCAACCTATCGGGAGTCCTATCCTTCCGGGCATCGAGAGCGAGACCTGAATCATCGGTCATCCCCGGTCCCCCAAATGCGAGGGACCGGGGGCACCCTCAGTTGGCAATCTGCCCCATAAGATCGTGGCCACCCGCCCCAACCTATCGGGAGTTCCATCCTTCCGGGAATCGAGAGCGAGACCTGAATCATCGGTCATCCCCGGTCCCCAAATGCGAGGGACCGGGGGCACCCTCAGTTAGCAATCTGCCCGATAAGATCGTGGCCACCCGCCCAACCTATCGGGAGTCCTATCCTTCCGGGCATCGAGAGCGAGACCTGAATCATCGGTCATCCCCGGTCCCCAAATGCGAGGGACCGGGGGCACCCTCAGTTGGCAATCTGCCCCATAAGGTCGTGGCCACCCGCCCAAATACTCATGGATCTTTTTGGTTGATGAACGTATTGAGTGCGGGTTCACACTCATTTCATTCGCTCCCACGTAAGAGTCCGAGTCACTTTTACACCCTCCTTCGTGGTCGTCTTGAACACGATCGTCAGCCGGTCGCCCGAGATGGTAAAGTGGCGATCAATGTTCTTGCCGATGTCTCCCGGCCAGATCGCTGCCTCCAGGTGATGGGTGACAATGCCCTCTTTCTCATTGAGCGTATATGTGCCGAAATAGGCATCGTAGCCGAGAACGGTTTGCGCTGTATCCTGCGTGCCTTTCGTTTCCGCCGCAGCTGGGCATTCCTGGTTAAATATGGAAACGGTACGATCCCGGCGCGAAAGCTGTGCGGCGACGTGCCCGGACTGGTCGTAGATCAACACGCCAAGTGGAAGTTGGGCGAGTCCCTGATCGGTCTCGACCTGACCGTTCTCCCGCCTGCTCTCCCTGGAGACAAGCCTCCAGCTTCCGACAAGCTGCACTCGGACCGAACTGGGGGAAGCGGCCGCATCGCTCGAGTGGCTTTGGGACTGTACCAAGGGCGCGGGGACGGCTATGGCGAAGATGACGCCCACGCTCAGCTTCCAACATAGGTTGGCGACACGCATATTCGTGGCCTCCATCCGGGAATCACCTCGACCCCGAAACCTTGTTCGTGCGGCCTGCCCGATTGTTGAAGGGCAAAATGGCACGGAGTCAAGTTAACGCAAAGGGTAGCAGAAGGACGGCGGCTTCGACTCAATCCGGAAAAATCAAGGTAGTGCCACATCCGACGGGAACATACAACGGGCGCTATGACCGCAGTACGGTACCACGACCGATTTGTGGTTTACGCCGTGGTGTTCGTTGGCTAGCTACTGAATGCGAGGCCGCGTGCCAGAAGTCTGAGCGGAAGGTGCGGTTCCTGCGTCCAATTCAACAGCGAAACGAAACCCTCTTCCGGCTTTTCCGCGACTCATCACAAATTGACTTAGATCAGGCAGGCGAGTGTTTGCGTGGATTAGGCTGGTAGGGGCGGTTCGGCAGCACGGACGCGAGGAGCGGCGATGAAGATAGGGCAATGGGCACGGTTGATGCTGGCGGCGGCGCCGCTACTGGCAGGGTGCAAGGGCTTTTGGGACGCTCCCACAACTACTGGCACGGGGACTGGTACGGCGAGCGGCGTGTTTTTCGTGGCCAATCAGAAGACCAGCCAGATAGCGGGTTATTCGTTTGCCGCGGCCACGACAGCGCCCACGGCGATAAGCGGCAGCCCTTACACACTGGGATCGGCGCCTTTGTGCATGGCCATCTCCGCAAACGGCGGATTTTTGTATGTGAGCACCGGGGGCGGCATTCTGGCCTACAGCGTCGCGAGCACGGGGGCGCTGACCGCGATTGGGAGCGGCGCGATTTCGTCGGACACGCCGACCTCGATGGTGGTGGATCCGAATGGATATTGGCTGATTGAATCGATTTCCGGAAGCGGCACATTGACGACCATCCCCCTGGTTCCCACGACGGGTCTGGTGGACACAACTGCAAAGCTGCAGTCGATTGAGCTGCCCAACGTACAGCTCACAGGAATTGCCATATCGCCCTCGGGGTCAACGGACCCCTATGTGTTTGTGACGATGGGAACGGGGGGGACGGCGGTCATTCCGTTTACTTATACGAGCACGACGTCGACCCCGCTGGGCGCGGTGGGCACGATCAAGGTGAAAGGCACGCAGGGAGCGGCGCAGGCGGTGGCCGTGGATCCGACGAACCGGTTGTTGTACGTGGGTGAGACAGTGGCGGCGACGGGCACGCAGACCGGCGGCTTAAGGGTGTTCACGATCGGCGCCAGTTCCGCGATGACAGAGCTGACAGGGGCCTCGTACCCCTATACGACGGGAGGCACGGGGCCTTCGGCCATCCTGGCCACGACGAACTACGTGTACGTAGCGAACAAAGCGGTGAGCGGCAGCACGACCGGGAATATTACAGGGTTTGCCATTACGACGACGGGATCGGTTTACTCGCTGACAGCGGTGAGCACGATTGGGTCGGGAACGGGCACGGTCGGGCTGGCTGAGGACAGCACAGGCACGTATGTGCTGGCGGTGAATGCGAGCGGCAGTCCGGACCTGAATGTGTACTCGTTCGACACCACGACGGCGGGCAAGCTGGACTCCTATGCGACGGCGGCGACGGGAACGGATCCGGTGGTGGCGGTGGCGGTGGCGGCGGTGCCGTAAACAGGGGTCAGAGATCAGGGATCAGGGATCAGATAGGTACCGTGAAGGCGGGGTGCAGTGGAGAAGTGAAGAAGTGAACGAGTGAGATAGTGCAGAGTGCGGCAGTGAAAAGTAAATAGTGAACGAGTGAGATAGTGAAAAGTGGCCGAGACGGTGCGATTGGTCACCGTGGTTTGTAACCTGGCAGGGCATCCTGTTGGAAGTGGTTGTTTCCTACCCTAGGATGAGTGGATGCGCCTGGCATCGAAGAAGACGTGGTCACAGCAGGAACTGGCGGTAAAGCTTCACATCGAGCAGCCGGAGAAGCAGGGCTTGCTGACGTGGGAGCGGCAGAGGCTGCTGATTCATGCGGCCAAGACTGCGCTGGCGGCTGCATTGTGCTGGTGGCTGGCGTCGCGGTTCGGTCTGCATGATGGCTATTGGGGAGCGATCAGCGCGATCATTGTGCTGCAATCGAACTTCGGTGCGACGATTACCGCGTCGCGGGATCGCATCCTGGGCACGGTGATCGGTGCGGCGGTGGGGTTTGCATTTTCGTTTGTCTGGACGGTTCCCTGGAATTTTATCCTGGCAATTTTTGCGGCGGTGGTGATTTGCGGGCTGCTTGGATTTCGCAGCAGTTCGCGGCTGGCGTGCGTGACCATCACCATCGTCATGCTGGTGCAATCGAGTTCGCATAGAGACATAGCGCTGATTCGCGTGGGCCAGGTGATGCTGGGAATCCTGGTGGCGGTGGCGGTGACGACGCTGGTGTTTCCGGATCGCGCGCGGCTGCGATTGCGCGATGGACTGGCGCAGGAGTTTCTGGTGCTGGGCGCGTTTTTTGAAGGGATACTGCAGGGGTTTCGGGGAGAGCCTGCGGAGAACCTGGTGAAGCTGCGCGCGAATGCGCTGGCGATGTTGCGCGCGAATGGTCAATTGCTGGAAGCGGCGCGCAACGAGCCTTCGGGCGGGCCGGGATGGCGGGAGGGACTGGGGATGCTGGCGCAGTTTGGGCGTTCGCTGTTTGACTCGCTGGTGGCGCTCGAGCTGGCGGTGCAGGACAGCGGCGAAGACGACTATGCACAGCAACTGGAGCCGGCGCTGGGGAAACTGGCGGGGGATATTCACACCGGCTTTCACTACGTGGCCGGGTGCATTCATCACTGGCGTTTCCATGTGGCGCCGCCGGGGCTGCAGCTTGAGGAAGACATAGCGCAACTGGAAGAGCGCATGGGCGCACTGCGGCCGCGGGGGATCAGTTTTTCGCAGGCGGAGATTCTGCGGGCGTATGCGGTGCAACTGCATTTGAAACAGATTGCGCGGCTGCTTCGGGCTTCGCGGGTGGAGACGGGGCTGGCGGTGGGTGAACCGCAGAAGGATTGATGGGTTCACCTTGAGTTTTAAAGGATAAAGTGGGTTGAGGTTTGTGGCGGCCACAGCGGCAAACAAAGGCGCCGTGAGGATGGGGCACCGGGTATTTAGAGGTAATGAAGTACAGATACGGGAAGGTCCGTGGTTTCCCAGGTCTCAGAACCGAGACCTGGGGCACCCGAATAGTTGGAGAGTCCGCGGGGCTAGATGCTGAAAGCGCGCAGGGCTTCGACGCAGGCTTCGATATCGGGAATGGGGATGGCGTAGCCGAAGCGCAAGTGGCCTTCGCCCTGGGCGCCGAAGACAGAACCGGGGATGGTGGCGATGTGGGCTTTCTCAAGCAGGATCTGCGCGGCGGTGCGACTGTTCTTGCTGATTCTCTCTACATTGGGGAAAGCGTAGAAGGCACCTGCGGGAGGATCGCAGGTGAAGCCGACTTCGTTGAGCCCGGCAACAAGCAGGTCGCGACGCTTGCGATACTCTTCGCGGCGCGCGGCGATGTGGGACTCGGGGGTGGTGAGAGCCTGGATCATGGCGTACTGCACGGGCGTGGTAACGCCGTTGGTGGAGTAGAGAACGATTTTGCGCAGGGCGGTCATGAAGGGCTCGTGAGCGACGGCGTATCCGGCGCGCCAGCCGGTCATGGCATAGGTTTTGGAAAAAGTGAAACAGGTGATGGTGCGCTCGGCCATGCCGGGGAGAGATGCAATGGAGACGTGTTCGCCGTCGTAGACGAGATCTTCATAAGCTTCGTCGGCGATAACGATGAGGTCGCGTTCGATGGCGAAGGCCGCGACCTCTTCTGCTTCACTGCGAGTGAATACGAGTCCGCTGGGATTTTGCGGAGTGTTGTAGTAGATGGCGCGCGTCTGCGGAGTGGCGAATTGCTCGAGCGTGGCGCGAACGCCGTTGCGGCGCGCGGTGGCAGTGGCGACCGAGAGAGGACGAGCCTGGGCTCCAGTGACCAGGTCGCCGATGGGCGTCCAGTAGGGCGAGAAGATGAGCGCATCATCGCCGGGATCGAGCACGCATTGAAATGCGGCGTAGAGGCCCTGGGAACCGCCGACGGTGACGATCACTTCGTCGGGGGTGACGTGGAGTGCATTTTTCGCGGCGAGTTTATCGACCAATGCTTTGCGAAGGATCGGCAGGCCCGAGGACGGCGCGTAGTGAGTCTGATTATCGGCGAGGGCCTTAACGGCTGCGAACTTGATGTCGTCCGGGGTTTCGAAGAAGGGTTCACCGCCGTGCAGCGAATGGACCTGAAGGCCTTCAGCGCGCATCGCCATGACCTTGTTGCGAATCTGCACGATGTCAGAAAAACCCACTTCATCGAGGCGCTTTGCGAGTCGAATCCCGCTCACTTTGGTCGCAGCCATTCATAGTCCTTTCATGTAGGGTTTCATTTCCAGCATAGCTGAAGCCGGCTCGAGTGTCTTGAATGATTAATGATTCGCGATGCGGTACGGAGTGGGGATTAGACGGTGAGCAGTTCTGTGTACACGGCCATGCCGACGACCGCGTCAGCGCCGATGGCATGGAGAGCGTCGATTTCCTGCTGACTGCGAATGCCGCCGGCGACGACGAGTTGACGCTGGGTCAGTTTGCGCAGGCGCGCGGCGGTGTCGATGGGGAAGCCTTGCATGAGGCCTTCGCCATCGACGTGAGTGTACAGAAATGCGGAGACGTAAGGCTCGAGTTGAGGGATGGCCTCATCGGGAGTGAGTGCGACTTGCGCCTTCCAGCCTTTGACGGCGATGCGGCCACCCTTGGTGTCGATGCCGGCGACGACGTGATCGCGGCCGATGGCGTTGGCGAATTCGGCCGCGATGTCGGTGTTGACCGAACCTTGATCGGAGAAGAGAGCCGAGCCGATAATGACGCGCTGCGCGCCGGCATCGAGCACTTGCTGTGCGCGTTCGATGGTGCGAATGCCGCCCCCCGCCTGCACGGGAAGGCGCCTGGCGATTTGCGCGACGAGGGCGGAGTTATCGCCCTGGCGCATGGCGGCGTCGAGATCGATTAATTGCACGAGGGGATAGCGGGCGAATTTTTCGATCCAGTATTCGAAGTCGTCGAAGGCGAGACGGAGTTTTTCGCCTTGCACGAGTTGGACGATGCGACCGCCGAGAAGATCGATGGAAGGAATCAGCATGGGAGCCTCACGGAGACGCCGGATTTGGCGAGTTCTTCTTTAAGGGAGCAGGCGCTGGAGACGCCGAAGTGAAAGATGCTTGCGGCGAGAGCGGCATCGGCTTTGCCGGCGGCGAAGACGTCGACGAAGTGACTCACGTTGCCGGCGCCGCCCGAGGCGATGACGGGAATGCGGACGGCTTCGCTGACGGCGGCGGTGAGCGCGCAATCAAAGCCGGCGCGGGTGCCGTCGGAGTCCATGGAGGTGAGAAGGATTTCGCCGGCACCGCGGGCTTCGGCTTCGCGGGCCCACTCGACTACGGTTCGGCCTACGGGGCGACGGCCTCCCTGGACATACACTTGCGCGTCGCGGACGGGATCGGCGGCGCGGGGATCGCGGCGGGCATCGATGGCAACGACGACGGCCTGCGCGCCGAATTTGCGGCCGATGGCATCGATCAAGGTGGGGTCGGCGAGAGCGGCGGAGTTGACGCTGACTTTGTCGGCGCCGGCTTCGAAGACGGACTCGGCATCGCGGGCAGTGCGAATGCCTCCGCCAACACAGAATGGAACGAAGAGTTCACGGGCGGTGCGGCGGACGGTGTCGAGCAGAGTGGCGCGACCTTCGTGGGTGGCGGTGATGTCGAGGAGGACGATTTCGTCGGCGCCCTCGCGGGCATGGCGCGCGGCCTGGGTGGCGGGATCGCCGGCGTCGATGAGGTCGACGAATTGAACGCCTTTGACGACGCGGCCGTCGCGGACATCGAGGCAGGCGATGATGCGTTTGGTGATCATTCAGTTCCCTTCCCAAGAGAGGAAGTTGCGGAGGATTTTGAGGCCGGTGTCGCCGGATTTTTCGGGATGAAATTGGACGCCCATGACGTTGGCTCGTTCGACGGCGGCGGCGAAGGGCTCGATGTAATGCGTGGTGGCTGCGGTGTCGGCGGTGATGGGGGCTTTGAAGGAGTGCGTGAAGTAGACGTATTCGCCCGGTTCGACGCCGGCGAGAAGGCGAGATTGGGGACGGACGTCGAGAGAGTTCCAGCCGACGTGGGGGACTTTCTCTTCGCATTCAGGAAAGCGGGAACAGGACTCGGCGAAATGAGCGAGGCCGGGCTGGGCAGGGGCTTCAGTGGATCCGGCATAGAGCCATTGCATGCCGACGCAGATGCCAAGGAAGGGAATGCCGCGGGCGATGGCGGCGCGAATGGCGGGCGTGAGGCCGGAGTCGTCGAGACGTTGCGTGGCGGCGAAGTGGCCGACGCCGGGGAGGATGAGGCGCTCGGCGGATGCGAGGAGAGATACGTCGCCGTCGGTAACTTCGAGGTCAGCGCCGAGATGACGGAGGGCCTTGAGGACCGAGGTGAGATTGCCGGCTTTGTAGTCGATGACGGTTACGCGCATTGGGTCCTATTCGTTGGTCGCGGGTTCGATATCGATGTAGCTAATTCAACAGAAAGACAAGATTCATTTGGTTCCGTGGCAGCCCACCCTAGCGACAAAAACAAAGACGTCGCGAGGGTGGGGCACCCGATCATTTGTATATGAGTGGGGCACCCGATCATTCGTATATGAGTGGGGGCACCCGATCGTTTGTGCATGAGTGGGGGCACCCGATCGTTTGTGCATGATTTGTGCATGAGTGGGGGCACCCGATCGTTTGTGCAAATGTAACGCACAAAAGACAGATTGAATCAGATTGACGAGGTCGCGGTTCATAGAAGCCCCTTGGTGCTGGGGAGCATTTCGCCGAGTTGCTTGTCGCGGGAACAGGCGACGCGGAGGGCTCGGGCGAAGGCCTTGAAGATGGCTTCGATCTTGTGGTGATTGGAGCGGCCGTACATGGTCTTGACGTGGACGTTGGCACGGGCGCCCCGGGCGAAGCCTTCAAAGAAGTCGGTGACGAGTTCGGTTTGTAAGTCGCCGACTAAGCGGGTGCGGACCTTTGTGTCCACGGCGAAGGCGGCACGGCCGCTGAGATCGACGGCGGCGATGGCGAGGGTTTCGTCCATGGGCATGAGGAAGTAGCCGGCGCGGAGGATGCCGCGCTTGTCGCCGAGAGCGCGATCGAAGGCTTCACCGAGAGCGATGCCGACGTCTTCAACGGTGTGGTGCTGATCGACGTCGAGGTCGCCGTCGCAGGCGAGGTCGAGATCGAAGGCGCCGTGACGGGTGAAGAGCTCAAGCATGTGATCGAAGAAACGGATGCCGGTGGCGATGGTGTAGCGGCCCTGGCCTTCGAGGGTGAGTTGGATGGAGATGCGGGTTTCAGTGGTGTTGCGGTCGAAGGAGGCGGTGCGGGGGAACGCGACATTTGTGGTATCCCCGGTCTCAGAAGCGAGACCGGGGGCACCCGGCTGCTTCGATTTTTTCCTGGTGGTCATTGCGTGACTTCCTCGCGGCGAATGAGAGTGATGGCTTCGTTGAGGGCGTTGATGGCTTTTTGCATTTGCTCGCGGGTGCCGATGGTGATGCGGACGCGGCCGTTGCAGCCAGGATCGCTGGAGCGGTCGCGGACCAGGACGCCGGCGGAGAGCATGTGGTGGACGAAGTCTTTGTGGCGCGGGCCGATGTCGACGAGGATGAAATTGGCGCGGCTGGGCCAGTAGCGCACATTGGCTGCTGTGAGTGCACGTTCGAGGTCGGCGCGTGCAGCTAATACTTCAGCGACGTACCAATCGAGATAGGCGGTATCGTTGAGTGCGGCGGGGAGGCAGGCGAGCGCTAAGGAATTCACACTGTATGGGGAGAGGACGCGGCGTATCCACTGCATGAGTTCGAGGGGCGCAGCGAGGACGCCGACGCGGAGGCCGGCGAGGCCGTAGGCTTTGGAGAAGGTGCGCGCGACGATGAGGTTGGGGAGCGTGCCGATGAGGTCCATGACGGTTTCGCCGTGGAAGTGGAAGTAGGCTTCGTCGATGAGGAGGATGGCTTGGGGTGCGCGGCGAGCCAACTCGAGAATCTGCGAACGTGTGGCGATAGTTCCCGAAGGGCTGTTGGGATTGGCGATGGCGATGATCTTGGTGCGTGGGGTGATGGCGGCCATGAGGCGCTCGAATGGAAATACCAAATCGTCGGCGGCCTGGATGGTAATGACGCACGCGTCGGTGGCCGAAGCGTAGACCTCGTACATGGTGTAGGTGGGCACGGGGAGAAGGAGCTCATCGCCGGCGTCAAGGAAGGCTTCAAAGAGAACGTGAATGGCCTCATCCACGCCGTTGGTGAGTGCGCATTGCGCGGAGGGCAGGCGTAGGTGCGCGGCAACGATGGCTTCAATAGGTTCGCGTTCGGGATAGCGTGTGAGCGAGCCCGCTGAGATGCTGGCGAGCACTTCGCGCACGGCGGGCGAGCAGGCGATGGTGTTTTCGTTGAAGTCGAGGCGCAGGCCGTCGCGGCTGCCGAGGGGTGGGTGATACTCCTTGATGGCGCGAACACGGGCGCGGGGCGCGGGGGACACGAGTGTTGGCGAGTCAGCCACGAGGCCTCCTTGCGGAAGATTTCTTGTCGAGACGGGTGCGGATGGCAGCGGCGTGGGCGGTGAGGCCTTCGGCGTGAGCGAGGAGTTCAGCGTGGGGGCCGAGTTGATTCATGCTCTGCGCTGAGTACTCTTGCACGGTGATGAGTTTGACGAAGTCGTTGACGCCGAGGCCGCCGCGCACGCGGGCCATGGCGCCGGTGGGCAGGGTGTGATTGGGACCAGAGATGTAGTCACCCATGGGCTGGGCGGACCAGGGCCCGATGAAGACGGAGCCGGCGTTGTGTACAAATGCGAGGTCGCTCGCGGTGTCGATGGTGAGGTGTTCGGGGACGATGCGATTGGTGATCTGCCAGGCTTCTTCGAGGTTGGCCGCGAGAATGACGAGGCCGTTGCGATCGAGGGATTGACGGGCGATGGGACTGTTGCGGCTGCGGAGTTTGGTTTCGGCGATGACCTGCTGGGCGAGATCGGCGCGGGTGGTGATGAAGATGGCTAATGCTTCGGGATCGTGTTCGGCCTGGGCAACGAGATCGGAGGCGATGTTGGCGGGAGTACCCTTTTCGCTGGTGACGACGATCTCGGTGGGGCCGGCGAGCATGTCGATGGCGCAGTCGAACGCGACGAGGCGCTTGGCCGCGGTGACGTAGAGATTGCCGGGGCCGACGATCTTTTCGACGCGCGGAATGGATGCGGTGCCGTAGGCGGCAGCGGCCACGGCGTGCGCGCCGCCGAGGCGATACATTTCGCCGATGCCGAGCAAATGCGCGGCGGCAAGGACTTCGGGCGCGGGTTTGGGAGTGAGTACGACGATGCGCGGAACGCCCGCGACCTGCGCGGGGATGGCGGTCATGAGCAGCGTGGATGGAAGTGGATGACGGCCGCTGGGAACGTAGCAGGCGACGGAGCCGAGGGGGCGAACGAGTTGGCCGGTGGTGAGGCCGCGGAGTGGAGTTGCGTTCCACGATGTCGGCAGTTGACGTTTGGCGAACTTGCGAATTTGCGAAGCGGCGGTGGAGAGGGCCTTGCGCAGTGCAGGATCGAGGGCGTCCCATGCGGCGACCATTTCCGCCGTGGTGACGCGGAGAGCGTCGGGGCCGGGGAGTCCGTCGAGTCGAGTTGCGTAACGCAGGAGGGCTCGGTCGCCTTTGGTACGGACATCGTCGACGATGCGCTTGACGGTGGGCAGAACTTTGTCGAGGGCGGCGCCGCCGCGTTGTTCGAGAGCCGCGATGGTGGCGGTGGTCTGCTGGGCGCCGCGGCCTTTGGTGCGGATTAGTTTCATGATTGCCTTTTGTCCTCACCCACCCTTTCGACAAAAACAAGTACGTCGCGAGGGTGGGGCACCCAAATTCCATTCATGTTGAAAGTGGCTTAAAGCACAACCTTGTTGAGGGGGTATTCGACGATACCGGTGGCGTTGGCGGCTTTGAGACGCGGGATGACTTCGCGGGCGCTGCGCTCTTCGAGGATGGTGTTGACGGCTACCCATTCAACATTACTCAACTGCGAAACGGTGGGGGAGTTGAGCGCGGGGAGGACATCGAGGACGGCTTGAAGGTCGGCGCGCTTGACGTTGAGCATGAGGCCGACTTGCGATTGTGCGTCGATGGCGCCGCGGAGCATGAGGGCCAGCGATTGCACCTTTTCACGCTTCCACGGGTCGGCGAGGGCGGCCTTGCTGGCAATGAGATGGGTTTCGCTTTCCATGACGGTATCGATGATCTTGAGGTGGTTGGCCTTGAGGGAGCTGCCGGTCTCGGTGACTTCAACGATGGCGTCGGCGAGCATGGGCGGCTTGACTTCAGTGGCGCCCCAACTGAATTCAACTTTGACGTTGACACCCTTGCCGGCGAAGTAGCGCTTGGTGACTTCGACGAGTTCGGTAGCGATAATTTTGCCGTCGAGGTCTTCAGCCTTTTCGTAGCCGCTGCCTTCGGGGACAGCGAGCACCCAGCGCACTTTGCGGCGGCTCTGCTTGGCATAGGTAAGAGTGGTGACGCTGGCGACGTCGAGGCCGCTTTCGACGACCCAGTCGATGCCGGTGAGGCCGGCGTCGAGGACACCGTGATCGACGTAGCGGGCCATCTCCTGGGCGCGAATGAGCATGCATTCGATTTCGCTGTCGTCGATGGAAGGAAAGTAGGAACGGCCATCGGCGTAGATGTTCCATCCGGCGCGCTTAAAGAGGGCGATGGTGGCGTCCTGCAGGCTGCCCTTGGGGATGCCGAGGCGGAGTTTATTTGCCATTAACGGCCTCCTCTGGTGATGCGCCGATCGACAGAGGGCGGGTGAAGCAGCTTACGGTGCCTTCGTGACAGACGAGGCCGTCGCCTTCGACTTCAACGCGAAAGAGAATGGTGTCGTTGTCGCAGTCGGTGGCGGCGGAGATGACGCGGAGGCGGTTGCCGCTGGTCTCGCCTTTCATCCACAGCTTCTGGCGGGTGCGGCTCCAGAAAGTGACGAAGCCGGTCTCAAGGGTTTTGGCGTAGCTGACGGGGTTGAGAAAGCCGAGCATCAGCACTTCGCCGGTGCGCGCGTCCTGGACGATGCCGGGCGCGAGCCCATCCATCTTGTCGAAGTCGATTGTTGCTGTCGTGTCGTTCATTGTTCTTCCTGAGTCGTTGGAATTTTGGAGTGAAAACGGAAAGCCCGCCAGCGTGGTCGCCGGCGGGCTTGATGTTTCTGAGATCTCTCTGGCCGTTCTTAGTTGATCAGGCCATGGCAGTCCGCCGGCATGGGGTGTCCATGATGGTGGTGATGACCGTGGTGGTGGCGGGTCTGCATCTGTCTTCAAAGTTAAGGGGAAAGGCGGGGCGGTGTCAACCGGGTAGTGATTCGGACGGATCGAAGGTTGACCGGATTTCGTGCTCGCCCACCCTAGCGACAAGTACAAAGACGTCGCGAGGGTGGGGCACCCGATCATCTTGGGTGGGAAGGGGAAGGCGCGGGTTCTTGAAGCAGCGTGATGACATGGCGGTAGAGGCGGTTGCGCATCTCGAAGCGCTCGGAGGCGCGGGTAACGTAGCGCACTTCGAGATCGACTCCGGAGCCGGATGGGCGCAGGTTGACGGAGGGATCTGTGCGGAACTGGCTGAGGCCGTCGCCGCGGGTTCCGCGCTTCCACTCCCGTTCGGCGACGCGGGCGTTTTCGTGGGTTTCTTCCTGCACGGACTTGAGGATGCGATCGACAATGGTGTGGGCGTCGACGGACGCGGGGACGGCGACGGTGATCTCGTCCCATGTCCATTGGCCGGTGGTGGAGAAGTTGAAGTACTGGCCGCGAATGGCAAAGCTGTTCATGAAAGTGATGCGGCGGCCGGTGGGGTAACCGCGATCGCTGAGGCTTCCGGTTTCGAGGAGCGTGGTGGTCATCAAGCCGATCTCGGTCACTTCGCCGCCGACGCCGTTGATTTCAACCCAATCGCCGACGCGGATGCCGCGCTTGCCCACGAGGCGGAACCAACCGAAAAAGGCGAGCACGAAGTCCTGGAGGGCGAAGGTGAGGGCGGCTGTGGCCAGTCCCAGAACAGTGGGGGTTTGATGAGGAGCGCCGAAGAGGACGATCAGGATCAAGAGGACGCCGACGACCTGCACAGCTAATTCCAAAATCATGCGCATGGTTTCAAGCTGTCGCCGGTCAAGCGAGGGGCGCATAAGGCGGCGGACAAGCCTGTCGCCAAGAACCATGCAGATGAGGATGAAGGCGATGAATGCGGACGATTGAAGAATGAGATGCAGGACAACGCGGTGTTGCAGGAGGACCTGCGCGGCCCACCGGCTGTAGATGGCGGCGAGCTGCTGTTCGGTCTGGATGCGATCGTCGTAGATGCTGAGGAGTTGACGTTCGGCGCTGTGCGTCTTCAGGGTGGCAAGTTTCGATGCGCGGTCATTGTTGCCGGTGTTCCCGCTGGCGTCGGCTTTGGATTCGAGCGCGTTGTGCTGATCGGTGAGAGTATGAATGTCGTCCTGGGCCTGCTGCATGGCCTGTTCGATTAATTGACGACGCGAGCGCTGTTTGAACCAGGCTCCGACACGGCCGGCAAGAGTGCCATAGCGAGCAACGGAGAGTGCGGCGATCTGACCGTCGCCATTCTGTTGTTCGCCATCGTATTTGCGCATGGAGGCTTCGTGGGCGGCCAGTTCGCTTTGGATCTTGGCGCGCTGATCGCCGGAAGCGCGGGCCAGGTCCTGCTGCAGGTCGGCGAGTTCATCGGAATCGAGCCCGAGCTGTGCCTTAGCGATATCGAGGTCGGTGTCGTCGTTGGAGTCGGAAGAATCCTTCGTCGGAGAAGCAGAACCCGCCGCGGGAGTAAGTTGCTTGACCAGGGCCTGGTCTTGATTGACCAGTTGCTGGAACTGATCCACCTTTTGCGAAAGGGTAAGGGCCTCGCCGGCGAGGACGCGATGCTGCGCCTGCATGGTGGCGATGCGAAGCGCGGAGGCAAAAGCCTGGTCCACTTCGTGATCGGCGAGGCGTTCGGATTCGCGCGCGTATTCCCTTTCTTCCGCGGTGACGGCGAGCGAGGCCAGGGCTTGGGCGGTTTGCCAGGGGCTGAGGTCCACAACGGGTTTCTTCACGCCGTCGAAGGCAGTACCGGTGTTGGGATGGGCGATGAAGGGGAGATGGGACATGGCGTCGCGTGTGGTCCAGGCAAAGACGAGGCAGAGGACAAACAGGACCACCAGCATGGAGAGAAGCGTGTGCCGCGTGCGGCGAAAGAACGCGACGCGGGTCTTCTGTTGCGGAGTCGGAGCAATGGGAGGAAGCGCCATAGTTTATTTTCACCAGCGGGTTAGAGGGTTAGCAAGTTGGGAATTCACAGGGGCGAGCGGGTTGGCGAGGTCACTTTATATGTGCCGCAAGCTTGCGGGTTTGGTGTGGGGCGCGGAGAATGGTGCGGTGCGAGTAAGAACGCTACGAACGGTGATATTGAGCCTGACGGTTTTTGGCTTGTGGGGGACGTGCACTTCCCTGTCCTGCTTGCCGCAGACGAAGGACCGAGCGGTTGTGCCGGCTGCCCCCGCAGACCGCGTGGATGTGAATCATGCCAGTCTTGCCGAGTTGATGAAGGTTCCCGGGATGACCGAGTCGTGGGCCGGCCGCATCGTGCGCTTCCGGCCCTATCGGACCAAGGTGGATCTACTGGAACGCGGTGTGGTTACCAGCGAGGTTTACAACCGCATCAAGGACCATGTTATCGCTCACCGTGAAAAGCAGTAGCGGGCTCGAGTTCCATGGTGGTGGGCTTGTTGCGAGGACCGCGGGAGAGGATCGAGCTCAGGATCACGTAGAGCGTGGGAATAAAGAACAGATTGAGCAGAGTGGAGAAGAGCATGCCGCCGACGATGGTGGTTCCGACGGAGCGTCGTCCGAGCGCGCCCGCGCCGGTGGCGAAGACGAGCGGCAGGATGCCGAGGATGAATGCGAACGACGTCATGAGGATTGGGCGGAGGCGGAGTTCAGCCGCTTCGATGGCCGCATCGGCGATGGATCGTCCCTTGGCGCGTAGTTGTTCGGCGAACTCCACGATCAGGATGGAGTTTTTGGCGGAGAGTCCGATGAGCATGACGAGTCCGATCTGGCAGTAGACATCGTCGGACATGCCGCGCATGGCCACGGCGCCCAGGGCACCGAGGATGGCCATGGGGACGGCGAGCAGAATGATGAACGGAAGCGCAAAGCTTTCGTACTGAGCGGAGAGGGTGAGGTAGACGACCAGGATGCCGAGGCCGAAGATGATGATGGCCCTGCCACTGGATTCGATTTCATCGAGTGTCAGGCCCGACCACTGGTAGGTCATGCCGGGCATCATGACTTGCTTAGCGAGTTCTTCCATGCTGGCAATGCCCTGGCCCGAACTGTATCCGGGCGCGGCGGAGCCGTCGATTTCAACGGAGCGGAAGAGGTTGTAGTGGTTGATGACGGGCGGGCCGGCGCTATTGGCTACGGTAGCTAGGTTGTCGAGCGGAACCATCTGACCCGTGTTGGAGCGCACATAGTAGTTATGCAGGTCTTTGGAGGTCATGCGGAAGCTCTGATCGGCTTGCACGAAGACACGGTAGGTACGGTTGTTGAAGTCGAAGTCGTTCACGTATTGCGATCCCATGAAGACGCCCAGCGTAGTTGTTATCTGGGAGAGAGGAATATTCATGGCCTTGGCCTTCTCGCGATCGATGGTGATGAAAACTTGCGGATCGTTGGCCGAGAATTGGGTGAGAAGGCCGGTAAGGTCCTTCTTTGTACGGCTGGCGCCGACGATCTGGTGGGCCACGCGATCCAGGTCAGCGAGGGTATTTTTGCCTTGATCCTGCAACTGGAACTGGAAGCCGCCGAAGCTGCCCACGCCCTGCACGGCCGGAGGCTGAATGAGAGCGACGAGTCCGCCATCGGGCGCGAACATGAGCATCTGCAATTTGGGCGCAATGCGGGCGACGATATCTGCAGCGGAGTGGCCTTTTCCTTTACGCTCGTCGGCGGGCTTGGTTGAGACGAACATCATGCCGGCATTGGACGCGCCCCCGTTGAAACTAAAGCCCATGATGGCAAAGCTGCCGGCGACATCGGAGTCCTGGCCGATGATCGCGGTGGCGCGATCGGCAAGGGCGCTGGTGTACTCGAGAGACGATCCGGGAGGCGCCTGGATGATCGTCATCAGGTAGCCCTGGTCTTCCTGGGGGATGAAGCCGGTAGGCACGTGAGTGTACATCCACCCGGTTGCGGCGAGGCCGGCGAAAAAGAGAAGCAACAGCACGTAACGGACGCGCAATGCAACGTGAATGGCTCGACCGTAGGTGCGCGACATCCAGCTGATGGTGGCATCGGCGCCGTGAACGAACCTGGCGAAGGCACGGGACAAGGGTCGGATGTGGAGGAAGTCGAGCTGATGGGGCCGCTCTTCTTCACCACGCAGGAACAGTGCGGAAAGAGCGGGCGAAAGGGTGAGCGCGTTGAAGGCCGAGATCGCGATGGAGAAGGCGATGGTGAGTGAGAACTGGCGGTACAAAATGCCCGTGGTGCCGGGGAAGAACGAGACCGGCACGAACACGGCGATCAACACCAGGGACGTAGCGATGACGGCGCTAGTGACCTCGCCCATGGCGCGCGACGTGGCCTCGTGGGGATCGGAGTGCTCCATGGCAATGTGGCGCTGCACGTTTTCGATGACGACAATGGCGTCGTCGACCACAAGCCCTGTAGCGAGCGTGATACCGAATAGGGTGAGTGAGTTGATGGAAAAGTCGAAGAGCTTGATGAAAGCGAAGGTACCGATCAAGGACACCGGGATGGTAACGGCGGGGATGATGGTGGCGCGCCAATCTAAAAGGAAAAGGAAGATCACAACAATGACGATGGCGATGGCCTCGCCCAGCGTAACCATCACTTCGCGGATGGAGTCGCCGACGACGGTGGTTGAATCGAAGGCGATGGCGTATTCCAGACCGGGCGGGAAGCTCTTGGAGAGCTCTTTCAAGACAGCCTTGGCCTGGGCGTCGACATCGAGGGCATTGGCGGTGGCGAGTTGCTGCACGCCGATGCCTTGAGCGATATGGCCGCTGTATTTCAAGCTCGAACTGTAGTCCTCAGAGCCGATAACGGAGCGGCCGACGTCTTTGAGCTGCACCAGCCCATTGGGGCTGTTTTTGATGATGATGTTGTCGAACTGGGCTGGATCGCTGAGGCGGCCCACGACGCGTACGGGAAACTGGTAGGCCTGGGAAGAGTTGGCGGGAGGTTGGCCGAGCTGGCCGGCCGGGATCTCGACGTTTTGTTCGACCAAGGCATCGACGACGTCGGTGGCGGTGAGACCGCGCGAGGCGAGGCGAACCGGATCGAGCCAAATGCGCATGGCGTATTTGCGCTCGCCGAATATCTGGACGTCGCCGACGCCGGGAACGCGCTTAATGGCGTCCTTGACATAGACGTCGAGATAGTTGGAGATGAATTCGTTCGAGTAGCGGCCATCGCGGGTGAAGAAGCCGGCGCCGAAGACAAAGTTGGTGCTGGCCTTGATGATAGAAATGCCGGTCTGGTTGACGGCCGAAGGCAGGCGCCCCTGCACGCTGGCGACGCGGTTTTGCACGTCGACGGCGGCAATATCGAGGTTATAGCCGGTTCGGAAGGTCACGGTGATGGAACTGGTGCCGCTGTTGGTGCTGGAGGAGCTGATGTAGCGCATTCCCTCAACGCCGTTGATGGCTTCTTCGAGGGGAATGGTGACGGCCTTTTCAACGGTGTCGGCGTTGGCGCCGATATAGTTGGTGCTCACCATGACCGTAGGAGGAGTTAGTTGAGGATAGAGAGCGACGGGCAGATTGGGAATACACACCGCCCCCGCGAGAATGATGAGAAGCGCGCACACCGTGGCGAAAACCGGCCGGCGAATGAAGAAATCTACAAACAAGGTATGCCTTCCTTCCCTGGAGTTCCGACTGAGTAAACGTCCAGGCCTGTGTAGCCCAGGGAACGGGCTCATCCCTCGTTAGTGGGCGAACCGGCTCCATGAACGGAGAAGAACCTAAAAGCGTTCGCGACAGGCACGGTTCCGATGGATCGCCGGCCGCAGAATTCCCTGCCGAACTTCTCAGGCCCCGAGCGGCATCACAGGCATGTTGTTGACCAGGAATTGGGTACTGGATACGATCACGCGATCGCCTGCGTTCAATCCTGAAGTGACGGAATATGTGTTGCCCACCGTGTCGCCGAGCGTGACCGGTGTCTGACTGGCAACAAAATGCCCATTCATCTGCTTGGCAACGAAAACAAAACTCTGACCGCCCTGGCGGGTAACGGCGAGAACGGGCACCACCGCCATGGGCGAGGTGCTCCAAACGACACGGGCCCTGACCAGTTGGGAATTGCGGAGCATCTCGGGCCCGAAGTGGACGGGAGCCTTGACCAGAATTCCCTGTAAGGCGCTATCGACCTGCGGCGACAGGAAATCGATTTTGGACTTCTCCAGCAGTTTGCCGGACGTATCCATTAGATCGACTTCGAGCCCAAGACGCACTTGGGCGGCTCGTTCCGTGGGAACGAAGATATAGGCTTCAAGGTCCTTGTTCTCATCGAGCGTGGTGAGCATGGTGGAGGAAGAGACATAGTCTCCCACGTGAACGGGGATATCACCGACCACCCCATCGAACGGCGCACGGACCGTGTAATAGGCGAGTTGCTCTTCCTGAGTTTTGCGGGAGGCGACAGCCGACTCGTAATCGGCCTTGGAGTTGTCGTAGGCCTGCTGCGCCTGTTCGAAAACATCGCGGCTGATGATACCGGCTTCGAAGAGCTTCTTCTGACGGCCAATCTGGAGCGTGTTGTAGTCGAAGACGGCTTTCTTCTGGCGCTCGGTGGCCTGCTGCGCGTCGACCGAGGCTTGCTGATGGAGCGGGTCGATTGCCATTAAGAGTTGACCCGACTTGACTTTATCGCCGGAGCGCACCTCAATCTGGGTCAGCCTTCCATCCACTTGAGGTTGGAGAGTGGCGGAACGGCGTGACTTGATAGTGGCGACGTAATCGCTGCTCTGCGGAACAGGCGCGAGAGACACGGCGACGGTTTGCACGGGCATGGCCTGCATGCCACCACCCGCCGCCGGAGGAGGCGCTGCCTTCTGCTGGCAACCGGATAGGGCCAGGCCCGAAAAAATACCGATCATTGCAAATATGCGTTTCAAACAAGGTCCTCGCTTGCAGTTGACTCTGGCCAGCGAATTTCGCGGGCGTTGTGAATTTGGGCCGGGCTTTGACCCGAAAAAGATCGCGGATTGATCTTACAGCGCAACCGCTAGGCACGGGTGTGAGCGGTTACACCGATGGTCCCAGGCCAATCAGTAATTTGGAGTTTGCCTGAAGATCAGACGTTTAGAACTCTATTATTGTCGCAAAATTTTCGCCTGGATGGAGTTCCCATGTGACGAGCCGGTCGCGCGCCGCAATCAGGCGCTCTTACGCTGCAAGGCAAATGGATTGAAGTCGGTATGGCGATCGTAGGCGTCCACGGCCTCGGCCGCCTTGAGCCGCCCGACGACGAAATAGGTGACGGGGGTGGCGACCACTTCAACGCCGACCTTGATGAGATAGGAAGACAGGACCATGCGCAGAATCATAGACATGGACTGAGAGCCTGCAAAGGCAATGGTCACAACGATTACGGTATCGACAGCCTGTCCGGCAACCGTGGAGCCGACGGTGCGGGTCCAGAGCCAGCGGCCACCGGTAAGGAGTTTGAGTTTGGCCAGGGTATAGCTGTTGGTGAATTCTCCGACCCAGTAGGCCACGAGGCTAGCGACCGCAAACCGGGGCACGAAACCGAAGACAGTTGCATATGCTTCCTGACCGCGCCATTCGGGAGCGGGCGGTAGCGCGACGGCCATTTGGCCCATCCCGGCCAGCAGGGCCATGGCAAAAAAACCAAGCCAGATGGCTCGGCGCGAGGCCCCATAACCGTAGACCTCGGTAAAAACATCGCCGCAGATGTAAGTAATCGGGAAAAGGAATTCGGCCGCGCTGGGGCGAAGCCAGCCGATCTGGCAAATCTTGGGACCTACGAGATTCGAGATCATTAGCACCACCACGAAGCCGAGGGTCAGAAGATCCAGATAGCGATAGCGGCGCATCATTGATCGAGGATACCGTATGGGCATTCAGGCAAACGTCCGGGAGCTCGATCCGCAGCGTCGAAGCGGTTCAATGGCGGGTCGCGTGAAAGGGTAAATTTAAAGGATTTCGATCGACATTGAAAGGGACGGGTTGGGGGTATTCAGATTAGCGAATATCCAGAACGCAAGACGGAACGGCGAAGACTTTTGACACACCCGGGACGACTTGGTAGCCTCAAAGAGAGCGCGAGACATCGCCGGTCGCGCTCGACGGCAAGTCCCATCGTTCTATTGATTCGCCGTAAACACAGCGTCCCCGTCGTCTAGCCCGGCCTAGGACACCGCCCTTTCACGGCGATAACACGGGTTCAAATCCCGTCGGGGACGCCAA
>DASXHC010000025.1:0-54495 GCA_036488735.1 Occallatibacter sp.
GTTTGAGGTGAATGGCCACGTTTATCCCGAAGTGGACCAGCACGACTGGGGCACAACGTTTGCCGAGCGCCCTCTGCTTTTTCACAATATTGCGGATGGAACGGGCAAGGGGCGGAAGTTTGAATATGTTCCGCCGGTGAAGGGGTCGGGGCTGGCGGTCGTGGTTCCGGGGCGCGGGGCGGCGTTTGGCGATCTGTTCAACAACGGAAAAATCGATGTGGTGATCAACCCGGTGGATGGACCGCCGGTGCTGCTGAAGAACGTGAATCCCGACCATCATCACTGGGTGGAATTGAAGCTGGTGGGGGGCGCGAAAAGTCCCCGGGACGCGGTGGGCGCGACAGTCTACCTGACGGCGGATGGAGTGCGGCAGCGCGAGGATGTGATGAGCGGGGGGAGCTATATCTCGTCGAACGATCAGCGCGCACATTTTGGTTTGGGGGATGCGACGGAGGCGGGGACGGCGGAGATTCACTGGCCGTCGGGCAAGACGGAGACGGTGAAGCTGGCGGGACTGGATCGGATCTTTACGATCACAGAAGGTGCGGGAGTGACGGGGGCGCAGTGCGGGGGACGGAATTGCGGCGCGGGCAAGGAAGGAAAAGGGGCTTTGCCGAAGGCGCACAGCGGACCGCGAAAAAGCGTCGATTAGCGGGCGAATGCTGCGAAGATGGCGAGATTCGGGCTGGTCCGACTGGCCCTGGATGGGGCAGAGATCGTGACGCAGGGATCAGAGGAGATAAGGCACGAGGGCGGCGGTTTTACGAGAGTAGGTGGCATAGACCTCGCCGAACTGGGAGCGCATCCACTGTTCCTCCATGCGGAGTTTCATCCAAAGCGCAAGGAAGATGAGAACGAGAGCGATGAACCCGCGCACCTGGGAGATGGCAATCGCCATGCCCAGGAAGCCGGCCAGAATGCCGGTGTAGATGGGGTGACGGACCACGGCATACGGACCGGTGGTGATCAGCTCGTGGCCCTGCTTAATGGTGACCGAGCGGCTCCAGTTGCTGCCAAGGTGCTCGCGCGCCCAGACAGCGAAGAGAAGGCCGGCGAGGGTAATGGCAGCCCCCAGCCAGAAGGGCCAAAGGCCTTGCGGCCAGAGCGGGAGGTAAAGCCATCCGAGCGGGATGCGCGTTGTGGAGAGGATGACAATGGCGATGAGGAAGATGAAGACGCGCAGGATGCGCGAGGGAGCCGGCTCGAGGCGCTGGGTGGATTTGGCGCTGGCGGCCTTGATTTGCCAGTAGAGAAGAAAAATGACCCAGACCACGGGAAAGAACGATTCGTAAAACCAAATCACACGGGGCCTCCGGGTGCTGACGGTGTTTACGCAGGTGGGGCATGGGCAGTTCCAGGGCGAGCGTTGAAGCGGGCGCAAAAAAAGGCGGAACCGAGGGGGTCCGCCTTTTTTTGCGCAAGGCGCCGGGGTTTAGAAGACGCCGGCGAGGAACGTTTCGACAGGGGAGATGCGTTCGCCGGTGGCGCCGCTGAGGGCAAGGATAGCCGGGGAGAGGGTGATGACCGGGCTTTGGGCGTGAGCCAGGACTTTGTAGACAATGCCGTGGCGGGTGATGGCGGCGAAGGCGGAGGCACCCTGGGCGCCCAGGACGATGAGGTCAGCGCGTTGAGCGCGCGCCTGGTAGAGGAGCTCTTCCGTGGGATCGCCGGGAACGACGATGGCTTCAATGGAGAGCCTTTCCTGGAGTTCACTGGGAATGAGGGCGAGCAGATCGCGCTCGATCTGGTCGATGGAGCGGCCGGCGAGGACTTCGCTGGTTTCCTGGGGCTTGATGACGTGCTGCATGACGAGGCGGGCGTTGTGCTGGGCGGCCAGTTCGGCTGCGAATTGTGCCACGACGGCGCTGGTGTCGAGCATGCTGACAGCGCAGAGGATGGTTTTGGTGGCGAAGTTGCGATAGGCGCCGTCGACGACGTCGGGTCCGACGATGCAAACGGGGACAGCGGAGGTGCGGAGGACGGCTTCGGCAACGGAGCCGACGAGCAGTTTGCCGATAGGGCCGGGGGAATGGGTACCCATGACGATGCGATCGATGGCCCGTTCGCGGGAATAGGCAAGGATCTGGTCGGCTGCCAGGCCGGGGCGGACGACGATTTCGCTGCGCAGTCCGGCGGCCCGTGCGCGTGCGGCGAGGGGCTCGAGGTGTCTCATTTCGGCGCGCGCGGCGGCAGCGTAGTCGTAGTAGCGGATACCCGAGGTCTCGGAGGGGCTTACGACCAGTGTGTCATAGGCATGAAAGAGGATGAGGTCGGCTCCAAATTCGCTGGCTTGCGCCAAGGCAAAGGCGAAGGCTTTCTCATTGGCTGGGATTTCAGAGGCGAAAAGGATGGTGGAGGGCTTGCTCCATCCCGACTTCAAGACGGTTGCCATAGGAACCTCCTCGGCGGTGCGGAGAACAGAAGGGTGGCAGGTCAGACGAAGAATTTCAGTGATCCAGGACACAGCTATCGATGAGGCCGATCATCCTGAGCGTGGTGGTGCAACCAGAGTGAGAAGCAGGATGGCGGCAAAGAGTTGCTTAAAAAACTAAAATTGGGGAGGAATTGGGTGGAGCGGGTGTAAAAACCTGCTGAAAGTGATGCTAATCACAGCCGCTGGGGCCGGGATCCTGCTTTTCTGATAGAGAAACGTGGCTTTCCTCACATCGAATGGAATTTTTCGGATGGCGCGCCACGCGTGGAGGCAGTATGCAGCCAATGCACAATATTCCCGCCCGGGGCGGGCTGAATTTTGATGAAACGCCGTTTCTGGCGATCTGGGAGATCACCCAATCCTGTGACCTTGCCTGCAAGCACTGCCGAGCTGCCGCGCAGCCGATTGCGCACCCCGATCAATTGAATACGTTGGAGGCCAAGGGGCTGATCGACCAGATTGCGGAGATGCACATTCCCATTTTCGTGTTTACGGGCGGGGACCCGCTGAAGCGGCCCGACCTGTATGAACTGATCGGCTATTGCGCCGAAAAGGGGGTGAAGGTGGCGGTGACGCCGAGCGCGACGCCGCTGTTGACGCGGGAAGCCATTTTCAAGATGAAAGAGGCGGGGGTGGTGCGGCTGGGGATCTCGCTGGACGGCTCGACATCCGAGATCCACGACGCATTTCGGGGATTGCCGGGGGCATGGGCGCGCACGATCCAGGCGGTGGAGTGGGCCAATGAAGCGGGCATTCCGATCCAGGTGCATTCAACGATCAGCCGGCACAACGCCACCGATCTGGATAACCTGTGCGCACTGTTTGAGAAGCTGTCGATCGTGATGTGGAACGTGTTTTTCCTGGTACCGGTGGGCCGGGGCCAGCTGGGCGACCTGCTATCCGGCGAGGAGTTTGAGCAGGTATTCGGGAAGATTTATGAGCTGTCGCACCGGGTTAACTTCCAGATCAAGACCACGGAGGCGATGCACTATCGGCGCTACCTGCTGCAGCACAACCTTGAAGAGCGGAAGATGGGGCACGGCTCGGGACACCCGCTGGGCATGGGGCCGGAGATGGCGTATGAGGCGGGGGCGCCGAAGGCAGATGCGCAGGCGCGCACGCATGGATGGGCAACGCGCCGGGTGAATGACGGCAAGGGTTTCATGTTCATCTCGCATGTGGGGAATGTATATCCCAGCGGATTCTTGCCGATTCACGCCGGGAACATCCGGGAGACGCCGCTGGCCGACATTTATCGCAACGCGCCGATCTTCAAGTCGCTGCGCGATACCAGCAAGCTGGAAGGCAAGTGCGGGGCCTGTGAATACAAAGAGATCTGCGGCGGATCGAGGGCGCGGGCCTATGCGCTGACGGGCGATCCGCTGGCGCAGGAACCCTGCTGCACCTATGAACCGCGGAACTGGAAAAAGCCGGCGGAGGAGCCGGCGGCGGTGTGCCAGCCGGAGCCGGCGGGGACGCTGGTGACGCTGTAGCTTTGCCGGTCAGCTGATTTCTTACGTCCCCCCGGTCTCCAAAGGGAGATCGAGGGCACCCAGGATGGTGGGATACGGTCCGCGATCTGGGAAGGACGATCGATTCAGCCATTTATTCTGGATTAGCGACCCAAGGAAGTGATCCCTTCTATCGAAGAGGCTCGCCCTGCTTATACTGAGGTGTGTGATTCCCCGCGGCGCAGGACAGTCCTTTGCCAGGGCATACCGGATCACACAGCTGCAGGGCACTTTCCCGGCGGCTGACCAATCCCCGGTTCTAACCGCGCAAACGAGGTAAAAGAGGGATGCGAACAGCAATCATCGGCGGCGGTATTGCGGGCTTGGCGGCTGCCTATGAGCTGGAGAACGCGCGCCTGGCGGATCCGACGGTGCGGTATACGCTGTTTGAGACACGGGAGCGGCTAGGCGGAGCGATTGCCAGCGAGGTTGTGGAGGGCACGGTGCTGGAGCGCGGGCCGGACTCCTTTTTGACGGAGAAGCAGGCAGGGTCGGGCCTGTGCCGTGAACTGGGGCTGGGGGCGGACCTGATTCCGTCGAACGATGCGGCGCGCAAGACGTGGATCCTGGTCAAGAATGAGCTGGTGGCGCTGCCTGACGGGCTGATGTTCCTGGTGCCGACCAAGCTGGTGCCGACGGCGCTGACGCCGTTGTTCAGCATGTCGACCAAGGCGCGGATGGCGCTGGAACTGTTGATACCTCCGCGGCGGAAGCGGGAAGAAGACGAGTCGGTGGCCAGCCTGGTGAGCCGTCATTTTGGTCCTGAGGCTGTAGATCGGCTGGCGGACCCGCTGCTTTCCGGTATTTATGGGGGCGATGCGGCGCAGCTGAGCGCGAAGACGGTGTTGCCGCGGCTGGTGGAGATGGAGACGCAGTACGGTTCGCTGACGCGGGGCATGCTGGCGGCGCACAGGAAGATGCGGGCACGGGCGGCGGCGAACGGGAACGGTCCCCAGGCGGGCGGGAATCCAGAGCGCGCGGTATTTACTTCGCTGCGGGGTGGAATGCAGCAGATGGTCGACGCCATCAAAGGGCGGCTGGACTGGGCCGCGGTGCGGTTGTCGACGCCGGTGAACGCGCTGGAAAAGACGATTGACGGGTGGATGGTTCATTCGCTGGGAACGGCGGAGTTTTACGATTCGGTGATTGTGGCTTCGCCGGCGTATGCGGCGGGGGTGCTGCTGGCGCCAGTGGATTCGACATTGAGCGAGCAGCTGGGCGAGATTCCGTATTCTTCGTCGATCACGGTGAACCTGGTGTATGACGAGGACGCGCTGGGGAGGTTGCCGGAGGGGTTTGGATTCCTGGTGCCGGCCAGTGAGCGGCGATCGCTGCTGGCGTGCACGTTTGCGCACCGCAAGTTTCTGGGCCGCACGGCGCCGGGCAAGGCAGTGATCCGTGCATTTCTGGGCGGGATGCGGAACGAAGCGCTACTGGCGGAGAACGACAACGCGCTGGTGGCGATTGTACGCCACGAGTTGATCGACATTCTGGGCGAGAGCGTGGTGGGCATCGGGCTGGATCCGGAGTATACGCAAGTGACGCGGTGGCGGCGGTCGATGGCGCAGTATGCGGTGGGACACCAGGCGCGGATCGCGCGGATCAATGAGCGCGTGGCGGCGCTGCCGGGATTGCGGCTGGCGGGGAATGCGTATGACGGCATCGGGGTGCCGGACTGCATCCGGCTGGGAAGAAAAGCGGCTTCGGACCTGATCCAAACGGCCGCCGGGCAGCGGGTCTAAGACCTCACGGATTAGAACTTCCGCGCGGGCAAGTCGCCCCATCACGCAGTATCCGCGGCTGCTCATTGTTACTATTCCCTGGTTAATATTCCTTGACAATTGATTGCAAGCTTGAAAGGCTCGAACGCATCCGGGACTTCCCGATCAAAACTGAATACGCCCCGTCCCTTTGAGGAGCCATGAGCCAAGCGGAGAATACTGGCAAGAATATTGCGGACCGTCCCAAAGTCGACGATGTACTAGGTTATACGCGGGCCCAGGATATAGCGTGCGAGAGCGCGAACACCGATCGGCGCAACTTATCGCGCACGCTGGATGAACTGGGGGTCAATGGAATTTCATTCCAGGGCACGGTGTTCAATGCGATCGGCGAAGCAGGGTATACCATCGATATCGATTCGATTCCAGATTCGCCTTCGTCGACGCTTCTCTCGGTTGTGGCAGTTATCCAGAATGCAAAGCGAGTAAGTCAAAACATAACATCGGCCTAACTACCTTTCCTCGGACAGATCATGCGAAAACCTACTATCTATGTTCTGGCGTGTGCCTTGCTGGGCCCACTTACGTCCATGGGTCAAGCGCCGGCTGTGAAGACGCAAGCGGCAAAAGCCCCCGTAGTATCAGCAGCCATCGTGGACAGCGCAAATCCTGCGTTGATTCATGTGACGTTCGACTATCCGCTGCCTGCCGTCAAGGACTTGCCCGCGGCGGGTTTATGGCAGGTATACGAACGGGTGCAGGACAGCAAGGATGCGCTGCCGCGCGTGCAGAAAATCGAAGTGGAGGCGGTAGATACGTCGGACTTCGCGGGGAGTTACACCGTAGCTCTGAAGATGCATGAGGCAGTGTCGGCGCATGCCAAGTCGCTGGAGATGCTGATAGTGGCGCCGACTTACTTTCTGCATTTGCCTGCGGCGATTTTGCCGGCGGTCAAAGGGGATGAAAGCAGCGTACAACTTGTCGCGGGGTCAAGCGGCAAGTCGGATTCCGATATCTATTTCAACGGGTCCATCGCGGCGACGGAGGGCTCGAATCCTATTTATGATGTCGATGCATTCGCAGGTTACATGGAAGGGATTCAACGCGGGACGACCAATTACGGCGAAGTTGGCGTGTACGGGCAAGTACGGACGAAGCAGTCGCAGACGGTCAATCCGAATTCATTTCAGGCCTATCTTGTTTACCAGCGGTTGCTTTCCAATGGGACTCACTGGCACGGGCAATTTCAGGTTCCGTATGGGGACTATCGCATTGCCGGCATGGAATCTGACTTAGGCGGGAAGCAGGTCAATTTTGTGAACAGCCCGGTGGTGACGATTCCGATTCGATTCAGCGGGAAGACGCTGGGGCCGATCGAGCCCGGTTTCAGCGTGCCGCACATGGTTCTGCATCTGGGAACGGAGTTCGTGGACACGAAAAAAAGTCCGTTGCCGGCCACAGAGGGATGGCACACGCGGGGCCTGATCGGCGCGTCGTTTACGGCCGGATATAAACCGCAGGAGCCGAAGTCGCTGTTTCAGGGATTGCAGTTGACGTCGTCGTATCAACTGCGGCTGCCGTCGGCGCCCGAGATTTTTTATGATCCCAAGTTTGCACAGCTGAACCCGGCGACGGGGTTGAGGGTAACTCCGCCGATGGCAGGGACGGAACCGCGGCACTTTGTGGACACCACGATTTGCTATAACTTCGTCAAGTGGGTGGCGTTTACGTTCGAGAACACGTATGGCAGCTTGCCGCCGGTATTTACAAAGACAGACGCCACGTTCAACCTGGGGTTGAGTTTTACTTTGAAGCAGACGAGTTATGGAAGGTATTCGATATTGCGGCCGTAGGATTGGTGGTCTCCCACCCTTTCGCCCGACCTCCGCGGCGACGAAGATCTGTCGCTGGGGACCCCGGCAAGGCGAAAGGATGGGGCACCGGATATTAGTTGGGACTTATACGACTCCCTAGATACCGCCTTTGCCGAGGAGGATGCCGATGCCATAGGTGACGGCGCCTTCGACCGCGCCGACCATGGTCATTTCCATGCCGGAAGACCACCAGGAGCGAACGGTGATGAGGCTTTTGGCGGCGCCGACTGCGAAGTGAGCGGCGAGCGAGATGACGGCCGCGGCGATGACTGCGGGCACGCCATGCATGAAAAAGAACGGAATGATGGGGATGGTGGCGCCGACGGCGGTGGAGAGGGCGCCGGACAGCGCGGAGACGGTGGGGTTGGAGAGCGCTTCTTCTGAGGCTCCGAGGCGTTCACCGGCGAGGGCGCGGAGCATCTGTTCGGGGTCCCGCGCGATGTGGTCGACTACGTGGAAGGCATCTTCTTCGGGCAGGCCTTTCACCTGGTAGTAGAGGCCGAGGAGCTCGCGGGCTTCGGCGCCGTTCATGCGGATGGCTTCGCGCTCGCGCTCCAGTTCGGCATGATAGATCTCCTGTTCGCTTTTGGCGGCGAGGTAGGCGCCGGAACCCATGGAGAGGGCGCTGGCGATCATGCCGGAGAGACCGGCAAGCAGCACATATTTAGCTTCGCCGGCGGTGGCGCCGGAGACGCCGGAGACGATGCCGAAGATGGCGCCGAGGCCGTCGTTGACGCCGTAAATGGCATCGCCGATCCAGCTGCCGGCCTGCTTGCGGCCTTCGTTGCGCTTGGCGAGCAGTTCTTCGAGGACGGCTTTGGGATCAACCTTAGGCGCGCCGGCCGGGACAAGATAATGACCGCGGAGGAGCGAGCCGAGTTCGCGGTGGTGATCTTTTTCGTCTTCGATGACGTGATTGAGGATTTCGACGGAGTCCTCGTCACCCAACTCCTTCAACTGTTTCCCATAGTTGGCGATGTGGCGGCTCTCTTCAATTTCGAGGCGGCGCAGAGCCATGCGCACGCCGCCGGCGCGATTGGCAAGCGAATTGGCTTCGCCGCCGGGGTTGCCGCGGTAGACGGGTTCGGGGCCATTGAGCTCGACGATGCGACCGTGCCAGAGCGCGGCGTGCTCCCACTCGGCGCCGGCCAGATGACGCAGCACCTGGGCGCGCACCGGGTCAGTATCTCGATCGGCCAGCGTCTGGTAGGTGTGGTAACCCTCCATCTCCGCCTGCCAATTCGATTCAAGGGCCTCAAGCACCTTCTGCAACCGGACGCCGGTCAATGCTTCCTTTGCCAACTGGTTTCTCCTAGCTTTCCAATGAGGATAGCCGAAAGGCTGCCTCGGGACTGACCACTGCTCGGTAATTCGATTCAGTAGAGGGGCGATTAGTGTCGCGCGAGGATGGAAATCGGTCCCGCGCGCTGGATGAGGGCAACTCAATCCTGCGACGATTCTCATTCCTAGTTTAGCGAACCCAGGCTTGCGAGGGTGAGCACCTTCCCAGTCTTGCCATTTCCCGTATAGTGTTGTGTGCAGCAAGAAGCCGGGAGAATTGTGTATGAACCCGGCCGGCGGAAGCAAGACCCCGAGTTCGCCCGGTATAAGTCCTGTGCCGATAGGTCGAATGCTGAGGACGCGCACGACGCCCTAATGGGGCAGAACTTTTCGAAGGAAACGAGGGAAGCATCTCTCATGGCAACGCGATCTACTCCACCTCCGGCATCCACGACGCCAAGTTATGTTGGTCCGTTTATCACGGTAACGATCCTCTATTTTATTTTCGGGTTTATCACCAACCTGAACATGCAGCTCGTGCCGCACCTGCGGTCGGTATTCGATTTGCCGTGGCTGCAGGCGGCCCTGGCGAATGGGGCATTTTTCACGGCCTACTTTGTGGTTTCCTCGCCGACCTCGCGGTTAATTGAGGCCATCGGTTACAAGAAGACGATTGTGGTTTCGCTATTCGTACAGGTGGCGGGCGCACTTCTGTTCCTTCCGGCGGCGAGCCTGCCCAACTTCTGGCTATTCCTGACGGCGGTGTTCATCGTCGGATCGGGTGTGGCCATGTTGCAGACTTCGGCGAATCCGTACGTTTCGGCATTGGGAGCGGAAGCGACGGCGCCGATCCGGCAAAACCTGGCACAGGCGTTTAACTCGATTGGCGGGATGCTGGCCCCGGTGGTTGCGAGCGCACTGATTCTGAAACACAAGGTGGTTCTGGACGCGGCGACGCTGGCGCAGAAGACGGCCCAGGAGCAGTTGGCGTACAAGGTCAGTATCGCGAGCACGGTGCGGATGCCGTACCTGGCGATTGCGGCGGCACTGGTGCTGCTGGGCATCGCGGTCTCATTCGCGCACCTGCCCACGATCAAGACGACGCAGGAATTCAGGCCAACCAAGGCGGGCGTGGGGATGCTGGACCAGAGCATCTGGGCATACCGACAGACGGTGTTGGCGACGGTGGGAATCTTCTTCTATGTGGGCGTCGAAGTGGGCCTGGCGCAATTTATGGTGGGCTATTTCGGTTTGCCGGAAGTGGGTGGAATGACGGCTGCCGCCGCGGCCGCATTCACGTTTTATTACTGGAGTGGCGCACTGGTAGGCCGGTTACTGGGATCGTGGATGTTGACCATGATCAATGCGGGTCGACTGCTCGGCATCTTCGGATTGCTGGCGGTGAGCTGCGTTGTGATCTCGATCAGCTCCTCGGGCACAGTAGCGGTATGGAGCCTGATTCTGTGCGGGTTTTTCAACTCCATCATGTTCCCCAACATCTTTGCGTTGGGCATTACGGGATTAGGTCCGATGACGAGTAAAGGCTCGGGATTGATCATGACCGCGGTGGTAGGCGGGGCGATCATTCCGGTGCTTCTGGGCGGGTTGGTGGATCATTTCGGCTTCCGCCCCGCGGCGATACTGCCGGTCATCTGCTATCTCTACATTGCCTTTTATGGCTTTGTGGGGCACAAACCTACGCGGACGTTAACGACGTAGGCTTATTTGCAGTACGCAGTAAACCTGGAGGCCCTCCGGCAATGCTGGAGGGCCTTCGCATGTCCGGGGCTCAGGGCCTGGCCGACGCGGACATGGCGTGGAGTTTGAGGACAGTGTTCCAGTTGCGGGCGGTGGCCGCTACCCCAAGAGCGCGGTCCATGGTCTTGCCGCTGAACTTGGTTTCGGCTGCGCCGTCGGGCAGGTGCAGGTAGAGTGTATCCCCGGAGAGGTGAAAGCGGTCGCGGCGCTTTGGATATTGATGGACGACGCGATTGAGGCCTTCCTGAGCGGCGGCTGCAGCAGGGGCGGCGAGAAATCCTACGTGGACCTTGGCTCCGTTTTCCGCAGCCTCGGCGGCGAAGGGGTTTTCGTCGATGACCCGGGCCAACTGCTGGTGTGTGCGGATCATGACGCCGACGGGAGCGCCGGTCAACTTTTCCAGAGCGGCAGCGATGGCTGTGGAAACTTGAGGTGCGGGGCCAGGAGCCTCGAAGACGGCGTTGCCGCTCTGGATATAGGTCTGCACGTTCCGATAGCCGAGGGTCTGCAGCAGTTCACGCAGGCTTGCCATGGGGAGCTTTCCATAGCCGCCGACATTCACGGCGCGGAGCAGGGCGATATAAGTTGGCATGGGTGGCTCCCGAAGATGACGTGAAGTGGTGATTACGACTTGAGCAGAAGTTTAGCCTACTCCTGGTTTCGCGCTGTTTGATAGTCCCCCAAAGCGCGGCAAGGGATATCTCTCTGTCGAAAACCGGAACCGGCTCGTTTCACCAACTGAGCGATACCGACAACCGGGCTTATAAGAATTAGAACGCCAGGTTCGGTTTCGACCGAGCCTGATTCTCTCTGCGAGCCGCTCTGGTAGAGTCGCTGCAGGATGTCGACGCTCGCGCTCTACACGTGGATCGTGCGGTCCCTCAAAGGAATTGAGGGGTGGAGCGCGGTGCGGGCTTCCCTGGTGAATGCCTTCCGGCGCATCAACTCAAGACTCGCGCCGAAACATCCTTTCGACCGAAAGCATGGCGTCGATACAGATGGATTGATGTATGCGGAGGAACTCGCTTCAGGTCATACCCACGATGTGTATAGTGCCGGATATTACGGCAGTGCTCCCTCGCTGGTCCAGGGCGCGATCGCGCGCTGGGCCGAAACGTTGACGGGAACAAGGCTGGAGTTGAGCGACTATACGCTGCTGGACATCGGATGCGGCAAGGGGCGCGTGGTGATGCTGGCCGCGGAGAGTCCGTTCCGCGCAGTCGTGGGAGTGGAGTTGCATCCGGGACTGGCGCGCGTGGCGGGAAAAAATTTGCGCAAATGGCTGCGCAAGCCGCGAGCCTGCAGGGATGTGCGGATTGTGCAGAGCGATGTGCTGTCGCTTTCCTTTCCCGATGGGCCGGTTGCGATTTACTTTTTCAACCCGTTTGAGAGAGAGATGGTGGAACTGTTGTTGGCGCGGCTCAGTGCGCTGGCGGCGAGGCGGACGGAGCCGATTGATCTGATCTATGTCCATCCGGAGTTTGGGGAATTGGTGCAGAGCGCACAGGGAGTGGAACTCCTGGCAGATGTGGATGTGCCGTTCAGCGAAGAGGACGCGCGGGCGGATGTCTTTGGAGTGGATTCAGACCGGTGCGCGATTTACCGATTGCGGGGAGTTGGGTTTTCCCAGGTCATTCGCCGCGGCGGACAAGACCAGGGACGCCCGTCGCCTGGGGTTTAGCGCCCTGGTTTCCCTGGATTTGGGGCATTTGTGGTTTCCCATCCTTTTCACAAAAAGAAGTGAAAAGGATGGGGCACGGAGGTCTGTTATCCAGACGGGTTGCGGGACGCGCAGCTCTTAAACCGGGAGGGGATTGCGCTCGGTGAACTGGCGCTGATGCCAGTAGGGGTAAACGGGGGTCTGGGCGCTGGCTTTGTCGAGCGCAGCGACCTGGTCGGCGGTGAGGTTCCAGCCTTCGGCGGCGAGGTTCTGGCGAAGCTGTTCTTCGTTGCGGGCGCCGAGGATGATGGAGGAGACGGTGGGCCGTTGCAGGAGCCAATTGAGAGCTACTTGCGGGATGGTCTTGCCGGTCTCCCTGGCTACTGCGTCGAGGGCGTCGACGACGTTGAAGAGGTGTTCGTCGGAGACCTGTGGACCGTAGTCGGCGGTTTTGTGGAGGCGGCTTTCGGCAGGCAACGGCTGGCCGCGGCGGATTTTGCCGGTGAGGCGGCCCCAGCCGAGAGGGCTCCAGACGAGGGCGCCGACTTTCTGGTCGAGACCGAGGGGCATCAGCTCCCACTCATATTCGCGGCCGATGAGGGAGTAATAAACCTGGTGGGCAACGTAACGCGTCCAGCCGTAGCGGTCAGCGACGGCGAGGGACTTCATCAGGTGCCAGCCGGAGAAGTTGGAGCAGGCGATGTAACGCACCTTGCCCTCGCGGACAAATTTGTTCAGGGTGTCCTGCACTTCATCGATGGGAGTGAGGGCGTCGAAGCCGTGCAGGTGGTAGATGTCGACGTAATCAGTGTTGAGACGGCGGAGGCTGGCTTCGAGGGCGCGGCGGAGATGGTAGCGCGAGGAGCCGACGTCGTTCGGTCCGTCTCCCAGGCGGAAGGTGGTCTTGGTGGAAATTAGAGCGCGGTCACGCTTGCCTTCGAGGGCCTTGCCGAGGACTTCTTCAGAACGGCCGTCGGAGTAGACGTCGGCGGTATCGAAGAGATTGACGCCGGCTTCGAAGCAGATGTCGATGAGGCGCGTGGCCTCGGCCACGTCGGTGTTTCCCCAGGAGCGAAAGAACTCGTTGCCGCCGCCGAAGGTGGCGACGCCGAAGCTGAGAACAGGCACTTTGAGGCCGGAGCCTCCAAGAAGTCGGTATTCCATGGCGTTTTGGATGCGGTGGAGGAACGGACGATGCAGCCGAACTTTCACGGGGGAGTTGCCAGCCGGCGTACAAACGGGCTGGGGGCGCTCGCATCCTAGATTTCAAGGACAAGGGCCATTATGATTCCATACTTTGTACAGCACTGGCGCGGTCTTTTGTGGTCTGTGGGGATCATGGTCGCGGCGATCGCGGTTTCACTGCTGGCGCGGTTTATCGTGCTGTGGCTACTGCGACGGGTGGCGCACCGCAGCGGCGCTCTTCTGGGCCAGTCGCTGGTGCGGCACAGCGAGCGGCCCACGCGGTGGATCTTTCCGCAGCTGGGCGTACTCTCGGTGCTGCCGGGGCTGCCTTTAACCCCGATGGTGATGTCGGCCCTGGAACATATTGCCGGCCTGGGCCTGATCGCCACCACCGCCTGGCTGGTGATTCTTCTGGTCGACATCACCTCCGACATCATGGCGGGACGCTACCGCATCGACGTTGAAGACAATCTGGTGGCGCGGCGGATTCAGACCCAGTTCCAGATAATGCGGCGGATCGTGTTCGTGCTGGTGTCGGTGGTGACATTGGCGGTGATGCTGATGACCTTTCCGTCCATCAAGCACATCGGCATGAGCATCCTGGCGTCGGCCGGATTAGCCAGCCTGGTGGTTGGCGTGGCCATGAAGGATACGCTCTCCAACCTGATTGCCGGGGTGCAGATCGCGTTTGCGCAGCCCTTCCGGCTGGAGGATGCGGTGATTGTGGAGGGCGAGATGGGCTGGATCGAAGAGATCGGCACCATGTACGTGGTGGTGCGGATCTGGGACCTGCGCCGGCTGGTGGTGCCGCTGTCGTATTTCCTCGACCATCCGTTTCAGAACTGGACGCGCAACAGTGCCGATCTGCTGGCGTACGCCTATCTGTATGTCGACTATACGGTGCCGCTGGATGCGCTGCGGGCGGAGCTGCGGCGCATCTGCGAATCGACGCCGTTGTGGAAAGGGAATCTCTGCGTCCTGCAGGTTTCGGACGCGAAACAAAACGTGTTGGAACTGCGGGCGCTGACCGATGTTCGCAACGCGAGCGCGGCCTGGGACATGCGCTGCCTGATCCGGGAGAAGATGATCGACTTCCTGCAGAAGAATTATCCGGGAAGTTTGCCGCGGCAGCGGGGGGAGATGGAGGTGTCGGGGCTGGAGAGGATGGGGCGGAGAGATGAACCGGGGTCGGTTAGCGACCACCGGGGGGTGGACGGAACGGTTGCAGCGGGGGACGGGATGCGACGAGAGGACCTGCGCGATTAGGTTCTTGAGGATGGTGCAGTCCGAGCCAGGCGACGGTCCAAATGATACGAATGCCGAGGCGACGCGGGCGTGGTTTGCGCAGGCCGATCTGATTCGAAAAGGTAAGGTCGCGCGACGGGGGTCTCGGCCAGGGGAACGCTAAAGAAGCCCAAGAAACTCGTCGACACTCAAGCCGGCCGCTTTAATTGGGCTTCTCAGGAGTCCTTGTCTCAATTCCGATAAATGTTGCCGAGCTTCCCCACGTATTCGCCTCAACCCATCTTATGTGCAAAGGGCATGTGGAAATGAGGGGCGGTCGAAGCTATACAGCTACGAGCAAAGGCAATTGACCGCTGGGGAGGGCTTGCGCAGCCTTTTGATCTTCGGTCCAAAGCCAACCCGTGATGGCTTCCTTGATATTGGCTAGGGCCTCTTGTTCTGTCTTCCCTTGCGAGTAGCAGCCTGGTAGAGCGGGGCATTCGGCCACAATCCAGCCGTCTTCGTCGGTCGTCAGAACTACGTGAAACATCATCATGTGACTCCCAGCCCCGCAAGATCGGTTACACCAATAATGTATGCCTTATGTGGCCTGGTTAAAGGGGTGCGCAAAAGGGACACCAGATTCTGCGTTTTAGGCGTGCCATTTAAACTAATTGAGTTATGAGCACATTGAAAGCAGTGCGCGGCACGCGCGATCTTTTGCCGCCGGAGACGGCGTTGTGGAACCGGATCGAGGCGACGGCGCGGTCGGTGTTTGCGCGGTATAACTTCGGCGAGATCCGCACGCCGGTGTTCGAAGACACGGGGCTGTTCGCGCGCGGGGTCGGCGAGGAAACCGACATTGTCTCCAAGGAGATGTACACGTGGGAAGACCGGGCGCGGGCGCAGAGCGAGAAGACGCAATCGCTGACCCTGCGGCCGGAGAACACCGCCGGCGTCGTGCGCGCCTATATCGAGCACAAGCTGGGTGAAGCGGGACAGCTGCAGAAGCTCTATTACATTGGACCGCAGTTTCGCCGGGAGCGCCCGCAGAAAGGGCGTTACCGGCAGTTTTCGCAGATCGGGGCGGAGGTGATCGGGCCGCCTTCGGCGGGGAGCGAATCGCCGCTGCGCGACGCGGAGGTGCTGGAGATGCTGGCCACGCTTCTGGATGAGCTGGGGATTACGGGCTGGACGCTGCATATCAATTCGGTGGGATCGTCCGCGGATCGCGCGCGCTATAACGAAACGCTGCGGGAAGCGCTGATTCCGTTGGCGCCGCAGATGTGCGTGGATTGCCAGCGCCGGGCGGTGACGAATCCGCTGCGGGTGCTGGACTGCAAGGTGCCGGAAGATCAGCCCATCATCGAGACATTGCCGAAGATCGTCGACTCGCTCGATGAGGCTTCGAAGAGCCATTTCGCTGCGGTGATCGCGGCTCTGGATGCGGCGGGAGTGCCTTACACGCGCAATCACAGGCTGGTGCGGGGGCTGGATTACTATACGCGCACCACGTTTGAATTCACGCACGGCGGCCTGGGGGCGCAGAATGCGCTGCTGGGCGGCGGGCGCTACGACGGGTTGAGCGAGGCGATCGGGGGACCGAAGGCTCCGGGCATCGGGTTCGCGATGGGCGAGGACCGGCTGGTGCTGACGCTGCAGGCGCTGGAAACGGCGGCGACGGTGAAGGTGGACGCGTATGTCGCTCCCCTGGGAGAAACGGTGGGGCCGGCGGCGCTGGCGTTGGCGCGCGAACTGCGGCGGGGCGGACTGAGCGTCGAACTGGGCGACGGGACGTTCCGGTTGAAGAAGTCGTTTGAAGCCGCGGACAAGACGGCGCGACGGATCGTGATTCTGGGTGAAGACGAACTTCAATCCGGTATTCTTACGGTGAAGGACTTCTCCACAGGCGTACAGACGAAAGTTCCGCGCGCGGAACTGGCGGCGTTTCTGGCGAATCCCAACGCACAGTGAACAGTATGCGGGGAACGGTTGTCAGATGGCAGTGCAGCCTGACTCTGTTCGATGATGCTGGGTGTTCTTTACAGAGCTTATGGCCCGAACGATTCCTGGCCGGCCGGTGTGCGGGGAAGCCTGCACCGTTCAACCTTGGGATTGAAGGCCGGATTGATTGAAAGGTTGCGGAGTGCTCGATTTTCTAGGCAAGTTGGAACGGACCCATTACTGCGGCGATTTGCGCGCCGTCCACGCCGGGCAGCCAGTGGTTGTGATGGGCTGGGTAAACCGGCGCCGCGATCACGGCAACCTGATCTTTCTCGACGTGCGCGACCGCACGGGAATTGCCCAGGTGGTGCTGGACAAGGAGCTTACGCCCGAGGGGCACCTCAAAGGCGAGCAGGTCCGGCCCGAGTACGTGGTGGCGGCGGTGGGCAAGGTCAGTCTGCGCGACCAGGACGCCATCAACCCCAAGATGCCTACCGGCGAAATCGAGATTGAAGCCACCGAACTGCGGGTGCTGAACGACACGCGGCTGGCCCCATTCTCGCCGTCGGAAGAAGCGATTCAAAACGAGGAAGTGCGGCTGAAGTATCGCTTTGTGGATCTGCGCCGGGCCGAGATGCAGCGCAATTTCTGGCTGCGGCATGAGATTACGCGGGCCATCCGGGAAAACCTGAGCAAGCAGGGTTTTCTCGAGATCGAGACGCCCATTCTGGCCAAGTCGACACCGGAGGGGGCCAGGGATTTTCTGGTGCCAAGCCGTGTGCATCCGGGCGAGTTCTATGCGCTGCCGCAGTCGCCGCAGATTTTCAAGCAGATCCTGATGATCTCGGGGTTCGATCGCTACTTTCAAATTGCGCGGTGTTTCCGCGATGAAGATCAGCGGGCGGACCGGCAGCTGGAATTCACGCAGGTCGATCTCGAAATCAGCTTCCCGCACCGGGAAACCGTGTTTGACGTGGTGGAGCAGTTTGTGGCGGCGGCCTTTGCGGCGGCAGGGGTGACGGTAGCGACGCCGTTCCCGCGCATCACGTATGACGACGCGATGCGGCAGTATGGCTCGGACAAGCCGGACCTGCGGCTGCCGGGGCTTACCGACGTGCGGCCGGCCTTTACGGACGAGGCGCTGGCCACGCTGCAGATCGATCCGGCGTTGCCGGTGGTAGCGTTGCGCATTCCGAATGTGGGCGAACTGAGCCGCAAGGAGCGGGAAGACAACCATCCCGCCTTCGACAAGAAGAAGGGCGCGAAGTTCATCGATGACTTTAAACGGCTGGCGAAAGGCCTGCCGGAGGCGGCGGCCAAGGTGCGTGCGTTGGCCGGCGCGGCCGATGGAGATTTTGTGATCGTGGTGGCTGGGGATCCGGCGCATCACGTAAAGGCCAGCGACACCAAGTTTGAAGGACGGTTATCGGAACGCGAGATCAACGTGTACGCCGCGGCGGGCAATTTCCGCACCGAGCTGGCCAAGAAGTACGCAGACAGGCACGGAGCGTTCCAGGCGACCGAAAAGACGGTGGCGGAGGCAGACCCCCGCGGCGGTAAAAAACTGGATGGGGGCGCGGCATTTCATCCCATCTGGATTGTCGACTTTCCCATGTTTGAGTACGACCTGCCGAGCGGAAAATGGATGCCGGCGCACCACCCGTTCACGGCTCCGTATGAGGCCGACATGGCGAACCTGATCAGCGATCCGGCCAGCGTGCGCGCCGATTGCTATGACCTGGCCATGAACGGACTGGAGCTGGGCTCGGGGTCCATTCGTATTCACCGCAAGGATGTGCAGCAGCAGATTTTTGCCTCGCTGGGCATTAGCGCGGAAGAGGCGCGGAATCGATTCGGGTTCTTCCTGGATGCGCTGGAGTACGGTACACCGCCGCATGGCGGCATCGCGCTGGGACTCGATCGGATTGTGATGCTGCTGGCGGGAGCACCCAGCCTGAGGGAAGTCATTGCGTTCCCGAAGACGGCGAAAGCGATCGACCTGATGGCGGATGCGCCCACGACGGTGACCGAAGAGCAGTTGAAGGAACTGCATATCCGGGTGGCGTTGAAGAGCTAAAAGTGCGCGTTCCGGCGAGCTGATCGACAGAAATCCAACCGGCTCACGTGGTGCGCCAGAACAGCAACACCGCAGCCAGGAGCATGACTGCGGCGATGGAGACGATCGGCACATTGACGTCCAACTCGCGAACGCCGCGGCGGGTGCGTATGCGCAGCGGCGGCATGCCATTGGGGTCACGCAGAGTGCCGCCATAGAGAGGCCGGGCAAGCGCAGCCAGCAGGAAGCCGGCAAGCGACGTCGCGGTCAAGAGCGCGGCCAGGTAGAAGCGCTCATCGGGGAGCGATCCGGTCCACCATAAAAGTCCAACCTCGACCGCCGATGCCAGCAACAGCGTCATCACTTGCTGAACGAGGTGAAAGCGGGCGTGCCCGGTCCACAGCGGATTGGTGGCATGGGTGCGATTCAGATCGATGAAAACGGGCATGATGCCCTGCCCTGCGGCAATGGCAGTCACGATGATTCTGGCAAGGAACGCGGCTGTCATGAAGCTGGAATCCGGAAAGTACTGGTTTCGAAGGAACACCCGGACCTTGGGGTCCCGCAGTGTCTATTCCTCAGCCTCGTCCTCGCCGTCTTCCACTTCGACGGAGATACGCAGCGATTTAAGGAAGTTGACGTCGTTCTGGGAAAAGGGACCGTCTTGGGCACCCTCTTCCTCCTCGCCAGCCTCCTTGGCGGATACTTCATTGAGGCCGATTGTGGCTTCGAGCATGAGGAGGACATCGAAGCCGTGTTTGCGGATGTCCTGAACGACACCGGCAATCTGTTCGCTCTCGATAACCGACTCGTGGATAGCCTCTCCCAGTTGTTGAATCAGTTCGCGCAGGCGGGATGTCAAAGGTACCTCCGAGGGCGGCGGCCGGCGCACGTGCGGCGCAGGGAGCGGCATGGGATTTACTTACCTTACGTCGACAGCGGCCCCAGAGCAAATGCACTGGAGCAGACAAGGTTGGATGCCAGCTGCGGACCGCCGCTGCTACCATCATAATCGGTATGAGACCACAGACCATCGGGCGGGTCCTGGGCATCGGGATACGGGTAGCGGGGCGACTGGCGGGCCAGAGACTGGCGTCGGGGGCGACGGCACGTCCGGTGACCATTCAGGGCATCCATGGGCCGACCACGGGACGGGCAACGGGACGAAACGCGGGACGGGTGGCGGGAAACCTGGGGCGCGGCCTGGGCGGCTTTGTGCGGCCCTTCCAGCGGCTGGGCGGCATTTTATTCCTTGAAGTTGTTGGGGTATTTTTCTTTATATTTGTGCTGGTATTTGGGCAAATGGTGCTGCGATCCAGGGCCAGCTTTCTGCATGGGCCCGATCATCAGAAATTTCTGGTCGCGGGCGGCCTGATGCTGGTGTTTCTGTACCTGAGCGTGAGTTCGTTCTGGCGGGCGCGGCGGAAATAGGAACAGTCAAGGCATGGCCCGCCTTCAATTCTGACGGGCCCGGCAAGCATTTTCCGTTCCGAAATGGCGTAAACGTCATTTTTCCGCGAAAGATATATTGCTCATCCGCTTGACCACACGACCAACGTTTCCAGTATCATAGAACTTGCCTCTCTGGCAGGTTTGGAGGTGTATATCTTTGGCAGAGGTTCGCGTTCAGGAAGGCGAGCCGCTCGAGAATGCGCTACGCCGGTTTAAGCGGAAGGTACAGCAGGAAGACATCATCAAGGAAGTCAAGCGTCACTCCTACTATCTGAAGCCCGGTGAAAAGCGTCGCGTGAAAGCAGCATTAGCGCGCAAGCGGAATCGTAAGAAGGCTCGCAAAGAACAGGACTAGGGCGTTTCTGTTTTGGATTCGCAGAAACAGCAGGTTTCCTCGTTGGAGATGGCACAGTCGCTTCTCCAACGAGGAAGCACAACTTAACCCTTAACCGTCGTGGAGCGGGCCCCCGTAGTATCCCCGTCTTGAATTTTGTAGTTGAAAAGCAAAGGGCCGGGGTGAAGATCCACGATCGACAACAATTTGGCACCGCCGAGTGACGGTGCATTAGCGATCCACTTCCCCAGGGTGGGGAGAAATATTCAGCCGCCATATTGTTACGCGGCCCGGGCCCTTGTTGTGTGACAACGTACGAAACAGGGAATCGGGACGGCAGATCCAAAGGTCACGGCCGATTTCGGTTCGATCCCTGTTTCGGGGAAGCCGGCCATGGAATTCCAGGACAGAGTACTGAAGTGCATTGATTGCGGCTCCGAATTCATCTTCACTGCAGGCGAGCAGCTCTTTTTTCACGACAAAGACTTCAAGAACGACCCCAAGCGCTGCAAACAGTGCAAGGCGAAGCGCGCAACCGGGGGACCGAGGGTAAGGACCGAAACGCGGACCAAGTGTTCAGCATGCGGAACGGAGACCACCGTGCCGTTTCGCCCGACACAAGGACGCCCGGTGCTGTGCCGTTCGTGTTTTCAGAAAGCACAGCTGATAACGCCTCCGGATCCTGCACCGGCTCCTGCGCCGGAGCAGGTACCCGCGCCGAGTTAAAGACTCGATTCGGAGTAGTTCCGGTCTCCTTCTGAAGGAGAAGCGTCTAGAAGGCCAGTCCCGTTGCGGTGACAGGTGAAAATTGTCTGCAGCAGTCGTTTGTCACATGGGGTTCTTCGTGGCGCGATGACCGATGTCGCGGCGATAATACATCCCTTCAAACTGAATCTCGCCGAGAGCCCGGTAAGCGTTATCGAGAGCTTCTTTCAGTGTGGCTGCCGCAGCGGTCACACCGAGCACGCGGCCCCCTGCTGTGACAACGTGTCCGTTCGACAAGCCGGTTCCGGAGTGGAAGATCTGCACGCCCGGAATGCGCGCGGCAGATTCCAGGCCGGCGATCGTAAAGCCGGTCTTGTAGGCTCCGGGGTACCCTGAAGAACTGGCGATTACGCAGGCTGAAGCGCCATCCGTCCAACGCAAAGAGGTGTCGGAGAGGGTTCCATCCACGCAGGCCTCGAGCGCATCGAGGAGGCTGCTGTCTAGTCGCATCAGGATGGCCTGGGTTTCCGGATCGCCGAAGCGGGCGTTGAATTCCAGAACCTGCGGTCCGCGCGCGGTCATCATCAGTCCGCAATAGAGCACGCCGGAGAAGGGAGTTTCCTCGTCGGCCATGCCTTGGATGGTCGGCTGGGCAATGTGATGAAGTATCCACTCTGTCATGGGGGGATCGAGGATACTGTCGGTGGAATACACTCCCATGCCGCCGGTATTGGGGCCGGTGTCGCCTTCGCCGATTCTCTTGTGGTCCTGAGCAGGAACGAGGGGGGCCACGTGCTTGCCGTCGGTCAGGCAGAGAAAGCTGATTTCGTCTCCTTCCAGAAATTCCTCGAGGACGATCTGGCGTTCGGCTGAACCGAGCAGAGCCCCGGTAAACAGGCTTGATGCGGCTTCAACGGCGGTGCGCCGCGACTGGCATATGACGACGCCTTTGCCGGCTGCTAAGCCGTCTGCTTTCACGACGATGGGCGGATGAAAGATGTCAATGGCCTTTTCCAGTTCGTCCTGGCTGGTGCATAGCGCATAGGCGGCGGTGGGAATGTTGTGGCGTTGTAGAAAACGCTTGGCGAAGCCTTTGCTGGTTTCCAGCATGGCCGCGTTCCGCGTGGGCCCAAAGACGCGTAGACCGCGCTGGCGAAGAACATCCACGATGCCCAGGGAGAGGGGCAACTCGGGTCCTACTACGGTGAGGCCAGGCTGTTCGGCCACCACGACGGAAACCATGGAGTCGAGACTCTGAAGGTCGGCTGGCACGCAGCGCGCGATCTGGGCCATGCCCCCGTTTCCGGGAGCGCACACTACCTCCGAAACCCGTTCATCGCGCTTGATCGCCCACGCCAATGCGTGTTCACGTCCGCCGGATCCAAGGATCAGAACTTTCATTGCATCGCCTCTTGAGACTTCGATTTGTTCCGAAGTATTTGATAGATCAATGGTGGGCACTGGGGCGACCCGGAGTCAAACCCGGGAGTCACAGCTCGAAGGTCACTATACTTCCATTGAACCGGTCACAAAGGATCGGATGGCGCCGCGCACGCACTTATGGTTCAAACCCGCATCAAGCCGCACGTAGATCAAGCGACCGAGGAAGCCCGGCGTGCGGAACAGCGCCGGCTTTATCGACGCAACCAGGTGTTCGGGCTGCTGATCGTCGCGGGAGCGATCCTCGTCTATTGGCTTTTCCATACCAATCCAGGGTGGATATTCCCACCCGGCTGGTGGCGTCCATGACCGCTGCGCGCCAGGCGATCGTGCATGGAATCGATCCGCTCGTTGTCTTGCTCCTGGGGCCGACGGGGAGCGGGAAGACAGCGCTTTCGCTGGCGTTGGCAGAAAAGTTCGGCGGGGAAATCGTCAGTTGCGACTCGGTCGCGGTGTATCGGGGCATGGACCTCGGCACCGCCAAGCCATCGGCAGCGGAGCGAGCCCGGGTGCGGCACCACCTGGTGGATGTTGCTGACCCCGATCAGCCTTTCACGGCGGGGATATTCAGTCGGGAGGCGCGAGCCGCTCTCGGGGATATAGCGAGTCGCGGGAAACTGCCGATTGTCACGGGGGGAACCGGCTTGTACCTCCGCGCCCTGACCGAAGGGCTATTTGCCGGGCCGGAACGCCAGCAGGAATTGCGGGAGCGCCTGAACCGGAGTCGAGAGAGGCATGGGAATGGATGGCTCCACAAAGTCTTGAGGCGTCTGGATCCACAATCGGCGGATCGCATCCATGCTCACGACGTGCCAAAACTGATTCGGGCCATCGAGGTGTGCCTGGCGTCGCGGAGGCCGATGTCGGAAGTGCTGGCCTCCGCAGTCGAATCCCGTGATCCGCTCACAGGCTTTCGACTGTTGCGCCTCGGGCTGAACCCGCCCCGCGCTCAACTTTACGAGCGGCTCAACCGGCGCTGTGCGGAGATGTTTGGGGCGGGACTGATCGAGGAGACGCGCGGGCTCCTGGCCCGCTACGGCCCGGTGAAGGCGCTCGATTCGCTTGGCTATCGTCAGGCACTCGGCTTTTTGCGGGAGTCCGGCAGCGTCGAGGACGCGCTGGTGGCCGCACAGCAGGGCCACCGCAACTACGCCAAGCGCCAGTTGACGTGGTTCCGGCGCGAGCCGGACGTCCATTGGATCGACGCGTTCGGGGACCAGCCAGAGACCACCAGGGCGGCCTCAGAGTTGGTTGAGGCCGTTTTGGACGCGCGGGAGACCAGAGCCTGAGTCAGCGAGCCGCGACCGGCGCGTTGGCTGGCGGAGTCATATCCACTTTGACCCCCAGCCCATCCGTTAAACTGGACCGTGGCATGAGGCACTTTGCAGCACACAGGACGCGCCTCGGAACGGAGCCCTTTTGGCAGAGACAGTGTATGACGTGGCAATCATCGGCAGCGGCCCCGCGGGCTATACAGCGGCCATTCGCGGCGGGGAATATGGACTGAAAGTCGCATTGATTGAGAGTGCGCCGGTGCTGGGTGGCACCTGCCTGCACGTGGGCTGCATTCCGACCAAGGCGCTTCTGTTCCATGCCGAGATCTGGGACCACCTCAAGCATGCGGCGGAATACGGCATCGCCGGCATTGGCACGCCGCAGCTGGATTGGGCCGCGGTACAGAAACGCAAGAACGCGATCATCACCAAGCACACCAAGGGCCTTGAGTTCCTGATGAAGAAGAACAAGGTCACCACCATCTCCGGCTGGGGCAAGCTGACCGGCCCTGCGCAGGAGGGCGTGCATACGGTTGAGGTTTCGACCGGAACGAACGGAGAGAGCTCGCAAATCAAAGCCAAGAATCTCATCCTCGCCACGGGCTCCGAGGCGCGTGTCTTGTTCGGCCAGGCTCCCGACGATCGCATTTTGACCAACATCGAGATTCTGGCGCTGAACGAGCCGCCCCAATCGCTGATTATCATTGGCGCGGGCGCGGTGGGCGTGGAGTTCGGCTCCATCTTCCGCAGCTTCGGAACAGAGATCACAATTGTCGAGTTTCTGCCCCGCGCGGTGCCGGTGGAGGACGAAGATATCTCCAAGGAACTGACCCGGCTGTTCAAGAAGCGCGGCATCGACATGAACGCCGGATGCAAGGTAGAGAAGATCGAAAAGACCGAAGGCGGCGTCAAGGTGACCTGGACCACTGCCAACGGCAAAACGGTCGAAAAGGAAGCCGAGAAGGTTCTTGTAGCGGTGGGACGCGCGCCGCGCACGGCCAACGTCGGCATCGAGAGCACAAAGATCGAACTCGATCGCGGGTTCGTGAAAGTAAACGAGGCGCAAGAGACAGCCGAGCCGGGCATCTACGCGATCGGAGATATCGTTGCGGGCTTGCCCCAACTGGCTCATGTGGGCGCTATGTGCGGACTGGTTGCCATGGCGAAGATTGCAGGGCGGAAATATCGTCCGGTGCGCCGCGATCGCATTCCGGGCTGCACCTACACTGATCCGCAGATCGGGTCAGCCGGACTGACCGAAGCCCAGGCCAAAGAAAAAGGCTACGAGGTGAAAGTGGGCAAGTTCCCGTTTGCGGGCAACTCCAAGGCCACCATTGTCGACAGCCATGATGGCTTTGTGAAAATCGTTTCCGACGCCAAGTACGGCGAGATACTGGGCGTCCATATCATCGGGCCGCAAGCCACGGAGTTAGTCGCCGAGGCAATCGCAGTCATGGAACTGGAAGGAACGGTGGATGAGCTGATGTTCACCATTCACGCGCATCCCACCCTGTCGGAAGCGATGCTCGATGCCTATGGGGCTGTGGAAGGCATGGCGATCAACGCGTAGTTTTTCCCCGCTCTCAGTCACTGCCACAGCCGCAACATCACCACGCCTCCCTTGGGCGGAGTGGCGGTAAATGAATCGTTCAGAACCCCCAGGTCCTTGTGCGTCCACAGGTCACGCGCGTGCATCGGGCCGCTGAAACCGAGGTCTTTGAAGGAGACGGTCACCGGCTGGGGCACGTCATCGGTGACATAGTTGAAGATTGCCAAAGCCTTGGCGCCGCCCGAAAGAGCCCGCACCCAGGTCTGCGGCGGCCCAAGCCGAAACCCCTGCGTGCCCAGGCTATCCTGGTCCACCGCGATCACTTCCTTGTTCATCAGGATGCTCCTGGTGGTGTCGTCCATTTTGCTCAGATCGTTGCCCGCCAGCAGGGGCGCCGCCAGCATCGCCCACAGGCTCATCTGGGTGCGGTACTCGTCTGCCGACATGCCGCCGTTGCCGATCTCCAGCATGTCCGGATCATTCCAGTGTCCGGGGCCGGCATATTTCTCCAACCCCGCCTGTGAAAACCCGATGAGCGCCATGCTGCGGAAGCTGTCGCTGATGTCGTCGGTGGTCCGCCACAGGTTTCCGCCCGCTTCGGCGCCCCACTCCCACACTGAGTCCATGCCGTATTGGCAAATACTGTAGACGATGGGCCGGCCGGTCTTCACCAGGGCTCGGTGCATTGTGGCGTACGCGTCTTTCATCATCGCCGCGCCTTTGACGCGATCGTAGCCAGGCTCGTTCATGCCCATCACTTCGCGCAGCCCGCACAAATCGTATTTCAGAAAATCCACGCCCCACGCGGCATAGGTCGCCGCGTCCTGTTCTTCATGCTGATAGCTGCCTTCGTAGCCGGCACAGGTCTTTGGCCCGGGCGAAGAGTATATGCCGAACTTCAGTCCCTTCGCATGCACGTAATCCGCGAGCGCTTTCATGTCGGGGAATTTGCTGTTGGCATGGATATTGCCCGCCGCGTCGCGCTGGCCTTCCCAGGTATCGTCGACGTTGACGTAGATGTAACCCGCGTCGCGCATGCCCGTGGCCACCAGGGCATCGGCAGTCGCCCGCACGTCGGCGTCGTTCACCTTCTCGGCGAAATGGTTCCAGCTATTCCATCCCATCGGCGGCGTGGGGGCCAGGGACGCGGTTTGCGTCTTTGCGATGGAAGCTGCGGCCGCCAGGCTAAAGATGAGAAAGCATGCGCGTACCAGGGAAGTGCGATTCTGGATCATCCTGTTCTTTCCTTTTGAAGTGCAATCCATTATCGGCGGTCGGAATGGGCAAGCGGAGAAAAGTCCAAATCCTGGGACGAGCTTTTGCAATTACTGAGGGTGTGGAGCGTATACTCGCTCTCGTACGGGTCGCATCCTGAGTCTGCGGAGCGGCACTGGAGAACACATGAGCCTGACCAACTTTCCTGGAGCGGGTCCCTTACCCGCCGGCATCCCCATCACGAAAATCACCGTACCCGCACTGGCCGAGATGAAGCGCCAGGGCAAGCCTATTTCTGCGCTCACGGCGTATGATTACGCGACGTCGCGGCTGGTGGATGAGGCAGGGATCGACCTGATCCTGGTTGGCGATTCGCTGGCCATGGTGGTCCTTGGCCACGACAACACCCTTGCCGTCACGGTGGATGAGATGCTGCATCACACGCGGGCCGTACGCCGCGCCGTGCGCCGCGCCCTGGTCGTGGCCGATATGCCCTTCGGCAGCTATCACGGCACAGTTGCGGAAGGTGTAGCCAACGCCGTGCGCTTTGTGAAAGAGGCTGGCGCCGAAGCGGTCAAGATCGAAGGGCCGCGCGTGGATCTGGTGCGCGCACTCACTGAGGCCGAGATTCCAGTGATCGCGCATCTGGGGCTGACGCCGCAGAGTATCAACCGCATGGGCGGCTACCGCGTTCAGGCCAAGACTCCCGACACGGTGTTACGGCTCAAGGCCGATGCACATGCGCTCGAGGAGGCAGGGGCCGGCGCGCTGGTGCTGGAAGGCGTTCCGCGCGAAGTGGCGACGGCTATCACGGCAGAGCTTGCGATTCCCACCATCGGCATCGGCGCGGGGCCGGATTGCGATGGACAGATTCTCGTCTTCCACGATCTCGTGAACATGACGTTTGCTCCGCCTGCCAAGTTCGTTCGCCGTTACGGCGATGTGGCAGCCGTGATCCGGTCCGCCGTAGAGCACTATCGTGAAGATGTGGAGCATCGTGCCTTTCCGTCGGATCAGGAAAGCTACCACCTGCCGGAAGCAGCGCGCGCGGCCCTCGAAGATCGGAAGCTGCGCCAGGCGTGAACGTTATTCGTACGGTTCTCGAACTGCAGCACTATAGCCGAACCCAGCGAGCGGCGGGCAAGACCGTCGGCCTGGTTCCTACCATGGGCGCGCTGCACGCGGGGCACGCTTCACTCATTCGCGCCGCGCGCCAGCAGTGCGGCGCGGTCTTAGTGAGCATCTTCGTCAATCCAACCCAGTTTGGGCCCAATGAAGATTTTGCGCGCTACCCGCGCACGTTCGAGGCTGATTGCGCCCTGGCTGAGGCCGAAGGTGCGGACGTCATCTTTGCTCCATCGGTGGAAGAACTGTATCCGGCGGGTGCATCGACCTTTGTTGAAGTCGAGGGATTAAGCAGCCGCCTTGATGGCGCTTCGCGGCCGGGACATTTCCGCGGCGTTGCCACCGTGGTCAGCAAGCTCCTGACCGCCGCCGAGCCCGACCTCGCATACTTCGGGCAGAAAGACGCGGCGCAGGTTGCCGTGTTGCGGCGCATGGCGATCGATCTGCGCCTGCACGCGAAGATCGTGGTGTGCCCCATTGTCCGCGAGCCGGATGGATTGGCATTGAGTTCGCGCAACGTGTATCTGAGCGCAGTTGAACGGACGCAGGCGTTGACCCTGAGTAAAGCGATCCGCGCCGTCGAGGTGCTGGTACACGAAGGCCGGCGGAGCGCGAGTGTACTGATCGCGGCCGCACGAAATGTCATTGCGGCAGAACCTGCGGTTCGCGTGGACTACATTGAACTGGCGAATTGGGACACGCTGCTGCCTGTCGAAACAGCCGCACCGGGAACCCTCTTCGCCGTTGCGGCATGGGTGGGCGCGACGCGATTGATTGACAACACAATCATCGCGTAATTGACAGTTGGTTTGCGCTCCGGCCCCGGCCGCAGCCGGCGCGCGGCGTTAGTATTCCAGCGTGAGCACATTTTCGATTCTTGCCAATCAGCCTCCGCTGGAGCACGAGCGGTTTGCGGCTCATCGCGAACTGGAGGCACAGCTCAAGGCAACCGTGCGCGGAGAGGTTCGCTTCGACCTGGGTTCGCGCACTCTCTATGCGGCCGATGCCTCGAACTATCGGCAGCTTCCCATCGGCGTGATTGTGCCGCGCGACGCTGCGGATGTAGCGGCGGCGATGGCTGCTTGCCGGGCCACGGGCGCCGCGGTGCTGCCGCGCGGCGCGGGCACCAGCCTCGCAGGTCAATGTGCAAACGTGGCTGTGGTCTTCGACTTCTCGAAGTATATGAACGGGCTGGGCGCAATCGATGCTACGGCAAAGCTGGCGACTGTGGAGCCCGGCATCATTCTTGACCGTCTGCGCGAAGCGGCGGAAGTACACCACCTGACCTATGCGCCCGATCCCGCCACGCACTCGCGTTGCACGCTGGGCGGTATGATCGGCAACAACAGTTGCGGCGTGCATGGATTGCTGGGCGGCAAAGTTGCCGACAATGTCGAGTCGCTCGATCTGGTGCTTTATGACGGCACGCGCATGACGGTGGGGCGAACCGCTCCCGCGGAGCTCGACACCGTGATTCGCAACGGTGGACGCGCGGGTCAGATCTATGCGGGACTGGCGAGCCTGCGCGATCGTTATGCCGAGCTGATTCGTGCCCAGTTTCCGCGCATTCCACGGCGCGTCTCGGGTTACAACCTGGATGAGCTGCTGCCGGAGAATGGATTTCACCTAGCGCGGGCCCTGGTGGGCACAGAAGGCACATGTGCCACGATTGTCTCCGCGACTCTGAACCTTACATCGAGTCCGCCGTTCCGCGTGCTGACGGCACTGGCGTTTCCGGATGCGTTCCTGGCCGCAGACGCCGTACCCCGGGCGCTCGAACACGGTCCCATCGGGCTGGAGGGCTTCGACGCGCTGTTGCTCGACTTTATGCGCCGCAAGAGCCTGGCGGTGGATGACGTGTCGCTGCTGCCGCCGGGCGGCGGCTTCCTTCTGGTGGAAATGGGCGCGTGGACCGCCGAAGATGCGCAATCGAAAGCGGAAGGCCTCGCGCAGGCCGCGCAGGAATGGACGGTGCCGCCGGTGGCGCGCATTTACAACGCAGCCGATGCGGCACGCGTGTGGTTCGTGCGTGAGAATGCGCTGGGCGCCACGGTGTTTGTTCCCGGCGAGCCCGAGGGCTGGGAGGGATGGGAAGACGCGGGCATTCCGCCCGCGCACCTGGGCGCGTATCTGCGCAAGCTGGTTGCACTGATGAATGAATACGGCTACCGCAGCCCGCTCTACGGGCACTATGGACAAGGCTGCGTGCACCTGCGCATCAACTTCGATTTCCGCACCGAGCAGGGACTGCGTAACTTTCGCGAGTTCATCGATCGCGCGGCCGACCTGGTGTTGAGTTTTGGCGGATCGCTGAGCGGTGAACACGGCGATGGGCAGGCGCGCGCCGCGCTGCTGCCCAAGATGTTCGGGCCGGAACTGATGCAGGCCTTCCGCGAATTCAAGGCGCTGTGGGATCCGGACAATCGCATGAATCCAGGCAAGGTCGTGGATGCGGTGCGAGTGTACGATCCGGTTGAAAATCTTCGTCACGGACCAGTCTCCGCTGGAGAGTCGGCGGCCAACGCACATGCGCATGCAAAATTGGAAACGCATTTTGTTTTCGCCAAGGATGGAGGATCGCTGGAGCGGGCCACGGAGCGGTGCGTGGGCGTGGGTGCCTGCCGCAAAACCAGCGGCGGCGTCATGTGTCCGAGCTATCGGGCAACGGGCGACGAGCAGCACTCTACGCGCGGTCGGGCGCGGCTCTTGTGGGAGATGCTGGCCGGCGATTTACGACGCGAGGGCTTTCAAAGCGAAGCCGTCCATGAGGCGCTCGACCTGTGCCTGAGCTGCAAGGCCTGCAAGACGGAGTGCCCGGTGCAGGTCGACATGGCTGCGTACAAATCGGAGTTTCTAGCCCAGCGTTACAAAGGACGGCTGCATCCCCTGCATCACTACATCTTCGGATTCGCAGACAAGCTGGCACGGTGGGGTTCGCTCACGCCGGGGATAACCAATGCGATTTTGACGGGCCCGGTAACCAGCCCCCTGATCAAGCACATCGTGGGTGTGGCGCAGCAGCGCCAACTGCCGAGGCTCGCAAACCAGAGCTACGTGCAAAGCAGAAACAAGGGCGCGGAACCAGGCGTGGCCAATAATGTTTCGGGCGCCAGCAATGCCTCCGGGCGCGCAGCGCAGTCCGCCTCACCGCAGGTGGCGCAGGTGGTGCTGTTGTGGCCGGATACGTGGAACAACTACTACCATCCGCAGACACTGGCGGCCGCGGAGATGGTGCTGACCGAAGCCGGTTTTCAGGTGGTGACGCCGCAGGGCCATCTCTGCTGCGGGCGGGCGCTTTATGACTTCGGCCACCTCGGCGCGGCGCGTTCCTATCTGGCCAACGTGCTCGCGCGGATGGCTCCGCATATCGAAGCGGGAGTGCCGTTCATCTTCCTGGAACCGAGTTGCGCGAGCGTGTTCAAGGACGAACTGCCGGAGTTGTTTCCGAACGATGCACGGGCGCAGCGGATGGGGGAGCTGGTATGGCTTCTGGCCGACTGGCTGGCTGCGAAGGCGCCGGACTTCGCAACGGGGCGATTGAACGGCGCGCACATTCTTATCCATGGTCATTGCCATCACAAGGCGGTCTTCGGCGGCCCAAAGAAGGAGATCGCGCTGCTCCGCCAGGCAGGTGCAACCGTCGAAATGATTGAGGCGGGGTGTTGCGGAATGGCGGGGCCGTTTGGTTTTGAAGCGGACAAGTTCGAAGTATCGAAGACCATCGCAAAACAAGGATTGCTGCCGGCCGTGGAAGCAGCGGGGCCGATGACCATTGTCGTCGCCGACGGTTTCAGTTGCCGCGAACAGATTGCCCAACTGGGCCACAAGCAGGCCCTTCATTTTGTTGAGGTCTTGGCACACAGTTGCGGTTGCGGCGGTTGATCGATCCCGGTTTCCAACGCGCAAAGTGGTCGGTGCCGTTGAGAAGCAGCCAGCCCGCTGCGCTACCATTAAAACAGGACTGGGGATCGGAATGTTCGTGGTTGTGTGGCAGTTTGAGATTGCCGAAGAGAAGGTCGCAGCGTTTGAGGCAGCCTACGGGCCCGAGGGCGCCTGGGCACAATTGTTTCGTTCCTCGCCAGACTATCAAGGCACGGAATTGATGCGCGACGCGTATGTTCCCGGAAATTATCTGACCATCGATCGCTGGGCCAGCGAACAGGCGTTTCGCGCCTTTCGCAAGAGCCACGACGCCGATTACGAAACTCTGGATCGCTCCTGCGACGACCTCGTCAGCCATGAGACGCGCATCGGGGCATTCACGTCCTGGGATCTCAACGCCAACTCCGCTTTACTTGACCGGACTCGCCGCATCCCCGACTGATGCGCCGCTCGGCGCGTAATACGAAGCATTCGTCCGCGCGGTCGTATCCGGCTTATCGCTCTTGATGCGCAACTCGTGATACTGATTCGGCTGTTCGCTGGCCGGCGGATCAAACGACAGTTCGTAATAGGCGCCGGCATCGCGCACCGCCGTATTGATTTCGCCAAGAATGTCTCGACCCGATGTCAGCGCGCGGCCCCCCGAGTGTTCCGCCAGAACCTGAAGCCCCAGGTAGGGATACTCGGCCTGGCTCGGCTTCGAAACGCCCTTCAGGAAACTCTGGTAGTAGAAAGGGTCCGTTCGACCCAGCTCAAACGGATTCAAGCTGTAGAGCGCGATGTGCGCTTCTCGCAGGCCATTCGTAAGCCGCGCGATGGTGTTGTAAACCCACGCCCGCTGCTTGTTGTCTTCCTCGATGCCCGCACCCGTAAACAGCGCCCAGCCCGGACTGATGACCAGCACCAGCTTGCGTCCCGGTTGGTTGGACTCATAGGCGCCTAGTTCGCCCAACTGCGTGAGCGACATCTGCAGTCTCTCGGCAGCGCCGTAGAAGCCTGCGGATCTTCCCACGCTCCTCAGCTCGGTTTGAAATTTATTGACGGTGTCAAGAAGGGCGTGACCATCGGTGGTGGAGCCCTTCATCATCTTGAGCCCGCTCTCGGCCATGACAGCGATCGAGGTCGGATAGCCAAGCTTTCCTCCGTCTTCTTTCAGGAATTCGCCCAGTTGTTCGCGCTCGCGGCCGATGGCGTCGAAACCGGTATTGATGGTGTCCAGCACGATCACAATGCGCGTTGGATTGGTGCTCGAATCAGGGTCCACTTCGCGAAAATTGCCGATTGTCCGGGGCTGTCCGTTGTCGGTGAGCGCAAAATCCGCAGCTTGCAGTCCGCGCACGGGATGTCCCAGCTTGTCTTCGACCACTACATCGACGGTAACGCGTTGGTTGGGTTGAGCGTGCATGAGTGGTAAAGGAGTGAACAAGGCAACTTGCAGAACGGCGCGAAAGCTCTTCATCACGGGGAACCTCGACTGCTTGGCTTTCACAGTCAATTCCTTGGATGGAGAATGCAGCCGCGTGGTTAGTGTGAAGCGGACGGGGAAATAGAGTCGGCAATTGAGTCGGGTTTCTTCGATGTGCCCTGACCCGTGTCGGTGGCTGCGGCTCATCCCTCGTGCGGCGTACCTCATAATATCGCCTTTTCTTCGCTTTTTGCTATTTTAGTAGTGTGTCACCCTGCTACAATCCCAACGAAAAGCATTCCAGGCTTTCGTTCTCGCGTCGCCCTTTTTGCGGCCAGGGGAGATGCTTTGAAATGCTGATGAGGAGACCGCACCATGGCCACAGCCGATGACCGTTCGAAAGCCGTTGAACTCGCCCTTTCACAGATCGAAAAACAGTTTGGAAAGGGGTCGATTGTGCGCCTGGGGTCGCGGGAAGCGTTGCTGCCGATTGCGGTGATCTCTACCGGTTCCATCAGCTTCGACGCCGCGCTCGGGGTGGGCGGTATTCCACGCGGCCGCGTCACCGAGGTCTACGGACCTGAATCGTCAGGCAAGACGACCATTACCCTGCAGATCATCGCCGAGGCCCAGCGGTTGGGCGGGCTGGCCGCGTTTGTCGACGCCGAGCACGCGCTCGATCCCAGCTACGCCAAAAAGCTGGGCGTGGATGTCGACAACCTGCTGGTATCGCAGCCAGACAGTGGCGAGCAGGCGCTCGAAATCACCGAAGCCCTGGTGCGTTCCGGAGCCATCGATGTCCTGGTGGTGGACTCCGTGGCGGCGCTGGTGCCCAAGGCTGAACTGGATGGCGAAATGGGCGATTCGCACGTCGGCCTGCAGGCCCGCCTCATGTCTCAGGCGCTGCGCAAGCTCACCGGCACGGTTTCGAAATCGCGCACCGCCCTCATCTTCATCAACCAGATTCGCGAAAAGATCGGCGTGATGTTCGGCAATCCCGAGACCACGACCGGGGGCCGCGCACTCAAGTTTTATTCTTCGGTGCGTGTGGACATCCGGCGCATCGCGGCCATCAAAGAGGGCGACGTAGTCACCGGGAACCGGACCAAGGTCAAGATCGTAAAGAACAAAGTGGCCGCGCCATTCCGCGAGGCGGAGTTCGACATCCTGTACGGCGAAGGCATCAGCCGCGAAGGCGACGTGCTGGACTTGGCGGTTGCCAACAACATTGTGGAGAAGTCGGGCGCTTGGTACAGCTATTCCGGAGAACGCGTCGGGCAGGGCCGCGAAAACACCCGCGGGTTCCTCAAAGAGAACCGGGACATCTTCGCGAAGATGGACACAGAGCTGCGCAAAAAATTGAACATCGGCGCGTCCAAAGTAGAAGTTCCCGAAGTGCCGGCCACCGGCCATGCGGAAGCCAAGGAAGCTGTGAAGGGCCGCCGGGGCTAAGGCACGAGGGGCGCACGTCCGATAGCAGGGTATTCTCCGGCTCAGGTGGCCAGGACGCATGCGCTGCCCGCTGGGCCGGCATCGTGCCACGGCTGCCCAGGCGGACACACGCAAAATGCGATGAAGCAGCCGGTCGTCATGCCGGCCTTTGTCGCACGTTCCTCCCATCCTGCTCTACACTTGGGACACCCATGAAGATCGTAGGACGAGCTATCCGGTTCAACTCACGGTCGATCGTCTGCTGGTTCCTGGTTTTCTTTGCTGCGGGAATAGTTCCAACCCCCCTCGCAAGCGCCGGACAGCAAGGCCGGCCGGCGGACAGTGTTGCGGCCGGCATGCATGGGATCCTCGAACTGGATGGGCCATGGCGATTTCAGATGGGGGATGACCCGCGCTGGGCCGACCCGGCCTTCGACGATTCGTCATGGCCGACGGTCATCCTGGGCAGGACACTTGCCGAGCAGGGCTTCGAATCCTACGCAGGATATGGCTGGTATCGCATTCGGGTTCAAAGGCAACAGCTCCATGTCGGGAATGCCGCTGCATCCCCCCTCCACCTCATGGTCACCGGGCACACAATTGGGCAACTGGCTGTTTATATCAACGGAACTGAGGCCGCGCACACCAAAGGCATGACCGAGCGTCCGGCAATGTACAAGTCGCCGCCCTTCACGGCCGATCTTGCGCGCGCCGGGCCAGGCGACATGATCGTCATCGCAATCCGGACCTGGGCCGCCCCCGGCATCCCCATCACCCATGGGCTGCTGGAGAAGGTGGAAGTTGGTACGGCCGACGATATTTCGGACAGGCTCGCGTTTGCCATCGCGCGCAACTGGGACCAGCACGTCATCGCGGGGATGGTCGTTTCTTTCCTTTTCCTCGGCGTGGCCGCGCTGGGCGCCATCCTCTACATGGCCCAGCGCCACCACTCGGAATATTTGTGGCTGGCGTTGATGTGCCTCTCGGTCGCCATCACCGGAGCGGCTGAGCTCGCCGACGGCTTGGCGCTGATGTCGAGCTCGGTCTATGACGTCATCGGCCCCTGGACAGGCCGCATCTTCATGGCCGTCACGCTGGAGTTCGTAGTCCGCTTCACGTCCACGGAGAAACGCCAACTGGTGCGGATTGTCCAGGTATCTGTTCTGCTTTTGCCGGTCGTCATGCTTCTGGGACTGCGAACGGTGTATGAGTTTCTTTCGATCGGCGCGGAAGTGGTCTTTTGCGCCCTGGTTTGCGTTCTCCTGTTTCGCTCCTGGCGTCGCGGCTTCCGTGAAGCCGGCATTATGCTGGTGCCGTTTCTGCTGGCTGCCACGGCCGACTCGGTGGATACGGTTCTCGAGTATCTCGCCCGGCATTGGCTCTCCCAGCAGTACTATTCTCATCGCTTCCATCTCGGCCCCATCGAATTCAGCACCAGCGTCCTTACCTATGCGGTCTTCCTGTCCAGCCTGATGGCTGTGATCCTCTACCGCTTCGTTCGCGTCAGCCAGGAAGAGCAGCGCTCCAATGCCGAGATCTCCGCGGCGCGCAGTGTGCAGGCCCTGCTGATTCCAACCGAGCTGCCATCGAACCACTACTTCATGCTGGAGAGCGCCTATGTCCCGGTCAACGGCGTAGGCGGCGACTTCTTCCAGGTGCTGCCGGTGGAAGACGGCTCGATGCTGCTGGTGGTGGGAGACGTAAGCGGCAAGGGATTGCAGGCCGCGATGAACGCCAGTACTCTCGTGGGCGCGTTCCGCAATGAACTCTCGCACGATCCTGCCACCATCCTCTTCCACCTCAACCGCGTAATGCTCGGAACCGATACCGGATCGGCGAGCAGCAAGGATTCCGTGGCTTCCTTCGCCACCTGCCTGTGCGCGCGCATCTACCGCGACGGCACCATGGAGATTGCCAACGCCGGGCACTTGAGCCCCTATCGCGATGGCCGTGAAATGGAACTGGCGCCCGGCCTGCCGCTTGGCGTGATTCCCGGCATGACCTACGAACAGGCCACCTTCCAGCTCAACCAGGGCGACCGCCTCATCTTTCTTTCCGACGGAGTCGTGGAAGCGACCAACTCGCAGGGCGAGCTGTTCGGCTTCGAGAGAACGCAGCAGGTCAGCAACGAGCCCGCCCGCTATATCGCGCAGACGGCCAAGCGCTTTGGCCAAAACGACGACATTACGGTCATATCGATCTATCTGGCATCCCGCGATCCGCGTCCTGCCCCCCGGCAGCTGGCGCACGCAAATTGAATCAGCCATCTCCCGATCGCCTCTCTTCCTGCCAACCGCTCCCACGCTGCTAGAATCCCTGTGGAGCTCCATGACCGTGAAGGCCCTGTATCCCGGCACGTTTGACCCGCCCACCAACGGGCACATCGACCTCATTCAGAGGGGGGCGAAGATCTTCGGTCATCTTGTCGTCGCGGTATTGAACAACCCAGGCAAGAATCCGATGTTCAGTGTGGTGGAGCGAGTTGAAATGCTGGAAGACATCACGCGGCCGCTGGGCAACGTGTCGGTCGCCACTTTCGACGGTCTCATGGTGGAGTTCGCACGCAAGCAGGGAGCGACCGCGGTCCTCCGTGGCATCCGGGCCATCTCCGATTATGAGTATGAATTCCAGATGGCCCTGATGAATCGCAGGCTGGCCCCGGAGATCGAAACCGTATTTCTGCAACCGGCAGGCCGATACTCCTTCGTGAGCTCCCGCATGTTGAAGGAAGTGTTCAGTTTTGGCGGCGACGTCACCGGACTCATTCCCCCCAACGTACTGAAGCGGCTGCGCGGACGCATGAGCAAGCCCTGACCCCTCTTGCAACGAACGGGCTGTGCCCGCTGCGCAACGGGCATGGCGTGCGCATCCTTCTTGTCGTGGACGACAATCTGGATGTTTCCGCAATCGCGAATACCCGCATGAACACTGGGGAAACGCGGTCCAGCGTCCAAAATGCATCGATTTTGGGCTGCTGTTTTGCGTCTGCACAATCGCCGCAATCCACTCAAAACAAAAGAGATCCACGTCAGCCTGTGCGCAAAAACAGGCAAAATCGTGGCATTTCAAAAAAAGCGAAAATCTGGGCGCTGATTCCCAAGGGCTTAGCGAAGGCAATTTGATGCATTGCCCAAACTCGGCAAAATTGGCTCGACTTTTGAGTACAGATCCGCACGGGTCGTTTGGGCTGCAAGTTTACTGCCTGGTTAACCCCCTCGGCCAGCCATTTCTTGGCATTGCGAATTTATACTTGACCACAGCCATGAGCGAGTTTCTATCCGTAGACGAACAGATGGATTTGCTGGAAAAGGGCGCAGCGGAGATCATCCGCGCGAACGATCTGCGCGAGCGCCTGCACGAAAGCCGCAAAACCGGACGCCCGCTGCGGGTGAAAGCGGGATTTGATCCCACCGCACCGGATTTGCATTTAGGTCACACGGTGTTGATGCGCAAGCTGCGCCACTTTCAACAGCTCGGCCATCAGGTCATCTTTCTGGTCGGCGATTTCACCTCCCTGATCGGCGATCCGACCGGACGCAATGTCACGCGGAAACCGCTGACGCGGCAGCAGATCGAAGAGAATGCGGAGACCTACAAAGAACAGGTCTTCAAGATCCTGGACGAACAGGCCACGGAAGTGCGGTACAACTCCGAGTGGCTCGGCAAGCTGGGCTACGAAGACACCATTCGGTTGACGGCCCATTTTACGGTTTCGCAAATGCTGGAGCGGGACGAGTTTCACAAGCGCTTCCAGTCCGAACAGCCGATCAGTCTGCATGAGTTGCTTTATCCCGTGATGCAGGGCTACGACTCGGTGGCCTTGCAGTGCGACGTTGAACTTGGTGGTACAGATCAGAAATTCAATCTGATGTGCGGCCGCGAGCTGCAACGTCACTACGGGCAACAGCCGCAGATCATCTTGATGACGCCGATTCTTGAGGGCCTGGGCGGCGGTCAGAAGATGTCGAAGTCCCTCGGAAATGCAGTGGGCATCAATGAACCGCCAGCGGAGATGTACGGCAAGCTGATGTCGATCTCCGACGACTTGATGTGGAAGTATTGGGTCTTTCTCACCGACCTTCGGCAATCTGAAGTGGACGCGATGCAGGCACAAGTCGCTGCCGGCGCGCTGCACCCGATGGAGGTCAAGAAGCGCCTGGCGCGCACCATCATTGCCGGATTCCACGGGGAGGACGAAGCCCGCCGCGCAGATGACAACTGGGCGCGCATGTTCCAGCAGAAGGCCGAGAGCGAGGATCTGGAAGAGGTGCATATTGCGTATGCTGACCTGGTGGGTCCTTCGGGAGTCCCGGGCACTCTGCAGATTCGACTGCCCAAGCTTCTGGTCCAGTTAGGACTGGCAGCGAGCGGCGCCGAGGCTAGCAGGAAGATCGCTGAGAAGGCCGTAAAGCTGGATGGAGAAGTGGCGGGAACCGCGCTGATCTCCATCGACAAGCTGCCCGTGCGCCTGGTGGTTCGGCTCGGCAAGCGCGCCAAAGCGGCAGTGATTGGTGGAGTTGGAGAAGGCTTAGGCCCGCAAGTCTAGGTACCTTTGTACACGACATGAGCCTTTCGTTTGGAGAGCGCTCACAAATCTCTATGGCAAAGCGTGGCGGCATGCTGTAGCGTTTGCACATACGGGTCTCATGCACGGAGAGATCTTCCTGCTTCTGTGGAATGAGGGCCATATGCCTGCCAGGGTAATCCACTTTGGAGTAGACAAGTGTCACCGGCTCACCGTCCTCAGGCGAGCCGGTTATTCAGTAGATGCCTGCAACTCCCTGGGGCAACTTCGCCTTGCACTGCTCTCTGAAATTGATCCTGACGTCGTAATGATGAGCGACGACGATGGCTCTGTGCCCGCCGATGCCATTTCTCTGACGCGTTCCGAATCGCTGGCGCCGGTCATATTTTTCCCGAGTTCAGACCGCGGTGCCGAGCTGGCGCAATTTGATCTGGTCGTGCCCACCTTCACCCCGTCGGACGATTGGCTTCTGGACCTGGCAATCCTCATCGTCCGCAGCCGGAGGATTCGGGCTCGCTCGCAAATCTTGGTCGAACAGTCCAGGCTTCTGCGTAAAGAATCGGAGGAAGTTCGCGCCAGATCGCACCAGGAGCAGGAAAGAGCCCGGCAAGAATGCGAACGCAATGCAAGAGGCCTGCCGCGTTCGTAGCCAACATCTCTGGTAATACGAGAGAACGGGATAGACCGAAGTCAGGCTTCGAAGTCCAGTTCCACTGGATCGATGAGCGGAAGCAGCCACTTGAGCAGCGCCTGGTGCATGGGATGGGTAGTATAAGCATCGGCGGCGGCTTTATCGGTAAATGTCATCAAGCCCGCAAACGTGTATCCCTGACCGTGAGGCGATACGTTGGGGCCTACATGCACATCAATTAATCCGAGAACATGGTCGCGAAAGGCTGCGATATCGTGAGCGGCACGGGCCTTGTCGGCCTCTGTGGCTGCAGGCTTCCAGCGAAAACCGAAGATGTGAATAAACATGGACCTCCTCGTGTCAGCTTCCAAGGGCAAACATCCGACCGGCTTCGAGCAACCGCGCGACTGATTCCTTCGACACGGATTCGGTGTAGATGCGCATGAGCGGCTCGGTACCGCTGGCGCGGAAGAGAATCCATGTTTCGGCAACGTTGGGTTTGGTTGCTGCTTCCGGGTTATCGAGATAAAACTTAACCCCGTCGAGTGTTTCCTGACGAAGGATGGGCATTTGTGCGATGACCGGGTCGCCCGGCTTCAGAGCCCTGGCCCTGGCGATGGCGCCGTTCTTGATGTCGTCGGGGATGTGCAGATCGATGCGTCCGTATTGGTGCTCGCCGTATTCAGCCTGGAGATCGGCCACCAACTGGCCCAGCGTCTTGCCTTCCTCGGCCATCACGTTGGCCAGCAGCAGCGCATTCAGCAGACCGTCGCGCTCTGGCAGGTGGCGTTGAAAGCCGATGCCGCCTGACTCTTCGCCGCCCATCAGGATCTCGCGCTCCAACATCAGGTCGCAGACGTACTTGAAACCGATACCGTGCTCGATGAGTTCGCGGCCATATTTTTGGGAGATGCGGTCCAGCATCTTTGTCGTGTTGAAAGCGCGGGTGACGGCGCCCGGCCAGCCTTTGCGGCGCAGAACCCAACTTAGTAAGACGGAGAATATCTTGTGTGGGTCGACGAAATTTCCGTGCTCGTCGGTGGCGCCGATGCGGTCGGCATCGCCGTCGGTGCAGAGGCCGGCGTCACATCCGTGCGCGACTACCGCTTCACCGAGGGCACGTATGTGGGGCTCGATCGGCTCGGGGTTGATGCCGGGGAACAGGGGATCCTGGGCGCCGCGAATCTGCACGTGATCCACGCCGATGCGGGTGAAGATGTCGGAGAGAATCGTGAGCCCCGCACCATACATGGAGTCGATGGCGAATTTCTTGCCCGATTTCGCAATCAGGTCCAGGTCGGCGAAGGTTTCAATCGCTTTGAGGTAGGAGGGGAGAAAGTCGTACTCCTCGATGGCTGCTGATTTCGCGGCCTTGACCACGGGCTGACCCAGGCAGGACTCGATTTCAGCAATGATGGAGGGCTTCCCCGACCCTCCGTACCAGGCCTTATACTTCACGCCGTTCCACTGGGCTGGATTGTGGGAAGAGGTAATCATGATACCGCCGGCCGCACCGAGTTCGCGGACACCGAAGCTCAACGCCGGGGTGGGTGTAATTGCGTTTGCCAGACGAACCGGAATCCCGGTTGACGCCACTACCTCCGCGCACGCCTGGGCGAAAGCTTTAGATCCAAACCGGGTATCGTACCCGACGCAAAGACCCTTGGATGGGTCTTCCTTCGCGTGAATGTAGGCCGCAATGGCTTGTGCAGCGGTGCGTACATTGGCAAAAGTGAAATCGTCGGCGATGACGCCTCGCCAGCCGTCGGTACCAAACTTGATTTGAGGATGAGCCATCCTGAACCTGACGTACTCCTTGTGTGTGGATGAGTGAACCCGTTGGGGCGATCGCGACAAAGTATGCAGGACTATCGTGCAGCAGCCTTACTGCCCTGTGCGCGATGAGTCGATGCCCCGGGAATGCCCCGCTGGATTCTTAGATGCTCAAATCAGCTCAATTCGGGTGATGCCGAGTTCCTTCACGATCTTGCCAACATCCTGAGAATGATCGCGATGAGCGATCAGCAAGGCGTCCTCGGTGTCAACCACGACGAGATTCTCCACGCCGACCAACGCGACAAACTTCTTAGGGCTGTAGATATAGTTGTTTCCGGCTTCAATGGTGAGATGGCCGTCGGTTTCAGCGACGTTTCCGTCGCCGTCGCCGCGCAGGCGAGTCTCCACCTGGTACTCATAGAGCGAAGCCCAGGAGCCAAGATCGTTCCACGTGAATTCCGCCGGGAGGCAGTAAAGCTGAGAGAGATGTTCACCCTTGGCAGAACGTGGTTCCAGCACCGCATAGTCGACGGAAATGTTTTCACACTTGGGGTAATCGCGGTGGAAGATCGTCTCGAAGTCCGGAGTGCCATAGGCAGCCGCGATGCTTTCAAGCAGTGGCGCGGTCTCCGGCAAGTGATCCCGCACCGCGTTCGCCAAGGTACGTGCCGACCATAAGAACATGCCGGAGTTCCAGTAGTAGTTGCCCGCGGCGACAAACTCTTCGGCCTTGTTCTGATTGGGCTTCTCGATAAAGCGCCGCACGTGCAGAGCATTGTCGTCCGGGGCAAAGTCGCCGGTCTCGATGTAGCCATAACCGGTTTCGGGGCGAGTGGGCTCGATGCCCAGCACCACGATATTTTCTCCCGCCGCTGCCAGGGCGATGCCTTTTTGCAGGGCTTTCAGGAAGCGCGGCTCGTCGGCGATGACATGGTCGGACGGGAAGATCCCGAGAACGGCGTCCGGGTTTTGGCGTTCGATAATGAAGGCCGCCAACCCGCAGGCGGGCGCGGTGTTGCGCGCCACCGGTTCCTGAACGATTTGCGGCGGAGGGACGCCGTGGAGCTGATCGGCAATCTCGTTGGCGAGATACTCGTTGGTGATCACCCAGGTCCGATCCAGACCAGCCAGGGGCTTCAGCCGTTCGACCGTTTGCTGGATCATGGAGCGCTCGCCATCGAGCGCAAGGACCTGCTTGGCCCGAGCGCGGCGAGAACGCGGCCAGAAGCGGGTTCCGCTTCCTCCCGCAAGAATGACAGGACGAAAATCTATGGGCTTCGGCATGGAAGACACATCCTACGCGACAAACGCAAGGTTTGAACAGTGACGGCTAATACATTCTTTTCAACCCAGTGGAAAGGTTTCCATTGGGAGAAGCCTGCTCCCCGGCGCGGGGGCAGGCTTCTAGGCCAGCTGTTTCAGGAATTCTGTCATGCGCCGCGTACCCTCGTCGATGCTCTGCCGGGTGACGGGATACGAAAGGCGGATATGTTCGCCGGTGCCGAAAGCTTCGCCCGGTACGGTGACGACATGTGCTTCGTGGAGCAGCCGCGTGGCTAGTTCCGTGGCCGTACGCACACCGCCTTTTCCTAGAAAAGCGGAGATGTTGGGGTAGACGTAGAAGGCTCCCTCGGGCTTGGTGCAGGTGATGCCCGGTATCTCGGCCAGTTTGGCGAGCATGTAATCGCGCAGTTGAATGAACTCGGCGCGGAAGTCGCAGACGCACTCCTGCGAGCCGGAAAGCGCCGCGACGGCTGCCTTCTGCACGATGCTGGAGGCATTGGAGGTGGATTGCGACTGCAGCTTGCTGAGATTGGCGACCACTTTTTTAGACGCGAGGGCAAATCCAGCGCGCCAGCCGGTCATGGAGTAGGTCTTGGAGAGGGATCCAAGAACCACCAAATGATCCTTGGCCCATTTGAACGAGCCGCCGGAAACGGGGTTTCCGGCGTAATTCAGGTAAACGTAGCATTCATCGAGCAGGAGGAAGATGCCGCGTTCGTGGGCGAGGTGAACAATCCGCTCCAGATCATCCGCGGAAACGACCGAGCCCGCCGGATTCGAAGGAGAATTGAGAATGATGGCCTTCGTTCGCGGGGTGATCGCCTTTTCAATCGCATCGGCGGTAATGCGGAAGTTCTCCGCCTCGCTGGTTTCGAGGAATACGACTTTGCCGCCGGCGTACTGAATGATGTCCTTGAAGCTGACCCAGTACGGCACGGGCAGAATCACCTCGTCGCCGTGGTCTACAAGCACCTGGATGGTGTTGAAAAGAGCCAGCTTTCCACCTGTAGTGAAGATCGCTTCATCGATGCCATAGTCTGAGCCGAAATCGACGGCATGGCGCTCCACAATCGCCTTACGCACGTCGGGAATCCCAGGAACCACGGTGTAGCGCGTGAAATTGGCATCGATGGCAGCGATGGCTGCGTCCTTGATGTGACGCGGTGTCGGGAAATGAGGCTCACCCGCGCCGAAATCCACCAGGTTGGCTCCCCCGGCGCGGAGCTTTGCGGCCTCGGCGGCGACAGCCATGGTTGCAGAGACTTCAATCCGCCCGATGCGGGCAGCAAACACTTGCGAAGGAGCGGCAACACTCGTCATACCTAATATCTTTACAGATTTTGGAGGGATGGGGAACCGTGTAGTTGCTCCGAAGTGACGATCGTTCTTTAAAATCCAAAAATGCCGGCGGATTCAGCGTTGTGTGTCTCAGGCAGCCAGATTGGTTTGGAATCATGACGCCCAAGTGGGGACTGTATTCCGTCGGGAAGGCGGCCCATTCCACACCGTGATCTTATTCTGAAAGTGTCAGAGAACCCCATGGAGGTCATTTGATTCGCGTTGCGACTGGTATTTTGTGCCTGGTTTCTGTTTCAGGGTTGGTGTTGCCTGCTTGGGCGGCAGCGCAGGCCCCTGTCTCCCTCGTTGCGTTGGCGGGCGAATATACCGATTCCGCCGAACCCGATACACCGTTGAGCTTCTACGTGCAGAACGGCAGGCTGGTGGTCGAGTCGGAGCGGCGCGTACCCAGCGAATTGAAGCAAAACTCTGGCACTGAGTTCACGATTCTCGGCACCAAAATCTCATTTACCTTCACCCTGGACGCGTCGGGACACGGCGCCAGCGTTTCAGCGTATGACGAACAGGAAGCCGATTATCGGCGCACCGGCGAACCCGTCCATCATGTCTTTCACGACTACCAGCGGTCGGAGGTCATGATCCCCATGCGGGATGGAGTCAAACTTCACGCTGTCATTTTGAAGCCGTCGGACATTGCCGGGCCGCTGCCATTCCTGATCCAGCGCACTCCCTATGGCGTGGACGCAACAAACCGCGAGACCTTTTTCCGATCGCGACCGGAGTTGGCGCGCGAAGGATACATCTACGTTGGAGAAGATATTCGCGGGCGCTACAAAAGCGAGGGCCAGTTCGTAATGAGCCGGGCTCTTGCCGACCACCACGATCCCAAGGCTGTGGATGAAAGCACAGACGGCTACGACACCGTTGAATGGCTCCTGAAGAATGTTGCGGGAAACAATGGCCGCGCCGGATTTGTCGGCACCAGCTATCCCGGTTTCCTGGCGATGGAGGCGGGCATCGATCCTCACCCGGCCGTGAAAGCCATCTCGCCGCAGGCGCCCATGATCGACGTGTGGATGGGCGACGATTTCTTTCACAACGGCGCCTTCCGCCAGAGCTACGGCTATGACTACGCGCTGGGTCTCGAGTCAAGCAAGGAAAGCACTGAAGTCAGCTACGGCAAGGACAAGAACGGACAGGGCCGCGATGGCTACGATTATTTTTTGGAGCGCGGCAGCTTCGCCGAAGATGTGAAGAAGTCTGGTTCCAGGCTGCTGCCAACGTGGAAGCTGTTTCTTGAACATCCGGCCTATGACGACGTCTGGTCGTCGCGCGGTGTTGAGCATGCGATGAAGTCAGTCACCGTGCCCACCCTGACTGTGGGCGGTTACTACGATCAGGAAGATATGTGGGGACCGCAAGAGGAGTATTCCAAGCTGGAGCCGCACGACGAAAAGCATGAAAACTTTCTCGTCCTCGGACCGTGGCGTCACGGCTATTGGTCATCGTCGTCGCGCCGCCTTGGCAACCTGGAATACGGCGAGTCGATCGGCAAGGAGTTCCGCGGACAGATCGAAGCCAAGTTTTTCGCGCACTACCTGAAAGATGAGACGGGCACCAATAGCGCCGGATTCGATCTCGAAGACACGGCCAGCTTTCAAACCGGTTCCAATACCTGGAAGCGCTATGCTCACTTTCCGCCCAAGGAATCGGAGCCGACGAGCCTGCATCTGCAAGGCGACGGCAAGCTGAGTTGGAGCGATTCGCCGGCCCAGGCCAAGACTACGTATGTCAGCGATCCGGCGAATCCAGTTCCCTACCGGCATCGGCCCATCCAGCCGACCTATGGAGAAGGTTCGCAGTGGTTCAACTGGCTGACCGAGGATCAGCGTTTCGTGACCGATCGCAAGGATGTCGCGGTGTGGAAACTCCCTGTTCTGAAGAAGGACCTGGTGGTGACCGGCGAGGTGATCGCGGACATCTTCGCCACCACCACCGGAACCGATAACGACATGGTTGTCAAACTGATCGACCAATATCCCGACGACGACGCCGACCCCAAGATGCGCGGCTATCAGTTGATGACCAATGAAGAGATATTCCGCGGGCGTTATCTGAGCGGGTTCGACCAGCCCAAGCCTCTCCGGGCAGGCTCAGTGCGCGAATACAAATACAGCCTGCATGCTGTCGACCACGTCTTCAAGGCTGGACATACAGTGATGGTGGAGATTCAGAGCACGTGGTTCCCTCTCTACGATCGCAATCCGCAAACGTTTGTGCCAAACATCATGACCGCGTCACCGGCTGACTACAAGCCGGCCACGATCACGATCGACTCCGATCCCGAGCACGATTCAAACCTGCAGCTTCCGCTGATGAACGCCTGCGACCACATCGAGTGCTTCTGAGCCAACGGCGTGCGGTCGCCGGAAGTTTGTTTTGGAAAGGAGCGGCTGAATCTGGGTACGGAATTCGGAAGGAGCGGATTCTTGCGGAATTTTGTGTGAGTGCGGACTAACGCGATTTCCAGAAGTACCAGGCAGCCATTGAGAACCCGATTACGATCACCATTGCGCGCAGCACGGATTGAGGAACCATACGGGCAAAACGGGCCGACATGTAGCCGCCAATGGCGCAGGCGATCATGGCCAGGAAGCAATACCGCCACTCCACTTCGCCGCCGATGACAAAGATGAGGAACGCGATTCCGTTGGCCATCGTTGTCGATACCACTTTCAGCGCGTTGATTTCGTTCAGATCTTCGAACCCGAAGAGCGAAAGCAGGGTAATGATCAAAAAGCCTGCGCCGGCGCCGAAGTAGCCAATGTAGAAGCAGACGAAGATGGTGCACAGGAATACCAGAGTGCGCCGTGGAGGAGGAACGGATTCAATGCGGGCGCGTTCGCGGCGGGCGAGTTTCAGCCGGTCCAGCCAGCGTGCGACCGGCCGGCTGATCGCGAAGATAGTTGCGGCCACCAGCAACAGCCACGGGACCAAGTGCATGAATGTAGTCTGTGGCGTGTGTAAGAGCACCAGGGCGCCGGCCGTGCCGCCCAGCAGCCCGGCCAGGCCCATGGGAAACGCCAGGCGGATGTTCTTGCGAATGTCCTCGCGGTAGGCGGCAATCGAAGTGAGTTGTCCAGGCCAGAGAGCCACTGTATTGGTGGCGTTGGCTTGCACCGGCAGCATCCCCGTACTCAGCATGGCGGGAAAGAGCAGAAAAGAACCACCCCCGGCCACGGCGTTTAAAACGCCGGCCAGGAACGCGGCCGCAATGAGCCAGATCCAGTGCCAATCGATGGAAATGGGTACGCCGGAGAGGGCGAGCATGCAAAGGCTATTGTAGAGGCACGGCCACACGGAAAAGCGGCCAGAGGCGAGCCCACCAGCGCTGAGGAGAGGTTCGCGGCCTGGCCCTTTTGGGCAGATCCGCGGTAGCCGAGCCCGTAGAACGTAGTTGGGCCAGGGTTTGTTTCACCTGGGCGCGCAGGCTTTCCACTTCCAGCGTGCAGGAGCGCAGATAGGCCGAGATGGTGAGGCCTGCCTCGGCGGCCCGGCGGCGCAGTTGGGCGCACTCAGCCTCGCTGAGACGGATGGTGATGCTGGCGGTCTTCAGGGTGCCATTCTGCTTTTCCATAGGAACGCCTGATACCGGTTTCGATCGCGTCGCCGTTGATTCGGCCGCCCGGGAGTCATTGCCAAAACCCAAGGGTGGATCAACAGTTGGATCGGCATCGGGCGCGGAAGGCCGGTAGCGCGCGTGAGAACGCAAAGCCTGTTCGTAACTGAGCGTCGCGAAGTCGTCTTCAAGATCATCGTTGCCCCCGGGCTCCGCGGTGTCCCGAGGCGGGTCGGCAAGAGAGGAGAGGAAACCCGCGAAGTCCGAAACGGAAGATGCACGCGCGTCTGTTCGCGTCTGTTCCATGCAGACGAGCCTATTTCACGCTTTTCCGGAGCATGAGGGTCTTTTTACCGCGACTGCGACGGAATTCCCCGTTTGGGAAAATCCATCGCCGGTCCCGAATCGGAACCTGCGCCCGGACGAAGCTTAATGTGGCTTCTGCGGCTGGTCCGGCTGCTTGTTGTCGGGGTTCGGAACTTCCTGACCCTCATAAATAATCTTCGACGTCGACCCGAACCGCTTGTAGTCGGTGTACTTGATGGTGTCCCGAATGTGCACGTCCTGCGACATGTAACCGTGGCCGCCGGAGAAGTGCAAAATCCCCTCGCCCTTGGTGTAAACCGGGAACCAATAGTGGCCGTCGACCTGTTGCCGCCAGGTCATGAAAGGGGGATGGAGATCCTCGTTGTTCTTGCGCGTGTCATCGGGAACCATTCTGCCGTTGGTCACCACGATTTGAAGATCGGTGGTGTCAACCCAGATGCGCCCCAGAAGATAACGCTTCCCCTTCACGATTGCTTTAGGGCTGACGTCGAACGCGTAGCAGTCCACCTCGTCTACCTTCTGTCGCCCCACGTACTTCACGTCATACTGACCGATCTCCTGGGCGGTGAGCACAAACGGGTAGCCGCGCTGGATGTCCTGGAGATCGGAAGGCGTCATCATGACCCGCTCCAGCGTACTGCCCGGCGCGTAGACCACCTTTTCCGTGCGCTTGCCTGAGGGGTCGAAGATCACATCGTCCACCTGGTAGTACTCCCCGTCGACTCTGTTGTCGTCATCGATGGTCTGTACCCGCGCCACCCGGCGGTAGGTGTAGTGGTTGAGGGCATCCTGAAATTCGCTCTCCTTGGCGGCAAATTTTTTAATAATCTCTTCGGCCGGCGTGGTGGGGGCCGTCAGGTCCATGGGGCCGAAACCCTTGTCCATCGGCATCGGCGTAAACGTGTCTTTGTCCTGTCCCCCGGCTTTTAGACTGGCAAAACCAAGTGCCAACAGGGCAATGGCCGCAAACACAGCGAACCCCCAGCGGTTTCCACAACGTTTCATCCCTTGCATCTCCACTGTCTGGAATTGAGCCGTCGCCGGCACACCGAGAACTCCTGAACCTTGGGCTCCTACCACATTAGACGCATGTACACCGGCGCAGGGTGGCACGAGAATCAAGACGAGGCAACTGCGGCAATTCACGGCCCGGTTGCGTCCTTAAGAAAGGACTCCCATTCCGCGAGCGATTTACGGAATTGACGGTCTCCCATGCACGATTGGTACCAGATTCCGGCGCTGATCCTGACCACGCTTCTCCTTCCGGCGTTTGGGCACCTTTACTGGCGCTCGCGCGACACCCGCGCCCTGCTCTGGTTCTTCGCCTTGTTCTTTTCCGCTTTGCGCATGTTCCTGCTCTACCCCACCGGTCAGTGGGATTTTTCGGTGGGGCCGCACCCCTGGCTGGCGGCCGCCGGGCAGGCTAGCGCCTTGCTGAGTTCAGGACTCTTTCTCGGCTCTCTCTCGCCGCTGCGCTTCCGCCTGGGCAAAGTGGAGATACTGTATGTGATCCCTTTTACGCTGCCTCTTGTTGCATTTGCAATTTTCGCTTTCGGGTTTTTTAAAGGGGAATCTCCCCACGGAGCGGCATTTCTCCTTTTTCCGTGCCTCGGCATGATTGCCGTGGTAGCTGGCATGCGCTGGGGACTCGCCAAAAATACCCTGCCCACCTGGATTGGCAGCGTCGTTTGCCTGGTGTTCGGTGGCGTCGCCCTGTGGTTTTGCTTTCGCCATGACCCTTACTGGGCTCTCACCATTGCCGAGTCCGGAAACCATGTCGTGGCCGCTCTTCTAGTGTGGTTCGTCTTCCGAAGGTTTTCGTCAGGAGTCGTTCTCAGCACCTTGGGATTTCTCCTGTGGGCGCTTCCAGTGATCTTCCTGGTGCCGCAAGTCTCCACCGATCCGCTCGTGAGGCTGAGCCTGGTCCGTCTCATTACCATGGCCCAGGTGGTCACTGCCATCGGACTTATTCTGCTGGTGCTGGAGAACGAATTGTCGCTCAATCGCGCCATTGGCGATCGGGAACACCGTGCCCGCAAGGAACTGGAAGCCTACACCGGTCTTGTGCTCTCGCGGCGGCGTGTTGAAGACTTCGACCGGCAAGCGAACGATGTCTGCAAGACCGTGGTTGATCACAGCCGGTTCGCGCAATGCGCTCTCATCCTCATGCATCACTCCGGCGTTTATCGGCTGGCTGGCGCGTCGGGTCTCGACCCGGCCACTGAAAAAGCCCTTGACTCCCTGGCCGCGCGCATTTCCGTTGACGGCTTTCTGGCGGTAGAGACCGCAAAGCAGGCGATCGAGAGTCACACCCAGGTGCAGACTCAGATTCTCGATTTGGAACAATGGCTGTCGCCGGGCGACGATTTACGAAGACTCCACTTCACATCGGCTCTGGCAATACCGCTGCTTGGCCGTGCCGCCACGGAAGGGGCCCTTCTCTTCACGGGGATGCGGAATGCCGCCGAACCTCTCCGCGCCGACGATCTGCTCCCCATTGAAATGCTCGCCGCACGCCTGCAGGCGGTCCGCAGCCAGACCACGATGATGGAGAAGCTGATCGAGTCAGAAAAGTTTGCCGGGCTGGGGCAGTTGGCCGGAACCGTGACCCAGCAACTCAACAATCCTCTGACCGTGATCCTGGGTTACGCCTCCTTGATCGAAGAGACACCGAACCTGGGTGACCACGAGCGGCGCGGGATTGAGGCGATCCTTTCGGAAGCGCGTCATATGCGCACCACGCTGGAAAGTCTGTCACGGGTGGCTCGTTCTCCGTCGGGCGCGCGCGCCGCCATTTCAGTGGCGGAACTGCTTTCGGATCTGGAGAAGTTGCACCGGGCCGAATTTCTGCAGCGCTCGATCGAACTCCGGCTCGACATCTCGCCCGCGGTGCCCCGGGTCTTGTGCCACGCGCAGCAACTGCGGCAGGCGGTGTTGCACTGCCTGCAGTTCGCCATGGAGGCAGTCGATCATGGCGACCACACCGCCGATCGGCTGGTGCGGATGGAAGCAAGAGCGGACGCAGGCCGCGTTCAGATCACCGTGTCTCACTCCGGCCCGGGCTTTTTCAGTCCTGAGCGCGCTTTCGATCCGTATCTGCCTCCTCAATCCATTGGAGTGGAAACGGCCGGCCTCGGCCTGAGCCTTTGCGCAACCATCCTTCGCGACAACAATGGCAACGCCTCGGCACGCAATCTGGAGCCGCAAGGCGCCGCAATCGTGCTCGAATTGCAGGCGGCATAGCGCAACGTTGATATCTACGCTCTCGCGTCCTGTGTGGCCGTCCCTTGTCCTGATACGATTCTTCTTCTGCAAGAAAGGGATCCGATCGTGCGCTCCGCAGTTCTTTGTATTTGCCTTGGAACCTTCATAGCCGTTCCCGCCGCACTCAATGCTCAAGCCGTAACCGTTTACCAGACGACACCGGACCTGCTCGAGGCCCTTTCCGTCCGCGAGAAGCTTCACTTCTCCGCGAAAGATTCGCCTGCCACCGCCGCTCCGCTCGTCACAGTGGACGACACTCAACACTTCCAGGAGATCGACGGCTTCGGCGCTTCCCTGACCGATGCCGCCGCGTGGCTCTTCGCCAAAAAATTAAGCCCGGCCCAAACAGACAACGCATTCAAGATGCTGTTCAGCCGCAAGGATGGCATCGCTCTCAACATTCTTCGCCAGCCCCTCGGCTCCTCCGACCTGGCCGTCACGTTCTACTCTTTTGACGATTTGTGCGTGCAGGGCGCCAAAGCTTGCACCACGCCGGAAGGGCAAGTGGACGCGAACCTCGACCATTTCTCGCTGGCCCACGATCAGGAATACATTCTGCCGCAACTCAAGAAGGCGCTGGCTCTCAACCCGGCCCTGCACGTAATGTTGACTCCGTGGAGCGCTCCCGGCTGGATGAAAACCACCGGCTCCAGCCTGGGATCGAAAGCAGAGACCAAAGAAGCTTCCGCGTTGCGTCCGGAGTATTATGCAGCGTTCGCTCATTACCTGGTGAAATCGATCGAGGGATATCAGGCGGCGGGCGTCCCGATCTGGGCGCTGAGCGTGCAGAACGAGCCATTGTTCTCCCCGCCGACCTATAGCGGCATGCAGATGCTGGCTGTCGAGCAGGCCAAGTTCCTTGGCGAATCTCTTGCCCCGGCGCTGGCGGCGTCCCATTTGAACCTTAAAGTCATGGTCTACGACCACAACTGGGACCATCCTGAATTTCCGGAGACGGTGCTGAAAGATCCTCGAGCCGGAGCCCTGGCGGCTGGAACCGCCTGGCATCACTACGGCGGCCGACCCGACGTCATGAGTGTATTCCACGATCAGTTCCCACAGAAGGACGAGTGGGTGACGGAGTCCAGTGGCGGCACGTGGCAGAAAGGCCTGGAAGGAAAAGGCAACATCCTGGCCGAAGAAGCGGCCGAACTGATCGATGTGACGCGCAATTGGTCGAGGAGCTATGTTTTGTGGGCGCTGGCGACGGATCAGAATCACGGCCCCTTCGTAGGTGGCTGTGATACTTGCCGGGGGTTGGTCACGATCGACACGGAAAAGGGTGCGTTCAAACCGGAGGTCGATTTTTATGTGCTGGGGCAAGCCAGCAAATTCGTATTCCCCGGAGCGGTGCGGGTCGCCTCCGACCAGCCACCGGGAAGCCGGATCAAGGATGTCGCCTTCCGCAACCCAAACGGATCGGTGGTCCTTTATGTCCTCAATGCGGGGACAGACAGTCGTGACCTGCGCATCGCGTTCCACGGAAAAAACGTGGCCACGACCCTGCCGTCGGGATCGGTGACCACATTTGTCTGGAAACCTTAATCTGCTTAGTGGGGGGTGGGAGCACCCGCGGGGTGTTCGTGCTCGTCATGGTCCGGCTTGGGAACGAACGCTTCGGGCTGCGCGTGTCCGCGGTGGCAGGTGCCGCACGTCACTGGGCCGCCTTCGCCGTCAACCTTGCTCACGTAGTTCTTGTTGATGTCTTCCATCATGGTGAACATGAGGCGCGCGGTTGCCTTTTCCTTTTTGGAGTCATCCGCGAAATTCAGCCGCGGACGGCCGTTGGGGCCGATGTTCTTCGGATCGGAAGCATGGCACATGCTGCATTCAGCTCCCAGGTCGGCTTCCCACTTGTGCATGATCTCGTGGACCTGTTCGCCGGTCAGGTCTTTGGGCAAAACCTTGAGATTGGTTGGTGGCGGCGCGGACTGATGCTGATGCGGCGGTCCACCTGCACCTTGCGGCGGTTGAGGGGCCTGAGCCACGGTGGTCAGAGCGAACAGTGCCGCGCCTAGGACAACAGTCGCAGCGGCGGGTGATGGAAGCAAGTTGATTTTCAAGGGAAGCGTATCCTCACAGGGTGGGATTCGTTTAGTTGGTTGACGGTAATTTAAGGGATTAAGATGCGTTTTCCGCTCAAACTTTTGGGGCCGGAAACGCAGCTGTGCCCTGAAAGCACGAAACGCAACGGCCAATCAACCGCGTGCTTGATGCCAATCCGGGCTGTCACCATGCCTTCGGATACTGTAAATCCATCTTCGCGCAACTGGAAAAAAGAATTCGGATCGGTCAGATCCAGGCCATTGTGGCTGGTGCGCACGATACCCAGTGCCTGGCATAGGCGGCTCGGTCCTGAAGTGAGCTGTGCGGCCAGTCTTCCATTGATTTCTCCCGTCCAGGGAAGCTGGCGGTTTTGCGCCATCAATTCAAGGCCGGCCACCGGCTCCAGCGCCCGGATCAACACGCATCCCGCCTGTCCCTCCACTTCGCAGGAGACGTTCATGCAGAAATAGCGTCCGTAAATCGTATAGACATAGGCGTGCCCTGCCAGACCGAACAGGACCAGGTTCCGGGGTGTGGGACCGCGATGGGCGTGCGCCGCCGGGTCGGGAGGGTCGTTATGCGGACCCAGGTATGCCTCAACTTCCACGATGCGTCCCGCCAAGGGCCCGGCGGACGTGACATGGACAAGGAGTTTGCCCAGCAGCCGGGGCGCAACAACATCGGGCGCATGCTCAAAGAAGGCGCGAGGCATGAGGCGCCCCGGGAGTGCCGTGGCCGCGTTCAAAATCCGCCTCCGGCCAGCGCCCGCTCTTGGACTGCTCACTCCACTGTTCACTGTTTGTGTGTTTTTTGCCATTCCTTCACGATCGCCAGCACTTCCTCGGCGTGGCCTTCCGGCGTAACCTTGGGGAAGATGTGCAGCAATGTCTGATCGGGGCCGATCAGAAAGGTCGTGCGCTCGATGCCCCACACCTTCTTGCCATACATGTTCTTTTCCTTCAGCACGCCAAACTGATTGCAGACTTTCTCGTCTACATCAGCAAGGAGTGTGTAGGGGAGATCGTACTTGGCGCGGAATTTGGCCTGGGCCTGTGGCGTATCGCGGCTGATGCCGAGCACCACGGCACCGGCGGCCTGGAGCTTTGTGAACGCGTCGCGAAAGCCGCAGGCCTCAATCGTACAGCCGGGAGTATCGGCCCGGGGATAAAAGAAGAGTACGACCGGCTTGCCTTCATAATCCGACAGGCTTACCGTTTTGTTTTGATCGGTTTGCAGGGTGAAATCGGCGACTTTGCTATTCAGT
>DASXHC010000008.1:0-191304 GCA_036488735.1 Occallatibacter sp.
ACCTCCTCGAGATCATGGAGAAGGCGGTTGCCGATGCCTACGCCAAGGGCTTCCTGGGAAAAAATATCTTTGGTTCCGATACCGAATTCCAGGTCATCACCCAGACCGGCGCCGGCGCTTACGAGGTGGGCGAAGAATCCGCCCTGATGGAGTCGCTCGAAGGCAAGCGCGGCGTCCCACGCATCAAGCCTCCGTTCCCGGCAGTCGTCGGCCTCTACGGCGGTCCCACGGTCATCAACAACGCAGAGACAATCGCCTCCGTCCCGCACATCCTGACCATGGGCGGCCCCGCGTACGCTGCGGTCGGTTCCGAGCGCAACGGCGGCACGCGCCTCTTCGGCCTCAGCGGCCATGTCAACAATCCCGGCATCTATGAGCTGCCGATGGGCTACAACCTCAAGAAGATGATCTACGAGGTTGGCGGCGGCATTCGCGGCGGACGCAAATTGAAGGCAGTTGTGCCCGGCGGTTCGTCGACGCCGGTCCTGTTGCCGGAAGAAATCGAGAACCTCGGCATGGATTTTGACCAGGTCGGCAAAGCCGGGTCCATGCTTGGCTCTGGTGGCGTAGTGGTGCTGGACGATCAGACCTGCATCGTTGAATTCGCCCTGCGCACCATCAGCTTTTATCAACACGAGAGCTGCGGCTGGTGCATTCCCTGCCGCGAAGGCACTGACTGGCTTAAGAAAAGCCTGACGCGTTTTCACGCCGGCTTCGGCGTCGCCAAAGACATCGACAACATCCGCTACCTCGCCGAAAACATGATGGGCCGTACTTTCTGCCCGCTCGGCGACGCAGCCGCCATGCCCACGCTGGGCTTCGTGAAGAAGTTCCGCAAAGAATTTGAAGATCACCTTGATGGCAAGCCGTGCCCCTTTGCCAAGCACGTAGAATTGGCCGTGGTTTAGGGAGCCCTGGAGACGAATGCCGGACGTCACATTCACAGTCGATGGAAAGAAGCTGATGGCTCCCGCGGGGACGCTGCTTATCGATGCCTGCCGCAAAGCCGGTATCGAGATTCCAGCTTTCTGTTATTACCCGGGCCTCAGCCTGCAGGCCGCCTGCCGCATGTGCGTGGTGCGCCAGGAGAAAGTACCCAAGCTGCAGACAGCGTGCACAACTACGGTCGCCGAAGGCCAGGTGTTCATCACCGAATCGCCGGAGATCTCCCAGGCCCGCAAGGCCACGATTGAATTGCTGCTCGGCAATCATCCGCTCGACTGTCCCGTATGCGACGCCGGCGGCGAGTGCGAACTGCAGGACATGACCTTCAAGTACGGCGCCGGTGAAAGCCTCTACACCGAGGCCAAGCAGCACCGCGAAGAGCAACAGTGGTCCCCTGCCGTCTTCTTCGATCGCCCGCGCTGCATTCTCTGCTACCGCTGCGTCCGCATGTGCGGCGAAGGGATGGACGTGTGGGCGCTGGGCGTGCAGAACCGCGGCGTCAGTTCCGTGATCTCACCGAACGGCGGCGACCATCTCGATTGCGAAGAATGCGGTATGTGCATCGATGTCTGCCCGGTAGGAGCGCTTACCAGCGGCAGCTATCGCTACAAGACGCGCCCCTGGGAGATGAAGCACGTCTCTACTGTCTGCACGCATTGCGGCGACGGCTGCAAGGTCACACTCGGCGTGCGTCAATCCAACGAAGGCTCCGAAATCATTCGCGCCGACAATCGCGACAAGAGCGGCATCAACGGCGACTTCCTCTGCGCGAAAGGCCGCTTCGGTTTCGATTTCGTAGAAAACCCGGAACGCCTGACCAAGCCGTTGGTTCGCAACGCATCGGGCAAACTCGAGCCCACAACCTGGGATCACGCGCTCCGCTTCGCGGCCGGGAAGCTCAAAGAAATCCGCGACAGCAAGGGTGGGGAGGCCATCGCGGTGATCGGCTCCAACCGCACCACCAACGAGGAGAACTACCTGCTGCAGAAGTTCGCGCGTACGGTTCTCCGCACCAACAACATCGATCACGAACGCACCGCCGACTATACGGCGTTCACCCGCGCCATTGCCGGTCACGAAGGCAAGGTCGCCAGCCTGCGCGAGACGGCGACAGCTCCGGCGATTCTTCTGATCGGCGGCGACCCAACCAACGAGCATCCGCTGCTGGCGTGGAATATCCGCACCAATGTTCGCCTCAATCGCGCGCGCCTCTTCATCGCCAATCACCGCTCCATCAAGCTCGAACGACAGGCAAAAGCAATTCAAGGACTTCCGCCCGCAGGCTACCGCGATCTCACCACCATTCTTGACCGCGGCGAAGGCGACTTCGCCAGGGCGGTGATGGCCGAAGAATCACTGCTCATCGTTTTCGGACAGGAATTCCGCAGCGACCAGATAAGCACCTTGGTTACCTGGGGTCTTGAGCGCCCCAACGTGCGCTTTGCGTTTCTGGGCGATCATGTCAACTCGCGGGGCGCCGCCGACATGGGCTTATTGCCCAGCATGCTTCCCGGGTATGTCTCCGTCACTGCGCCGGCAGCCTTCGCAGAGGAATATGGCGGCCTCCCCGTTACAGCGGGAAAATCGCAACCCGAAATCTTCGAGGCCGCTCGCAACGGTGCACTCGGTGCGCTTCTCGTAGTAGGCGCCGATCCGGTTGAAAAGCTCGGGGTCGACCCCGCATCCCTCAAGAACACCTTTGTCATCGTGCAGGACATGTTTCTGACCGCCACTGCGGCATTGGCCGATGTGGTTCTCCCTTCCGCCAGCCTTTACGAAAAGACCGGCACGGTCACCAACACCTACGGCGATGTCCAGGTCGTCCGCAAAGCTGCCGACAAAGCCGGCGTAAAACCCGATTTTGAAATCCTGGTTCGCCTCGCCGGCGGTATGGGTGTAAACATCAGAACCCTCGTCCCCTTCGGTAAGACCGGCGTTACCGCCGACCTGGGGCAATCCCGCGGAGCCCAGTCGGGCGAAGCCGACCGGCACGCGGTATGGCTCGCCGCCAACGGCCTTGAGCCCAGAACCAGCCCCTTCGATCCGCTCGCTGTTCTGGACGAAATTGAGCGCCTTGTTCCCGCCTACAAGCTGGACCGGGTGAATCTTTTCACCGGCAACGACGTTCCGACCGAACCTGGATTCGTGCCGGTATCCGTACTCACGGAGTCTCGCCCCGAATTCATACATCCAGCCCACGACGGGCTGTTCACCTCCGGCACCCTGGGGCGCTATAGTCCAGCATTAGCCGAGTTGCAGATTCACCAATCGCGCGAGTTGGCCGAGAGCGCGGCAGACTGATTCGTTGTAGGTACTCGAAACCGATGCAGATAGTCCTTCAATTCGGTTCGTTGGCAAACGTGATAGCAAGAGAGGCTGAAGGCCAGTGACGATTTTCTACTTTTTCCTGTTCAGCTTGGTCAAGACCATCGTGGTGACGGTGATCTTCCTCATGGGAGTCGCTTACACGGTGTTATTGGAGCGCAAGCTGGTGGCCCGCATTCAAAATCGCTGGGGACCCACGCGCGTCGGTCCGTTCGGTTTGCTGCAGCCCCTGGTCGACGGAGCCAAGTCCTTCCTCAAGGAAGACGTGATTCCCACCTCGGTGTACCGGCCGCTTTATCTGCTCGCGCCCATGATCTCGCTGGGTTGCGCGCTTATCTCCATCGCTGTAGTGCCTTTTGGCGATCCTGCAATCAACCACAACGGTTTCCGGTTTTTCGAAATATCCGACGTCAACATCGGTCTGCTGGTCGTTCTCGGCGTGACGTCCATCGGCGTCTACGGCATCGCCCTCTCGGGCTGGTCCTCGAACAACAAATACTCGCTGCTTGGCTCGCTTCGTTCTTCGGCGCAATTGGTCAGCTACGAACTTGCGCTTGGCCTCTCGCTGGTGGGCGTCGTGCTCCGTTCCGGCTCGCTCAATTTACGCGTGATCGTCGAACAGCAGGCGCATCGCGGCATCCTCAGCTGGAACATCTTTGGCGGTCTGCAATTCGTTGCTTTCTTTATCTATCTCATGGCGGCATACGCCGAGACCAATCGCTCGCCCTTTGATCTACCGGAAGCCGAAAGCGAGCTCACGGGCGGCTACCACACCGAGTACAGTTCCATGAAGTTCGCCATGTTTTTTATGGCAGAGTACGGCAACATGATCACTGTGGGCTGTGTTGCGACCCTGCTCTTTCTGGGCGGATGGACAAGCCCCTTCGGCAACCTCATTCACCTGCCGCAAAACATCATTCTGCAGTCGGTCCTGCCGCTCTTCTGGTTTGTTCTCAAAGTATTCAGTTTTCTGTTTCTTTATGTGTGGGTGCGCGGCACGCTGCCCCGCTTCCGCTACGACCAGCTCATGAACTATGGTTGGCGGTTCCTGCTTCCACTGGCCATTCTCAACATCGTAGGAACAAGCCTCTGGCTTGCGTACAGATAATCGGCGCATCCGTTCGCGGGTGTCCGATCCCGCCACCTGCGCTCAGTTACAATCGGAGAGGAATTTCCAAAGCAACGATTGCCCATTGCCTCTCTTTAATCCGCGATCCGCTGGATCAGCCGCGACCGCACACGATGGAACGATGCACCTGATTCTGTTTATCGTCTTTGCCGGATTCTGCCTCGCGGGAGCCATCAATCTCCTGCTCCAGACCCATCCCATCAACAGCGCTCTCTCGCTGGTTGTGGTGATGTGTTCGCTGGCTGTGCTGTATCTTCTGCTGGGCGCTGAATTCCTCGCCGCCGCGCAGATCATCGTTTACGCCGGCGCCATCATGGTGCTGTTCACATTTGTCGTGATGCTGCTCAACGCCGGGCGCGAGGAGCGCACTCTCGGCAGCCGCGCCGCCAAGGCCGTCGGCTTTCCCGCTGTTGTCGCTATCCTGGGCGTCATCGCCACCTTGATCCTCAAAGCACAGGGTCTCGGATCAGCCACTCTCAGCGATCCCATCACCTCAACGGAAGACCTGAGCCGCGTGCTCTTCCACGAATTGCTGCTGCCATTCGAAGTCACCTCGGTGCTTATCCTGGTCGCCATTCTTGGAGCCGTTGCCCTGGCCCGTGCCGGCGACGGAGAACGGAGGGTCAGCAAATGATTCCGCTTTCCTGGTACTTACTGCTCAGCGCTGCATTGTTCTGCTTGGGCGTTATCGGATTTCTCATCAAGCGCAATCTGATCACTGTCTTCATGTCCATCGAGCTCATGCTCAACGGCGTCAATCTTTCCTTTGTCACCTTCGCGCACCAATGGCACCTCGTCAAAGGACAGATCTTCGTCTTCTTTGTCATGGTGGTGGCTGCCGCTGAAGCGGCAGTCGGACTCGCCATCATCATTGCCGTCTTTCGCGCCCGCTCCACACTGGCCGTCGACAGAATCGACCTGATGAAACTATGAACGGATCTCTCCACCTCTGGCTGATTCCGCTGCTGCCGTTTGCCGGATTTCTGATCAACGGAATCCTCGGCCGGCGATTGCCCAAAACGATCGTCACGGCCATCGCATTGCTGGCGCCGCTGGCCTCCTTCGGCGTGGTCCTGAATGCTGTTTTCTCCCCCGTCGACAAGCCCTACGTCGAAACCTTCGGCCACTGGATCAACGCCGGAACGCTGAATGTCGATTTCAGCTTCGTCTTCGACCAGCTCTCGCTGGTCATGCTCCTCGTCGTTACCGGCGTAGGCTTCCTCATCCATATCTACTCCGCCGGTTATATGGCGCATGAAGATGGCTACGCGCGCTACTTCAGCTATCTCAACCTGTTCATGTTCTTCATGACAGTGCTGGTTCTCGCCGGCAATGCGCTCCTCATGTTTGTCGGATGGGAAGGCGTCGGCCTCGCGTCCTATCTCCTCATCGGTTTCTGGTTTCAGAAAACCAGCGCGGCCGATGCCGGCAAAAAGGCGTTCGTCGTCAACCGCATCGGCGACTTCGGTTTCCTCATCGGCATGTTTCTGCTGCTGGCTAACTTCGGCTCGCTCAGCTTCAGCGTGATCGCCGCCGAACTGGCCGTGAAACCCGCATGGACCGGCGGCATCCTCACCGCCATCGCCCTTTGCCTGCTGGTGGGCGCCACCGGCAAGAGCGCGCAGCTTCCGCTCTACGTCTGGCTCCCCGACGCCATGGAAGGCCCCACTCCCGTCTCCGCGCTCATCCACGCTGCCACCATGGTCACCGCCGGCGTCTACATGATCGCGCGCACCCATTTCCTGTTCGATCGCTCCCCGTTTGCGTTGACGACGGTCGCCATCGTCGGTGCCGCCACGGCACTGTTCGCAGCCACCATCGCCCTGGTGCAGACGGATATCAAGCGCGTCCTGGCTTATTCCACGGTCTCCCAACTTGGGTACATGTTCCTGGGCTGTGGCGTCGCCGCCTACTCGGCTGCCATCTTCCACCTCATGACCCACGCCTTCTTCAAGGCCCTCCTCTTCCTCGCCGCGGGCTCCGTGATTCACGGCCTGGGCGGCGAGCAGGACCTGCGCAAAATGGGCGGCCTCCGCAAGAGCATGCCGGTCACATTCTGGACCATGACAGTGGCGGTCTTCGCCATCGCTGGCTTCCCTCCCCTGGCGGCTTTCTTTTCCAAGGACGCGATTCTCTCCGCGGCGTTTTTGAGTGGCGGATCCGGCAAGATCTTCTGGTTCGTGGGCCTGTTCACAGCCCTGCTGACGTCGTTCTACATGTTTCGCCTCTGGTACCTCGCCTTCATGGGTGATTCCCGCAGCCACGACATCCACGCGCATGAAAGCCCCTGGTCAATGCTGGGACCGCTGGTGCTTCTCGCGCTTTTATCCATCGGCGGCGGATGGATCGGCATGGAACGGTTCGCCGCTTACCTCGCACCCGCCGTCGGTGCGCGCTCTCTCGAATCGAGCAACATCCTTGATTGGACCCTCAGTGGGCTTGCCGTCGCGGCTGCGTTGATTGGCCTGCTGATTGCAGACCGCCTCTACCGTGCCCGGCCCGAATCCGCTTCCCAGCTCGCCAAAAGCATGTCCGGTCCCTATAACCTTCTGGCCCACAAATATTGGGTTGATGAAATCTACGGCGTAGTGATCGTCAAGCCGCTGATGCTTGTTTCGAAGTTCATCCTGGAATGGATTGTCGACATCGGCATCCTCAGCGGCCTGGTTTGGACTCTGGGCGGCATCGCCACTCTGGTTGGCGCTATCCTGCAACGCTGGCAATCCGGCAACATGCGCTCCTACGCCGCGTGGCTCGCCGCGGGCGCCGCCGCGCTGCTTCTCCTGGTGCTTGTTCCGTGGTCTGCGGTGCTGGCAAATGTCGGAATTCACCTGAACATGGCGGGGCACTGAACATGAACGAACTTAACCAATCCATCCTCACCTTGATCCTGCTGGTGCCCCTCGCCGGAGCAGCCGTCATTGCTTTGCTTCCAGACCGCGGAAAGCGGTCCGCGTGGGTCGCGCTCCTCACCGCACTGTTCAGTTTCGGCCTCACACTCCATTTGCCTGCTCACTTCATCTCCGGGCAGCCCGGCTTTCAGTTCGAGCGCAACATCCCCTGGGTGCAGAGTCCCGCCATCTTCTACCACGTCGGTGTCGACGGATTGAGTCTCTGGCTGGTCGTGCTCACCGGCCTGCTGGCGCCGGTCGGCGTGCTTGCCAGCTGGAATGCAATTCGCGAACGCCGCAAAATTTTCTACTCGCTGTTTCTTGTCCAACAGACCGCCATGTTTGGCGTCTTTGTTTCGCTGGACCTGATGGTCTACTACGGCTTCTGGGAGTTGTCGCTGGTCCCCATGGCCATCCTCATCGCCATGTATGGCCGTAAGAATGGGCCGCGTACCGCAGCCAAGTTTTTCCTCTTCACCTTTATCCCCTCGGCGCCTCTTTTGGTGGCGATCCTGTATCTTTATGCGCGCACCGGCACCTTTGACTTCGCGCAGTTGCAATACACCATTGCTGCCGGCATCATTCCCGCCGGCGCGCTTTACTGGACCGCACTGGCTTTTCTGTTTGCCTTCGCCGTCAAGGTACCCGTCTTCCCGCTCCATGGCTGGCTCGCCGATACATTCAGTGAAGCGCCCGTGGCCATGGCCATGGTGGTGGCGGGCAAACTCGGCCTCTACTCCATGCTCCGCTTTCACGTGCAGTTGTTCCCGGTGCAGTCGCACGCGATCGCCCCACTCATGATCGTGCTTACTGTGATTGGAACTCTTTACGGCGCTTGCCTCGCCCTTGTGCAGCGTGACTACTGGCGGCTCATCGCTTTCGCTACCGTTGGCCACTTCAGCCTCACCACCCTCGGCATCTACGGGCTGACGATGACAGGACGCTACGGCGCCATCTACCAGACGCTGAACCAAGGCGTAATCGAGGGTGCACTCTTCGTTCTGCTGGGCGTCCTCGAGACCCGCTACGCCTCCAGCCAGATCGCTTCCTATGGCGGAGTCGCCGCCAAGCTTCCGCGCACGGCCACCTTCTTCGTCATCACCGCACTCGCCATGATCGGCTTGCCTATGCTCAACGGCTTCATCGGCGAATTTCTGATCCTCTCCAGTACGTTTACCGGTGTCAGCCAAGGCTGGGCGGTTGCCGCTACAGTGAGTGTGATCCTCGGCGCCAGCTATATGCTGTGGCTCGTACAGCGGCTTTTCTACGGGCCGGAAAGCCCGATGGCCGCGACTCAACCTGTTCTCGATCTGCGCTTCCATGAGATCGCCGTGCTGGCTCCGCTCGCCGTACTGATGCTCATCATGGGTGTTGCCCCCGATTACTGGTTGAAAACAATCGGGCCCGGCACGTCTCTTTTGAATTCCAGCCCGGTGGTTCGGATGATCGATGGCCCGCAAAAGCCGGATACTCACTTTATTGCGGTGGAGGCTCATCAATGAACTCGTCTGACAGCCTCCGCATTCTTCCCGAGATTGTCCTTACGCTCACCGGCATCCTGGTCATGCTGATCGATGCCACCTTGCCGGTCGGATGGCCGCGCCGCGCCCTGGGATGGCTCGCCGCGCTCGGTACCACGGCGGCATTGTGGGCCAGCCTGTGGCAGCTGAACCTGCCCACTGGAACAGCTTTCTCGGGAACAGTTGAAAGCAGCCCGTTTACCGTTTTCTTCCATGCCTTGATCTGCGGTATCGTTCTCGTCGCACTCCTGCTGGCGCTCGATACGCTGCCGGAAGACGGCCATCACCAGGGCGAATACTATGCACTCGTCGTCTTCGGAGCCGTGGGAATGTGCCTGCTCACCAGTGCCGTCGAATTGCTGGTGGTTTTCATCGCTCTCGAAATCTCTTCGATCTCCACTTACGTACTCGCGGGGTATCGCAAACATACCGGGAAAAGTCCCGAAGCTGCCATCAAGTACTTCCTGCTTGGGTCCTTCGCGACCGGTTTCCTGCTTTACGGGATTGCCCTTGCCTTCGGTGCGACCGGCACAACCCAGATCTACGAGATCGCCAGCCATATTCTCACCATTCAAAACCACGCCATGATCATTGCGTCTCTCGCGATGATGCTGGTGGGTATCCTGTTCAAGGTCTCAGCCGCTCCATTCCATGTGTGGACTCCCGATGTGTACGAAGGCGCGCCATCGCCCGTAGTCGCATTGCTTTCCACAGCTCCCAAGGCCGCGGCGTTCGCCTTACTGCTGCGCGTGCTCTACGAGATGTTCCCCACGCTCCGTTCCACCTGGGCTCCCGTTCTCTGGGTAGTCGCGGTTGTCTCCATGACCGTCGGCAACCTGGCCGCGCTGCGCCAGGAGAACGTCAAGCGCATGCTGGCTTACTCATCCATCGCGCACGCCGGCTACCTGCTCGCGGCTTTTGCGGGTCTTGGTTCTTCAGGCATTGCAGCCGCCAGCTTCTACACCGCAGCCTATGCCGCAATGAACGTCGGCATCTTCGCGGTTGTAACTCTGGTCAGTGGCTACGACGAGAAACTGCCGCTCGTTCGCGATTTCCGCGGATTGCTCTACCGCTCCCCGCTTCTCGGAAGTCTGCTCATCTTCTTTTTGATCTCGCTCATCGGCATTCCCTTCACCGGCGGCTTCTTCGGCAAGTTCTATTCCTTCTCCGCGGCCGTCAGCGGAGGCGCAATCGCCTTGGCCATCATCGGACTCCTCAACTCCGGCCTGGCCTCCGCGTATTACCTGCGCCTCGCCTTCTCCGCCGCTCAGCGCCCCGAAGAGGACGCCGCCCATACTTCAATCGCTTTCCCCCAGATCGGCATTGCGGTCGGCGCAGCTTTGCTCTTCACGGTGGGGGCAACACTATCGCTTGGAATAGTGCCTGATAGGGCCTTACGTGCAGCCGAAATGGCCGCCCACACCCTGCAGATTCCGCATGGAGATGAGTCCGTGCCGGAGATCAGTCTGCAGCCGCAGGCACATCCCTAGGCAACACTGGCCCGTCTTCGAAGGCTTCAGACAATAATTTTCGGTAGAAGCTCACAGTGAGAGCGAGCACGCGTTCATTGGCAAAGTGTTCCAACACCCAGGCGCGTGCGGCCCTACCCATTCGATAGCGTCGATCGGGATTTCTCAAAAGCTGAATCGCGGCTTCGGAAATAGCTTTCGGATAGCCTGCGGGAATCAGCAGTCCGGTCACCTCCGGAACCACCGCATCCCTCGAGCCGGTGGAGAGGGTCGTGATCACCGGTATGCCCGTAGCGGCGGCCTCCAGCACCACGTTGGGAAATCCTTCCCTCCAGGTGGGAAGAATCAAAATATCCATGGCTTTGTAATACGGTGCCGTATCCTCCACAAACCCCGTGTGTATGATGTGAGGATGATTGCTGATCGTGGCGCGAACGTCCGCATCTACTGCGTCTTCCGAGTCATCGAACCACCCCACAAACAGCAATCGCGCGGATGGGATGGCGAAGAGAATGTCTTCGAAAGCTTGGATTAGTTCGGGTACGCCTTTGTCGCGCGTGAGCCGCCCAACAAATCCAATGACGGGCACATGCGAGGGAATTCCAAGCCTTGCCTTCACTACGTCGGGGCCAGGTGAAAAATGTTCCACGTCCACACCGCGACTGCTGCCGCTTCCAAGCAAGTGAAATTTGGACCCCGTCGCGACTCGCAAGAGCCTGGCCTTCTCGCGCAGGCTTTCACTGTTACACACTACATGATGCGAACACGCCGCGGCTATACGCTCGGCAGCCAACGAGACTACTCTCTTCAGACCCTTCATTGTCTCCAGACGAAGTCCACGCAGTATGTAGATGCGCACAGGCACGCCCCGAAATTTAGCCGCGAGGCTGCCTAACAAGCCAGCTTTTGGCGTGCTGAACTCGGTTGCGAACGGCTTCAGGTGTCCCAGTATGCGCCACAAGCGAACCAGAGATACGAAATCGGCAAGCGGCGCTATACCCCGACTGATCGGGACGGCGATAGGTTCAATGCCTTCTGCGTCTGCGATGCGTTCCAAAAGGCGACCGGGACTGGAGATAAGAACAACTCGAAATCCAGCTCGTCGCAAGGCACTCAATCTCCCGAAAAGCACCAGGCTAGTCTGAGAGTGGGTGATACCGACGACAATGACGGGGCGATCATCGCCGCTCCAGCTGTGCGCTCGATCATAGACCGTGTCGACCGCTTGAACGGAGGGCTCTATCATTTCCGAGGTCCCCGAGGTAGGTGCAGAGTTGTTAGTAAAATCTCATGAACTGTACTACTTTCGGACGTTTTTCATTTGTGAGTGTCGTCACCGTTAACTCCGGGCCAACACTTTAACCTCTTATTCTTCACGATGGTTAAACGTCCGACCATTCTCCTGCTGATTCCTCACCTGGGTGGAGGCGGCGCCGAGCGCGTCACCGCACTTCTGTCGCAGGGTCTGTCACCGCAGAAATACGACCTCCACCTGGGCCTCATCACGCAACGTAATTCCGGATCAGAGACTTTGCCTCCGTGGGTGACTGTACATGGGCTGGGTGCGCGACGCGTGCGGTCTGCCGCCATTGCCCTGGTTCGCCTGATTCGACTTTTGAAGCCGGATGTCATCCTTTCCGGAATGGCCCATCTCAACTTTCTGGTCCTGTTGCTCAAGCCATTTCTGCCTTTCCAGACGCGCATCCTGATTCGCCAAAACGGCACGGTGTCGTCCATGCTCCGCAGTAGAGACTCATCCGTCTTGACACGACTTCTTTACCGCAGGCTGTATCGCCGCGCAGATCGAATTGTCTGTCAGAGCACGGCGATGGCCTCGGATCTTGCTGAGCAGTCAGGCGTGGACGATTCGCAATTGCTCGTACTTCCCAACCCGGTGGACAACGAAACAATTCGCGCCGTTCCCCGAAGCGCGGCCGATCACTGGCCGGGACTGGGCCCCCATCTGCTCGCCATCGGAAGACTTTCGCACGAAAAAGGATTCGATCTTCTACTTGAGTCTTTTTCGTCGCTGCGCCTCAAGTTCCCCCACGCCGATCTTACGATTGTCGGCACCGGTCCCGAAGCGATGTCTCTCAAAAGAATGCGCGACGATCTTCGTCTTAAAAACTCGGTACGATTCGCCGGTTATGTGCTCCATCCCGAGTTTTACTTCCCCGGCGCTACAATTTTTGTACTGTCGTCGCGTCACGAGGGCCTTCCAAATGCCCTTCTCGAGGCGGCCGCGGCGGGAATGCCTATTGCGGCATTGCCCGCGGCGCAAGGCATTGTCGATTTGCTTAATGGGAAGCCCGGAACCTGGGTGGCGTCCGAGATCTCGTCCAAGGCGCTCACTCTCTCCCTCATTACAGCGCTTCAATCCCTGCGTCCCCGTCAGCGCTTCGAGCATATCTGGATTGAGCCTTACCGCATGGACCGCGCAATTCTTGCCTACGAAGATCTGATCGACGAGACCCTGACTGGCCAGTTGCAATGAAGCACATCGCCTTCGTGATCCCGACCCTCGATCGTCTGGGGGGAGCGGAAAACCAGGTGATTCTCCTTGCCGGCGGATTGTTAGCGCGTAAATGGAAAGTCAGCGTGGTGACGCTTTCCGGAAACGGAGGAGAGGCCGCCCGCCAACTCACCGCCGCGGGCGCCGGTTTCCTGACCCTGAATATGCAAAAGGGTCTTCTTGACCCGCGCGGATGGTTGCGATTCCGGCACTGGCTGGTGAACGAACGTCCCGATCTGGTGCACGCACACCTGCCCCACGCGGTGTGGATGGCGCGCTGGTCTTGCCTTCTGACCCCCGTACCAGCTCAAGTCGACACTATCCATACCTCTGATATCGGTTCGCTCGGCCGCCGCATTGGCTACCGCCTGAGCAGCCGGCTCCCCGCTCGCGTTTGCGCCGTGAGCCAGGATGTAGCGAAGGCCTATAGTTCCGCCGGCATGGTTTCATCCTCAACACTGACGGTGCTACCGAATGGAATCGATCTCAATTATTGGCGTCCCGAGACGACCGTTCGCATTTCCATGCGAAAACAACTCGGATTCGCCGATGAATTCGTCTGGCTGGCGGCGGGCCGATTGGAACCTGTCAAGGATTACCCGACGCTCCTATCTGCCATGACGGAACTTCCAGACCAGGTGCATCTCCTGGTTGCCGGCGCTGGTTCCATGAACGGACAACTGCGCCGATTTGTCGATGAAGCGGGCCTTCAGAAACGCGTGCGCTTTCTGGATTTTCAATCCGATGTCCGTCCCTACATGCGGGCCGCGGACGCCTTCGTTTTGAGTTCCCGGTGGGAAGGCCTCCCTGGCTGTCTCATGGAGGCAGGAGCCTGCTCGTTGCCGATGGTTGCTACCGATGTAGCCGGCACGCGCGAAATAATCGACAGTGGGCGTACAGGATTTCTCGTTGCGCCCGAAAGTCCGTGCGCACTGCGACAAGGAATGCGTCGCACCATGGAAATGAGGCCAGAGGATCGCACCGCCATGGGAACGCGAGCGCGCCAGTGGATGGTGGAACACTACGCGTTGCCGTCAGTCCTGGACCGGTGGGAGACGCTGTATCGCGATTTATTAGATGGCTGTCTTCATGGGAGAGGTATCCCAATCAGCAAAGCTCCGGATCATCGATGAGTGCCCCCTGCTACAGTCTGATTCTGCGCCGTCTTGCCCGTTGATGACGCGCCTGCACGCGCCAGAGCGCCAGTTTTTCATGTATAGTTTCGCGAAGCCCCAGGCGGCAAATAGTCATTTCCTTCAAGAGATGGTCAAAGGACGTGAACTGCGACGCATAGCGCGCGAGAAACGATCGCAACCGGTCCACCTCTGAACTGCTGGTGGCGCAGGGGTGGAAGCAGATCGTCCAGACGCCCTTTGATTTATAGACAGGCGACCAGAGCTGCTGCGGAACCCATGTGAGTCCACCGCGTTTGAAAGGGATCCGCGCAAATCCATCCGAGATATAGTCCATCCCCTCTTGGTGAAGAGCGCGGAGGGTGTTGCGATCGAACCCATGACGCGGCGCCACCCACAGGCGCGGATTCAAGCCTTGACCACGCAAGATCCGAACTCCCTCCCGGATCCAGGCGCGCTGCGTGTTATGGTCGACTCCCGCGAATTCTGATTTGCGATGCAGCCCCAACAAACCCTTGCCGCGACTTTCACAGCGATGCTGATAACCATGGATAGCAATCGCAGCGCCCGCCGCCTCCATTTCGCGCATCTCGTTCCAAAACCCGGGGTCGTTGGGCGAGTGCTCCAAAGCGAAGTCCTGATTGTCAGGGACAATCGCCAGAATCGGCTGGATCTTGTACTCGGCAATGACCGCGCGAAGTCGTTTCCACCGCATTCGATGGATGGTCGGACACAGATCGTCGAAGCGAAGCAGATATTGCGCCGGTTTGGGGACCATTTTCGAACCGCCTCCTTTCTAGCGAGTTTCTTATTGCCCGGTGCCCGACGTTGTTAAAGACATTCGGCTTCGACCAACTTGAAAGACAATAACCGCCTCGACCAGTACCACAGAAACAAAAGCGTGCTCATGCTCCAGAACGAGGTTGCAAGTGCGATTCCCGCCACACCCAACCAACGCATCAAAATCAAGTTGAGACTCACATCGAGCAACAGGTTGAGAACTCCGCAGTAAAGAATCAAATCAGTGCGCCGCATCGCGACCAGGAATCGATAGAAGACGCGGCTTACAACAAAAAACGGAATCTGAATGGCATACATGGCCAGAACGGCGGTCACGACCCTGGTGTCGGATGGGCCAAATACACCATGTTGCAAGGTCATGCGAACCAGCGGCCGCGCACCTGCAATCAGCAATCCTGCGATGGGCACCGATGCCAGCAACGTGAGACGCGACCATGTGTGCAATGTCCGCCGGCAACTCTGCCAATCGCCATGAGCGATCATGGTGGAGAAATAAGGGACAATCGCAGTGGAGACTGCACCCGCAAGCAGGGTCACCACCACGCTGACAAAGCGATTGCCGAACACCAGGGCAGACACGCTGCCGGCCGGCAACATCGCCGCCATGGCCTGATCTACCAGCAAGCCGCCCGACGCAACAACCGAACTTAGCAAGATGGGCCCATACTGCCGGGAGACCTCGCGCGCCGACTCGCTCGCGCCGTACCAATTCAGCCGCAAGCGGAACCCGCTTGCGTCCATCATCCATGCCACCAGGCCAGCGTGAATCACGGCGCCAAAGAGCGTTGCGTAAACCAGTGCCCAGATACCAAATCGGCCATGAAACAGCAGGGCGCCCGCCAGTATCGACAACGGAATGGCGAGCGGCGCGAGCGCCGGCAGAGCAAAGCGATCAATTGTGTTCAGCACCGCCGTGCAGGTTGATGCAACGCCGGTGATGAGCACAACCGGCAGCAATGCAAAAAACAACTGCGTGGCCAGATGCAGTTTGCCGGCCTCGAAGTTCGATCCAAGAATGGGAAAGAACATGTGCGCGAGCGCGGCCATGCCCAGCGATGCGACGGCCAGCAAAACACACATCGACAGCATGGAATTCGAGAGCAATTGCTGGGCGCGATCGTGGCCTTCTTGAATGTTCACGCGAATCAACGTGGGCACCAATGCCTGATTCATCGACTCCGCAATCAAATTGATGAGCAGATTGGGAATGAGAAATGCGACCAGAAAAGCATCCATCGCATCGGATCGTCCGAAAATTCCCGCAACGGCAAACTCCTTCACCATCGCCGCAACTTTTACCACCAGGGTGGCTGCGATCACTGCGGTCGCCGCATGCAATATGCGCCGATTCACCCCCGCCTTTGGCGCTATGCCGGTAGCCATCAAACGGTCCCGTGAAACGCACTTTGGTTATTTTTGAAGTTACCTCCGAAGCATCGGCCCAGTGCTTCAAGGTCTTCCGTCGCCAGGCGTCCGGCGAGGGCCGTCATGGCTAGCAACAGCCACGTCGTGCGACTCTCTTCCACCGTCGCCACCAGGGAGGTCACAATCCAAACCGCCAAAGCAGTGGCGAATGCAATGCGCACCGCCCCGTGGGTTCTGGAAACTGCCAGGACAGAGACGGCCAAGATGGCCGTGGCCAGAAACAGGGCGCAAATACCGCCCTCCACGACAATCGCCAAGGCGGTATTGTGGGCCGTATCGATAGTTGACAGCCTGGCCGCGCTGACAAAGGATCCTGCTCCGGATCCCAGGAAAGGAGCGTGTGCAAAGGCCTGCCAACCGGCATGCCAAAGATTGAACCGTTGATTTAAGTCGCCGCCTCGAAGTTGTTCATAAATCGTGCCAATACGCGCCAGCGGTCCGCGCGGAACGGCTAGCCAGAGGAAAGCCAGAAGAAGTGGTGAAGCAACAACGGCGCCGACCGATGCGGGCCGACGCGAGCGGATCATCAACAAACCGCAGCCCGCCATCGCTACCAGTGCGGCCAGAGATCCTCCCCTGGACGCGGTAAGCAACACGCCCGTGAGTCCCAGGGGCAAGTAGCCCCAGGCGAGCAGTTTTCCGGCCCACTTTGATTCCCTTTCGAGCAGAAGCGCAGCCATTGGAAACCCGAGATCGATAAACCGCGCCACGTCGTTCGGGTCTTGTCCCACTGCGGCAAAACGAATCTGGCTGCTCGCTCCGGGCGATCCCAGGTTCATCACTGTCAGCACTGCGAGTACCCAGCAACCGGCCACATAGGCGCGCAACAGGTTACGCAGGTCCGTCGGCGTTTCTGCGAACTCCCAGACCAGCCAGACCACCATGAATTCCTGGAAGTAGCCACGTACCTTTGCCAGGGTTATCTGGAAATCGATCGACCAGAACAAGGAACAACAGAACCATACAAAGTAAGCCAGCACCAGCCATTGGAGAGAGCCAGGTGTGCGCAATCGACCGGCCTGCGCGATGGCGGGTATTGCCGCCAGCAACAGCACGAGCCCTGCGATGCGAGCGATGTTGCCGAGGGGCGGCCCCAGATCCAGAGAGTATTCCCAGGGAATCGCGAAAGCGAACAGGAGGAGCAGAAACCAGGTTAATCTGCGCATCGCGGATTCATCCTAAAACCTTTGCGAGTAGACCAAGCCCGCGTAAATGCTGACTCCGGCGGCGGATTGAATCGCCGATTCGATGGTGCGATTGAATAAATTCCTGGCTGCGGAATCGGGGACAAAGAGAATGTCGTGGTCGAGGATGGCCTGATCCGGGTCCTGGCCGCGGAGCATACGCTTCAGGTTGAGAGTGGTTACGGTGCGCCCTCCCCTCTGTTCGCGAATCAGGATGGCTTTCTGAACTGCAGCGTTCTGAGTGGTGCCCCACGCAAGTGACAACGCCTTCAGGACAGTGAACTCCTGGGTGGGATCGACTGTGAATCCGCCCGGACGAATCACATCGCCCACCACGTACACCAGGCCGGCGCGGCTCACCTGGACGACGTCGCCAGGGGCCAGGTCCGGATTTCGATCGCCAATGCTCCCGCCTGGCTCTTCGGTGAGTGGCACTGGATGCGCGACGTTGGGATCGCTGCGGTGATAGATATTTACGGTTGCGCCTGCCATGGGCCCCAAACCGGATGCAGCGGAGAGCAAGTCGTAGAGACGATGGTGCACCGTATACGCATAGACGCCCGGCCTGGCCACCTCCCCGAGCACGCTCACGTCCTGCCCCACATATGCGGTGACAAGCACCGATACCTGAGGATGGTTCAGCATTCCGCGCGCAATCAGAGCCTCTGCGATAGCCTTTCCGGCCTGCAACTCGTCCAGTCCTTCCACACGAATCTCATCGACCATGGGCAATTTCACAGTACCTGCAGTCGAAACGCGCACCGTGGAGTGAAACTCGGGTGTATGGAATTCGCCGATCTCGAGCAAATCGCCCACCGCAATTGCCGCTGGCATAGGGGCCGCAAGCAAAGTCGACGCAACCGGGCTTTCAGCGGCATTCTCCCCCGCACCAGTCCAGACGCCGGGAGCATCCTTCGCGTTGGCAGCGCCCCGGCTCTCACCGCCCAGAGGGATGCGTGCAACGCCCGTGGGAAGCCCCGAAGTACTCGGGGTGGGAGCCTGTCCAATCGCGGCCATTCCGGTCACAGCGGCAATTATCAATACGATCGCTGCGCGCGCCGCGGGTAAGCGGAGTGAATCCATGATGAGCGCACTCGCTACCCCAATCCAGACCCCACCAAACAGTGTGATCGCCAGATAGAGCGGCAGATCTGGAGAGACCGGCCGCGAAGGCGGTCGAGCCTCATCCACAACCCATATATCCGATCCGCGCACTCCCGCCGCCAGTCCTGCCTCTTCCACCTTGTCTTGCATGCGGAGGTAGAGGTCGTGGGTAGAATCCGTTTCCTTGCGCATCACTTCGTAAGCAGCCGCAGCCTCATTGATCTTCAGGCCTTCTCCGGTGCGTTCACGCAGGTTTTTGCGAAGCAGTTGTTCATGTTCCGATGCCGCTGCCCACGCGCTGCGAAAACGCTCGCGGACCTTGGTGTTTTCAGTTTCTAGCTGCCCATCCAGATCCTGCAATTGATGCTGGATTTCCTGAATCCGGGGGAAGTTCGGCCCGCGCTCAATACTCAACTGCGCCAGTTCCTGTTCCAGGTCGCTGTGCCGACCGTGGATCTGACGGTACGAGTTGGAGAGATTGCCGTTCTCGGTTTGGACGCGCGGATCGAAGACCAGCACAACCTCCGGGTCACCCTGCGATGCAGCGCGGTATTCGGCTTCGCGCAGGATGCGTTCGGAATTCGCTGCGGCCAGTTCCCTTCCTAACTCGTCGACCTGCAGCAGCTCTGACAGGTGCTCCGCACCCCCCGGTCTGCCATTGCTCAAAGTTTCCGGAGCAATCAGTATTCCGTGCGCTTTTTGAAATTGCGCCAATCGTCGATCATCTTTCTCGGCACGCGACTTCAGGGCATCAAGCTGGTTCTCAAGCCAGGCAGTCGACTCGTTCGTCGCCTGCGTGCGCAGTTCAATTTCCTGTTGACGGTACAACCGGATCAAAGCGTTCACTACGGCAGCCGAAAGCTTCGCATCTTTGCTGCGAAAGCGAATCTCAACCAGCAGCGTACGGGGCATCGTACTCACCTGCAGCCGATCCTGAAACCGTTGCAACAGGTAGCTCGCGGCATCGGAGTCTTGAATCTCCGGCCGGTATCCCGGAAACCGCACTGCAAATCGACCCATGAAGGCAGGGGATTGATACAGCTTCTGCTCCTGAATCAGTTTCCACGCCAGGCGATCACTGCGTAGCACGCTGGCCAGCGTCTCAAGTTGAATCTGGCTCGAAGCAAAGGATCCCGACGGCGTGGCGTCGCTTCCTTCCACACTTAAAGCCGCTGCGGGAGAAGTACGCAAGGCGACTCGAGCCTTGGCCTCATATTGGTTGGGAGCCATCAGGCAATAGACCAAGCATCCCAGCAACAGCCCGCCGACAACAGCCAACACCATGCGCCGGCGAACGACGACTACGCGAACCAGGTCGCGCAAGGACGTCGACGAGTTCGATCGGCCGGATACCTCTCTGGCGGCCCCCTGGCTCGCATCTGTCTCAACGCGCTCGACTGCGGCGGTGTCCAACAAGACTCGGGAACCTCAACGTCTATCGTTCCGCTCCGGCAGGGCAACCCCGTAAAACGCTTGAAGGAACACTGCAGAGAGGGCCCTTGAAGTGTCGAACTTTATGTCGTTAAATGTTCGTGCGCTCCATCACATCACGCAGTAAACTTTCTGGAACGGAAACAGGCCTTCGGCTTTGCTCGTTGTCAAAGACAACGCTGTCCCGTTACGCGACAATTCGTGATCGTGAAGAAAATCTGGAGGGGCCGTGCAAGACACTCAATTCCCCATTTCTGCAAGCTCTAATTACCGGGCGATGGAACGACCCAAGATCCGGCGTAAAATCACTCCCGAAAAGGGGCGAGGCCTCGAAAAACTCGGACATGCGGTCGCGTACCTTGAGGACGAGTTTGTACACAACAACGTCTGGGCAGTGTCCGAGGACCGCGGCCGTCTGGACGCAATTCAACTGCTTGCCACACTCAGTCGGGAACTCTATCTCGAGTGCGGCATCGAGCCCACCATTCGCGATCGCGTGAGGGCGCTGTTCCAAAAACAGTGAGGCAGCCGCTTGCATTTCCAGTGCACTCGCTCAACTCTCGTGTCAGACGCTTTCCCGGTACCACTCAACGGTTCGGCGCAATCCCTCGCGGAAATTGACGATGGGTTGATAGCCCAGGAGTTCCCCGGCCAGGGTGGTATCGGCCAGCGAATCGCGAATGTCCCCGTTTCGCTCCGGAGCATATGCAACCGTGCCGGAATAGCCGGTTAGATCTTTCAAAATCTCGAATGTTTCATTCAAAGTGACGCGCGTGCCCGTGGCCGTGTTCATCATCTTCCCGGAAACTAGGTTCGCCGGGGCTGCGGCGGCCAGCAGGTTGGCATGGACCACGTTGTCGATGTAGGTGAAGTCGCGGCTCTGCTCGCCATCTCCGTAGATCGTCGGCTGTTCTCCCGCCAGCATGCGACGGCAAAAAATGGCCAGCACTCCCGAATAATGCGAGGTCGGATCCTGGTAAGGTCCGAAAACGTTGAAATAGCGAAGCGTCACCGTCTCCATCCCATACACCCGCGTGAACGCCCGAAGGTAGTGCTCCCCCGCGAGCTTTGCTACTGCGTAAGGAGAAATCGGATTGGGCAGCATGTCTTCCCGCTTAGGCAGCACGGGGGTATCGCCGTACGCCGATGACGAGCCGGCATAGACGACGCGCCGTACTCCCGCCGCCTTTGCCGCTACCAACACGTTCAGCGTCGCGTCCACGCAGTTCACGTTGGTGGCCACCGGATCGGCTACCGACCGCGGAACCGACGCCAGCGCCGCTTCGTGAAATACGATTTCGATGCCCTGGCATGCGCGCCCGCACGTATCGTGATCGGCGAGGTCGCCCTCCATGAACGCCATCGCTTCCAGACCGATCAGGTTGGTTCGTTTACCCGTGATAAAGCTGTCGATGCCGCGAACGCTCTCACCGCGCGCCAATAGTGCCGACGCAATCGATCGCCCGATAAAGCCGGCCACTCCCGTTACCAGAAATCGTGCCAAGTTCTTCCCTTTCCATATGCCAATTAAGGGACGGCTGTCGTCCAATGCCCAGAATACTATCCGCGGCTGCGGCTAACTCGAAATTGCCTGCTCGTTGTGGTTTTCGAATTGGATCCGACCGTGGAGGGACAGCCCCGGGGCAACAACTTCCGGGCCTTCACCTGGAATCCCGCGGACCGAGAAGACGAGGCCAACTCGCGACGCGAAGAAACAGCCAGGCATGCTTATTACTTCGTCTAATCTGCCGGCGCTTCGGACGGAGGATTCGACTTACCCGAAGCCCCTATGTTTGGAATCGGTGGCCCCTCCTGTGGAGACAGCGACTCGGTATCGAGCCCATGCTCTTCCTTGTAGTGATCCACTGGCATCTTTCCATCCAGCCATGCGCCGTTCATCGGATACACATCCGGATCGAAGAAGACCTGGTAGAAGTGCCACACCACGATTGCGAGCGTGGCGAGAATCGCTTCGTAGTAATGCACCGCGGTGGCCGCATCAACCCACCAGCGCGCCAGCAGGTTCCCCACCCAAACCTTGGCCCAGAGCATTACGCCTGTAAGGCCCATCAAAGCTGTACCCCAGACGAGAGCCCAATACTCCGCTTTTTCGGCGTAATTGAAGCGGCCGAATTCCGGTTTCCGACTGCTCAATCCGAGATAGTACCGCATGGCCCGCAAGGCGTCGAACCCGTCTTTTGGCGCCGGCGCCAGATCTCGCAACAGGAGTCGCCCTTCGCGGGCCGCGATGACATAGAAGACGTGGTAGATTCCCACTGCCATCAACGCCACGCCCGACACGCGGTGAATGACCCCCCGCAAGTGCTCTCCCATTCCGAACACATGGGCAAACCACGAATCGGGAAACTTCAGTGCGAAGCCGGTGATGACCAGGATGATGAAACTGGTAAACAGAATCATGTGCTGCCAGCGCTGATTGACGGTCATGCGCACCATCATGGCGGGATGCGCCCTACGCCGCTGCGCCAGTTTGCTGCGCCAGATCACCACGTTATGCAGGAACATTGCGCCGATGACAAGAACAATCAGCGGGATGTAAATCAAGCGTACCCAGCGCACCACCACCGAGTCGATCTCCCGCGCTTGCGTGCCGTCCTGCAGGTGGACACGCGTCAGCGTAAACTTCTGCGTCGCGCCCTTGTGACATTGCCCGCAAGTTGCATCGAGATTGGCGCGGTTGATCGTCGAGTGCGGATCGCCCGACGGCAGGATGTTGTGGACCCCATGGCAGCTGGAACAATTGGCTACTACCACCGATCCGCCTTCGGCGGCCAGTCCGTGATAGCTGTCGTTGTACGATTCGACTCGATTGCCGGGAAGTCCGAATTCCTGCGAAAGACGAACTCCTTCGTGGCAGCGCGCACACGTATCGCGCGAAAGATTCTTATCCGCGACCGGCGAATTGGGATCCTTGTGATTCTTGATGGAGTGGATTCCGTGGCAATCCGTACAAACCGGCGCCAAACCGTTTCCACGCGCGATTCCCTGCCCGTGAATGCTGGCCATGAAGGCCTGCTCAACCTGCGCATGACACTTGCCGCACGTGGCCGGCACATTGAATTTGTAAATGGATGATTGTTGTTCGTTGGCTGCAAGAATGTCGTGCGCACCATGACAGTCCGTGCACACCGCGGCTTTCTTGGAGCCGTTTTCGATGGCCCGCCCATGCACGCTTTCCTGGTACGAGGCGAAAGTCTGTGCGCTGTCCCCGTTGGACTGGACCAGGAATTTCTGCCCGTGGCAGCGCCCGCAGGTCATGGGAATGTTGGCATGGTTCACGGGTGACCCGGGATCGCCTGGAGTCAACACCTGGTGCGCGCTGCCGTGGCAGTCTTCGCAAGTGGCTCCGGAAGCTGCGCCCGCCTTGGCGGGCCGCGCATGCATGGAGCGCGCCCAGGCCGCTTGAGCAGCCTCGTGGCATCCCGCACAGGTAATCTTTTTGGGCGGCGTATCGTGCACCAATGTCTTCACATCGGTGTGGCAATCGACACAACCCAGGATTCGCCCATGAAACGAATGTTTCAGCTTGTCCTTGTCGACAAACAAGCTGACGTGCTTGCCGCTCTCGTCCGCTGATAGAGAAGAATCGCCATGACAACTGAGGCAATCGCCGTCCTTGAGCTTCTGCGCACCCCGGCTCGAAGGAGCAAAGGCCAAAACTGCAAGCATCGCTAACGGCGCAAGGAGTCTCGCGCTCCCCTTCATCCCCATCCAGCCTTTTACGGCCATTGTCTTGCCTCTTTACTCTCCGAAGTAAGCGGTCAGTGTCAACACCAGCAAAACCAACCCGATCACGATAGCCGTGGTTCCAACCACGCGGCTGAAATTCACCAGCCACGTTGCGGGCTTCTCGCCCAGCCGCGATTCGAGTTTTCCCTGGCCGGCCAGCCGCTTATATTCCACCGAGCGCCTGGTTTTGAACTCTTCTTCACTCTCGACGCCGGTGAAAATCACCATGTCCATGGGAAAGCTACCCGGGCGCAGGTGGGTGTTGACGAAGTGAATCGAAAAGATGAACAGGATGGCCAGCAGTCCTTCTTCGCTGTGGATGACGAGCACCGCATTCAAGGCCCAGCCGGGCAGGAAATGGGCGAAGAAGGGCGCGAACCACATGGCATAGCCGGAAAAGCCGATGACCATCATGCCCCAGAAAACCGCCCAGTAATCGAACTTTTCCCAATAGGCATAGCGTTCGAATGAGGGCTTCGGTCCCAGGCCGACGAACCAGCGGAAATGTGCGAAAAGATCCTTGACATCTTTCCAGTTGCCAACCATGGAGGTTGCGCCCCAGAACACGCCCTTTTCGCGATGCAGCACGCCGCGGGTAAAGATCTCTTTCAGGTGGATGGCGAAAGCGATGGTGAGCAGGATGGCGCAGAACTTGTGGAAGAAGAGAATGGCCCCGAATCCACCCACGCTGCTGGCCAGGCGGCGCGCCCAGTAACTCTGGCTGAAGCGCAGGGGCAGCCCGGTGCCCGCGAGCCCCAGAAATGTACTGAACAATACAGCGTGCATGTAGCGCTGGGCGCGCGTAAAGCGAACAAAGAATCTCTCGCTCTTCGGCGGGGCTTTTTCGATTTGGACTGGCGCTTCCTCGAGTTCAGGCATGGGGGCCTCCTTCAGCGGTCTTCTTCCTGACCTGTTCATAACGGGCGCGGATCAGCCAGAGCGCGGTGTGAATCACGAAAAACGTAAGCACTCCGAACAGCAGCAGGTTCATGAACAGCCGAATGAAATAAAGCGCCGGATTCAATTTGCGAACGCGGGCATTGGCGTGCGGCTGATACTGCACAAAGCTGACGTTGGCGCCTGCGTGGCATTTGCCGCAGGTCGTCACAAGGTTGGCGGTGTGCACCGGCGAACGCGGGTCGGATGCGGGCCGCACGGAGTGGGCTTCGTGACAGTCCCAGCAGCGCGCCGTCTCCACATAGCCGCCCAAGGCGCCCAGTTGCGAGTGGAAGGTGTCCCGGTAAGTGCTGAACTTATCCTTGTGGCAGGAGCCGCAAATGGGCGTCGACTGCATGCGGAAACCCGCCGCCGTCGGCTGCTCGATGGCGTGTGCGGTATGGCAGTCGGAACAGACGGGCGCATCCATCTTGCCCGCCGCGATCGCCTTGCCGTGGACGCCTTCCGAGTAATCTGCCGTGATGCCGGCGTGGCACGTTCCGCAGGTCTTCGGGATGTTGGCCTTGAAGGTGGGACTCTGTGCATCTTTACGGCTCAGGATGTGATGCGAGCCGTGGCAACTCTGGCAGTTGGCCGCAACCAGCAGCCCTTCTTTGCTGAGTGCCATGCCGTGGATGGAGTCAGTGTAGGACGTCAGCACGGTGGCCAGCCCGTGCTTCTGGGCCATTCCGTCTTTGCCATGACAAGCACCGCAGGTGTGGGGAACATTCAACGGATACACCGCTGAAAGCTTGTTGTCCCTGGGAAGAATGGCGTGCGCATCTCCGTGGCAACTGGTGCAGGGATGATCCGCGGAATTGGAGTGAACGCTCCCCGCCAATTCCGCCGCCGGGCCCGCATGACAACCATCGCACTTGACCTTGGCAACTTTGTCCGGATGCGGATATTCCTTGATATCGGCGTGGCAATCATTGCACTTCAAGCTGCCGTGAATACTCTTGCTGAACGTGTCGCCGTCGACACTGATATTGTGTCCGGCGGCATCCTGCAGGCCTTTATCCGCGTGACAAGCAAGACAATCTGTCTGCGCGAGTAATCTTCCCGGGACCGTCAAAAACAGCAGCAAAGCAACCACAGCAAACAAAAAAGTTTCAGGCTCCGTCAGCCATCTCTGCTTTTGCGCCCACGGAGCGATTGAGGAGCCTCGAGTCTTCACAGCTCTGCTCATCCTGGCGTCTTCCTTCTCCTCGAGAGACGCCATTGCTGCCAGTCTCTCAGGGCTTACCTATCGCGCACACCGCTATGGTGGTTTCGTATGTCTTTGCGGATTCGCACTTCTGAGGAGAAGCTTTCATGCAAAATCTTGCCGTGATAGGGGTCACATCCTGTGTATCGGATCGAAGCACTTCTGTCTGTTGCAGTTGCGCTGCATCACAATCTTGCCTGTAGATATTGAAATGTCCGTGGATCGCTTCTCCTCCACATCGAACCATCGCCACACGATTTCTCCAAAAATCGTCCCGGTTCGAAAGTGACACCAATCACAACCAACTGTGCCCTCTTTACGGGACAATATGGCCGCTGCTTGAGGAATTCCGATGAGCACACCCGCTCTCTCTGAAATCGCCGCCATGCTCACTCTCCCTACTGACACGGTGCGCCAGATACAGTGGCGTTTTGCCGACCGCTTCGACCTGCAGATGCTGGTGCAGTCCGCGCGCGGCGTGGCTCGCGGCACCGTGGCACGGCTGGTCGCCGCGGGAGAGCGCAACACCCACGAGTGGACGCCGGCCAAGGAAGAGATGATGGAGGCCTTCGATCGCTCCGGCATCAGCGCCATCTTCATGGAGCCGGAAGAGGGCGGCTTCATCGCGGGTCCCAAGAATCTCGCCTTGTCTCTGGCCGCATTCGAACTGGCATGGGTGGACGGCGGCGCAGCCACCGCCAGCCTCGCCGGATTCCTGGCCCTTGCGCCCATTCACGAGCGCGGGACAGTCGAACAGGCACAGCACTACATGTCGCTGGCTGCTCCCCCGCAACCTGGAGAAGATCGCAAGCCCTGGCGCGGCGCCTTCGCGCTCACCGAGCCCATTCCCTACGTCGGCGTCGACACCGGCATGCTCAGCGGCAAGGTTCGCGTCGCAGAGTGGGTTGACGGCCAGGAGCCATGGCTGCAGGTCGACAAGCGCGGCCGCTTCATCACCAACATAGCCTTTGCCAATTTTGTAACGGCCGCCGTCGGATCCGACGATCCTCGCATCAAGGGCAGCTGCGTCATCATTCTGGAAGAGTCCGACGAAGGCACCTTCGATCACGGCACACCCACCAAAAAGCTCGTGCACCAGCTCTCGTCCACCGGCGACCCCATCTTCAATCTCAAGGTCCCCGCCAGCCGCATCGTGGGCGGATACACCGTGAAAGATGGCGTCATCGTACCGAACTACAGTCACGGCGAAGTCATTGAGGCAGTGTTCCGCCGCACCCGCGTCACCGTTGGCCTGATGACCGCGGCCAAGCTGCTCTCCGCCGTGGAACCGGTGATTCGCTATCAGCGCAGCCGTTTCCGCGGTGCCGAAGGCGCCCGTCCTGGCACGGTCCGTTACGAACAAGGCATTCAGCAGCGCGAGGACGCCCTGCACCGTCTTGTGGACATCTGGGCTTGCGGGGAAGCCGCTGCTTCGCTCGGTTTTGCCGCCGCGCGCCTGTTTGATGAACTCGATCCCATCGAGAAACAGAAGACAGCCATTCTGAAGGAAAGCGGCATTCAAGGCGGCCGCGCGGAAATGAAGGCTCTGCGCGAGAGTGAAATCCGCGCCGTGGCGCTGCTCGCCATGCGCGCCAATGATCCCCGCCGCACCGAAATCGAAGCCGACCCCCTGGTGCAATTTGTTCTCAAGGACGCCGAAGCCAACGTGCTTTGCCCCGCAACCAAGCTGTGGAACACCGGCCACGGCGCCAACGTGATGCGCGAAGCTGTCAGCTTGATGGGCGGCTACGGCATCACCGAGGATTGCCCCGGCTTTCTGGCAAGCAAGTGGATGGATGCGCAACTCGAAGCCACTTACGAAGGACCCGAGGCCGTCCAGCGCCGCCAACTGACCGTAACCATGACCAGCGATGTCTTCCTGGCTGAGTTCCGTGCGTGGACCCGCCAGATGAGAGAGCTTGCCTCAACCCGTCCCGGCACGGGCGCATGCACCCTGGCCTCGGCCATGCAAATGTGGAGCTGGACGCTCGATCATCTGCAAAAGGCAACAGACGCCGCAGGCAGGAAGCTCTACCAGGGCCAGCGCCAGGGAGTCACGTTCCCCATGGCCGATGCGCTCTGCTGGCTGCTTGCTTCACGCTGCCAGATCCTCGATGTCCTCGAACTGGATGTCCGCGGCGGCGCCGATCCCGCATTCGCCGACGGCCTGCCCGAGACCGTGCAATTCCTCAGCGATTTGTGCCGCGTGCAGGCCGCGCAGGCGGCCGGCGAGGTCAACCGCATCTGCACCGAGCTCGTCTTCGGCTATAACCGCCATCCGGCATGGGACGAAGAAGGCAAAAAGCGCTGCTTCTCGGCGTGTGAATTGGAAGAATTCGAAGAGACTATGCCCGGCATCTCCGCTTTCGCTATCGACGTGCTCGCCGAAGACGGCAGCCACCCTGATAAGGCCGGGCCGTGCGCCGGCTGCGAAGGAGGAGGCGCATTCCTGGAGCTTCAGCACAAGCTGAGCCGCTGCCTCAGCGGCTCCCGCCTGGCCAAGGACCGTGCGGCCGATACGGTCAGCTCCGTGATGATTCCTGAAGCGTTGGACTACCCCTCATGACCGTTGAAGAAATGATTCCCGTTGAGATCGAGCGGCAGACCATCGAAGTGGACGTCGCCTGCGCCGGTTTTGGGCCGGCTGTCGGTGGCTTTCTCACCACGCTCACCAAGGCATGGAATGAAAATCCCACCGACCCCGCTTTCGAGAGCAAGGTCGCTCCCGGCATGCCGCTGCAGGTCCTCTGCTATGAGCGGGCCGATGACATCGCGGCCGGAGTCAGTGGCGTTGTGACCCGCGCCCGGGGGATTCGCGCCAGCTTTCCTGAAATGAAGGTCGACGAAATTCCAATGGCCGCCGAGGTGACGAAGGAACGGGTGCTTTATCTCCTCGATCCCATCGGTGCCAGTCGCCGTTCCTTTGCGCTGCGCGCCGGCGATGCCGTAGTGCGCTCGCTCGCTCCCCTGCTGGGAGTCAAAGATCATGCTTTCGAATTGCCTTGGACGCCGCGCTTCCTTCACAAAGACGGCGGCCTGGTCATGTCGATCGGTCAGTTCAATCAATGGGTCGGGGCGCAGTTGATGTCGAGTGGCCTGGTACAGATCTGGCCCGGCACTCCCGTTAAGGAACCTCTCTTTATCAATCGCACCGTGACCGGTCTGCGCATCGCGGACCAGGGGGTCGACAAGCAAGGCGTTCCCGCCCAAGGCTATATGGCCGGCATGGACGTGCATGCGCGTTTGACGGTGGTGGGCGATGGACCGGTCGGCGCGCTGGGTCAGGCAATCGACGATCGCATGGGCATGCCATCCGGCCATGCCCGGCGCGAATGGGCGCTGGGCATGAAGATGGTCATTGAACTTCCTGCCGACGATGCGAATCCCGACGCACTCGACAAGCAAACATTGGCGCAGGAAGGCGTGATCGCCCATTCTGGTTGCGACGCTCCTCTTCCGGCCGGCACCGTCTGGCACACCTTCGGCTACCCGGAACCGGAGATTTTTGGATTTCTTTACGTTCACCCCGACCGGCTGGTTTCGGTCGGCATCTTCGTGCCATCGTGGATGGGCGACCCTTCCCGCACAGCCTATCGCTATCTGCAGCACTACATTCAGCACCCCGCCTTGTGGCGCTATCTCAAGAACGGGACCTTGCGATCCTGGGGCGCAAAATCGCTCGAAGAGTCCGGCCGGCGCGGGGAACCCTTCCTCACCGGCAACGGCTACGCGCGCATCGGCGAAGGCTCGGGCAGCACCAACATGCTGACCGGCTCCGGGGTCGATGAGGCGTGGACCACCGGAGTTCAGTTGGCGGAGTCGGTGATTCAGTTACTCCGCGCGGGCAAAGACTTTACCCACAAGAATCTCTCCGCGACCTACGAGGCGCGGAGGCGCGCCAGTTGGGTTGAGACCGGAGCGCGCGAGGCTGAGGATGCCCGCAACGGGTTCCATGGCGGGGTGGTCAGGGGCCTGATCGGCATGGCGCTGGCCGGTCTCACCGGCGGCAAACTTGCCTTCAACGCTAAGCTCGCGCCCGCTCACAAACAAATCCGGCGCGCTCCCTCGACTCCGGAAAATATCGAACGCCGGCACGCTGCCGAATTGATGCTCGAAGATGGCCGCCCCCTCCACGATGCGCTGCTCTCTGCGCGCGGATGGCCGGAGATTCCTTTCGACGGGCACTTGCTTGTCACGCAACAGGACGCATTGTTGATAGGCGGTAAAGTGCAGGCCATGCCCGGCTTTGCAGACCACGTCGTTTTTCGCGATCTTCGTCTGTGCGCGGCATGCGATGAGAAGACCTGCATTGCCATGTGCTCGGGCCAGGCCATTACCCTCAGTGCCAACAATCTGCCCGTCTTCGAGCGCGAGAAATGCATTCACTGTGGCGGCTGTGTATGGAACTGCGCCAAGGCATCCGATGGCGTAAACAACAACATCGAGTTCCTCGCCGGCGCCGGAGGCCTGCACTCAGCAGAGAACTGAGAGCCGCGGGCTGACGTTCTTAGCTATTAGCTTTTAGCTGCTGGCTACTGGCTTCTGGAACTCGATTGCAGGTATTCGGGGATAGCACGGGATTGGAAATAGTTCAGGACTACCACGATCTGATTTGTGGGCAGAAAGCGATCGATTTGACTGTTTGCGTACATAAAATGACGCAATCGTTCCCCAAGAGCGAGATCGATGGAATCACGTCGCAAATGCGAAGAGCGAACGTCTCCGCTGCAAGCAACATCGCGGAAGGCCGTGGCAGGCTCAATCTTGCAGAATTTCGCCAGTTTCTCGGAATTGAGCAGGGATCGGTGTTTGAATTGCAAACTCAACACCTCGTTTCGAAGAGTCTAGGATTCGCGTTCGGTGACTCTTTCGATGAAGCGGAAGTTTTGAGCAGCGAGGTCTCAAAAATTCTGAGTACTTTTATCCAGAAGCTGACGCCTCAAACCAGGGCCAGCCGGCTTGCAGATCGGGTGTCAGGTATTGCAATAAGAAGCTAAGAGCTATGAGCAAAGAGCTAACAGCTAAGAACGAGAGAGGTGCACAGTGTCATCAGTTTTGCACATCGTTGTTTGCGCCGGGATCGTCCCCGACCCGCTGCAGACTCTGGAACCAATTACCGGCCCGAACGGTCCGGGCCTCAAGAATGAGATGGTTTTGCCCGCAGTCCTCGATCCCTGGGCGGCGAGTGCACTCTACGAAGCCGCGAACCTTGTTTCTAAAAATTCCGGCAGCAAACTCTGGCTCGTCTCTCTCGGTCCGAAAGCCAAGTTGCAACAGGTCATGATGACCATCGCGCAAAAGGTCGGCTTCGAACTCGTCCCGATCGACGGGCCCATCGGCGGATTTCCGGATGCGCACGCAACCGCATCTGTATTAGCCGAAGCCATCGCTGCGATCCCTACCCTCGATCGTCAAAAACTACTCGTCTTCGGTGGTTGGGAATCCGCCACTCGCGGAGCCGGTGTCACACTGCAACTGATCGGCGAGCGCCTCGGCATCACCGACCAGTTCCAGGGCGTTGATCAGATCACTCTCAGCCAAGATGGATCCTTCGAAGTGCTGGAGCGCGTCGAAGGCGGCAAGCACCAGGTTTCTGTCTGCACCGGAACTCCTGCCGTGCTGGGATGGGCCACCGGCAACCTGCCCGAGCCGCGCAACAATCCGCAGATCGGCATGGCGAACATGCGCACGGTGATGCCTGCCCTGCAAAAAGCGAAAGCCGCCGCGCTGGCCGCCAACGGGCTTCATTACGCATCTGTGAGTCTACCCAGACAACAGCGCACCACCCGTGTCGTCAAAGACAAGACGCCCGACGAGATTGCAATTGAACTCGTCGAGTGGATCGGCACCGAATGACGTTACGTTCCTGCGGATTGTCTACCCCGACAAGTCGGATAAGTCAGTCGAGCCGCGGTCAACACTCCTCGCATGAACGCCATCGATCGTCGAAGCAGTTTCAACGCAGTCAAAAGCAGCACCAACGCACTGAGGGACATGGAAACACATGGAATCGATTCTCGTATTAACGCATGTCGATGAAACCGGCTCCGCGCTGACACGCGCTTCACTTGAAGCTATTACCGCCGGAATCGAACTCTCCACACGCCTCTCTGCCTCCCTGGGGATCGGCATCGTGGCTGCCGATGCAACCGCGGCAGCAAGCGCGCTGCCCGCATCGGGCGCCCGTGTCTTCGCGGTATCCGGCGAAGCATTCCAGCATCCGCGCTATGCCAGCGATGCTGCCGCGTGCGAATCCCTGTGCCGCGCCTCTCGGGCCACCATCGTCCTCGCTCCTTCCAGCGCGCGCTTCGCGCGTGTCGCCGCGGGCGTAGCTCACAGGTTAAATGGCGTCATCGACACACACATCACCGCCATTGGGGGAATCGCCGCCATCGAAGCAGCCCGCTGGTTTTATCGCCAGCGCGTAGAAGCCGTTCTTAGCCGGGATTCACGGCCCTGGTTCCTATTGCTCGACGCCGGCACCCACACGCCGTTGGCTGGCGCGCCCGGCAACATCGTGGTCGAACCAGTCCTTGTCGATCTTCCTGCCGCGCGCACAGCGGTGACGGGTTTCCGCACCCCGGCCCTCGACGCGCAAACCATTCGTCCCGACGCGCAGATGCTGTTCGTTGCCGGCGCCGGTTGGACCAAGAAACAACCTGATGGCCAGGCTCACGCCGCCGAGGCCGGCCCGCTGATTCTGGGATTTCTCAACGCCACCGGCGCTTCGCTGGGCAGCAGCAAATCTCTCGTGGACCAGGGCGGTGACGGACAGGCCGTGCTTCCCTTCCTCACGCACATGAATCAAATCGGGCAGACCGGCGCCACGCCCCGTCACGCCAAGGGCTTATCGACATGCTGTCACGGCGAAGAACCGCATGTCGTCGGCTGGCGTTTCATCGCGGAACGCCGCGCCATCTCCCTCGACCCAAATTGCGGCTGGACGCGGGGCAAAGCCGATGTTGTCTACATCGCAGACGCATTCAAAGTGTTGACCCGGGTCAACGCGCTACTCGCATCCAGGAAGGCGTAGCGGTCGCGTATTTCGCTCCGCCGCCCGGAGCGGCGCATTCACGGGGAGCTTACTCGATTGTGGTAGTTTAGTTAATTGGAGTAAGCAAAACATGCCTTCAATCACATCGTTTATCAAGCATCACTATCGACATTTCAACGCGGCTGCATTGGTCGATGCCGCCGAGGGGTATAACGCGCATCTTGCCTCCGGCGGAAAAATGTTTGTCACCATCGGCGGCGCAATGAGCACCGCCGAACTGGGTCTTTCGCTCGCGGAGATGATTCGCCAGGACAAGATTCACGGCATCTCCTGCACCGGTGCGAACCTCGAAGAAGATGTCTTCAATCTCGTGGCCCATGATTTTTACGAACGCGTCCCTCACTACCGCGACTTGACCCCGGCCGATGAAGCAAAGCTGTTGAGCCGCCATATGAATCGCGTCACAGATACGTGCATCCCCGAAATGGAAGCGATGCGCCGCATCGAAAACGAAGTGTTGAAAGAATGGGTCCGCGCCGACCAGGCCGGCGAACGTTTCTTTCCTCATCAGTTCATGTACAAGATCCTTCTCTCCGGCGATCTGGAAAAGTCCTACCAGATCGATCCTGAAAACAGCTGGCTTCTCGCCGCCGCGCAGAAAAACCTTCCCATGTTCGTACCCGGCTGGGAAGACTCCACACTCGGCAATATGTATGCGGGCCATTGCATTTCCAAAGATGTGGAGAAGGTCCATACGGTCCGCACCGGCATCGAGTACATGATGGAACTGGCGGAGTGGTACACCGAGACAACGATGACTTCGCCGCTCGGCTTCTTCCAGATCGCAGGCGGAATCGCGGGCGATTTCCCCATCTGTGTTGTGCCCATGCTGCACCAGGACCTGCGGCGTGAAGAAGTGCCGCTATGGGCGTATTTCTGCCAGATCAGCGATTCGACCACGAGTTACGGTTCTTACTCGGGCGCAGTGCCGAACGAGAAAATCACGTGGGGCAAATTAGGTGAGAATACGCCCAAGTTCATCATCGAGTCGGACGCATCGATTGTCGCACCGCTCATCTTCGCCTATGTGCTGGGCTGGTAACTCTTCAGTCAACTGGATGCCCAAAACAAGCCGGCAAAATCTCTACGCAGGACGAGAGTAAATTTTGCCGGATCTGGCCGCTTCCCCGATCCTAAAAACTTCATGGCAGCAGGGACAGGAACGCCACTCCATACCCGTTCAGAACGACGGCCACGCGCGACGCCGGCGTGACTCCGACGCCGGCCGGCCCCTTGGTCGCGTCGGTTGTGGCATCGATGGTCAGCACGCTGGCCGCAGAGAAGCTTCCCAGGCTCGACGTATCGACGTATACGGTGCGCGGGTCGCCGCTCCCGTTATCGTCGGCCGCCGCATGCACCGCGCGATCGACAATCATGACGCGAACGATCCCGGTACTATCGCGCGTGGCAAGTGTTTCAATGGACGAACTATCGCTTGACGTTTCAATCAGAATGTCCTGTCCTCCAGAGCCGCTTGCACCCGCATACATCGTGCTCAGGGTCCGGTCGACCCAGTAACCGATATACGGATTGCCGCTTCCATCCACTTCCCCGTACTGTTGATCGCCCGTGTAGTTCCAATGATAGAGAGCGCGATTGCCGGCCTTGCCCAGCTGGGAGAACACGTAAGGGCGCCATGCCGCAATAAACGAACTCGTGCCCCGCTGGTCGACCACGAAGGGTTGCGCGGGATTGCACGTGCTCATGCCGCCGGCCGCGGCGAAGTCGGCATTCACGTTATTTTCAGTCACCCAAACTTCGACGTTGACCAGATCAGCCCGCCCCTGCAGCTGCTTGTAGAAGTAAGTTACGTTGTCAGCGAACTGCGGGGGCGTTGCGAAGAGCGTGGCGTCGGTATCCGACTGGTTGCATGTGCCATACAGATGAGTGGAGAGAACGTCCACCTGTGAGTGAACGCCGCCGGAAGTTGCAGCTGCAAAAAACGAAGGAAGGAACTGCATGGGATCGCCCGAACCACCGGTGCCCAATCCAAAATCGGAAAACTCGAGCGCAGAAAGCCGTATGGATGGGTCAACGGCAAGCATCGCCGGAACCACCGCGTTATAGACCGTTATGTATTGCGCGGCACTCAGCCCGTTAATGTTGAATTCATTGAAAATGCCCCACCACGTAATCGCTTGACTGCTGGCCGACTGGAAATGAGTGGCGCCAACGGTGAAGCCGCCCTTGTTGTAGTAACGCACAATATTGGCTGCGTAGGCAGCGAAGTCTCCTGCATGGCCGGCCACATCGAGATGGCCTTTGCTGTCGCACATCCACGCGGGAGCGGCAGCAATCTGAAATTCCGGACTATTGTCCGCGAGCGCGAGTACCGGCTGTACGGTCTGATCCAACAGAGTGAAATCCCAATCGCTGACTGCGCCGGTATGGGCTTTCATCGGAATGGCTTGGGAGAGCGCCTGCAGGCGAATATGCTGCGGACCAAGATTTGTCACTCCGGCTTCGCGTGCAATGGTGTTGCTGCCGAAATAATTGCCTGACCACTCGGCAATCTGAAACGACGTCGACATGAATTGATTGAGCTTTCCCTTCACGCCGAGGGTGGTGTCCACCATGTTGCTGACTTTGACGACAGGCGCCACGATCATCGAGAACGGCACAGTCGCAGTCTGGCCTGCGGCGCTTACCGTAAGAACGGGCGCATAGGTACCTGCGGGCGCCGAAGTATTGGCATTGAAGGTAAGAAGTCCGGATGGATTGCCCGCTGTCGGCGCATACGTTTCTTGAATTCCGGCGGGCAAACCCGTGAAGGATACCTGCGCAGTCTCGCTCGGGGAGACGATGGTGATGTTTACGCGCGTCGTCGTACCATCCTGAGGGACAACGATGGATGAAGAAGCGAGCGAAGCGGAGATGGGAGAACCTGAACCGGTGGAGGTGGACCCCTTCCCGCCGCACCCCGCCGCTGCCAGCGACCATACCACCACCATCGCCGACATGGAAGCACACGCGCGCCGCGGAAGCCACAGAGCAAGACTCATGAAAATCGACGGAGTACGGCACGATTAGACCACGAGCACGGCGTGGTCGTCTATGCAACCTCTGGTGCACAAAGCCAGGGGGGCGTTGATCGCTGAAGGCATAAGCGGATAAGCCTTCCGGCTCGCGACTTGCTCATCTGCAGAGATGCTCTTTATCCTTTTCCCGTGCCTATCACTCTGGTTGAATGTGTTCCTAATTTTTCCGAAGGCCGTGACGCCTCCAAAGTTGACGCCATCGTTGCAGCGATGAAAATTCCCGGTGTCTATCTTCTCGATCGCGAAATGGACGCCGATCACAACCGCTGCGTCATCACGCTGGTCGGAGATCGGGACGCCATTCAGGAAGCGGCCATTCGCGGAGTGGGGAAAGCCGCGGAATTGATCGATCTCACTACGCATCGCGGCGCGCATCCACGCATGGGCGCCGCCGATGTTGTCCCCTTCATTCCGATCGAGGGAGTCACGCTCGAGGATTGTGTAGCCATGGCCCGCAACGTCGGCGCTGAAGTCGCGCGGCGCTTTCAGATTCCCGTCTACCTCTACGAAGCCGCCGCAACCTCTCCGGAGCGCCAGAACCTCGAAAACATTCGACGCGGCCAGTTCGAGGCCATTCGCGACGAGATCGCCACCAACCCCGCGCGCAAACCGGACTTCGGCGCGTGCTGCGTGCACCCCACGGCCGGGGCCACGGTGGTGGGCGCGCGCAAGTTTCTCATCGCCTACAACATTTTCCTCAACACACCCGATGTCGATGTGGCCAAGAAAATAGCCAAGGCCATTCGCTTTTCGTCCGGCGGCCTGCGTTTTGTGAAGGGAGCCGGTTTCCTGGTCCGCGGCATGGCGCAGGTGTCAATGAACCTTACCGATTTCGAATCGACGCCCATTCACCGGGTCTTCGAATTGGTGAAGCGCGAAGCGGCGCGGTATGGCGTATTGCCGGTATCGAGCGAGGTCGTGGGGCTGATTCCCAAGCAGGCTTTGGAGCAGGCAGCGGAATGGTTCCTCCAGGTTGAGAACTTCGATTCGTCGCTTATTCTCGAGAATCGCCTGGCGGCGGTAATGAGCGGCAAGATGGCGGTGGGTGGATTGCGTGCCGGCGTCGAGCCCTTCATTGAGCAACTGGCAGCGCCCACGGCCACACCCGGCGGCGGCAGTGCCTCGGCTGCCGGCGGCGCCATGGCTGCGGCCCTGGCCGGCATGGTGGCTTCAATGTCGCGCGGCAAAAAGGCGTATCTGCAATTTGAAAACGAGCTGACCCAGGCCATCGGCAGGCTGGCGACCCTGCGCGAAGAGTTGAAAGTTGCGATCGACGCGGATGCCGAGTCCTACAACACCGTGATGAAGGCGTACAAAGCAGCAAAGGAATCCGCTGACGGCGGACGGCTGATCCACTCCGCGCTGCAACAAGCCACCAGCGTGCCATTGGGTGTGGCTGAAAATTCAACGGAAGTGGCAAGGATCGTCGAGACTCTCAAGCCCATCACCAATCCCAACATGAGCTCGGACCTGACCACCGCAACGGCACTGGCAAACGCCGCCCGCGAAGGCGCTCTGGCTAACGTTCAGATCAATCTCGGCTCCATGAAACCCGAGACGGCCGAAGACGAGGCCTTCGCCGGCCGAATCCGCGAACGCGTGGCCGCACTCGGACGCTGATGCGCAGTCCGCAACTCTCGCCCAGTTCCCGGTTCCGCAAGCTCGTGGTTGGAAATGGCTCGAAGGGCTCTGCCACTCCATGCGGCTCGCCTTTCCCTGGGTTTGCACGAGATAATCGATGTCAAGTTCTCTACGAGGCATCGAGTGATCACCAAATTTCATCTTGCAGTATTTGCTTTTCTTCTTGGGACCGCAGCAACGCAATCAACCCTGCCTCTCCAGGCCCAATCCAAATCAGGATTCGCCCGTCTTGACCGCGTAACCGGCTCCCGGGCTATCCCTAATGGAATCGAACTCCGATCGGGCGCCGCCACCATGCAGATTTCGGCGCTGCGCGACAATGTCGTGCGCGTCCGCGTCGGCCCCGCCGGTCAGCTTCCGGAAGACGCATCCTGGGCTGTGCTGCCCGCCTCCCGTGACGCCGGCGTTCCTGTCACTCCGGAGTCGAATTCTTCCACCGTCGGCTTTAAAACCGCAAAGCTGCGCGTTGCCATCCGCAAAGATCCGATGGAAATCACGGTGAGCGATCTGGAAGGTCACGTCGTTGTCGAAGATTTGCCGGGCCGGCCCATCGAGTATCACGGCTCGTCGTTCCGCGCCTACTTCAAGTCCCCCCCCGATGAGCACTACTTCGGCCTGGGCGACAAGCCAGGTCCCCTCGACCGGCGCAATCACGCCTTCACCGACTGGAACACCGACGCCTTCGGCTGGCAGGAGTCCACCGACCCCATTTATAAATCCATTCCCTACTTCATGACCTTTCATCGCGGCATCTGCGCCGGTATTTTTCTGGATAACACCTGGCGGGCCAGCTTCGACTTCAACAAGGAGTATCGCGACGCATTTTCCTTCGGATCGGAGGGCGGGCCGCTCGACTACTACATCCTGTACGGGCCGGAACCAAAGTCCGTGGTGGAATCGTGGGCGTGGCTGGTGGGGAAGACCCCGATGCCGCCGCTTTGGTCGCTCGGTTACCAGCAATCCCGCTACAGCTACTATCCCGAATCGGAAGTGCGCCGCATTGCCAACCGCCTGCGCAGCGAACACATCCCCGCAGACGTCATCTGGCTGGATATCGACTACCAGTTGAAGAATCGCCCCTTCACCGTTGATCCGGATCGGTTTCCGCACTTCGATCAGATGGTGCAGGACCTCAAAGCGCAGCACCTGCGCACCGTGGTCATCACCGATCTTCACATCGCCGACCTGCCCAACGCCGGATACAAACCCTACGACGAAGGCAAGGCCGGCGACCACTTTGTCAAGAACCCCGATGGCACAACGTTTGTCGGCGTGGTTTGGCCGGGCAAGGCCGTCTTTCCCGACTTCACGCAAAAAGCCTCGCGCGAATGGTGGGGCACGCTCTACAGCGACTTTGTCGCCAAAGGAGTGTCCGGTTTCTGGAACGACATGAACGAGCCTGCGGTCTTTGAAGTCCCATCGAAGACCATGCCCGACGATGTGCAGCACCGCATCGACGAGCCCGGCTTCGCTCCCCGCGTGGCATCGCACCTTGAAATTCACAATGTCTTCGGCATGGAGAACACGCGGGGAACCTTTGAGGGCCTGAAGAAGCTTGAACCCAACACCCGCCCGTTCGTGATGACCCGCGCCAGCTATGCGGGCGGCCATCGCTACGCAGCCACCTGGACCGGCGACAACTCCAGCAACTGGTTTCACCTGCGCCAGACCATTCCGCAGCTGCTGAATCTCGGCCTCAGCGGCTTCGCCATGGCGGGCGCCGACGTGGGCGGATTCGCATCGTCGCCGCCCGCCGAGCTGCTGACCCGGTGGCTGGAAGTGGCTGCTTTCCAGCCCATTGACCGCGACCATAGTGCCATGGGCACCAATCCGCAGGAGCCGTGGGAAAACGGCACGCCCGAAGATCTGAATCTGCGCCGCCGTTATATCGAAGAGCGCTACCGGCTGCTGCCCTATATCTACACCACCGCGGAAGAGATGAGCCGCACCGGTATCCCCATCATGCGGCCGCTCTTTCTCGAGTTCCCTGCAGAGGCGTCCGGCAGCCAGGCGATCGATCCCACCGTGGATAACGATTTTCTCCTCGGCCCCGACCTGCTCGTGGCGCAGAGTCAATTTCCCGATGAGGTCGACGACTACTCCGTCGCCCTTCCCCCGGTGGGTTGGTATGACTACTGGACCGGGGCGCGCGTGGAAGGCAGCACCGGGCGGCGCGCCATCGACAATACGCAGGTGCCGCAGGCTGAAGTGCGGATCCACCGCAGCCTCGATACGCTTCCCGTGTTCGTGCGCGCCGGAGCCATCATCCCCGAGCAGCCTCTGGTCCAGAGCACCGATCAGAAACCGGAAGGGCCGCTGACACTGCGTGTTTATCCGCCCACCGGCTTCAACAAGGATTGCAAAGGCAGCATCTACCTGGACGATGGCTTGAGCTACGACTTCCAGAAAGGCCAGTACTTCCGGGTGGGCTTTACCTGCCGCTTGTCGGCGCAGGGAATCATCGTGGCGGTTACCCCGCCGGAAGGCGACTTCGCGCCGTGGTGGAAGCTGCTTTCCATCGAGGTCTACGGCGCGTCAAAACCGGCCACGGCGGCCAGCGTGTCCGCACTGAACGGGGCGGGAGCTACCCAAGTCACCACCGCTTACGACGCGGAACACCATCGCATCGCTGCCCTGATCCCGGAAACGGGTAAAGGCCTGGAATTGCAGCTGACCTATTGACCATTCCCACCGCGGCTGGCCGCGCACTTGAAGAGGAGTAAAGATGTCCGCTCGAGTCATTCGGAGCGCGGCTTGGGCCCGGTGTGCAACCGCTTCGGCGCGGTGGCCGAAACTGTTAACCTAGACATATGAAATTCGGCGTGCTCGTCTTTCCTGGCTCAAACTGTGACCACGATACCTACAACGTGATCGCCGAAATCGCCCGCCAGCCGGTTACCTTCCTCTGGCATGACTCGGAAGACCTGCAAGGGGTGGACGCCGTGCTGGTTCCCGGCGGATTCGCATATGGCGACTACCTTCGCACCGGAGCCATCGCCCGCTTTTCGCCCGTCATGGGCGCTGTGCAGAAGTTCGCCGCCGGCGGAGGCCTCGTCCTGGGCATCTGCAACGGATTCCAAATTCTGACCGAATCCGGCCTTCTGCCCGGCGCCCTGATGCGCAATGCCGGACTCAAGTACATCTGCAAGCAGGTTCATCTCTGCGTCGAAACTGCCGATACTCCCTTTACGAACCAATTGAAGAAAGGAGACGTTCTGGAGATTCCCATCGGTCACATGGAAGGCAACTATTTTTGCACTCCGGACGATCTTCATATGCTGGAGGCGGAAGACCGGATCGCATTTCGCTATTGCACGCCAACCGGAGAAATCACTCCGGAAGCCAATCCGAATGGTTCGCTGTCGAATATTGCGGGCGTGTTGAACGCGGGCAGAAATGTACTCGGCATGATGCCTCACCCGGACCGTTCCAGTGAAAAGTTGCTGGGTTCGGCCGATGGCTGGAAGATCTTTGCCTCAATGATTGAGGTTTTGGCTAAACATTGAATTCTCCTTTGCTGTAATGCCGGACGCAGGCAACATGATCGATATTCACCACCACCTGATTTACGGCGTCGACGACGGCTCGCCGGATCTGGAAACCTCACTGGCTATGGCGGGGAACGCGGCGCGCGAAGGCGTCACCGATATCATCTGCACCCCCCATGCCAGTGATCGCTATCCCTACAATCTCGAACTGATCCAACCGCGCTTTGAGGAGCTGCAGCAGCGCCTCCAAGGGATTGTTCGACTGGGCCTGGGCTGCGATTTTCACCTCAACGCCAACAACATCTTCGACGCGCTCGCCAACTACCCCCGCTACTCCATCAATAACAAAGGATATCTGCTGATCGAATTTCCCGATCTGCTGATTCCGGATTCGCTGACCCATGCCATGAGCAACCTGCAAATGGCAGGGTACACGCTGATCATCACCCATCCGGAGCGAAACCCCGCCATCCAGAAAAATCCCGAATTGTTGCGCCGTTGGATGCAGAGCGGCTCCCTCGTGCAGGTCACTTCCGCTGCGCTCTACGGACGCTTCGGCAAGGCCGCCCAGGACTTCTCCAATCAGTTGCTGGCACGCAACTGGATTCACTTCGTTGCCACCGACGCGCATCATCCCGAATGGCGCCCGGCCCATTTGAAGAAGGGATACGATTACGTTCTGCAAGCGGCTGGTGAAGAGACCGCGCAAAGATTGTTCGTTGCCAATCCGGCAGCCGCCATCGCGGAAAGCCCATGGCCCAGGCAGCCCGAACCTGTCGGTTTGTGGAGTGAGGAACCGCTCAAGTTCAACGCCAATCGTTTCGCATGGAGAAGCCGTTCCAGTTCCCGCCCAAACGCATCCAACGGGCACGCCCCAAAGCGCAGCTTGTGGAGCCGCCTCTTCGGAACAAAGTAACCCGGATTCCGCTCCCTGCACCAGCCATCCGATGAATCGTCTCGCGCTTCGGCGACACACAAGCCGTCAAAGCCCGAGCCCGCCGTCCACGGTCAGGATCTGCCCGGTAATAAACGCTGATCCCGCCGCGAAGAACAAGACAGCCTGCGCCACCTCTTCCGCCAACCCGTTGCGGCCCATGGGCGTTCTGGACGCGAACCGCCGCGCCTCCTCGCCTTCGCTGCCCTCCGCCTCGATCCAGCCCGGCGCAACACAGTTCACGCTGACGTCGGGAGCGAATCCTTTGGCCATGGCCATGGTCAGCATGTGCAGTGCCGCCTTCGACGCACAATAGTGCGCATGCCCGGCCCATGCCTGCAGTCCGCCGAGAGATCCGATGTTCACAATTCGGCCTTTGGTTTTGCGCAGATGCGCCATGGCTTCACGGGCCACCAGGAAAGGTCCGCGCGCATTGGTTTCAAACACCGTGTCCCACTGCTCCAGGCTCATGCGGTCCAGCGCAACGGTCTCAAACACCGCCGCATTATTCACCACCACATCGAGACGCCCGTGAAAAGCGACTGCGTCCCGGACTGCTGCGCGCACTGAATCTTCCCCACGCACGTCGCATGCGATCGCCTGGGCGCGGCGGCCCATGGCTTCGAGAGCCTCGACAGTCTGCGCGGCCTCGTTCTTCGATGTCCTGTAGGTGATCGTGACATCCGCGCCGGCAGACGCCAGCGCGCGTGCAATCTCTCGCCCGATGCGCCGCGCGCCGCCGGTCACGATGGCTGTTTTGCCCAGAAGTGGTGGGAGGGCGGGGGCGTCCTGGACCTGGCTCATCACGTACCCATCATTCCAGGGCGGCTGAAGCCCGGATTTTGCGGCGCCGGAACGGCGGGTTTTGGCGCAAATGGTTTCGCACCGCCCAGCTCGTCCGGCAGCCTAGTTCGATTGCGGCGGGGCAGGCTTGTCGGCCGGCTTATCCTTGTCCTTCGCACCATCGGCCGGCTGGCCGTGATCTTTGTAAATTGAATACTGCTCTCCAGGCCGCTTCATGCGTACTTCGATCGCCATCTCGGCCTTATCGATCTGGTAATCCTGCCCATAGGTTTGAAAACCCTTGGCAATGATCTGCAGCCGCACCTTGTCGCCCATGGGAAGCACATCGATCACGGTCTTGCCGTCTTCGTTGGTCTTCAGTTCCATGTTGCCCTTGTCCTTCTCTCCCTCCATGGGATGAAAGATCACGGCGGCATTCTCGATGGGCTTGCCATTGGTGTCGCGCAGAATGGTGACTTCGATCCGCGCCGTCTTGGGCGGTGCCTTGTACTTGCGCCCCCGCTTGTTCGAATCCTGGGCGTTGACGCTCATCATCCCCGCAGCCAAACCAGCCGCAACGACCAACGCGGCAAAACGGAAAAAGAACCTTCGATGCATGGCAGCTATTGTACTTGGTTCGAAGCGTACTAATAAAGCCGCCCTCCGTCACAATATCGACCGGTCCCCCTTTCAACGGAACAATCATTAATTGTGAGTGAAAGTGACTCATATATGAAGGATTTCCACTTGACAAAGCGCAAGCTCCTTACCTATCGTTAGCAATTGGAAGGCGAGAGTGCTAGCAGCCTGCTAACAAAACTGCTTGGGTAGCTCCGTAGCTCCCGGAACACAACATCGCACTCCGATTTTTCGCACCATGTCTTTCTGAAAATCACCAAACCCGCGGCCGGGGATCAACCCTGCCCGCGTGAAGGAGAAGCGAAGCAATGGCAGCAACATCCGTAACGACCACCTTCACCCCGCTCCACGATCGCATCCTCGTCCGCCGTGTGGAAGAGGGCGAAACCGTTCGCGGTGGCATCATCATCCCGGACAGCGCCAAGGAGAAGCCCCAGGAAGGCGAAGTCGTCTCCGTCGGCAAGGGCAAGTCCAACGACGAAGGCAAGGTCTTCCCCCTCGATGTAAAAGCGGGCGACCGCGTCCTCTTCGGCAAGTACTCGGGCACCGAAATCAAGATCGACGGTGAAGAGTTCCTGATCATGCGCGAGGAAGAAGTCCTCGGCATCCTCAAGAAGTAGTCGCGGCATAGGGGTCAGAGATCAGGGATCAGGAGTCAGACAGACTCCTTCCGCTGATGAGCCGGGTGGGCTCGGTGGCCCTTAAGCAACGAGTACCAATAGCGTCACAACGGGTTAAGTGCGGATTTTCGGTACTGATCCCTGAACCCTGAAACCTTTTTAGGAGAAAAGAATGGCAAAGCAGATTCTGCACGGTGAAGATTCCCGTCAAGCAATCCTGCGCGGCGTCAATATTCTGGCGGACGCAGTGAAGGCAACGCTGGGTCCCAAGGGCCGCAACGTTGTAATTGAAAAGAAGTTTGGTTCGCCCACCATCACCAAGGACGGCGTGACGGTGGCCAAAGAGATCGACCTGAAGGACCCGCTCGAAAACGTGGGCGCGCAGCTCGTTCGCGAAGTCGCTTCCAAGACCTCCGACGTTGCCGGCGACGGCACCACGACTGCTACCGTACTGGCCCAGGCCATCTTCCGCGAAGGCGTGAAGACCGTAGCCGCCGGCGCCAACCCCACCGCTCTCAAGCGCGGCATCGACAAGGCTGTCACCTCCATCATCGGCACCCGCGACAAGGACGGCAAGTGGACTGAGGGCGGCGCTCTCGGCAAGCTGTCGAAGCCTGTTGACGAAGGTTCCGTGGCCCAGGTCGGCGCGATCTCCGCCAATGGCGACCAGGAAATCGGCGACATCATTGCGCATGCCGTGAAGGTTGTCGGCAAAGACGGCGTCATCACCATCGAAGAGTCGAAGACCATGCACACCGGTCTCGAGACTGTCGACGGCATGCAGTTCGATCGCGGCTACCTCAGCCCCTACTTCGTCACCGACGCGGAGCGCCTCGAAGTGGCTCTCGACGATCCCTACATCCTGATCTATGAAAAGAAGATCAGCGCCATGAAGGATCTGCTTCCTCTCCTCGAGCAGGTTGCCCGTGGCGGCAAGCCCCTCCTCATCATCGCGGAAGACGTTGAAGGCGAAGCCCTCGCGACTCTCGTGGTCAACAAGCTGCGCGGCACACTGAACGTCGCTGCCGTCAAGGCTCCCGGCTTCGGCGACCGCCGCAAGGCCATCCTCGGCGACATCGCCATCCTCACCGGCGGCAAGGCCATCACCGAAGATCTCGGCATCAAGCTGGAAGGCGTGAAGCTCGAGGACCTCGGCCGTGCCAAGCGCATCACCATCGACAAGGACAACACCACCATCGTTGACGGCGCCGGCAAGGCCACCGACATCGACGGCCGCGTCAAGGAGATCCGTTCGCAGATCGAGAAGACCACCTCGGACTACGACAAGGAAAAGCTCCAGGAGCGTCTTGCCAAGCTCGTGGGCGGCGTCGCCATCATCAAGGTGGGCGCGGCTACCGAGACCGAACTGAAAGAGAAGAAGGCTCGCGTGGAAGATGCCCTGCATGCAACCCGCGCAGCGGTTGAAGAAGGCATCGTCCCCGGCGGCGGCGTCGCGCTGGTTCGTGCCATTCCCGCAGTCGATGCGCTCATCAAGACTCTGGAAGGCGACGAGAAGATCGGTGCGCAGATCGTGCGCCGCTCCCTCGAAGAGCCCCTGCGCCAGATCGTCGCCAACTCCGGCGAAGAAGGCGCAGTGGTCGTGGCCAAGGTGCTCGAGTCCACTGATCAGCACTATGGATACAACGCGGCTACCGGCGTGTTCGAGGATCTGGTCAAGGCCGGCGTCATCGACCCCACCAAGGTAACCCGCACCGCCCTGCAGAACGCGGCTTCCATCGCCGGCCTCCTGCTCACCACCGAAGCTCTGGTGGTTGAGATTCCCGAGCAGAAGCCTGCTCCGGCAGGCGGCGGCCACGGCGGCGGCATGGACGGCATGTACTAGAACCAACCGCCCAGGCGTACGCAACTGCGGCGCAAAACAAAAGCCCCCTGCTTCGGCTGGGGGCTTTTTGTTGGCCACAACAAATTCGACCCGCGCTGTGCAATCCGATCGCTGATCTGCTCCGTTCCTCATTCAGTCAGGGCTGCATGCGCCGATCCCCGAACACAACTTCCCTTCCCGGCCTTCGTTCCTGACAGTTTCGATCGAAAGGAAGTGAGAATCGATGAAGCATCAGGAGCTATTCCCCGCAGCCACCAATTTCATCCAAACGCGGCTCGAGCGGCGCAGATTCCTTACCCAGGCAGGACTTCTCGGCCTCGGTGCGGCGGCTGCCACCATCACCCTTGGAGGTGCAAAACCAGCCTTCGCTGATTCACCGCTGGAGTCAGCGCAAGAGACGCAGCAGTCCAGGGACACGGTTAAAGAGATCTTCACTGCCGCGTTGATCGCGGAAGATCTCGCCACCACGTTCTACTACAACGGCCTCATCGGGAAGGTCATTGAAGACCCGAACCTGGCCGGCCCTGGCGGCACGGCTACCGATGTCACCAGCGGCGGCAACGCCGGCAACGTGAATTACCTCCAGGCTGCACTCACTGAAGAGATGGCCCACGCTACTCTCTTTCGTTCGCTGTTGGGCATCCCCAAATCAAGCAGCGATCCCGTGCAGACTTTTTACTTCCCCATGGGCAGCTTCGATACGTTGTCGGCATTCACCGGTCTTCTCGATGCGCTTGAGAACGCGTTCATCGGCGCCTATCTCAATGCCATCCAGGAATTCGCCGCCAAGTCGGCAAGCCGCCGGCACGGCGGCGGAGACGACGACGGCGACGATTCGAAATACACGGCGGAGCAATTGGATTACTTTGCCAAGGTCGCCGCTTCCATCATGGGCATCGAAGCGGAGCACCGCGTGCTCGGACGCGTCATCAGCAATTCAAACCCGGCCAACAATCTTGCTTACGAGCAGACCGACGGCTTGAACGCGGTCTACAACGGGCCCAACTCCGCGGTCGCCGCCCTCACGCCCTTCCTCTCACCCAGCACCGGCCCGGGCTACTTGCTGAGCACCGCCCTCGCCAATGAGAGCAAAGTTTCCATTCCCGTCACCGGCAATCCGCCGGCATTCTGATTCAAGCTCCTCGTGCCTTGGTTCTCTTTCGTAGCAACACCCTCCAGGCAGCGGACGCCACGCATCCGCAACCTGGGGGGCGTTGTTTTTAGAAGCAGGAAACCGCGCAGGTCCAACTTGATAAATAGGAATCTCCTGGAACCAAAGGGTAAGGTTCATGGGTAATGGGTCAGTTTGAAATTCGGAGCTCTCGGCATGAAGCGGCAGAGGGGGAAATTTCAAACTGACCCACTACCGGTTCGTGGAACTCTTTGTTGCAAGGGATGTGGCTTTGTTACAATCGCAACCAACTGACGCGTGACTCGCAAAATTGCAAGCGTCTCGGAATTGGCCTTGTGACCGAGGCGCACTCCTCCTGATTCCCTTTATCGATGACCGAGAATCCTGACAATCCGATAAAGGCTTCCGAGCGTTCCTTGAACAACCCCTCCGTCGCTCCCGGACCGGCTCGCATGCGGTCTGCAGAGGACGAGGCATTGCTCGAACGCGTGCGCGCCAAAGATCAAAATTCGATGACGGATTTGTTTGACCGCTACGGAAGCATGGTCTACTCCGTCGCGTTGCGCATCTTGAAGGATCCGGGAAACGCCGAAGATGTCATGCAGGATATCTTTTTCCAGTTGTGGGAGAATCCCGCTGTTTTCAATTCCAGCCGCGGGTCGCTGGGGGCATGGCTGCTGGTGGTGGCGCGCAACCGCGCCATCGATTCCCTGCGGCGTCGAAAGCCGTCCGATTCCGTGGAAGATGTGGTGTTAGCAGCCAAAACCAACCTCGCATCGGAGGCGGAGAGCCATAGCATGATGGACAAAGTTCGAGTCGTCTTGAACGGGCTTCCATCGGAACAACAAAAATCCTTGGAGCTGGCTTATTTCGAAGGGTTGAGTCATTCGGAAATCGCCGCGCAAACCGGCGATCCGCTGGGCACGGTGAAGACAAGAATCAGATCGGCACTGATGAGTGTGCGAAAGGCATTCAACGCATGACGGACGACAGACACATTTCGCCGGAGGATCTAACCCTCTACGCGATGCAGGCTCTCACCCAGGAAGAGTCTGCGGAAGTGCGTCTGCATTTGGCGGAATGCCCCCAGTGCCGCGAAGAGTTCGCCGAGATTCACTCCGATCTTTCGTTTGTGGCCATGAGCGTCGAGCAGCAGCCGCTGCCGCAGGGCGCGCGCCAGCGCTTTATCAACCGCATCGCGGCGACCGCGCAGGAGGCGCCGAAAACCGAACCGGCAGATGTGATTCCCATGACTCCGCGCCGCGCCATCCCGCGCAAGGCGGTGTGGCTGCCATGGGTAGCGGTCGCCGCCCTGGTCATTATTTCGGTGGCGCTGGCATTGCAGGTCCGGTTCCTGAACCAGGAACTGGAAATAGAGACCACGATGATCGGGGCACGCAATGCGGAGACGCTGAAGGCGCGCAAACTCCTCGATGTGCTGACCGCTCCCACAGCCCAGCACGTAGTACTGACGGCAGGCAAAACGCCGCCCGCGCCGTCAGCCCGCGCCGTGTACCTGGCGTCGCGCGGCGCACTCATCTTACAGGCCAATGATTTGCGGGCGCTACCAGCAGACAAGACCTACGAGCTCTGGATAATTCCCGCTAACGGGTCGGCTCCCATTCCTGCGGGATTGTTCCGCCCTGACGCGTCGGGCAGCGCCAGCGTGGTTCTGCCCGCCATTCCGCAGGGAGTCGAAGCCAAGGCGTTCGGCATTACGGTTGAGAATGTGGGTGGATCGAACACGCCCACGGCACCCATTCTGCTCTCCGGTGCCGCTGCAACGAGTGGCGAATAAGGTGTCGTTGTCCTAGATTCTGCCGCTCCATTCACACAAGGGGCCGTACCCTGCGGGACTTCAGGGAGTGCTGCAACGTGTCGATCGCAAAAAAAACCACACAAAAACACCAAAAATCGGCACCTGATTTACGCCTGCAAAAGCGCCGTATCGGTATATAAATAAACAGGTTACGCAACGCGCAATGTCGCAAAATTAGTCGCAAATAACAAAATAGCTCGAAAACGTCTCTTTTGCCGGCTTTCGCAAATCGACCGTATGTTACTCGAAATACAATAGTTACTACGACATTAGATGATTTGCGAAAATGTCCATTGCCCAAACTCGGCAAGAAACACTCTCGATCTGCATATAGATTTGCAAAGACCGTTTGGGGCACAGTTTTTACTACTTTGACAACACCCTCTCTGTACGCCGCTGCGAGAAGATATCGCGAGATTCGTAGCCCATCCTTTCCGTAGAAAGTAACGAAAAGGATGGGCCTCGGGTGCAATGGTTGATGTTGAATGCGCCTGTGGCGACCAGCTAGAAGGTTACGTGAAGGCCCATCGTGATAGCGCGGTTGCCGCCGATGGTGCCGGTAGCAGCGCCGAAGTTGGCGGCGTTGTTAGGACAGCCCGATCCATTCTGGAAGCCGTTGGCGGCGACGCACGTACCGGTGTTGAGGGGAATGACCAGCGGCTGGCGCGTGGCCTTGCCCGTGCCCGTCGAGTAAGGCAGCTGATCGAGATTGGCAAGTGTCGACTGCTGGTCGACGGGGTCAGAGCTGGTAACGATCTGCCCGTAGTTGATATACACCGAGCCGGGCGTGCAGTTGAGGTAGTTGGCAATCGACGCCACGATGGCGGTGTTGGAGCAGGCATTGTTTTGCCGGATCTGGGCCTGGTCCTGGGGAATGTCGAGGCTGGTGGTGTTGGTGAGGTTGAAGATGTTGAAGTCGTACTGCACGGTGAGGCGCTCCACAGGGTGAAAGCTCTTGCGGATAGAGAGATCGAGCCGCTTCTGCGGGTCCTGGCGGAAGATATTGCGCTGGCCCACATTGAAGGCTGTCTCGTAGATGTCCTGCGGGTCGCTGCCGGCGGAGACGGGCACGCCTGAATCTCCGGGCTGGATGTAGCTGATGGCAATCTGCTTGGGATCGATGTGGGGGTAGTAGTCGCCGCCCGAGTTGCGGGTCGAGCCGGAATTGCCCGTAAGGGCGGAGTGCGGATGCTTGGGATCCTTGATACCCAGCACCGGATTCATGAGGGTTGGATAGTTGCCGAAGTTGACGCTGCCGACCGCGCCGTAGAACTCGTACAGCGAGTAGGGTTCCCCGCTCTCGAGAATGGCGACGCCGGAGACACGCCAGTCGTTGGTGAAGTAGGAGAGGAACGAGTGTGCGCGCGCCGCGTTGGGAACTTCGGCGAGGAAGTTGACGCTGAACACATGCGTGCGGTCGAAGTCCGCGGAAGCCCAGGAGTCGCGCAGGCGGGTGGGGTTGTCGCCCGTGAAAAACAAGCCGATGTCGCTTTGTTCGTCGAGGGCATGGCTCCAGGTGTAACTTCCGCCCGCCTGGAAGTGATGGGAGAGGCGCTTTTCAACGTGAAGATCGAGAGCATCGTAGCCGGAGATGCCCACGGTCTTGAAGTCCGCCGCGTTGGGGCTGTAGCCAACGTAAGGGGCGCGGAAGTCCGTGTTGCCGCCGTCGAGCGTGTTCCAGGGCTCCCCGGCGATGGGGATGTAGAACTGATATCCGTCGGAACTTGAATTGGGATCTTCGTCGGTAAACAGGTTGTTCTGGTTGAGGACATCGAAACCGTATGTCGAGGTTTCGCCCCAGATGGGATGGCTCGCGGTCGCGATGCCCGGCTCATTGAGCGGCAGCGGAATCACCGCATGGCGGCCGCGATTGCCGGTGTAGCCGAGGGTCAGGGCCAGCGTGCTGGTGGGCTGCCACTGCACGTTCAGGGTGTAGTTGATGGTGTAGGGCAGGACGTTGTTCTTGTCGTAGGTACCGAAGTTGAGAGTGGCGGTGCAATCGAGATATCCGGGGTAGGCCTGGCTGTCGATGGCGCCGCAGGCTTTGCCGAGGGCGGGATCGGAGGCCGGGCCCGTCATGGTATTCAACTGGGCCTGGAGAGCCTGGGTGATGATGGCGGGGTTGGCGCTGGGGGTACCGGTCGCGTTGCCAATGGGATTGGAGATGTTGCCGCCCAGGCCGTTGATGTAGCTGACCAGCGGCGCGGCTTCAGTAACGCCGAAGGGGCCGCCGATGGAACCGCCGGCGGGCTGCGACAAGTAGCTGAACAATTCGCCGCGATCGTAGTAGATGCCGCCCCCGCCGCTGATGACGAGGTTCCCGTGATAGGCCTTGGGCGACCAGGCGAAGCCCAGCCGCGGAGACAGGCCCCACTGGCGGCCATTCAAGGTGGAGTCGCTTTCACCGGGCGTGGGGAAATACTTGTTATTCCCGGCCACGGCGAAGCCGGCATTGTTCACCGTGAAGCCGGTGGTGGATGTACCGGTGACGCTATACAGCTTGGGATCGAAGTTGAACATGTTGCCGTATTTTTCAGTCAGGCCGCCGTGATAGTCATAACGGAGCCCGGCGGTGATGGAGAGATTGGGCAACGCCTGCCACTTGTCCTGCACATACCAGGAGAGTTCGTTCTCGCGGTAGTAGCGATCGGCATTGTTGCGGCCGTTGGCGACGCTGTCTATTTGATTGGAAGCGCGTACGTTGCCTTTGAGGAAATTGTCGAACCCGTTGAAGGTGGCCTGCACGATGCCGTCGCGATTATTGGTGATGTTCAGTTGGGTATAGCTGTATCCGCCGCCGGCAACGATGGTGTGCTTGCCAATCGTAAAGATCACGTTGGTGGAGGGGTTGAGGCGGTTCTGATAGTAGCCCATGTCGGTGAAGGCGCTGTACGGGCCGACCTGCAGCGCAGGGGAGAACTGATCGCTGTTGGCAAAATTATTGATGATGAGGCCGGGCAGGCCGGAAGCCGCCGCGGAGGTTCCACCGGCGATCCCGAAGTTGCCGCCGGGAGCGGTCTGCGCGAAGTAGCTGTACGAGCCCATGCGCACAAAACCGAGGCGCTGTTCCCAGTTAACGCGCGGACCGAGGGCGATGGTGTTATCGATGGCGGCAACCTGGGAGCCGTTCAACTGGGTAACAGGAAAACCGGCCGTCTGCGAGTAGCCGTAGGGGCGGGTGACGGGGGCGTCCTGATAGAAGTACTTGCCGGAAAGACGATCGGACTTGTTGACGTCGTAGTCCACCGCGAGCGTGGCCTGGTTGGAAGTGAGTACCGAGGTGCCGATGAGGTTCACATTGGGCTCGCCGTACTGATAGGGAGTGGTGCTTTGCGCGGAAGGAATGAGGTACTGGCCGTTGGCCAGTTTCGCGGTGAGCAGGGCGGCCGAGATGGGATCGATGTCACTGGCGGCGGCGTCGCCGCCCCAGGAAGCGTCCGCGGCCAGTAAGCCAGTCACCGAGCGGTCGTCCGTGAGGCCGCTGGGTACGGTCATTTGCGAAAGGCCGGTAGCCCGATCGGAGTCAGAGCGGCGCTGGTAGGCGGCGAAGAAAAATACCTTGTCTTTGTGAATGGGGCCGCCCACGGTGAAGCCGGTGGACCAGCGGCTCAGGTACGGATTGACCATGGACTCCGGAAAAACACCGACGCCCGACTTGCTCAATTGGTAGGCCTGGTTGAAGAAGAAGGGGGCCGCGTTCATGGAGTTGTTGGCATAGCTGCCGTAGGCCTGTCCGTGCCAGTTGTTGGTGCCGGTAGAGGTGTTGACGTCGATCTGCGCCCCGGCGGTGGCGCCCTGCTGCGCGTCGTACATGGAGGCGTTGACGCGCAATTCCTGCGTCATTTCCGGCGGGGGCGAGGGCAGGCTGTTTCCATTGGAGCCGTACACCGAAGTGCCCACCGAGTGCGCTCCGCCCGCGGTAGCCGAGCTGCCAATGTTGAAGTTGTAACGCTGCGACGCATCGCCGCTGGAACTCATGCCGTTGAAGAGATTGGTGGAATCGACCCCGTCAACCTGGAACGTGTTGGAGGTGGCGCGCTGGCCGTTGGCCCAGATATTTTGGTTGCCGAGGCCGGCGTTGGTGTCGAGATTGGGAAGCAGTTCAGCATTGACTCCCGGCGAGAGCACGGCGAGCTGGGTGAAGCTGCCCGTGGCCAACGGCGTGATTTCAATTTGGGAGGCATCCAGGGTGTAGCCGTTGGTGGAGTCGGTGGCGTTGAGCAGCGGGTTGGCGATGACTTCGACAGACTCGGAAGCCTGGCCAACTTTCATCGTCACGTTGACCGTGGTGGCGCGGGCTTCCTGCACTGCAATGGCTTTCAGTTCGGTGGTGTCGAAGCCGGCGAGACTGACCTTGACCGAATAAGTGCCGATGGGGAGGTTGAAAATTTGGAAGAATCCATTGGTCTGCGTCTTGGCGGTCTGAGTAACGTTAATGGCGGAATTGGTTATGGAAACAGTGGCCGCGGAAATGGCGGCGCCGGAGGGATCGAGAACGGTACCGTTCAAGGAGCCGAGGGTTTGTTGAGCCAGACCGGCGTGTGAACAGAGAAGTATGGCCATGAGGGCCAGACAGAAACGGGCGGCGCTCCTGAGAGAAGGCAGATTCATAGTGACCTCGTTTTTAAGGTGACTTGATTGATTTTTGGGTGTAGTCGATCGAGCGTTTCGAGATTGGCGAGCTTACAAAATTGCTTTTCGAAAGATTGGAAATGGGAAAAGGGGAAAGCGCAGTACAAAACCAGTTTGGAATATCTGGTCGAATTTCCAAAGGGAAAAATGAATGGGGGCGGCTTTGGGGCCGCGCAATGTGGAAAAGGGGGACCGAAATAGGGTAGGAATTGCCGTTAAGGGGATCGGCTTGCGTTTTGCGGGGACCCTGTTGTGCCTAAGAAATCTGGAAAGGGGATGTCGGCGAATGGATTGCAGTTAGCTGTACGATCGAATGATTTGGCGGATGCCGTGTTGCAGCAAGGGACATGCGCGCACGATGGATTTTCATGCGGGCAGCGTGGTGCACATCGAGCAGTCGCTGCCCGGCTATATCGAGAACACGGGAGACATGGACCTTATGTTTCTTGAAGTTTGTCCGACTGCGGATTACCGGGATATTTCGCTGGCAGAGTGGCTTGCGCATCCACCAGTCGTGACGTGTGGATCAACACATCGCGACTGGCGAAGACTTTGTGCGCAAGATTGCTAAGAAAAAAACGGTGATCACCTCCGAGTGACTATCGGCTGCTTCCCTTCCCTAACTGGAGTTTGAGTCCGGCGCGGAAGTTCATTGGGAGACTGGGGTAGCCGATGGGGGCGATGTGCTGATTGTTCATCAGGTTTTCAGCCTGGCCGTAGATGCTGAGCCATGTGAATAACTGATAGGTGCCGCCAAGATCGAGCTTGGTGTAGCCGTGATCGAGATCGCGGTTAGGCAGCAACAAGCTGTTGCCACCGTTTTGATCGGCGTACTCAAGATACGTGGAATCGTCGCTGCGCGTGGCAAAGCCTCCCGTTAGAGCTACAGCGAATGGATGCTTGGCATAGGTTGCGGTAAAGAACCCGGAGTGCGGCGGGCGCCGGAAAGGTCGGGCGCCCTTGAGAGGCGAGATAGCACCGATGGGGATGCCGTTGTATGTCGGCGCGAAACCGCCGGCCAGTGCTTCGTTGTCACCGTCGAAGGAACGCTGCACGGCGGCGTCCAGCCAGGTATAGCCTCCGCGCAGGAATATGTTTCGACCGATGCCGCCTTCGAGGCTGGACTCGATGCCCTGGGCGCGAAAGGCTTCAGTATTCACGGTGAGACCGTAGTCGTCGGTGTAGTAATAACCTAATGCGGCGATCAGTTGCTGCTGCTGCGCCGCGGTGAGGTTGGGAATCAGGTTGGGTAAAAGATGGCCGCCAACATATTCGATTTGCCGACCGAATTCGTTGTGAAAGTAGCTGGCCTTGAAGATGATGCGCTCGCTGAGAAAGGCCTGCTCGACGCCTCCTTCGTAAGTGCGTACAGCGGGCGCAGCCAGTGGGCCGATATGGAGTTGCTGCGCAACGGGAAGGTCACCGTTCTGCTGGAGAAAAGAGTAGAGGGAGCCAAACTGATCAGTGAGGCCGGGCTCACGCACGGCATCGCCATAATTGAAGAGAATGCGCGTGCCGCTGAAGATGCCGCTGCGCGGCTTGAGCGCGTAAAAGGAAACACCGGCGCGCGGGGAGGTCTCGACTCCGAATTGCGAGTAGTGCTCGAGGCTACCCCCAAGGGTGTAGAAGAAGCGATTCTTGAAGTCGCCGTGTACCGCCGCAAGGTAGTCGTAGTTGGTGCGCTCCGTGACATCGTGCGTGGAATAAGAAGGAACATTCTCAAGGCCGCGTTCATCTTCGTAGCGAAAGCCCGCCAGGACCGCAAGGTGCGGCGTGACGCGGAAGTCGCCCTGGTACATGAGTTGATCGCGATTGGAGACAAGCTGGGATTGGTAGGGATATACCTGGGCGTAGTCGAGCACGGCGCTGCCGGTAGCCGAGTAGCCGTTCGCGCCGGTGATGGTCAGCGTGTCTCCAAGACTATCGCCGTAAGTATCGAAGTATCCGCTGCCGCGCTGTGCCCACAGCGAATACTGCTCGCGCTTTCGCGTTAGTCCGTAGCGAATGGTGTTGTGAAAGTCGGCCGTGGTCTGGTTGTCGATGGACGCGCTGAGGTAGATGTCCTGATCTTTTTGCGTGGCGAGGTCGGTGACGTGGTAGAAGTCCCATGCATTGGGAACGCCGGTGCTGGCGACGTCATAGTGGATCGTGCCACGAATCTGCGTGGTTCCATTGGGCTGCCATCCAAAATTGCCCGCGGTGGCGGCGATGTGATGCTCGTCCATGGGCAGGGCGTTTGAAGTCTGAAACCAACTGAAGGCACCGAGGTAGTCGAACTTGTTGTAGGTTCCGGCGAGTTCAGCCTCTTCGTGCGAAGTGTTGAAGTTGCCCCCGTCTCCGGAGAGGAAGAGGGACGGAAAGCTGGTGGTGCCGCGCGGCGTGGCGAGACTCACAACACCGCTGGCGGCATCGGCGCCATAAAGACTTGAATTCGGTCCTCGATAGACCTCGGCTCTTTCAATAGCCGTAGCGGGCAGCGAGCCAAAATCGAAGCGGCCGCCGAGATCGCCGGCGCTGACGCCGTCGATAAGAATCTTGTTATCGTCGGAGTCGCCGCCACGGATAAAGAGAGCGCTCTGGGCGCCGCGCTGACCTATCTGTGTCGAAATGGTGCCGGGCATGAGGCGGAGTGCGCTGACCACATCGGTGCGGGTACCGAGTTCGAGATCACCGAGGACGCTGGTCGCGGCGCTGGTCTGCGCTTGCGGAGTGGGTGTTCCGGTGGCGGTAACGACGATGGACTCGCGGACCCATTCCGGCTCAAGCACCATGTTGCGCTCGATGTTGTCGAGGCGGCCGGCATAGAAGCCGGGCGTTTCCAATTGGCGAAAACTCTTGGCGGAGACGACGATAAAGAAACGGCCGCTGAGGCCGGTGAGGATCTGATAGCTTCCATCGGCGGTGGAAACAGCGGAGCCGACCACTTTGCCCTGGCTGAGGAGACCAACGGTGGCGCCGGTTATTTTGGCGCCGGACGTATCGGTGACTATGCCGCGAATGGACGCGGCGTTGCACGCGGCTGAGAAGAGAAACACGCCAAGAAACGTGAGAACAAGTGTGATGGGATTAGGGACCAGGAAGACAGCGACACGGACAAAAATGCCGCGCAGAAATGCAGAGAGCATATGGCTCCTTCGTTCCCCTCGGAACGCAAGTGGGTTAAGGCGCCAAGGACCGGTCTCCTGACTTGCGCCTTGTTCCAGCCGCCTTCCCAAAGTGGAGCCATGGCTCGCCTTCAGTGGTAGAGATCGCCGCATGCGCGGAGAAGCTCTGGCTGGTGCCTGTCCTGGTCCAAAAGACGGACCGGGGGACAGGGGCGCTCACAGTTGCGGGGCAGTGGCGGAATTACACCGCCTTCCCGAACATCCTGGCGATTGCCGTGGTAAACCTGGCTGACGCATGAGGCGGACAGCCACAATGTCATGAAACGACCTTCGATGACATCAACATTTATAAATGGCGAGGGTAGTGAAGTCAAAGATCGGGCGAGGCCCGATGGGGGGGGAATTTGCCGCTGGAGGATGGTGACCCCGGGCTGATTCGAACAGCCGACCTGCGGTTTAGGAAACCGACGCTCTATCCAGCTGAGCTACGGGGCCACTTGGTGCGAAAGGAGCAACTTCCGATCGCCTTATTCAGCGTACCGGCAAAGGCGGGATGGTGGCAATGCTCCGAGGATGTTTGGGTGGAGGGGAAGAATCGTCTGAATAATTGCGGATCGTCAGGAAGGGATGATGGTGGTGGTCGTGGTGTATCGGTTTTTCACGGCGTGGAGGCGGATCTGGTATCTCTGGGCGCGTCGAGGTTGGTAGATGAGAGCGGGGCGAAAACAGGCCAGGCAAACTCCGCCGTTGTGACGGACGCTGGGATATTGGATTCCGTTGGACTGTTGCGCGAGCAATTGACGGGCGAGCGATTGGGACGGCTGGTAGCACTGCGGTACGGGTTCTGCCTGAAGGTAATCTGCGTACTCCACAGCGGGTTCCAGGACATGAAATGGACCGCGAAAGTCGGCCTGCCAGTCGTCGTAGGAGGATACCTCATCAATGGGCCGCTCTTGAGGGGAGTCCGGGACGACAATCTCACCAAGGTGTTTGGCCTTGTGATAAGCGACTTCGGCTATCGAAGTTTCGATTCTTTTGGCGGCATACCAGGCACCGCGCGTGGTGTCGTTGAAGCGCGATCCAAAGGGGCCCGGATGAAGAAACGCGGCACGAATGATGTGAGCGTTGGGAATGCCATAGACGAGTTCGTATTGGCTGATTCCGCTTAGGCCGTAGAGTTCGCCGTAAATGCGTTCGTTGGTTGCGGCGTCGAGGCGGGCGGCATCGGCGAGCATGGCTTCGCTGGTTGTGACTTCTTCCAGCACGGTTCCGGTTTCGCTGTAGCGGGAAGGAATGAGGCGGTGCATTCCCTTCTGTTGGAATTCGCTAACCGGAGGCATCAGCGGCCACCTCGCCAGGCGTCGAGCATGCGTCGGACTTCGGCCATGCCGGGTTGGCCCTGACGGAGCATGTAGTCGATGGGAGCCTGGCCGGCGAAGAGGGGCCCGCGGTTTTGAAGGGTGATCCAACGATCGGCCCACGGCTTGCCGAAGTAAATGTTGAGAGCCTTGAAAATGCCGATGACGAGCGAAATCCGGGTGAGGGTGTCCTGGTCGAGCTGCTTGCCTTTCGGCCGGGTCTTCCAAGCATGAAAAGTGGAGGAGGCCACGCCGCCTAACAGCCCACGCGCCTGGACCTCGTTCAGCGCCCATTTACGGGTGATGTTGATAAAAACACGGATGGCATTCTCGCTGAGTTTGCGGCGTTCCTCTGCGTTGGACAGGTTCGGAGCCTGATCGAAGGAGTATCCGGCGACATTGGGTGCCACAAGGGCAGTAGCCATAGGCGAATCTCGTTTCCGAGGTAAATTATTCTCGATTCCGAGATATTTAGCAAATGACTCGTTTGCCGATTAACGGATGCACGTGTACACGGCGCCTGATTCGGGATGGAAAAAAAGATGGCGTATTGTCTAATAGGAGGCAGACTGCGGGGGGAAACAGGCATAGTTTCCATTCACTATCAAAGCGTGAGCTGGTTACAGAACAGGCTCAATATGCAGGGTGCCACGCGCTGTAACATGGCGTTTCCGTTTGGCGGCCTATGGGCTGGACAGAGAGCGGAACGACGCAGGCTGGCAGGCGCGGCCTTTCCCTGACGCTCCGATTGCCGTATTTGACGCACCTTTTATTGCCGGGTTTGAACCAGGTAAATCCTGCGCGATCTGAAGCGGTCGGATCTTCGCACGCCCCGCAACACCTAACGTTCGCACCTCAGGGGCGTTACGGCCACGGCTGCAGACCTGGAGGTTCCTATGTCACTCAGCGTAGTGCTCGCTGTCGGGCTCGATTCGTGGTTGCTTACCTTGCAAGCCTCGGTTTGGAGATCGGCCGGATACATTGTCGTGTCGGCGTTTTCGATTCGCGAGGCAATCGACGATTTCATGGCAGGGGACTTTGACCTGGTTCTGATGTGCGAGTCGATTCCCGTCGAAGACCAGGAGAGGCTCATCTCCCAGATTCGCAAATCAGGGTCGCGGACGCCGGTTATGAATGTCACGCAGTTTCACGAAAATGCACATGCGTTGGCCGGTCATGCGCTCGAAGTAGAATCGATGGCGCTCTTTACGGGGATGGAAGATCTGCTTGCAAGTCAAGCGGGGAATCCAAGTGCGATGAGGGCGGCCTATGCGCGGCCATCGTAATAGACGTAAAAGTCACCGGCGGAAGCTGGGATTCAAGGTTGTATCTGAGTTAGGGGGTCGCTCAGCGCAATGACATGCAACTTTGGACCTGAAGCGGAGAATAGGGCGCAGGTCGAATTGACGGGTAGGTCTTGACAGGGGGTCGGGGAGAGAACTACGTTGTTCTTTCTCGGCAAACGTTTACTTCGATCAATCCCGATCGACTGCGAGCCCGGACTGCCGCGAAGGAAATCAATCAGGAATTGCTAATGGCCATTGTTGCAGGAGTCGATTTTGGGACGCTGAGCGTGCGCGTTTCAGTCATGGATAGCAAACGAGGCCGCCTGGGAACGGCGGTTGCGGAGTATCCACTGCATCGCAAGCGGGAGGATCCCGACTTTGCCACACAGGCCCACGCCGATCACATGCGCGCATTGGCTGCGGCTACGCGCGAAGCTGTTGCGGCAGCGGGCATCGACGGCGAGCAGGTGGAAGCCATCGCCCTCGATACCACGGGGTCAAGCGTGGTGCCGGTGGACGGAAGCATGCGACCGCTCAATGAATACTATCTATGGTGTGACCACCGCGCCAAAGAGGAAGCACAAGAGATTACAGCGCTGGCACACAGCGAAAGCCTGGAAGCGATTGAATGGTGCGGCGGCGTGTATTCGCACGAATGGGGATTTGCCAAGCTTCTGCATTGGCTGCGACACAATCCCGACAAACGGAAAGATTTTGCTTCGGCTTTTGAGCATTGCGACATGGTGGCGGGAACTCTGTGCGGTATTACGAATCCCCGACAGGTGAAACGCAGCGTTTGCGCGATGGGACACAAGTGGATGTGGAACCCGAAATGGGGCGGCCTGCCTCCGCAGTCGTTTCTATCGAAGCTCGACCCATTATTTGATGGAATTCGTGAAAAGCTGGATGGGGAGTACTTGACGTCTGAACATCTGGCGGGCCACCTAGCTGCCGGATGGGCAGCGGAATTGGGGCTACGCGCGGGTATTCCTGTGCCCGTGGGCGCATTTGACGCGCACTGGGACGCGCTGGGCGCCGGGTGCCGCGAGGGAGACGTCGTCAACGTTGTTGGAACATCGACCTGCATCATTGCGATGGCGAAGGCAACGGACTTGATTCCGGGCGTTTGCGGAATTGTTCCGGGGAGCGTGCATCCGCAGTTTACGGGGATAGAAGCAGGGCTATCCGCAACCGGAGACATCTTTGAAGCAATCGCGCGCCGCGCAGGGATGAAGGTGTCCGCGTTGGCCAAGGGGCTGGAGAACTATCGCGCGGGACAAACCGGTTTGCTTCGGCTCAGTTGGGACAATGGCGACCGCACCGTACTCGTGAATCCGGAGTTGGGAGGCGTGACACTTGGCTGGAACCTGATCCATACTGCGCAGGATGAACTATTCGCCGCGATAGAAGGCACGGCGTTTCATACGCGCATCATCCTCGACCGCATGGCCGAGCATGGCGTGCGCGTGGATCGCGTGATCAATGCGGGAGGCATCCCACAAAACAACCCTGTCTTGAACCAGGTGTACGCCAATGTGCTGGGTAAACCGGTGCTTGTACCGGCGGGAGTGCCGACCAGTTTGGGCTCGGGGATCTTTGCCCTGATGGCAGCGGGGGTTTACACGAGTGTTGAAGAAGCGCAAGCCGCGCTTTGCCTTGAACACACGACCTTCACCCCGAATCCGCAGGCGACGGCGGTCTACACGCGGCTCTTCGAGCTCTATCGCAAGGTGTATTTCGCACTTGGAACGCAGTCCGCAAAACCCTGTCCACTGGGAGACGTTTTGCCTCAACTACGAAAGATATCAAGTGAGGTCCTGGAAGGTGCTTGAGATATCAAAATCCAATCCTCTTCGCCGGACGAGACCCGAATTCGCCTTTCAACGCTCTGTATAAATGAATACAATGCCGGGTCGTTTCTGAATAGTCACCGGGGCTTTCTTTCGAAGCAAGACTTCGAGTTGAGAACGGAAACCGGCAGTCGCAACGACCGGGGATTGAAAGGGTTTTTGCGGGTCGAATGATAAAGTGAGGTATGAAGTCGTCCCGAAGTTTAGCTATATTTTCCGCACTATTGAACACGGCGGTGCTTGCAACAGCGTTGTTCGGGGCCGCCACCGGATTTGCTGCTGAACCACCGGGCCCCCCGACGCCACTTCCTCTCGGGGCCACATCTACCGCTGCAGACAGCCAACAGGATAAGAACTACCGTCCGCCGGCCTCGGTTTGTGAGCCTGCGGCAATGGGCTCGCCGTATGTAACGGTGGACAGCTGGATCTATCCGGCAATGATGCGGCTTTATTCGCTCGGATTTCTCGACCATGTATTTCTGGACATGCGTCCCTGGCCCCGCTCAAGCATCGCGCGCATGCTCGAGGACGTGTCAGCTCACATCGAAGATGCGGATGCCGGACCAATCACAGATCAGGCGAGGAGTCTATACGAAGCGGTGTCGCATGAGTTGCGCTATGACACGTCTGGCCCCTGTCAGGCGATGAAAGGCAACGTGCGGATCGAATCAGTTTACAGTGTCGCCCGGGCCATTAGCGGAACGCCGCTGCGCGACAGCTTCCACCTGGGCTCGACGTTAATCAACGATTACGGCCGACCCTATTCCAACGGGTTCAACAACTACTCCGGTATGAGCGGATATGCATCGGCGGGGCGCTTTACGCTGTACGCGCGCGGCGAGTTCCAAGGGGCACCATCCTCCGCCGGGTACTCTGCGACCTTGGCGCAGGCATTATCTACTATCGATTCTATCTCCTATACAAACCCCGTAACGGGACTGCCGTACAACCAGGCTACAATTCCGCAAGGCCCGATCGCATCCACAACGACGGGAAGGGTGATGGAGGCATACGTCTCCGCTAATGTTCTCAATCACGAAGTTTCGTTTGGCAAGCAGGACGATTGGTTGGGACCAGCATTGGGTGGTGGTTTCGCCTACTCAAACAACGCCGAAAATATTTATTCATTCCGCATCAATCGCGTTGAACCTCTTCATGTCCCTGGACTGTCCTACGTTGCAGGCCCTTTCCGCTATGAATTTTTAGTGGGGTCGCTGAAAGGTCACATTGCGCCAAACGATCCTTGGGTTCATCTCGAAAAGGTCAGCTTCAGGCCGACAGAAAACCTGGAACTTGGTTTCGAACGCACCGCGATCTGGGGAGGCAAAGGGCATGAGCCGATCACGCTACATACATTCCTCAAGAGCTTCTTCAGCTTTTCTTCACCCAGCTCGGCAGTGAAACTCGGCCGCGACGACCCTGGCGCGCGTTTTGGCGCGTTCGATTTTTCTTATCGGCTGCCCTACATGCGCAATTGGCTGACGCTTTATTCCGATGGTGAGGTGCACGATGATGTTTCGCCCATTGACGCTCCGCGGCGAGCGGCGTGGCGTCCCGGTCTGTACTTGTCGCATGTACCCGGCGTGCCGAGTCTCGACATACGTGTTGAAGCCGTGACGACCGATCCGCCGGTGACCACTAGCAGCGGCGGCCGTTTCATGTATTGGGAAACGATTCAAAAGCAGGGATACACGAACAAGGGCCAGATATTCGGGGATTGGATTGGACGCGAGGCTAAAGGGGGGCAAGGCTGGATTACATATCACCTTAGTGGAAACGAATGGCTCCAGGTAGGAGTGCGCAACCAGAAAGTTTCCAAGGATTTCATTTTTAGCCCTTCAGTTCCAGCCACAGCGACGACGCCGGCCATCCCCCTCATTCAATATGGCACCACTCTCAATGACATTAACTTCCAGGCAGTAAAGCGGATCGGAAAAGATTTTGAAATCAACGGAAATTTTACATATGAGCGCTACAAAGCGCCGATATACCTTTCCGGTCAGCAGACTGTGACTACTACAAACATTCAATTGACCTGGTTTCCGGAGCGAAAGGTCAGCTTCTAATGGGTCTGAACCTTTCGTTTGGTACCAAAGCCAACCGTGCCCTGGGCCAAGTCGGAATCTGAAGTGTGTGAAGACGAGGGGTTCGAATCAAGTTGGTTCTCCAGACACGGTCAGAAATCCATACGGTCTCTAAACTCGACCATCTGCTTAAAACATTTTAGGAAGTAGTTAAACTGGTTTCCGGCGCTTCTCCTGACGAAAAACCGATGGCGCGAGGCTAGGGGATGATTTACGCCGCACGTTTCTGACGGCCTACGACCAAGGCGGGAGACGATAGAGGAACTGGCAAGCCCGTTTTCTGCAGAGCCAGGGCTGGGCGAAGAAGGTATCGGCTCAACGGGGTCAGGTTGAGCACGGCGGCAGGCGTGAGACTAAGCCTGCCGCAGATTTAGCACTTGTTGCGGAAGCTCGGCCTGCGCCTGAAAAGAGTCACTCCACGCAGCGAACCAGCGAACCCGATACGGAAGCCAACCGCAAATACCGCGAAGAGTTCCGTCACGCATCCGAACGAACTCACAGGAGCGGATAATCTTTCTGGATGAGAGCGGTGTCACGACCTCGATGACCGAATCCGTACTCATTGTCGAGGAGGCCGGCGCATCCATGATGGCAACCCCGAAGGCCACTAATAATCATGACCATTCTGGATGCAATGAGCCTGGCATGATCGCAACCATGACCGTTAAGGACGCTGCCGACGCCGTTATCTTCCTGGCTTTTGTCGAGCAGGTACATGTGCCCGGCTCTGAAGCAGGGCGCCTGATGGTCATGGATAACCCGAACGCACACAAGGCTGGTTCAATCAGAAATCATACGCACTGAATGATTACTAAAACCATTGTGCCCTGCGGCCTGCTTTGCCGGTTCAGGGCACAACAGTCTTTCGAAGTTTCACGGTGCGGGTTATTCCACTCAGTCAGTTCCCTTGCCGTTGCGAGTGGCACGCCTTCATCCCGTTTCTTTGCGACTTTGGATCTACTCCGATCGTGCCGGCGCATACGTACAGATTCTTTCGCGAAGTTCTAGTTGTCGCTCACTGACCTACTGATCAGTCAGTTCTTTTGGCGAAGTTGTAGGCGATACCAAAGAGTGGAACAACATCGCTGCGCAATCCGACATTGTTAAGCTGCAACAGTGCATTACCGTAGAGGACACAATGCGCAAGTGGAGACCACTTCATGCCTCCGCTGAAATTGACCGTGGTGTACGTATTGTTGGGCGTAGTGACGAGATTATAAGTGCTCGGCACATTTGAATTTGCCGCTGGCGTTGGATTGAACGTCAGGCTGTTGTTGGTGAAATAGGGCGTGTTGACAAATTGGCTTCCCAGAATGTCGGCTGCCATGGTCAGTTTGCGATGGAGCCTGAAGTCAGTCCCCACGGCATATTGAAGCCCGCCAGGAAGATTGGCATTGGAAGCTTGTTGTAGATTGAGTACCTTGGTCGAATTATTCCACTGGTAACTGATCTTGGCGTGAGGAGCCATGCGTGCCCTGTATTCGGCCAGAGCGAATATACTTCCGCCAGTGGCACCGGAACCAAGATAGTTGAGGGCATCGCCGCTCGGGAATCGAACGGTTGCTCCCAAGGCCGCGGCCGGGCGGTTGTGGTCTTGCCCGATCACCATCTGCTTGACGATCAATGTGACGTCGCCAATGCCAGTAGCCGAGCCCGTGGTAGAAACAGTTGTTCCCTTGGCAGGACCACCAGGCGTATACGCGCCTGTTAACGAATCGTATGTATAAGCCGTGAAGTTAGACGACGTTACGCTGAGCGAGATCGAGTTGACGGGCACGATCACAGAGAGATCGGATGTGCGAGTCAATCCAAATGTCGCGATCGAAACATACTGATCAAGCTGAAACTTCACACGATTAGTCATGTATCCATAGTAAGTTTGCTGATCCGAGACACCCTGCGGAGTCGTGAGTTTTCCCGTGTAACTGAACGCGATCGGGAGCGAATTTAGGCTCAAACCATCCAATGAATTGAAATTGAAGTGCTGATAGCTGAAGCCCGCGAACAGGTGCCCCTTCCCCACAGTGTCAGGCCGGTCGGTAAGAACGGGCCCGAGATTATTGAAGGGCGCAGGTATGTCGCTTCCCTTCCTTTTAAGAGAAACGACCCCTACGGTTGCACTGGGGAACGGTAGTTGTGTCAGTTGGGCAGCAATCGCAGCGTTGATTGGGACTGCGGTGCTAAGTGCGGCCGCTTTAGCGCCAGAGCCGAATGTCTGGGCCGACAACGTTTCCGCCGAGACCGGGAATTCGCATACCAATTTTGTCGAAGTGTCGCAGTTGATCTGGCCAAACGAACAAAGCGCCGGTACATAGGCAAACGAAACAAGAAGTAACAATGACCTGGCTTTCACGAATTCCCCCTTGCGCGATCAGCGCATAACAAGCGTCTTGACGTTATACCGAAAACCTCTTCCGCTATTCGGCTGCTCATTGCGCCACCACGAGTGGAACAACTGCGTGGTACGGTTGTTTCCCGGTCGAATCGGTGGCAACCACCTGGACGAGGTAACTCCCACTTGGAATTCCATTGGTTGTCGGCGAACTGGGTCGAACAAAGCTTCCTCCGCAACCCGTAACGCAGGAGACTCCTAGGCCAACAAGATAAGGGACAATGTCCAATAGAGACTCTTACGCGAGGACTTGCTGCTTCCAAACCATCCGAACAATGCCAGCAGCGGGAAACCTATGAGACCAGCCAAATACGCGCTGCTCGATCGCTGAACCTGGGCTGTTGCGCTACTGGCGGCGGTAATCGTGATAGAAATAGCGGTTTGACCACCGGTTATAGCAGCCCCGCCGGATGGTCCGGAACAGGTTAGTTGGCTATTATTTGCGTTGCTGAGCATTTGCATCTTGACCGTGTCCCAGATCTGAGGACAGGTAAATATGGTCAAGGTCGTGCCGGAGGCGGCGGTTGCGGTTTCGAACTCGGCGATGTCGGTAGCAGTCGCTCCCTTCGCCATGTTCAATGAAGCGCTTGCCCCGACAACATAGATATTCAACGGCGGCGTAACTTGCGAGAGTGTGGTCACGACACTATCGATGGCCGAAAGGTAAACCGTATAGGAACCCACGGTAGCATTCGCAGTGGCACTAATCGTGTACGTCAGGGCTTTCCCATTCGCGCCCGACAGAGTCGCTGTAGAGACCGCACATGATGGGTCACTGACAACTGAGCCGGTGCTGTTCTTCACCGAGCACGCTACGTTCAACAATCCGTTGTATGCTCCGGACGAAGTTACCGCCACTTTCACTGCGGCGGGGTTGAAGAGTTCGGATGTGTTCGAGAAGCCCTGGGTGATGAACACTCCGTTTGAACTCGAAATATTGCTCTTGGTCGTATTTGTGTTGGGAACTACACTAAAGGCAACATTGAAGTCCTGAACGGTTTGAGAGAAGCTTGGGTCGTTGGAATTTGCGCTAAAGTTGCTGTCGCCGGAATAAGTCGCGCTTACTCCGATTTGTCCATTGGTGAACGAAGTGGTATGAGGAAACGCCACATTGCAGGTGGCAGTAGCCTTTCCGCCAGCGGCGGCTACCGGCAACAACCTGCAACTGTTGAGTGATCCATCGACTGAGGTGAACGTGATGGTTCCAGTTGGAACCGCAGCGCCCGTGATCGCTGGCGTGACTGCGGCATTAAAGCTTACTGCTGTGGTTGCAATACTAGGATTCGAGGACGGGGTAATCACAAGATTGGTCGACGTTTGCGAAACCACCAAAGGCGACGCGGCATTTCCAAACGCCTTTGTGAAGTTAAGATCCCCACTATAGGCTGCGGACACGGTGTGGGAGCCAGCATTCAGGAAGGTGATCACACAAGTTGCCTTGGCCGTTCCGGAAATAGGTCCATTTGTCAGCGTGGCTGGCGCACACACCTGGGTTGCGGAATCACTATCCGAGAATGCGACCGTTCCGGAGGGTGCCGTTGACCCCAGCGACGAAGGTGTAAGGACGACAGTGACAGTCACCGGCTGATTGACGCTGGATGTGGCTGGAGAACCCGTTATCGCCATCACCGAATTTGGAGCGGTAACCGTTTGCGTCATTGAAGCAGGACCGCCCGCAGCAAAGTTTGCATCGCCACTAAACGCAGCTGCAATTGTGTAGGTACCAGCCGCAGGAGACTGAGAGGAGCAAGTGGCGCGGAAGGTCACAACGCCAGCGGTATTGACGTTTGACACAGCGACCGACTGACAGAGGACAGAAGTCTGACCGCCCGTAGGAGTGGAATTAAAAGTGACTGTACCAATGGAGGTCTGAGCGCCCGGGTACGCGGGAGTCACCGTCGCGGTAAAGGTCACTGGCTGGTTCACCGACGAAGAAGGCAACGAGGAACTAACGATCGTTGTGCTCGCAGCCGGACTCACAGTCTGGATAAGGCTATTCGATGGAGCTGTGTTGAAGTTCTTATCTGAGCTTGTAAACGAACCGCTGATCGAGTGGGGACCTGCTGTCGCAAAGGAGGTGACGCAGTTCTGAATAACTCCAGCTGCGACGGGTACAGTGCACAGTGTGTTGGTGCCGTCGGCATACGTCATATTTCCCTGTGGTTGAGTCCCGATAATTGCGGGACTAAATGAGGCCGTAAAAGTAACGGGCTGATCCACGGATGATACGGGTTGCGGCGAAAGCAGGCTGATCGCGGTAGAAGCGGCGCCCACAGTTTGAGAAATCGTAGTTGAGGCACTTGTGACAAAATTCGAATTGCTGGGAGTGAATGTTGCCGTAACGTTAAATGCTCCGGCGGCGCTGAATGTAAACGTGCAGGATGGCACGGTTCCATCATTTGCCACAGTGAGAGCACTCGTGCAGGTTCCGGTTGGGGCGGGGTTGGCATTGGTTGCGAGCGACACGGTTCCTTGAGGGATTGTCTTCCCCGGAAATTTGGCCGTGGTGGTTGTAGTGAATGTGACCGGCTGATTAACGGGAGATGCCCCAGAAGAAACAAGAATTGTTGTCGTTACCGTTCCATCGACTGTCGTATTTACAGTTGCAGGAGTTCCGGCGACAAAGTTGGGATCGCCGCTGTATGTTGCGGTGATGGTGTGCTGGCCAGCAACCAGGAAAACTACGGCGCAGGAAGCAGTTGCTCCGGAACCGGAAACAGTGACCTGAGTCGCCGCACACAATTGCGTACCAGCGACGCTATCGGTAAACGTCATTGTTCCTGTGGGCGTTGTGTTTGAACTGGTAAACGAAGGTACAACACTTGCAGTAAATGTAACCGACTGATTCACGAATGGGTTGATCGCGGGACCGCTTGCAGTCACCGTAGTGCTGGTGGCAGTAACGGTTTGCGCCATGCTGGCTGAGCTCTGAACGAAATTCTGATCCCCGCTGTAAGTGGCGGCAATGGAATACGGACCGGCTACAAACAACGGAGCCGTGCAACTTGCCGTCGTCACTCCGAGCGTCGTGCTGACAGACTGAGCCAAGCATAGGACGACGGTCTGATTGTTCAGCGTGGAATTGAACGTCACTGTGCCAGTCGGAACGGTTATGTCACTGACGCCGGGATTGATGGTAGCGGTGAAGGTAACGTTTTGATTCACCGATGAAGACGATGACGAAGAGTTTAACGCTGTCGTGGTGGGGGTTTGGTTCACGGTTTGTGTTAGAAGGGTGGAACTAACTGGTTTGAAGTTTGAATCTCCGCTGTATGCGGCCTCGACCGTGTGGGCACCCACTATGCCCATGGGAACTACGCACGGGGTTGGGTCTCCAGCGGAAGGAGTTGTGGTATTCACCGGAATGGCGGAGCAGAGCGCCTTATTTGTAAAGGTGTCAGTGAAGGTGACCGTACCGGTGGGCTGAGTTCCGCTGATCGCCGGATTGAAGGAAGCGGTGAGCGTGACCTGCTGGTTCACCGTGGATGGATTGAGGGATGAACTCAGGTTGAGCCCCTCGGTCCCTGCAACCACACTCTGGGTAAAGGTTGCTGAGACGCTACCCGTAAAGTTCCCCCCGGTCGGGGTGAATGTGGCAGTGATGCCGTAGGACCCAACCGCAGAGAACGAAGCGCTGCATACAGGAACGGTTCCATCGGAGTTTACGGGGACCGGGCCGCACAAGGTGGCCGGGGTACCGGTGGTGTTCGCAAATGTAACTGTGCCCTGGGGAATTGCCGTGGTCCCGGTGAAGGTGTAGGCCGGGGTGATGACAGCCGTGAAGTTAACTGACTGATTGATTGTAGAACTGCCGGGAGAGCTCACGGTGATAGTCGTGGTCGCAGCAACGACAGTTTCCGGGAGATTGCCTTGGGAGGTGGAAAAGTTGGTGTCGCCGCTATAGGTCGCCGTGATTGTCGCGCCGGCCACAACGCTTGAAAATGCGTGCTGGCAGGAGGCGGTCATCGGATAAGTGCCAGTGAGCGTGACCGGACCGCACAGGGTTGTCCCGGCCTGGGTGAATGTCACCGCGCCGGTCGGATAGATGGTCGGCGATCCGCCTGCGGGCGACGGAACCGTCGCGATGAATGTGACGGTCTCATTAACCTCTGCGGGGTTGGGGTTTCCGCTCAGCGTGACTATCGGAGATGCCTTAGCGACGCTTACAAGGGCTGGCGTCGGGGACGAAACCGGGGTAAAGTTCGTGTCCCCACTGTAAGTCACAGCAATTGAATCGGTGGGAGCTACCAAGGCATTTGTCGGGCAGACCGCCTGATGGCTTGCATTCACCTTTAACGCGGTGCAGGCGGCAATGGGACTACCGTTGAGCTCGAAGGCAACGTTACCCGTGGGCGCGACCGGAGACACCGAGCTGGACGTGACTGTCGCGGTGTAGGAAACCGAGGTTCCAACGGTTGTGCTGGTTGGGCCGGTTAGGGTCAGCGCGCCCGAAAGCGGCGTGATGCTGTGCGGTAACGAAGCGGAAGTAGCGTTGTTGTAATTGGTATTCCCGGTGGTAAAGACCGCCACGATCGGGATGTTGTTGGCGGCATTCAGGTTTGACGTCGTGCACGTTGCCGTGAAAGGAGCCGTCGCGGACACGGACTGGGAAGCACAGTTGGCGATCCCCGTCGCATTGGCAGAGAACGCCACCGTGCCAACCGGAACGTTCGGTGTCAGGCTATCGCCAGCCAGCGGGGTAAGAGTGGCGGTGAACGATACGGACTGATTGACGGCACTGGTGCCGGCGGGGCTGTCGGTCAGTGTGATAACAGGCGTCAGAGCTGTGACGGTGTGCGGAATGGAGCCCGTGGAGCCAGCAAAGTTCGTGTCGCCGGAGTAGGCTGCGGTAATGGAGGTGTTAGTGCCCGCCGCCAGCGCATCGGTGGTGCAGGTGGCCACATAATTGAGGCCCGAAGCGAAAATCGACTGCGAGCCGCACCCGCTGATCGAAGGCCCTCCGGTGCCGACGGCGAAATTCACCGTGCCGGTGGGGGCGGTGGGGGTGAATGTCCCGCTGATCGCAGCGGTGAAGGTCACGCTAGCGTTCAACGCCGAAGTGCCAGCGGGCACCGCTGATACCGCGGTGGTCGTTGTCGCCTGCCCGATGGTAACGGCCTGGGGGTCTCCAGTAGCTCCATTGAAGTTGCCGTCACCGGCATAGGCTGCGGTGTAGGAGTGGGGCCCGACAGCCGCATTGGAAAGTGTGCAGGTTGCGACGTAACTGGAGCCAGCCAGGGTCATCGGCTGCGCCCCGCAGACGGGGATTGGGCCGACCCCATCCGAGAACGCGATTGTCCCGGTAGGGGCGATGGGAGTGAATGTGCCTGTCAGCGTAGCCGTCAGCGTGAGGAGCGTATTCACGCTGGGAGTGGCCTGCGACGATGTCAGCACCAGCGCCGGAGACGCCTTCGTCATGGTGAAGCTGGTCGCGCCGGGAGCCGCGGCGACAAAATTCGTATCGCCAGTATAGATCGCATGAACGTTATTGTTGCCCACCGCCAAGTTGGAAATCGGGCACGTCGCCACGTCTCCGCCACTAATTTTCTGAGTGCAAGCATCGACGGTGGTGCCACCGACGTCAAAGGTCATGGTTCCGGACGGTATTGTCGGCGTGAGGGACACACCGGTCAGGCCGGCCTGAAACGTCACTGTGGTGTTGACGGGGCTGGGGTTCGCCCCAGTTGTCTGAATCAAAACCGTCGGAGCGAGCGAGTTCACCACCTGAGTCACCGCGGTGCTGGGTGCGCTGTCAGCGTAGAATGTATCGCCTGCCCCCAGATATTGAGCAGTGATGGCGTGGCCTGCGGGATTTGCGGTCAGCACGGAGGTTGGGCAAACCGCGGTCGAAGGTTGAGTCGGACCCGAACCCTGCAACACTGCAATTCCGGTAGCGCCACTGCAGTCAGAGATCGCGATTGCGTCGCTGGAGAAAACGACCACCCCACCGGTGGGAGGGGGGTTGACTCCATCGCCGCGAACGGTTGCTGTAAACGACACGCCCTGGTTTACATTGGATGGACTTGAGCTGCCGGCAGTCAAAGTGAGGGAAATGGTGGGCGTTGGCCCGCTCGCCAATGCCGGCCGGGCGTTCAGATTCGTAACAACGGTGACGTTCGAAGATGCAAACGCAGAACCCGTGCTCCCGTTGGTGGTCGCCAGGCTGGCGGGCGAAGAAGACTTTGCGCCGGCAATGGCCGCGATCCCCGTCGCATTGCTGCTCACAGGAACCGCAAAGGGTTTCTGCAGCGTGCCATCGGATCTTCCGAACAGCACGCTCACCGTCGAGTCTCCCGTATTGGCAACCGCCACGTCGGGGACGCCGTCGCCGTTGAAATCGGCGATGACCAAGGCTCCCGGCCCAGTCCCGACCTTGTAGGGAACCGCGGTACCGAAGGTTGCGTCGCCGTTGCCGGGCAGAACCGCCACGGTGTTGTCGGCGCTTCGCGAGACAACCAGATCGAGAAGACTCTTCGCTCTCAGGTTGGCAAGACCGATAGAGGATGGACTGTTGCCTAGGGGAATGTCAGTCCCGGGCTTGAACGCGCCGGTGCCGTCCCCCAAGAGGACAGAGGCGGCACCGCCGCTCTGGCAGGACGCATCCTGACCGCAGCGGTTCGCCACTACGACGTCCGGGATCTTACCGCCGCGGATGAGTCCCACGGCCAGAGCGGCAGGAGAATAGCCGACGGCATAGGTTGAGGCAACCTGGAAGTTTCCATCCCCCGATCCGAGGAGTATTGTTACTCCGCCGGGTTGCGTGCACTTGTTGCTGCCACAGTCGCCAAGAACGGCGAGATCGACATTGCCGTCCTGATTGAAATCGCCGGTAGCCACAGCGATGGGGGCTGCAGAGAGCGGAGTCGTGTTCAGCTTTCCAAAGGTGCCGTTCCCGGAGCCAAGGCGAATCGACATGGTCTTGTCGACCCGGTTCAGGGCAACCAAATCCAACTTCTTGTCCCCGTTCACATCGAGCAGCACAACCGACACCGAACCGGCGCCCATGGCATATGTCGACGAAAGGCTATAGACACCGTTCGCATCGGACAGCAGGATGGCGACACTCCCACTTCCGCCGCATGGCGGGTCGGAACCGCAATAACTCGCGACCACCAAGTCGGGCTTGCCATCTCCATCGAGATCGCCAGAGGCAACGGCAACGGGTTCGATCCCGGCCAGGTAAGCACGGCCGGCTACGAATGTGCCATCCCCGTTTCCGGCGGGCACACTCAGTGTTCTAGACAAAACATCGATTGTTGCCAGATCAATATGGCCGCTTCCATAGAAATTCCCTGCCACCACGCCCAACGGCGAATTGCCGACCACGTAAAGAGAGGCAGGTGCGAACGTTCCATTGCCCTGGCCGAGCAGTACCGCGACCTCGTTCTGAGTTGCAGAAGCCACTACCAGATCCTGGTTGCCGTCGCCATTGAAATCTCCGACCGCAATCGACGAGAGCGAGCCCTCGCCCACACGTATGTCCGCTTGGGCCACGAATTGGATATTGCCGGACCCCAGAAGAATGCTTACTGCTCCGGCGCCATTTGCTATGGCCAAATCAAGATGCCCATCATGATTGAAGTCACCGGCCACAAGCCCGGACGGTATACCCGACAGAGAGTAGTTGACTGGCTTCTTGAAAGTGCCCGTTCCATCGTTCTGCAGAATGGACAGTGTCGTTCCCACGCGTCCAGCCACAGCCAGGTCGAGTTTTCCATTTCAGCTGAAGTCTCCCATGGCGAGAAACGCCGGACTAAACCCTATCGCAATGATTTTGCGCGCAGCCAGCGTTCCGTCTCCGTTGCCGGGAAATACACTTATGGTAGCTTCGGATTCACTCGTAACTACGACATCGGCATTCCCGTCGCCATCGATGTCGACAATCTTCACGTCGCCGGGATGCGGACCGGTCGCATAGGTCACGCCGGGAGCGAAACTTCCGTGTCCCATTCCGACAAAAACAGTGATGTTTCCCGAGGTGTAATCCGCCGTCACGACATCCAGCCTGCCGCTCGATGTCAGGTGACCCGTTGCGACGCCGGTTGGCGTGTATCCAAGAGGAATTGAAGGAGCGACCACGAATGCAGGGGGAGCGCTGGGGCTAAGGACAGCGCCGTTCATCACTCCTGCAGTCGATTGTGCGTACAGTCCACTTACAAGCGATGCAAAGGTAAACAGGAAAGTCAAGGCAAAGGACGCAACGATTCCACTGTGGCTAAGTGACTTATGGCGGATCATTCTTTTCTCCAAGGCAAATAACGGCAAACACAGAAACCTGAGTTGGTTAAGTACTGCAACGTGTCGCGAGGCCCGGTAGCGAAGAAAATCGCGTGAGGGTGCATGCCACGATTGCCGCGACGCACGCAGCAATTCCGAAGAACACTCGGCGTGTCACTCCAGAATCGGTCTTCTCGACTCAACAGGTGGCACTCACCATGGGTGTCTCACCTGTCGGCGTCAAATTTCAGACCGCATATCGGGCATACAGATTTGGTGAAAGAGAACCTAGCATGACCGGGAAGAGTCGTCAAGTGAGCGCGAACACAGACCGGTGATTAACGATAATTCCGGTCTTGATGGTATCGATGGCGCGACATGCATTCATGTCCGCAAAGACCAGGAGGTCAGCCACTCTTATCGTCTTTCGATCGGCCATATCCATACTCGAAATCCTGACAAGATAGCGCCCAAAGCCATAGCATTCCGGCGTGCGAATCATCTTGTTACATCCGCTACGAATGCATCAAGCCCGAGGTTGATCTGCTATTTGCCAACAAGAAAAGCCAGCGCGAGATATGGCTCCGATGCGCGTCACAGGATAACTATCTAAATCAATCAATTAAGAAATACCGATACAAGTTCGAGCTTGATTTACGCCTCAAGATCTGAGGCTATAACCATCCCATTCCATCGGGACATCGTGCTTTTTCGCCAGAACGATCTTCTGGCTGTCCTTTACATTTTGAGCACCGGTGCATCGACAGTATCAACAAAGTCATACTCATGCTGCTTAGTCATTTAGTCTTCAAACAACAGCGGATTCTCTTTTGGATTTACCTGGGAGCTATTTCGAATAAGTTCCATAGGTTGACGGCCGTTGTCCACAGTGGAGCTCATGCGAACTTCGTGAGTCGAGATGAGCTGGCGGAGCTTATAGCGGCTGCTCGTCGTGCAATCCTGAATCATGGGAATGTCAATGCAGAAGCCTGTGGAACAATTCTTCATGCACAGGCCCTAGACGGAGAGACAACCGGTTCACCCTTAGGTTTTGACATATTAGGTCGGCATTTAGAATATGCAATGCCTAAGCGCTTGTTTGCGCATTACGGGGAAACGATTCCCTTCCCTTCAACAATACGTATGTACCGGTTCGATTCAATGGCATTGAGCTTTTCAATGTGCGTGCTTGGGGCGGGCCAATGTATCTCTAACTCGTCTAAACGTGTAGCCAGGCCGATCCCCAAAACTTCGCGTAGATCGTGCGATGAGAGGTAACTGCCGCCGTTATTCTTCAATCGCATTCTCGTCTTGCCCCCAGCCTTCCATACGATGCGAGCACCAATGGCGTCGCGGTTACAAGTTACTCCCTCAAGCCTGATACCCAACCAATTGTTACCCTTAGCTGCGTTGTTCCTGAGCAGGACGGGAGGGCCGCCATTGACGCCAATGATTACATCCAGGGCACCGTCATTGTCGAAGTCTCCAACTGCCAAACCGCGTGCTGCGAATTGCTTTCGGAACGCCGGACCGGCCCATTCGCTGACATTGTGCAGCTTGCCATCCTGACTTTGATGGTAGAGCAGAAGCGGCTCTTTGTACTTCACTTGCATGGAGTACGCATCAATCATGTCATCGGGATGCCCATTCGCGAGAAGAAGATCAATTATGCCGTCATTGTCGTAATCGAAATACTTCAAGCCCCAGCCGCTCATTAACTTGGTATCGCGAGCCAATCCCTGTTTTTCCGAAGCGTCGTGAAACGACTCGTCCTTGTTATTGATGTAAATGGAGTACATTTCGTGATCGACATTTGAAACGAACAAGTCCTGCCAACCATCTCCGTCGATGTCGGCAGCATCCACACCCATGCCGGAGCGCGTGCGGCCATTCTCACTAAAGCCGATGCCTGACTGCAGAGCGACCTCATCCCAACTCCAGTGCCCGCTCGGACCGGGACCGCGATTAACGAACAAAAAATTCTGCACTGTATCATTGGCCACGAAGAGATCCATGCGACCGTCGTTGTTGATATCGGAGGCTACAACTCCAAGCCCTTTGCCCAACGCCTTCGCAATCGCAGTTCCCTTGCTTACTTCGATAAAGGTACCATCACCGTTGTTGTGATAGAGAAAGCTGGCGGTGGGCTTGAACACGCGAGGGACACAGTAGTAGTTTCTGCCCAGCGCATTATTGCCGCACTCCAGCTTGCGCACGCCGGAGTAGTCTACAAAACTGCAGACGAACAAATCCAGCTTTCCGTCATTGTCGTAGTCAAACCACACCGCGCTCGTTGTCCAGCCTGGCGTGGCAATACCGGCATGATCGGTAACATCGGAAAAAGTTCCGTTGTGATTGTTTTTGTAGAGGGTGCATTTGCCGTAGGCGGTGACAAAGATGTCAGGCCAGCCGTCATTGTCGTAGTCCCCAACCGCGACTCCCATTCCGAATTGAGTCCCGGAAACACCCGCCTTCTCAGTAACGTCTGAGAAAGTACCGTCGCGATTGTTTTTGTAGAGCGCGTTGCGCACAGGCTTCGATGGCTTCCAGAAGTCGCTGGGGCCGCTGTTCACCAGGAAGATGTCCATCCATCCATCGTTATCGTAATCAAGAAAAGCACAACCCGGACCAAGCGCTTCAGGAAGGAAGCGGCTGTCGGACATTGCGTTTTCGTGGACCCATCCAATACCTGATTTGGAAGGCGGCACTTCGGTGAACAATGGTTCTTTGGCGTCGCTCTGGGAGCTCACGGGAAGGCGCAGAAGATTGGTGGCGCCTGCACCTGCTCCGAGTCGCAGAAAACTGCGCCTGGAAAGCGTCATCCGCAATTTCCTCCAAACATGAGCATCGCCAATGGCGCCTTCCTCGGTATACCGTCTCACCGCGACTGGATGCAATCGAATTCTGCCATTCTCGCACTATGCACCCTTGACACTTCGCGATCAAGCTTTCACAGTCCTGCGGCTTCACAGTAAACGGGGGGGGGGCGAGTTTCCTGCGTGAGAGGAGAGCACCGGGGACGTGGGTAACAAAATGTTCGAGACGCAAACAGGGGAATGTCACGGCAAACCGGGTCTAGCCAGGGTATGGCTCGCCCGGCTTAACAATACGAATGCGATGATCGGAGAACTTATAGTGACCGCCTGGCAATTCGATCCTCGGCATATGACAGGTGACACACTTGGTTCTTGAAACCGGACACGCCCGCGCCGCAACCTTTCCACCTCCATGACAAGCCTGACATTTTGCATCGTAATTCACTGGCTGCTCGCTCGCTTCGCGGTGCGGGTTGTGGCAGGCCACGCAACTGATGCGCGCGTCATCCGGGTCATAACATTTGCTGCCGGTGAGACGATAGGGCTGGAATCGGATGTTGCCAATTCCGGGGTTTCCCTGCAGGGCAATCTCCGCCCATGTGCGATGACACCGTCCGCAGAAGTTGGACGCCTGCTCGGCGGAGAGCCCTTGCAGCTTCGACAGGGCCACCGGCACAGCAGGCTTGCCACTACCGCGCGCCATCGCCGTGAGATGCTCTTCGATTGCCTCGTGGCAATGTCCGCATTGCACTCCCGGAGTCATCCGTTCGAGCGTGAGTTCTTTACGAATAGCCGCATTGGTGGCGTGACATCCAAAGCAACGAAGCTTGTCATCACGGCTCATGAGACGTCCTGCTGCATCATGCAGGCTGGTGGGGAGCGAATTGGATCCGCCCAGCGTGGGCCCGATGCCCTTAAGTTCCTTGAACCAGCTCATGCGGCTTTCGTATAACTCGCCATTCTTCTCCAATATGTAAGTCTGGCCCATCGCTGAGCTGGCGCCCATTGCCCAGCGAATGGGCATCGTCTCGGTAGTTACGCCGTCCGAGACGGAATAGATGCTTTGGTCGCCTTGACGTTCTATACGATAGGAGAACCGGCCGTAGGTCGCGGTGAGAAGCGGATTGTCGATAAGCACCGAAGCCGTCTCGACCGACTCAAGAGCGTGTGCCATGTTCGTGGCGGGCTGCGACGATCCCTCTGCGTGGCAGCGGGCGCAGGGATTAACCTGCCGAGGGCCGGCTTGCCCCCAGGTGAGAACAGAAATCATGAAGAGCAAAAGCAATCCGCCCCATAGAAGCCGCCCTGGCCGGGTCATCACGATTTCAGCATAAAGGCTCATTAGAAGGAATGCAGCCGTTTTATCACTGGAGCTTATTGTCAGATTGCTTGACACCGGGTTGCTTGGCCTGAGCTTCCGCGGTCAATTTCTGCACGATTTCGCGCTCGCGCCGGCTGTCTTCCGGCCGCTTTAGGCGGTAGTAAACGAGCGCCAGGGTTACGTGTGCTTCGAGAAATTGCGGGGACTCTTTGACCAGGCCCTCCAGCGCCTCACGGGCCGGCTCCAAAGAACCCTCATCGACCGCAAGGAGAGCTAACTGGTAGCGGACGCCAGGATCGCCAGGCCGCGTCTCTGCCGCGCGCCTGAAGTACTTTTTAGCCTCTTCGTAATTCTGATCCTGTTTCGCCATGGCGCCTAATTGAAGGTTGGCGTCAAAGTTATATGGATCCAGACGCAACTCGGCTTTGAACTCCTTCTCGGAGAGGTCGGAATCGCCGGTAAGCATCAAGGCCTTGGCATAAAGGACATGAACTTCGGGAAGATCCGGGTTGAGTGCGATGCCCTTGGCGAATTCGTCGCGCGCGCCCGCGAAGTCCTGTGCACCCATCTTGGCAGTACCCAGCATGAGGTGAGCTTCCGCGGAGTCCCCGTTGCGCAGGATACGATCGACCAACACCTGCCCCTCCTCGACTCGCTTCTCGCGAATCAATGCCGTTCCAAGCAAATAGGCGATGGCGAGGTCATCCGGGTATTTTTGCTTTTCAGGTTCGAGGATTTCAATCACGTCTTTCTCGCGCCCCAGGCGCATGTAGCAATCCCCCAGGAGCAATCCAGCTTGGCGATTCTCGGGGCTTGCCGAGTGTACTCGTTCAAGTTCCTTTGTCGCGTCGTCAATCCTGCCCATCTTGTAATAACAGAGAGCCAGGTTGAGGCGAGCTTCGACGAGACCGGGGGATTGCTTGAGGGCAATCTTGTACTCAGAGATTGCCTCTTCAAATCGCCCTAAGCCTGCAAGAGCAGCACCGAGGTTCGAGTGGATGGGAGTTGCCTCGGGGTGCTCCTTAAGCAACTGCCTGTATTCCGTGGCGGCCCCTTCTAGATCACCCGAACGCTGCTTTTGAATGGCGTCCTGTAACAGTTCCTGCGGAGACTGCGCATACCCTGCCGCCGCAACGCTCACTGCAAGAACAAAAAGTGACTTCAACATAGGGTGAGTTTAATCCTAAATACACAAACGACGGGACACAGGTCCCGTCGTTTGCGTATTTAATTGTCTCGTCAAACTAGAAATAGAACTTCGCGGCAAACTCCAGGGTACGTGCACCCTGCTTCTGGTTGGTGATGCCGAAGTTCTGATTCGCCTGCGTGATTTGGAACGTCGACGGGTCTTGGACAAATTGCAGAGTCAGATTGCTTCCGCTCGGGAATGAGTAGAGCGGGTGGTTGAGGAAGTTGTAAGCCTGCATGCGGAACTGAAGCTTTCTGTGTTCCGAAATGTCGAAGTTCTTGAAAAGAGCAAGATCCGAATCGAAGTATGCGGGGCCGTAGGAGACGGGCAACAAGGAAGGACCGCTCTGGCCCGGTACAGTGGGGGCCGCAAAGCAACTGCCGTTGATGAATTGATGAGCTCCTTTATGGGCACTTGGATTGCACGTTACGAGCGGATTCAGTTGTTGAGCATTGGTTCCCAGAATCGACTGGTTATTGATGGGAATACCGGTGGGGTTTGCAGCGCTGATGGAGCCTGGAATGATGGCCGCAGACTGCGGGCACGTTATACCGGCGGCAGTCTCCGCCGCCGTTGCCACACAACTGAAGGCCATGTTGTAGTTTGTGTTGCTGGGGGCACCTGGATTTGTGCTTTCGTTGGTCAGATTCGCGCCGCTTTCCATTTGGGTGATACCCGAGAATTGCCATCCGTTCAAGGCACCGTTGACGAAAGAGTTCACGTGGACGCGGGATCCCAGATCAATCGAATAGGCGGCATTGAAAAGATTCCGGCGATCGGTGGGAAGGAGCCCGTAGTCGCTGGAAAGTCTGTAGGGATTGATGGTGGGCAGCACAATGCCCAGCGCCTTCTGCCAGGTGTAGTTAGCTTGAATGGTGTAATGGCCCCCGTGACGGGCCCAGCTAACCTGCATGGCATTGTAGTTGCTGTAGAGATTATTGGTGGCCAGGTTCAGGTCGCCGTAACCCTGCAAAGGGCGATACAGGTTGGCATTCGCGCTGCCTGGATTTGTCGCGGTCAGCATCGAACCAAGAGGCACCAGGTTAATGTTGCCGCCGGCGCCACCAGTAGTGTTCTGCAATTCTCTGCTGCGATTGCCGACGTAGGCCAGTTCCATCAAACCTTGCCATGGTGTTGCTTGATCGACTGTGGCGCTCCAGCTATCGGTGTATGGCTGATTGTTATCCTTCGAATCGACCGCGGCAGGCGAAGCGGGAGTCGCAGAAAGATTCAGGCAGGAAAGATAAGCCGTAAACAACGGAGCTCCCGTGGATGGATTGGTTGGGCATCCTGAAGCCCCCACCCAGTTGCTGGGCGACAAATTGGCTGTTGATACGCCCGCGGACGCATCGAGTCCGTTTGTGAATTGTCCCGAGTGATAGTAGAAGCGGCCCCAGCCTCCGCGTAGAACTGTTCTCCCGGTGCCGTGAACGTCGTACGCAGCACCGAGTCGCGGTTGATAGAACAATGCGCGGGCGGGGAATCCTCCCACGGGCACGCTCTTATCCTTCGCATGCCATTCAAAGCCGCAGAACGTCGGTGAAGATGCGCAACCCGGATTGAATTGTGACACATCGAAGATGGAGTAGCCGAACCCTTCGCCATCGATCCAGGGCGAAAAGTGGCTGAAGCGCATGCCAATATCGAGAGTAAGTTTGTGGGTTACCTTCCAGGAGTCCTGTCCGAAGAACTCCCACGTGGTGTAATGAATGTCATTGATCCGGTTCTTGTTAGTCTCGGTGTAGTTGGACAAGTTACCAGTCAGTAAGTCAGCGTACTCATTTCCGTAACTGAAGGTACTAGTTGCGGAGACTTGCAGAAGACCGTTGGTATCGTTATTGGCCGGTTGGGAGTTCCGAATCCACTCGTAGAATCCGCCCGCCTTGAAAGTGTGAGGTCCGACTACCTTGGTGAGCGCATCACTTACGCTTGGCATCCACTTATCGGCGTACAGGCCCTGTGAAGCCCCACCGGCCTCAAAACCGCCGGGATTGAAAACAAACGCCGCTTCGCTGGGGCCGTATTGTCCAAAGGAAGGGATCTGCGCCACACCATTTTTGAAGAGCCCTTGGTAGCCATATCCCACTTTCGTTCTATCCACCTTGGAAGGATCGGCGAGCACGTTCGGGAACCCGACAAAGGTGTATGCGACGATGGTTTCGTTGGTCATGCTCTGGTTGAAGACGTGCGTGAGCGTACCGGAAATTGAGTCGGATGAATTCCTCCCTTCGATGGGAGTTGGATAGGGCACCTGATCGGTATTGCGCCACCAGAGGCCCACCGGAAATTGCTGAATTTCGCGTTGGTAGTTATAGCGGACAAACACTTTGGTGTTGTCGCTGATGCTCCAATCGCCACGAATCGCCCACTGGCGATTGTTCTGGTTGAATATCTCGGCCTGGACATAGTTATATCCGCTGGTGGAATTCGGATCGGCATTGGCAGCGGGGTAGAGTTTGGCCAAAGCCAGCATGTTGGGATCGATACACTTTCCGTTCGGCGTACCACTGCACATGGGAATCGTAGTGCCGCCAAAGGCTGTCGTTGCGCTCGAATTGAGTTGTCCCGGCGCTTTGCCGGATGCAGTAACAGCGCCCTCGCCTGCAATCGAGGAAGGTGAGAAATCACCGGCGAGTTCGCTTGCGGTAGGCACCGTAGCGCGCAATAAGCCAGTGTCCAGAGTCTGGTAGTAATACTCGAACCCGGTCCAGAAAAACAGCTTATTGCGCTTCTTATTGAACCGGGTACCTGGCAGGATGACAGGACCGCCGATTGTGCCGCCTGGGTAGTAATACGCATTTGCCGGCTGTTTCACACCGCTGGCATTATTCAGCCAGTCATTGGCGTTCAGCGTGTGGTTGCGCGCGGAGAAGTATGCGTTGCCGTGGAACTCTGAGCCGCCCGCCTTCGTCACCGAGGTGATCACGATCGGGCCCTTCTGTTCTTCGGCATTGAAATTCGAGGTCAGGACTTTGAATTCCTGAATGAAGTCGGAGTTCGGATTAACTGGCGTATCGCAATTGCAGCCGGGATCGGAAACATGCGCGCCGTCCGCCGTGATGTCGAGAGAGTTAGTCGGCAATCCGTTGTAGGAGTACGCGGCATTCAACGGGCTTTGACTTCCGGAATCGCCGTTGGCATTGATACCGATAGTCTGCCCGTTGTAGTTGGATTTGTTCTGAGTGCCATTGGCGATGCCGAAGCCCGGAACAATCTTGATATATTCAGCGGCGTTGCTGCCAACCTGCGTGAAGTTCTCAAGTTCCTCAGTAGCGAGCGCGAAGGACTTCTCTCCCGAATCGGTGACGGCAAGGCCCAGATTCTCGGCACTAACCTGAACTGTCTCGTCTGCGGAACCAACCTGCAGTTGCACGTTGACGTTCCGACTCTCGCCGCCGCCCAAACTAATGTCACTGGCTTTGTACTGGCGGAAGCCATGGTACTGCACCGTCAACTCGTAATTCCCGACGGGCACCGAAGCGAAGGTGTAATAACCGTCGCCATTGGTCACTGTATCTCGAGTAGACCCGGACGTGGAATCCTTCAGCGTGATCTTCGCGTTCGGAACCACGCCTCCGGAAGGATCGGCGACCACCCCGGTGAGGGTAGCGAAAATGCCTTGACCGTAAGTCTGAAATGCGCCCAGGACAAGCGAACCCAGGAGGACAACAAGCCACACATATCTCCGAGTCATCACAAGGATCTCCTTCAGAGAACGACTGGTGTTCATCAGGACAGGGAAGTGCGATATAAACGGCACGCCCATAAAACGCCCAGGATGCGCTGTTGTCAAGCAAAAAGTTGTAGGGAAATATCCATCTTAAGATGGGGGGAATTGCGAATCACCCAAGTTGGGCGTGCTATTTGACTTACTCGAAGTCAGAAAACAAACTCGCCTAAGTATGAATAACCGAAGATCCGAACGACGTTGAGATTATTGCGCGGGGTCGTAATTGAGGTTAGGTCCAAGCCAGCGCTCCACTTCCGCCACGCTCATTCCTTTGCGCTCGTGGTAGTCAACCACCTGGTCGCGGTCGATTTTTCCGAGCGAGAAATAGCGCGATTCAGGGTGCGCAAAGTGGAGCCCGCTGACGCTCGATCCAGGCCACATCGCAAACGATTCCGTGATCTTCATTCCAGTGTTCGCCTGCACGTCGAGCAGATGCCAGAGTGGACCCTTTTCGGTGTGATCAGGGCACGCCGGGTAACCGGGGGCCGGCCGGATTCCACGGTACTTCTCCTGAATCAACTCTGCGGGACTCAGGTTCTCTTTACACCCGTAACCCCATTCATCTCTGACACGTTTGTGCAGGCATTCCGCAAAGGCTTCGGCCAAACGATCGGCGAGGGCCTCGGCCATGATGGCGTTGTAATCGTCATTGTCGTCGCGGAATCGATCGCACAATTCCTTCAAGCCGATGCCGCTGGTGACGGCGAAGGCCCCGATGTGATCGGGCAGCCCGGTTTCTCGCGGCGCGATGAAGTCTGCAAGCGATCTGCACGGTTCATTCCCTTCCCGATTGGCTTGCTGGCGCAGGAAGTGGAAACGCCGGAGCACCTGCGCCCGGGATTGGTCGGTATAGAGCTCGACATCATCTCCGACGGCGTTGGCGGGGAACAGGCCGTACACACCGCGCGCAACGAGCAGGTTCTTATCAACAATGGTGTCGAGCAGCGCATTGGCTTCGGTGAAGATCTGAAGCGCCTGGGCGCCGTGGTCCTGATGTTCGAGGATACGCGGGTAAATGCCTTTCAGTCCCCACGTGTGAAAGAACGGCGACCAGTCGATGAATTCCCGCAGGATCGCCAGGGAAAAATTGTTCAACACGCGCACGCCCGTGAATGATGGGGTCGGCAAATCTTCATTGCGCCAAGTGATTGGCGTACGCCTGGCGCGAGCAGTCTCGATGGGGAGAACCGCCTGGCGCGGCGCGGAGTGAACCTTACGAAGCGCATCATAGCTCGTGCGAAGCTGAGCCACGAAGTCTGCCTTGCCATCGTCGCTCAGCAGGCTGGTCGTCACGGAGACGGCCCTGCTCGCATCCAGAACATGGACTACCGGCTGGCTGTAATGCGGGGCAATCTTTACCGCTGTATGCGCGCGGCTCGTGGTGGCGCCGCCGATCAGCAACGGCAACTTGAATCCCTGGCGCTCCATCTCCTTGGCCACGTGCACCATCTCGTCGAGTGAGGGCGTGATGAGGCCGCTCAGGCCGATCATGTCCGCCTTTTCGGTGCGCGCCCGCTCCAGAATTTTATCGGCAGGCACCATCACACCCATATCGATCACTTCGTAGTTATTGCAAGCCAGGACGACGCCGACAATGTTCTTGCCGATGTCGTGCACGTCTCCCTTGACAGTAGCGAGCACAATCTTTCCCTGCGCCTTGACGACCAGGCCGGCGGCCTCCATGGCGGCCTTCTCTGCTTCCATAAACGGAAACAAGTAGGCAACGGCCTTCTTCATCACCCGAGCCGATTTCACCACCTGGGGCAAAAACATTTTGCCCGCTCCGAACAGATCGCCCACAACACTCATGCCGGCCATGAGAGGGCCTTCGATGACCAACAGGGGGCGGCCCAGTTTTGCACGCGCCTCTTCGGTATCGATATCGATGTGCGTGTCAATTCCCTTCACCAGCGCATGGGAGAGACGCTCCTCGACGGTGCCGCTGCGCCACTCTTCCGTTTTCTTCTCATTGACGGTTGCTCCTGAACCGGCAGCCTTCAACATTTCACCGTGCTCGACCAGGCGTTCGGTCGCGTCAGGACGACGGTTCAGTAGCACATCTTCGACGAGAACTTTCAGCTCCGGCTCAATCTCTTCATAGAGCTCCAGCATCCCGGCGTTCACAATGCCCATGTCCATGCCTGCCGCAATCGCGTGGTAGAGAAACGCGGAGTGCATGGCCTCGCGGACCTTGTTATTGCCACGGAAGCTGAACGATATATTAGAGACGCCGCCGCTGACTTTTGCATGGGGCAGATTGGACTTGATCCAGCGCGTTGCGTTGATGAAGTCCAATGCGTAGTTATTGTGCTCCTCCATGCCGGTGGCTACCGTGAGGATGTTGGGGTCGAAGATAATGTCTTCGGGCGGAAAACCGACTTCGTCGACAAGGAGCCGGTACGCTCGTTCGCAGATCCGGATCTTCTCGTCGTAAGTAGCAGCCTGTCCTCGTTCATCGAAGGCCATAACCACGGTGGCTGCACCGTATTTGAGGATCTTCGCGGCGTTCTCTCGAAACTTGTCCTCGCCCTCCTTCAGCGAGATCGAGTTCACGATTCCCTTGCCCTGCAGGCACTTCAGACCGGCCTCGATGACCTCCCACTTGGAGGAGTCGACCATGAATGGTACTTTGGCGACTTCCGGCTCGCTCCCCAACAACTGCAGAAAGCGCGTCATGGCCGCGACGCCATCGATCATGCCTTCGTCCATGCAGATGTCGATAACGTTGGCGCCGTTTTCAACCTGCTGGCGAGCCACGCTGACCGCTTCTTCGTACTTCCCTTCCTTGATCAGCTTGGCAAATTTCGGCGAACCGGCCACATTTGTCCGCTCGCCGATCATGATGTACACCCCCGGTTGCTGGGTGAACGGCTGCGATCCCGATAAGCGGAGCGGCTTCGTCTCTACAGGCAGAGTGCCTGCCGGGCTCATGCCGCCACCTCGTGCGGGTCCAGTCTGCGCGGTGCCTTTCCCTCAAGAGCGTTGGCAATGGCCGCGATGTGTTCGGGCGTATTGCCGCAGCAGCCCCCCGCAATATTGATCAAACCGTCTTTGGCAAAATTGCCGAGGAAACGAGCCATATCCGCGGGACCGAGGTCGAAGCCGGTTTCCGAAAGCGGGTTCGGAAGCCCCGCGTTGGGATAACACGAGATCGCCACGCCCGCCTTTTCGGAGAGTTCGCTCAGGAAGGGATACATCAGGTCAGGACCCAGCGAACAGTTGAGTCCCACGGAAAGCGGCTTGATGTGGCGAACCGCGTTCCAGAAAGCCTCTGTGGTCTGGGCGGAAATCAATGTTTCACCGCCGCGGCCTACGGCCGCTGAAATCATCACAGGCAATTCCCTGCCGTTTGCGGTATGCCCGTCCTCGTCGAAGACCTCTCGAATGGCCACCAGCGCCGCCTTGGCGTTCAGAGAATCAAAGATCGTCTCGACAAGGAGCAGATCCGACCCGCCGGCGATGAGCGCTCGTATCTGTTGCTTGTAGGCTTCTCGCACCTGATCGAAAGTGACGACCCGGAAACCGGCATCTTCGGCATCGGGGGAATTCGACAGCGAAACGGTCAGTGGCCCGATTGCTCCTGCAACGAATCGCTGACGGCCGGTCGCCGTGCCCACTCGATCCGCCCACTCTCGACATTGCCGGGCCGACTGCTCGTTGATCTCCCACGCCAGGTTATTCAGGGATGCATCCTCGATAACCTTCTGGTAGAACTCCGGATCTTTTCGGCCGCCGTGTTCTCGAGGATCGTCCACAAAGAACTCGCTCTGCGTAATGCTGGTCGCGCCAAACGTATTGGTCTCGATAATGTCCGCACCAGACTCCAAAAACCGCCGATGGATATCGCAGATCATCTTCGGCTGCGTAAGGGAAAATAGATCCCCGTTGTTCAGCAGGTCTTTCGTTGCATCCTTGAAGCGCTCGCCACGGATGTCGGCTTCCTTCATCCCATAGGTACGAATGGTCGTCCCCATCGCCCCATCGATAATGGCGATGCGGTCCTCGATAATTTTCTCCAGCGGATGTTGGTGGGCTTTGGTCATATCTCTCTTATATGTTGGGACTCTGTCATGCCCGATAAAATCCGGATGCTTTGAATCGAGGACGACAGGTTGTTTTTGTTTAGCCCCGCGAGATTCCCGCTATGGCAAGCTATGTTCCATTATAGCCAGATGATTGAAACCTTCCCCAGGGTTCAGAGCCGTTCGATAGGAGGGTCGGTACTTATGCGCGAGCAGAATGGACATCTAGATCAAAGCGGGAAATGCCCGAATGCTGTGAAAGTTTCCGTTTGGTGTATTGAATCCTAATCTCCCTGTTTTCAGAAGGATGCTCCTCAGCGTCCTGAAACGAAGACGTCCGATCAGCGGGACAAGATAAATTTGCATGCATCGCCCTTCCGCATGTTTTCCCTTCTTCGTCGCGCTGTCGATCTGGCGGATGTTGTCCGGCGTAAGTTTTGGACTGGTTGCTACGATGTTTCTCCTCGATGCTCTCCCGCCGGGTGGTGCCGGGGATTAGAACGATCTGCGGCTTCTGTGCAATCAGGCCGTCGACTGCGATTTGAGCTGCAGTCACATTTTTCAGATGGTCGGGTCTCCGTTGCGAACGGCAAACCTCGGCTGCCTTTGCAAATCACCTAAGCAACTGCACCTTGTTCGTGAATAAGCACCCCCCTTATCCAGCCAGTTCCGCAGCTTGGCGCATGGCTTCGAGCAGGCTTCTTTCATCGGCGACACCGGTTCCTGCGATATCAAAAGCGGTGCCATGATCGACGGATGTGCGAACCACCGGGAGACCTATGGTAATGTTCACACCCGATTCAAGACCGAGAACTTTAACTGGCCCGTGTCCCTGGTCGTGATACATGGCGATCACCATGTCGTAATCTCCCCTCTGAGCAAGAAAAAAAAGCGTGTCCGCCGGCAAAGGACCTTCTACGCGCCAGCCTTTTGCGCGGCAGGCTTCGATCGCCGGAGCGATTTTGGTCTTCTCTTCACCGTATCCGAAGAGGCCGTTCTCTCCCGCGTGCGGATTGATGCCGCAAACTCCGATGCGGGGTGATCGGTTGCCGGCTTTCACCAGGACCGAATGCGCCCGTTCGATGGTGCGTTCGACCAGGCCCGGTTCGATGCGTTGGATGGCATCAAGCAATCCGATGTGGGTGGTGACATGCGTGACCTTGAGCTTCGGACAGCTGAGCATCATCGAGACTTCACGCGTGCCTGTAAGCGAAGCAAGCAATTCCGTGTGACCCGGAAATTTGTGCCCTGCCAATTGAAGAGCTTCTTTGTTGAGGGGCGCGGTACAGATTGCACCGATAGATCTAGCCATCGCGAGTCTGCAGGCTTCGACAACATATTGGTAGGCTGCATCGCCGGCGGCGGCGGAGATTTTTCCCCAAGGCAGATCGGGGGATATCAGATGTAAATCGAGACAATCGATGGTGCCGGGTTGAAACGCGGCGGATTCCAGTTGTTCGGCGGCCAGGCTGCGAACAGCGAGGGTGGAGCGCACAATCTCTCCTGCCTGCCGGAGACGAACAGCATCGCCGACAACTACGGGGCGGCACCATTCGTAGAGCCGCTCGTGCGCGAAGCTCTTCACAATGACTTCAGGCCCGACGCCTGCAGCGTCTCCCATTGTCATGGCGATGATCGGTCGCTTCATTCCCGGATTCCTCCCTCTTTGATCCAATGGAGACAATGCAGCAGCGTATCAGGTTGACCGAAGTCGCCTGCCTTGGTGATCACGGCGATTGTATGGGAGTTACCGAGCGAAGCGCTTGAAATAGGCACGCCCAATTCCAACTCACCATAGAGCTGCAGGCTGCCGACATTCCACCGATCGAGGACTTGGCGCGCGGTTTCGCCACCGGAAGCGACCAATGTGCCAACTTTGTTCCGCAAGGCTGCGGTCATTTCAGCCAGTGCGAAAGAGATTTGCCCGCGGTCTGCCGATTGCATCACTGGTTCCGAGTCACAAATTAGAATGACATCATTTCCGTTTTCGAGAGTCGATGAAAGGTCGGTTGCGGACTTCTGCCAATCCGCCGATTCAGAACCCCCTTGGAGAAGGATGTCCGGTGGAACTACGACGCTGTGTATCTGCGACGACGATAACAGCAACGCGACTTGCTCGCGAGTGCGCGCTGCGGCAGTGCCGATCACAAACAAGGAAGGCCTCGCGGGGCGTAGTGGACGAGGTTGCTGGGCGACTGCATACGGAACCAGGTGTGCGGCCTCGGGAATGAAATGCGACAAGCCTGCGGAGCCGACCCAGATGGCTCGTTCTCCAAAGGCCGCAGCAAGCCGGGCGATGGCTAACATATCGTCGTCGGTAGCAGCGTCGCACACCACCACGTCAACGTCCTGACATTGCGGTTGGTCTGTACTCAATGCTTTCCGCACGAAAGCGAGATCTACGTGCGAGCAGCGCAAGCCTGAGCCTTGAAGCATCTGTGCGATGTTGGCTTCTCCGTGCATCTCTTCATACTTCCACATCTCGGTTTCGTGAAGCGGACGTCCGTGGAGATAGAGGACTCCTCCAGGAGTAGTGCGGCCATTGGCGGGAAAAGCGGGCGCCATCACAGCAATGGCGTTCGGGACAAACGCACGTCTAGCCGCAAGAACCGCCAAAATCTCCACTCCCACATGTCCGCGGAGGGTGGAGTCGATCTTTTTGAAAAGAACTGTGGAACTCTCTTTAAATGAAGAGGCAAGACCATACATACGGTTGGCGGCTTCAGAGGGAGACAATCCGCGGGTGTCGGCGTCGACGGCCAGAATGCTGGCGCGTGAGGGAGAAATAGACGGCCCGAGCACAACCTCGGCATCAAGGCCGGGTCTCATGCAGGCCAAGCCGCAGTCAGCAGCGCCCGATAGGTCATCGGCGAGAATCAACACCTGTGGCACGCTACCCTCTCCTTCAACGATGGGCACTCGAATCTAATACATATCAGAAGGATCGCGGGTTATTTCAATTGAAGGATCACGGATTTATTTAAAATATGAATTGGCAGATGTGATGCGTGTTGTCGAATGAGTAACAACTGCGCCCAAAAGAGCTTTCGCAACCCTGTGTGCAGAGCGAGAGGTTTTTTTGCCGAGTTTGGCCACATGCGTCAAGTCCTGTTTTCTTGCCGAACGTGCATTCAAACTACCTGCCGGACCGTGCATTCAGACTGGCTGATTGTGAGACTGCCCAAAATGTCACAAAGCGATGACATCGCGGTGACAAAACTTTCGACATCAGTCTTTAACGTATGCCTGTCGAAGCCCGGCTTCGACAGGAGGAAATATGTTCCGCTCCCCACTTGGTTTACCCGTACAAATTCGCGGGCCGCTGGCTTTGGCCGCGGCCGTCACGCTTGCCATGCCAGCCATCGCGCAACACTACCTGGTCACCGATCTGACTGCCGACCAATCCGGCGTCGCTCCTTTGACTGACAGTAATCTCGTCAACCCCTGGGGACTGACTCGCAGTTCGAGCAGCCCGTGGTGGGTTTCTGATAACGGCACCGGGCTGTCCACCCTGTATGACGGGACGGGAGCCGCCAAGAGCCTGGTGGTTACGGTTCCCACCGGCGATCCGCAACTCAGCCCCACCGGAACTCCGACAGGCACGGTTTTCAATGGCGGGACAGGCTTCGCCCTGGCCGCGGGCAAGCCCGCCCTGTTTATGTTCGTGACCGAAGATGGAACCGTCTCCGGCTGGAATCCAGGCGTGAATGCCACCAGCGCAGTCATCAAGGTGAATACACACGGGACGTCCGTGTTCAAGGGAGCCACGCTGGCCACGGTTTCCGATATGTCCGGCGACAGCTTGAGCTACCTTTACGTTGCCGACTTTCGGAGGGGACGCGTGCAGGTCTATGACTCGTCATTTCATCAAGTTGAGATGACGGACGATGCGTTCGAAGACGAGTCGCTCCCGAGGGGATTTGCGCCATTCAACGTGCAGAACATCGGCGGCGACCTGTATGTCACGTACGGTCGTCAGGACGCGCAGAAGCACGATGAAGTAGACGGAGCCGGGTTGGGATACGTCGACGTGTTTTCACCCGCGGGCCGGTTGATCCGCCGCCTGCAGCATGGCGATTGGCTTAACGCACCATGGGGGCTTGCGCTTGCTTCCGGCGACTACGGGATCTATAGCCACGATCTGCTGGTGGGGCAGTTCGGGTCAGGCAATATTGCGGTATATGACCCGGCGACGGGGCGCTTCAAGGGGCTGCTGCAGGATGCTTCCAATCACCCGATTTCGATTTCCGGCCTGTGGGCGCTGTCGTTTGGCAGCGGCAGCGGATCCGGTCCGGCCACGACGCTTTACTTCACCGCGGGAAGCGATGGAGAGCAGCATGGCCTCTTCGGGTCGGTTACTCCTGTTGAAAATACGTTAGGCAACGAACAATAAACGGATGGGGGGGCGCGGCGGCAGAAGCGGCGCGCCCCTGTATTTTCGAAAGCGGTCCCGCGACGAGCGCAGACTGGTCCCCATCCCTGGCAGTCCGCGGTCCGGATCGAAACCGCTATTTTTCACTTTCTTTTCCCCGCCAGTTCCAGCAAATGTCATTGAGTTGTCACAGGATTGTCACTTGATTAGAAGGAGGCTCCCCAACCGTCTGCGGAAAGTGCACAATTAAGAACACCGGGCACTCTAAAGCCGGATACCGCTACGGAAGCAGAATGATGGGTATGATACTGGTTACCGAAGACGATCCCCGCATCGTAAAGGTCTTGGTAAGGCTGTTTACCGCGGAGGGATACGAAGTAAAGAGTGCAGGCACCGGAAAAGAAGGACTGGAACTTTTTGAAGCATCGACGCCCGACGCCGTGGTGTTGGATCTGATGCTGCCCGGTATGTCGGGCCGCGAAGTCTGCAAAGCCATGAAGATGTCGCGCCCGGAGGTGCCAGTGATCGTTCTCAGCGCCATCTCGGAGGTTGCCGACAAGGTGTTGTTGCTGGAGCTGGGCGCCGACGATTACGTGACAAAACCATTCAGTCCGCGCGAGCTACTGGCCCGGGTCCAGGCCGCCATCCGGCGCACCCGGCGCGCGGTCTCGCGCCCGGCCGCGGGGTTCGGGGATGTGCAGATTGACTTTGCATGCATGAAGGCCACGCGGGCCGGGAAGCCGATAACGCTCACGGCTCATGAATTCAAGCTGCTTCGTTTCTTCCTGGAGAATCCCGAACGCGTGCTGAGCCGCGACGAACTATTGAACGAAGTGTGGGGTTATAACGCCTATCCCTCCACGCGCACGGTCGACAACCAGATTCTCAAGCTGCGCCAGAAGCTGGAGGAGAATCCTGCCAACCCGATACACTTCTGCACTGTGTATGGGGCCGGTTATCGCTTTGTTCACGCCACGCAGGAATAGGACCAGGCAGCATCGACGGGAGGCGCAACAGCCGTGCTGATTCCGCCTCTGGACGCCAACTGACCCTTTTATCAAGTTGCCAGCCCACCCTTGTTTTAACCCCGCATGTCACGCTGTTATTGTTGCAGGCATGAGGAACTTTGGCTGGGTTGTTTCAGTCATTTCGGTTTCGACCTTCTCCGTCATTCTGGGGGCTGGCAGTGCCCTTCAATTGGCTGGACAGACGGATTGGCCGACCTACGGCAACGATCCTGGCGGCACGCGGTTCTCGGCGGAGTCGCAGATCAATCGAACCACTGTGAGCAAGCTCAGGGTGGCGTGGAGCTATCGCACCGGAGCGAATGACAGGCCGACCAAACTGATCCGCAAGGCCGCCTTCGAAGCCACGCCTATCCTGGTAGACGGCAAGCTCTTGCTGAGTACGCCTTACGACCATGTGATCGCTCTCGATCCCCAGACGGGAGCCAGGCTATGGGAATACGACCCACAAGTAAATCTCGACCGGAACTATTCAGAGGCTAGTTCGCGGGGCGTCTCGGCGTGGCGCGATTTGCGCGCGAAACCCAATGCGCCATGCAGCCTGCGCGTTTTTATCGGGACGCTGGACGCGCGGCTGATCGCGCTGGATGGCAAAACCGGAAAGCTTTGTACTGACTTTGGTGCGAACGGCACCGTTGATCTGAACCAGGACGCCGCGACACAGACGGTTTGGACAGGCGGATACCAGGTGACGTCTCCGCCGGCGATTTACAGCGATCTTGTGATCGTGGGATCGTCGATCGCGGACAACTGGCGCGTGGACACCGGACGGGGCATCGTTCGTGCGTATGATGCGCACTCCGGTCAACTTCGGTGGACCTGGGACCCGATCCCGTGGGCGAAGGACACCACGCCACGCACCGGAGCCGGCAACGCATGGGCGGTTTTTTCGGTGGACTCCGCGCACGACCTGGTGTTTGTGCCGACCGGCAGCGCTGCCCCAGATTACTTCGGCGGCATACGCAAAGGAGATAACAAATGGGCTAACTCGGTGGTGGCTCTGCGCGCTTCGACCGGCAAGTTCGTATGGGGATTTCAAGTGGTGCATCACGATCTGTGGGATTACGATGTTGCCGCTCAGCCCACGCTGATCGACTGGAAAGATGGAACGCCCGCAGTGGTCATTAACACCAAGATGGGCCACGTGTTTGTGTTGAACAGGCTGACCGGGGCTCCCTTGTTGCCGATCGAAGAACGCCGGGTGCCTCAATCCGATATTGCCGGCGAGACCAGTTCGCCAACGCAGCCATTTTCCGCCATCTCGCTTGTGCCCGAGATCTTCGAAGATGCCGATGCCTGGGGACCGAAGCCGGAGGATGCGAAGTGGTGCCGGGACAAAATCGCGGCTTCGCGCAACGAAGGAATCTTTACACCGCCGAGTTTAAAGGGAACGGTGCAAGTACCCGGCAACGTCGGAGGCGTGAACTGGGGCAGTGCCTCCTATGATCCCCAGCACCATCTGATGATTGTGAACACCAACCGTCTCGTCGCATGGGTCAAGTTGATTCCGCGCGGGGATTACTCCACCGAAGTGCATAAGGATCAAGACAATCGCATCTACGGCGAGTTCGGGGATCAGGAGCCCTCTCCTTTCGGCCTCTACCGCACGTTTCTATTTTCCCCCAGCGGCACTCCCTGCAATCGCCCTCCGTGGGGAACAACCGAAGGGGTGGACTTATTCACCGGAAAAGTCCTATGGAACGTTCCGCTGGGCACGCTGGCGCCGGGACAAGCGACAGGCTCAATTAACCTTGGCGGACCCATAGTCACTGCCGGCGGGTTGGTGTTTACTTCGGCGACCATCGATCCACACCTGCATGCGTTCGATTCAGAAACGGGCAAGGAAATGTGGAGCTATGAACTACCCGCGTCCGCCAATGCGACGCCGATGACCTACACCTGGACAGGCAAGCAGTATCTGCTCATCTGCGCTGGAGGCCACGGTAAATTAGGTTCCAAGCAGGGCGATTACGTGATGGCTTTTTCTTTGCCGTAGGAACAAGAATTGCGGAACAGTGAGTATCCGGGTTGAAAATGCCATCCGAGTCGAAGAACCGGGCTGGACCTTCGTCTTCCTGCAACGCTCGGGACAGCATTATGGACTCCGAGGGTAGAGCCGCTAGCCGGTCTTGACCGGTGTCTTTGCCTTGCCTTCAAAGTTGATTGATTTGGCTTCAATCAGGCAGAACACAGCAGTGGCCAGGGTCAAAACCAGCCAAAGATATGTGAACAGCAAGTACCGGTTCGTTGCCGCAATCGCTTCCCTGCTCCAGATTTGATCCGAAGGCAGATTTCGCTCCAGTTCGGCGGCAGAGGCATCGGTCGGATTTCTGCGGATGTAATCCCTGGCGAGTTCAGTCAGATCTTTATCCGACGCCTGGACATGGCGCGTCAGCGGCTTTTCCGGAGGATACCAATAGGTGTAACGATTCAGCGCCGAGGAGTATAGAAAGGCCGCGGGAATAGCCATCGCCAAACAAACCGCTCCCGCCGTGATCCACGATGTTCTCTTGTGCTTGCTGTCCGTCTGCTGTCCGAGCGCAGAAATGATCAGCAGGGTAATCAAGAGGAGAAACGATACGATTCCCGTGGGAAAGGACGCGTCGGTCTGGTCAGGCGGAGCGATTTTCGTCAGGAAGCCACCGAACGCGGACAACAAGAATGTAACGAGTTCCGCAGCCCAGACAAGCAAGCTTTTGGAGTTCTTCATCAGCGGGACCCTTTGGCGAGGCTGATATCGAACGCTTGCTCGGCACCCCCCAGAGGCGATACCTTCACCGCCAGCGGAGGAGTCAATGGGTGACCGGGATCGCCGTCCAGAGCCGCCCAGATCTTGTAGTTTTTTACCGGCAGCATCTCAAATTTGCCGGACCCGAGTTGCCCAAAAGGAAAGCTTGTGACGGGCGGGCTGATGGGAGGATCCTGATAGGTGCCATTGAATGTGTAATAGACTCGCAATCCGTCAATTGTTTGAGGATTGCCGCCTTTGATGTTGATCACAATCTTGTAGAGTGGTTCAGCCGCGGGAGCCTGGTTGGCGAGCACCTGGCCGTATTTCTGGATTTCCGTTTCCAAATCCTGGTGGATAGCGTCCATCTGGTCTTCATCGGACCTGCTCACCTGCTGGTTCGTCGCCATTTCTCTATTCAGTAAGGAGTTTAGAGTCACCGCCTCGTTATTCAGCTGAACCAGAGTCTGCCGTCGCAGCGGCGGCTCTGTGCGCCGCAAGTAGCTCTTCTTGATTTGTGCATACCACTTTGCCAGTTCCGCTACGTTCTGCTGAGCTTTCTGGCTCACGGCCGGCGACTCAAAACGATCAGGGGCCAGTTTCGCAAAACGGGCAGCCAACTCCCTCAAGTCATCTACACGCTGGTTTAGTTGATCGTGAATCTCGGGGTCAATGGTTAAGGCAACCAGATAGTCTTTGCCGATTTTGCCTGAGAGTTCAGGACCACCGCTGACTGTCGGCACCTGGATGGAACCAGCCGCGGTCAAGTGTTTAAGGTCGTTCAGTGAAGGGTTGAGGTCGTAAACAAGGCAGAAGGCTTCGGCGTCGGGAACAATTCCGTTTGCCTGCAGGGCGCTGTAGAGATCCGATTCCTTCTCCAGCCGGGTGGAGACGGCAGAAAGAGTCAGTGCGCCCGGCATGCCCGGAGCAGGCGACATATCGTCCGCTTTAACAGAACGCATCACAACCGAACGTCCTCCCAACTGGACAACCTGTGGAGACTGTGGATGCGCAGTGAGGCACAGAGAAGAAACTTCGAGAACCAGAAGAGCAGCAAAGCTGAAACGCGAGGAAGGTGTCATTTTTCATCTCCTGGGAAAGCAACCACTCGATCACTATGGAGCGGTAATGACTGCCGACACTCTTCTCCTCGAGGAAAAGTCCAGCAATTCGGGTAGCTGCATTGTATCTTCGGCCATCTCCGGATAAAGGCGCTTCATGATTCGGGGCAACTCCTGTTCGGTGCCCTTCATCCATTGGGCGAGCGTCGATTGGGGGTTAGCGGAAGCAACCGTTTCGAGCGCCGCCTCCAACAGCGTCTGACCCTCTCCACCGCCGATCCAGGTACCACGCTCGGTCTGCTGGGGCTGCGAGGCCACCAGGATCTCCATCGCCTTATCGTAGCTGAGTTGACCCAGCCCCGGATCCCCGAGCGGGCCGGGACGGAATCCGGTTCCCGGAGCGGCCCCCGAATGACAGGAATCCAGGATCATGACCACCTCACCGGCGTCGACTCCACGCCACCACGCCGCCAGGTCGGTACTGGCGATCGAGCTCTCCAGAAAGCTATAAGAAGGCTTGCAGGTATCGGAGTGATCCTCGGTCGTGATGCAACGGTTGAGAAGATCTTCCGTGATTCCCCAACTAACCCCAGTATCATACGGCACAAGATAGAACGTGCCCCGCGGATCGGCGTAGCCGTGACTCACGAAGTACAGCACCACAGCATCGTCGGGAGTCGCAGGCCGCAGTTGAGATTGAGGGTCGATCTCGCGGAGCAACGCGGGATCGGCCGCGCGACCCGCCAACACGTCCAGAACCGTTTGTAAATACTTCTTGCGCGCCTTCGTGCTGACAACCTGAGGGCTGTCCGGAGCCAGATCCGAGTACAGCCGAACCTCTGTGACATTGTCGTAGCGTTGTTTCAGCTTGGTATGTAACAGGCTCACCGCTCTCTCGGCGCTCGGGACTGCTACCTCAAGGTTCCAGTGGGACTGGTTGGCGTTGACAGCCATCAAGATCACGTAGGCATGTCGTGGCGTCCGGGCGTTGACTGCATTCCTCGAAGGCTGGTACTCGAATGGGGGTGTGGTGAGGCTTTTTACCCGGTCCTTGTTGAATGCATAGGCAGTGAATTCGACGTTCGAGCGGCTGCCGGGGTGAGGCACTTGTATGCGCGGAAATGTGACTGTTGCCTTGCCGCTCGGATCCAGTGGAATCTGATGCAACTGGCGCCAGGCGTCGCGTTTCGCGTCGGAGTCAATGGTCCCGAGCCGGGAGTCGGCTTCCGGATCGACGTCCGGCCACTGCGCGACGAGTTGATCGTCGCGGAACAGCCGCAGATCATATGCGCCGCTCTGAACGGGAGTGCCCGTCGCATCCCGCTGAATCGTGGATTGGGTGTTCTGAACAGTAACCGTAACGGACACAGTCGAGTTGGGAGCAGCTTCCGATAGGGGCGATCGTTCTGCCGGCGAATCAGCGCGGACGATGGTGGCAATTGGAAGTTCCCTGTTGAGATTTTGTAGCGGCTGCACCTGCTTGAGCCTGCTCCCGCTGAACACTTTCGACAGAAGGCGGGGCTCGTAGTAGTCGCGCATGAAGATTTCGAGCGGAAGGGCGCGCAGGGCATCGTCCGAGATCACCCAGTGCAAGCTTCGTGTCTCGTCCAGATTGTTGCTGTCAAAGCGTCCGTCCGGAGCCACTGCAACCCAGCTGCTGCCGTTGACGCGCGAAGCCGGATCCGAGAGCGCTTTTAGGGTTGAATCGCACGGTTCATTGGGGTTCGCGGTTGCTCTGGCGGAATTGTTCCGAATCTCCCTTTCCACTGCCGCGGCGTTCACCACAAAGCCCGTGAGCAGCAATCTGCCGGTAGCAACTTCCCAAAATCGCAAGGAACCGTCTTCCGCGACCGATAGCAGAGTTTTGCCGTCCCGTGTGATCTCCGTATCCTTTATCGATCCGTTTGAGCCAACGAATCGACGGATCAGTTTGCCGTCCTTGAGGCTCCACATCATGATTTCGTTCTTGAGGCTGCCGGTAAACAAGTATTCGTTGTCGTAGGAGAACGTGATGGAGGTAATGTAGCTTTCGCCGTATACTCTCTGAGCCTTGAGACCGGTCTTCAGGTCCACGACAGTCACCCATCGCCCCGAGCCGCCAAAGGCGAGATACCTCTCGTCGGGGCTGTATTCGACATGATAGATGACCCCCGGATCGGACGCTTGGCCAATGTTCCGCTCGCCGTCGTCAATCTTGCTCAGACCGAAGTCAACGAGGACGATCGAGTAGCGCCGGCTTGGGCTGTAGATCCGGCCCTCCGCCGGGTCTGTCGAACTGTTCATAGTTCCTTTCGGGGCAAAGGGAAGTTTGTCATCCACGGTTTCCAGCGATGTTCCCTGATCAAGATGCAGGCGGACCATGCGGGCACCATCTTCCCAGAACGGCAACAGGTCGGACGGCAGGTTCCCTGCGCACAATCCCGGCTTGAAGGTGCCCCAGTCGGCGTCCATTGAGTCAAAGTAAGTGTCGAATTTATAACCGCCGTATGTTCGCTCGAACCAATGGCGATTCACCTTCTTCTCATGGCCGAGTGCGATGTACAGGTGCTTATCGTCCGGGGCCAGAAAAATGTTGCGCAAACTCATGAGCTTGGGTTCCGTATCCCAGACGACCCGCATTTCGTCGAGATCAAGAAGATGAATGGCGGTCCCGGTCGTATACACAACTTTATTGCTGTGATGGAGCGCATGAATCTCCCCAATCAGCAGATCCTGGCGCAGCACCTCCTTGGTATTGCCGCCAAATCCCTTACCTGGTTCGATTTTCTTGAGCACGACGAGCCCTACACCTTGATCGGAACCGGCAATCAAGTATTCGCCATCCGCTGAAATTCCATAGCATGTAGTTTCACCCAGGTTGAAGAACGCCGGGTGGCGATCGAAGAGAGCGTAATCGGACGAGCCATCCGAGATCTTGATGATGCGGACCCCATTCGGATAACTGAGGAACAGAAGGCCGCTGTCATAGTCGAAGTACTCGTTGATGCCGATTTGGTAATCGGTGACCGTGTAGCTGTTGATCAAAGTCTCGGTGAGACAGTCATACACACGCACCTGGCCTGATTTTCTGTCGAATAGATAGTATTTATCGCCCCAAAAATATTGGGCCCGTACGGGGTTGAGAATTGTCTTCTCATCTGGAGTTCTGCGGTCGTAGCCAGGGAGGCTCAATCCTGTGCTGAAAACATATTTGGCGTGTTCGGCGAATACGTATTTTTTGCGGCTGTCGATGAACACGCCGTTCATGTACTGGGAATGAAAGGACTGTGGAATGGTCTTGATCAGCGTCTGCCTGCGCCAGTCCCATATCTTGACCTTGCGATCGCCGCTGGTTAAGAACAGCTCGTTGGCGGGATCGTAACGGGTCTCTCCCGGCAGAGAATGGCCTTCAAGATGGTTAATCAGTTGTCCGCTCGCCATGTCGAAGGTTCGAACCCCGTTGCTGAAATCCGAGGTCAATACGTAGCGGTCGTCCGCGGTCACCGCCACCTGCCGTACAAAAGGCTCTTCGTCGTAACGTCCATCATCGACGACCAGTTTCATACCGTTGGAAGCTTGACCTTTCGCCATGGAGAAATGGAGGGCGAGGTAGATCAGGACAAAGCAAAAAGCCAACCAGGGCTTGCTACGTGGGTGTGTCATGGCGAACCTCACAGCGATAAGGAAGTTACGCGCAGAGCGTTCCGCTTTGTTGAGGCCTGGCCCGTATTCGATGTTAGATCGACACCGCCTGAGCAGGCTTATGATCCATTTCACACGCGTCTGACCACACGAGTGTAGCACCGGTTGTTGTCCGCCAATCCGGTCCATGCTTCATGAGCATAGTGAGTGACTCTTCAGGACCAAGCAGCCGCACGCGGAAGCTTCCGCCCGGTAAGGGGATTGACCCGGAACTCGGCGGACACGGTGCGCACTGAGGACGACGGATCGCCTTCCTTGAGCAATCCGCCGAGTACTATGGCGATAACCCGGTTGCGAAGCTAGCGGCAGATCGGCTAACTGTCGTTCCACTCGAAATCATCCTCTTTTCCAGATATCCCCTGCTCTTGAACCCGCTGCTGAACAGAAGTGAATGGAGTGGCGGTGCAACGGCAAGAGATGGAAGCGAATGGTGCGCTGCACGAGGTACATTTCGAAACGGAGATCACGCGGGAGCAGTTGGATCGCGCTCCGCATCTTGCCGTCATTGCTCACACGCTTGGACGAGTTGTGTAATGGCAAAGATCGAAGCGGGTAATCGTGCCGAGGAGTGGTTATCCGGATGCGCCGCAGTTCCCGGCCCGAGCGGACAGTGCTAGACCTTCAATTTTCGTTCCGCCGAGGTCAACCCAATTCGCATGTATAGGGTGCCCGGCATATCCGCAACCACCCTCGAAACCGAAGATGCTCGCCGCTATGACAGCATTTGTGATTTGTATTTCAGGGAGAAGACCCACGGTTCAGATAAAAACAAAAGGTGTTTTCGAATGTCGGATCTTTTGAGCCGGAAAACTGCCTTCGATTCGACTTTTGGCTGCCCCCCAGGGAGTCGAACCCCGATATGCCGCTCCAGAGGCGGCTGTCCTACCATTGAACGAGGGGGCAACAAGCCGAAACCACTGCTTTGCAGCCTTGTCGGGATCTATCGCAGCGGGCGCCGGACTTCAACCAACCTTTTCATAATAAGGGCTTTTCCAGGAGGGGTCAAACCCACTTCCATCAAGGATTTCGATCTTCGCGTATCAAGTGAATCCACGTCGCCCCTTGCATTATCCATTCACCAGCGAGAACCTTTCTTGCGCTTAAGCGCGTCTATTCATAGGGATGCTGGTACGGAACATGAATGCGCACTCCCCGCTACGGTAAAATTGGATCCAGGCATGGAATTGCTCCTCAATCTCGCGTGGCTGTCGGTGGCTGCGACCATGGTATCTCTGTGGTTGCGCAGTGACTTCGGTGGTCGCGCCGATCGTGGCCGGCAGTTAATTGCGATCGTCGTGCTCATTGCCATCCTGTTCCCCGTGATCTCGGTGAGCGACGACCTTCTGGCTATCCAAAATGCCTCTGAAGTGGACAACATTCTTCGCCGGGACCACCTCGTTCCTTCGGATATACATCCAGTTCAACCGATATTGACCGTCCCTGCGCAACTGCTGTTTGCCGCTTTGGGGGTGGGTTTCTCTCGATTCGTTACGCAAGGGTATCTACCGGTTCCAAAACCAGTGCATCCCGGATTGGCGAGCATTGACAACCGCCCGCCTCCCGCAACGGCCTGAATTTTTCCCATCTTCAGTTCAAGTTTGTTTGGATCCCTCCTCAGTTCGCTGCGCTTAACCGCGGCGCAAGGTTGTATATGAAAAGAATTTCTCCTACCCTGTTTGGCCTTGCTGCGGGCCTTTGTCTAGCCCTGCTGCCATCGCAACTGATGGCGCAGCAGCCACTTACTTGGGACCAGGTCAAGACCAGGTTCGAAACCGGAAATCCAACGCTCAGGGCGGATGCCCTGGGCGTCGACGAAGCCAAGGCGCAGGAAACTACCGCCTATCTGCGTCCCAACCCGCAATTCACGCTCTCTGAGGACGGGACCCAGATTGTCCCCGACCACGGCGTCTGGCAGCCGTTGGTGGGCACCTACGTCGTCCCTACCCTCAGTTATCTGCACGAACGCGACCACAAGCGTGAACTCCGCCTCCAAAGCGCCCAGCAGGGTACCCGCGTCGCGACCTCCCAGCATGAAGACCTGAAGCGCAACCTCGAATTCACGCTGCGCACTGCTTTCAACAACACATTGCAGGCCAAGGCCATCGTCGCCCTGGCAAAGTCCGACCTGGAGTACTACGACCACATCATCCAGATCAGCCGCGACCGATTCAAGGCCGGCGACATCGCCCAAATCGATCTCGACCGCATCGAGTTGCTGCGGGTCCAGTATGAAACCGAGATTCAGTCGGCCCAGGTCAGTCTGCGCACTGCCAAGATTCAACTGCTGCAGTTGATCAACGACCGCACGCCGGTCGAGAAGTTCGATGTCGACGGACCTTTTGACTTCTCCGATGCCTTGAAGCCGCTCGAGGACTTCCGCCAGGTTGCCCTCGATGCGCGGCCTGATTTGCAAGCCGCGCTCCAGACCATCCAGCAATCCGAGACCAATCACAAACTGGCGATCGCCAACGGATCCACCGACCCCACCTTCAGCGGCTGGTATACCTATAACTCCTCCAACAACAATCCCAACGGGACCCAGACCATCGGCGCCAGCGTGAACATTCCTCTGCGCATCTTCGATCACAACCAGGGCGAAAAGCAGCGAACATTGATCGACATTGATAAGAGCAAGCAAGCCAGTGAGGCCACCCGCGCGCAGGTCTTCGGCGATGTCGATTCCGCGTATGCGCAAGTGGAAAGCAACATCACCTTACTGAAGCCCTACAAGGACAAATACAAGGACCAGGCCACCCGCGTGCGTGACACCGTGACGTATGCCTACCAACATGGCGGCGCGTCGCTGATCGACATGCTGAATGCACAGAGTGATTACCGCACCGTGCAACTGGCCTATCTGCAACTGATCGGTTCGTACTTGAATGCCGCCGGGCAATTGAATCTGGCTGTAGGACGCGAGGTTATTCCATGAAGCTGCGATCAAAGCGACGTACCACCGGCGCTCTCTTTCTCGTTGTATCCGCTGCACTCCTGCTTGCCGGTTGCAAAGGTAAACAAGAAGGCAGCGGCGCTCCTCCGCCCGCGCAGGTGATCCAGGTGCCCGACATGAACCTGCTGACGATTGATCAGAATGACGCTCAAAAATACTCGCTGGCGACTGCCGAGAAGGTCGATGCTGCCTCGGAGTTGAATGTCACCGGCAGCGTAGCGCCCGACGTCTCGCGCGAAGTGCCCGTCATCTCGCTGGCCAACGGCCGCGTCGTCGACGTCAAGGCTCGCCTCGGTGACGATGTGAAGAAGGGCCAACTGCTTTTCCACGTGCAAAGTCCCGACATCACCAACGCCTTCGACGCCTATCTCAAAGCGGTGAACGACGAGCAGCTTGCCAATAAGGCTGACATTCGCGCCGAAGATCTCTTCAAGCATGGCGCCATCTCGCAGGCCATGGTCGAGCAGGCCGACGACGCCGAGCACGATGCCAAGGCCGACCTCAACGCCGCAGAAGAACAGTTGAAGATCCTCGGCGTCGATAAGGAGCATCCCAGCAGCGTGGTCGGCATCTATGCGCCGATCTCCGGCGTCATCATTAATCAAAATGTCACCGAGGCGGCGGCTGCAGGCGTCGGACTGTCCGGTTCCGCTACCGCCTTCACCATCGCCGACCTCACCGAGGTGTGGGTTCTGTGCGACGTTTACGAGAATGACATTCCCAAACTTCAACTTGGACAGGAAGCCCGCATCAAGCTCAATGCCTATCCCGACCGCCCTTTTACCGGCCGCATCAGCGATATCGGCCCCGTGCTCGATCCGTCCCTGCGCACGGCAAAGGTGCGCATCCAGGTGAAAAATCCAGGTTTCCTCAGACTCGGCATGTTCGCCACCGCCACCTTCACCAGCCGCAAGACTGAAGTCCACCCCGTAGTTCCGGCGGACGCCGTTCTCCACCTCCACGACCGCGACTGGGTCTTTGTGCCCGCCGGAGCAAACCACTTCAAGCGCACCGAAGTTCGCACCGGCCAAACCCTCAGTGGCAACCGGCAAGTTATCCTCTCCGGCATTCAACCGGGCCAACAGGTGGTCTCGAACGCGCTCCTCCTCGAGACTGCAGGGAACCAGTAGTGATACGCGCTCTGGTTGATTTCGCTCTGAAGAGCAGGTGGCTGATTCTCGGCGGAGTCATTGTTCTAACTGCGTGGGGCGTCGTGTCATTTCGCAATCTGCCCATTGAAGCCTATCCCGACGTAGCCAACAACTACGTGCAGATCATCACCCAGTGGCCTGGCCGCTCCGCCGAGGAGATCGAGCGCCAGGTCACCGTGCCCGTCGAAATTCAGATGGCGGGCATTCCCCATCTCGCCCACCTGCGCTCCACAACGCTCGCCGGCCTTTCCAGCCTGATGCTCATCTTTGACGACGAGTCCAAAGGCGACGTCAATCGCGAGCACGTTCTGGAGCGCCTCAGCCAGGTTAACCTGCCCCCCGGCCTTACGCCCCAGATGGGAACCGATTGGAGTCCTGTCGGCCAGATCTACTGGTACACCCTTGAAAGCACCAATCCCGCCTATGACGTCATGGAAAAGAAGTCGCTCGAAGACTGGACCCTGGAAAAAGATTTCAAAAGTGTCAAGGGCGTCGTCGACGTATCAAGCTTCGGTGGCCCTACCAAGGAATATCAGGTCAGGCTTGATCCCGAGAAGCTTACTTCTTACGGACTTTCCATCGCGCAAGTTGAGCAGCAGATCACCAATAACAACTCCAACGGCGGTGGAAGCTTCATCGAAGAAGGCTCGCAGCAGATCAATGTTCAATCGCTGGGCCTGTTCACAACCGTTCAGGACATTGCCAACACGGTCATTAAAACCTCTAACGGCGCAGCCATCCGCGTTCGGGATATCGGCACCGTCGCGCAAGGCCCCAAGATTCGTCTCGGCCAGATTGGCCGCGCATGGCATCACACCGACCAGAACGGCAACAGCACTATCATCGACAATCCCGATACTGTTGAAGGTATCGTCCTGCTCCAAAAGGGCGATGACTCCGATCCCGTCCTGCAAGGTATTCACGAAGAAGTCAGCAAGCTAAACGGAGCCAAAGACCGTCCTGGTATCCTTCCCAAGGGAGTGCAGGTTGTTCCCTTCCTCGATCGATCCGACCTGGTCAAATACACCGTCAAGACCGTCGAACACAATCTCACCGAAGGCGTAATACTCGTCTCGGTTATTCTCTTCCTCTTCCTGGGTAATATCCGCGGCGCCATCATCGTTGCGCTCACCATCCCATTTGCACTTCTGTTTGCTTCCATCTGCCTCGACCTCAGCCATATTCCCGCCAATCTTCTTTCGCTTGGCGCGCTGGATTTCGGCATGGTCGTGGATGGCGCCGTGGTGATGGTTGAAAACATCATCCGCCACCTCACCCATAACGAAACCACCCGCACGCCGATGCAGAACATTCGCGACGCCGCCCACGAAGTACAGAGCCCCGTGTTCTATGCCATCGGCATCATCATCACCGCCTATTTGCCCATCTTCACGCTGCAGGCGGTTGAGGGCCGCCTCTTCAAACCCATGGCATGGACGGTCGCTTTCGCGCTGCTGGGCGCGCTCACTTTCTCCATGGTCGTCGCGCCCGTCCTCGCCAGCGTCCTGTTCCGCAAGGGCGCGAAAGAGTGGGAGAACCCCGTCCTGCACTGGCTGCGCGAACACTACCGGCTCTCGGTGCGCCAAGCCATTCGGCACCGTTACATCACCCTCGGGATCGCGGGTTTTCTCTTCGCGATCGCCCTCTACCTCACCGTCGGCGGGCCCATCGGTTCTGAATTCCTGCCCCATCTCGACGAAGGTTCAATCTGGGTACGCGGCACCTTGCCTCCCAGCGAAGGTCCCACAGCCAGCATCGATTTCACCAACAAGGCGCGCCTGGCCCTGGCTGCCTTTCCCGAAGTCACCCAGGTCGTCAGCCAGACGGGCCGCCCCGACGACGGTACGGATACTACTGGATTCTTCAACACTGAATACTTCGTCGATCTCAAGCCAAAAGAGGCATGGCGTCCGGTCTTTCAGCAAGACAAGGAGAAGCTGATCTCCGCCATGGACGAAGAGCTTGTCAAATTTCCGGGTGTCATCTGGAATTTCTCACAGCCCATCTCCGACAACATGGAAGAAGCTGTCTCCGGCGTGAAGGGCGAATTGGCGGTAAAACTTTACGGCGACGACCTGCGCACGCTCGAGAAAAAGGCCGAAGAGATCCAGACTCAAATGTCCACGGTGAAGGGCGTCGAGGATCTCGGCATTTTTCGCATCGTGGGCCAGCCCAATCTCAATTTCCGCGTCAATCGCGACGCTGCTGCGCGCTGGGGCATCAACGTTTCTGACATCCAGGACGCCATACAGACTGCTGTGGGCGCCAACGCTGTCACGCAGGTACAGCAAGGCGAAGCTCGATATGACGTAACGCTGCGCTACGAAAAAGAGTATCGCGATACGCGCGAGGCCATCGAAAACGTGCGCCTCCTCTCTCCTTCCGGCGAGCGGGTATCTCTGGCGCAGCTCACCACTGCCACCACCGACGATGGCGCCGAACAGATCAACCGCGAAAGCGGTCAGCGTTACATCGCAATCAAGTACTCGGTCCGCGGCCGCGATCTCGGCTCCACTGTCGAAGAAGCCATTGGCAAGGTCAATGCAAAGGTGCAACTGCCCGCCGGCTATCACCTCGAATGGGCCGGAGAATATGAAAGTCAGAAGCGTGCCGACAAGCGCATGGCCATCGTCATTCCCATCACTGTGATGGTCATCTTCCTTATCCTCTACACCATGTTCCGCTCCGTAAAGTGGGCCCTGCTCATTCTCGTCTCCGTTATTCTGGCATCCATTGGCGGACCCTTCGCGTTGTTCCTCACGCACACTAATTTTTCCGTCTCCTCGGCGGTCGGCTTTCTTGCCCTCTTTGGCGTGTCGGTGCAAACCGGCGTCATCATGCTCGAATACATCAACCAATTGAGATCCCGTCGCCGCGGCATGGAAGAGTCGAACGAGCAGCGCATCTTCGAGGCGGCCGTGGAGGGCGCGGTGCTTCGCCTGCGGCCCATCATGATGACCATGCTGGTGGCTACATTGGGCTTGCTGCCGGCAGCCCTCTCCCATGCCATCGGTTCCGATTCGCAACGCCCTTTCGCTATCGTGATTGTCGGTGGTTTGCTGGCCAACCTTGTGATCGGCACATTCCTGTTGCCGACCCTGTATGTCTGGTTCGCCCGCGAAGACGACGTTCTTCCTGCCGCGGAAGGAAGCGAAGATTTCTAGCATGGATTTCGGGGGCGCGAAAGAGAGTTGTGATGGGCTGTGTATCTGACGTTCGAATCGTAAGTAACGACCCATCATGGCTAGAATTGGGACGCGAGGGTTGAGAATGAATGGACAGTTTCCCGAGGTCGTCACGCTGAAGGCGGAGTCATCGAGCCATGCGGGATACGACAACCATCCCATTGCAAGAATCAACGATCATGTGGTGCGCATTGCCACGATGGAGGAGCCCTATCACTGGCATTTTCACCCCAACTCGGACGAGACGTTCCTGGTGATGGAAGGACGGCTTGCCATCGACTTCGAAAGCGGGTCGGTGGAACTGGATGCCGGCCAATTGCTGACCATCCCGCGCGGCGTCCGCCATCGGACCCGGCCCGTGGGGACGCGTTCAGTGAACCTGACGTTCGAGTTGGCACAGTTAGAGACCGTTGCGGTCTGAAATCGAAATGGACCGGGATTCGATCACCTAATCTCGATTGTTTACGATAGAGCCATGCCTCAATTTGCACCAGGACAGACCCTTCTGATCGACGCGGACGATACGCTTTGGGAGAACAACATTTACTTTGAGCGGGCGATCGCCGCGTTCATTTCGTTTCTCGATCACCATACTTACTCCGCGGCCGAAGTGCGGAGCACGCTGAATGGGGTCGAGCGGGAAACGATTTTGTCGCACGGCTACGGACTCACGAGCTTTCGCCGTTCGCTGCTAACCTGTTTTGAACGACTCAGTGCGGAACCGGTGACTGAGGAAAAAGCACAGCGGGTGCTCGGGTTTGCGGACTCGATCCAGGAACACGAGATTGAATTGCTGCCAGCGGTCAAGGAAACGCTCACGGATCTGTCGGGGCGGCATCGCTTGATCCTGATGACCAAGGGCAATCATGCAGAGCAGGCGGACAAGCTGGCGCGCTCGGGACTGGCGCCGTTTTTTTCGGCCGTGGAGATCGTGGCGGAGAAAGACCCGGCGACCTATCGCACCGTGATTGCGCGGCACGAGTTGACGCCGCATACCAGCTGGATGATCGGCAACAGTCCCAAGAGCGATATCAACCCGGCGCTGGCCGCGGGGCTGCATGCGGTGTTTTTGTTTCACAAAGACACGTGGGTGCTGGAGCACGCGGAGGTGAGTGCGGCGCCCGCGGGACAGCGGCTGATCGAGCTGGATTCGTTCGCCAAGCTTACGGGGATTTTTTGAGAGTGAGAAAGACGAATATTTGACCTGAGATTTGTGGCCGCCCACCCTAGCGACAAAAACAAAGACGTCGCGAGGGTGGGGCACCCGGCACTTGCTTCTCGATGAGGCTTCCCTGTTACGGTGTTCGATCGATTGGCGGTCTTTTCTTGACTCGCTTGTTGTTTGTCTGGTCTACTCACATCAACGCCATGCAGCCGAAACGCGCCAACTCGAATTTGCACACCGGTATGCACAGCGTTCTCGACATTTCCGCCATTCGAATTAGCGGCCACAACGTGCGCGCGGGAATGAGAGCCTGAACAAAAAGGATTTAGCAGCAACGGTAGTACACAGGCCACCACCCGCAAACGCGGCTGGTGGCTTTTTGGTTTTTGATGGGCTGAGAGGTTTCCCAGGTCTCAGAAGCGAGACCTGGGGCACCCGAACGTATGTGATGTGAGGGAGGTTTCCCAAGTCTCAGAAACGAGACCTGGGGCACCCGCCAGCCGGCGCTAATTTTTTTTGGGTTGAAAGTGGGGGTATGTCGGGCATGTATACGCCGAAGTTCAATCGGATCACGGAACGGGGAATGCTGCTGGAGGCTATGCAGGCTTATGCGTTTGCGATCGTGTTCGGGCCGGTGGCTGCATCGGCAACGGATGCCGCGACGCCGGTGGCGACGCATCTGCCGCTGGTGGTGAAGGATGAGGGCGAGCACGGGCTGATCCAGGGACACTTCGCGCGTGCCAATTCTCACTGGCAGGCGCTGTCGGGGCGGGGAACACTGGTTGTGTTTCCGGGGCCGCATAGCTATGTTTCGCCGACGCTGTATACGGAGACACTTTCGGTGCCGACGTGGAACTACATTACGGTTCACGCGTACGGGACGGTAGAGCTGATTGAGGATGCGGAAGGGAAAAACCGGTTGGTCGAAGAGCTGATCGGAGTGCATGATCCGGGGTACCTGGAGAAGTGGCGGGGGATGCCGGAGGGATTCCGGCGAACAATGCTTTCGGGGATCATGGGGTTTCAGATGCTGGTTGCGCGCATTGAGGGAAAGTTCAAGATCAGCCAGAACCGGGCACCCGAAGAAAGGCGCAATGTGCAGGCCGCGCACGCCCGGGGAAGCGCCGATGAGCAGGATCTGGCACGGTGGATGGCGCGGCTGACTGGTTGAGTGAATTTGAACGCACTGAACAGGAAGGAAATCATGAGCGAAGCACCGAGACGAGTTGAACTGTTTGATACGACGCTGCGCGACGGGATGCAGCAGCCGAACCTGGAGATCTCCGTGCCCAACGCTATCGGGCTGCTGCAGCACATGGCGGCGTTCGGTGTGCACTATGCGGAGATCGGCTTCGCGGGCGCCAACCTGTTTGTGGGCGACCTGACCACGGCTCTGTCGTCTGTGGATACGGGAGCGATGAAGCTGGCGCTGTTTGGGCGCACGCGGGGGCGGGGCATGCGGGTGGAGGATTGGCCGGATGTGCAGTTCATGCTGAGCCACAAGGAGCGCGTTCCGGCAGCGGTGGTGGTGGTGAAGTCGCGCCTGCTGGACGTGGAGCGGTCGCTGGAAACTACGCCGGAAGAGAATCTGCTGATGGCGTACGAGACCATCCAGTACCTGCAGGACAAGGGCCTCGAAGTGCTGGTGGACCTGGAGCACGCGATGGACGCGGCGTGCGGGCGGCGGGAGTGCGGGAATCGCTGCGACGAGGACTTTGGAGCGCGGAGCCTGGAGCATTTCAAGCAGATCGTGGAGCAGTGTGTCCGGCAGGGGGTAAGCCGGATCGTGGTGTGCGACACGACGGGCGGCGCCAATCCCGAAGAGGTGGCGCGGGTGGTGGGCGGGCTGGTGCGTGCTTATCCGCGTGCGCGCTTCGGGTTTCATGGGCATACGGATCGCGGACTGGGGGTGGCCAACGCGCGGGCGGCGGTGCTGGCAGGGGCAATTCAAGTGCAAGGGACGCTGATCGGGACGGGCGAACGGTGCGGGAATGTGAATCTGACCACGCTGGTCGGGAGCATGCAATTACGCGGGGAGGCGGAGTTTGTGGCTCCGGAAAAGTTGAAGGGGCTGACCAGCCTGGCAAATTCGACCTATGCAGCGTTGTCCCTGGACGTGCCGCACGGTGCACCAATAGTGGGGACCGGGGCGTTCGGCACGTGGGCGGGGATGCACGGGAGCAGCGAACGCAAGAATCCGGGTGCGTATTTGTGGTGCGATCCGGCGGAGGTGGGGGCGAATCCTGCCATTGGCGTGAACGCGCAATCGGGGCGGGCCAATGTGATTTTGCTTTCCGAAGCACTGGGAGTTCCGCTGAACGTTGCGCAAGCTCAAGCACTGATCGAAACAAATCAGGCAATGATAGAGGGTGGCGGGTTCACGGCCAGCGAAGTCTCGTTCCGGCTGGCGTGCCTGCGCATGCTGAAAACCGTGCCGGATTTGTTTACTGTGCGGACATGGCGGGTGTTTGACGAGTCGGATGAAGCCGGCAGCCGGTTTGTGCAGGCGTTCATGTCGATATCGATCGGGGGGTCGACCGGGGATTCGGTGATCCGCACGACCAGGGCGGAAGGCGCAGGACCGGTGGATGCGCTGACGCGGGCGATGCGTCATGAGTTGGAGAAGTGGTACCCGGCGATCCAACAGATGCGGCTGGGACGGTTCAGTGTACAGGCTATCGATGTGTCGGCGCACGATTCGGCGGCGCACGTGAGGGTGACGGTTAGTTTTCATGCCGATGGTCACGAACCATGGATCACGGCCGGGATCAGCAGCGATATGAACCAGGCCGCGCTGAATGCGATTGTGGACGGGATTCATTATTGGCTGTTGATCAAGCAGGGCGGAGCCAGCATAGCGGCTCCGGGCGCGAAGCTGGAAGACACGGAGCTATCCAATATGCGGCTGGGATAGCGAAGAGGATCGGTCAACGGTACGCGGATTAAGGGAGAGGTTTTTCATGCGCAAAGTTCTGCCGGTCTTTTGCTTTTTGCTGGCGCTTCCGTTACTCGTTGCAGGACAGACCGTATCGACGCAGGAGTGGAAGGCGAAATTGGATCACGACCTGCCTCTGCTGGGCCATCGCAACTGGATCCTGATTGTCGATTCGGCGTACCCGCTTCAGACTTCGGCGGGCGTAGAAACGGTGGAGACCGGGGCCGAGGAACTGGACGTGGTGCGGTATGTGATGGGGGCGATCGGCAACTCCATTCATGTGCGGCCCGACATCTTCATGGACGCGGAACTGCCTTATGTTGTGGAGGAAGATGCGCCCGGGACGGGGGCATACCGCGAAGCGATCGCGAAGATGTTCGATGGACTGGATATTCAATCGGAGCCGCATGAGAAGCTGATCGCCGATGTGGACCAGGCGGGTAAGCTCGTACACGTGCTGGTTCTGAAGACCAGGTTGACGCTTCCCTATTCGTCCGTTTTCATCCGGCTGAATTGCAAGTATTGGGACGACGACGCGGAAGAACGGATGCGCGCGAAGATGGGCGAACCGACGCCGGCCACGGCGCCGGCTTCGGAGACAGCTCCGGTTCCTTCCGCGCAACCCACGCCACCGCCAGTGCAGCAGCCCGCAACGCAGCCGGCGGCGCCCGCAGTCACGGACGAGACGGCGCCGCCGGGTTCGCCGCCGAGCCCTCCGACGACTTCGCCACCGCCTCCCCAGTAAGTCGTACCTTGGAAGCAAACTCGGAGGCTATTTGAGGTCTGTTGGTTTGATATACTCAGAGGGTTCACCACAGTGCGGAGGTGGCGAAATTGGCAGACGCACCAGCTTGAGGTGCTGGCGCCCACAAGGCATAGGGGTTCAAGTCCCCTCCTCCGCACCAAAGATTTCACCGCCCTGATCGGCCGGAAAGCAGCTTCGGAATGCAGATCCTACTCTACTTCGTTGTGATTGTTCACGTTATCGTGTGCCTCTTTCTCATTGGCGTGGTTCTGCTGCAGCAGGGCCGCTCGGCCGACCTCGCCGGCGCGTTTGGCGGCCAGGGCTCCCAGACGGCATTTGGTCCGCGCGCGGCCGCCAACGTTCTGACCCGGCTGACTACCTGGTCCGCAGTGATATTCATGATCACGTCGATCACGTTGACGGTGCTCTACGTGCGTTCCTCAGGCAGCCACTCGGTGCTGGAAGGAACCAAGCCTGCCTCGGCACCGGCCAAGTCGGGCAAGTAACTCCTAAGCCTTCGCGCTTCTGAAAAGCAGCCCCGCTGGGGGCTGCTTTTTTTGCCCTTAAAATGGAAGCATGATTATCGAGACCCTTCCTGTCGGCCCGCTGCAATGCAACTGCACCCTTCTAGGCGATGAGGAAGCGGGTGAAGCGATCGTCATCGATCCCGGCGACGAAGTAAGCCGCATTCATCGGCGCCTGACCGAACTCGGTCTCAAACTGAAACAAATCCTGATCACCCATGGACACATTGACCACGTCGGGGGAGCCCTTAAACTAAAGCGGCTGACCGGGGCACCCATTCTGTTGAATGAAGCGGACCTTCCCCTGCTGAAGATGATGGACGAGCAAGCCGCGTGGATCGGGGTCGCCACACCCGAAGTCGTGGCCCCGGACGTAAGCCTGGAAGAGGGGCTCCAGGTAGGCTTAGATCGTTACCCGGCGCAGGTGATCCACACGCCCGGCCATACACAAGGCTCGGTCTGCCTGCATTTCGCGCCGCTCAACCTGGTGATCGCAGGGGATACCCTTTTTGCCCGCAGTATCGGCAGAACCGATCTGCCGGGGGGCAATTCGCGGCAAATCATCGACTCGATCCAAACCCGGTTGATGTCTCTTCCGGACGAAACAAAGGTGTTGCCAGGCCATGGTCCGACGACGACTATCGGCACCGAAAGATTACAAAATCCATTTGTAAAGGCGCGCTGAATGTTTGCTGTTACGCATACCTTTTATCTACCTCCAAATCTATGACTTGAATCACGCAGCTCATGTAAAGCTTGAAGTCAAAAGGTCGTACTGTTACTGATTTGATGCTTACCAAAATACTCAAAGATGCGGGTTACCCCGGTACTGAATTCCTCAGTTTTTGCGAGAAGACTGAGAATCAGCCACCCTGATGCCGCCATGCCAAAAAAATACCCCGGGTGTACCCAGACACCCTCATCCAGCAGTTCCCTCACTGTCACTTCATCGGGTTGAAGCGCGGCGATCCGCAGAACCGCATACCACCCGCCTTCGACGTACAGGCGACGCACCGTGTCCTGAAGAGCCATCTGGCGGTCGAGTTCGGCGAGATTGGCGGTTACCCTTTCTAGAATCTCGCGTTGTATGGCGTGCCGCCCCCCGAGCCATGCGGGAAGGGCCCATTGGACCGGAGCGTTCATGGAGAGAAAGGTATCTGCAATAACCTCCAGACGTTCGAGGGCCAGGGCTGATTCGGGACCGGCGGCGACGATCCAGGCAGCTTTCATCTGGGGCATGGCGGCAATCTTGCTGAGGCCGCTGACGACGAACACGGGCACACCCTTGAGCCCGGCGGCAAAAGTGGCATGGCGGTCGAGCACAAAACCGTAGTCGAGGAAAACCTCGTCAACGATCAGCGAGAGCTCGAATTCGCGGCACAGTTTCCCCAGTTCTTCCGCCTCCCATGGCTTGGTGAAATGACCGGTGGGATTGTTGGGGTGGACGAGAACGATGGCGCGCGTTTCGGGCGTGATGGCTCGGCGAAATGTCTCCGGATCGATTTGCCAGCCGTGATCGTAAACCAGGGCCGCGGGCTTTATGCGCACATCGTCGAGCACCGCGAGAAAATCGAAAAGCGGGTATCCAGGCTGCGGAACCAGGATCTCACTGCCTGCATCGCACAGCAGCCGAAGCAGGTAGCTGTACGCCTCGCTGGTGCTGGTGGTAAGCACCACCTGTTCCGGTGCGATCGCAACCTGATGGGCCGCATAGTATTGGCAAACGGCTTCCCTTGCCTGCAGAAGTCCCCGCGGCTGCGGATCATAGTCAAGAGCACGGGGGTCCGTGAGGGCGGTCAGGAGATTGCGTTCATAATGAAAACCGCACCGGGTGGGATTGGAAGCTGTCAGATCGGCAACGCTGAGACCGGACTCGATGCGGGCACGATGGGCGCGCGCCAAATCGCTCTCTTCCGTGTTCCAGTTTGATCGTTTCGAAAATCGCATCCTGCCGTCCTGAATCTCCGCGCCCCCGAGTCCTCGGGGACGCCGTTGCGACCCGCCTCATCAGGCACAATGGTTACAGGCGTCCTTTCCAACATACAGGGCGCGAACCAGGAGGAGCATTGAGTCTGCGCGCGGTAGTGTTCGATTACGGAATGGTATTGACCGGAACCCCCAACGCCGAAGCGCACGCCGAGATGGTTCGCATCTCCGGGCTGCCGGTGGAGCGATTCGAAGAACTTTACTGGTCAGATCGCCACGCCTACGACGAAGGCAAGCTGACCGGAGCGACATTCTGGCAGAAATTCGCGCGCGACAACAAGCTGACGCTCTCGCAGGGAGAGATGGATGCCCTCCTTCGCGAGGACGCTCGCATGTGGACCACGCAAAATCCGGCCATGCTGGCCTGGCAGAAAAAGCTGAAGGAGCGCGGCGTGCTGACGGCGATCCTGTCGAACATGGGCGACTCAGTGCTGGAAAACATACTGCGCGAATTCAAGTGGATCGACGACTTCGATGTGCTGGTGTGGAGTTTTCAATTGCTGATGGCCAAGCCGGCGCCGGAGATTTACCGGCACGTGTTGAAAGAACTGGGCACAAAGCCGGAAGAGACGCTCTTTATCGACGACAAACTGATCAACGTTGAAGCCGCGCAGGCCCTGGGCATGAAGGCCCTCGAATTCACGACGGTGGAAAAGCTACGCGACGATCTGGTCGCTGTGGGCTATGACTCAGAACTGCCGCTGCCGGAGTTGGCGCCAGTCTAGTGGCGGTCGCGTTGCAGGTGGTACGTTAGTCCGAAATTGGCGTTCATCACGTCGAGCCCCGCATTGTCGGGGACCATAAATGCGTTGGAGAAATGAAAATCGCTGAACAGGCCGAAGCGCAGATCCATGCGTGAATTCAGGCGAGTCTGTACCCCCATGGCGGATTGCATGCTGAAATTCTGATAGGCGGCCTGGGTGGCGGGGACTTTCTTGTCAAAGACGAGAAAGCCGCCTTTGGCGGTGAGATAAGGCTTGAAACCGGAACGGCTTCGCCAGACCATGCGAAAGCCGATGGGGACAATGCCAATGCCCGGCACGATGCGCCGCGCCGATGTGACAGGTGCACCCCAGGGAAACGTGACCACGGGCTCCCGGAGTAAAACCACCGGCAGAAATTCGGCCACATAGTCCATTCGCGCGCCAAGTAGATAGCCCCACGAGTGCCGATCGTATTCGACACCCGAGGTGTAGAGTTTGCAGTCGCGACCAGCAGCGAAGATGCGGTAATTCCCGTAGGATGCCAGCCCCTCGATGGTGAAGTCGCTGGGGACCAGGTCGTCGTGCCAGTTTCTTCGCGGTGCGGGCGATGCCGGATCGGAGGTGTCTACCTTGCCCTCAGCATGGAGGAATGGCGGAAACACTAAAAGACACAGTAGGAGGGTGGAGAAACAATAGAGGAAAGCAAGGCAACTGCCCCTTTCCATCCGCAAAGGGGTAAGTCCAGAAACACCATCAATTCGCAAAGAATGTCCTTTTTTTGTACGTGCGAGCACTGTCGGCCCCGATGTGAGAAAGTACTGCCTCCGCGGGTTTAAATGAAGTTCTTCGCCTTCCGCACTCAACTCGGCGGGCTCTTCAACCCAACTGACAATGTACGCACGCACTCTACGGGAGTCAACCATTCGCCGACCCCCTGGCGAGCAGAGACAATTGAGTAGTCCCAAATGGTTGCGCAAAGCACGGCGAGCCTCATTTGCAAAGTAGCGGTACGTACCCTTCGTCGCTTACAACAAGGCGTCCCTTGTACTACACTGCTTGCCGTTGAACGGAAGCCTGCTCAACCGTTTTATACAGGCGTTTCTGGGCACCGCGGTCAGTGAACAGCCGGGCCGCAACGCGCATTCAAGGGGGCAAGTCATGCATTTAGGAAGCACTCGTTTTGGCCGCTTCAAATTCGCGGCACTGGCACTGGCAACTGTGGCGTTCAGTGCCATCACTTTGGCGCAATCGGTCCCCGTGGTCACCGGCGACGCACGCGTCGACAAGCTGCTCAGCCAGATGACACTGGAAGAGAAACTCACACTAATTCACGGGACCTATGAAGATCCCAAGGTCTACCAGGGTCAAGCCGGTTTTCTGGGTGGAGTACCGCGCCTGGGCATTCCGGGGTTGCGCTTTGCAGATGGACCTCCCGGCGTGCTGACGCGGCATCCATCGCAGGGTGAAACCGCAACCATGGGCGTGGCGGCGACGTTCAGCGCCAGGCGCGCTGAAGACAACGGTGTCGTGATCGGGCGTGAAGACCGGGCCCTGGGCATCGACGTATCGCTGCAGCCGTTCGTGAACATCGATCGCGATCTGGAATTCGGGCGCGGCTACAACACCTTTGGCGAAGATCCGTTTCTCACTTCCGTGATGGGAGCGGCGGAGATCAAAGGTATCCAGTCGCAGCACGTGATGGCGCAAGTGAAGCACTTTGTCGCCTACGACTCCGACAGCGGAAATATTTTTGTGGATGATCAGACGTTGCACGAGGTGTACGTGGCGCCGTTCGATGCCGCCGTGAAAGCAGGCGTTTCGTCCATCATGTGTTCGTACAACCGCATCAATGGCGCGTTTGCCTGCGGCAACGAGTCGACGCTTACCAGGATCATGCGCGACGAGATTGGGTTCAAGGGCTTTATAACGTCGGACTGGGGCGCGGTGCACGCCGTGAACTTCATCAACGCCGGCCTCGATATGGAGATGCCGGGCGAGCCAACCCCGGGTGCGCCGTTCAATATCCCTTCCTTCTTCGACTCCAAGCCTCTTCCGCCTCCGCCGACCCCGGGCGCCTTTGAGGCCAACATGGACATGTTCGGCGGCCACATCCCTGAGGAGCCTGCTCCGGCTCGCGGCGACATGGGCGATTTTGGCAGGAAGCTCGATGCCAAGAAGATGCCGGAAGCGTTGAAGGACAAGACTGTCGATGAGGCCGCGATTACGCGGGCGGCAGGTCGCGTGCTGTATGAGATTGTGCATTTCGGCTATATGGATGGACAGCAAAAGCATGAAGTGACGAAGCAGTCCATTGAAGAGAACGCCAAGATCATCGAGAAGACCGGCGAAGAAGCGGCGGTGCTGCTCAAGAACGAAGGCGGCGTGCTGCCACTGAAAGAGTCGGAACTGGATTCGGTAGTTCTAATCGGACCTACGGCCGGACAAGTGGATTCGATCGGCATCAACGGCGAGCGATCGGTGGGTTTGCCCCAACGGCAGATAGGTCCGCTGGCGGCGATGTGCAAGATCTCGAATAACTCCGATATCGGTTTCGCCGTAAACGACGATATGACGGGGAACACGATTCCCGCCAGCGCATTGAGCCACGATGGTAAGCCAGGGCTGGTGCGCAGCGGCTCGGGTGGAGAGAAGGTCGACGAGCAGGTTAACTTCACCGCGAAGTCCGCCAACGCGCTTCCAGCGAACTCAACTCCAACGTGGAAAGGCACGTTGACCGTTCCGCACGCGGGCAATTATTGGATTTACCTGCAGGCGCTCGGCACCAACGCGACGATTATGCTGGACGGCAAGCGTCTCGCCGGTACCGGCGCATTCCAGGGCGGAGTCCACGGAGATATTCTGCAAGCCAACCAGGACAACGTGGTTCCGACGCCGGATGGTCTCGACAACGTTCGCCGCGCGATTGAGTTGACTGCCGGCGCACATGCAATCGAGATTAAGACCAGCCTCGACACTTCAAGTTCGCCTGTACAGGTGCGGCTCAACTGGTACACGCCCGAGCAGCGCGCAGCCGATCACGAACACGCCATCGCCGCTGCCAAGTCTGCGAAGGTTGCCGTTGTGTTTGTGTGGACGCGCCTCTCACCCGTCTTCGGTCTGCCGGGGGATCAGGACAAATTGGTGGAAGAAGTGGCTGCAGTCAATCCCAACACCATCGTGGTGCTCAACACCAGTCAGCCCGTTGCGCTGCCTTGGGTAGACAAGGTGAAAGCTGTGCTGGAAATGTGGTGGCCCGGCGACGAAGGCGGGTGGGCCACTGCCAACCTGTTACTCGGAAAGGTAAGTCCCGCGGGACGTTTGCCCGTGACCTGGGGCAAGAGTCTCGACGACTACCCTGCAACCGATCCAAAATATCCGGACCGTTCGAAAAAGGGCGTCGACAAGAAGACGACCTATAGCGAAGGCGTGAACGTAGGCTACCGCTGGTTCGATAAAGAAAATATCGCGCCGCTGTTTCCGTTTGGCCACGGGCTCAGCTATACCACGTTCCAATATTCGGGACTTGGGGTGCTGAAGGCGAACGACGGCGGACTCGATGTCGATTTCAGCATCAAGAACACCGGCAAGATGGATTCCGACGAAGTTCCGCAGGTGTATCTGAGCGCACCGGCTGATATTCCGGCCGGGGTTCAATTCCCTGTTCGCGCGCTGGTCGCTTTCGACCGCGTACATATTGGAGCCGGAGAATCCCGAACCATTTCGCTGCATGTGCCGGAACGCCAGTTGCAATACTGGTCAACCAGGGATGGCAAATGGGTGACTGCAAGCGGTGAACGCACCGTAAGCGTGGGAACCTCGTCTCGCGATTTGCGGCTCAAACAAACTATTAACTAAAATTTGTGGTACCTGATGGCGAGAGGGGTCCGGCGCGTTGCCGGACCCTTTTTCCGGCCCTGAATTTCATCTCTGCCTCATCGCATGGAGCAGATCCGCGAGATGACCCGTTTAACATGGTGATATATGGCGAGTTCGAGATCGCCATCTGCAGGAAGTGGCTGGTTGAACATGGAAGTTGAAATCTGTGTCGACTCCGTGGAGTCGGCGATCGCGGCGGCCCAGGGCGGCGCTGAACGCATCGAGCTATGCAGCGCACTGAGCGAAGGCGGCATTACACCCAGCGCCGGATTGATCAGCGCAGTGCGCGAGGCTGTCAGCATCGGAGTGTTTGTAATCATCCGTCCGCGCGGGGGAAACTTCGTTTATTCCGATCGCGAATTGGAAGTGATGCAAAAAGACATTCTCGAAGCGAAGGGCCGCGGCGTCGATGGCGTGGTGCTCGGCGCATTGAATGGGGATGGATCGGTCGACCGGCAGCGCACGCAAAAGCTGGTGGCGCTGGCTCGTCCCATGCAGGTCACCTTTCATCGCGCCTTCGACGAATGCACCAACAGGGAGCGCGCGCTTGAAGAAGTGATCGCCAGCGGCGCGGACCGCTTGCTCACATCCGGCGGCAAGCCTGACGCTTTGCGGGGTGTGCGAGAGATTGCGAAGCTTCAACATCAAGCGCGGGGCCGAATCGTGATCATGGCCGGTGGAGGCATACGCGCGTCGAATGTGCGCGACCTTGTTCTTCAGACAGGGGTCTGCGCGGTGCATACGTCGCTGAGTCCTGGCATGATGGCAGGAGACCAGGCTGTATGCGGCCTGAGGCAGTTTGTAGTCACAGAGCAGGACGTGCGCGCCTTCAGGTTGCAAGTTGAATCGATCGCATCGCCAACCACGATCGACCGATAGGACACGGGGGCAAGTCCCTTCAATCCCGCGATACATGGATAGCGCGCACCGTTTGGAGCAAAAGACTCTCCCGGTCCGCCGACTGATATTACCGATTAAAATTACTGCACGATGGCTGACCGAAAGATCGTTCACGTGGACATGGATGCATTTTATGCATCGGTCGAACAGCGCGACGATCCGCAACTTCGCGGCAAGCCCGTCGTCGTCGCGTGGCGCGGAAATCGTTCTGTCGTGTGCGCGGCCTCCTATGAGGCGCGCCGTTTTGGCATCCGATCAGCCATGCCCGCCGTGCGCGCCGAACGGCTGTGCGCCGAAGCGATTTTCATGCCACCGGATTTCCCGCGCTACCGTGCCGTTTCGCGTTTGGTACGCGAGATCTTCGCGCGACACACCGACCTTATCGAACCGCTCTCCCTCGACGAAGCTTATCTCGATGTAACCGAGAACAAGACCGGGCTTCCTACCGCGACGCGCGTCGCGCAGACTATTCGCGCCCAGATTCGCGCGGAACTCCATCTCACGGCATCGGCCGGCGTAGCGCCCAACAAGTTCCTGGCCAAGATAGCTTCCGACTGGAACAAGCCCGATGGTCTATTCGTGATTCAACCCAAGGACGTGCAATCCTTTCTGCCGCCCCTCCCCGTCGGCCGCATTCCCGGCGTGGGCAAGGTTACCGAAGCACGGCTGGAGAAGCTTGGCGTGCGCACGGTCGGCGATCTTCAGAACCTCGAGCCGGCAAATCTTGAAAATGCATTCGGGCGCTATGGCCACCGGCTCTATGAACTCGCGCGCGGCATCGACGAGAATCCGGTCATGCCTGACAGGCTCACGCAGTCCGTGTCGGCTGAAGATACGTTCCCGCAGGACGTGCCTTTATCTGATATGGCGCCGCTGATAAGGCGGCTGGCGGAGAAAGCATGGAATGCGTCGCGCAAGGAATCCCGCACCGCACGCACGGTTGTGCTGAAACTGAAAACACGCGAATTCAAAACCCTCACGCGCAGCTTCACACCGCCTTCTCCGCCGGCGTCGTGTGAAGAGTTGACCCAGATCGCTTTGTCGCTGCGAAGCAAGGTCAACCTTGAACCGCGACAACTTTATCGACTGGTTGGCGTTGGGCTCAGCAATTTTCATTTCCCGGAAAAAGCTGTGCAGCCTGAATTATTCGAAGAAGATTCAAATGTGCAGCAGTAAGGCACGCGCGCCTGCTGAATTCGATATATTGCGTCGTCATTTGCGGGATGATACGTTCGCAGCGGGTTATCCATCTCTCAACGAATCAATCAGCCCTAACTCTCGAAAGCCCGCGGTTGACACAAGAGGAAACCATCTGCGGGCTTCATCTTCACGTCGCCATCTCACTGAAACCTGACAGCGAAGAAGCCAGGCAGCCTCTCACTGGTGGAAAGGCCCCTTACTTGATTCCGCATGGATAACAGGTAACGCGAAAATGCCCTCAGCCGCAGCTACTTCTTATTCGCTTTCTTGATGGCTGCCCACCGCTTCTTCTGCGCTGCGGCGATGCGTGCCCTTGCTTCCGGACTGAGTGTCCGCTTCGAAGTCTTTTTGGCTGCCTTCGTCGCAGCCAGGAGCTGGGTCGTCGAACCGAGCTTTCCGCTTTGAGCAAGCAGCTTTCTTACTTCCCTTAAATTGGAAAGTTCCTCGTCGATCTTTGCTATGATGGCGCTATAGCTCATTAAACTTGTCCTCCCTTTGATTCGTGTCAAGGCTTACATGTTAAGAAAAGCCCCTGCAGCTGCTCTTCGGTTTCTGGTTAGAGATTCGTAGCTTCAACGATTATATGACTTCCATAAACAAATGTGTTTGCGCTACGTCCAATTCGGGCGCGTTTCTTGGCTTGTACTCCATGCCGCCAAACTTGAACGAATGACTAATGTAAAGATGCCTCCTGCTTATGTTGCCAGTCCAAGCCCCACCAGGTTAGCTGCCGCAATGATGACTAACATGCCTGCCCAAAGCAGTCGCACGGGGCGCGAGCCCACTCCAGCCCATTCACCGAGCGCTAATCCCACGATTCCACCGCACAGCACATAGCCGCTCATGTGCAACATCCAGTTCACATAACTTAGTCGCTGCGGAATGTTGGCCGCGCCCCATGCATAGAAGAAGAATTGCAAATACCACATAATCCCGCCGGTCGCGGCCAGCGCGGCATTCTTCGCAAGGATGCCTCCCGGCTGCGCAAGGTCGCTGCGTATCGAGATACCCTTGACCACACCCAGGCGAATGAAGCAATAACTTAGATTCACCACCGCGCCGCCGCCCATGATAATCACATAACTCGGCAGCGCCGAGTAAAGCGGGCTGACGCCGAGATGCAACGCCGCCGCCTGCATAGGCTGCGCGGCATCGATGGCAAACGACATGCCCGAGGAAAATATGCCGCACAATCCTGCCAGCAAGAGGCCGAGCTTCAAATTAAATTCGGTTGGCTCGCCGCGCAGTTGTACTTCCTTCTGATGTCCCGCATACGAGACAATGGCAACGCCCACGAGTGCCACCAGCACGCCGGCCATGGTCAACAGGCCGCCCCGAGTAGCAAATAACACGGCCGCCTGCCCATGCAGTATTGGCGGCATCAGCGTTCCGACTACAAGCGTCACCCCGATGGCGACGCCGATGCCCAGCGACATGCCGAGATGTCGCATGGCAAGACCGTAGTTCACATTGCCCACGCCCCACATGGCGCCGAACAAGGCGACCTTCCATAACACACTGGCATCGATCGATGAATAAAAGGCGCCAAAGTTTGGCAGCAGGAAATAACTCACCGTATTCGGCAACAGGATCCATGAAAACACTCCCGCCACCGCCCACGTCGCTTCCCATGACCATCTCTTTACTTTTTCAATAGGCGCATAAAACGATGCAGCCGATGCTGCGCCGACCATATGCCATCCGATTCCCGCCAGGATTGCCGGCATTGATTCTCCTTGCTTCTGAAAGGGCGCGCGCGAGCTCAATAAGATTCAGCTCACGACTCGCGTCAATCCGGAGGCCCGTCCATTGTGCAGGTTGACGGCAAGTTTTGGAAAGCCTTCATTGACCGCTACACTGGGCTTATGGCTCTTCGTCTCTATGCAGCCACCACCAGCCAGGGCAAGTTGCGCGACTTCCGCACTGCTGCCGACACCCACTCCGTCGTTATTGAGCCTCTTCCTGCCTTGGCGACGATACCTGCTCCGGAAGAGACCGGGACTACCTTTGTTGCCAACGCAACTCTCAAGGCCGTCTATTACTCGCGCTTTGCTCCGGGCGAACTGGTCCTTGCAGACGATTCCGGCCTGGAAGTGGATGCGCTCAACGGTGCGCCAGGGGTGCGTTCAGCACGCTTTGCTGCCGATGCGGGACTGGTTGACTCGCCCGATGCCAACGACAATAGCGATGTATGGAACAACATGGTCCTGTTACAAAAGCTGAATGGCATTGCGGCCATCGACCGCACCGCTCGCTATCACTGCGTGTTGGTGGCGGCGCGCGACGGCCTTCCCTTCCACACCGCGCATGGGACCGTTGAAGGTATGATCCTTGAAGCGCCCCGGGGCACGGGCGGCTTCGGCTACGATCCCCTGTTTTACCTGCCTGAACTGGGAATCACCATGGCGGAGATCGATTTGAGCACCAAACTTTCATTGAGTCATCGCGGCCGGGCATTCGACGCTTTGCTGCGCCTTCTGCGTGTCTGAATGCAAGACATTTCTTCTACTGCATCAAAAGCTTGTTCTCTGCGCCTTGACTACCCTTATGCGCGTTTCCAATAATGCATTGGTAACAAACTAAGAAACCCCGTCCCTCAATACGAAACGCTAGCACCAGGAATTCAGCACGCAGTCTTAGGAGCCGACACCCTCATGGCCACTGCCCAACATCCTGCCGCGCCCAAACTTCGTGGCGGAGTCCAGCCTCTGCGCGCCGGCCAGGGGACTTCGTTCATATGGCGCAAACTGCATTCGCTGCTGGGTATCATTCCCATCGGCGCCTTCCTGTTGGAACACATTCTTTCCAACTTCGAGGCGCTCAAAGGCCCGGTTGCCTATGCCCAGCAGGTCAAATTCCTCAACGCCCTGCCGCTGGTGCGCGTACTGGAGTGGACTTTCATCTTCATTCCCATCCTGTATCACGCGATCTACGGCGTGTATATCTGGCTGCGCGGCAAGTCAAACGTGGTGTATTACCCCTGGGCCGGCAACTGGCTCTATGTTTCACAACGCTGGACCGGCCTCATCGCCTTCGCCTACATCCTGCAGCATGTGCTGAGGCAGCGCTTCCTCGGCGTGAGCCTGCCTGAGAATCCCGGCGCCGCCTTCGCGAAAGTGCAGCACGAGTTGTCGAATCCCTTCATGGTCGCGGTTTATGTGATCGCCATGCTCGCCATCTGCTGGCACTTTTCCTATGGCGTGTGGCTATTCGCGGCAAAATGGGGCATCACCCCCGGCGTTAAGGCCCGTCAGCGCTTCGGATGGGTGTGCGTTGCTCTTGGCGTCGTGCTTGCCGTCATGGGCTTGGCCAGCATCTGGGCTTTCATCGGACCTAAATATCAAAACGCACCTGAAAATGTGCCCGTTACGACTGTCGTCGCTCCGGCAAGTCTCGACGCCGCCTTCCACATGGATAGCTTTCTGCCTTTAGCTGGAAGCTAAAAGCTGTAGTTCCGCATTCGCCGGAAAGGAAAGTTCGCTCAATGGCAGCATCACCCAGAATCATCGTGGTTGGCGGAGGCCTCGCCGGGCTCGCGGCAGTCATCAAGATCGCGGAAGCAGGCGGCAGCGTTGACCTGTTCTCCATCGTCCCGGTCAAGCGTTCGCACTCGGTTTGCGCGCAAGGCGGCATCAATGCCGCAAAAAATCTGAAAGGCGAGGGCGACACTACCGCCCAGCACTTTGACGACACCATCTATGGCGGCGACTTCCTCGCCAACCAGACGCCGGTCAAAGCCATGTGCGAAGCCGCTCCCGGCATCATCGACCTGCTCGATCGCATGGGCGTGCCGTTCAATCGCACTCCCGAAGGCCTGCTTGACTTCCGCCGCTTCGGGGGCACGCTCTATCACCGCACGGCGTTCGCCGGCGCCACCACGGGGCAGCAATTGCTCTACGCGCTCGATGAGCAAGTGCGCCGCTACGAATCCGACGGCAAGGTGAAGAAATACGAAGGATGGGAATTTCTCAGCGCCGTGCTCGACTCGAAAGGCGTGTGCCGTGGCATCACGGCGCTCGACCTGCGCTCCATGCAACTCCGCTCCTTCCCTGCCGACGCCGTGATTCTCGCCACCGGCGGCATCGGCGCCATCTTCGGCAAAAGCACCAATTCCGTAGTCTGCACGGGCTCGGCGCAGTCCGCTGTCTTTCAGCAGGGCGCCTATTACGCCAACGGCGAACTCATCCAGGTGCATCCCACGGCCATTCCCGGCGAAGACAAGCTGCGGCTCATGTCGGAGTCAGCGCGCGGCGAAGGCGGCCGCGTCTGGGTCCCGCGCAAGGCCGGGGACAATCGTTCGTTCAAGCAGATTCCCGAGGCGGAACGCTTCTACTTCCTCGAAGAGTGGTATCCCAAGTATGGCAACTTGGTGCCCCGCGACGTGGCCACGCGCGCCATTCACAAAATCGTCTACGAAAATGGCCTGGGCATCGACGGCCAGCCCATGGTCTATCTCGACCTCACGCACATCGATCGCGAAACCCTCAACCGCAAGCTCGAGGGCATTCTCGAAATCTATGAGAAGTTCGTCGGCGACGATCCGCGCGAAGTCCCAATGAAAATCTTCCCCGGCATGCACTACACCATGGGCGGCCTCTGGGTGGACTTCAACCAGATGACCAACATCCCCGGCCTGTTCGCCGCCGGCGAAGCGGAATATCAGTATCACGGCGCCAATCGTCTCGGCGCCAATTCCCTCGTCAGCTGCATCTTCGGCGGATTCACCTCCGGACCCATCGCCCTCAAGTATGCGAAAAACCTGGCTGCGGCTGAAGGCGACGGCGGTCATGCTGCGGAATTGGCGCGCCAGGCCGAACTCAACAAAAATCTGATGTCCAGCGAAGGCACAGAAAATCCATTCCGTCTGTGGCGCGAACTAGGCCAGGTCATGACCGAACACGTCACGGTCATCCGCTACAACAAGGGACTGAAGCAGGCCGATGAGAAGATCGTCGAGTTGATCGAGCGCTTCGACAAGGTCAACCTCAGCGACAAGAGCCAGTGGGCCAACACCAGCTTCGCCTTCGCGCGCCAGCTGAAAAATATGCTGGAGCTTTCGCGCGTGGTTGCCCAGGGCGCGCTGTTGCGCGATGAATCGCGCGGCGCGCATTACAAGCCGGATTTCCCCGACCGCAACGATGAGAAGTTTTTGAAAACAACCAAGGCCAGCTATACGGGTGAGATCGGCGGCCCGCGCTTTGAATACGAAGACGTCGATACGCAATTCATCAAGCCAAGGCCGCGCAGCTACACCGCAACCAAGTAGATTACTGGGAAATGGGTGCCCCGGGTCTCGATTTTGAGACCCGGGAATCCCACGAAAGGCATCATGGCAGAGAAAACAGTAGCATTCGAAATCAAACGACAGGCCAGCCCCGATGCACCTTCGGTATGGGAGAAGTTCGAGTTGCCCTGGCGCCAGGGAATGAACGTGATCTCCGCCATGATGGAGATCGCGGCCAATCCAGTGACCGCCGACGGCCGCCCGACCACGCCCATAACCTACGACTCGAATTGCCTTGAAGAGATCTGCGGTTCCTGCGCCATGAGGATCAACGGCAAGGCGCGCATGGCCTGCTCCGCGCTGGTGGACAACCTGGAGCAGCCCATCAGGATCGAGCCGCTCTCCAAGTTTCCGCTGGTGCGCGACCTGCAGGTCGATCGCTCGGTACTGTTTGAAAACCTGATGGCTGTCAAAGCCTGGGTTCCCGTCGATGGCACCTACGATCTTGGCTCCGGCCCGCGCGTGTTTCCGCAACAGCAGGAGGCAAACTATCCGCTTTCCAACTGCATCAGTTGCTGCTGCTGCATGGAAGTGTGCCCGCAATTCAACGACTCCACAAACTTCGTGGGCGCGGCCACCATCGCCCAGGTCAAGCTGTTCAACAATCACCCCACGGGCAAAGTCTTCAAGGAAGAACGTCTGCGCGCATTGGCCGGCGACGGCGGCGTGCAGGAATGCGGTTTCGCCCAAAACTGCGTCGAGGTCTGCCCCAAGGGCATTCCCCTCACCGACGCGATTTCCGACGTCAGCCGCGACGTGACCGTGCAGAAAGTCAAGGACTTTTTGCGCAGCTAATCGCGGTGCGGTAGGAAAGGCAATGGGCGCGGCTTCGGCCGCGCCCATTGCTGTTTGTTCAGTGGGAAACAAACCTTACATCGTTGGATAGAAGCTTGCGATCCAGTTCTGCAGCACCGCCGGGAAGCATCCCATAACCACGACAGCAGCCGCGATGACGAGCAACACCACCATGGTCAACGGGTGCGCCTTGATCGGCGTGTCACTCACGGTGGGCATCACGTAGGCCCGCTTGAGCACCTGCAGGTAGTAGTAAAGCGACACGGCGCTGAACGCGACCGCCAAGGCCACCAGCGCAAACGCAACCGGCCCCGCCCCAACCCCGAGCACCGCCGCAAACAAATTGAACTTGGCCCAGAAGCCGACCAGCGGTGGAATGCCCGCCAGCGACAGGAACAGCACCAGCAGCACCGCAGCCAGCAACGGATTGCGCTTGTGCAGTCCGAGAAACGCATCCATCCGGTCGCTGCCGGTGGCTCGCTCCACCACATCGATTACCCCGAAAGCGCCAATGGTCGTCAGTCCATAGGTGAGGATGTAATAGAGTATTGCGCTCGCACTCACATTGGAATGGGAAAAAAATGCCAGTGCCAGCAGCATGTACCCGGCATGCGCGATCGCCGAATAAGCCAGCAGGCGCCGCACGCTGATCTGGGCCAGCGCGGCCAGATTGCCTACCGTCATCGACGCCAGGGCAAGCAGGGTGAGCACCGCGCTCCAAGGGCCGCGGTAGCCGAAGCCCTGATCCGAGTGCAGCGGCTCCATTCCTAACGGAACGACATAATGCGCACCCGCCACCTGCAGCCCGGCGGTGCCGATGGCGATCAGCAGTGCGAAGCTGGCGACTTTCGATACCGACGCGATGAACGCGGCAGCCGGAGCGGGCGCGCCCTCATATGTGTCCGGAGCCCATAAGTGGAACGGCACGGCCGCCACTTTGAAGCCCAGTCCCGCCGCAATCATCACCAGGCAAACCAGCAGGAGGGGATCGGCAATCAGCGGGGTCGAGTGATGAATGCCCTGCATCACTTCGTGCAGGTTGGTCGATCCCATAATGCCGTAAAGGTAGCTGAAACCGAACAACAGGAAGGCCGCCGACATGCCGCCGAAGAGGTAATACTTCAGCGCCGCTTCCGCGCTTCGTCCCGAGGCTTTGGCAAATGCGGTAAGAATGTACAGGCCGAGACTCAGAAGTTCGAGGCCAATGAAGATGACCAGGAGGTCCTGCGCGGCCGCAATGATCAAACCGCCCGTGGCCGACATCAGCACCACGGCGACAAATTCCCCGACATGGCGCGTGAATACCGAGCCCACCATCAGCAGCAGCGTCAACGCCGTCAGCGCCAGGATTCCCACCTGGGCAACAGCCGTAGTGCCGCCCACGGTCAGTAGTAGCTCATTGCCCGCGCTCAAGCCCGGTCCGGAAGTTCCAAGCACAAGCCACAGTGCTGCGCCGCATCCCGCCACGCCCAGCAGCGCGGCCACGCCGCCGCGTACGTTTAAAGCGGACTTGCGCAGAAATGCGAGATCCGCCACCAGAACCAGCAGCGCCGCAATTTCGAGCGCCGTCTCCGGCAGCGTTACGCGAAAGAGGTCAGCGAAATTCATTGTCCCCCTCCCGCAAGCAGCGACTTCACTGCCGGCTCAATGGCATCGAGAAGGATGCGCGGGTAAATGCCCACGGCCAGGCTGGCCAAGGTGAGCAGACTGACGCCCGCGATCTCAGGCCACGTAATTGCATCGAACTCCGGCCAGCCCGTTTTTGGATGCTCCTCTGGAGTCGGCGGCGCATCGCGGAAGAAAGCTCGCTGCAGCGCGCGCCACGTGTACGCCACGCCCACTACGATCCCGACGCCGGTCGCCGCGGTCCACCACGGCCTCGCAGCCCACGAGCCGATCAGCACCTGCAACTCCGCCACAAAACCAGAGAACCCCGGCAGCCCCATCGATGCCATTCCGGCAACGACAAAGCACCACGCTGCAAAGGGCAGCCGTTTGCCAAGGTGCATCTTCTCCAGTTCGCCTAACTGACGCGTATGCGTGCGCTCGTACACGATGCGGCCCACGATCGCGAACAGCAGTCCCGCCAGCACGCCATGCGAGAACATTTGCAGCACCGCGCCAGTTACGCCGATCTGATTCAACGTCATCAGGCCCAGCAGCACAAAGCCCATGTGGCTGACGCTCGAATAGCCGATGACGAATTTGAAGTCGGTTTGCACCAGGGCAACGAGCGCTCCGTAAATGATGCCGATGACAGCCAGCAGCGCGAACACATCCCGCCACGATCCGATGCCGATAAATGAGAAACCCCAGGGGTCCATGCCATGCGGAAACAGCGACATCGCCACCCGCAGGCATCCGTACGCGCCCAGCTTCATCACCACGCCGGCAAGCAGCATGGATGCGGCGGTCGGTGCAGCCACGTGTCCAGTCGGCGCCCAGGTGTGAAAAGGCCACATGCCGGCGAGAATGGCAAAGCCCACGAACACCAGCGGGAACGCCCACATCTGGAAATGAACGGGCAGACCTGCTTGTCCCAGTTCGACAAGTCCGGTTGAGTGGCTTCCCGCTGTCGCATACGCTGCCAGCAGCCCTATCAACACCATCGCCGAACCGATGAATGAGTAGAGCGCCAGCTTCATAGCTGCATACTCGCGCCGCGTCGATCCCCAGATGGCGATCAGGAAATACTTGGGCACGATCGCGATTTCGTAAAACACAAACAGCAGAAATAAATCGAAGCTGAGAAAGACTCCGTACACGCCGCCGATGAGCGCCAGGAAGAATGCGAAGAACTCATTCGTGCGCAGTTCGATATTCCAACTGAACAACACGCCCGCCACCGCGGCGAGCCCGGTGAGAAGGACGAGCACAAGGCTGATGCCATCGGCCGCCAACGTATAGTGAATGCCCATCGCCGGCACCCACGGCACATCAACGATGGTCACGCGGCCCTGGCCTGCGTTCGCAGAAAACCCCAAAGCGGCAATGACCAGGCCGGCTGCTGCCACCGCCAGCGCAACGCCGCGCGCCAGCCCAGCCCTGCCCTTGGGCAGCAGCGCCTCCATGAGAGCACCGGCAAACGAGAGATAGATTGTCCAGGCGAGCATCTAAAATCTCCAGTGCGCCAGCAGGTTCACTACCGTTGGGTTCACGTTGTCCACAATCAGTTGCGGCACCAGGCCGATCAACAACATCAGTCCAATCACAGGCGCCATCGCGAAACGCTCGCCGCCGTGCATGTCAGGGAAATGCGTCCACTTCTCCGGCACCGGGCCTGTGAATACTTTTTGAATCACGGTGAGGATGACCGCCGCCGTAATCAGCAACCCTAATACTGAAACCGTGGCTGCGACCCATGCCAGCGGAAACACGCCGCGGAAGATGAGGAACTCGCCTACAAATCCATTCAGCCCCGGCAGGCCCAGCGACGAGAACAATGCGAAACCCATCAACCCCGCAAATACGGGCGCAGGCTTGCGCAGGCCGCCGAAGTGATCGATGCCGCGCTCGCCGTGACTGCGCTCCTGCAACATGGCGATGAACCAGAACAAGGCCGCCGCCGTGATGCCGTGATTGAACATCTGCAGGATTACCCCGTTGAGCGCCGCGGCCTGGCTGGCCTGCATGGCCGCGCCCGTCGCGGGAATCGCCAGAGCAAAGATGCCGAGTTGGCAATAGCCAAGGTGATTCACCGACGAGTAGGCGAAGACGCGCTTCAGATCTTTCTGGGCCGCAGCCGCCCATGCACCCATCACCACCGTCAGCACCGCCAGCACCAGCAGAGGCGTACGCATGCGCGCAATCTCGTGACCGAACATCGGCAGCGCGATGCGCAGCAATCCATACACACCCATCTTCGACATGGTGCCCGTCAGCAGCATGGTTACAGGCGATGGCGCCTCGCTGTATGCCGCGGGCAGCCAGGTGTGAAACGGCATCAGCGGCACCTTCACCGCAAATCCGGCCAGCACCCCGACCGCCAGCCACATCATCACCGGACCGAGATGCGCGGTGACCATCTGTTCCAGTTCACCCGTCGAGGCCAGCAGCGAAAGATGGTTGAAGTCCATGCTGCCGGTCGAAAGAAAAACTGCCAGAAACGCCAGCAGCAGTCCCACCGAGCCCGCCATGGTGTAAACAAAAAACTGCGTCGCCGCCGGCCCGCGTTTCGCCCCGCCCCACAGCTTGATAAGGAAGAACGCCGGGATCAGGCTAAGTTCCCAATACAGGAACCAGTGGAAGAAATTCAGCGCCGTGAAGGTCCCGAACAGTCCGGCCTCAAGCAGCAGCACCAGCGCGAAGTAGAGTCCCGTCTGGCGGCGTACCCGGTGCGCGGCGTCAATCGACATCAGCGTCACGATGGCCGAAAGCACCAGCATCAGCGCGCCCAGCCCGTCCACGCCCAGACGGTATTCAATGCCCAGCGATGGAGCCCACGCGCGCTGCTCAACCAGCCCGATGGTTCCGTCCGCCGGAATCCGCAGCCAAACCACCAGCGTCAGGGCCATGGCAGACAGCGCCGTGATCATGGCCACCGCGCGCGCATGCCTGCCCGCGAGCAGCGCAATCACGGCTCCCACCACGGGCAGTACGGTCAACAGCGTTAGTATCGGCATTCCGTTCATCGTGGGCTGCTCCAGATCAATATCCCGGCCAGTACCACGACCGCCAATGCCAACAGCCGCAGATAAGTTTGCACGCGCCCCGTTTGCACGCGCGCCAGCAGCCCGCCGCCCGTTGCGAAATCCTCGCAGCCCTTGTCAAACGTGCCATCCACAAATGTCGTATCAAAGAAGCGATCGAATTGAGCGAGTCCGCGGAAAGACGTCGTAACCGCGGCCACGATTCCGCCCCACACGCGTCGATCGAACCAGTCCGCAACCCGCGCCCACCACGCGTAAAACGCAATCACGGTCAGGCCGTAGAACTCATCCACATACAGCCGGTCGCGCAGCCAGCCCCACACCGTCGGCGCCGCCTTCTCCAGCGCATCGGGCTCGTCGGCCCGCGGAGATTTGTTTCCATACAGCCACCACCCCAGCCCCAGCCCGAGAAACACCACGATGGTCGAAGTCAACACCAGCGGCAAAAATCCCGGCTCGTTGAATCCACCGAACCCAAACGCCGCCGGACGATCCTCAAGGAATCCGCGGAACCACGGCCAGGCAGGCGTTCCCACAATTCCCAGCGCAATGGCGAAGAACGCCAGGATCACCAACGGCGCCGTCATCACCCGCGGGCTCTCATGCGCATGCCCATGCCCGCGCCATTGGCCGAAGAACACGTAGCTCATCTGCCGCGTCATATAGAACGCAGTCAGCAGCGCGCCAAACACCAGCATGTAAAAGGGCCCTCGGCCCGCATGCCATTCGTGTGCGGAAGCGAGAATCGCGTCCTTGCTCCAGAAGCCCGAGAACAACAGCGGCACCCCACTCAGCGCCATCATGCCGATCGCATACGTCCCAAACGTAACCGGCATCTCTTTACGCAGTCCGCCCATGTGGCGCACATCCTGCTCTTCGTGGCAGCCGTGAATCACCGAGCCCGCGCCCATGAACAGCAGAGCCTTGAAGAACGCATGCGTGATCAGGTGAAACATGCCCACCGCCACGCCGCCCATGCCCAGCCCGGCCATCATGTAGCCAAGTTGCGAAACCGTCGAATAAGCCAGGATCCGCTTGATATCGTTCTGCGCCACGGCAATCAACGCCGCAAACACCGCCGTCGACGCGCCCACCCACGTAACGACAGTCAATGCCGTCGTCGTACTGCCCGCAACCAGCCCGCCCGCCGACATGGTTCCGCCCGCCGACATCAGCGGATACACCCGCGCAATCAGATAAACACCCGCCGCCACCATGGTCGCCGCATGAATCAGCGCCGACACCGGCGTGGGACCTTCCATCGCGTCCGGCAGCCATACATGCAGCGGCAACTGGCCGCTCTTGCCCGCCGCGCCAGCGAAGATCAGCAGCGCAATCGCCGTCGCCGCACTCAAGCCCAGCGCCGCTTTACTCACCAGCAGCCCATTCAACGCCATCGGCTCCATGGAACCCAGGCCGTCGTTGTAGAAGAGCAGCGTGCCCGTCTGCGCAAACAACCACACGATTCCAAGCAGAAAGAAAATATCCCCGATCCGCGTAGTGAGAAATGCTTTCTTGGCCGCCGCCGCCGCCGAAGGCTTGTGGTACCAGAACCCGATGAGTAAGTAAGAAGTAAGTCCCACTAACTCCCAATTCATGAACAACAGCAGCAGGCTATTCGAAATCACCACGCCCAGCATCGCGCCGGCAAATAGCGACAGGAAGCAGAAGAAGCGCGTGTAATTCTCGTCGTGCTCCATGTAGCCGGTCGAGTAGATGAAGATGAGCAGGCCCACAAACGTCACCATCACCAGCATCACCGCCGACAGCGGATCGAGCACCCAACCGAGGTCAACGGTCGATGCGCCAAACTGCACCCAGGAGAAATTCACTGTCTCGCGCACCGAGTGCCCTTGCGACCAACCCGCCAGCACATGCCCGAACGCGGCCAGCGCGATAAGCAGCGAAATCGCAAGCGATCCGATGGACAGCGAAGAGGCCAGTCTGCGCCGCGGTTGCTTCAGCAGCGCGATCACGCCCGCCGCCAGCATGGGCACAGCCGGCACCAGCCACAATATCTGCGCAATCGACGATGCGGCCAATTGCGGAGTGAAGCTCATTGAATCTTGCATCAGCGGATCACCCCTTCATCCTGTTCATCTCGTCGAGGTCCGCCGTGCGAGCATGTCGATAGATCGAAATCACCAGCCCCAGTCCCACCGCGGCCTCCGCCGCGGCAACCGCAATCGAAAACACCGCAAACATCATGCCCGTCAACGCCTCGGGATGCGGCCCGTAGCGCCAGAACGCAATCAAATTCAAATTCGCCGCGTTCAGCATCAACTCGATCCCGATCAGCACCAGGATCGCATTGCGCCGCGTTAGCGCCCCAGCCAGCCCGATGGCGAAAACCAGCGCGGCAACCAGCAGATATCCCGCGAGCGGCGTCACTTGCTCTCCCCCTTTTCATGCATGGCCACAATCACCGCGCCCAGCAGCGCCGCCGTCAGCAGCAGCGCCACAATCTCCAGTGGCAGCACGTAGCGCCCCAGCAGCGCATTGCCGATCTGCATCACCGTGACGCTCGGCGTAGCGGTCTCATGCGGCAAGGCGTCCACGCTCTGGAGGATGGCCCAACCCAACACCGCAAATACCGCCGCCGCCACCGCCAGCCCCGCAAACCATGTACGGCTGAAGATGCCTTCCCTGGGCGTGTCCGATCCGCGGGTGAGCAAAATCGCAAACACCACCAGGATGGCCACCGCGCCGATATACACCAGGATCTGCGCGAACCCCGCGAACTGCGCATCGAGTTGCAGATAGAGCAGCGCCAGCCCGGCAAAGGCTACGGTGAGCGCCAACGCGCAGTGCACCGTGTTCTTCAACGTAACCGCCATCAGACCGCCCAGCACAGTCAGCGTCGCCAGTATCCAGAACACAACCGTCATGGCCGCACGATCCTTTCCCGGCCAACGGCTTGGGTGCCCCACATCTCGCTTTTGTGATGTGGGAAAGCTACACCGCTGGAGCGTCGCATACCCCGCCGGGTGCCCCAGGTCTCGCTTTTGAGACCTGGGAAAGCCGCACCGTTGGAAAGCCGGGTGCCCCAGGTCTCGCTTCTGAGACCTGGGATAGCTACACCGCTGGAGCACCGGGTGCCCCAGGTCTCGCTTCTGAGACCTGGGAAAGCCGCACCGTTGGAGCACCGGGTGCCCCCCATCTCGCCTTTGAGATGGGGGAATGCGATGTCGCCTGTCCGCCTACTCCGCATAGCGGTAACTCCTCGGCCCGAATTTCTCCCGGCTCATGCCCGCGCGTCCCATCACCCAATAGGCAATCAGCAGAATCGCCGAACACACAACCCACCGCAGCCACCCCGGACCCAGGAACCGCCACACCGCCACATCCACCAGGTTCAGCAGCGTGAACGGCAGCACAAACTTCCATGCGAAATTCATTAACTGGTCCTGCCGCAGCCGCGGCAGCGTGCCGCGTATCCAGATCATCACGCAGATCGAAAGCATGACCTTGGCGAAGAACCAGATCCACGACGGTACGAACTGCAATGCCGCCAAGGGTGCCGACCATCCCCCCAGAAACAGCGCCGTCCCCAATCCTGAAATCGCAAACATGCCCAGGTACTCGCCCAGAAAGAACAGCGCAAACTTGAAGCCGGAATACTCGGTAAAGTAGCCCGCCACCAGTTCCGACTCGCCTTCCGGCAAATCGAAAGGAGACCGATTGGTCTCAGCCAGGCCGGCGACAGCATACATCACAAAAGCCGCGCAGCCCCACGGCGTAAAGATGTACCAGTGCGGCAAGCCCCACGTGTACTGGTTCTGCGTATCCACAATCTGCGTCAGCGACAGCGACCCGGTTATCATCACCACCGCCACGCTCGACATCAGCAGCGGCACCTCATAGCTGATCATCTGCGCCACGGCGCGCATCGCGCCCAGCAGCGAATACTTGTTGCGGCTCGACCAACCCGCCATGAAGATCGATAATTCGGTCGACGCCCCGACCGCGAAGAAGAACAACAGTCCCGCGTCCAGGTTGACCAGCACCATGTTGCGGCCCATGGGCAGCACCGCAAACTCCAGGAACACCGCCACTACCAGCACCAGCGGCGCCAGAAAGTGCACCGCCGCATCCGCGTTCAGCGGCACAATATCTTCCTTGGTCAGCGACTTGATGCCATCGGCAATCGGCTGCAAAATTCCGTACGGCCCGGTGCGATTGGGCCCGATGCGATTCTGGATGCGCCCCAGTCCCTTGCGCTCCAGCACCGTCGTCAGCGCGAACAGCGCCGGAAAGGTTGCCAGGATCGCCACCACGCTCAACAGCACGCCTACAACAGGCTGCAGGACCGGAGGCAGCAGCCCCAGGATCCAGTGCTTGAGGAGAACGAAAATCTGGTCCAGCGTACCGACCATCGACTAGTTCCCTCCCTCTTTCCCCTTGGCATCCTGATTCTTTGGCGTGTCCCCCTGGGCGATTGGCTTATCATCCGGCCTGCTCGGCTTGTCCTCCGCAGCGGAGGTCCCACGCACGACCGCAGTCGAAGGATCCGCACTTGCTGTTTGTTTATCCGCAGCAGGACTCGTCGACTCGGCGCCTTCCCGCACAGGTTTGGTCGCTGCACTTGCCGGTGTCGCCGCGCTGCCGTCGCTAGGCTTGGGCGCAGTCGAGGCCTTGGCGGCCGCGTCGGCGGCAGTCTTGGCCTTGGCCGCCGCGTCCGCCTTCGCTTTGGCCTCGACCTTGAGCTTCTCTGCTGCCAGGTGCGCGTCCACTGCCGTCGCTTCCGTGGGATGAATCTGGTGGTAGTACTCGTTCGACTTCGCCAGTTGCTTGCGATCCAGCAGCAATCCCCCAAAGCGATCATCGGTGGCCAGCTCAAACTGGTTATCCATCTTGATGGCTTCGAACGGGCATACTTCCACGCAGATTTGGCAGCTCATGCACACCGAAATATCAATATCGAACTTGGCCGGATAGATCTGCGGCTTGCCCGCGTAGTCGGGCTTTTTGTCTTTGCTCTTCTCGATGTAGATGCACTTGGGTGGGCACTCTTTCTCGCAAATCTGGCAGGCCACGCAGCGCAAACCCTTCTCCCAGTCGCCGCCGTCATACACCAGGAAAGGGAACACGCGCGCCGCCTCGGCCGGAGCAATCCGCTCTTCCGGATACTCCACCGTCGTCAGCCGCTCTTTGTCGACAAAGCTGCCGGCGAAATTTCGCGCCGTCTCCGCCAGCCCCTTCAGTATGCCTTCACCCAGCAATTGAAACTCCTTAAAAACAGTGAAGAAAGCAGTGAAACAGTGAAGAAGTAAATGCTTCCGCGTTTCTCAACTCATTCACCTTTCACGTATTCACTCGTTCACTCGAAAACAGTGAAGAAGTGCATTCGTCTCGCTCTTTTCACTTGCTCACTTTTTCACTCATTCACTTCCCCATCACCGGTCCACTTCCCCCAGCACAATATCCACGCTTCCAAAAATCAGCACCACATCCGCCACGTTGTGCCCCAGGCACATGTCTTCCAGAACCGTCAGGTTGATCAAACTGGGCGGACGCACCCGGTAGCGATAGGGATTCGTTCCTCCATCGCTGATGAGATAAAAACCCAGTTCCCCTTTGGGCGCTTCGATGCGTCCGTACGCCTCGCCCGGCTTGGGCCGGAAACCGCGTATCTTCGATTTCGGATCCATCACCGGCCCGCCCGGAATATCCCTCAGCGCCTGTTCCAGAATCTTGATCGACTCGCGCATCTCCAGAATGCGCACCATGTAGCGGTCGTAAATGTCCCCATGATCGCCCAGCGGCACGCGGAACTTGAAGCGGTCGTAGATGCCGTAGCGATCCACCTTGCGAATGTCATAGTTCACGCCCGAACCGCGCAGCATCGGTCCCGTCACGCCCGCATTCACCGCCAGTTCCGGCCGCAGCACGCCCACCCCCTGGCACCGCGCCATCAGGATCTCGTTGCTGCTGAGCAGCGCTTCAAACTCGTCGATGAATCCCGGCAGCCCCGCCACCACCTTGCGCGTTGCATCCAGCCACGCCGGCGAAACATCCACGCGGCAGCCGCCGAAGCGCATGTAGTTGCACATCATGCGCGATCCGGTCAGGCTTTCGAACAAGTCGAGAATCTTCTCCCGCTCCTTGAACGCATACATCAGCGGCGTGCCGCTGGCGCCCATCTCCTGGATCAGGAATCCAATCGCCGAGGCATGGTTCTGAATCCGCGTCAGCTCCGCGGTAATCACGCGAATGTATTCCGCGCGCTCCGGAACCGCCTGCCCCACCAGCTTCTCCACCGCCAGCGCGTAGGCCCAGTTGTTGGTCATGGAACAGAAATAGTCCAGCCGGTCCGTGTACGGCATCGCCGCAAGATAACTGGCCGTCTGCGCGATCTGTTCGTGATTGCGGTGCAGGTAGCCGAACACCGGCTTCAGCCTCACGACGCGCTCTCCGTCCAGCGCCACGTCCATGCGGAACACGCCGTGCGTCGAAGGATGGTGCGGCCCCATCGACACTTCGAGCAGGTCGCTCTCGCCGTCGGTGGCGATCACCGGAGGACGATTCCACGTCTCGGGTTTGAAGTCGATGGAAGCGGTCATGCTGCACCCGCGCCTTCTCCGCTCGCTGCGGCCGCCCGGTGCGCCCTGGCCCGCGCCAGAACGTCGTCGTGCGCGGTGGGCTCATATTCAAAATCGTCCGGCTCTTTGTAATCGCGGCGCATGGGATGATCCTTGAACCCATCCCACATCAGCAGCCGCCGCAGGTCGGGATGCCCCGTGAAAACAATTCCAAACAAGTCGAAAACTTCGCGCTCCTGGAACTCCGCCGAACGCCATACCGGCGTCAGCGATGGCAGTTCCACCGCGTCGGTGCGATTCGCAGTGCGCATCCTGATCACGACCGGCCCATGCTTCTTCGCCATTGAAAACAAGTGATAGACCGCCTCGAGGTATCCGGGCTCAACGTGCTTGCGCGTCTCTTCCACAACCTCATCGACCGTCTGTTCCACGCCATCGACGGTCTTCGTCACCGGCCGCGTCACTTTCACCTTCTCGGAAATTTCCTTGTCGAGATAATCCACGCCCGTAACATTGGATAGAAAATCAAGCGCCAGATCGGAGTCGTCGCGCAGGAAGCGGGCCACCGCCTCGGCGTGCGCCGCATCCAGCAGCAGCGAGTGCTGCGCCGACGGACTGGGATTCATGCACACCTTCACCCCCGCCCCCGGCACCGCCGCCTCAATCGCCGCCTTGATCTCCTCAACCGTCTTCAATCTCTACCCCAGTGCTTCACTTCTTCACTCGCCCACTACCGAATCACCACCGGCACCGTCCACACGCCCGGATTGGCGGGCGGTTCCAGATCGTGCGCCCCCTGCTCCGGCACCGGAAACTCGCCCTGCGCTTCCGCATCCAGATGCCGCGGACGCCCTTCGCCGGTCAGGTGCTGTTCATCGATCTTCTTTTGCAGCGTCATGAAAGCCTGGATCAGCGCTTCCGGCCGCGGCGGGCACCCGGGTATATGCACGTCCACCGGGATGTACCGGTCAATCCCCTTCAGCACGTTGTATCCCTGCTTGAACGGACCGCCCGAGATGGCGCACGCGCCCATCGCGATCACGTACTTCGGTTCCGCCATCTGGTTATAGAGCCGCACCACCTGCGGGGCCATCTTCTTGGTCACCGTGCCCGAGATGATCATCAAGTCCGCCTGCCTCGGCGACGGCCGGAACACCTCTGCCCCAAATCGCGCCAGGTCATAGCGCGCCATGGTGGTCGCAATCATCTCGATCGCGCAGCACGCCAGCCCGAACTGCATAGGCCACACCGAACTCCGCCGCCCCCAGTTGTAGAGCTCTTCAATGGTCGTAACGAAGATGCCCTGCTTCCCCAGCTCGATCTTCAGTCCTTCTTCTACCATTGTCGCTACGCTCCAAAATCAGTGAACAGCCGACAGTCTCCAAACCCGTGAACAGCTCTTCACTGTTTCACTTCTTCACTAACTGCTACACCCACGTCAGCACGCCCTTGGCCCAGGCCCACGCCAGGCCCTCAATCAGCAACAGCACAAACACCAGCATCGACAGGCAAGCCGCCACGCCCAGACCCGTAAACGCCACCGCGAACGGCAGCAGGAACACCGCCTCCACGTCGAAAATCAAAAAGATGATGGCGTACAGATAATACGAAGATCGGAACTGCATCCATGCGTCCCCCTTCGATTCCAGCCCGCATTCATAAATCGCGTTCTTCACCGCATTGGGCTTCGCGGGCGAAAACGTCTTTCCCCAAAGCCATGCTAGCGCCAGCGGTCCCAACCCGAAGCCCAGCGCTGCCACAAACAACACAGCCAGAGAAAAATAAGGATTTGAGGCCATCTTCGAAACCGGAGTCCTTCTCTCTCAAGCTAACAGTTTGAGCCTCCCTTTGGCTAAGGCCCACACCGCCAACTCCCTCCATCCAGACCCATTTCTCCGCCATTCATCTCACCTTGTGAACCGTTCGCTGAAAACCGCCGTCTCCCTGTTGGTCTCATCAACTCTCCACCTTCCGATGGAGACACTTCTCCTTCCCTTCCTGTACCTTTTGAATGTCCACTTGAGACCGTTCCCCGGAGTGCACTGCTCGATGTTTCAATCACTACTCAAAAACGCATCGCGCCGCGTGTTCTTCATCGCTGTTCTCGCCGCACTCAGCCTCACCGTCGCCGCCGCCACCGACCCTGCCGGCACCCCGTCTCCTTCCAGCGCACCCAGCGTTCCCGCCGCCTACACCGCGGCCATCAAGCTCACCGGACCCACCACGCCCTTTCACGACTCGGTCGCCGGCCGATACAACTACGCCTTTGGCAAGGAATCCCCCTTCCTCCCCTCCAACGCCATGTCCGCCAACGGCCAATTCCTCAGCCCCAAAAGCTTCTACACCGCCCAGTACTGCGGACACTGTCACAAAGAGGCCTATCACCAGTGGCGCCAGTCTGTGCACGCCAACAGTTTCCGCGCCCCCTGGTATCTCAAAAACGTCAACATGCTCATCGACGAGAAGGGCGTGCAGTTCTCCCGCCACTGCGAAGGCTGCCACAACCCCGTCGCCCTGCTCTCCGGCGACCTCACCCAGGGCATGCCCAAAAAGCGCCCCTTTGAGGACGAAGGCGTCACCTGCTCCACCTGCCACTCCATCCAGTCCGCCGACGCCACCGGCACCGGCAGCTACGTCATGGGCATTCCCGCCGTCCTCGTCGATGAAAAAGGCGCCCCCATCGCCGGCCAGGTCTCCGACGCCGAGATCCTCGCCCATCTCGACCGCCACTCCAGGGCCGTGATGCGTCCCCTCCTCAAAACCGCCGAATTCTGCGGCGCCTGCCACAAGGCCGCCATCCCCCGCTCCCTCGACGATTACAAATGGCTCCGCGCCATCTCCCTCTACGATGAGTGGCAGGCCGCCAGCTTCACCAGGCAGTCGCCCCTTCCCTTCTATCGCAAAGACGCTGCCTTCACCTGCCAGTCCTGCCATATGCAGCGCGAAACCCTCGCCGCCGGCGCGGACGACCCCGGCGCCAAGGACGGCAAGCTCGTCTCCCATCGCTGGCTGGGCGCCAACACTCTCATCCCCCAGTACTACAAATTCGATGAGCAGGCCGAAAAAGTCGCCGCCTTCCTCCGCGGCGGTTTCGACGGTAAAGGCGTCTTCAACGTCGACATCTTCGCCCTCGAACGGGAAAATGCAACCCCCGGCCAGACCCTGATCGCTCCCCTTGGACTGACCCCCTTCCCCATCGCCGCCGGGGAAACCCTCACCGCCGACGTCGTCATCCAGAACAAGGGCATCGCCCACTCCCACGTCCCCGAGCAGCGCGACTTCTACGAGTCGTGGGTCAACTTCACCGTCAAGGATGCCGCCGGCAAGACCCTCTCCGAGAGCGGATTCCTCCAGCCCTCCGGCGATCTCGACCCCTCCGCCCACTCCTTCACCAACCGGCTTGTGAATACCAGGGGCGAACTGAATGACATTCATCAGATCTGGCACAACCGCGTGCTGGCCTACAACAACACCATCCAGTCCGGCCGTTCCCAGCTCGTGCGCTACCGCTTCCGCCTGCCCAAGGACCTCAAGGGCCGGTTCACCCTCACCGCTACGGTGAAATATCGCCGCTTCAACCAGCACTTCATCGACTATGCCATGGACCAGAAAAGTGGGCAGCACTACCCGCAACCCATCATCGACATGGCCTCCACCACCCGGACCCTGTCCATCGGCGACAACGCCGCCGTCGCCCCTGGTCACGATGAGAATAAGGAGTGGATGCGGTGGAATAACTACGGCATCGCCCTCCTCGACGCGCAGCAATACCAGGCCTCCGTCGACGCCTTCCAGCATGTGGCCGATCTCCGCCCCGACTACGCCGACGCCTTCACCAACATGGCCATCGTTGAAATCTCCTGGGAACGCTACGACGACGCCAAGCCCCATCTCGCCAAGGCCCTCGCGCTGCTGCCCGGCGACCCGCGTGCCCTCTACTACCGCGCTCTCGTTGAACGCAACGCCGGACAGGTCAAGGAAGCCATCGCCGACTTCCAGGCCGTCGTCGCCGCTTACCCGCGCGCCAAGGACGCCCTCCGCGAACTCGGCTTCAGCTACTACCAGCAGCACGACTACCCGCAGGCCCGCGACGCTTACGAGAAGCTGCAAGTCGTCGACCCCGACGATCTGGCCGCTCACTACCAGCTCGCCATCCTCTACCGCCGCCTGGGCGAAAAAGAAAAAGCCGCCATCGAGTCAGCCAAGTTCGCCGACCAGAAAGACGACCCCACCGCCTCCACCTACGCCCTTGAATTCCTCGGCAAACACCCCGAAGTCGCCGCCGAAAGCGTCGTCTGGCACACCCACGACCTCACCGGCGACCCCGTCAAGCGCCCCGACCACATCGAGTACAAATACATCCCCGGCGCCGGGCGCTAACTGCATCTGGGTCGGCAGCAATCTCGGCTCCGCCAGTTCCTAGGGCCCCCGAAAAACGTGTCTCCGGTCCGGGCGCGGCCTCACAGGCTGCCCGCCTGGCCGGCACTTCGTCCGGCGGGTGGCCCCGGTCCCGACGGCCTTTCCAAACCTCAATGAGGGTGCCCCCGGTCCCTCGCCTTTGGGGACCGGGGAAGTAAAGCTCAATTGTCTTCGCTCAATGGCCCGGCGGCCCCGGTCCCGACGGCCTTTCCAAACCTCAATGAGGGTGGCCCCGGTCCCTCGCCTTTGGGGACCGGGGAAGTAAAGCTCAATTGTCTTCGGTCAATGGCCCGGGTGGCCCCGGTCCCGACGGCCTTTCCAAACCTCAATGAGGGTGCCCCCGGTCCCTCGCCTTTGGGGACCGGGGAAGTAAGCTCAATTGTCTTCGCTCAATAGCCCGGCGGCCGGCGTTGCAAGCCGGTGCCCGCCTTTGCCGGTCATCGGTCGTACTACTCGTTGCGCAGCGCGATCATGGGCTCTACGTTGGCGGCCCGGTGCACCGGCGCCACTGCCGCCACCAGCGCCGCCAAAGCCAGCAGAACCGTCGCGCCCGCCAGCATCACCGGATCCCATGGCTGCACTCCATACAATTGGTCTTTCATCAGTTTCCCGGCCACGATCGCCAATGGGATTCCCAGCCCCAGCCCGATGCCTACCTGCCAGAATGCGCCCCGCAACACCATCGCAATCACATTTTTGCGATCGGCGCCGAGCGCCATCCGCAGTCCGATCTCGTTGGTGCGCTGCTCCACCGAGTAGGCCATCACGCCATAAAGCCCCACCGCCGCCAATGCCAGCCCCAGCAGTCCAAACAAAGAGGTCAAAGACGCAATCATGTTCTGCTGCTGAAAGTCGGCGTTGACCACCTGGCCATACGGGTCCACGCCATTCACAACCAGGCCCGGGTCGACGTCCGCGATCGCCTTGCGCACCTTCTGCACCATCCCCGCGGGATCGCCCGGCGCCCAGATCACGATGTTGTACAGGTAATGCGACCACTTCTCGCCTTGTGCCCATTGCGGATCGTCGAACTTCGCCGTCTGCGCCTCCGACACCCAGAACATCGGCCGCACAGGCTCCTTGTAGTCGTAGGTCATATACCGGATATCTCTGACCACGCCGACAATCTCGTACGTCGAGGCGTAGCGAAGCCGGTTGGGACCGAAATGCTGGCCAATCGGGTTCTGTCCCTTGAAAAACCTCTGGACAAACGCCTCGTTGACGACAGCAACATTAGGCGTCGCGGCCGTGTCGTCCTCTGTGAATGACCGGCCCACCACGATCTTGGCGCCGATGCTCTCGAAAAACCCGGGCATCGCCCGCACGTAGCCTGCGCCCACGTCTTCCTTGGGCCCCGGCTCAGGCCTGCCCTGGATGCGTATTCCATCATTCCAGCTATCCCCTGTCATCGGCGCATACAGCGCGGGCCTGGCCATCCGCGCTCCCGCGGTTCCCCTCAGGCTGTCGTCGATCCGCCTGAACAGCGGCTCCATCTGCTCCGGCTTCTCGTTGCCCAGCGTCGGATTAATCCACGCGATATAGCGCCCCTTCGTGTCGAAACCGAAGTCCTGGTGCTCCAGGTTGCGCAGGCTTTGCGCCAGCAGCGCTGCGGCCGAAAGCAACACCAGGGACATCGCCGCCTGCGCGATCACCAGCGTCTTCTGCACCCACGAGCGCCTGCCCCCCACCGCGCGGTTCGCTCCCCGTAGCGCCTCCACCGGGTCGGCTTGCGACGTCATCCACGCCGGTGCCGTCCCGAAGATCATCCCCGTCAAGATCGAGACGCCCAGCGTAAACAGCAGCACCGGCGCCGATGGCGTCGGACTGACCGGAACATAGTTGTTGGGGCCGCCGATTTGGAAGGCCAGGTACAAAATCAGCCGCGTCCCGCAATAGGCGACCCCCACTCCACACGCCCCGCCGATCACCGCCAGCAGCACGCTCTCCACCAGCGCACGGCGCATCAGCCGCAGCCGCGAAGCCCCCAGTGCGACCCGCACTGAGATCTGCGCCCGGCTCTTCAATCCCCGCGCCAGCATCAGGTTGGCCAGGTTGCCGCAAGCCACCAGCAGTACGCACCCCGCGGCTATCAACAGCAGCTTGAGACCTTGCTCATATTCGTCCCGCATCGCCGCGACGCCTCCGCCACCCGGAACCAGGTGGAGCGTCTGTTGCTGCCAGAGCTGTTTCTCGCCCGGCTCCATCTCCGCTACATGGCTCGCCAGCCAATTGTGGAATTCCCCCCGCACCTTGGCTTCGAGCGCTTGCGGATTCACCCCCGGGCGCACTCTGCCCAGCAGGTCGAGATAGTTTTGATTGGCGCGCTGGGGCCGCGCCACGTCCGTGGCCATAGCCACCTCGGCCGTGATCGGCAGCCAGATGTCCGGCATGCCCCACCCGGCGAGCTTGGCGCCATAAAACCCCGGCGGCGTCACCCCGATGATCGTGAACGCGTGCCCGTTGATCTGGAAATCCGCTCCGACAATCGAAGGATCCGAGCCATACTTGCTCTCCCAGACGCGATAGCTCATCACTGCCACCAGCGGCGCTCCCACTTGATCATCGGCGTCGGTCATCAGCCGGCCCATCATTGGCTGCACCCCCAGGGTGCGGAAAAAATTCCCCGACACATACTGCCCGTTGCGCGTATCCACCGGAGCCTGCGACCCGCCGCGCCGCACGCCCAGCGGCGCATTGCCGGCCTGCAGCGCGGCCAGGTCGGCAAACTCCGGCGTATGGTCGCGAAAATTCTTGTATGCCTCCCAGGAGAAGAGCGAAAAATCGCCATCGCTGCCCTGCACGTACCCGCCCCAGTTGCAGCAGCGGATCTTGTCCCCGATCCGCCACAGCTCGTCAGGTTTCGCCACTGGCAGCGACTTCAGCATCACCTGGTGCACCAGGGTAAAGATCGCCGTTGTCGCTCCGATTCCCAGGGCCAGGGTAATGACAACTGTCAACGTAAATCCGGGCGCCTTTCGCAATTGCCGCAACGCGTCACGCAGGTCTTCCAGCATCCGCATCTCCTCCGCTTCTGATTCCGCTCGCTCCATGGCGAAGAGCACGTCTCGCGCCGTTCCGCGTAATTGCTCTGGCTCATAACAGAAGCTTTAGCCTGGGCTGGGAAGTCGCCCTTGTCCGATATCAAATCCCCGCGTTCGGAATCGAACAGTAGAAACGATGAGACAGAAAGAACCATCTCCCGGGCGGCTCCCGAAGAATCCAACCACGCAATAAGCACTATCCACGCGGGGTCGTCCTGTTCTTGCTTCGTGCGCCGCTTGGCATGGGCCCTCGGAGGCTTGCGGATTTGGTGTTTTTTCGGCCTCAAATTCGCTGCTTGTATGGACCACGAACCTCGCGTCTATCTCTTTCACCAGTAACGCTTTATACCTGTCGCGAATGTGCATTTTGGCGTGCGCGATTGAAAATCGCTTGAAACGCGCTTTTTACGGTGCATTTCAAAATGCTCCCATCTCTAGCAAAACAGGTAAGTTACCGGCAACTTGGCCATTTCGGAAAAAAGCCCCTTGCCCAAACTCGGCAAAAAACACTCTCCACGTGAGCCGGGATCTTTTTGCCGGCCTTGGGGCGCACTTGTTACTCATTCGTTAACAGCCGCGTGCCCCACGCATGGAGGGTGTATTGTCGGGCAAGGTATGGGGTAAGCACATCCCCAACCCGGCCTCGCTCACTTCCTAGTAAACTGAAATTGAGGTTTCTATGCCCGAGATTCAGCGCAGAAAGACCCCAACGGTCAAGATCGGACAGGTCCGTGTGGGATGGGAAGTGCCCGTCGTCGTGCAATCGATGACCAACACCGATACCGCGGATGTCCCTTCTACCATTGAACAAGTCGAGGCCCTCGCCCTCGCCGGTTCCGAAATCGTCCGCGTGACCGTGAACAACGAAGAAGCCGCGGCCGCCGTCCCCGCCATCGTTGAAGGACTCGACAAGCGCGGCATCCGCGTTCCCATCGTGGGCGACTTCCATTACAACGGGCACCTGCTGCTGAAGAAGTTCCCCGCCGCCGCCCGCGCCCTGGCCAAGTACCGCATCAATCCCGGCAACGCCTCCATCGGCAAAAAAGACAACGACAACTTCCAGGTCATGGTGGAATGCGCGGTCGAGAACCAGAAACCCGTCCGCATCGGCGTCAATTGGGGCTCTCTTGACCAGGCGCTCCTTACGCGCATGATGGATGAGAACAGCCGCCTCCCACAGCCGCTTCCCGCGCGCGAAGTCATGATGGAAGCCATGGTCGTCAGCGCTCTTGAATCCGCCCGGGCCGCCGAGCACTACGGCCTGCGCAAAGATCAGATCATCCTCTCCGCCAAGGTCTCCGGGGTCCGCGACCTCATCGACGTCTACACCAGTCTCGCCGCGCGCTGCGATTACGCCCTGCACCTCGGCCTCACCGAAGCCGGCATGGGCTCCAAGGGCCTCATCGCCTCGACAGCAGGTCTCGCTCCCCTTCTTCTCGCCGGCATCGGCGACACCATCCGCGTCAGCCTCACCCCCAAGCCCAACGGCGACCGCACCGAAGAAGTCCTCGCCGCTCAACAGATATTGCAATCCCTCTCCATCCGCAGTTTCATGCCCCAGGTCACCAGCTGCCCCGGCTGCGGCCGCACCACCAGCACCTACTTCCAGGAGCTCGCCGAGCAAATCCAATCCTATCTCCGCACCTCCATGCCCGAATGGCGCAAGGTTTATCCGGGTGTCGAAGAATTGAAGCTGGCGGTGATGGGGTGCGTGGTGAATGGTCCCGGGGAGTCGAAGCATGCGAATCTGGGGATAAGTTTGCCGGGAACGTTTGAGGAACCGAAGGCTCCGGTGTATGTCGATGGAAAACTCTACACCACGCTGCGCGGAGATACCATCGTCGCCGAGTTCAAGCAGATCTTAGATAAGTACGTGCAGAGCCACTATGGACAAGGCGCCAAGAACGAGGAACTGGTGGGAGTGCGGTAACGAACGCGTGAGCTTGAGTGTTTGTTCGCCGACGCATCGGATTGCTTCAACCGAGGATTCGCGCTAGCATGCTTGCAATCCCCGGAAAGAGTTGTCGATGTCCCTGCGCCTCTCGAGTTGGTTGATTCTCGCGGCGATGGCTGTACCGTGTTGTTCTTTATGCGCTCGCGAAAGGCCCTGCGTCACCGCCGACGAAGCTTCGAAGTTTCTCAACAAAGACGTTTGCATCACCGCACATGTCTTTGAAGTCGTCGAGCTTCCTGACGGCACGCGCTTCCTCGACATCTGCACGCCCGACACTCCCGACGAACGCTGCCGATTCACCATCGTCAGCCTGTGGGAAGATCACGATCAAGTAGGCGAACTCCGTAAATACCGCGACATGGACGTCCACGTCCGCGGTCTCGTGCAGCCCATGCATGGGCGCGCCGGCATGCTGCTGAGCCACGCACGCCAATTCTACGGAGGGCCGCCCAAATTCAAACCCAACGCGAAACTCGTGCGCGGCTTCAACGGAGAGCAGGAGCGGCCGCCCATCAACGACCCCAACCTTCGCTCCCAGGGCGGTCGACGTGCCTTCATGAATTCGCGGGCGAAGGAAACTCTACCTGCCAAGTGAGCGACCACCCGGCCTGCACAGTCACGTTGTTGCCAACCGCACCTGGTTAACTTGCAGTTTCACCAGAATCCAACCGGGGCGCAAACCGCGCTCCCATGCGCAGAATCACGCACGATACCACCAGCATAATCAGCGTCGCTCCCAGTCCTACGCGCAGGTTTTTTGTTTTGTCAGAGATGGCTCCGATGATTTGCGGCGAGAACGTGTCCCCAAAAAAATGAATGCAGAACAAGTTAAAAGAAACCGCCGTTGCTCTCACCGGCGCAGACACCGAGTTCACAATCGCCGCATTGAGGGGTCCGGTATTCAGAAAGAGAAAAAATTCCGCCGCGAACAAAGAAGGCACCGCCCACTTGGGCGGTCCGAAGAAGATCAGCATCCCGAATGGAAGCGTCAGCGCCACGCTCCAGAACGAGAGCAGGTAAAGGGCGCGATGATCGGTGCGCAGCCAGCGTTGCGCCACCCATCCCCCCACCATGGTCCCGGTGATCCCGTCAATCACCGTAATGGCGCTCACCGTTTGGCTCGCCATTCCCACCGACAATCCCGCGAACCGATGCAAGAACGTCGGAACCCAGGTTGAAATTCCGCCCATTGCAAAAGTCAGCGCGGCCAATCCAAACGTCCCGGTGAGGAAAGCCGGATTGCGAAACAGGCCGGCAACCGTTGCCCGCTTCTCGGTCTGCTCGACGCGATCGCTCTCCCCACGCACCGGCTCGCGCCCCAGCCAACCATACAGCGCGGCTATCAGCAGACCTGGCAAAGCACAAACAAAAAACGGCGCTCTCCAACCCCACAGCGATCCGAGTTGTCCTCCCGCCAGGTACCCCAATGCCGCGCCCACCGGAATGGCCACATAGAAGATGGACAGGATGCGGTTCCGATCTTTTTCCGGGTAGAAATCTGCGAGCACGGCGGGGGCAAAAATTCCGAACGTAGCTTCCCCTACCCCAACCAGGGCGTGACGCAAATACATTGTCCAGTAGTCGTGCACCCAGGCCGTACTCAGGGTGGCGAGACTCCAGAGCACGGCGCCTCCAATGATCAGTGGCTTGCGCGGGAAGTGGTCGCCGAGCCATCCCGTCAGAGGCGCCACCAGCATATAGACAATAAACAGCGCCGTCGTCAGGGCGCCCATCTGCTGATCGCTCCACCCATATTCATGCTGTATCAGCGGTTGCGCTCCGGGAAGGATATAGCGATCGATATAGTTGAGCAGGTTCAGGCCGATCAACAGGAGCAGCGTGCCCATCACCGGATGGGCGCGTACGCGGACGGATTGGAGCGACGTGGTCAAGGGCTGTTCGACGATTCTACGAAAAGTTCGACGAGGCCATGAATATCACAGTCCGCCGCCCGACCCTGCACAAATGTATTCCTTGTTTTTCCGCGTGGCGGTACGCTTGCTTCGCAATGGCAAACAAGCGCCTGATTCAATTCACCGAAAGGAAGTTCCTATGAACGAACTCGATAGCATCAGAAAACAAGCATCCGGACTTGTAGAACGCCTCGGTCAGTGGGCCGGGACCTTCCCGGAAACCTTGTTTCCGGCTTCGCAGATGCAAGCCATACGCAGCCTGGCAGGAACGCTCCGATCGCGTTCACCGCAGACCTCCGGCAGCCTGGTGTTATTCACCGGTCCAAGCGGAACGGGCAAGACGATGGGCGCACAGGCGCTGGCTCATGAACTTGGATTACCCGTTCTCCGAGCGGATCTGAGTCAGGTCGTCAGCAAGTACATCGGGGAAACCGAAAAGAACTTGACTGCGATTTTCAGCACGGCTCAAGCCAGTGGCGCGATCCTGTTCTTCGATGAGGCGGACGCCTTGTTCGGCAAACGATCCGACGTCAAAGACAGCCACGACCGCTACGCCAACATGGAGATCAGCCAACTTCTCGAGAGAGCCAATGCCTATTCCGGCCTGGTCATCGTCGCTTGCGAAGATCCGGCCGGAGCTTTGGTCTCCATCGAACATGTCGTCCATTTCGCCGCTACAAATTCAACCTGCTCGTAATTTTGCGTCTTGTTAGCTTGCCGGCCGCGGCCAGCGCGCCTCCACCGTGGTGCCGATGCCGCCGCGCGGGCGGAAAACTCCCTTGACCACGGCCCATACCGGGTCAGTGGCCTTCACCACGTCGTCCAGTACCTGGTTTACAATGTTTTCCTGGAAGATGCCGAGATTCCGGTAGCAAAAGAGATATTCCTTCAGCGATTTCAGCTCCAGGCAGCGTTCCCGAGGCATATAGCGGATGGTTAGGATGCCAAAATCCGGCAACCCTGTTTTGGGACAAACCGAAGTCAATTCGGGGTCATCTATAAGTATTTCGTAACCAGGAAACTGGTTCTTCCACGTCTCAATGGCCGGAAACGCATAATCCAGTCCGGCCTTGGCGTGATCGTCGGTGTAGCGCGGTTCTAGTGCCATGCCTTCATTCTAGAACCATAGGTATAACCGGCCAAACCCAACGCAACGCACGATTTTCATGCTCCTTCAAGCGACAGTGATGAGTCTTATATACTGACTCAGGTTCTATTGAATGGCACAGGAAAGAAAGCAGTTGAATTGGCGCTGGGCGTGGCTCGGCGCTGCTATCATCCTCCTTCTGGTATTTATGTCGGTTCGCTCCCTCACCCGGGAACGCCTGGAGGTGCGTGCCGTCCAGGCGGCGCACCGGGCGCTGGAAAGTACCATCAGCACCAATGGACGTGTCGAGCCCGAGACCCCCTACCAGATCCCAAGCCCTCTGGCTACCACGGTGAAGGCTGTCTATGTGCAGCCCGGGGACCAGGTACAGGCAGGGAAATTGCTCATGGTTCTGGATGACCTGCAGGCCCGCGCCCGGCTGGCTTCAGCCGAAAGCGGGGTCAAGTCCGCCCAGGCCATCGCGGAAGCGGCTACCCATAACGGCACCCGCGAGCAGCAGCAAGCGGCGGCCGCCGATCTTGCCCGCCAGCGCCTTGACCGCGACCAGGCGCAGCACGACCTCGACGCGCTCACCAAGCTCAACGCCACGGGCGCAGCTTCCGCCAGCGAAGTCGCTGCCGCCCGTCAACGCCTGGCCAACGCCAACGCCGCGCTCGAAGCTTCGCAGACCAGTTCGCAAGGCCGCTACTCGCCCGCCGAGGTGGAACGCGCCCAGGCCGCGTTGGCCGATGCCGAAGCCAATCTAGCTGCCGCGCGCCAGGTTGAAGACGAAACCAAGGTCCATGCTCCAGCCGCCGGCACCGTTTACAGCATTGACGCCAAACCCACTGAATTCGTGGAACAAGGGAAGGTGCTGCTTCAGCTCGCCGACCTGCACCGCGAGCGCGTTCGCGCCTACTTTGACGAACCCGAAATCGGCAATCTCGCGGTCGGACAGCAGATCCAGATCAAGTGGGACGCCAAGCCCAACCGTTCCTGGCGGGGTCACATCGAGCGCGTTCCAGTGACTGTCATTCACCTCGACACGCGCACAGTCGGCGAGGTCCTGGTCGCCATTGATGATGTCGACGGCGAGCTGCTCCCGGATACCAACGTCACTGTTACGGTAACCACTTCCAGCGAACCAAACGCGCTCAGCATCCCGCGTGAAGCGCTGCACATGGAGAACGGCAAGCCCTACGTCTTCCGCATCATCAAAGACGAATTGAAGAGAACGCCGGTCGTCACCGGAACCCTCAACCTGACCCAGGTGGCCATCCTCTCCGGGCTCAACGAAGGAGACTGGGTCGCCACCGGAAGCACCAGCGGACAACCCTTGCAGGAGGGCGTTCCCATTAAGGAATTGCGGTGAACCTCAGGTTACCCATCATTCTTTTTGGATCCCTTTTGACTGTTACGGCCGTCGCCCAGACCACGCGCGATGACCTGGCCCCTGTGAACGCGGCGCTCCAGGCCGGTGAAGCCGACAAGGCTCTTTCCATGCTCCAGTCTCTTCCCCAGCCCGAGGCCAACTCCGCTGAAGCCCATAACCTGCATTGCCGCGTTCTCTATATGCTGGAACACTTTGACGCCGCCAATAGCGAATGCGAACAGGCCGTCAAGCTCGACAGCCAGAACTCCGCGTATCGCATGTGGCACGGGCGCACCCTGGGTGAAATGGCCGATAAAGCCTCCTTTCTCAACGCCTATTCCCTAGCCAAACGCGCTCGCGCGGAATTTGAGGAGGCCGTTCAACTTGACCAGCGCAACGCCGACGCCCTGGCGGACCTGGGTGAGTTTTATAGCGAAGCTCCCGGCGTGGTGGGCGGTGGAACCGATAAGGCGGCCAACATTGCAAGCCATCTGGACCGCGTCGATCCCGCGCGCGCCCACGAACTCCGCTCCGCCATTGCCCGCCAGAACCGGGACTTCATCACCGCTGAAAAGGAACTGCGCCAAGCTGTAGCCACCAGCTCTCACCCCGCTCTTCAGTGGATGCGGCTGGCCAGCTTCTATCGCAAGGCCAATCGGCTCTCCGAGATGGACAGCGCAGTCCAGAGCGGCATGTCTGCCGCTGCCCGCGATCCCCGCGCCGGGGTCGCCCTGTTCAACGGAGCTTCCGTTCTCATCAAGGCGAATCGTAATCAGGCCCTCGCCATCAAAATGCTGGAGTTGTATCTTTCCGCCGCACCCAACGAAACTGAAGAGGCACCCGCATTTGCGGCACACGTGTGGCTGGCGCGTCTCAAAGCTCAATCGGGCGACCCGGCGGGCGCCCACCAGGAACGTGCCGCCGCCCTGGCGCTGGCCAACGAATACAAGCCTGCACAGGAATTGAAGAATTGATCGGGAAGATCCTTGTGAACCAGCTCTCCAATCCGCGGCTACGAACAGCTTCGCGCCTGCGAACCGTGATCCTGCTTGCGGGTGCGCTGATGGCGGCGAGTGTCGCGTTGCCTGCCCAAGTTTCCCTGGCCACGGTCGTCGACCTCGCCCAGCACAAGAGTTCTTCCGTGCTCATCGCCGACGCCGAGGTGCGCAAAGCACAGGCATTGTTATCGCAAAGTAAAGACGTGTTCGTCCCATCCCTTGTCTTTGGCTCCGGGATGCCTGCCTTCCCTGAAGAGGGATTCACGGGCTCCCCGCCCACGCTGTGGAGCGCCACGGTGCAGTCGCTGGTCTTCAGCATTCCTCAAAAACACTATATGGATTCGTCGCGCGCCGGTCTGCAGGCTGCCATTTCCAGCTTGAAAGACGCGCGCGAACAAACGGCCCTCGATGCGTCTATTGCGTACATCGAACTCGATGCCGTGAACCAGGATCTCCAGGCCGCCCAGCAGCAGGAGGCGTTCGCCGCTCGGCTGGTGGCGGTCGAACAAGAACGCTCTGAAGCGGGCGTCGACCCGCTCACGGATCTACTCGATGCGCGATTGTCAGCCGCCAACCTGCGGCTCAGGAAAGTCCACCTGGAAACCCGCGCCTCAGTTCTGTCCAAGCAGCTTTCGGTGCTGACCGGGCTGCCGGATAGATCCATTTCTATCGATCACGCCAGTATTCCGGAGATTCCGCAGCTTCACGGCGACCTGTCTCCCCGCAGCCTCCATTCTGTCGATGCCGCGCACTTGCAGGCCCGCTCGCGGCTGTCGCTTGCCAAAGGCGACGAAGACGTCAATCTATTTCCCCAATTGAGCTTTTTTGCCCAGTACAACCGCAACACCACGCTGCTGAACAACGTGAATCATTATTTTGCCAACGCTTTGCCGGCCAACAACTTGAGCTCTGGATTTTCCATCCAGGTTCCACTCTTTGACATGGGGCATCGCAGCAAGGCGCATGAATCGGCCGCGGACGCGCTCCGCGCTACCGTCGAGGCCGATCAGGCTCGGCTTCAAAACGAATTGCAAATTACTCAAATCAATGGGAGTTTGCGAGAACTCGATGCGCAGGCCGAAATCGCGAGCCTGAAACAACAGATCGCCGGCGAGCAGTTGAAGACGGTCATTACCGAACTGGAAGTCGGCAATGGCTCGGCCAATCCCCAGCTCTCCCCGAAAGCCGAGCAGTTGGCCCGCATCGATGAACGGCAAAAGTACGAGGACGCCGTGGATGCAGGTTTTGATCTGGCCAAAGCGCGGCTCGAGCTCTTGCGTGCGCTCGGTCACATGCAGGATTGGCTGGACGAGCTGCAAAAGCGTCCTGTAAATTAATTTGAATTGAATTGCAAACCTTAACTTGCAATTGTCATTCTAACTTCACTGTAATTGAAATTTACTGAGTTAGTCTTGAAGTGAAGATTGGGTAACTGAACTCTCTTTAGATGTTCGACCCTGTGTCGGTGCGCGCGACGCCACTTTCCGGGCCCATTTGAGTGTTTGTTTGACGAAGTCAAGACCGTACCTGAACGGCCAACAGAAAAAACTTGATCAGCAACCGATCCGAAGCGGTCCATAGCAGGCCGCGTAGAGGAGACCTGCATGTGCGGTATCGCAGGCATTTGCTCTGTTGTAGGTATTATTCCCCAGAATCAAATAGATGCGGTCCGCCGGATGACGCGAAGCCTGCGCTCCCGGGGGCCTGACGCCGAGGGTTTTTGGAAGAGAGACAATGTCGCTTTTGGGCACAGACGGCTTGCCATACTGGATCTCGATCGCCGTGCCGATCAGCCCATGCTCTCTTCGGATAACCGTTTTTGTATAACATTCAACGGCGAGATCTATAACTTCCGCGAATTGCGCCGGGATTTGGAAGCCAAAGGTGAGACTTTTCGCACCTCCTCGGATACGGAGGTGTTGCTCTCACTTTACGCCTGGTACGGACCAGACATGTTGCCGAAGTTGCGCGGCATGTTCGCGTTCGCCATCTGGGATTCGCAATCGCGCGAACTGTTCATGGCCCGTGATCCATACGGGATCAAGCCTCTCTACTACGCAGCGACAAGGTCCGGCCTGATCTTCGCTTCGCAGGTCAAGGCCATCCTGGCAAGCGGCCTGGTCGACCGGGAAATGGAACCGGCGGCGCTAGCGGGATTTTACCTGTGGGGCAGCGTGCCGGAGCCATGGACCCTCTATCGGGGTTTGTTGGCCCTTCCTGCGGGAACATGGATGCGTGCCGTCTCCGGCGTGGCTCAGAAACCCGTTTGCTGGCACGACATTGGCGACGCATGGAGAGTAGAACAGGAGGCCTGCTCAGCGGGCGAATTGCAGGAAAGAGTGCGCCATCGCGTGACGGAGTCGGTGCGCGCGCACCTTGTGTCTGACGTGCCTGTGAGCGCTTTCCTGTCGGGGGGAGTGGACTCGGGAACCCTGGTCGCGTTGTGCTCAGAGATGGGAGCCAAAATCGAGGGCATCACGATCAGCTTTAAGGAGTTCGAGGACCAGCGCCTCGACGAAGCTCCGCTGGCTGCCCAGATTGCGGCCCGTTATGATGTTCCGCACCATATTCGCCCCGTTTCCCGAGCTGAGTTCGAAGAGGAGATCCCGCGCTTTATCGAGGCCATGGACCAGCCCACGATCGACGGGGTCAACAGCTGGTTTGCCTGTAAGGCAGCTGCAGAACAAGGTTACAAAGTGGTTCTCTCCGGCTTGGGAGGGGACGAGCTGCTGTACGGCTACTCGATTGCGCGGGATATTCCGCGCGGATTGCCCCGAAATCGGGCCGTTGCCAGAATTCCCGGTGTGCGCCGGATGCTTCGCGGCCTCTTCGCACGCGTGCCTCAGCTCCAGTTTCACCCCAAGCTGAAAGGCGTACCCGTTTTTATGGGATCGGTCGAAGGCGAATACTTCCTTCGGCGTTCGCTCTTTTTGCCCCAAGAGCTGTCGGCACTTATGGGAGAGGAGCAGGCGCGAGAGGGTCTGCACCGCCTTGGAGGATCACCGCCCGGCATGCAGGCGGCCGGCGCGGTCAACGGGGGAGGAGCAATTTGCCTGCTGGACTCGACTCTTTACATGCGTAACCAGTTGCTACGCGACAGCGACTGGACCAGCATGGCGTTTTCTCTCGAATTGCGCACCCCGCTAGTCGACGCGACGTTGCTCCAGTCATTGAGCCGGTACCATGCTAAGTTCATCAATGGAAACGGGAAGCGTATGCTTGCCATGTCTCCCCGGCAGCCGCTCCCGGATTCCATCATCAACCGGCCGAAAACCGGATTCGCCGTACCAATGACACAATGGCTCGCCGCCGGAATTGGTCAACGCAGCTGGGCTTCCTCCGCGCTTCTCGCGCTCCCCGGAACCCCCTGGACCCGGCGCTGGTCGCATTTTGTCATGGAAGCTTTTGTCGAGAACAACGGTTCATCGCACCTCCGGCGCGAGGAGGTCGTGTAACAAGAGATGTTAAGAGAGGGCGGCTTACTGCTTCCCAAGTTTCCCCTCGCTCCATGGCATAGTGAACCAGGTTCATTCTCCGGATCCAAACGGGTCTGAAAAGCGTCCAAATGTTAGAATAGAAGGGATGCCTATGCCCCTGAAGACACTGTTATTGAATCCGCCTTCGTTTGAGAATTTCGACGGTGGCGCGAGCTCACGCTGGCCCGCAACCCGCGAGATTGAGTCGTACTGGTATCCCGTCTGGCTCACTTACCCCGCCGGCCTTCTCGAGGGTTCCCGCCTCCTCGATGCGCCGCCGCACCACGTCTCCGCAGCGGAAACCATCAAGATCTCCAAGGACTATGAGTTCCTCGTCCTGTTCACATCGACCGTCGGTTGGGAAGGCGACCAGCGCCTCGCGGAGACCATCAAGGCCGGCAATCCTGCGATGAAGATTTGCTTCGTTGGACCGCCGGTAACCACCGACCCCGATCGCGCGCTGAACGAATGCTCCGCGCTTGACTTCATTTGCCGCCGCGAGTTCGATTATTCGGTCGTGGAATTCGCGCAGGGCAAGCCGCTCTCCGAAATTCTCGGCATCAGCTACAAGCTGGATGGCAAGGTAGTTCACAATCCCGACCGTCCCCAGGTTGAAGATCTCGACGCCATGCCCTGGGCCACCAAAATCTACAAGCGCGACATGGACGTCACCAAGTACAACGTGCCGTTCCTGCTCCATCCGTACATCGCGCTCTACTCCACCCGCGGCTGCCCGGCGCAGTGCACCTTCTGCCTCTGGCCCCAGACCCTCTCGGGCCACGCATGGCGCAAGCGGTCCACGGACGATGTTGCCGCCGAGCTCAAGTGGGCCAAGCAAAACTTTCCTGAAGTGAAGGAGTTCTTCTTCGACGATGACACCTTCAATATCCAGAAGGTGCGCACCATCGAACTCTGCGAAAAGCTGAAGCCCCTCGGCATCACCTGGAGCTGCACCTCGCGCGTCACCACCGACCGCGAAACCCTCAAGGCCATGAAGGATGCGGGCTGCCGCCTGCTCATCGTGGGCTTCGAGTCCGGCGATCCGCAGATCCTCAAGAACATCAAGAAGGGCGCCACTGTCGAGCGTGCCCGCGCCTTCGCCAAGGACTGCAACGATCTCGGCCTGGTCGTTCACGGCGACTTCATCCTCGGGCTTCCCGGCGAAACCAAGGAGTCGATCCGCAATACCATCAACTTCGCCAAGACGCTGGACTGCGAAACCATCCAGGTTTCCATCGCCCACGCCTATCCTGGCACTGAGTTTTACGACTACGCCAAGGCCAACGGCTTCATCACCAACGAAAAAATGGAAGACGGCGGCGGACACCAGATGGCCCACATCGAATACCCCGGCCTGCCTGTTGATTACGTCATGGAGATGGTGCATCGCTTCTACGACGAGTACTACTTCCGGCCCAAGGCTGCATTCCGTGTCGTGTGGAAGGCAATCGTGAATCGCGATGTGCCGAGACTCTATGTCGAAGCCAAGGCGTTTCTCAAGCTCCGCTCCCAGCGCAACAAGATGGTGAAAGCTGCCCGCAGCGGCCGCCCTGCCGATCCGCCCGCTCCCGTAGGCGCCGGCGCATAACCGTCCACCCGCTTTGGGAACCAACCAAAGCACCAGTCCTGGGTGCTTTCCCATGTCTGACCGCCGCGTATTCGGTCAGGTGTGGGAAAGCACAAATTCCAATTGACCGCAGTTGTCTTAACAATGTCCCACCACACACTCACGCCGCAACAGTACTTCATCCTGGGGCTCGTCTCGATCTGCGCTCCCCTGGGGGACACATGCCTCTCCCGCGGCATGACGCACATTCCCGCGGTCTCCCTTGCTCATCCCCTCTCTCTGATCGCGGCTGTTTTCACTCCCTGGATCGCCGCCGGCATCGCCCTGCTCATCGGCTTCTTCGCCAGCTATCTGACCGCACTCTCCTGGGCGGATCTGACGTTCGTTCTGCCTGCGACGGCCTTCGGCAACGTCATCGTCGCCCTCCTTTCACGCTTCTGGCTGCACGAGCCGATCTCGCTGCAGCGATGGGCTGGAATCGTCCTCATCACCGTCGGCGTGGGATTCGTGGCCCAGGGACCCTCGCTCACTGAGAGACCGGCGGTTCCATCGACTGAGCCCGCTGCAACTCTTCTTGAAGAAGAGGAACCGGTGCGATGATGGAGGCGCATCCAGGCCCGTGGGCAACCGCCGCCATGATCGCGGCCATCGTGCTGCTTTCCACCACTGGGGAAGTCCTTACCGCGGCGGCCATGAAATCCATCGGCGACCTCGATGACATCCGCGCGCATTCCGGAATGAAGGGCGCCATCCGGGCGGTTGTGACTTGCCCTCTGTTTTTTGCGGGAGTGGGATTTCTGGCGTTGGCGTTCTTCGCGCTTCTCTTCGCGCTCAATCACCTCGACCTCAGCCTCGTGGCTCCGGCCTCAGCTTCCCTCACCCTGGTGACCAACGCCGTCGCCGCCAAGTTCTTCCTACACGAAAACGTCGACCGCCGCCGCTGGACCGCCGCCGTCCTCGTCTGTATCGGCGTCTATTTCCTGGCGCATTAACTTCGAACCAGACCTTACACAAACCGCATGAACCCCTTGGGCTTCAGATCAGGCTCAAAACACCTCAATTGATTCTCAGCCTGAACGCCCAAGGCCTCCGCCGCCAAATGACCGGCCCGCGCCGCGCTCTCCATCGTCGACGGCCAGCCCGTATCGATCCAGTCACCCGCCAGGTACAAGTGCGGCCACGGCGAAACAACCTCGGGTCGCGCCGCGTCGATTCCCGGCGGCACACCAAACGTGGCGCGCACTTCTTTAACCAGCGCCGCCTTCACCAACTTTGCTTCCCTCACCGTGGGAAAAAACTCCGCCAGTTCGCTCAAACTCTGCGCAATCGCATCTTCCCGCGACAGCGCCGCGAACTCCCGCGATGCGCTGACTACTAACTCAACATAACTGCCGTGTAACTCGCGCCACGGCTGCAGCCGCGACTTGTTATACATCCAATGAATCTCGCGATCCAGCAGGACTGCGTGTTCCAGTTCCGTAATCTCGCGATCGAACCACAGGTGCACACTGCAGATGGGCCAATGCTGGTGCTGCTCTACTTTCCAGATAAGTTCAGCCGCGCCCTCCGCGGCAGGCATATGCGGCAGCAGCGTGCCCATGGCTTCGAACGGCAGCGCAAGCACAATATAGTCCGACGTCAGTTCACCGATGCGCGTGCGAATTGTCCATCGGGCACTCTCTTCGTTCCATACCGCGCCTTCCACATTGGCGTTGTAGACAATTCGCGCTCTGTGTTCAATGAGGAACTTTTCCGCGCTCGCATACAGATCACTCAAGGGTGCGGCACTCATGCCCATGCTGCCCGCCTGGGCGGAATTCATGAACAGCTCGCGAATCACTTTGGCCGCATAGGGCACCGCAATGTCCTCGATGTCCGCATTCAGCGCGCTGGCAATTACCAGCCGCCAGAAGCGATTCATCGCGCCTTCGGTCTGCTTATGTCGGCGCAGCCAATCGCCCAGCGACTCCCTTGAGTAGTCCAGTGCGCCGGGCCGCATCATGGCGCGAAACGCCCTTCCCAGCGCCACCTTGTCTGCAAAGTTGAATGCCTTCGCGCTCAGCAGGCTCAGCGCTCCGTGCAACGGCGCTGGCAACGCGGGACGCGATGGGCCCAGCCTCGAACGCCTTCCACTGGGCTCGATCATCGTCATATTGTTAGTCCAGTGAATCTTGTCCGCGACCCCGATGCGCCGATAGAATCCGATCAAGTTCGTGCAACACCCGAACAGCACATGCTGGCAGTTATCAATCACTTCGTTCACGCCAGGATGCCGATACGATGAAGCGCGCCCACCGAGATATCCACGCCTCTCGACCAACTGCACCGCGAATCCGGCCTCAGCCAGCGCGCACGCCGCGCTCATGCCGGCCACACCGCCGCCCACCACGGTTACGCTCTTCACCGGATTGTCGAGCGCATGGCTCAAGATGTTTTTCCTTCTACTGAATGGAATTAATTCTGAGCATTTTGCTCCGTGCCCCATCCTTTTGCCTTTTTTCTGACGAGAGGATGGAGCCCTCAACTCTCGATCGACGCAGTTCCAATCACTTCGCCCGCAGCCGCACCCAGGCCATCCATACTAAGCCCACGGCGAGTATTTCCATCTTCTGAAAACCAGGCACGCGGGTGCGCCGTGAAAATACGTCGTAGTCCGCACGCCGGATGCGCCGCAGCAGTCCGCGATAAATCCTTACCAGCACCCACAACGCCGGGCGGCTTTCCCGGTCGATCAATGGCAGCAATTCTTTTGCGGATTGATAAAACGTTTCGGCCCTTGCTCCGATCGATGCAAGCAGCGCGCGCTCATTCTCCGTCGGCGGCACTCCATGCTTACGTTGCAGAAGCGAATCCAAAGAAACATGATGCGCTGCAAGATCATCAAGCGGGAGATACACGCGTTTGCGTTCCGCATCTTCCTCCACATCGCGAAGGATGTTGGTAAGTTGAAACGCAATGCCTGTCTCTTCGGCTAACTTCTCGGCGCGCTTGTCGCTGTAGCCGAAGATGCGGATGCACACCAGCCCCACAACAGAGGCTACCAAGTAGCAATACCTATACAAATCATCGAAGGTCGCATAGGTATCTACTTGATCGCCGGTCTGTTCCAGGTCCATCGTGGTGCCCGCAACAAGTTCATCCAGAAGCGCAAGCGGAATATTGAACCGATGAATCGCATCGCGCACCGCAATAAACACCAGGTCCGCCGTGTCATTTCCCTGCGATGCCGTGTGCCACTCGGCAAGCCATGCATCGATGCGGCGGCGTCGCTCCTGGCGCGATATGCTTTCGTCGTCGGACAGATCATCGGCCTTGCGCATAAAGGCATAGATCGCGCAGATCGCATTACGCCGCGGCTCCGGCAAAGCTACAAAAGAGTAGTAGAAGTTTTTCGCTTCGCGTTTAGCGATTGCCCGGCACTCGGCATAGGCGCGGTCTAACGTGATTTCGTGCAATGCGATTCCCCGAGTCAAGCCACTTTTTCAGTCGTGCGCGGGCCAAGGCGCCAGAATGGCAACAGTTTCCCACTCAACGCGCGCAACGCGAGTTGCAGTTTGGTGGCTTTGGCAATTGCGGGCCTCGCACTCAGAGCGTCGTAATTTCGTCGCTCGATTGCACGCAAAATCTCCAGCCCCCCGCGGCTGAAGAGATCAAGATCCAGCGCCAGGTCGCGCTGCACTCTTCCGATCAGCGGTAGACCTTCTTCAAACATCGCCCGCGTGTAACGGACCTCGTACTTCAGCAGCGCGCGAAATTCCGGCGTCGCCACGCCCGCGGCAATGGTTGCATCGGTTACTCCGAACCTCGCCATGTCTTCCTGCGGCAGATACACGCGGTCTTTCGTCCAATCCACGCGCACATCCTGCCAGAAATTCGCTAACTGCAGCGCCGAACACGTCGCATCCGACAAGCGAAAATTTTCTTCACTCACTTCGCCGCACGCATACAGCACCAACCGTCCCACGGGATTCGCCGAATAGCGGCAATAGCCCAGCACATCCTGCATGGTTGCGAAGCGCGTTGTCACCTGGTCCTGCCGAAACGCGATCAACAAGTCCGCGAATGGCTCTTTTGGAATCGAGCAGGCGCGAATGGTTTCACCCAGCGCCACGAAAACCGGATGCCGCGCGCGGCCTTCGTAGCAAGCATCCAGTTCGCGCCCCCACAGATCGAGCAGTGCCAAAGCTACAGCGGTATCGCCAACCTCATCGCCGAGGTCATCCGATACGCGGCAATACGCATAGATGGAATGGAAATGGGGACGCAGCGCCTTGGGCAGGAACCATGAAGCTACATGGAAATTCTCATAGTGGGTCTCGGCCAGATGTTTGCAATACGCGCGCGCTTCTTCAAGGGTCGGCGCAACGTCGGGAATGCGGTAGCTAGCCGGAAGCGCGGCCCATCCGCGAGCAATCAGTTCGCTCGGGGCCAGTTGCGGATTTCCAGTCTGCTCGGTTGCCAAAATCATGCGCGTCCTCAGGGCACGATGGCCGTCTTGATCTCGCTGCTGCGATTCATCAGCTTCTCAAAGACGCGGTTGAGTTCGTACAGATGCGCATGCCCGGTGATGAATGCTCCGGCCTGGAAGTGCCCACTGGCAATCAGGTCGAGCGCCTTGCGGCAGATCGCCGGCGTGTGGTGGAACGTCGCGCGCATCGTAATATCGCTGTAATGAACGCGATTGGTGTCGAGACTCACGTGCGTACCCACCGCACATCCTCCGAAGAAATTAACGGTGCCGCCCTTGCGCACCAGTTCCAGCGCCTCTTGCCACGTCTCGGGGATGCCCACGGCCTCGATCGCAATATCCACGCCTTGCCGCTTGTGTGTCAGAGCCCGTGTTTCCGTGATCGCCTTGCGAATGCTCGACGTCTGCACTACGTGGGCCGCGCCCAATTGCCGCGCCGCTTCCACCTGCCCGTCGTGTTTCACGATCGCGATCACTTCGCAACCCGCCAGCGCCGCCACGTGCAGAATCATTAATCCCAGCGGCCCGCCGCCGATGATCGCAACGGTGTCGCCGGGATGCGGCCGCGAATCTTCAAACCCATGCACTGCGCACGCCAGCGGCTCCGTCAGGGCCGCGTGTTCCAGCGGCACATGATCGGGTACATGCAATGTGTTCTTGGCAACGATGCGTGCCGGAATGCGAATGAACTCGGCATAAGCTCCGTTATTGAAGAGCAGATCGTCGCAGAGATTCTCCTGGCTGCGCTCGCAGAAGTAGCAGTGCCCGCACGGCGCGGAGTTCAAAGCCACCACGCGGTCGCCCGGCGCAAAATCGACAACGCCCTCGCCCGCCTGCACCACGGTTCCCGCCAGCTCGTGTCCGAAGAGCGCAGGCGGCACGATCATGCGCGCATGATAGCCGCGGCGAAATACCTTAAGATCCGTTCCGCAAGTCAGCGCCGCGCCCACGCTCACAATCAATTCACCGGGAGCTGCCTCCGGCACCGGCACATGCTCGATGCGGATATCCTCTCGCCCGTGAAGAATCGCGGCTTTCATGGTGGTTGCCATTGGACCTCTCTTAATCCCGGCCCCTGCCTAGAACAGGCTCAATCATAATCTTCATGGAGTCAGCCTTGGGGTGCGAAGCAATGTCAATTGCCGACACAGCCTCCTCAAGCGAAAAACGATGCGAGATCAACTGCGTCAAATCAAAACCGGTCTTGTAGCCGCCGAACACCAAATCCGTCACTTCATCCAAAATCCCGAACGACGACGAATACGACCCCAACAGGGTCTTCTCATCCATACAAACCGCGCCGGGATCAAAAGTTGCATCGCCATGCTGGGTCTGCGCGAACAGCATTACCTTCCCGCCCGGTCTTACCGCTTCCATCGCGGTCTTGATCAACGCGTTTCCACCCACCGCCAGGATTACCGCATCGGCACCCCGGCCCTCAGTCTGCGCAAACACACGTTCAACCACATTCTCGGTCCCAGCATGTATTGGATGCTTCAAACCGAATTTAGCCGCAATCGCATGTCGCTCCGGATATAAATCCGAAGTAAGCACACGCGCCCCCGTCCGGCTTGCCAACGCCGCGTGCATCAAGCCGATCGGCCCCTGCCCAATCACCAGCACCGTATCATCCGAAGCCAGGTTCAGCAGCTTCACGCCCTTCAGCACCGTATTCAGTGGTTCGACAAATGCCGCCTGCTCGAACGGAACATCCTCCGGGATGCGCACCACGCCGCCGTTGCTGACTACGAAATCCATCACCCGGATGTACTCGGCAAAACCGCCGCCTGACGGTTCGAATCCGGCCGTCACGCCCGTCTGCTTATAAAGCGGGCATTGCGCGGGCGTCCCCTTGCGGCAGTAGTAGCACTGGTTGCACGGCACGTGATGAAACACCATCACCCGCTCGCCCACTTCGTACGCAGTGACACCTTCGCCAATAGCAACGATGGTTCCCGCCATCTCATGCCCGAAGATACGCGGCGCCGAGTGGGACCCGAAGTGAATTTTTTTCAGGTCCGTTCCACAGATGCCGCAGGTGGCGATGCGCACCAGCAGTTCGCCGCGGCCGATGGAAGGTACCGGTACAACCTCCACGCGCATGTCGTTGATGCCGTGGTACACCACGGCGCGCATGCTGGCAGGGAGCCTGGTTTCTATTTGAGATGCAGTCGTTGTTGTCTGGGTAGCCATTCCGTTTCCTGATGGTGGTCTCATTCAACGAAGAAAGTCGAGCAGGGTCGCGGCCATATTTTCGGCTGCCCTCTTGCTATTTTCGCCCATCTTGATGAGTGCGGGCCAGTACCAGGGTCTCAGGATCGCAAAAAGAAGAAAGCGCCCCAACTGAAACTGACCATTCCTGGTAAGGAATCGATTGAGATCCGGCAGCTTCGCGGTGAGCCCGTCGCTCACCCCCTTGATGCAATAGAAGGGGATATCGCGCATGGCCGCTGCCCGGGCAACGGCCGCCGCCTCCATATCCACCAACCCTGCTTTGTAGGCCGACGCGAGACGCCGTTTTTCCAGTTCATCGGCAACTTTGGGATTCGTCACCAGCCATACGTCGCCCGCCCCCGCATCGCAATTAAAGCGTTCGCTGGTGCGCACATCGATCACGCCGGCCACATTATGCGCACTCCCAGGAGCCAACTCCTCACGCAGCGCACCCACCCATCCCAGAGAAAACACCAGGTCGATGGGGCCGCCATCCTCAATGGCCGCGAAGGCCCGCGTGGCAGCTTCCTGCCCCGCCCCGGCACACGCGGCTATCCACTCGTCTTCCTCGTCGCGCCTGGCCCAGAACTTCACGCCATTCCGGCTCGAATGAGGCCAGCCGCCCACCAGCGGCATCAGCTCACCGGGCATCGCGGCAATGATGGCGGTACGCGTCATCCCTGCACCGGCGCATTCGCCGGGGGCGCATACCCGTGGGCCCTGAACCACTCGATCGCCGCGCGCATCGCCGGATATACGGGCAGAATGCGAAAGCCCAGCTCCTGCTGCGCCCGCGCGCTCGACGCAAACATCTTCTTTCGCCCCATGCGCACTTCTTCGAGCGTCGCCCGCGGCTCCTTGCCGCGAATGCGGCCCGTGATCCATTCCTCGAAAAAGGCGTACGTCGCAGCCACGGCAAATGGAATCTCCACCGTTGGCGACGGGATTCCCGTGATGGCCGACATCTTGTCGAGAATCTGCTTCAACGAAAGATTCTCTCCCCCCAGAATGTAGCGCCGTCCCGGCTTGCCTTTGCTTAACGCCAGCACATGCGTCCGCGCCACTTCCGATACATCCACCAGATTCAAGCCGGTATCCACATACGCCGGAAATTTCTTATTGAGAAAGTCCACGAAGATGCGACCCGTCGGCGTGGGCTTGGCGTCGTTGGGACCGATCGGCGTAGTGGGGTTCAGGATCATCACGTACTGCCCTTGAGCCGCTGCCTGCAACGCTTCCTGCTCGGCCATGAACTTCGATCGCTTGTAATGCCCCACCATGTCGGCAAGCGAAACCGGGGTATCCTCGTTGATCACCAATCCGTCGGTGCGGAAGTGCATGGTAGCCACGCTCGATGTGTAGACGAAGCGTTTAGCCTTGGCTTCGCGCGCCATGCGCATCAGTTCGCGCGTGCCATCCACGTTGGCGCGGTACATGGCTTGCGGATCGGGAATCCAGAGGCGGTAGTCGGCGGCCACGTGCATGACCGCATCGCAATCCGCCAGCCCGGCGCGCAACGATTCCGGCTCACCCAGGTCGCCCACAAACGTGTCGCCGGCAATTCCTTCCAGATTGGCAAGACTGCTGGTCTTGCGCACCAGCATGCGCAGGGTTGCGCCCTCAGCCACTAGCGCGCGCGCCACATGATGGCCCACAAAGCCGGTAGCGCCTGTCAGGAAAACTTTCATAGAAGGATCAGGAAGTCGGAGATCAGTTGAAACCAATTCTACGTTGCCAAAACCAATCACGGTTAGTAGCTTCAGAATCGCACTAGGACCGCGTAGACCACAACAGCCTCGGCCACTACTGTACTGATCTCTGATCCCTGCTTTTAATCCAGCTTCTCCGGCACCAGCGCGATGTTCTTCTCGCCCGCGGCCTTCTTGTCGTTGTAGGCCTTCACCCAGTCTTCCCAGTGTTTGCCCGCGGCGCGATCCTTGCCGCTGAACTCCAGCCGCGCGATCTCGGCATAACTCACCTTGCGCTTCTCCGCCGCCTTGGGCGTGAAGTAGCGCACAAATGAGTCAACCAGCGTGGCGCCGGTTTGGCGATCGAAAATATAAGCCTCGACGCGCTCGCCGCTCTTCAGCGTCATGGTCACATCGCCGCGATAATCGAACGCCTTCTCGAGAGCCTTGCGCAGATCTTCTTCGCTCGCCAGGTCGGGAACCCAGCCCTCCAGATTCTCGTGCTCCGCTCCTGGAGCAACTTCCATCGCCTCGATCTGTTCGCGCGTATACTTCAGCACTTCGGCGGTCATGCGTTGGTCTCCTCAAGCGCATGCTCGGGCTTGGCGATTTGCACCAGCGTTCCCGGCCCATGCGCAGCGGGCTCGTTCAACAGCTTCAGCGCATGCTTGTCCTTGTACATGCTGAAGGTGCCCTTGACCATCGCCCAGAAGCCCGACATGCTTGCGAATCCGTCGATCACCGCCGTCGGCTCGTAGCCGCAGCTCACCATGCAGTTGGCGCACTTAGAGTTGCCGCTGGCCACGCCGTACTCTTCCCACTTGGTGGTCTCCATCAGTTCCTTGAAGGTATCCGCGTAGCCGTCCTGCAGCAGATAGCACGGCTTTTGCCAACCAAAGATGTTGTAGGCCGGCGAGCCCCACGGAGTGCAGTCATAGTTGCGATCGCCCATCAGGAACTCAAGGAACAACGGCGACATGTTGAACTTCCACGACTTCTTCCGATTCGACAGAATCGCGCGGAACAAGCGGCGTACGCGGGCGCGCCCCATAAAGTGTGTCTGGTCCGGCGCCTTGTCATAGCTGTAGCCCGGCGAGAGCACAATGCCTTCCACGCCGATCGCCATCATCTCGTCGAAGTGCGCGCGCACGCTGTTCGGATCAGTCCCGTCAAAGAACGTTGAGTTCGGCGTGACACGGAAACCTGCCTTCACCGCCGCTTTGATTCCCTCCACGGCAATGTCGTACCCGCCCTCGCGGCACACACTGAAGTCGTGATGGTCGCGCTGCCCGTCCAGGTGCACAGAGAAAGTCAGATACTTCGACGGCGTAAACTCGTGCAGCCTCTTCTTCAGCTCCAAAGCGTTGGTGCACATATATACATACTTCTTGCGCGCCACCAGGCCGTTGACGATCTCCACAATCTGCGGATGCAACAGTGGTTCGCCGCCCGGAATGGCTACCATCGGCACGCCGCACTCCTCCACCGCCGCGAAACATTCTTCGGGCGTAAGCTGCTTCTTCAGAATATGCGGCGGATATTGCACCTTGCCGCAACCGGCGCACGCCAGGTTGCAGCGGAAGAGCGGCTCAAGCATCAGCACCAGGGGATAGCGCTTTTCGCCCGTCATCCGCTTCTTCAGTACATACGTAGCGACCGTCCACATTTGCGAGATAGGAACTGCCATATCTTGGTAAATCCTCCGGCGCGACTAAGCCGCGCGACCCACAGCCCGCACATAGCTCGTTAAAGCCATCAGCGGGAAATACTGGCGATACATGGTGTATGCCAGGTAGAAAACCTTGGGGAAGCCTGTTCCCGTAATGATGCCCTGCCGAGTCGCGCCTTCACCCATTGACTCGTCCCAGCTTCCATCCGCCAGTTGCCGCTCCAGCAGCCAGCGCACGCCCTTGGCAACCGAATCCGAGCGGTCGTCGCCCGCGGCCAGCAGCCCCAGCATCGCCCAGGCTGTCTGCGATGGCGTGCTCGGCCCCACCCCGCGGGTGTCCGGGTTCTCGTAGCTGCCGCACGTCTCACCCCAGCCGCCGTCGGCGTTCTGCACCATGCGAATCCACTCCGCGGCCTGCTGCACCTGGGGCTCGTTCTGATCGAACCCGATCGCTTCCAGCCCCCGCAGTACAAGGAACGTGCCATAGATATAATTCACGCCCCAGCGTCCAAACCAGCTTCCGTCCGGCTCTTGCTCTGCGAGGATGAACTTGATCGCCTTCTCGATGCGCTTGTCACCGCGCGTGAACCCGTACCCGGCCAGCATCTCCAGCATGCGCCCCGTGATATCGACCGTGGGCGGATCCAGCATCGCGTTGTGATCGGCAAACGGAATGTACTGGAAAATCATCTTCGTGTTGTCTTTGTCGAAGCTGCCCCATCCGCCGTTGCGGCACTGCATGGCAAACTCCCACGCAATCGCACGCTGCGCCACCTGGTGCTGGAACCGCTCGCGCGGATGATCGACCTTGTTCAACGCCAGCAACACCTGCGCCGTATCGTCCGTGTCGGGGTAGAACTCGTTATTGAATTCGAAGTACCAGCCGCCCGGCTCGGTGTTGGGCACTTTCACCGCCCAGTCGCCTTTGTGCCGCACTTCCTTCGAAAGCAGCCAGTCCGCCGCCTTCACCATGCGGGGATCGCTGCGCGACACACCCGCTTCGCCCAATGCATACACAGCCTGTGCCGTATCCCACACCGGTGAAGCGCAAGGCTGCATGCGGAACGTCGGCTCCGGCATGAATTCGCTGGCCGCCTCTTCAATGCCGAGTTTCTCAAACTCGTCCCGCGCGCGAATCACCTGCGGATCATCTTCCGAATACCCCAGGCAGCGCAGCGCCAGGATCGCATTCAGCATGGCCGGATAAATGGCGCCCAGGCCATCCGTCATCTCCAGCCGCTCCAGCATCCACGTCTCCGCCCGTTTCAGCGCCAGCTTGCGCAGGGGGCGAATATGCACCGCTTCCGCCCAGTGCATCACCCGGTCCACCAGCAGAAAGAAATTACGCCACGAGATCAGCGATTTGCGATTCATTCGCAAGCGCAGCACCGAATTCGCCCGTCCGCCTACAAAGAGCTCATCAATCCCCTGCTCCGGCGGAATCTTCTTGTACGGCTTCTTGGCATAAATAATCGCCAGCGGCACAAGAATCGAACGCGACCACGACGAGATCTCGTAAATGTTGAAGTAGAACCAGTTCGGAAAGAGAACAATCTCCGGAGGAATCGCGGGCACTGCATCGTAGTCGTATTGGCCGAGGGCGCACAGATACATCTTGGTGAATGTGTTGCACTCCACCACCCCGCCATGCGCCAGCACCCACTCCCGGCACTTCGCCAGCCGCGGATCATCCGGCCCGATGCCCATCAATTTAGCGGAGAAATAACACTTTACTGATAACGATATGTTTCCTGGGCCGCCCGGATAGAGGCTCCAGCTCCCATCCTCATTCTGGTAGCGCATCATCTCTGTGCAGGCGCGCTTCAGACGGCCGGGCTCCCCCGACTCCAACAGAACATGCAGGAAGATATAGTCTGCCTCGAGCATGGAATCCGCTTCGAGTTCACCGCACCAATAGCCGTCAGGATGCTGCCGCGACAGGATGTATTCCGAAGACCGAGCTACCGCCGCTTCCACGTCGGCCACGTTCGCGTCCAGCCGGCCAAATTTCAGCGCTGCGAGTTGCTTCTTCTCCTGCTCTAATTTCATGCGGTTCAGGATGCCTCGGTTCCAACTACGGTCCACGCGTGTTAGCAAACCGGCGCTAACTCATCTAAAAATTCAAGCCACTCGAAATGAAACATCAAACGGCACGGAATGATGAATATTGAGCCGTGCCGTTATTTGCAGCTAACGAACAGAAACCGGCTCGCCGCCACCCGCTCCGCCAATCGCCTGGATGATTTCCGGCGGCAATCCGAAGCGCACATTTTCCGGCATCACTTCTACTTCTTCGACGCTATCGAAGCCGTTTTGTCGCAAATAATTGACCACGTCCTCGACCAGCACTTCAGGGGCTGATGCACCTGCCGTGACCGCCACAGTATTGACACCCTCGAGCCATGCGGGATCGATCGCCCGGGAGTTATCAATCAGGTAACCCACCGTTCCAAGGTTGCGCGAGACTTCCACAAGCCGGTTGGAATTTGAACTGTTCGTCGACCCCACCACCAGCACCAGCCCTGCGTCGTGCGCCACGTTGCGCACCGCGACCTGGCGGTTTTCTGTCGCATAGCAAATGTCCTGCGAATGCGGCCCGACAATGTTGGGAAACTTGATCTTGAGCGCATGAATGATGTCACGCGCTTCGTCCAGGCTCAGCGTCGTCTGCGTCAGGTAGGCCACGCGGTCCGGATCGGGAACCTCAAGCGTCTCCACTTCCGCCGCGCTCGAAACCACCTGCGTCACGTCGGGAGCTTCGCCCAGCGTTCCCTCGATCTCATCGTGATCGCGATGGCCGATCAGCACCAGAGAATACCCCTGCTTGGCAAACTTGACTGCCTCGATGTGAACCTTCGTCACCAGCGGACAGGTCGCATCGATCACTTTCAGCGCGCGCCCCTTGCTTCGCTCCCGCACCGCGGGCGAAACACCGTGGGCCGAATAAATCACGCGCTGCCCATCGGGCACATCGTCGATCTCGTGAACAAAGATCGCGCCTTTCTCTGCCAACTCGTTCACAACATAACGATTGTGCACAATCTCGCGGCGCACATAAATGGGCGCCCCAAAAGTTTCAAGAGCGATCCTGACGATATCGATCGCACGCACTACGCCGGCGCAAAAACCCCGAGGTTTCAGCAGCAAGACCCGCTTCTGACTGGGGGAAGTCCCGGCGGAGGATCCGTTGGAGATGGATTCGAGGACAGTAGAAGTCACTTTCCGATTATACCAACCATTCATTTTCAAAGCCCTATGAATACGCCATAAGGAACCCCGCAACCAACGTCACGTCAAATTGCTGCCCCGTTGTAGGGAAGGAAGAGCCGGGCAAAGCTGCCGTGGGCGCCAATGTCCGGCCGCGTTCTGTCCTGTCAGACCAATTAAAGCGCGAACTCCGAGAAAGCCAAAGATTCAACAAAATCCTTCCAGTATTTTCGTCATTTTCCTCTTGCAATGTACTAGTCAATTAGTACACTATACTTCTCATGAAGCGCATCACCGATTCCGAGACAGCTCCCTTCACCTTCCGCCTCGACGGGCATAGCGGCGTCCCGGTCTATCGCCAATTGATCGACCAGGTCCAGGGCGCCATGGCAGCCGGAATCCTGCAGCCCGGCGACCAGCTGCCCACCGTTCGCCTCGTCGCTGTTGAACTCGCCATCAATCCCAACACCGTCCTTCGCGCTTATCGCGAAATGGAAATCCGCGGCATCCTCGACACCCAGCAAGGCACAGGCACCTTCATCGCCAACAAACAAACCGAGCCCTCCAGAGAACAGCTCAGCCAGGCTCTCTCCCAGCTGGTCAGCGAAATCGTCTCCCGCGCGGGCGCCGCCGGACTCACCGTCAACCAACTGATCGAAGCCTTGCAGCAGCTCAACCCTGCACCTGAAAAAAGGAGCTAGCCGTGTTCCAGCCAAACGCGTTGCGCACCAATCCCCTCCAATCCAGACATTTGAATGGCGTAGCCATGCTGGTGTTTTTCATTTGCATCATCGCGGGAGCAGGGATCACCGCCCGCACCAACTCGTCCATTCCCGTTTTCGCGGGCATCCTCGTGGGTGCTTATTTCCTACTCTCCATCAAGGTCGTTGACCAGTGGGAGAAAGTCGCTGTCCTGCGCTTCGGCCGCTTCCGCGCACTCAAAGGGCCCGGGGTCTTCCTTGTCATCCCCGTGGTCGAAACGCTAAGCCGCTATGTCGATCAGCGCGTGCGCGTCACAACTGTCAGTGCGGAGTCGACCCTCACTCGGGACACCGTTCCGGTGAACGTCGACGCCATCATTTTCTGGCTGGTATGGAACGCCGAGAAAGCCATCTTCGAAGTCGAGGACTTCGTGGAAGCCATCACCCTCGGCTCGCAGACCGCTTTGCGCGAATCTATCGGCCGCCACCAGCTCGCCCAGATGATCACCGAGCGCGAGACTCTCGGCCGGGAGTTGCAGCGCATCCTCGACGAGAAGACCACCCCCTGGGGCATTACCGTGCAGTCGGTCGAGATCCGCGACGTCCAAATCCCGCAGGCACTTGAAAATGCCATGTCGCAGCAGGCCCAGGCCGACCGCGAACGCCAGGCTCGCGTCATTCTTGGCGACGCTGAAGTCCAAGTCTCCGAGCAGTTCGCCAAGGCCTCGGAGGTATACGCCGCCAACCCCGTCGCCCTCCACCTGCGCGGCATGAACATGCTCTTCGAAGCCATGCGCGAAAAAGGTTCCATGGTCGTGGTTCCCTCCTCCGCCCTCGACACCATGGGTCTGGGCGGAACCCTCGCGGCCACAACCCTCGCTCAAAAAAACTGAAGCAGATCAGGAGGTAGCCCATGAAAAAGACACCCTTTGTTCTTGCAGTCATCGCGGCTGCAGCCCTGCAGGCGGCAGCTGTCGAACCCAGGACACATTCGCCCTGGGTCGGCGTGTGGCAGGGCGAGCTCGACGGACTCCCCGGCGTCACCGTAACCCTCGGCGACGATGCCGGCGACATCGGAGGAAGCGTCGTTTTCAATGTCATCATGAAAGAAAACGGCGCGCCGTACATCGGCGGCCACGATGCTCACGTCCTCACCCATCTTCACCTGGATGGCGACACCCTCTCCTTTGAGGTCATTCGCCTGGGTGACGGCCGCGACCTGCACTTCACCGTCCACAAAACGACGCCCGACACGGCGCAACTGCATTGTGACGACTGCGGAGGTTTTTCGAGGACCGAAATAGCGCGCATCCACTAAGATTCAGCTTCAGCCCACGAGCTTGACCCGCGGCATCTCCGCGGACTTTGTCCGCGACCACCCGTACTCCATCCTCCCGCCGGTCCATCGCGGGAGGGTGGAACTCTAGCACCACAAGCGGCGCCCTTCACTCGAAATGCCATCCGCCTTCCCCAAATTTGCCCGTATCAAGTGCCGTGAGCGGTGGATTAGCCGCGAATCCATCCTCCAACCCTCGTAAAATTCCGCCCGACGGCACCTCGCACCGCCCCTGCATCCAACCTCACGTATGGGCCCCTACGATCCTTCCCCAATTGCGACGCCTCCCGACACCGGCCGCCGCCAAAGACTTCCGCTCGGCGCCCTCGTTTTGGGAGCTTTCTTCGGCTACCTGCTGCTTTCGGTGTGCGGCCACGTTGCTCATGCCGGCTTTTGGGATCGCGTCTCCCGCATCATGACCGGCCGCAAGACCAGCATCGATGTTTCCTCGCCCTCTGTGGTCGAAAAGATTCGCCAGCTCTCCCGCCTCGAAACCGTCGATTACTCCATCGACAAGATCGTGGAAGGCAATCGTGATAACCCCTATCTCCCCAGCTTCCTGGTGGGCGACAAACTTATGCTCGTTGCCCACGGCGAAGTCATTGCCGGCGTCGATCTCAGCCAGCTCAAGCCAAGTGATGTAACGGTCAGCGGAGCAGCGGTAACCGTCCGCTTGCCGCAGCCGCAGGTCCTCACGACGCGCGTCGACAACGGCCGCACCCGCGTTTATTCGCGGACAACGGGCCTTCTGGTCCCGGCCGATCCCAACCTCGAATCGCAGGTCCGCCTCGCCGCCGAGCAGCAGTTCGCTCAAGCCGCGCTCTCCGACGGGGTCCTCGACAAAGCCCGGCAGAACGCGCGCACCAGCGTCAGCGCACTGCTCTCCGGCCTTGGATTTCAAAAAGTTGACGTGCAATAACGCGTTCGATGACCCCGCCCAACCCATCACCCATCAGCTCGTTGGCATCGCATCCCGCGAGATCCACCATAGAACCTCGCCGAAAATCTTCCAGCGCGAAGCGTTGCTGATGTCCAGCGGCAGATACTTGTGGTTGGCCGAAACCATCAGGTCTGAATTCGCAATCCGCTGCAAGCGCGCGACTTTGAATCCCAGGTCCCGATGCGACGCCACCGCGATCTTCTGGTTCAGCTGCTCGCGATCCACTGCCGCCGTATCGACAAAAACTATCGACCCGGCCGAGATCGTCGGAACCATCGAATCCCCGGACAGGTGCATGCTGATCATGCTCTCCGGATGTGGGCACCACGACAGCGGAGCGAGAAGCACTTCCTCCACTTCGACATTCGACAGGCTGACACTTTCTGGAGGTGGTACCGGATCTCCGTACGCCGAAACGTTCAGCAGAGGAATAGCCACCACGCTCGAATGCTCCGGAAGCGGCCGTGAGAGCTTCCGGCTCGCGATCAGCGTGAAGTCTTGCAGGCTTGCCCGTAGCGACGATTGCGCCCGGCGCAGGCTCGCGTCCGGAAACGCCGTTGTATCGATCCCCGCGCGCTCCCAGAAATAGATCCCGTCCAGCTTGTGCGCCAGGTTGCCCAGCGCCACGTATCCTTCGGCAGTCGGTTCGTATTTTCCTTGAATCCACCGAGACACGGTCGCCGGCGATACCCCGAGGCGCTCCGCAAGTGCCGCTTGCGTCAATCCCAGGTCGGTAGCTAAACGTGCAATTCTCTCCGGCCATTCGGGGGTTGGGGATTTGAAATCGGCCATCAGAACTCCGCTCTAAGTTTGAAGGCCCTTGTCGCTTTCAGCTATGCAACACCACCAATGAAAACAACAATTTAACGCCATCAGCAGGAATACTAACAGGACTTTCTTGCATCGAACATGGGGAGGTAAATTACTTCGGATAGGCCAACCTGGGATGCCTGTATCTGGGATGCCAGTGTATCCCGGTAGAGAATAGACGTCGATCTTTTGCGGCGAGGCCTATGCACATTCCGTGCCGCAATATATTCATGCCACTTCAACCAACGCGCTGCCGGCTTCAATAAGTCTCGACAAACAAAACCATTGTCGAGGTGAAAACAAGCATCTTAGCTTTGTGGGACCATAGACGGGGGAGTCATGCCGGGCGCAACGGGGTGCCGTAAAATCTTGATCGTGGACGACGAAGTCACGATCGCGGACACGCTTGCGCTGATTTTCTCTTCCAGCGGATACGAGGCGCGCACTTCCTACTCCGCGGAGCAGGCTTTGGAGGTGCTCGAAGAGTGGCGGCCCGACCTGGCCGTCATTGATGTGGTGCTTCCCGGCATGAACGGAATCGAATTCGCCATATTTCTGAAAGCAAGTTATTCGAATTGTCAGTTCCTTCTCTTCTCCGGCCAGCCCGGGACGAGCGGCCTGCTTGAAGAAGCCAGGAAGAAGGGCCACCTCTTCGAGATTCTGGCCAAGCCTCTCCATCCGACTTTCATGCTGGCCACGGTGTCCAACATGCTCACTCCGTGTCAGGACCCGCCGTCTCCTCCGCCCCTGATGCACTGAGCGGAAAATCTCCGGGCGCGCTCCCGCTTTCGGCGGCACCCTCCACAAGGCTCGCATCTGCGCCGGCGATTTGCGGTTGTTCCCTTTCCTTGAATTGATTGATCAACACATCTCCGTCCGGAAACACCGCGCGAATCTGCAAGTCGCCCCCGATAGCGCGAACATAGTTCCGCAGTGTGCTGATAAACATATCGTTGCGGCGCTCGACTTTCGACACCGCTCCCTGCGAAATCTTGAGTAATTGCGCCATCTGCGATTGCGTCAATTGCTTCGCATCGCGCAGTGCATCCAGCGGCATGGCCGCAATCACTTGCTCCATGCGCTGCGCATTGCCGGTTGGAGAGTTGGTGGGTAATACGTTGCGTGGATCCCTGGCGTTACGAATCATTCTCTTTCCTCGTTTCATCACAACCAACCGCCCCTTGCAAAGTTCGGGAGTGGCACATGCCCATCTCGTAGTCGATTCGGACTCAAGCGAAGTATCGACACACGCCAGATATCCACGACTCTAAGTGTTAAGGATGACGCGCTTTGACTATTTGAGAAATATCAACGAATGACTAACATGCCGTGAGAGGAATGGGAGGAAATTGGCAGGAACGGAATGCCAAGTCGAGCCATTATGCAAAATGTCTCGAAAGCTGCGCAACTGAAAATTGTGCAATCTGTCAACGACTGGCAGCAATCATCTGCGCCGCATGTTGCAGGCTTGTCTCGGTGACTGTGGCGCCGCTTAGCATGCGCGCAACTTCATGAGTGCTTGCTCTTTGATCGAGCAATCGGATCTGCGTTTTGGTCCGCCCCGATGTTTCCCGCTTGTCGATTAGAAAATGTTGGTCGGCGAATGCTGCGATCTGCGGCAGGTGCGTTACACACAGTATCTGTTGCCCTCGCGACAGAGTCTTCAGCTTCTGTCCGACTGCCTCCGCGGCGCGCCCGCCAATGCCGATATCGATTTCGTCAAACACCAGTGTTCGCGGGGTCGGCGTCTTCTTCTTCGGTTTCACCGCGCCTTCTTCCACGCTCACTTTCAGCGCCAGCATTACGCGGCTCATCTCGCCGCCTGATGCAATTTCATGCAGCGGCTTCAGCGGCTCACCGGCGTTGGTGGCGATGCGATACTCCACTTCGTCCCAGCCGCTCGCGGTCCAATGCGATGCCTGTTCATCGCCACTTACCGCGACTTCGAATCGTACTTTCATGGCCAGTGAGTTGATCTGACTTTCCGCCAGCTTAGCAAGCTTCGTCGCAGCCGTCTTTCGCTCCGCGCTCACCGCCGCGGCCGCCGTGCGGTAATTCGCAGACGCCTTGTCTAATTCAGCTCGCAAGCTCTTCAATATCTCGTCGCGATCTTCTACTTCCGATAGCTTGCGGCTAACATCCTCGCCAAACTCCATAACTTCCGCGACTGTCTTTCCATACTTGCGCTTAAGCCTGTCGATAAGTGCGAGCCGGTCTTCAATCTCCGCCAGCCGCTCCGGCGATGCATGAATTCCCTCCGCGTAATCCCGAAGGCTCGCGCCGATGTCTTCCACCGTCGCCAGCGTCGATTGCAACTGCTGCACCGCATCGTTGAAACGCCCGTCGTAACGCGCCAGCTCTTCCACGTTCTTCAGCGCCGCGCGCAAAAATACTTCCGCCGATTCGCTGCCCTCATACAGTTGATCGAACGCGCTCATCGCGGCCGTATACAGCTTTTCCGAATTGGCGAGCACCCGCTTCTCCGTCTCCAGTGTCTCGTCTTCGCCCGCCGCCAGCCGCGCCGCTTCAATCTCTTTGCGCTGGTACGACCACAGGTCCACCATGCGCAGCCGATCCTGCTCTCCATGAATCAATTCATCCAACTGCTGCGACGCACTCCGCCACCGCCCATACGCTTCCGCCACCGCATCGATGGAGACGCCCCCGAACCGGTCCAGCAATATCCTTTGCTGTGCCTGGTCGAAGCTCGACAACGTCTCTGTCTGTGCGTGTACCAACGCCAGTTCCGGAGCCAGGGCTTTCAACACCGCAACCGTGGCCGGCTGGTTGTTGACGAATACCCGCCCCTTGCCCGTCGCCAGAATCTCGCGCCGCAAAATAATTTCATTCCCTTCGCAGTCGATGCCGTTCTCTTCCAGCGTCGCTTCGGCGCCTTGCGTGGCCTCGAACACGCAGGAAACCACCGCCTTGTCCGCGCCGTGACGCACCACCTCCGCCGACGACTTCCCCCCCATTAATAAAGCCAGTGCATCCACCAGGATGGATTTACCCGCGCCCGTCTCCCCAGTCAGAAGGTTGAGTCCCGGACCGAACACCGCGATGGCGTGGTCGATCACTGCGTAATTTTCGGCGCGTAGCTCGATAAGCATCTTGAACTGTTTCCCGTTGTATTTGAAGCCGGTTGTGCGTGTCGCCTCGCAACCCGGCAACACCCTTCGGTGACAACTTGCTGCATGCTCTGCGCGAACTCGTGAACCGTGGTCGAACCGGAATCCGAGCGCAGCATAGCACGATCGGGCCCTGTGCTACGCCTCGTTGCTGCATCCAATCATGCAGGGGGCATCCATTCGATAACTTGGATGGATGTCACCCGTCTGATACCGTTGAAGATGAGGTGAATGCCGATTTTTACTGCTGCGCTCCTCTTTGCATTGCAGACCGACAGCGACGCGACTCCAGGCGGCGGATCATTGGCCCATGGCAGCAGCGCGTTGATGGAAATGATGGGCAACATGGGCGGTGTCGCCCTCGGGGTGTTGGTGATCCTGCTCATCGCCAGCCTTTATTCCTGGACCATCATCCTGGGCAAGATCTCTACCTTTAGCAAGGCCACCAAGGAAAGCCGCCGCTTCATCCGCACCTTCCGCAAAGCCTCGCGCCTGCAGGAGATTGCCACCATCACCGGCGACTATAAGGCCAGCCCGCTGGCCCAGGTCTTCGAAGATGTATACGAAACTTACAAGCGGCAGACGGGCGGCTCCGGCCCGCCGCGCAACCTCGCGCCGCTTGAGCGGTCGGCGCAAACCGCCGCCAGCGAAGCGGTCACCACTCTCGAACGCCGCCTCACCTGGCTCGCCACCATCGCCGCCACCAGCCCCTTCGTCGGGCTCTTCGGCACGGTCATGGGCGTGGTCGATGCCTTCCACGGCCTCGGCGCCGCCGGGTCCGCTACCCTCCGCGCCGTTGCCCCCGGCATCTCCGAGGCCCTCGTCACCACCGCCGCCGGACTCTTCGTTGCCGTGCCCGCCGTGGTGGCCTACAACCAGTTCGCCGCCCGCGTCCGCGTCTTCGCTTCGGCCATCGACGACTTCAGCCGCGAATTACTCAACTCGCTTGAAGAGATTCACGTTCGCCCGGCCACAGCAACAGGCACCGCAGCCCGGCCCGCGGGCGAAGTCCGCGACATGCCCCACGAGGTAGAACGTGGCCTTTACAAGTAACAACGGCCAGACACGCACTTCACTCGCTGAAATCAACATCACGCCTCTGGTCGACGTGGTGTTGGTGCTGCTCGTGATCTTCATGATCACTGCGCCCGTGCTGCAGTCCGGCATCGAAGTAGCTGTCCCCAAAACACGCACTGTCCGCGAAATCACCGAGCAGCGCATGGTCATCACCATCGATCGCGATCAACAGCTTTTCCTGGGCGATCAGCCGGTCAACATTCACGACCTGCCCCAGAAACTCCACCAACCCAGCGCCGATGCGTCCAAACAAGTGATCTATCTGCGCGCCGATGAGCGGGTGCCCTTCGGCGCTTTCGCCAGCGTGATGGACGCCGTCAAACAATCCGGCATCACCAACATCTCCATCGTGACCCAGCCCCTCGATGCCAAGGGAAAATGATGCCATGCGTGACGACCTTCCAGGCAGCGGAGGAACCTTCGCAGCGGAGCAACTTTCTTTGATACCTGCCCAGGAGTTTAAAACTCGCGGAAACTCGCCTCTATCGACAAGCGACACGGCACGAATTTGCAGTTCGCGGAATCTCATCAGGATCGACAAGAAGTGTCAGGGCACGACTTTAGTCGTGCCGAATACGCCGCAATAACCAAAGGGCTTTAGCCCCTGCGGGAATTTCAGAACGCTGCAAAGAGCCAATGGAATCCCCAAAGTTTGTGAATGAACGTATGAGCGTTTTACTCGAAGGCGACGAACAACTGGAACGCGAACTGACGGGAGAGCCGGTAGCCGCACCTGCCGCGGGCTCCGTCGTCCTGCACGCCGCGCTCGCCGGCGCCATCCTCCTCTACGGCATCATCGGCGGATTCTTTCATTCCAATGTCTGGGGGGGTGCCGCTGCCGGCGGAGCCATTCGCGTCAATCTTGTCAGTAGCGCCCTCCCCCTGCCCTCCGACCAGCCTCCCAATCAAAACGTCCTCGCCACTGAGAAACCCAGCCAGGCCCCTGTGCTTCCCTTGCCGAAAGCCACGCCCACCGTCGACGAAAAAGCGATCCCCATCCTCGGCAAGCCAAAGCAGGAGAAGCCCAAGCCCCGACCCGCTCCCAAAACCCCGCCCAAGCAGCCCCCGCCGCGCCCCGACAATCGCGCTCAATACGGCGAACAGGCGGCCAGTTCCATGCCCCGCGCCGTTCAGGGCCAGACCACGACCGTGGGCCCTACTTCCGTCAGCGAAGGCGACTTCGGCAGCAAATTCCCCTGGTACGTCGACGCTATCAATCGCAAAATGTCCCAGAGTTGGAACAAATTCGAAGTTGAACCGCGCACCCCCAAGGGCGCCCGCGTCTTCATCGTCTTCACCATTCATCGCGACGGCAGTCCAACCGACGTCCAGCTCGATCGATCCAGCGGCAGCAGCACCCTCGACCGTTCCTGCATCCGCGGCGCGCAGCGCGTCGATACGTTTGGCAACCTGCCCAGCAACTACAACTCGAGTTCCCTGAAGGTTTCTTATTACTGTGAATATTGAGTGTCGCTCTGATTTCAGCCATCCAATCATTCAGGACCCTCGGCGCCCCGGCGCGCCCATCGAATTCCGCTTTGTTCGAGGAAGGATTGCTCCACGCATGAACGCTTTTTTCCGGCGCATTTCCCTGCTAGTCTTCGCCATCGTCGCCTCTCTTCTCGTTCCGCAACTCCCCGCCCAGGACTGGGTGCGCACCGGAACCAATCTCGGCAACGCCCGCATCCGCCTCGCATCCGCTGATTTCAAGCCGGTCGGCGCCGAGCCCGATACGCCGGCCCTCAAGGCCACCTTCGACTCCACTCTCTACGGGGACTTGGCCAACGCCGGCATCTTTGACATGGTCTCCAAGAGCATGTCTCCCCAGGCTTCACCCGGCTCACCACAGGAGATCAACCTGCCCCAGTGGGCCGCGGCTCCCGCCAGCGCGGAAATGGTGGCCTTTGGTGCGCTTTCTTCTACCGGCGGTCGCCTCACCGTGTATGGGTGGCTCGATGACACCCGTAACACTGCCAGCCCCCAGGTCCTCGGAAAGCAATACAACGAAGCCGCCAGCCAGGACATGGCTCGCACCATTGCCCACCGCTTCGCCGACGAAATCATCTCCCGTCTCGGCGGCGGTATCAACGGCATCGCCGAGACCAAGATCTACTTCGTCAGCTCCCGCACCGGTACCAAGGAAATCTGGGAGATGGACTACGACGGCCAGAACCAGCACCAGGTCACTCACCTGGGCAGCATCTCCCTCTCCCCCCGCATCTCACCCGATGGCAGCCGTCTGGCCTTCGCCTCCCTTGATCACGGAGGCTGGTCGGTCCGGATGTATTCGGTTGAGCTCGGCCGCTTGGTCAGCTTCCCGGGAGGTGCTGCAGGTGGCTCCAATCAATCTCCAGCATGGTCGGCGGACGGAACCAAAATCGCCTTCTCCTCGTCGCGCACCGGAGACCCGGAAATCTGGGTGGCAGACGCCGGCGGCGGAAATCTGCATAAGCTCACATCGTTCCGCGGACCCGACGTCGCTCCCACCTGGAACCCGCGCACAAACTCCCAGATCGCGTGGGTAAGCGGCCGTACCGGCGAGCCCCAGATCTACACCATGGATCAGGACGGCGCCAACGTTCAGCGCATGACCGACGGCGGCTACGCCATCTCTCCCTCCTGGTCCTCCAACGGCCAGTTCCTCACCTTTAGCTGGAATCGGAAATACGGTCCCGGCGCCCCCGGCGGACAGGACATCTACGTCATGGACATCGCCAGCAAGCGCTGGCTGCAGCTCACCCACGAAGCCGGTTCCAACGACTTTCCCAGTTGGGCGCCCGATGGCCGCCACATCGTCTTTGAGCGCGCTATCGGCGGCCACTCCCAGATCTGGTCCATGCTCGCCGACGGAACCGAACAACACCAGCTCACCCACGGCGGAAACAATTACATGCCCAACTGGAGCTGGAAGTAATTCAAATAAAACTGAAAATCGCGAATCTAAACAGGTGTGCCGAAAGTCACACTTGTACCCAAAAAGTTCATCGTTGAAAGCGTTTTCAGTTTCGACGGCGTATCATGAGTATCGGCAGTTCTTTCGCATGATTTCTCCCTTAAAACGGATGCCCATCAGGGCACCCGGCAAAATTGGCTTCGCGCGTACCGGCGTACTGTTGCCGCGCTATGCGCACTTTCCTCGAAAATGTGAGGCCGGCATGAATCCAGCAATTAGAATGTTGCGTTGTCTGGATTTCTTTGTTTGAGCCCGCAAAGGAGATAGCTCTTGAAATACTTCAATCGCATTTTTGTTCCTGTCGTCGTACTCGTCGCCCTGATCGCAGTTGCCGGTTGCAAAAAGAAACAGGGGCCGCCGATGCCCACTGAAACCGCACCGCCTGCCACCGCGCCCGCACCCACCGCGCAAATTTCAGCAACTCCCGCGTCCATCTCCGCAGGCGATCAGGTCGTCCTCACCTGGCGCACCACCGACGCCACCAGCGTCTCCATTGAAGGCATCGGCGACGTGCCCACTTCCGGCGTCAAGAGCGTCACTCCCAGTGGCTCCACCAGCTATCACCTCGTGGCCAAGGGCGAGGGCGGCACTGCCGACGCCACCGCGCGCGTCACAGTCAATGCGCCTCCCGCCGTCGTTGTCCCCACCAACACCATGAGTTCTGAAGAAGAGTTCAAGGCCAATGTGCAGGACATCTTCTTCGACTACGACACACCAGACATCCGCGCTGACGCCCAGGCCACGCTGTCGCGCGACGCCTCCTACCTCGCCAGCCACCCCACCGTGAAGATCGTGATCGGCGGCTACTGCGACGAGCGCGGCTCCAACGAGTACAACCTCGCCCTCGGCCAGAACCGCGCCGAAGCCACTAAGAACGCCCTCGTCACCGCCGGCGTCGCCACCAACCGCATCCGCGTCGTCAGTTACGGCAAGGAAAAGCCCTTCTGCTCCGAGTCCACCGAAGAATGCTGGCAGCAGAACCGCCGCGCCGGCTTCGCCATGGACAGGTAGCGCTGGCTCCCGCACCGGGCGCTCGGCGATCACAAATCCCCAAGCGCCCCGCGCCTCACTTGTTCACTCAATCACTTGTTCACTCAATCACTTATTCACTCGAACACTGTTTCACTGTTCACCGTTCACTTACAATAAAATCAGACTGCGGCATCCCTACACAGCCTGTCGGGGTGCCGTTCTTCTTAAGGGATGGATGAGGGATGCTGACCGCAAAACAAATTCGCACGAGTCTTCTCGCCGTGGCCATATCTGTACCGCTTCTGGGCCCCGTTCGCGCCCACGCCGCCAACAAGGACATGGTTGAGTTGCAGACCCAGGTGCAGCAACTCCTCGACATGGTGCAGCGCCTCCAGTCCACGCTCGACACGCGCTTCGGCGTCCTGCAGCATCTCGTCGAGCAGACTGCGGACAACGCCAACCGTATGACCCAGAGCGTCGAAGCCCTGCAGCAGAAAATCAACGCCTCCGCCGACGCGACCAACGCCAAGCTCGACACCGCCTCCGGCCAGTCCCAGGCCCTCAACGATTCCGTCGACGAGCTCAAGTCGCGCATGGCCAAGCTCGACAAGACCATTCAGGATCTACAGGGCCAGCTGCAGAATCTCCAGAATCAGGGCGCCCCGAACGGCGGCGCGCCAGGACAAGCCCAGCCCGCCCCGGGAGGGTCCCCCCTGCCCCCTTCTCCAGGGCCCGGCGCGTCCAGCGCCGCTCCGGGAGGCGCTCCCCCGGCAGCCCAGGCGCCTCCGCTCCAGGAAACTTACCAGGCCGGCCTGCGCGACTACAACGCCGCCCGCTACACCGTGGCCGCCGGTGAGTTCCAGGATGTCGTCTCCTACTACCCGCAGGACGACCTCGCCGGAAGCGCCCAGTTCTACCTCGGCGAAATCGCCTACCGGCAGATGGACTATCCCGGCGCCGTCAAAGCCTACAACGCCGTCCTCGAAAGCTTCAGCGGCAGCCCCAAGGCATCCGCCGCGCAGCTTCGCAAAGGGCTGGCCCTCATCCAAATGAACAAGCGCGACGCCGGCATCCACGAGCTCCGTCTCCTCATCCAGCGCCACCCGCAGACCCCTGAAGCCTCTCAGGCCCGCAGCAAGCTCAACAGCATGGGCGTCCGTATTACCGCCTCGCGTTAGTACCGCCGCCAGCCTCCCTCTTCGCGAATACACGGGGAAGAGCACCTCATCTCTTCCCCGCCCTCCCCAACCACCCGGCGAGTGCCGGGCGGGATTCCAATCGAGCGCGTTTTTTTAAACCGGCCACCGGCTAGGATTGATCAATGAGTCTTTCCCATGAGATGGATTCGGAAGATCCCCTGGAATTGTTCGTTGCCTGGCTGAAACAAGCTCAGGAGAGCGAGCCCAGCGACCCCAACGCTGCGGCCCTGGCCACATCAACTCCAGACGGCCGGCCCAGCGTGCGCATGGTACTGGCGAAGAATATCGGTGGACACCCCTTCTGCTTCTTTACCAACGCGGAAAGCAGAAAAGGAATCGAGCTGGCAGTCAATCCCCAGGCAGCTCTGTGCTTCCATTGGAAGAGTCTGCGCCGCCAGGTACGGGTGGAAGGGATAGTTTCGGAGCTTGAAGCAAGCGACGTTGACCACTACTTCCATAGCCGGTCGCGAGCCAGCCAGATCGGCGCGGCAATCTCGAACCAAAGCCGTGTCCTCCCAAGTCGTGAGGAACTGGAAGCACGCGTCCGTCAATTCAGCCAACAAAATCCGGGAGTGATTCCCAGGCCGGCTTTCTGGCGTGGCTTCCGTCTGAGTGCAGAACGAATCGAATTTTGGCTGGACGGCGCCAACAGGCTCCACGATCGCTTGCTCTTCACGCGGGACGGAGCGCGTTGGCAGAAAGCCCGGCTCTATCCCTGATGCAAGTGGACATTATTCAAAGCCGATGCGTAGTCCCCAATGACCCGATGTTGGTACATACCGGATTCATTCAATCTCGTCCACGGGACTCGGCGGCGCGCCGCCTTTCCGCGCCCGCGGATCTATCTTTCCGCGTAAAACACCGTTCTGGTACGTACGGTTAATCCAGGCTTGTCGACCTTGACCACGAGCGCGTGATACTCCCCATCGCGGGTCGCCGGTGGGTTATCGAAGGAAAGCAGATAGTACGACTGAGAATCCGAGACACAGCGTGAAATTTGGTCTGCGATGTCCTTAGTGCTGGTCAGGACCACTCCGCCACTCTGATAGGCGAGCGCCTGGAGGGCGAGGCTTGCCGCGGTCACGTGATTTTCATCGGGTACACCCTTGAAGAAGAAGCTCTCGCGAATATGCGCAAGGCTGATCGGCAGCGGCTCTGAAGAAGCGACTGCATCCAGCGTCACGTGGGCTTCCGCCAAAGCGCTCGAGACGGTCACCAGATCGCGATACAAGCTTTCCTTTGCCTCGCGCGTATCCGGGGTATATCCCCGTTCGTTCAACAGAGGCCAGCCGCTACCCACCCAAATGAGAATGACCCTGCCCGCGTTGGTGACCTTCTGCGAATTGTTCACCAGTTCGTCAGCCATACTATTGATAGCAGTCCCGGAGGAATTGAACAGGTGATCGAGGCATTCGAGTCGAGGGTTCAGATCGCAAGGCGGCGAACTGCCATCTGGCGACCTCGATACGCTGCACGTTAAGGCCGGTACTGTATCCGCGCAAGTCAATGTGTGAAGATTCCCGGCCAGCTCATCCAATTCCCTCAGCACAAGGTTCCGGTCTTGGTAGTGCGCGCCGAGTTGTACGCCGCGCTCGGAGAGCAGGGCAATGGACGTTGGATTGGCGAGCGGGCCGCTCCCCTCCTTGAGATATTTTTCGATCTCCTTGCGGAAGTGGGCAACTTTGCCTGAAGAGTTATTGACCGTATCCAGCACAAGGACCACGCGTGTCGATTCATCCTCGGAATGATCCAGTATCGATTGAAATGAAGTTATCGCCTGAGGGCTTTGATCCTTGAGAATTACGAAGTCACTCTGTTTCAATTCGGCCGCTGGCGTGAGAGAACGGGCGGATACTTGTACGCTCAGCAACAACCGATGCAGGTTTTGGGAGTGGCGTTCTCTTTCCTCGCGCGTGCGAGGAATCAGATGCGGGGTCTGCGGTTCAACAGACTGAATTGAGAACTGTGCTCGATTGTCTATTCGAATCGGATGAGATGAGAATACGAAACCTGCCAGCACCGCGCCGAGCCATCTTGTAAACACGACGCTCTCCTCCTGATTGGTGATGCGGTTTCGACAAACTGACGCGCTCTTACCGTGATAAGACAGGTGAGCCGTTCTCCTCTGGCTCCTAGGTTCCTACTTTAATCTCGGGCGGCCATTTTGGGTCGCACAGGGTCGTATGGTGGCCAATCCTTCACTTTCATCGGCAATTAACCTGGGCGCCGCGCACCCCACCTCACGGCATTTCGCATTTCCGTTACGGCAAAGATACTGAAATCGCCAATGACCATGCGGGTTTCAGCATACTCCCCGCGGGAAATGCGTAACAAAACACCAAAAAACAGCTGCTGAAAAATGCGCGCTAAACCTCAATATCTATTGAATAATGAACGCCTTGCAAGCATCCATATGTGCGCAATTGATGAAAATTATCAAATCGCTCAATTTAGCGTTTTTTACTGAATCGCGCATCCCCAATGCCTGCAATTACTTAAGCCCATTTCGCATTTTTCGAAAATTCGCGTTTGCCCACTTTCGGCAAAAAACACTCTCGTCCTGCATCCAGATTTTCTTGCCCCTTTTGGGCGCCGATATTACCAACTCGCCAACACCGGCACGCCGCGCGTCCAAAACAAAAAGCCCCGCGCGCCGCGGGGCTTTTTTGCACCATCTGCTAAACGTCTACTGCAGGTTCTTCATCAGCGAATCCAGCGCCGACTTCGGCGGACGCGTCCGCGATTCAGGCAAAGTGCCCAGCGGCTCATCCACCACGTTCAACAGGTCGATGAATGTGGGCTTCTTGGTGTCGATGTAGAACACGCCCGTCAGCACTTCCCCGCTTTCGGCGCTTTCCATGAGGGTTCTCACGGCGTTCGCTTTGTTTGTCGGGTCGTAATCCTCAAGCAGTTTACGCAGGCGCAGGCTGCTGCCGTCATGCATCTCCACTTCGTATACCTGCCCGGAGTCGTAATCCACTTCAATGTCATTGAAGCTGGGCACGAAGCCGACCTCGTTGATGGGCTCGTCGTTCTCCTGCATGAACTTGTAGCTCTTCGTCGAACCCTCGTGGTCGTTGAACGTCACGCACGGGCTGATCACATCAAGCATCACCGTGCCCTTGTGTGCGATCGCCGCCTTCAACATGGTAAGGAGCTGCTTTTTATCGCCTGAGAACGAGCGCCCCACGAACGTTGCGCCCAGTTGAATCGCCAGCGCGCAAGTATCGATGGCAGGCAGATCGTTGATCACGCCCGTCTTCAGCTTCGAGCCGATATCGGCCGTCGCGGAGAACTGGCCCTTCGTCAACCCATACACGCCGTTGTCTTCGATGATGTAGATCATGGGAAGATTGCGGCGTAGCAGGTGAACGAACTGGCCCACCCCGATCGACGCCGTGTCGCCGTCGCCCGAGACGCCCAGCATCGTCATCGTGTGGTTGGCAAGAATCGCGCCCGTCGAAACCGACGGCATGCGTCCGTGCACGCTGTTGAAGCTGTGCGAACGGCTCATGAAGTATGCAGGGCTCTTCGACGAGCAGCCGATGCCGCTCATCTTCATCACGCGCTCCGGCTCCACGCCCATCTCGTACATCGCATCCACGATGCGCTCCGAGATGGCGTTATGGCCGCAGCCCGCGCACAGCGTTGACTTGCCGCCGCGGTATTCAACGATAGGAAGGCCGATGTGATTGACTTTCGGAGTAGGTGTTGCGGTTGCCATTTAGAGGCCCTCCTTGGTAACAAACTCTTCCGTGATGCTGCGGGCATCGATGGGCAGACCGTTGTAGTGAAGGATGCTGCGCAGCTTGACCACCTGGTCCGCGGGAAGGTCGAGTTTCAGCAGGCTCGCTAGCTGTGCGTCGCGATCCTGCTCCACCACGTAGACGCGGTCGTGCGCGGCTACAAAGTCGTGAAGCTCGTGTGCGAACGGATAGGCGCGAATGCGCATGTAGTCCACATCAAGCTTGTTTTCGTTCTTGATCTGGTCCAGGCTCTCGCGCAGCGCAAAGTCGGTGCTGCCATAGGCCAGGAACCCGATCTTTGACGAACCGTCCTTCACCGCGATGGGTGCGGGAACAAGCTTGCGCGCGTTCTCGAACTTGCGCGACAGCCGTTCCATCACCGCTACGTATTCATCCGGCTTTTCCGTGTAGCCAGCCGCGTCGTTGTGTCCCGAGCCGCGCGTAAAGTAAGAGGCCTTGGGATGCATCGTGCCGGGCAGTGTGCGCCAGCCGATGGCATCGCCATCGACGTCGCGATAGCGTGCGAATCCGCCCAGGCGATTGAGATCCTCGGCCGTCAGCACCTTGCCGCGATCAAGCGGCTTCTCGGGATACGTGAACTGCTCCGACATCCAGTTGTTCATGCCCAGGTCGAGATCCGAAAGCACAAAGACCGGCGTCTGTAGCTGCTCCGCCAGGTCGAAGGCGGCTCCGCCAAACTCGAAGCACTCCTTCACGCTGCTGGGCAGCAGAATCACGTGCTTGGTGTCGCCGTGCGACAGAAATGCAATCGACAGCAGGTCGGCCTGCGCCGTGCGCGTCGGCAGACCGGTCGAGGGCCCTACGCGCTGGATGTCGAAGATCACCCCCGGCAGCTCGGCGAAGTAGCCAAGGCCGGTGAATTCCGCCATCAGCGAGATGCCGGGTCCGGAGGTCGCCGTCATCGAGCGCGCGCCCGCCCAGCCTGCGCCCAGCACCATACCCACCGCCGCCAGCTCGTCTTCCGCCTGAACGACGGCGAAGTTCGCCTTGCCGTCCTGTTCGATCCGGTACCTCTTGAGGTAGTCAATCAGCTGTTCGACCACCGAAGACGAAGGCGTGATCGGGTACCACGTCACCACCGTCACGCCCGCGAACATCGCGCCCAGCGCGCACGCCGCGTTGCCGTCGATAATGATCTTGCCGTCGGTCGCGTGCATCCGCTCCACCGCAAACGGATCCTGCTTCGTCAGCGCCTGCGCCGCGTAGTGGGCGCCTGCCTCGACCGCGGCCCAGTTCAGGTCCGCCGCCTTCTGCTTCTTCGCAAACTGTTTGCGCAGCGCGCCTTCCACCGCCTTCATGTCCATCGAGAGCAGCTGCGCCGCCACTCCCACATAGATCATGTTCTTGACCAGCTTGCGCAGCTTGGCCTCGGGACAGACCGCCGCCGTCAGCTTGTCGAATGGCACCGGGTAGCAGGTCACGTCGTCGCGGTACTGCTTCAGGTTCGCCGACTCTTCATAAATCGCCACTGAACCCGGCCGCAGCGACAGGATGTCTTCCTTCGAGGTCTCCGCGTTCATCGCAATCAGGATGTCGATATCCTTCTTACGCGCCACGTATCCATATTTGCTGGCGCGGATGGTGTACCACGTCGGCAGTCCCGCAATGTTCGACGGAAACAGGTTCTTGCCGCTGACCGGCACCCCCATCGCGAAAATGCTGCGCAGCAGCACACTGTTGGCCGACTGCGAGCCGGACCCGTTCACGGTGGCTATCTGGATGCTGAAGTCGTTGATGACCGGCTTGGAAGAAGTGGCTTGTTCGGCTGGCTCGCCCTGCGCTGCTGAGCCTCCGTCGTGCTTGTTGTCGCGTGACGGGGTCGCGGCGGACGGGGTGTCCGCGTTGGTGGTCGCCATGTGGCGGTGTTCCCTTCAGAATCGGAAGTGAAAGAAATCAACCTCTTTCTGTCCTCTGATTATACCGACCACGGGTCTTGGGAGTGCCTGCCCAGGTAATGGCGGGCAAACTTCGTCTGGAGGTGGCATCTGGCGCATGCCTGCAGCGCGGCGGATGAAACTCTGTGAAAGCGGGGGTGGAAAAGGGTGGCCGCTGCTGATCCCGGATCTGAACTCAGCCGGGGAGTTACCACGATGGCGCAATTCGGATCTTTGGCTGGCGCGGAGTCGGGATTTGCCTGTGAGTCTGGCGTCACATGCCCTTCAAATCAGCGGCATCGGAGCGATGGCAATCATGCGAACGGCCTTAAGATCGATTGCATTCCATAACTGAAGAAGATCTTGCATGCCAACAAACAGTTGGCGGAACTCGTTCATCATTCAATCATTGGCGTTGCAGCCACTCTACTAAAGTTTCTGATTTTAGGTCCTATGGTGCCCATCCATTGCCACCAAAGTTTTGTTGACGTGTAACTGATGAGCCATCAGTATTGACTGGCATCTTTCCTGGTCCAATTTCTGCCCAACAACTGGTTCTCTCCCTCGCACGGGAACGAACCGCACAGTGTGTCCTTATTCAAACAATCTTTGCGAAAAGGTCGATTGACCTGAGGTGCGTCCCATGTCTGCGAGATTCTCTCTGGGCTCCGCTGGCCGGATTCTGCCTGTCCGCCTGAAATCTGTGCCGGTCATCTTCGGTCTGTGGATGATCGCGGCCCTGTTCCTGCCGGCTACGGCCGCACGCGCGGCCAGCACCTACACCGTGACCGTGCTGACGGACAACACCTGGAGCGGCAATCCCAACATCTTTACCGGCAACGCAGCTAACTGCCCGGCCAATGGCATCGGCTCGCAATGCTCGCTGCGCGACGCCATCACGGCAGCGGATAACGACAGCGGCAGCGCCATCGTCTTTGCGGTGACCGGAACCATGTATCCGCAGTACGTGCTCGCAGAGATCACGACCTCGATGAACATCGTCGGTCCTGGAGCGAATCTGCTTTCGATCTCGGGCAGCAAACGCATCACGCCGCTGGGTATTCCCGTCCCAGCTTCTGCCACGGTGCGTATATCCGGTCTGACCTTTGTTGACGGAAACGACATCGATTATGTGAATGGCGGAGCCATCAACACGCGCATTGGCACACTGCAGGTTTCAAATTGTGTCTTTGTGAACAACTCGTCGGGCGCGGGTGGCGCGGGTGGCGCCATTTATAACATCAGCGGCACCGTGCAGGTGA
>DASXHC010000009.1:0-81446 GCA_036488735.1 Occallatibacter sp.
ACATCATGCCTCCGCGAGCCTCCTGCGTCTTTTGTTTGAAGGCGAGCGGCGGGCCCAAAGGCTTCAGACTGGAGGCGAAGTCGTCCAGCGTCTGCCGGCTGAAATAGTCGTTGCAGTATTTGGTGAAGAGGGTGCGGTCTATTTGGCCATCGGCGAGCCCATTGAAGATGGCGAGCGCTTGCGCCTCATCCTTGTCGGCAGCGGGTGCTGAAAGGCCCAGGACGGTGGGCGTAATCCTGCGGGCGATCAGGCTCGCGGCACTCGTAGCCATCTCGTTGGTGAGAACGACGATGGCCGCGTGGTCGTCGGGAAAGACTATGTTTTCTGAGACAAAACCGGAGACTTCTCCCGAATGCTCAATGATGTTGTGACCGTCGCGCTTACTTATATCCACTCCCAGGCCATACGTAGTGGCAGAACCGTCTTTGAGCAGGACAGGCGTCAGCATTTTCTGGTAAGACGCTGGGTCGAGGAGCGAACGATTCATCATGCTGATGTCCCAGAGGGCCAGGTCGTGGGGCGGCATGGCTAGCTCACCGGCGGCGAACATCCAACCGGCGCCTTCCAGGGGCGCCGGGCGTTGCGGTCCGAGGGCGTGGCGCTCGTAGCCGGTTGGATCGGTCGCGGGCAACTTGCTGGCGTCGGTGTCGTAAACGTTGTCCATTCCCAGGGGCAGGAAGATACGTTTTTTCAATAGATCGATGAGGGGCATGCCGCTGACCTGCTCCACTATGCGGCCCGCGATGACGTAGTTGGTGTTGGAATACTGCCACTGCGTGCCGGGATCGAAGTCCAGCGGCTTCTTGCCCCAGAGGTCCAGGATGTGCTGCGCAGTGGTAGGAACCATCATGGAGGTCATCACATAATCCTCGGGCCAGTAATCCTGGTAGCCGGACGTATGCGATAGGAGCATGCGGATGGTGACGTCCCTGGCCCGGGCAAGTTCGGGAAGGTATTTAGAGACGGGGTCGTCCAGAGTGAGCTTATGTTCCTGCGCGAGGAGAAGGACCGCGGCCGCGGTAAATTGCTTGCTGATGGAGCCGATAGGGTACTGCATTTGCGGAGTGGCTTCCATGGGGGGCGTAAGCCTGGCCAAACCGTAGGCCTGGAGATAGGCGATGTGGCCATCCTTGACGATGGCAATCGAAGCGCTGGGCACCTTGGTAGCGGACAGTACCTGGTTAACGGCGGCGTCGATGCTTGCTTTCGCGTCGTCCGGGAGAGTTGGCTCAGCACGGAGGGCGGGACAGATGGTGAGCGACACCAGGGCGAAAATGAGTACGGATTTCAACATGCTGGCTCTGATTGTAAGAGGAGCTAGGATGTCTGGGGTTTTCGCCATTTGGGGAAATGCGGCTAAACTACTCCAGCGCATTGGAGGATCCATCATGATTACCCGCAGAGAATTCACCCGCCTGGCGGTCGCCGGGGCAGCTTCCCAAGTGGTTTCGCCGTTGTTGGCGCAGGGGGGCGATCGCAAAATTGGTTATTGCATCATCGGCCTGGGGCGTATTTCCATGGATCACTTTATGCCGGGCGTGCTGGCTACTAAGAACTCCAAGATTACCGGGCTGGTGAGCGGTCACCGCGACAAAGCGCTGGCACAGGCAGGTAAGTATGGGGTTCCGGAGAGCTCCATTTACAGCTACGAGAACATGGATCAGATGAAGAACAATCCGGCAATTGATGCGGTGTACGTGGCGCTGCCCAATAGCATGCATGCGGAATACACCATCCGCTCGGCACGCGCGGGCAAACATGTGCTGTGCGAGAAGCCGATGGCAACTTCGATTGCGGATTCTATGGCAATGATTAAAGCCTGCAAGGAGGCGAATAAGAAGTTGATGATCGCTTACCGCTGCCACTATGAGCCGACGAATTTGCGCGCGATGCAACTTATCCGGGAGGGAAAGCTGGGTAAGATCCAGGCGATCGAGAGTGCTAATGGGTTTAAGGAAAGGGCGGGCGAATGGCGGTTGGATCGCAAGCTGGCTGGTGGGGGACCTTTGATGGATATGGGGGTCTACTCACTGAATGCCTGCAGGTATCTCACGGGTGAGGAACCGGTTGAGCTCAAGGGGTATTCGTCGGTCATCGATCATGACGGACGGTTCGATACGGTGGAGGAGAATGTTTCGTGGACGATGAAGTTTCCTTCAGGAGTGGTGGCTAGTTGCAACACCAGTTATGGGGCTCCGATGAATGGGTTTTACCGCGTGCATGGATCTTTGGGGTACTTATATGCGGAGCCAGCGTTTCCTTACCAGGGGCTTCACCTTACGGCGCAGTTTGCTGACCCGGCTGGGGGTAAGCCGATTATGCTCGATGAGCCGAATCCGAACAAGGATCCTTCGCAGTTCACTGCCCAGGCTGACTATTTCTCGGATTGTATTGTCAAGGATCAGACGCCAAAGACTGCTGGGGAAGAGGGCTTGCTGGACATGCAATACATGTCGAAGATTTATGAGTCTTGCGGATTGCCTTCGCTTTGAGGTAGGGCGCGGGTTCAGTGCGGCGTTTATGCTGGAACGCTAGATTGGTTGCGGGGACAGTGAAACTGCAGATCGCTGGGCTTCGCTCGGAGCCTGTGACTTTTCGATCTTTCGTGTTTTCTGCATAGCCAACCAGTTATTTCAAACCCCGGACAAAATCGTCATCCTGAGCGCAGCGCCTCACAGATTTATCACGTGACACAGCGCTTATGGCGCGGAGTCGAAGGATGACAGTTCTGTCTGGGCCTTGAGAGATACCTGGATATGCAGAAAAGACGAAAGGATCGTCAAAAGCACACCCGGGGCACCCACATCTCGCGAGCCAAGTCAGCAAGATGTGGGGACCGGGGTCTCGGGGGAGGGATGTGGTTTTCAGCAACCGCCGGCGATGGACGGGATGACAAGTACTTCGTCACCGTCTTTGAAGGCGTATTCGTCGTTGCCGAGAAAGCGGATGTCTTCTTCGTTGACGTAGAAATTGATGAAGCGCCGAACCTTACCATCGTTGTCGCGAAGGTGTGGTTTGAGCGCGGGAAAGCTGGTCTCGATTTCGGTGATCAGTTGGGGCAGATTCCGGGCCGCGGATTGGATTTCCCGGGTACCGTTGGTGTGTTTCTGAAAAGCGTTCGGCAGGACTACTTTAACGGACATATACTTCCTCTCTATCCTGTTCAACCATGGCTTCAAAGTCAGCCAGACGCGGGCGAATCGCCTGCTGTTTTTCGTAACTGCCCTGGAGCACATCCAGGGTCTTCAATCCGTTGCCAGTGATAGCCATCACCGTGAGATCGCCCGGAGCGATGCGGCCATGAGCGTACAGGCGGGCGGTCACCGCGGTGGTGACGCCTCCGGCGGTTTCGGTAAAGACGCCTTCGGTTTCGGCTAGTTCCTGGATCGCCGAGACAATCTCCACGTCGGAAACATCCTCTGCCCAGCCGCCGGTTTCGTTGATGGCACGGATGGCGTAGGGTCCGTCCGCGGGATTGCCGATGGCCAGCGAGCGCGCAATGGTGTTCGGGCGCTGCGGCTCATGGTGTGAAAGGCCATTCTTTACCGCATGGGCTATGGGCGAGCAGCCTGTAGCTTGGGCTCCGAAGAAGCGGACTGGCTTGTTTTCGACCAGGCCGAGCTCGATGAGTTCGCCGAATGCTTTGCGAATCTTGGAAATCAGGGCGCCTCCGGCCATTGGCACTACTACGTTGTCCGGCAGGCGCCAACCCAGCTGCTCTGCGATCTCGTAGCCTACCGTTTTCGAGCCTTCGGCGTAGTAGGGGCGAAGATTGACGTTTACAAATCCCCACTCGTAGCGTTCGGCGATCTGCGAGCAGAGGCGGTTCACCTGGTCGTAGTTGCCGTCGATCCGTACCAGGTTCGCTCCGTAGACGCGGGTGTTCAGAATCTTGGCCGGCTCAAGGTCCGTCGGCACCAGGATGTAGGTCTTCAGGCCGAGACGGGCAGCGTGCGCGGCTACGGCATTGGCCAGGTTGCCGGTCGATGAGCAACCCACGGTATCGAAGCCGAAGTTCTTCGCCGCGGCCAAGGCGACGGAGACCACACGATCCTTAAAGCTCAGTGTGGGCAGGCAAACGGCGTCGTTTTTGAGATAAAGATTGGTGGCGCCGATGCGCTTTGCCAAACGCGGGGCTGCCATCAGAGGAGTCATGCCGGAAGGGGTGGTGGGCACGTAGTCGTCGGGCACCGGCAGAAGGGCCTGGTAGCGCCACATGCTTTGCGGTCCCCGGGCAATGGCCTCGCGGGTAAAGGTCTGTTTGGCCGCAGCCAGATCGTAGGCTACTTCCAGCGAGGAAAAACACTCATCGCAGGCGGAAAGGGGCTGATTTGGGAAACGCTTGCCACATTCCCTACAACACAGTTCGTAAAAAGACGCCATCATGCCCTCTAATCGAGAGCGACGGATGCACGGGCACTACGTGACGTACTCAAAACTGCCGTACTGCATGGAATTAGCGAGATGCGATGACAGCTGCACCCCGAATCTCATGTTCCCCGTTTCTTTTCAGAACGCAGGAGAGAGTTGACACCATACTCCTGGATTGCCCAGGCAGGTTGTCGTGGCGTCACAGGGCCCGTCCCTCAGCCACTCTGCATGAAATTCAGGCCTGCCCTTTGGAGGCAAACTTGAATGCTTTTACTTGTATCATAGGGTCTGCCTCACTGCAAGAGAGGTTGCAGCGAACGGCGCCAGGAAGCGGCTCAACTGCAAGCCACAGCCCGTGGGTGGGTATCGTTCGTGTGCGGAGGGAGTTGGGCCTGCAGATGAGCACTCACAAATTTCCAGGCAATCTTCAACGGGTCGGACTATGGTTCGCTTCCCTGTCTTGCGCTGTTGGCTGTTTCAGTTGGTTCATTGGACACAACGGATCCGTACTCGTGATCTTCGGAATCACGATGATCTTCGCACTTCCTGTCGCAATCCTGTATTTACCGTTTGTGCTCGCACACCAGGACGCCGAAGGACGGCGAATCTGGCTGCTCTTGGTTAGCGGCATCCTGATCGGGCCCGTATCCATGTTCCTATGGATGATCATCCTGCTTTTGAGAGGCTACGGTGCCGATGCGGTCTGGCGCGGCGATGCCGAGGGTTTATCCGCTGTTTCGGCCATGACCTGCGCGCTGATCGTGGGATCAACCACGACCGCGATCTATGTGGCCACTTTGAAGATCCTTCACGGACGGTTAACCCCTGGTACCTAGTCGATGACTAACCGCTTCCGTCAATTTCCCTGCGGATGAATCCAGATCGCATTCCCGCCGCCCGACACCATCTTCACGTCCAGCACCGTCGACCGATCCACCGGGTGTTTGATAAACGTAGTATGAGTCGCATTCGTCCCCGCGTCCGGCGCATCCGCATAGATCTCCGCGGTGTACTTCCCTTCCCCCAGAAAATTCAGTGGCACCTGCACAGCGCGCTCATCCCAGTTAGTAATTGAACCCACATACCAATCTTTGCCGCTGCGCCGCGCTACGGTGATATTCTCCATCGGCCGACCGCTAATCACCCGGATCTCGTCCCACGTCGTCGGCACCTGCTTGATGAATTCAAAGTCATGCTGTCCCGCATAGTGCTCGGGATAGTCGGACACCATCATCAGCGGACTCTCCAGCACCACATAGAGCGCCAGTTCATGCGCGCGCGTTCCAAGCCCCATCGGCTCGTTGTTTCTGGCGATGAAGTTCTCGCGATTGCTGTTTCCGAACGCGCCCGGCGTGTAATCGAGCGGCCCAGCCAGCATACGTGTAAACGGCAGGGTCGTGTTGTGCACCGGCGAAGTGCGCGCGCTCCACTTCAGATACTCCTTGCCCATCACCCCTTCGCGCGTAATCAGGTTGGGCCACGTGCGGCGCAAGCCGTCCGGCTTGTAAGCACCGTGATAATCGATCATCAAGTGATGCTGCGCAGCCAGTTCAACCACGCGGTGGTACCAATCCACCATCTGCTGATCGTCGCGATTCATGAAGTCAATCTTCACACCCGCAATGCCCCACTGCTCAAACAGCGGAAACGCCTGCGCCATGTACTTATCAACTGAAGTCCAGTGCGACCATAACCAGATACGCACGTTCTTCTGCTTTGCGTAGCGGAGCAGTTCCGGCATGTCGATCTCCGGCGTAACCTTCGTGATGTCGGCGAGCGCCGAGTAATCCTGCGGTCCGCTGCGATCGGCCACGGCCCAGCCCGCGTCGATCAGCATATAAGTCAATCCCGAAGCCGAGGCGAAGTCGATGTAATGCTTCATGGTCGCGGTGTTCATCCCGGTTTTGAAGCTGACGCTCGGCGCCGCTTCCCCCGACCACCAATCCCACGCCGACTTACCCGCACGGATCCACGACGTGTCCGCGATCTTCGAAGGCGAGTTCAGATTCAAAATCATGTTCGATTCAACCAGCCGCCCCGGCACATCCCCGATCATCAACACGCGCCAAGGTGTCGTCACCGGCGCTTCGGTCTCCACCGCAATTCCTGTCTTGTCGATACGGGGCGAGAGATTCGCGCGGAGTGCAAATGGTGCTTCGCCTTTGCGTAGATACATACCCGCATAGTTGTCGATGTCCGCTTCCGTCACCGCCACCCAGCCAACCGCGGGCACCTCCGCGAGCAGCGGCAAACCTACGAGCCAGTCGCGATGCATTCCGCTCACATGGCGCGCCTGGTACTCGTCTTCATACGGCGACTGAAACCCATCCACGATGAGCGGATACAGCGTTGCGTCCTTGCTGTAGCGAAACTCCGTCAGCTCATGCTCGATACGCACTTGCTTTAACGCCGCCTGCTCGGGAACAACATAGCGGAACGCTACCCCATCGTTGTACGCACGCACTTCCACTGACATTGCGCGCCCATCCGCATCCTTGAAATCCGCGCGCACCGAGTTGTAGTGGTCGCGGACCGTGCTCGTCTTGCCGACCGGGATCGTGTAGCTCTTATCCTCGCTGCCCTTCTGCACTGTTCCCTGCCGCATCCGCGGCCCCAACGCACTTTGCCCTTCCAGTTTCAAGCCCAGTATCGAATCTTCCATCAACCTCTTGCCATGAAACTCGACCGCATACCGCACGCCATCGACAGGCGGCCGCGGCGGACCCGGCATCGCTTCGGCCTGCGCAGGACCAGACGAGAGAATCAGCACGACCTGATCATTGGGGGAGACAACGCGCAATGAATTCGTTTGCGCATCCTGGGCAACGGCGATGGCGCCGGAAAACACAACTGCGAAACACAAAAGACACATGCGTAGATAAGACATGGCTTCTCCGAAAGAGGGATGTTATCACGGTAGCCATATGCTTCGCGGCTTTGAAGAAACTCGACGCAGAGGGACGCTGGTTTTTACCCCCCGTATCATTCCATCTCAATCGAAGAGGCTTTGGCTGCCCCGACAGGATGCCCGGCTGGAATCGAATACCGGATCCAGTTATGAGCCAGCCCACTTAGTTGGTGAAGATCCGCACATAGTCCACAACCATCTCCGCCGGAAACGGAGTGCTTCCATTGGGAGCGCCGGGCCAGTCCCCCCCCACCGCTAGGTTCAGCAGGATAAAGCTGCTTTGACCCGCGTCAAATGGCCATATCGCGCCACTGAGCGCCTTCATGTTATCGCTGGTGTAAGTAACATAGGGATGACTCGCGTCATCAACATAGTAAGCTACACTTCCCTTGTTCCATATCATTCCGTAAGTGTGCCAGCCTGCCGCCGTCTCGTTGCCGCTGAAGTTAAACACCTTGCCTAACCCGGTATCTCCCGTGAAGCCGGTTCCGTGTACTGACCCCTCATTCCAGTCGGGAGACTTCGCTGCATTCACGCGCTCCAGCACATCCTGCTCGCCGCACGCCGGCCAATCCACCGTGACGATGTTATTGCCGAGGAGCCATCCCGCCGGCCAAAAACCCTGTGCCTCCGGCACCTGCGCGCGTATTTCGAATCGCCCGTATTGAAAGCTGAATAGTCCTTGCGTCTTGAGCCGCGCTGAGGTGTATACCCCGGCCGATGGATTCTGTGCCTTGATGTGCAGATAGCCGTCGCTCCCGACAAAGGCGCTTGGGCTAGCCGTTGAACAGGGCGCCGTGTTCGATCCCCAAGCACAATAATTTTCCAGTTCATGATTGCCGAACCCGTTGTTTCCCGTGTCGTAGGTCCACACTTTGGGATCGGGCTGCCCCGGGCCGCTTCCGGAATTTGTAAACTCATCGCTCCACACCAGCGTGCCCGACGCAATGTTGGGCGCAAACGTCTGCGTGGTCACGCTGCTTGCCGAGTTTGCGGCGCTCGCGGCAATGGCTTTCACCGTCAGGTTCGACGCCACCAGGAAAGGCGCTTCATAAATCTGCGAAGACACGGTGGGGGCGGAGCCATCCACCGTGTAGTAAATCTTCGCGCCTGATGTTATCGAGGCCAGGCTCACAACCTGCGCGCCATTCCGTGCCGGCGTCGTGGCGATGGTGGGAGCAGCAGCACTCGGGGCGGCCGAAGCCGGCGCCGAGCCCAATGCGCTGCCTCCGCCGCAACCACACATCAACAGCCCAGATAACACAATCGCACGCAGCATGATATTTCCCGCTTTCAAGTAAACGCTCTGATCGTACAGCGGCGGGCAGGCACTCTCTCCGCCGCTACCCATGAAAGCAGCGTGAGCCTTGACAAGTCAAAGGCCTGCGGCACATTCAGTTGTGACATCGTGGCACTCATCAGATGAAGATCGGAATGAGCGTGGGAAGAAACACTATAGCGCGCCAGGGAAGTCGCGCCAATAAGCCGTGGCAAGGTGCAACGAGGTACGCAAGAGGTATCTCGCAGAAAAAGACGAACGGCCGGGAGCAACAATGCCCCAGCCGTTCGAAGGAGGCCCTCTTGGTTCTTTCTGCTTGGCTTAATTCACTGTCGCATGACCGGCGATAATTCTCTGCAAACCGGCTCGATTATTTCTAGCGTGCCGGAGGCAAATACTCGCGGATAGCCTTCACTAATCTTTGGCTGCCCGTCTCTTCCACGGCCGACTCGATTCGCGTCCGCAGTTCATCCCCCGTCGCAACCCGCGCCAGAGCCTCGATCGCGGCGGGCGCTTCGCGCTCTTCCCTCTCAATCATTCCCACCAGAAAATCGATCGCCTCCGGCAGCCTGGTCAGCGCGATGGCGCTCAACAGGACGCCGGCGAACCACGGCTCGTGGCTGCTCTTCTGACAATGGATCAGCGCCGCCAGCGCTTGCGGGCTCCGCGTCTCCGCCAGCGCGAATGCCGCTTCGCCTGCTCCATCGTCCCCCTCTTCCAGAAAGCCGGCTACAAACGGAATCGCCTCCTCGCGCTCAATCGCGATCAGCGCACCGAAACACTGCCCCAGAACTTCTGCGTCCTCGCCGGAAATGAGTGCGCGCAGCCGCAACACCGGCACCGCAAGTTCGCCCAGTTGAGCCAGCGCGCGTACTGCCTCCACCCGAACGCTCTTGTCCTTATCGACCAACGGGTCGAGCAGCAGAACCAGCAGTTGCTGATTGTCGAGTCCGTCGCAGGCAATCAGTGCATGCGCGCAGTTAGCGCGCAATGTGCCCGCCGAATCCGACGTTCCACCCCACGTGGGCTCCATCTGGTGATGACGCAACCCACGCAGAAACACATCCTTGTCGCGGCACTCGAGTTTCGACAGCGCGCGGCTCAGCGCATTCTTGGCCCAGCACTGCGGGTCGCTCTTTTCGGCGTTGATAAAGAAGCGATCATACGCAAGGATCAGGTCAGGAACCAGATCCGTCAGCGCACCTTCTTCCGCAAGACGCGCCGCTTTGGCCGCCAGAAAATTACTGCGATTGGTTAAAGCTTTCTTGATGAGAGCGATGGCTTCGGCGTCGAGTTCGCTGCCCTTCAGGGCATCGAGGGCCGCCATCTGCTCGTCAAATCCACGATGTGCCATGCCCGTTTACGTCAGCTCGATTTGCTTCCGCTTGGATCAGAACGCCTTTCGCCAGCCAGGTTACTTGGCTGCGGTCAGCGCCTGCACCGGCACCAGCATGTCTTCTTTGCGCATCACCAAATTGGTAGCGTTCAGCGTCGCCAGCTCGAAACCGTGTCCGTGGGTAATGGCGTCGGTCGGACAGGCTTCCACGCAATAGCCGCAGAAGATACAGCGGTTGTAGTCGATGTTGTAGATCTTGGCGTAGCGCTCCGACGAAGAGATACGCTTCTCTGCCGTGTTTTCCGCCGCTTCGATAAAGATGCAGTTGGAAGGACATGCAGCCGCGCACAGGAAGCAGGCCACGCATTTCTCCAGCCCGTTTTCATCGCGCTGCAGCACATGCGCGCCGCGGAAGCGCTGCTCGAACTTCGCGCCCTTCAAGGGACCGGGGCCGTCGGGATAATTTTCCACCTCGGTCGGCCGAAAAATCTCCCCGAACGTGATGCTCATGCCCTTGGCGATGCCTGCGATGTTACGCACAATCGACATACGCGTAGTATACGATGATTCGCAAAGCCACTCCAATCAAGGTCAACTGGCTGCTAGGATGCTTACCGCTGAAAGGACGAAATCGCTGATGAACCGCATTCTTCCAATGATTGCCTTCATTGCGGCAGTCGCCCTGTCCAATGGGCGAGGCTTCGCGCAGGCCATGCCCGAGATGGACCATCACGCCCAGCCGCTGGTACCCGCCGGCCCCCTCAAAATCAGTTTTGGCGACAAGACCGCCGAATGGACCCCGGCGACGCTCGCCGCCCTTCCGCACCAGACCATCACTGTTTTCAATGAGCACGCCAAGGTCAACCAGACGTACTCCGGCGTTCCCTTAATCGATCTGCTGACTCGGCTCGGAGTGCCCGACAAGCCGCACGGCAGGGACTTCCGCCTCTACCTGGTGGCGGAGGGATCCGATCACTACGCTGTCGTCTACTCCGTCGCCGAGATCAATCCCGATGTACACGACGCGACGATTCTGGTCGCGGACGCCATGGATGGCAAGCCGATCGCTGACAACGGGCCAGTTCAGTTAGTCGCCACCGGCGAAAAGCGCCCCGCCCGCTGGGTGCGCAACCTGGTTGTCATTCGCGTTTTGACTTCCGAATAAAGCAGGCGCCCTTCTCCCCCCGAAACGGAGTGGCCTCTTCGCCTGTTCCTGGCAAAGAGGCCACTCGCGGATCGATCCCGCGTCCAGATAATTAAAAACTACTGAGGCTTCTTCTCCTCAGGCCGCTTTTCCTGCTGCGGATGCTGTTGTGGGGGAGGCGCTTGATGCTGCTGGGGTACAGCCGCGGGATGTTGCTGCGGAGGTGCCGGTCGCGGTTCCGCACGCGGTGTTTGCGGTTGGGGCTGCGGGCGCACCGGCGCTGGAGCTGGCCGGGCAGGCTCGGTTCGCTGCGGTTGCGGGTGTTGCTGCTGTTGTGGAACCGGATGCTGCTGCGGTTGCTGATGCTGCATCTGCGGCTCAGGACGCGCAGCGGGCGCCGCCGGATGCTGCTGCGGGATCGGCTGATGGTATGCCGGAGCGTTCGGCTGCGGCAGTGGATGCCCCGGCTGCGCAGGACGCCCTGGCTCCGGACCACGCTGCGGCTGTTGCGGATTTGCCACCGCCTGTCCGCCACGTTGCGGCTGGCTCGGCATTGGCTGCGGGTGCTGTTGGTTTTGCAACGGCTGCTGACGCTGCGGCTGCTCGGCCTGTACCGGTCGTCCCGGACGCTGCGCCGGCTGGTTGTTCGGTTGAGGAATCTGCGCCCGCGTCATCACCGGCGGAGGCTGGATGTGGTCCGCCTGCAGCGGACGGCTCGCCACCGCCACTGCCGGGCGCCCCTGATTCACTGCCGCAAAATTGCCGCGCTCCGATTGCGCCGCCTTCGCCTGCTGGATCTGCGCCGTCATGGGGGGCGCATGTTGCTCGTGCCGGGCCGCAATTTCTGCAGGTCGCGGACGCACCGGGATCCCGCCGTTGCCGCCGTTGTAGCTCACCCGCGTCACGTTCGTGGTGTTGTTGATGACCGTGTAGTTGTACACGTTATGCACCACGGTAGTGTTCACGTTGTTGACGTTGCGGTTGTAATCGAAGTGGTTGCCATTCCAGTAGCCGCCTTGATATCCGTAGCCGCCGTATCCGTGGCCATAGTTCACACCGCCGTAAAAGCCAATGTGCCGGCCCCAGAACCCATGGTGGAACCCGTAGCGTCCCCGGTCGTAGCCCCAGTAGCCGGGCGTCCACAATGCTCCTTCATACGGCGCTGAAACCCAGGCTCCCGGAACCCAGTAGTAGCCCTCGGAAGCGTAATTCCAATACCCCGGCGTCCAGATGTAGCCATCTCCCGGGCAGGGCGGCTGATCATATTGAGGCAGCGGAGGTGGAGGCGCCTGGGCATACTCCACCGGCTGGCTGTAGCCGGAATCATCGCCGTAGTCGTCGTTATAATCGTCCGGCGACTGGTCGGAGGCATACTGATCAGAAGTATCCCGGTCCGAAGACGGCCTGCGTGACGGTGCCGGAGCCTGCTCGGGTGGATATTGGCTCGGCGCCGCCTGAGACTGGCTATTATCCGGAGGAGGAGCCGAAGACGTGTCCGTCGTCGCATTGGAAATTGGGACAACATTTGCTGCCGCCGGATCCTGCGCGGGGTTTTGCGACTGGTCGGTACTGGCAGTATTGGTGGCGGTTGGATTTCCCTTGCATCCCGCCGCGCCCAGCGCAACCACGAGAGAGAGTGACATCCAGAAAACGTGACGCGACAAGACGCTCATACGGTTACCTCTCCAGCAGAACTTGGATGCAGTTCGCGTTGTGTCCTTTGTCCAGTGCGCAAAACCGGTCCCGTGATCAACCCGTCAAATTGCGCAGCTTCAACGGGCAATTCTCAACGAAAACAAAAGTTAGAGTTGCGGTTGGCTGAAAACACCAGAATCAGTGCTTTGATCCCGGCGGCATCGACCGTCCCTGGTTATTGGCGGGCGGTGTCGTAACCGGCCGCCGCTCGGCATGAGGATGCACTGTCTGCTGGCATAGCGCGGAATCCTGCCCGCGCGCCACGTTCCCCGTCGCTCCCTGCACACCGCACAGCCGCTGCTTCATCGATTCGCCCTCTTTGCCGCTCAAAAGCTGGGTTCTCTCCAGCCCGCTGAAAGGGTCCAGATCGTAGCGATAAATGAAATCCTCGGCAGGCTTCTCTTTGCCGTAGTCCAGATGGTTCCACGTTCCCACCAGTTCCCGCCCATTGGGCTCCGCCAACACCGCGTAGATCCGCGTCAATTCGACCCCGGCCGGGCCATTAGCGCTCCAAACCGGCACCGTCAGACCGCCGCGCAGCCAACGCGCATTCCAGATATGCTGCGACAAGTCGTAGTGCAGCGCAGTAATGTACGTGGTCGACGCGCACTCGCTGCAATCGTCGTAGAGCGCGCCCAGTTCCTGCGGCCACCCCTCGTGAAACTGCATCCAGTCCAGGAAACGCAGGTTCACGCCCTTCAGTATCGGCGTCAGAGCGTGCGTTGTGAGCGACACACTCCACAGTTGGAACGTGTCCGCGCTCGGCGTCCCCTGGGGGTTTGTGCGCTCCGTTGTCACCACCAGGGCCGCGTCGTAGATCACCCCAATTTCGCGAATCGCAGTCCAATGTTCCCCCTGCAGCGCCCGCGTCACCCACACCACGATGTCCTGGTCCTTTTGCGAATGGAAGTCCATCCAGCGGAAAGTATCCTGCTGGGCTCCGAGGGGCGCGGCGCCGGCAAGCGCAGCAGCCAGGCCCACAATCATCAAACGCAAGGGAAGACTGCGCATCGTTTTAGATATAGCAGACACTCCAGCGTTCAAAGTCCCAGTTTCGCCCAGATCGCGTCCACGCGCGCCTTGGTGGCATTATCCATCTCAATCATCGCCGGCCACGGCCGATTGAACCCCTCGGCCTTCCACTTCCGCGTCGCGTCAATTCCCATCTTCGACCCGAAATTCGGCAGCCGCGAAGCGTGATCCAGTGAATCGATCGGCCCCAGCGTAAATTGAATGTCGCGTTCCGGATCGATATTGTTCGTCACCCGCAACACCACTTCGCCCACGTCCTGCACGTCGCAATCCTCGTCCACAACCACGATGCACTTGGTGAACATCGCCTGCCCCAACGCCCAGATCGCATTCATCACCTTGCGCGCCTGCCCCGGATAACTCTTCCGGATCGACACCAGCATCAGATTGTGGAATACACCCTCCACCGGCAGGTGCACATCCACGATCTCCGGGATCGTCATCTTCATCGCCGGCAAAAAGATGCGCTCTACCGCCTTGCCCATCCATGCATCTTCCATCGGCGGCTTCCCCACAATCGTCGCCGCGTAGATCGGGTCCTTCCGGTGCGTGATGCAAGTCAAATGAAACACCGGGTAGTCTTCGGTCATGGTGTAGAAACCGGTGTGATCGCCAAATGGACCTTCACTGCGCAACTCGCCCAGTTCCACGTACCCTTCCAGCACGATCTCCGCGTGAGCCGGCACTTCCAGGTCCACAGTCTCGCACTTTACGATCTCTACCGACTTACCGCGCAGGAACCCGGAGATCATGAACTCTTCCACCTCCGGCGGCGCCGGTACAATCGCCGAGAAGGTGGTCGCCGGATCGGAGCCAATCGACACCGCGACTTCCATGCGCGAACCCTTCAGCTTGCCCATCGTCACTTGCGGCAGTCCGCCCACAGGTCCGTCGGGAATCATGACCGCACCGCCCGCCGACTCCGCCATCGCCGCCACCCGCGCCGCCTTCACGCTGAAGTCACCGCTGGCCTCGCCCGCCGCCGACGCTGCATTCCGCACCGCTTCCCTGTAGTGCTCGGCAGCCACCTTCTGCCTCTGCCAGTGCATGCCCGTCGTCTGCCCGTCGTACACCTGCATCCTGTACATGCCGATATTGCGCTTGCCCGTCCGCGGATCCCTCGTGTGCACGCACGGCAGCGTAATGAACGCGCCCCCGTCATGCGGCCAGCACTTCAGAATCGGAAACTGCGTCAGGTCAAAATTCTCCCGCCCGTTGGTGTCTTTTCCTTGCAGGATTACTTCCTTGCAGCGCGCCTCTTTAGCGCTCACCGTCTTCGGAAACGCGCTCGTCAAGGCCCCCAATTGCGGCAGCATCTTCAGCTTGTCAAACAAACCTTCCGGCGCCTTCACATTCATCAGACCGGTAATCCGCTCGGCGATCTCATCCACTTTCTCCACGCCCAGCGCCAGCGCCATGCGCCGCTCGCTGCCAAACTGGTTGATTAATACCTTGTGTCCCGGATGACCCTTGATATTTTCAAACAGAAGCGCTGGACCGCCGGGAGCATACTTCGCATCCTTCCCTGCGCGCGGCTTCGCCCCCCTCTTCGATATCCGGTCGGTGATCTCCGTGATCTCCAGGTCCGCCGAAACCTCTTCCCGAATGCGCTTCAATTCACCGTTTTTTTCGAGAGCCTTGATCCAGTCGCGCAGATCGTCATAAGCCAATTCAAACACTCCGGACAGTGCTTACCGCCCATCCCATCTTAACCGGCTGGCCTCCTGCCGAAAGCCGCGCACACCGCGCAATCCCCCTGCGGCCGGCCAGCCCGTTGCGGACTTTTTCCTATGGTTAGCTTTGCATCGGGCGGGACCGCTGTGCCATACTCGCCGCCAGCAGTGGTTCTTAATCTATAAGGAGTTCGCCATGGCCTCTTCCCCCCTGGTCAAGTGCAAGCCCTACTTCAAATTACGCTCCCAAGTTCGCCGCTTCATTCCTAAATCAACCGTCAGCGCCGAGTTGGCTGCCGCTCCCAGTCCGTGGACCGTACCGTCCCTCTGCGCAGCCTACAACTGGCCCACGGCCCTCTCCGGAAACGGCGTCATCGCCATCGTGGAACTCGGAGGCGGATGGGTCCAGTCGGACATGGACGCTTTCTTCCAGGGCCTCAACCAGCCTGTCCCTCAAATCACCGACGTCTCGGTCGACGGCACCCAGAACAGCCCTAATCAGAGTGTTGGCTCCTCCAACGACGCCGACTATGAAGTCGCGCTCGATATCCAGGTCGCCGCGGCCTCCTTCTACGCCGCCACCGCCCGCCCCGCAACCATCCGCATGTATTGGTCTCAGGACATCGCTTCCGCCGTCACCAAGGCAGCCCAGGACGGATGCGACGTCTGCTCCATCTCATGGGGCGCGGACGAAGCTGTGTGGGGAACAACCGCCGCCCAGCAGATGGAGTCAGCCGCGGCTGCCGCGACTGCCGCCGGCATGATCGTCTTCTCGGCCTCCGGTGATAACGACTCCGGCGACGGCGGTTCTACTCCCGCCAACGTGGATTGCCCCGCTTCCTGTCCGCACGTCGTCGGTTGTGGCGGCACCTACAAAACTTCCTCCGAAGAGATCGTCTGGAACGACAACCCCGGGCAGACGGACGGCGAAGGAACAGGCGGTGGTTATTCCACCGTCTTTCCGGTTGAATCCTGGCAGATCGGCGCGCCGCCTCCGCCCACGGGAAGCGCGGCCGGCTCGGGACGCATGGTCCCCGACATCTCCGCCGACGCAGACCCCAACACCGGCTACGACATCTATGTTCATGGATCGGGAACCGTCGTCGGAGGCACCAGTGCCGTCGCGCCGCTTTACGCAGGGCTCTTCGCCTCGTTCGGCACCAAGCTCGGTTTCGTTACACCCCAGCTCTGGCAGAATCAGAAAGCCTTCAACGACATCACGTCGGGCGACAATGGAGCCTACAAGGCCGGTCCCGGCCCCGATCCTTGTACCGGCATCGGATCCCCAATCGGAACCAGCATCGCCGCCATCTTCAACGCTTCATAACGATAGCCTCAGTTTGCTGGTTTACCGCCCAGGTAAACCAGCGGCTGCTCCGGAGCGTCCGCCATAAAAGGCGCAATCGCATCCAGTGGATAGCCAAGCCGCTTCCACTCATCGTACCCGCCGCGTAGCGGCCGAACCCGTTCGATGCCCAGCTTGTGCAGGGTCATGGCTGTCTTGGCCGCCGTCGCCTCACTCGGACACGTGCAATAAAGCACAATGTCGCGGTCCCGAGGAATCTCGCCGATGCGCGCCGCAAGAGCCTCCGGCGAGACATGCAGTGCACCTGGCAATGTGAAAGGGTCAGGCAGCAGTTCCAGCGGATGACGAAGGTCCACAATGTAGACTTTCTCGCCTGCATCCAGTTGACGCTTCAAATCTTCAGGCTCCAGCCGCGAGGCCACCAGTTTGCGCAGCACCAGCCTGCGCCGATACACCCGCGCGATAAAGAATGCGCAGATTCCCAAAACCAGAAGTGCTCCTGAGAATCGACCCACCCAGTTCAGCAGGCTGGGGTCCTTTTTCAGCGCGTCGCCGAAGAGCCTGCCCACCATCAGCAGCGTTCCCAGCCACAGCGTGGCGCCAATTGCGTCGCAGAGCAGGAAAATCGGATAGGCCATCCCGTTCTGCCCGGCTACCGGGGGCGCCAGCGTGGCCAGCCCCGGAACGAACTTGGCATACATCAGCGTGATGTTGCGGCCCTTGCTGAACGAGTTCTGCGTCTTCCGGACGCAGATCGTCGGCTCCAGGGAAAGCTTGCACAGGATCCTCAGCACGTGATGCCCGTAGCGCCTGCCGATGAAAAACCAGGAGGAGTCCGCCGTCAACGAAGCCAGCAATCCTGCCCCCAGGGCCAGAAAGAAGCTGACTTTATGCTCGGCCGAAAGCGCTCCCGCCGCCAGCAATACCGGCGTCGCCGGCAGTGGTATGCCAAATTGCTCCACCAGCACCCAGGCAAATAGCAGGAAATAACCGTACGTGAGCAAAATCTGAGTCGGTAGCGCCATGGAAGAAAAACTCCGTGATTGCAAAAATTGAAAAGAGGGACGCCGCCTCGCGCTAGTCCGGGAAGGAGGGGAAGCCTCTCTTTTATCCGATGAAGTCGGAACCAAATCGTTTCATGCTATTACAGAATTCTGATCTGCGGGTCTAAGCTTGCGACTCTATTGCGGCCTGGTCTGCGGCTGGCTTCCTTCCGTGCCGCCGTCTTTGCCCGTTGGCACCTCTTCAAAGTCGGCCAGCATCCGCGACTCCGAACCAAACTTGTGATACTCGGCAAATCTAAAATCATTCACCAGGGTTTCAAAGGGGGGCGTACACCACCAACGCCATGACGAACTGGTGAAGTTCCCGCACCGTGCGCGCGCGACAATGATACCCCTCGCCGCCGGCAAATGTACGTCTTCCCCTCGATCTGCACCGGACCGTACTCCACCACCAGCCCCGAACGCATCAATGGAAGATTCGTTCCCGATCTATGCCCAGATCCGACTCCATCATCAGCCGCCATACCGCACCGGTCGCCGGGGTCCCATCTCCTCCGGGAGCCGGTGCCCATCACCCAGTAGACCAATAACAAAGGCCGCCCGAAAGCGGCCTCAGGCAGTTCTGCCGCCATGAAATTCTACTGGTTTGCACCCTGCGCAGTACCCGAACGTCCCGCGCTCGGCGCTGCCACCGGCGTTACGCTGGCCGATGCACCCGTCTTCTCGGCAAAGTAGTTGTGATCCCACAGGTTGCGGTAGAACGCGCCCGTCAGCTCGGCAGCGCGCGGTCCGAACGTCGGCCTGCCGCCCTCCAGGAAGAACACCGTCACCAGGCTCCCCTGCGGCGAATCCGAGTACGAAGCAAACCACCCATACCGCGTTCCCAGGTTCGAGCAGGTGCCGGTCTTGCCGAACACCGGCAGTTCCGTAAAGCTGGCCCGCAGCCTGCGCGCCGTGCCATACTCCACCGCACCCGCCATGCCATCCTGCAAATCGGGAACAAACTTGGCGATGTCCAGCGTTCTCTTGATCCGCGGAGCAAACCCGGCAATCTGTTCCGGAGTCGACGGATGCTGCAGGTAGAAAAGCGTTCCTCCGTTGGCCAGGGCCGCTACGTACGCGCCCAGTTGCAGCGGCGTCAGCGATACCCCCTGCCCGAAGCTGCACATGCGTCCCACGCCGCCTTCTGCCTCTGACAAAGGGCGGTCGGGATAGACGCCCAGCTGCTCGCCCTCGATGTGATAGCCGGCCAGTTCTCCCAGGCCGAACTGGTTGGCATAGTGCCGAACCCGCTCAAAGCCCAGTTCCCTGCCCAATTCCTCAAAGTAGAGATTGTTGCTCTTGGCCAGCGCCTGCGTCATGTTCATGCGAAAGCCCGGCAGTTGCACCATCGTGTCCCGCGTAACCAGGCCCTCCGACAACGCCGCCATGGCCACCGTGATCTTGATCGTCGAACAGGGCTCCGCACCCGGCGAAAGAGCCAGCTTCTGGTTCACCATGGCCAGAATGCGCCCATTGGCAGGATTGATCACCACTGCCGTTCCATTCATATCGCCCAGCGCGTCAATCGCCGCCTGGCGCACGATCGGGTCTTCGCCGGTCGTCACGTCATCCGCAAAAATGTCGCTGGCGGCAAAAGAACTGGCCGTAAAGCGCTCGTAATAATGGTGGCGTACGTTCAGGCGGGTCCTGCGAATCGTCCCGGCGCCATTGCCCAGTTTGCGCGATCCCTTGCTGGCCACAATCTGCGCATGCGAAGTCGCTGCCTTGGTCGTTGCCTTGGCCGCTTCGTGCGCTGCCGTTGCGTGCCGCGCACCATGGCGAGGTTCAATCAGGTGCGCCGTGTGCGGCCGATGAAGGGTGTGCGGTGAGTCCAGAGCCGCCGCCCTGGCAGCGCCGCCTCCCAACCCAACCAAAGCCACGTTGACCATCAAAACGCAAGACAATCTCATCCAGCCAGCTTCCTCTCAACATTGGATTCCGTGCCATGCGTCTGCCCCGTGGCTGAAGGCGCACTTCTAACTCATCGGCTCGTCCCGGGCCCTGATTCCGGCTCAGCCTGCTGCCGGCCATCTTCTCCTTGGACGTCCCCTGCTATCCCTTCGATCTTCACAAAAATTCCGATCGGGCGGCTACAGGGAATTCCGCACCTGCCGTATAGTCTGTCTCAACTGCAAACCGTTACGGCTGCTGAATTCTAAAATGCCCCGCGAGGGACGCCTGCCTGGGAAAGCTTAAGAAAACTATACAGCCAAAATGCTCCCGCACCGTCCCTCATCGTGTGACGACGAACACGTCAGTTAAGTAATGGGAACACTCCCTTGGCTGCGGCTTTTGTCCGATCGCGGTGGAAATATTCGTCAAGTTCCATTATGAAACCAAATTCCGCATTTCCGAAAGGCTCAAAACTAAAATTGCAGGCGGCGCATAAATGCCGGAACGTCCAGGTCCCGTTCTTGCTCCAGCCCCTGTTCTGCAAACAGCGCCACCGGCGCGCGATGTTCGGCAAATGGGTCAGGCGGATGAACTCCACTGCCCATGTCCGTGGCAAAATCCCGCGGCAACGGTGTGTAAACCGCCTCTTCCATCTCCGCAAAGCGCGGCCGCGACGGCACGCTCACCAATTCCGTTTGCGGCTCCACGTAAGAATCATCGAAGGCTGCCGGCTTGTGCCCTCCCGCCGCAACCGGAATTTCCTGCGTCGTCGACTCGACAAACGACCGATCATGCCGCCTGACCGGCTCCGGTTCTTCGTCTTCGCTCATAAAACGAGGCGCCGGCGGCGCGGCTGGAATCTCGAACTCCACCACCACCGGCTTGACCGACGCAACCGGTATAGCTGCTGCCACGGTGGCCGAGGCCGTCAACGCTCCCGCCTCCTGCAGCCAGTTCTCCGGAGCCATCACCGGCACTGACACTACCGGCGCGTCTTCCACGCTCAACATGCGCGCCCGCCGCTCCGGCATCTGGTCGCGGAACCCGGTGGCGATCACCGTGATCTTCACTTCATCGCCCATCTTCTCGTCCAGAACCGCGCCGAAGATGATGTTGGCGTCTTCGTGAGCCGACGTTTGAATCAACGAAGACGCCGCATTCACTTCCGACAGCCGCAGTTTGCTCGAACCCGTGATATTGATCAGGATGCCGCGCGCTCCATCGATCGCACCTGCTTCCAGCAGCGGCGACGCCATGGCCGCCTGCGCCGCCTCGATGGCCCGATTCTCGCCCGACCGGACCGCCGTGCCCATGACCGCATGTCCCATGCCCGCCATGGTGGTCTTCACATCGGCAAAGTCGCGGTTGATAATCCCCGGAATGGTAATGATGTCCGAAATCCCCTGCACGCCCTGGCGCAGCACATCGTCCGCGATGCGGAAACTCTCGAAGAAGCCCGCATCCTTGGCCACGGCCAGCAGCTTCTCGTTGGGGATCACGATCATCGTGTCCACGCTCTCCAGCAGCTCCTTCAGCCCGCGCTCCGCCTGTTGCAATCTGCGTTTGCCCTCAAACGCAAAAGGAACCGTGATCACCGCCACGGTCAGAATGCCCATCTCGCTGGCCAGGGAAGCGATCACCGGGGCCGCGCCCGTCCCCGTCCCTCCCCCCAGACCCGCGGTCACAAACACCATGTCCGCGCCTTCCAGCGCCTCGATAATCTTTTCCGAATCTTCCAGCGCCGCCCGCCGCCCCACGTCCGGATTCGCCCCTGCGCCCAGCCCGGAGGTCAGCCGCACGCCCAGCTGCAGCTTGATCGGTGCCTGGCACAACTTCAGCGCCTGCACATCGGTGTTGGCGGCGATAAACTCCACGCCCTCCATCCGCGCCTGGATCATGCGGTTTACGGCATTGCCGCCCCCGCCGCCCACGCCGATCACCTTGATGCGCGCTCCGCGCGGTGTTTCTTCGTGATATTGAATGCGCATCTCTCCGGCTTGCTGACTCGTCTGTTCCATGGCGCCCTCCTGGTCGTGGCTGAATATCGTTAAAACTAAAAACTCGATGCGAATATGGCGCGCAGCTTGGCGCGCAAACCATTGTTTTCCGAATCCCGCGTTACCCGCGTCCGGTGGGCATACAGAAGCATGCCGATAATCGTTGAGAACGAAGGATGCGCCAGTTCGCCCGGCATGTTCGAGAGCCGCACTGGCATTCCCGTCCGCGCCGGCACCCGCAACTGGCTTTCCGTTATGTCCAGCATTCCCGGCAACATCGCCCCGCCCCCGGTCAAAACGCAGCCTGCGCCCAGCGCGTCCACCACGCCCCCTTGCCGCAGGCTTTCCTTCACGAAATAAAACAGTTCCCTCGCCCGCGGCTCCAGAATCTCCGCCACCCGCCGCAGCGACAGCATCTCCGGCTGCGGATTGGCGATCTCGATTTCCGCGTCCTGCGGCACCGCCGTCACCACCGTGTGCCCGTACTGCCGCTTCAGTTCCTCGGCCTGCGCCACCGGCATGTGCAAACCGATCGCCAGGTCGTTGGTGAAATGCGCGCCCCCCACCGGAACCGCCGCCGTGTGTGCCACCGCGCCTTCAAAAAAAACCACCAGGTCGCTCGAATGTGCCCCGATATTCAGCAGGCAGACACCCAGTTCCCGCTCATCCGCGGAAAGCGTCGCCTCGGCTGCGGCCAGCGACTCAAGCACCGCCTCGGTCACCTCGAGCCCCGCCCGGTTGGCGCACGTGATCGTGCTCTGGAATGCGCTGCCCGAACAGGTAGCGATGTGCAGATCCACCTCCAGCCGCGCCCCGATCATGCCCACTGGATCGAAAATCCCCGGCTGGTCGTCCACGATGAATTGGCGCGGCAGCAGGTGAAGAATCTCGCGATCCGGTGGCCTCTCCACCGCCCGGGCCCGCTCCACTGCCGTGCGCACATCTTCGCGCGTGATCTCCCGCATGCGGCTGCCCAGTTCAAACCCGCCATTGGTATTTAGCCCGAAGACATGCGGACCGCCCACGCCCACCACGCACTCGTCGATGTTCGCGCGGGCCACCCGCTCCGCCTGCTCGTTCGCGGCCTTTACCACCTTCGCCGCCGGGCCCAGCTCCGCGATCAGGCTCTTCCGCATCCCCGCCGATTCCGCCACCGCATGACCGCGATAACGCAGCGCCCCTTCATTCAAATCCGCAGCCAGCACCCGCGTCGACATGCTGCCGATATCCAGCGCCACAATCAGATTTTCCTGTTTCTGGCTCATCGTCGCTGCTCACTGACCCTGCGCGCTGGCAGGCTGTGCAGGTGAAACTGCTTTTCCTTGATTGGCGCCCGCAACGGGCCGCCGCGGCGGCGTCGGATGCTTCTTCGCCTTCTCTTTTGCCTTCTTCGGTTTCCCCGCGGCCTTGTGAACGGCCGCCCTGGCGGCCACCGTCTTCTCAGGCCCGGCCTTCACTCCGGCGGACGGCTTCGTCGGCTTCCCATCACTGGCCGCCGCTGCCGGCTCCGCAAGCGGTTTGCCATCATTCGTGGTCGTTTGCGGCCCCCCCGCTCCCGGTGTCATCTGCAAAACAACCTGCTGCTCGTAGCGAAGATCCACCGCCGCCAGCTTGGGATACTGCTGCCGCCATTCCGCGATGTGCGCCTTGTACCTCTGGTACCGCGCCAGAAACTGGTCGTCTCCGAAGTGCGCCAGAATATCTGCGCCTTCCTCCGGCATCAAAACCCGCGCGTCTTCCGGATCCGTCAAGTCAATCTCCGACAACTGTTCCGAAAGGTGTTGGCCGCTGCTGTCCAGTTCCGCGATCAGCCGTCCATATACCGCCATGCGCGCCCGCCGCGAAGCCACCGGATCCCCCGCATCAATCCCTGTCACCACCGGAAATGAATAATGATGCTTGGTCATGGCCGCCGCCGGCATCGTCAGCAGTATCCCGTTTGCATCCACCAGCCCGATCTGCTGCCCCTGCCGCACAAACGCCACCGGCGTCCGCTCGACTAATGAAATCCGCAGTTGATCCGGCAACAGCCGCATTACCGTGGCATGCTCCACCCACGGAATCTTCTCCAGCTGCTTCCGCCGCAAACTTAGCGGCACAAAAAACACGTTGCGCCCGATATCCTCGCCAAACACCGGCAACACATCGCCCCGCGTCACTTCGTTCAGCCCGCTCGCCTGGATATTGCCGCTCCCCGTGATCCGAAACCGCGCGTCGCGCTCCAGGTACGTCTTGAACAGGAAAGCCGCCGTCCCCAGCGTCCCGAAGATCACCAGCACACCCAATCCCAGGAACGTCCGCCCCCACGCCGTCGAGGGCCGCCACCATGGTGCCGGCGGCGGGTCGAACTGCCTTCTCCCCGGACGCGGAAACTCCTCGTCGTCCGGATCCGGCATCGTCAGCGGCATGCCCGGCAGATTGCGCCCGCCCGGAGATTTTCCTGGACGCACCACCTGCTGCACGCGCCGGAACGGAGGCTCCGGGGACGTATCATCTCCCCAATCGAGGGAACGGTTTTTGGGACTGCGTTGTGTGGTCACGCCTGAGCGGGGGTCGTGAAGAATCGCCAGCCTCAATTATGCGGTCCTGCCGAGTGGATTTCTCTCTCGCTATAAGAAGAGGAACCCGCGGCGTTACGGGTCATTCCCAAATGCACTAACCTGCCTTCATGCGCTGTTTGCGGATTCTTGTCCTGGGCTTTCTTTCGCTTGGCATCGTCCTGCCGGGTCCCTCCCAATCCGCGCTTTACCGATACGGCCGCGTCGGCAACGCGGCCAATTTCCAAGCCTCTCCCCGGCCCGGCTTCGATCTCATGGGAGGCGGCAAGGATCTCGACGAGGCCTTCCGCTTTCTATGCGATCGCGCCGGCGGTGGCGACTTTCTCATCCTTCGCGCCACCGGCAGCGACGACTACAACTCTTACGTCCAGAAACTCTGCCGTCTCAACTCTGTCGCGACTCTTGTCATTCCCAGGCGTGCCGCCGCAGCTGACCCCTTTGTTGCGCAAACGATTCGTCACGCCTCGGCTCTCTTCATCTCGGGCGGCGACCAGGCCAACTACATCAATTTCTGGATGAACACTCCGGTCCAGTCGGCACTCAACGAAGCCATCCGCCGCGGCGTCCCCATCGGCGGCACCAGCGCCGGCCTCGCCGTCCTCGGCGAATACGCGTATTCCGCGCAAGGCGACAAGCCCGACGCCCCTAACCTCGACAGCAAAACCGCGATCGAGCACCCCTGGAGCCCACGCATCACCCTGGTCCGGGGTTTTCTCGACATACCTATCCTGAAAGGTATCGTCACCGATTCCCACTTTGCCAAGCGCGATCGCATGGGACGTCTGCTGGTATTCCTGGCGCGCCTCAAGGAGCCGGACGGCAAGGCCATCCCACCACCGGAACTCAAGATACGCGGCATCGGCGTCGACGAAGGCGCCGCCCTGCTGCTCGAACCGGATGGGATTGCAAAAGTTATCGGCCACGGCGGCGCATGGTTCATCGATCAGGCGGGCGATGCGGGATTCACCGAAGCAGACAAGCCCATCGAGATGCGTGGATTTACGGTGCGCAAAGTGGTTCCTACCCACACATTCAATCTCAATACCTGGGCGGGCGACGCCCTCTCCTATAAACTCTCCGTAGAAGACGGCGTAATCCACTCCACGCAACCCGCCCACGCGATCTACTGACTGACCGTCACGCCCACTCCAGCGTATGCACCGAATCTCCCGCCACCTTCAACTCCAGTGCATTCTCGTCGACCTTCACCAGCATATTCTTTTCGGCCTTCCCCCGATTCGCCACGACCAGCACATACCCGCCATCCGGATTGCGGAATGCCACATGCGAAATCTTCGCTCCCTCCGCCACAGGCCCCGACGCAATCACCTTCGCGCCCCGTTGCACGTGCTTGCTGTAATGCGCAAACGCCCAATACTGACCACTCTGCGTCACCTTGTGCGTGGCGTTATCAATCGTCACCACCCCGCCGCACGGGAACGGTCCGATGTTCGGATTGCCCTTCTCGTCCAACGCGAGGTTCCATGATGTAATCGATCGCGACCAGTTATTCAGAATACCGTTGAACGATTCGGCCCACTTGCTCCAGTCCGTCTGGTAATCCGGCTGCGAAATGTCCGGACCGCCCTCCGTCCAGTACGCACTCTTCTTCGGAAACGCATCGTGTACGCGCGTCATCGCGGACTCGTTGCCCACATAGCCATGCCACGCGATTCCGTCGATGTACTCATACGCTTCCGGATCGCTCAACTCATCCAGTGCCCGTCCCCACAGGCTGTAATTGTGGTCCAGCACCCAGATCTTCGTGGTCAAGGCCGCCTTCTTGATCGCCGGTCCCAGGAACCCCTTCACAAATTCGATCTCCTGCTCTTGCGACCAGAGGCATGCGGGCATGCGCCCTTCCTGCTCCGCATCGGTCTCGTTCTGCACCGTCACCGCGTCGATCAGCACTCCATCGGCCTTATACCCCTCCAGAAACTTCTGGAAGTACAGCGCATACGGCTTGAAGTTCAGCTTCCGCATCGCCCCGCCCAGCATCGAGTTGTTCGGCTTCATCCATGCCGGCGGGCTCCACGGCGACGAGAACAAAAACAATTCCGGATTGGCCTTGCGCGCCTCCCGCAGCATCGGCAGGATGTATGCCTTGTCGTGCTCAATCGAAAACTTCTTCATCTCCGGATCTGGCTCCGTGCTTTCGTCGAAGCTATACACATCGCGCGAATAGTCGCTGGCACCGATACACGTGCGGCACACATTCAGCGCCATCCCCTCCGGTGCGAACAGATCGTGCATCAACTCTTGCCGCTCCGCATCCTTCATGCGGCTCAGCACGTAGCACGAGGCGTCCGTCATAGCCGCGCCGAAGCCCAGAATCTCCTGCTTGGTATTTTTCGCGTCGAGGACTATCGCATCCGCCCCCGCCTCGCCGCTCTTCCACTGCAGCGGTGCGCCCGCCGCGTGACGCTTGTCCTGATGAGTACTCCACACCCGCACCGGCGAAGACGCGGGCGCGCCCCAGAGTGAAGTGCGGCCTGTAATTGTGAGAGCAGCGGCAGCGGCTGTCGCTGCCTTCAAAAAATTCCTGCGGGAACGCTTCGCCATGTAGGCTCCTTACGGCATGCACGCAACCATGCCGGACGCATCATAACAGCGTCGAAACCCTCTGGTAAAACGTTTGTGCTCGAAGTCTTTTGAAATCTATTCCGACCCCGAAGGTCGGATGTCCCACGTCTCGATTGTGAGACGTGGGAAAGCACGAAACCTCAAGTCTTCGACATGGATCCTAGTCACGCTCCCAACGCCGCCACAATCTGCGGGGCCAGCTGACTCACGCTCCCCGCTCCCAGCGTCAGAATCAAATCACCCTTCTCCGCCTTCGCAATCACGCCCGCGATCGCCGTAGCAAAATCCGGTGCAAACTCCACCTGGGGCCCTTCAATCTTGTTGGCCAGCAACTCCGCCGTCACACCCGGAATCGGCGTCTCGCTAGCCGCGTAAATCGGCAGCACCGTCACCGTATCCGCGTCTCTAAACGCGCCACTGAACTGCTCCAGAAGATCATGCGTGCGTGAGTACCGGTGCGGCTGAAACACCACGTGAATCCGCTTGTAGCCGCACTCCCGCGCCGCCGCCAGCGTGGCCCGTATCTCTGTCGGATGGTGCCCATAATCATCCACCACCGCCACCCCGCGCGCGTCCCCGCGATGCTGAAACCGCCGGTCCACCCCGCGAAAATGGCTGACCCCTTCGGCAATTTTGCCCGGCTCCACTTCAAGCTGGTGCGCAATCGCCACCGCCGCCGTCGCATTCAGCACGTTATGCCGCCCCGGCACATGCAACTCAAACGGCCCCAGTGGTCCAGTCGACGTCGTCACCTTGAACCGCGAAAAACATCCCTCGACCGGTTCCAGCATCTCGATCCGGTAATCCGCTTCCGCCGCCGTTCCGTATGTGAACACGCGCCGCCGCGCCCGCGGCAAAATCGACGCCAGCTGCGCATTGTCGATGCACGCTGTCACCGCGCCGTAAAAAGGCACCTTGTCCATGAATGCCAGGTAGGCCCGCTCCACATCGTCCATGTCGCTGTAGCAGTCCATGTGTTCGCGGTCCAGGTTCGTCACCACCGCCAGAATCGGCGAGAGTTTCAAAAACGATCGATCGCTCTCGTCGGCTTCCGCCACCAGGTATTGCGTGGTCCCCAGGCGCGCATTCGAACCCATCGCATCCACTCGGCCGCCCACCACAACCGTGGGATCCAATCCGCCCGCGCTAAGTACGCTCGCTACCATCGAGGTCGTGGTTGTCTTCCCGTGCATGCCCGCTATGGCGATTCCGTACTTCAACCGCATCAGCTCCGCCAGCATCTCCGCCCGCTGGATCACCGGAATCTTCCGCGCCCTCGCCTCGACCACTTCGGGATTCGCCGCGCTCACAGCCGAGCTCGTCACCACCACCGTGGCGCCCGCCACGTGCCCTGCCTCGTGCCCTTCATAGATCACAGCGCCCAACTGTGCCAGGCGGTCCGTCACCGGACCGCGCCGCAGATCGGACCCCGAAACCTTCATCTTCTGGTTGAGAAGAATCTCGGCAATCCCGCTCATGCCGATACCGCCGATACCAATAAAGTGTGCGTGCTGAGAAGTGGCAAACATTTGTGATCGAAAGGCTAGGGTACCATCGCGAACCTGCCCGACACTCCCGCCTCGAACCTTGCTTCCACTGCCCGTCGCAAAATGTACTTGACGCCATACACTGTTTGTCATACAGTGTGTACAGTACAGTGTACGAGGAACAGTATGACGCTCCCCGACAGCATCTTCGAAAATCTCCGCATGGAACTCCGCCGCGGCTGCCTCACCCTCGCCGTCCTGGTCCAGTTGCGGAAGGAGCATTACGGCTATACCCTGCGCAAGGATCTCGCCGAACACGGCCTGGTTATCGACGAAAGCACCCTCTATCCGCTCATGCGCCGCCTTGAAACCCAGGGCCTGCTGGTCAGCCAGTGGCGCGAGGAAGAAAAACGCAACAAGCGCTTCTACCGCCTCTCGCCCGACGGCGAACACACCCTTGGCCTGCTCCTTCAGGAATGGCAGACCATCAACACTGCCATCAACAGAATCCTGTAGCCCCGCAAGGGAGACGCCATGGAACTACTCGATCGCTACCTGCAAGCCGTCCGAAAGCACCTGCCTTGGAAACGCCAGGACGACATCCTCGCGGAACTGCGCGCCAACCTGGAATCCCAGCTCGAGGACAAGGAATCGGAACTTGGACGTCCCCTGAACGCCGCTGAAGCAGACGCCTGGATCCGCGCACTCGGCGCCCCCGCCCAGGTCGCCTTGCAATACCAGCCGCAGCAATACCTCATCGGTCCGGCTGTGTTCCCGATGTATCTATATGTTCTGCGCATTGCGGGCGCATGGGCCACCGTCATTTACCTCGTGGCCAACGCGCTTACCATTGCCCTGGGATCACCCAGCGGCGTCGCCATCATTCAATCGGCATTTAATTTGCTCTTCGTCCTCTTGCAGGTGGCGGCCTGGGTCACGCTGATCTTTGCCATTCTCGAATACGTCGCCGCCCGCCATCCCGGGACCATCCTCCCATCCCTCGCCGGCTTCTATGGCAAATGGTCGCCTTCCAGCCTGCCGCCCCTGCAGCCCGCCGGCGCATCCACGTGCAAACGCCGCAGCTACGCGCAGGCCGTGGCCAATGTCGTCTTCGGATTCTTGTTCCTCGGATGGCTCCTCATCATCCCCCGGCACCCCTTTGTCCTTCTGGGCCCGGGCGTTTTTTATCTCGACTCCGGCCCCTTCCGCCTCGCCCCCATTTGGATCACTTTCTATTGGTGGGTCGTCGCCCTCAACATCGTGCAACTGGGATGGAACTGCATCGAACTGCTCCGCGGAACCTGGGACTGCCCCAGCCGTCTGCTCCGCTCCGCCGTCAGCCTCATCGGTCTCGCGCCCCTGTTCCTGTTGGTCAACGTCCCCGGCGGCGCTCTCGTCCTGCTCAAGAATCCCGCCGCCGATCAAGCCCGCTACGCCACCACCCTCGCCCAAATCAACCATGGTGCGCACGTTGCCCTGCTCATCGTTGCCGCCATCGTCGTCGTCCAACTCATCATCGACATCGCCCTCATGTTCTCCGACTCCTGGAAACGACGCGCCGCCCGCTAAAGCCTTTCTACTTCCCCAAGGCCGAAATGAACTTCTTAATGTAGTGGGCACCCGGCTCTTATAGCCGATCCTGCATTCCGGGTCCAGGACAAGCGCCAGGGGGCCGTGCCGGAGAAAACACCGGCACAGCCTCTCTGAAGGCAATCACTCGTGGCGCCCTGGGAAAATGCCCATTTTGAAGCTGACCACAAAGCTCCGCCCTGCTGTCATGTTGATCTGGTCCAGCGGGGACGTGGGAGTGGTTGCAAAGTACGACGACGAGCCCACGGGCCTCGGACTGTTGTAAGGGAAAACATCGGTGATGTCTTCGCTGTTGAACAGGTTATTGATGCTGAAGCTGATCTTCGACTGGTCGAATAGCGAATTCTTGCGGAGAGTGTAGTTCAGGAAGAGATTGACGTTGTTATATGGCGCAACATACACCTGGTTGTGATAGGAACCATTGTCATCATAGTAGTCGCCAACACGCTTCTCGATAATGCCCAGATCCATACCGCGGCTCTGGTAGGTTAGGCCCAACGCCTGGGTGTATGAAGGAGTATCGGTCACGTTGAGACCCGAGGGGACGCCGGTTCCCGTATAGTTGGCCTTTCCTACGGTTCCATTGGCATAGAGGTTAAACCCGTGCGTGAGCGAAGCATTGACCTCGGCTTCAAATCCCTGGGTGATCGAGTCCGGACCAAGATAATACTCATTCAGGTTGTAGGCCGGGTTATTCGGATTAGTAACGGCGAACGAGATGTAATTATTCTGGAACTTCACTGCATAGTAATCTGCGTCAAAAGTAAACCGTTTCAGCTTAACGACCGTGCCTCCCTGATACGAGGTAGTCAACTGCGGACTGGGCAGCTGGCCGATCTCCTGGCCGCCTCCTGTCACGTCGAAGACGCTGGTTGGAGGAATTTCATCGCCTTTGCCAAACTGGCCATAGACCGACCAGTAGTTTGTCAGCCGGTAATTTGCCGAGGCCGAAGGTAAGTTCGCGCCGAAGCCGCCGGAAGACGTGGTGTAGGGCGCGCCGCCAAGGTTACCCACCACCTTGCCGTTGTCGGCAAACTGCTTGAAGTCCAAGGTGTAATAAGCATACTTATCGCCAACTGTAACAAGGAGCTTCTTGGTCGCGTGCCATTCATACTCGACGAATGGGTTAAAGGAGTTGGTCCAGTAATTCTCGTGGAAGTTAGGCACCGCATCATCGGTGCGGGTGATCGGATCCGCCGGGATCTGGTAGCGATTGCTCGTTGCCCACTCGTACCACAAGCCGGCGCGGAAGACGCCATACTTCGAAGTCTGGCTGACAGTTGAGCTCTCGCCATATTTGCGATAGCTGTTCAGTTTATCGATCGCACAAGGCGGAGTCGTGCCGTTCGCGTCGTTCACCGCTACGTTGCAGTTGGCCTCGGTAATCCATCCGCTTGAGCCATTGGGACCGGTCGCAAGGCCCGTCGTATCGTTTGGGTTGTCGTTGGGATAATATTGCGCGTTGTAATAGCTATAGGTGTAGGGCGTCACAGCCACCTGCCAGCCGTGCTTCAGCGAAGAATGAATAGCACCGTACTCGAAGTCCGTGGGAACAACATTCCTGTTGTAGAACTGGTAATACGCGCTGGTCGGATCGTTGTTCTCCATCATGTAATTCCAGCCGTACGCGTTGATCTGGGCGCGGTAGGGAGAGACGTTGGGTGCGTTCCCGAAGAGGCGGATGACACCGCTATATCCGGTGATGGTGGTGTTTTTCGACAGATCGTAGAGTAACTTGATTTCTCCGCCATTGCGTTCGATATAGTTCAAGGTCTGAAAGCCATCGCTGGTCATGCGATGAACATCCAGAGAGAGACCGACGTTCTTTCGCGGCCCGAACATGCCCGTGTTGTATTGCGCATCGGTCAGCAGCGTATTAAACGATCCGTACGAAACCTGGGGCTGAGCGGACTGCTCCGACGGCACTTGGGGAGAGCGCAGATTGATCGACCCGCCATAGGTCGCTTGCCCGATGGTCGATGCCGTGCCCGGACTGCGGTCGAAGTCCACGCTGCCAACCCACAGGCCGGGGAAGAACACCCAGGAGTGATGCGTGGGGTTGTTGCTGTCGTTGAAAGGAATGCCGTCCCAGGTGATGTTGAATTCGCCATCCTGGAACCCGCGAAAATAGATTGTTCCCTGTCCAAGTCCAACGCCGTTGGTGTTGTAGCTGATCGTACCCGGGGCAATGTTGATGATTTCGGAATAATCGGTCGTAGTCGGTGTGAAATTCCGGATGTACTCGCTGCTGATTTCTGATTCTGGCTCGACCGTGTCGAGCGAGCCCTGCGACAGTGCATGCTGCCCGGCAACGGAGTCGCCGGCGATGGCTTGCACTTCAACCGTCTCGGAAGCGCTGCCGACACTTAAAGTGACCGAAATCGCGGCAGGCTGCGTTGAGGCGACCACGTCTTTTTGCATCGCGGGTGCGAAACCCTTTGCAGTTACAGTCAGCGTGTAGCTTCCCGCCGCAATGCCCTTCACGACAAAATGCCCGATGTTGTCGGCGTTTACCTGTTTGGCTGCACCGGTGGTCTGATTTCTCGCCTCCAAAGCCGCGTGGGGAACTGCCGACCCGTGCGAGTCAACAACGGTTCCGGAAATGGATGCCACAGCATCCTGTTGCTGCGCGGAGAGTATCCGAGCAAACGAAACCAGAAATATCCAAGTTACTCCGAAACACAAAACCGCGAGCACTCGCTTCCGCGAGTTGACGGTATCCTGCATTATTTCTTCTCCTGATTGATTTTGATTTTTGAGTCTCGATCTCTTACGCGGCCTCGATGTTTTTTTTGAGTAAGCGATCAGCCCCGATCGAACGCGGGGATAGGGGAAGAGCCGCTTCGAGAGCAGCAACTCTTCAGGGACCCTACGTGACTCTTATGAATAGATAGTTAAAGAGACCCGCATTATGGAGGGGGTATCTCAGCTAACTTAACCCTGTAGATAAAGGGGTGCGCCAAGCCCTGATTGCAAGCAGATTCTCTTCAACCTTGACCGAACACAAAGCGGCGTTCATCTATCTTGATTCAACTTGAGTGCTCATCGCCGTCTCAATCGTCCCTCATCCAACTTAACGCCGACGTCGCACTCATCCTCGCCCTGTCCTGGAAAAAGGGCACCGCCCGCTACTGCTTTTTAACTTCACCACCGGAGAGATATGCCGTGCCCCATCCATTCGCCTTCTTCCCGGCGAATGGTGGGAAACCTAGAACCCTCATCGGGCTCTCTTCCCCGTAAGTGATAGGACGATCTTGATGAATGGAGACGTGCTTTTTGGGGGTGGCCGCGATCCTCTGGGGTAGATTGTTCAAGTGAGGGGACCGGGGATGACCGCAAATTCGACCCGCCACAGACCCCGCTTCTTCCCAAAAGTTGCGCGCCTTTATTTTCACCCCCAGGCCACAACCTTCTGAAACGCCAGTGTTTGTACAGTACATAACCGGCCAGTTGGTAAGTCGGCAGGAACCAAGCCTTACCAGAAAAGCCGGAACAGACTTCTCGCTGCAAGGCGCGGGTCAGTGGGACGGAGGTCCTATGAAAAACATGGCGAAATTTGTGCTCGGCGCAGCGGTGTTGGCTAGCGGATTGGGCCTCGGAGCAACCAAGGCACAGGCGGCCGAATTCGGCGTATACATTGGCGGCCCCAACTACGTTCCTCCCAGCCCCGGACCGGGATACGAGTGGACGGCAGGCTACTATACCAATGGCTATTGGGTACCCGGTCGTTGGGGCTATGTCGGCGGCTACGATCGGGACCGCGTGGTTCGTTACGATCACGACCGCGATTCTTATCGCGACCATGACCGCAACTGGGATCGCGGCCGGGATGGAGATCGCGACCGCCACGTCGACCACGACCGCGACCACTTTCGTCGCTAAGAATCCTAAACATACATTAAAGAAGAAACGGCCCCTTCCAACCCGGAGGGGCCGTTCTACGTGAGAACAAAATCGCTGCCGATTATGCCTTGTCACTCACCAGCGAGAACATCGCTCCCTGCGGGTCTTGGCCATTGATGATCCACGCCCCTCCGGGTACCTGCATCGGTCCATTGAGAACCTTCCCGCCCCCGGCTTCGACCCGTTTGATGGCTGCGCCGATTGAGTCGACATGAAAATAAAAGGTCCAGCATGACACGGGGATATGCGGCGCTTTCTTCATCATCCCGCCGTCGCCCATCTGCTTGTGATCGCCTTGGTCGAAAATCCGATAGACGCCCATCGGCCCCATGTCCATGTCGCTGAGCTTGGTCCAGCCGAACAGCTTGTTGTAGAAGTCGAATCCGCCCTCAAGATCAGTGGTGTAGAGTTCGTGCCATCCGACGGTGCCCGGTGTCGGCGGCTCGGGGCGTTGCGGAGATGGCATGTTCGGGTTGGGCGTGAACACCACAATGGCCGCGCCCTGCGGATCCGACATCACCGCGAACCGAAGCATGCCGGGAACATCCTGGGCAGGTCTCAAAAGCTTCCCGCCGGCCTCGACAATCTTCTCAATGTGCGCGTCGACGTCATCGACTGCGATGTAGCCCACCCAAGCTACGTGTCCGGGGATGGTCAACATGCCGGCGATTCCCACCTTGTCCAGGTTGAAGACGGTGTAGGGAGGGCCCTCGCTTCCGGGCATCTCCTGGGTCGTCCAACCCACGACATCTGAGTAAAACTTGCCGGCGGCTTTCGTATCGCTGGTCATCAATTCGTACCAGCCGAACTTTCCTTTTGGCGTAAACATCGCGAGAGTTCTCCTTGTTGGCCAATGCACCGGGGCAAATGCGTCCAGTGGACCACAGCGTTGATATCAACTCAATCAGAGCCATGTCAATGCACTTCAGGTTAATTTGTTGTAGAGCGGCTCGAATGTGACGAACGGGTATCGTCGCTGCCTGTCACACCGACTGGCCCTCACCTTCAAGACAAGCCGTTATCCCTCTCCATGAATCAACCAGCTTGCAGTCATTCCGGTAGGACGTCTGCAAACACAAATCCATCGCGCTCGATCACCTCTCCCGATAGCACTCCGATGGGGCGTGAGAAAACTGGCGATTCATACACAAACGTGTGAAACTCCCCGTTTTCGCCGCACGGGTCGATCTCCACCGGTAGAGCATCCAGCAGGGGCAGGTCGTAATCACGACCGGCAAAGGCCTTCGAGAGCTTCGACGGATCGACGCAGGTTATCTTTGCCTTCACCCCCGCTGCAATCATTTCTCGCCCCAATTGTTCCGTGGGGATCTTCCAGACCGGAAAAAGGGGTTCTAGACCGGTCCCCTGTAGTTGCTTCACGCGGTAGTCGCGAATATCCTGAAGAAACAGATCTCCGAAGGCAATCGCGGTAATTCCCTCCTCCATGGCCCGCTGCCAAACGGCGCGGATCCGCTCTTCATATTCCGGGTTTGAGCATGGCCATGGCAGTTCAACCGCCCAAAGCGGGAGGCCCGTTCGCTGGGCCTGTGCTTCAACTAACGTACGCCGGACCGCATGCATCGCCACCCGGTCCGCCGCGGAGTTGAATGTCGTAAACAGCGCCATCACTTCGAACTCCGGCTGTTGCCGAAGGAGATGGAGCGCCCAGGCGCTGTCTTTCCCGCTGCTCCACGAGAGAAGGGCTTTCCTCAATTGCGGCCCACCTTCATCCACCGCTCATCGATTGTCGCGCCAGTTTCGAGACGCCGCCAGAGCTTTGCCCCAGCTACGCCGAATCTGACCCCATGCAGGATTTCCGCGATGATCTCGGCTGTTTGAGAGATCGTCATCCCGGAACGGTTGAAAAATAGATTGCCGTCTGCAAACGCAACGTTGCCTTTCCGTACCGCCTGAAGCTCCTGCCACCACGGATATTGTTCCAGCACGGCGAGTTCGCGCAGGCTGCGTTCCAGGTTGAAGCCGCAAGGCGCCACAATCAGGTACTCCGGATCGGCGTCGCGAAGCTCTTCCCCGGGAATGGCGGCCGAGTACTCTCCCTTTCGCCCCAGCAGAAGCTTGCCGTTCGCGATCTCCACTAGTTCCGGACCCCAGTTTCCCATTGCAAATACAGGGTCCGTCCACTCCAGCATGACCACAGTCGGTGGGGAGAATTGTGCAACCCTCCCCCTGACCGCGTCCAAACGCCGTTCTTCGCGCTGTACCACAATCTCGCCCAGCTCCTTCAAATCCAGCGCTTCCGCAATCTGTCGAATACTCTCAAAGATTTCGTCCACAGACGACGCGGACAAGGAAATCTGCCGCGCCGTGAGGGCACAAGCACCGCTCCGCGCGACATCGCCGGGTGTCACGGCACACACTTCGCAGTGCGCTTGTGTGATCAACAGATCGGGTTGCAACGCGCGAATCAATTCTCCGTTGAGGTGATAAAGCGGTTCGCCGGACCGGAGGCGGCGCCGAACCTCCGTATCGATTTTCCGGCTCGATACGGACACGTCAAACGCAGGTTCACTGCAGGCGGGGAGTTGCCGGACCCACTCCGGGTTATCACACTCATGGGATCGACCAACCAGCATTTGGCCAGCGCCCAGGGCACACACGATTTCCGTGGCGCTTGCCAGCAGAGAGACTACGCGCATGTCACGTAACCTGCTCCAGGCAGCACCATCCCTATCCATAAGCGCTTTTCAATATCAATCATTCATCGGTCCCTCGCCGTCATTTTAATACGCCAGTTCTCTTTGGTAGAGAACGCAGGCATGCAGTCGCTGGGCCCCGCCGATCATCTCCCGCTCCCCGGATCCGGCGCGCCTCCGACACCGGTTTTCCCTGAAAGTTGCGCTGGTTTATTTTCGAATCAACTCCGCAACCTTCTGAAAAGCCAGTGTTTGAACACTACATAACCGGTGAGATGATAAGGCAGCAGCAACCAAGCCTTATCAAGAAAAGCCGGACAGACTTCTCGCCGCAAGGCGCGGGTCGTGGGACGGAGGTCCTATGAAAAACATGGCAAAGTTCGTATTGGGCGCGGCAGTGGTGGCGGGTGGATTGGGCCTCGGAGCAACTAAGGCGCAGGCGGCCGAGTTCGGCGTATACATCGGCGGTCCCAACTATGTTCCTCCCAGCCCCGGACCGGGATACGAATGGACGGCAGGCTACTACGCCAACGGTTATTGGGTCCCCGGACGCTGGGGCTATGGTCGCGGCTACGACCGGGATCGCGTCGTTCGTTACGACCGCGACCGCGGTTGGGATCATGATCGCGGTTGGGGTCATGATCGTGATGGATATCGCGACCGCGACCGTCACTTCGATCACGACCGCGACCACTATCGCCGCTAATCCATCTTCGCCACACAGAGCCCCCGGATCTGATCGACACATAAACTAAACGCGAACGGCCCTTAAGATCCGGCGGGGCCGTTCGCTATTGCTTTCACTCGACGACTGCTGTTGCAACCAAAACCGGCGGGCAGTCTGATCAGGCGTCCTCTTCGACCGGCTGATTTGCAATGTCGACAATGCCCTCGCCAACTGCCGCGCTCGTGAAACCATCGCTCCGTTCGCGGTGTTCTTTGCAAGTCTTGCTTAGCGCCCGACAAGCTTTTGAAGTTGCGCCGGATATCGATCACCCTGCACCTCGATTTTAGCCACGGCGCTCTCGATTTCGCCCCGGTCCTCAGGTGTCAATTCCACAGCGGCGGCGCCTAGGTTTTCCTTCAGGCGATGCAGCTTTGTGGTGCCGGGAATCGGAACGACCCACGGCTTCTGCGCGAGCAGCCAAGCGAGCGCGATTTGAGCGTTGGTCACCCCCTTGCGCGCGGCGATTCCGCCCAGTACATCAACTAATTCCTGGTTGGCCTTGCGGTTCTCAGCAGAAAAGCGCGGAACAACGTTGCGGAAATCGGTGCTGTCGAAAGAGGTGCTCTCGTTGATGGCGCCGGTTAGGAAGCCCTTGCCGAGCGGGCTGAACGGAACGAAGCCGATACCGAGTTCCTCCAGGGTGGGCAGGATTTCTTTCTCGGGCTCGCGCCACCAGAGCGAGTATTCACTCTGCAGTGCCGTGACAGGCTGAACCGCATGAGCCTGCCGGATGGTGTGAGCACCTGCTTCGGACATACCGAAATACTTTACCTTGCCTTCCGCGATCAGTTCCTTGACTGTGCCGGCCACGTCCTCGATCGGGACATTCGGATCAACTCGGTGTTGATAGAGCAAGTCGATCACGTCGGTCTTCAGGCGCTTCAATGCCGCTTCGGTCATGCTGCGGATGTTCTCCGGCTTGCTGTTCAATCCGAGGCCGGGTTTGCCGTCGATGAATCCGAACTTGGTGGCGATGACCACTTTGTCGCGGACCGGCCCCAGTGCCTCCCCAACCAATTCTTCGTTCAAGTACGGGCCGTATGCTTCAGCCGAATCAAAGAATGTGACCCCATCTTCATACGCAGCCCTGACGAGTTTGATCGCCTGCTCTTTCTCCGTGGCGGGGCCATAGCCAAAGCTCAATCCCATGCATCCAAAGCCCAGGGCTGAAACCTCAAGGCCGCTCTTCCCCAATGTGCGCTTTTGCATGTGTGTCATTCCTTCCAGGTCGTGCCGGGTGAGACCTCGAGTCTGTCTCCGTTCGCGTTTGCAGTAGTTACTTGGACAAAACGTATATGCCTACGACGAACCGGTTCGCTTCGCGCCGGCGTTTCATATTCTACCGGCGCTGGCAAGACTCCTGTACACTGCGTGGTTGATTACTTCGTCCTGCGGGGATCGCAGCGAATGATCAATGCGTTCCGTGTTGACGGACGACGAACAGGTCGCGGACCATTGGTGTTCGTGCAGGTCGGGTTCACAACTGCAGGAAAACTGCTGATCGAGTTTCTGGCGCAATCGGCCGCGGCGCCATGGGTCGAACCCGGAACGAACAGGATCGATTCCAGTAAACAATTGTTGAATCCTGCTGTCGGCGCAATTCTGATCGAATTTGATTACTGCATAATAGCCACAAGATGCGCCACATCGGAAGGGAGTCCGCCCCGGCAAGCGTGAACATGCCTATGACACCGCCAGACATTACAGCGATTTCCCCATTCTTCATCGTCAGTGACGTCGATCGAACCATTGCCTTCTACCGCGATTCGCTTGGATTTGAGACCAGGTTCCGGCAGCCGGAGCAGGGCGCTTTCTTCGCCATCATCGGCCGCGATGGAGCGCAGATCTTCATCAAGTCCGATCGTGACGTGTCGCCTCTGCCCAACTCCAGGCGTCATCCCTGCATGAAGTGGGACGCCTTCGTCTATGTGCCGGACCCCGATGCGCTTGCCGCCGAATTTGCCGGTCATGCTGCAGCGTTCAGCACCCCACTCAAAGACACGGCCGATGGTTTGCGCGGCTTTGAGATCAGCGATCCTGACGGCTACGTTTTGTTCTTCGGCCGTCCAAAGTAGCCGGGCGTTCGACTTGGCCGTCCATCCTTCCGAAGGTCCTGCCGTACACTGGTCCCATGATCCGTCAGATCGTACCTCTGTTTTTCACCAAAGACATTTCCGGTACGCTCGCCTATTACAAAGACAAGCTCGGCTTCGAGTGTGAGGGGACGTGGCAGGATCCGCCCGTCTACGCCATCGTGGCGCGCGACCAGCACGCGATTCACTTCCGCTGCGCCGACCCGCCCACCCCCAATCCCGACAAATATGCTGACGAACTGCTCGACGCATACCTCTTTATCGACGATGCAGACGCCCTCTATGCCGAATACAGAGCCCATGGCGTAGAGTTCACCCGGGACCTCGCCAACATGCCATGGCAATCGCGGGAATTCGTAGTGAAGGATTGCGAGGGCCGCCTGCTTGCCTTCGGCTCCAACTTATAGTCGGATAGCCCGCATAGACCCGGCCGTAACTTGGCGCGCAGACTCGTGCCGCACCCCTTCTTCTCTGTTTGTTTCAACCGCCTCGAAGCACGCAACCGCGGCCTGTTTCAATCGGGTCAGAACGTCCCTGGCGAAGCAATCCTTGAGTTGGATGACGCTGCGTTCCCGGAGGCGCGCTTGAAGGTTTCCAGTCTCCACTGGGATCTCCTTTAGCGACTCCGGTCAGAGGGCGATGTCTCAAAACACCTTGTAACCAATACCAACACTGACACCGTAAGGATCTAAGCTGGCGCCAGGTAAAAACTTGGGCCATTGCTGGAATTCGAAATCCAAGGCGCGCACCGTGAGTTTTTTCGAAAGCTTGTAGTCAAGTCCTCCGCCATACGCCAAGGCCGTAAAGGATCCATAGCCGTAGTTGTAAGGGAAGGTCATCTTGCCAAGGCCGATCATCACCTTGCCATACGTCTGGGCGCGACCCACGCGGTACAACGGCACTTTGGGACCGATCAGGTAGTGATCCTGATTTTCTCCGTAATACGGATCGATACGCAGCCACCGTGCCTCGCCCTCCACTTGAAACCAGTGGGTGAAGTGGAAATCGACATAAGTGCCGGCGCCATATAGATGGCCCGCGCCGGGTCCATAGGGCGCATTTTTGTCGTTGGGGCTGAAGAGCGAGCCCATGGCGCCCGCCGTGATGGTGAACTGGCGTGCGGTTGCCGACTCACTAACTTGCGCTTCCGCGGAGGTTACTGCTGCCAGGAAAATAAAAAACAAAACGAGAAAAGCACGTCTCATGGGCATCCTGATCCAGTCTGGAAGCTGGTGCGTAGCCGTGAAGAACATTGGGGATTCCGGTCAACAAATTTTGGCCGGGATGAGAATATCACCCCGGCCAAGTCTCAGAGCATGTACGTCTCAGCGAAGCTGCGGCGCGGGCGGCCGTTGTTGTTGCGCAGAAGAGTCTCCTGGCACCGGTTGGGCCGCGGATGGAGGTGTTGTTGTCTGTTGACCGGGAGTTGCAGTAGGCGCGGGCGCTGCATTGGGATCGCCGCCGTTGGGCGGCTGTTCTCCGGGTGTCGCGGTTGCGGGCGCCGTGCCCGTTGCGCTGTAGCGCTGCAACTTGAAGTACACAGGCGTTACTTCAAGCGGCATTTTGTCGCGAGGATTCATGGGGGCATAACGCTTGGCGTTCAGCATATGCACACGGTCGTCCCACGGGTCCGTCTTGAGCCAGCTTCCCAGCGGGAGCGCAGGAGTCTGGGCCAGGTCGTCCCAGTTGATCTTGGGGGCGGAGTGCGCAAGCTGTGTCATCCAGGGTGTGCCGTCGGCGCGGAGCAGGGAATCGCCGAGCTTGGGTGAGTTGAGGGCCTTCAACGCGTGTCCGCGATCGGCGAGTTGCTCCCAGAACAGGCCCGCGTTGGGCAGCTTGTCCTTGTACATCGAGGCCTGCAGGAAGTCCTGCGCCTTTTTGACCGCGTCTTCGTTGTCGTGGTCGGAGTGGTACATGTCGATGCGCTGGAACGTCGACTCGTCCGGGAAAAGCAGCCGGTCGTTGAACGCGTAGCGCGTATCGATGTGGTGGCCGAGGGCAATGTGCGCCAGTTCCATCGCGATCACCGAGGCGATGGATTCTTCATTGGGCAGTGAGTCGACCAGTCCCTTGCTGATCAGAATGGTGTTGCCGACCGTGGTGGTTTCAATGGTATCGGTCAACATCACGCGGCAGTGAATGGGACTGCTGAAAGCGAGGTTATTGGGAACAGCCAGGTTGGTCACGATCTGCTCGAGAACGGTGGTCTCGTAGCCATTGGGCGTTAACGGGGCCACCAGGCCGGCTTCCACCAGTCGATCGATAACATTGTTCTCAGCCTGCGTCACCCATTCGCGCGAAGCTTGCAGCGGGCTTACGTCCTGCGAGTCATCGCTCTTGTCGTCGGCCTCGTCCACCTTCACGCTGACGTTTTCGCTGTCTCTCGTGGGCAGTTTGAGCGAGTAGCCCCAGAAATGCGTCTGGGCCTTCAGACCAACCGTCTTCTGGCCCTCGATACGCTGCGTTTCTTCTACGTAAACTGCCACGGGCAGCCAGATGCCAGGCTGCACGTTCATACGCCAGCTATCGAAATGGAAGTAGTACTTGGAGGAGTCTTCGCTGGTGGGCGGGGTGAACGTGCCGTTGAAGCGGACGATGTTGGCGTCTTCGTCTTCGATCCAGACTCGACCGTAGAACCGGCCCATGCCGGCGACCTTGGGATGGACGTCGAAGACCCAGGTGCGGACCGTGCCGAGGAACTCACGCCGAACGTAGCTGAACTGATAATGGCCCTGGTCAAATCCCGAAGGATCGAGAAACATCATCTCAGTGAAGCCGGTAGGATTGTAAGTAAATTTGGTGTCCAGGCCCAGGGCCTTCGTCAGTCCGGTGATTGACGCCAGTGATCCTTTGAACCAACCGCCTTTCTTGTTGGAAGAGCGAGGCTCGTAGCTCTTGTCGTAGAAGGCTTTGCCGAAATCGACCCGGCTGAGCATATACGTGTCCGCTACGGGGACCTGGTAGAGCTTTACGTCGGGCCGGGTGTCCTGAATGTAGGTTTCAACCAGAGGCGTCCTCTGCTGGATAGCCTTGATCAAAACCTTTTCGCGGCCGATTGCCTTCAGCACCAGCGCCTGCTGATCGGGGGTGAGCTGGTGAACCGGTTCGTACTTGGGTTGCTTCTTTGCGTACGCGGCGGTCGCGCTCAAGGCGATGATGAGGAAGGTCGTCGGAATCTTCCGAAAAGTCATGTCAACTCCTGATCTCAATTTATTCTTTTCGGCCCGCATCCGCCTACTGCTCTATGCAGCTGCTTACCGTGTTGGACTTGTGTATCTTCTCGATGTTAGGCCAATTGGAACGTAATTGTAATGTTGGTAGTTAGATCGACTGCCTGTCCGTTGCGTGTCGCCGGGCGGAATCGGATTCCCGAAGCAACACGCCGAGCCTCTTCATCCAGACCGTGGCCCAGTCCATGGACGACGCCCTGCACCAGAACCTGGCCCGCTGCCGTAAATGTGACGCGAAGAACCACATCGCCCTGCACACGCAGCTGGCGTGCTTCGCTGGTGTAATTAACTGCGGGTTTCGAAAGGACTTCAAGATTGGTCGACTTCGGAACCGCGGTGATCGCGGGGGCTGCCGCCACCTGGGTCTGCATGGCGGGAATTCCTGCCGCCGCAACCTTTCCGGCGTAAGCCGAATTGGCGGTGCCCGTCGAACCCGGAATGCCGGCCGATGCTACCTTCCCGACCACCCCTGCGTTCGACCCTGAGGTCGTACCGTTTCCAATGCCCGTGGAGCCGACAACGCCCTTGGGCGCGACGGCGGGGCCATTCATTCCCCCATACGGATTGCCAATTGCCGCAACCGTAGCGGGGCGGGAAGCATTGGGGTTGGGTGTGACACCAAACGTTTCGCCAAAGTGAACCGGAGCGGTTGACGGCTTGGCTTGAGCCACCTGGGCAGGTGCGGCAGCAGTCAGCGCTGCCTTTGGCTGCGGCGCAAGGATGATAGCGGGCTTCGCAGCTTTCACCACCGGCAACGCGACTTTGGATTCCATTTGCACCGGCTTCAGATCAGGTTTCGGTTCCACCTTCGGCATATTGATCTTGGGCGCCTCCAGCTTCACTTCAGGAAGCTTGGGAGTTTCGATCTTGGGAGGCGGAGGCATCTTCATCTTCAAGGGCGGAGGTGGAGGCGTGGTGGGGAAGATCAACTCAGTCTGCTCGTACTTATGCTCTTGAATAACTCGCTTCGCGGTCATTCCTACATAAAGAACTACAGCCAGAATGGTGGTGTTGATTATCGCGCTGGTGACATAAGAAGCCGGGCTTCTCTCCGGCTCGGGGAGCAAACCGAAAGTGGCGCGCGTTGAATAACGATTTATTGACATATTCTTATACCTCGGCAAAGGCCAATTGAAAGATCTCAGTCCAGAAAGCCCAATTCAAGGAATTCTTATTAACGGAAAGCTTGGCGCTGCATGCAGCGCTAGATTCTCGATCCCGTGAATGAAACCCGGTCTTTGTAGAAAACCCATGACCGGTAGAAAAGGAAAGGAGTGAACTGAAACCATCGCTGCATCGCCGGCGGCATGTCCGCCTGCTTTCGTGCGGGATGGGCTGAGGCACACCTTGCTTAACGTCTCCGACCTCTACGAAAGTTGCCCCAATATACTGGGATGGGGAAATGGGGCACGCTGTTGCCATTATTGTAATAGAAGCATCAAAAACGCCACTTGCGCCCCCGCAAGCAAACCATCGCGGCCGTAACATGTTTGATCGTCGATTCAAGGTATGGATGCCTGCCTGCCGCGCATGCGGCTCTGTTAATAACCGTACAAGGCAGCCCAGGGAAAATAAAGAATCTAAGAGCAAAATCGCTGACATGAGGCCCACAATACGTAAATATGCTGATCAGCCACGTTCCGTGGTCTGAAGGACTAATTCTTCCACCGTCCCGGAGCCTTCTATTTGTGTTATAGACTCAGAGTACTCCAAACCGTTCGCGAAAGGAATGGCTTTTTGTGAAGATTCTAGTAACCGGGGGCGCCGGATATATCGGCGGAACCGTGTCCGGACTGCTGGTGTCCCGCGGTCACGAGGCCGTGGTGTTTGACAATCTCAGCCACGGGCGCCGCGATCTGCTCCCGCCGGGGGTTGATTTTGTTGAAGGTGAACTGGCAAACCGGCCCTTGATTGAAAACCTTTTCATCGAAGCCAAAGACCAGGGCAGGCCATTTGACGGGGTTCTGCACTTCGCCGCGCTGATCGAAGCCGGGGAATCGATGGTGCGGCCTGAAACGTTTTTCCGCAACAACACCGCGTCCACGCTTGCCCTGCTTGAGGCGGTGCTCGCTCACGGCCCCAACCGACTGGTATTCTCGTCCACCGCGGCGGTTTATGGCGAACCCGAAACCGTACCGATCCTGGAGAGCGCCAGGCTAAAGCCGACTAACGCGTATGGCGAATCGAAGCTGCTGGTTGAGCACATGCTGCGCTGGTTCAACCAGATACATCACCTCCACTACGCCTCCCTGCGTTACTTCAACGTGGCGGGCGCTCCGGAAGGCCCCGGCGGCGTCACCCGCGGTGAAGCGCACGAACCGGAGTCGCATCTGATTCCGCTGGTTCTCGACGTCGCCCTCGGAAAGCGCGCATCCATCCGGATTTACGGCAAAGACTATCCCACGCCTGACGGAACCTGTATCCGGGACTATGTGCATGTGTCCGATCTGGCCGACGCTCACCTGCTCGCCCTGGAGAAGCTCGAAACGCAGGATCGCCTGATCTACAATCTCGGCAACGGCCAGGGATTCAGCGTCAGCGAGGTGATCGAGTCTGCCCGCCGCGTGACCGGCCACCCCATTCCCGCCGAAGTGCACCCCCGCCGGCCCGGCGATCCGGCCATCCTGGTCGCCAGCTCCGACCACGCCATACGCGAACTCGGCTGGAAACCCCAGTACAGCAAGCTTGACGACATCATGCGCACTGCCTGGATCTGGCACCAGAAACGGTATTCTCGTTCGTCCTGGCGGGCTGCAGTTTGAAGCGGCCAATTCCGCGGACGAACTTTCTTGCACGGCGAGGGCAGTCACGGCTTCGCCGCCAACTCGAGCGATCCGCATACGCCCGATCTGTTGCACCAAGCGTTATCTTGCCTGGAAATTCATTTGACATCCATCTGTCTCGACCAGCAAAGTGGGCTCCTGAAATTCGATTCGGGAGCCCGTCGCTCTCTTCAAGGTTGAGAACACGATGCCCACACAAGCTTCCTCGTCCACTTTCGAAAAAGAGCGGATCTCGCTCGTTCGCGTGATCCTTGGCTCTGCGACCGGGACCATGATCGAGTGGTACGACTTCTACATATTCGGTTCATTGACCGCCGTATTGGCGATAAAGTTTTATCCGCCGGGCAATGACACGTTCGCATTGATCGCCTACCTTGCTACATTCGCTGTGGGGTTTCTTGTGCGTCCGTTTGGCGCACTTTTCTTTGGCCGCATTGGCGACCTGGTGGGTCGAAGAATTGCCTTCATCATCACACTGACCATCATGGGTGCGGCGACCGCGTCCATTGGTCTGCTGCCCACTTTCAAATCGGCGGGCTGGTTTGCGCCCATCTCGCTCATCGTGATCCGCATGCTCCAGGGCCTGGCGTTGGGAGGAGAATACGGCGGCGCAGCTGTGTACGTCGCCGAGCATGTGCCCGACGGAAAGCGCGGTTTCTACACCAGCTTCATCCAGATCACCGCGACGCTGGGATTGTTCGTCTCGTTGGGCGTCATCGTCATCACCCAGCAGAGCATGAGTCCGGCAACGTTCCAACAATGGGGATGGCGCCTGCCGTTTTTACTCTCGCTGGTGCTGGTCAGCATCTCGCTCTACATCCGGATCCGCATGAAGGAATCGCCCATCTATGCACATCTCAAGTCGGCCGGCATGCAGTCCGCCAAGCCTCTTACGGATGCATTTACCCACTGGGTCAACCTGAAGCAGGTGCTCATTTCGCTCTTCGGCGCCACCGCGGGGCAGGGCGTGGTGTGGTACACCGGGCAGTTCTATGCGCTGTTTTATTTACAGACAATTCTCAAGGTGAACGCCCGAACGGCAAACATCATCGTGGCGATCGCCTTGCTGCTCTCCATGCCCTTCTTCACCTTGTTCGGGTGGCTTTCCGACCGGATTGGCCGCAAAAAGCTCATGATGGCGGCCCTGCTTCTCTCGGTGCTCACCTATATCCCCATTTACAAGGGCATGCAGTTTGCGGCTGGAAACAACGTGGTCACGGTCAATTCAGTGAAGGACAAGATCACAGGCGCACTTAAGCTCACTCCGCTCACACCCGACGCCGTCACGGGCAAACTTGTACCTGCCCAGGAAGCAGCCAACGCCAATCAACCCCTGTTGGTTTTACTGATCTGGCTGCAAGTAATCTTCGTGTGCATGATTTACGGACCCATCGCCGCGTATCTGGTGGAAGCCTTCCCCGCCAAGGTGCGCTACACCTCAGTGTCGCTGCCGTATCACATCGGCAATGGGGTCTTCGGCGGCCTGCTGCCGCTAATTGGACTAGGCCTTTGTGCGTCGACTGGAAACATCTATGCAGGCCTGTATTACCCAATGGCGGTTGCCGCCGTCACGTTTGTAATCGGCACTTTTTTGCTCAAGGAGACGCACGGAACACTGATTTGGGAAGAAGTCGGAGGGCCGCGGCAGGTGTAGACCCCGCCAGCGGTCACTTCAAATTGCGTGGGTAGCGAGGTCAAAATCTTCCGCTGCCGTTCATCGGGATTCTCTCGGCCAACTTGCCGTTCGTGCCCCCGACTCGATAAAGTGACTTCGACACATAGCTGCGCGGAGCGGCGCCCTGGGTCGCACGCCCAGGCCGGCTCGATTCTTTCTCCCTCTTAGAAGGACGTCCTCATGTCTTCGATTCCAGTCGCCGTTGTTACAAACCAGGATTTGGATTCAACTCTTCGTGAGCATCGAATATTTCCTCCTCCCGAAGAATTCAGCAGCAAAGCGCACATCAAGAGCCTGGAGGAGTACGAAACTCTTTACAAGCAATCGATTCAGGATCCCGAGTCCTTTTGGGCCACGGTTGCCAAGGATCTGCATTGGTTTACTCCATGGGAAAAGGTCCTGGAATGGAATCTGCCCTGGGCAAAATGGTTCGTGGGCGGAAAGCTGAACCTGAGCTACAACTGCGTCGACCGCCACGCGCTCGGAACACGCAGCGAGAAAACGGCTCTCATCTGGGAAGGGGAACCGGGCGAGGTGCGCCGCCTGACGTTTGCCGAACTCCACGTCGAAGTCCAGAAGTTCGCCAATGCATTGAAGTCGCTGGGAATTCAAAAAGGCGATCGGGTCGCTGTTTACATGGGCATGACGCCTGAACTGGCCATCGCCCTTTTAGCATGCGCGCGCATTGGTGCGGTGCACTCGGTCATTTTTGGCGGATTTGCAGCCAATGCCATCGCCGATCGTGTGAACGACTCCCAATGCGTGGCGATTATCACGCAGGACACGAGCTACCGCCGCGGCAACGAGATCCAACTCAAGCGCACCGTCGACGAAGCGATGAATGCCTGCCACACCGTGAAGAACGTGGTGGTCTACCAGCGCAGCGGGACGCCGGTGAAGATAGTGGAGGGCCGCGATCACTGGTGGCATGATCTAGTGGCGAAGGCTGATCCCGAGTGCCCCGCCGAGCCGCTCGATTCCGAAGATCCGCTCTACATTCTGTACACGTCCGGCACCACCGGCAAGCCGAAGGGCCTGGTGCACACCACGGGTGGCTATTCGGTGCAGACCTACCTGACATCCAAGTACATCTTCGATCTGCGCGATGAGGACGTGTACTGGTGCACAGCCGACATCGGCTGGGTAACCGGACATTCCTACGTGGTGTACGGGCCGCTGCAGAACGGCGCCACCGTGCTGATGTATGAGGGCGCGCCCAACTTCCCTGATTTTTCGCGCTTTTGGAAGATCGTTGACGACCATCGCGTGACCATTTTCTACACCGCGCCGACCGCCATTCGTGCGTTCATCAAGTGGGGCGACCAGCACGTAGAAAAGCACAAGCTCGATTCGCTTCGCCTTCTCGGAACGGTCGGCGAGCCCATCAACCCCGAGGCGTGGATGTGGTATCGCGAAAAGATCGGCCACAACCGCTGTCCCATTGTCGATACATGGTGGCAGACGGAGACCGGGGCAATCATGATCGCGCCCGTCCCCGGTGCCGTGCCAACCAAGCCTGGCTCGGCGACACGGCCGTTCTTCGGGATTCAGCCCGAGGTTGTGACGCGGGAGGGAACACCCGTGCCGGCCGGCAGCGGCGGCTTGCTGGTGGTTCGCAAACCCTGGCCCTCGATGGCGCGCACCGTGTACGGCGATCCCGACCGGTACCAAAAGACTTACTGGAGCGATGTAGAGGGCTGCTACTTCACCGGCGACGGCGCGCGCATGGATGCCGATGGCTACTTCTGGCTGATGGGGCGCGTGGACGACGTAATCAACGTGAGCGGCCACCGTTTGGGCACCATGGAAGTGGAATCGGCGCTGGTGGCGCATTCGAAGGTTGCCGAGGCCGCGGTTGTGGGCCGTCCTGATGAATTGAAGGGGCAGGCGATCTCTGCCTTTGTCACGTTGGAGAGTGGAAATGAACCGAGTGAAGCCCTGAAAGATGAGCTGCGCAAATGGGTCAGCAAGGAAATCGGATCGCTGGCCCGGCCGGACGACATCCGCTTTACTGAAGGACTGCCCAAGACGCGAAGTGGCAAAATCATGCGGCGCCTTCTGAGGGAACTGGCCACCCACGGCGAGATCAAGGGCGACACCACGACGCTAGAAGATTTCACCGTGATTGCAAAGTTGCGCGAGGCTGAAGAAGGGTAAGAGCGCTCGGGCGCGCAGTGCCGAAAAACTCGGTGTTTCCGCGATTGAGGGAGTGGTATGATTGCTTTCCCTTGAGGTCACACAATGAGTACATTGCAATTGCGCATCTTCGACGGGAGCCGCCAACTCTTCGCGGCTCCGGCCAAGTTTCTCGTCACCATCACGGATGGCACCAAGACCCAGCGCGTGCGAGATTTTTACGAATCGAACGACCTCATGTTCGATCTGCCCTTCTTCGATAACTTTGGTGACAACTACACGGTGGTCGTGTACGCGGATGGCTATAAACAGGCGGGCTTCATGCCGGTTACGCTTTCCAATCAATATGTGAAGACGCTGGACATCATGTTGATTCCCAACGACCCGGGATTCAGCTTTGTGAATGCTCGCTGGGACGCGGCAGTGGCGAGGTATCCGTTCATCGGCAAGGGAGTTGATAATGCCGCCGGCGCGGCGCGCTACGACACCTTGCTCGACCAGCAGGAAAAAGTGCTGGCCTGCCTTCTGAATCTTGGCGAAGCCATGAGCCAGATTTCTCTCTCCCAGGGAACACCGCTCGATTACATCAAGCAGCTGCGCTTCGATGCGCCCTGGGCTCCAGCACAGGATCGATTTTTTGCATGGTGCGATCCCGCTTTGATCGACCAGGTCAAGATCGGAACCAGCGCGGGAATGTTTGCGCCCGAGCTGAATCCCGGTTTCTTCCATCCGGGCTCCACGTCGAGTTGGAAGCAGATTCAATTTGGCGAAGCGAATGTGCAACTCACGTTCCACGAGAACGACCATCTCGAGATCGATGGGATGGATTGCATCATGGTAGAGCCGGATATCGACTATTACAAAGATCTCGGAGCTCATGCGATCTTCGAAGTGATACCAAATGGGCTGACGCACTCGCTCACCGATCCCACCGAGGTCTATGTCCTTCGCTGGATCGCCGGCCAAACAGCAGGAATTCCGGAATTCGCGCCGATGTACACCATTAAATCCTGATGGGATCGCCTTCATGCGGCGTTTGCGCTACGCCTCGGACGGGCTGACCCACTTGCGAGATCCTGAGCGAGCGCACCCAGCCGCCGCCCGCTACAGGTATGCGGTCCAAATTCACACACGAGAGGCAGGAGCTATGCTCCTGCCTCTCGTATTGCTGAGTTGAAATTCAGAATCGGTATGCGACCCCGATTGTTGCGCGGCTATTCCAGCGCTTGTTCGCCGAGTAACCCAACTGGGGGGTATTGTTGGTCACGGAAAACGACGACGCGATGTCGTCGCCCGAAGCGCGAATGACGAGATGCGGTGACCAGACATACTCGAGTCCACCGCCCGCGCCGCCCGCGAACGAGACGCTGGGTGTCATGCCTTCGCCGCCGGTGTGTTCACCGCCCAGCAGGGCGCGAACGAAGCCATTCACTTTGCCATAGAGCGGTGCGTGCAGTACCGGTCCCCCAAGAATGCTATCGACGGTTGGCTTGCCCGGGTTGCCGGTTCCAAGTGAAGAACCATAGTACGCACCATCGGCAGTAATTCCGAAATAGCGGCCGAAGTCGCGCGTTACCGCGATATTGACTCCGATGAGCCCGTAGCGCGACTGGTTCACCTGGTTAAGACTGGTATATCCGAATCCGGCAAAAACCTCGTACTTGTACGTCGGTTCAGTCCGTTCCGCCCGGGGTCGATCCGGGGCGACCTGGCACATAGCGGCCAGAGGCATAAGCATGGCCGGAATCACGGCCAAAGTTGAAAGCAGCAACTTCCTCTTCAATTTGAAAATCTCCTCATCACCGCGCGAACTCGTCTCCTGTACGGTGGGTTTCCCCACCACCAGGCGCCGTGACTTTAATCAGGTACCCTCATAGACTATCCTCTCGACCCCGTTTCCATGAAGTCGAACGAACCCGTTCCACCCTCCGTTGCAGCCTCGAAATCCGGCGAATCCTGCCGTCCGCCCTCGAGACCAGTCGGCATCTTTATCGCGGCTGCACCGGCACAGGGTCCGAAAGGTGGATGGGTGTGCCTGATCTGTCTGACACTGTGACGGCTACACCGTGGGGAAGGTAGCGAAGAATCGTCTCGCGCCGGTTCCAATCCAGTTTCCACCCGTCTTCGATTGCGATCACGGTGTATTGCCCCGGCGGCACATCGCGCAAGGAGAAACTGCCGTCGGAATCCGACTGATCGCGACGGACCAGTGCTTCGTAAGCGGACGGTTGTCGGGGCACAAGGACAATCATGACCCCCGCCATTCCCTTGCCGTCCTTGCGCGCAAATCCCTGCACGCGCGTCAATGTCACGCTTACCGTCGCCACGATAGCGAGCGCCCGGTCTTTCATCGTAAATTGGCTTCCTGCAACGGTGCTGCCGCCGGTTGAAACGGAAACAATCTGCAGTGCCTGCCCCTGGTTCGCAGCGACTATGTTCCATGTACCCGGCGCCACCGCGTCAAATTGAAACTGGCCTCGATGAGCATTCACCTGCATGCCTGCACGCCCGTGGCCGCCAACTGGTTCCAACATCAGCACAACGCTCTCGGGTAAAGCGCCGCCTGCGGAGCTCAGCGTTCCTGTCAAGTTCATGGCCGGTGTGCCGATGTTCGGTTCGACCTCCTGGCTGGTTGCGGCATCCAGTTCGACGACGCGCAGCGGATCTCCCTGCGCCAACTCATAGTGTCCCGGCGCGATCCCGTTGAACGAGACCATACCGCTTTGCTGAGAATCGAAAGTTCCTGCGCTCTCCGCCGAAACCTGCATGCCGAAGATCATTTGTCTCAATTCCGGCTGCACGATTCCGTTTCCCTTGCGCGGGGCTGAAACTTGAAGACGCAAGGCTGGAACTGCGTGGAGATTGATGTCGGCCTGCTCGCGCCCCCCGGGGGCAAGAACGACCGGTGAAGCGGAAGCCTCCTCGGTAGTCGAGTCGAAAAACGTTACCGGGTAGGCGACATCGAGTGGAGAGCTCACGTCATTGATGGTTGACCGCCCGGAGATCGCCGACGGATGCATGGCATACCAGGGTGCGGCCGTCACCGCAACCATGTACACGCCCGGCGCCAGATTACCAAACTCGTAAGCGCCGGTATCGTCCGTCATGGTGCCTTCCATCTGCCGTATCTGATCGCCGCGCGCGCCATCTCCCTGGCGCTGGAACAGGAGGACGTTGGCGCTCTCAATCCGATCGCCGCCATCGCCGGTAACCACTCCGTGCAGTACAGCGCCGGGCACCAGCTGAAACACGAGATGGCTGGTGTCCTGGTCCGCGCCGGTCACGATTGCCGAGTTGAAGTCGTCGTGTTCGTCATAGAAGGCGGTACGGAATCCACGCTTTGAAGCGGTCAGCGGGAATTTTCCAGCCGGCATGTGGTCCATGTGAAATTGCCCATCGGCATCGGCCTGAACAGATGCAACGATGTGGCTGTCTTCTTCCGCCAGTGCGGTTACAGTGGCTTTGCGCACCGCTTCGCCGGTGGTTGCATTTACGACGCGCCCCGCGATCCGATACGGACCGGTCGCCGGCAGCGAAGCAGTCTGGGCGCGCGCCGACACGCACACGATCCAAATCAAAGACACCACGAAGATCGGCAAGCCTTGCCGGGCATTGCGGAGAAGGGTGGTGGGTTTGGAAATCAATGGCCCGGCACCTCCACGATGAGATTGCCGGTCATGCCGGGGGTGAGCGTGATTACCTGTCCTGGCGTCGAAGACGCAGCCAGGGCTTCCGGGTTACGATATTCGAATTCCACAGGCGTCGTGAAACAGAAAACACGGTACGCGCCCGGAGTCAGGCCGTCGATCGTCAACTCACCGCCCGAGGAGGCGCGCAGGGTGATGGGCGTAATGTCGGACGTCGAATCAAATTCTGGAACAACATAAACCGTATAGTACGGCTCTTCACCGACTGTGGGCTCTTCGACGGAGGGCGGAAGTGAGACCTTGAGCTTGGCGCAATCATCACGCAAAGTCAGGGTCAACGGAGCGGTTGCACCCGACAGGGATATCGCCAGCGGCTCACGTGCCAGGCTCGCGCCTCCCGCGGTAAATGAAGATTCGCAGAGCCCTCTCTGCGGAATGCTCGTATGCACCCAATACGTTCCCGGCCCCATGAAGGTCGCCTCCAGAGGTCCGGTGGCATACCCCTCGGCATAGGAACTCACCATGCCATCTGTAATCCACCCTCCGGTCTGGCTCAACATCACAACCAGCGGGCCTCCCTGGGACTCAACTCCGGACGGGGTCGCAGTTCGAACCATGGCCAGTTGCACCATGTTGTTTTGCTGAGCGGTCAGGGGAATAGTCAGGTTGGTAACGGAGTGCCCGTTCACAGAAAAATCAACTTGGCCCACCAGCGGGCCTTCGCTCTTTGCCATTGCAGGAAGGGCACGGCCCGTACCGAACCGTGCCGGCATGTGCGGCGTCACGACCGTCAGCAGCAAGGAATAAGTGCCATCGGGAAGAAACGCCTGCACGGAGCGACTGGCCTGGTCGTATTGGCCCCCATACGAAAGCTGGTGCCCTTGGGCATCCTGCACCACGATCGTCACGTTGGTCTGCGAGCGATCTCCCGCTTTCGTCGGGCCCGCGCCAGGCAAGGTTACTTTCGCCCTGACCATGTAAAAAGGCTCCTGGGCAAGAAGGATATTGGCCTGCGCCTGCTGGCCGCCGGCTAGTTGGATCTTCCCCGCTCCGGCCATATCACGCGCCTCGGGGTAAAACATGCTGGGAAACCCGGCCCGCATCACAACCGCCTGATTATCGGCCTCCACCAGGCCGACTGGCAATTCGCTATCCATGGAGGGCTCGGTGTAAATCATGTAGGTGCCGTCGGCGAGCCCCGAGAAGCGGTACACGCCTTCGCTATTGGTCCGCACATTCGTCGCGGCCTGCCAGACGGCCCGGCCATCCTGCACCGATCGGCGAAGCAGCATGACCCCAATATTCTGCGCGGGGTCTCCGGTTGACAACTCGATTTGCCCGCGGATGGAATTTGTGGGAGACATGTTGAAGACCAGTTCCGGCATATCCGCGGCAACATGCACGTTGTGTTCGGAGTTGGTCGCGCCATTCACAACCGGGCCCGCCATCATCCCCGCCGCCGCCTGATCGCCGAACCCTGGCTTCACTACCTGGAATGCCTGCGGGCCGATGGGAACGCCCTGCATTTCAAACCGTCCGTCGCCGTCGGTCAGCATGCCCGCGGCGGCATCGCCTTCAATCCTGACTAGCGCGCGCGGAAGCGGTTCGCCGGTCGCGGCGTTCTTGACCACGCCGCGTACGGTTGTGCGCGCCACATTGGCGGCGCGAGGCGGGGATTGTGCTTGTGCGCTTTGCTCCTGCCCTCCGGCCGGGATATTGTCGAGAGAACTACTTTGCACAGCCGCGCAGCTTTGCGGAGCCAACAGTATTAGCGCTCCCATTAAGCATAGGAGCAGCCCGGCCCTCCATGCGGTAAGCCGGAGCTTTCTCGTCATTCCCAGAGTCATCGGCTGTTGAGCAGGTCCGCGCACCCGTGAGGCGCGGAGTCGTGAAAAGTCCACCTTCCATTGTGACGGGTCAAGGCCGGGAAAGGAATCCGGCGATCGTAAAATTCCCCACGCGCCCCGGTGAAACCCGCTACTAATCCCTTTCGAGGTACCAGGGAATATTGATCACGATGATGCGGCGGTTACCGCGCAACAGCAGCATCACTTTCAGCAAGTCCGCGCGGCGGTTGTGGAGCAGGTTTTCCCACCAGTGGAGAACCACCAGCTCCGGCACCAGCACGCAGATCTTGCGAACTTCCGATTCCTTCTCCACTTGCAGGATGTAGTCGACGACCGGCTGCAAAACGTAGCGGAAGGGCGACTGCAGAGTCTCCAGTCTCGGAACGCATTTTCCGGCTTCGCGCAACGGGGCCGCGACTTTCTCTTCCCACACCTTGCAGATTTCGTCTGTGTCCTCCGTAGTCTGTACGTGCAGGCAGCGGATGTCGTTGGTCATGGAGAGCGCGAACGAAAGTGCTTTTTCGGTAATGCGGCTCCATCGGTCGACGGGGACAATCACGATCGGTTCCTGGACTTCGGGAGGGGAGATCGGCCTGTCCAGGGCCGTATCCTTGTTGACTCGATCGTAGTGATGCCGGACCGCCCGCATAATGACGATCATCACGGCGACAAGAAGAGCTGTAATCCAGGCGCCCTCGACGAATTTTGCCAACAGCACCACGATCACCGTAACGCCGGTGGCAAAAGCGCCCAGCCCGTTTATGAACATCCGCACCGGCGCGCCGCCCTGCCGCTTCCAATGCATCACCATCCCGGCTTGCGAAAGCGTGAAGGCAAGAAACGCACCGATGGCATACAGAGGAATCAGCCGGTCGGTCACGCCGCGAAAGATGATCAGCAACAACGCGGTTAAGACAACCAGGACATAAATGCCCCAGGAGTAGAGCAGGCGGCGCCCCCGCAAAAGAAACACGCGGGGCAGAAAGTTGTTGAGCGCAATGGCGCGGGTGAGGCGCGGAAAGTCGGCGAACGCAGTGTTGGCCGACAGAGCCAGCACCAGCAGCACGGATCCGATGGTCAGATAGTAAAACCAGCCGTGTCCCATGACCGCGCGCGTCAACATCGAAAGTACGCTCTCGTACCCCGGACCATTGGGGTCGGTTGCGCCGATGCCATAGGCGCGGCACAGGAAAGCAATTCCCAGCAACAGAACCGCCAGCAGCGCGATGATGATGGTGAGTGTGATTTTGGCATTCTTGCGCGTCGGGTCGCGGAACGCCATCACTCCGTTGCTCACCGCCTCGACACCCGTCATGGCGGTGCAGCCGGATGAAAATACTTTCAGCAACAGCCAGTAACTCAACGCGGTCGTGGCTGCCGGTAGGGTGGGAAGTGAAGTGACAGGGTGCGGATGACCGCCCGCTTGAAATACTGCCAAGGCCCCGGCCGCAATGACCACCAGCAGCGTCCCAGTAAACAGGTACGTGGGAACCATGAACACCACGCCCGTGTCGCGCACCCCGCGCATGTTGATGATGGTGAGAATCAGCAACACGCCAAGGCAGAGTTCAAGAGTGCGGGGCTGCAGAGACGGCACCGCGGAGATCAGCGCTCCGACGCCGGCCGAGATACCAACCGCCGCGGTCAGAATGTAGTCGATCATCAAGGCCGCAGCCGCCAGTAATCCAGCGCCATCGCCCAGATTTTCCGTGGCGACGGTATATGAGCCGCCACCCTGGGGATACGCTTCAATGGTCTGCCGATAACTGAAGAAGACGATCACCAGCAGCCCTACGATGGCAAGGCTCACCGGCACGATGTAGTGCACGCCCGCCAGACCCAGCGGAATCAGCAGGGTCAGCGCCGCCTCGGGGCCGTATGCTGCCGAACTCAGCGCATCGAGACCAAAGATCGGGATTCCACCGATCGGGCCAATGTGTTCGGCGCGTTCCTCGCTGGTTGCGAGAGGCCTGCCAAAGAGCAGATTGAGAACACTTCCAGTGATCGCCATGTGAGTTTGGATGTCTCTTGGCGGCCATGGTTGGGGAGGGGCCGTCGATGGCATTGTCTCATGCCCTTGTTACATCTTCTCCGTGCAGAAACGTGTATAAGAATTGCAAACCTGAATTCAATTTGGGGGTTCGCATGCAATCCACGGCGTCCGCTCCTCGCCTCGAGACGGCTAAGAAAAGTTCCTGGGTGCTCGGCGGAGGAATTTTCGTGCTGTGCGCGGCCATCGCCAAGCTGGCCATTCATCTCTATGCCAGCCGCTTTTATGGATATTTCACAGATGAGTTGTATTACCTCGCATGCGCCCGCCATCTGGCGTGGGGATATGTTGACCAGCCGCCCCTGATTGCAGTCATCGCGCGTTGCGGCTTCGCGCTTTTTGGAGATTCTTTGGCGGCAATTCGGTTTTTCCCCGCGCTGGCCGGCGCTGGAAAAGTGATACTTACCGGGTTGATCGCCCGCGAACTTGGAGGCCGCCGCTTCGCCCAGGGCCTGGCCGCGTTGACGGTCCTGCTGGCCCCCGGCTTTCTGGGCATGGACAATCTGCTCTCGATGAATGTCTTCGAACCGCTGTTCTGGCTGGGGTGCGCTTATGTTTATCTGCGCATCGTCGCGACGGGAGACCATAAACTCTGGCTTTGGTTCGGAGTCCTGTCGGGGCTTGGCCTGCTCAACAAGCATTCAATGGCGATCTTCGCATTTGGCATGCTCCTGGGCTTGGCCCTGACCCGCGACCGTCGCTATTTTCGATCACCCTGGTTGTGGGGCGGGGGGCTGATCTGCATGCTCATTGTTCTTCCAAATTTAATTTGGAACATCCAACACCATTTTCCATTTCTTGAACTGCAGGCCAACATCCGCCGGGATGGAAGGAATGTACACCTCGGACCGTGGACATTCTTTCTCCAGGAAATGCGCGCCATGCTTCCACTATCCCTGCCAATCTGGTTCGGGGGGCTTTGGTTTTATTTCTTTGCCAAGGCAGGAGAACGCTATCGTACGCTTGGCTGGACCTTCCTGGCCACGTTTCTGGCAATCTCCTTTCTCAATCCACGCGTCTACTACGTTTGGCCTGCGTTCCCCTTGTTGATGGCGGGCGGCGCAGTGTATTGGGAACCGCTGTTGATGACCCAGAGGTTGCGCTGGTTCCGCTATTGCTATCCCGTCTTGATGATTGTGATGGGTGTCGTGTTTGCCCCGATGTTGCTGCCTGTTCTGCCCCCGGAGACGTACATTCGTTACGCCGCGGCACTTCATTTGGAAACACCGCCCATTGAGAAATGGCAACTGGGTCCGTTGCCGCAAATCTATGCCTCGGAATTTGGATGGGAAGAGATGGTCGCAACCGTTGCGCTAGTCTATCGGAGTCTTCCGTCCGAGGTGCGCCCAAAGACCGCGATCTTCGCTCAGAACTTCGGACAGGCTGGAGCGATCGATCTCTTCGGACCGAGGTATGGCTTGCCGCAGGCGATCAGCGGACACCAGAACTATTTTCTGTGGGGCCCGGGAGCCTATACCGGAGAGAGCGTGATCGTGATGCAGGGAAGGGCTGAGGAATTAAAGCAGTTTTATGCAACCGTCGAGTGGCGCGCTCATGTTTCACACCCTTACTCCATGCCCAGGGAGCACTTCGATGTGTTCTATTGCACCGGACTCAAGCAGCCTCTGACGCAAGTTTGGCCATCAGTAAAAAACTGGCACTGAGCCGGGCGGGCGTTTTCATTTAGAAGGCGGCATATCGGCGGGTAGAGTAAACAGGAATTTGCTGCCTTCGCCGGGTTTGCTTTCCGCCCAGATGCGCCCGCCGTGCTGTTCGATAATGCTGCGGCAGAGCGCCAGCCCAAGACCCGTTCCGCCCAACGCGCGCGAGTCCGAAGCATCCCCCTGTTGGAATCGCTTGAAGATGTGCTCGAGCTTTTCAGTTGGAATGCCGCGGCCCTGATCCTGGACTATGAAGCACACCTCTCCTTCGACTGCAGGTTGCGTGCTGAGTCGGATCACGGTGTTCGGCGGCGAGAATTTGATGGCATTCGAAACCAACTCGTTCAGAACTTGGAGCGCACGGTCCGGATCAGCGTATACCGAGGCCGTCCCCGCGGAAACCTGGAAAGTGACATGCACGGAACTTGCTTCTGAGTGAGCCACGTCGGCGGCGCGTCGAAGCAGGTCCCCGGCTGGCACTACCACGCGATTCAGAGGCAGGCGGCCGTTCTCAACCCTGTCGAAATCAAGAATGTCGTTCACCAGCCTCACCAGCCGGTCGCAATTGCCGATCGCCATCTCGATCATCTGCCGCTGCTTCTCGGGACGCCGATCGAGTGTTCCCGAAGAAATCAGGCCCAGAGAAGCGCGCAGCGAGGTCAGCGGCGTGCGCAACTCGTGGCTCACGGTGGAGATGAACTCGTCCTTCATCTTTTCCAGACGGCGGCGTTCTGAAACGTCCTGAAACGCGACTACCATGCCGGAGATGTTGCCGTCTTCAATCAGCGGGCTGGCGATGTATTCAACTGGAATCTTCGAGCCGTCGCGGCGCCAGAAGACCTCGTCCCGCATGCGCACTGTTTCGCGCCTCCGCATGCCTTGCAAGATGGGACTTGTGAGCCGGGAATATGGAGTTCCGTCTGCGTGGCTGTGATGAATGACTTCATGCAGATCGCTCCCCGTCAATTCATCGGCGTGATAGCCCAGCGCCCGCGCTCCCGCCTCGTTGATGAAGGTGAGCCGGCCGTCGAGATCGATGCCGTAGATGCCGTCCCCCACCGACTCCAGAATCAACTCGCGCTGTCGGGTCGCCAGGTGCAGCGCCTCCTCGGCTTCGTGCTGCTCCGTCACGTCCATGCCGTGGATCAGAACGAAAGCCCGTTCGCCGTGCAGCTCCATGCGGCGGCTGCGAAATGCGATGCGCCGGTAAATTCCATCACTGCGACGCACCGGCAATGCGCCCTGCCACTCCTCCTGCGTCTGCAGGGTACGCAGGCAATCCTGAAACCGCACTGCGCCCGTCGAGTCCAGCAATTCCGACACCGGCCGTCCGCTCAGATCCTCCATGCGGTAGCCCAGCGTCTCGGCGGTGAAGGAATTCAGAGAAGTCAGTCTGCCTTCCATCGTGCATGTAAATACGAATCCGAGACTGCTTTCCACTACCTCGCGGTAGCGTGTCTCGCTCGACAGCAGAGCCTGCTCTGCTTCGCGCTGCTCAGTTACGTCCTGCCCGCTGACAATCAAATATTGAATCTCGCCATTGGGCCCCTTCAGCGGACGCAAGGTCCAACTCACTTGGCGTGTTGAGCCACCGTCGATGCGCCACGGGGTTTCATGCGGACCGGAGACCTGCCCCGTGGCAGCCTCGCGCAGCTTGGTCGCAGCCCAGTGCCGGTCTTCTTCTTCAAGCAAATCTTCGACAAATGGCCGGCCCGCAGAATCCGTTGGGCTCAAGCCCGTCAATTGTTCGCAGGGATGATTGAAGCGCACCACGCGCCCCGCGGTATCCAACACCACCACCAGGGCAGGAATGGAATCGAGCGTGGCGGCGACGAAACAACGTTCCATCGCCAAGGCCCGCTCCGTTCGCTGCCGCGCGCGCTGCGCCTGCTCCTGTGCGCGTATCCGTGTATACAACTCGAGCCGAGTCACAATCTGCCGGCTTACCACTTCCAGCAGCGTCATGTGTTCGGTGTCGAAGAGGTTTGGTTTACGGCCCAGAATTGCTATCGTTCCAACGATATGTTGATTGGCAGTAATCAGCGGCATGCCCGCATAGGAGCGGCAGAGCTTGGCGCCGTGCAATTGGATTCCGCCGGGGGGAAAGCGGGAATCCGTTGCGGCATCGCGGATAAGAAGAGGCTTTCCCTCTTCCACCACAAACTGGCAGGCGGTCGAAGTGCGCGGCTGGTCCGCGGCTATGAATCCAAATTTCGATTTGAACCACAGGCGATTGAAATCCAGCCAGCCGGTATACGCGTAGTCAGCGCCGCTCAGCACCGCGGTAAACTCTGTCAGTTCGTCGAGCGCAGGATCAGCGTTGCGGTCAAGAACGTCAAATTCTGACCGCGCCATCATTCCCACACTGCTCAGTATGCTTTTCTCCACGCAAAGGCGCCTGAACCCGCGCTGCGGGCCGTACTGTAAGTATCAGGATCCGGGGCGGACTTGACTCTTGCACAAAGGGGGCACCTAGCCGGAAAAGAACCTGCGACTAAAGTAACCACTTACGAATCTGCGTAACACAGTTATTGGTTACTTATGATCCAAGGTTTCTAAGGATTTAGTCGCAGTTGACTCCGATTCAATCCTGCTAAAGCCGAATAATCGGCGAAAGATGATCCAATCGCGCTGGGAAGATATCACCAAAAGGTAACAAGATCCCTTTAAACTCCCACAGGAAGCTTGCAGCAATCGCCACCCTCGGCCGGCTCGTTGCTTCCGGCATCTAGAACGACTTTCCATGTGCCATCCGCCTGCTTTCGCCAGATCGTCATGTAACGGCCGCTTGTGGTCACCGGATTGCCATTAGCATCTTTGCTGTGGCCTTCAAAATGTCCCCAGGTGTACCCCATGTCCCCGGACGGACCCATGACCGCCGCCGTGGGCGTCCACGTGAGTTGGTAAACCTTGGGCGACCAGCCCGCTGACTTGGCAATCGCAACCCGCCCGATCAGCGGCGCAGCACCGTTTCCCAGGGCGACGCCGTCTTCCGCAAACCAAGCAGCGAAACCCGCGCCGCCGCGTGCCAAAACGTCCTTGGCAAACCTTGCTTCCAGGTCAAACAGCAAAATCTTCCCGGAGTCGATGGTCGGATCGGATAGCGGGTTGGGAGTAGACGAGGGTTCGCCAAGCTGCAGGGACTGCCCCAAGGCATGTTGAACTGGAGCACCGGCGAGGGACGCGCCTAAGGCGATGCTGCAAAGGGCGTGCTTCCATCGAACAAACATGACTGCATCTCCCGAATTCAATATGAGGTCTATCGCTCATCCTACAACCGGTCGGCGGCAACGGCGATTGTGGTGCGTCAAAGGCCGGCAGCAGTGAACTTTTGATTTGATCTTTCCAAACCTCCCCGGGTGGCCCGCGTGCGGTGCCCTGAGGTTCCTGGGCTAGAATGCCTTTTTCAGCCCATCGACTCCAACCTGAATTCGCTGCTCACCGTCTAATCATCCAGCCCGCAACCGGGGCCCGGTTTAGGTTTATATATACTGGAGGTTGGCAAACCCGGTTTAGAGGGTCCCCGGCAGGCCGGGGCTTTTTTCTTGGAGTCCCCGGCTTCGATCCCGGGAGAGGGAATAAATGGGAGCATTGCTGGAAGCGATTCAATCCCCCGCAGATATTAAAGGCTTGAGTTTTGTTCAGCTTGCCGATCTCGCGGAAGAAATTCGAGCCTTCCTGATTCAGAGCCTGTCGAAAACCGGCGGGCACCTCGGTCCGAACCTGGGCGTGGTCGAACTCACTTTGGCGATGCACTATGTCTTCAACTCGCCGCAGGACCGTTTCCTTTTCGATGTCAGCCACCAGGTGTACACACATAAGATCCTGACCGGCCGGCGCGAGCGTTTCGAAACCATTCGTCAGCCAGGCGGACTGAACGGCTTCATGCTGCGCACCGAGTGCGAGCACGACTGCTATGGTGCGGGCCACGCCGGCACGGCGCTCTCGGCTGCGTTGGGAATGGCGGTCGCACGCGATCTCGCCGGCGGCAATGAAAACATCATCGCCGTGGCCGGAGATGCCGCTTTTACCAATGGCATTTCGTTTGAAGCACTCAACAATATCGCGGAGCAGACCAAGCGCCTCATCATTGTCCTCAACGACAACGAATGGTCGATTGATCGCAACGTGGGCGCCATCGCGCGCTATTTCCATCGCATCGTCACCAACGAGCACTACCAGTCCCTGCACGATTCCGCGAAGCGCATTGTGCAGAAGATCGGCGGCAAGACCGCAGTCAACGTCATGCGCCGTGCTGAAGAAGCCGCCAAGGGCATGTTGTGGCCTTCCATGTTATTCGAAGAGTTCGGGCTCGAATACTTCGGCCCCATCGACGGGCACAACCTGCCGCAACTCATCGAAACGTTCAAATTTCTCAAGGCCGCCGACCGTCCTGTTTTACTCCATGTCTTGACGCAAAAGGGCCGCGGTTTCCAACCCGCTCTCGATCTGCAAAAGAAATTCCACGGACTGGGACCGTACGATCCTGAAACCGGCAAAACCAACCCCGCCGGCCAGCCGAGCTATTCCGAAGTGTTCGCCAAGACTCTGGTCAAACTGGCCACGGAAGACGAACGCGTCGTTGCCATCACGGCCGCCATGCCCAATGGCACTGGACTCGATCTGTTCCGGCCGCATCATCCCAAGCGCTACTTTGATGTGGGTATTGCCGAAGAGCATGCGGTCATCTTCGCGGCCGGCATGGCGACGCGCGGTTATCGGCCCGTGTGTGCCATCTACTCCACCTTCCTGCAGCGCGCGTTTGATCCCATCGTCCACGACGTGGCTTTGCAACGGCTTCCCGTGGTCTTCTGCATGGATCGTGCCGGACTCTCCGGCGACGATGGACCCACGCATCACGGACTGTTCGACATCAGCTATCTCCGCGGCATTCCGGAGATGGTTTTGATGGCGCCTAAAGACGAAGACGAACTTGCTGACATGATGAAAACGGCTATCAGCCTGCCCGGGCCCAGTGCGATCCGTTATCCCCGCGGCGCCGTGGCCGGTGTCGAATGCAAGCCCGAACCCCTCGTTCTCGAAGTCGGAAAGGCGGAGATACTGGCGGATGGTTCCGATGTGGCCATTCTTGGATTAGGTCCCATGACATCCATGGCCTGGCAACTCGCAGCTAAACTGGAGCGCGAAGGTTATTCCGCCGCAGTCATCAATCCGCGTTTTGTAAAGCCGCTCGATCGCGAGATGATCGCGGCTTACGCGCGCCGCGTCGCCGCATTTGTCACGTTTGAAGATCACGTGAAAATGGGTGGGTTTGGCTCCGCTGTTCTTGAAGCGCTTGAAGAAATTGGCAGCGCCGTTCCGCTTGTACGCATCGGCTGGCCCGATCAATTTATCGAACACGGCAAGATCGAGGACTTGCGGGCCAAATACGGTCTCACCGTCGATGCCGCGCATGCGCAGGTTGCGCCTTTACTGACTCACCGTCAACGGCGAACGCTTGTTGCCAGCTAAGCCGCACAATGAATCTGGTGCCTGTTTGACCGGCCCGGGCGCCTCATACGTCCCGCGGCGTACGGCCAGGTTAAACTCCTGGCGCAATTGTCTGTGCGACAATCCACATCAGACCGATTTCGCTATGCGACGAACGCAGTTCTCCATTTGCAGTTGGATGAAGACGCGAACTCATGCGCTTCTTTCCTCGAGAAAGAGCGACTTTGCATTTTTCCCTATTCCGCAGAGAGGCAGGAGCGCTGGTTTTTCTGGTGTCTTCCTGGTCTGCGTTATCGGTATCTTGTTCGCCAATGTCCCTTCCTGGCCGCAGCAGCAGCAGGCGCCCGTTCCACTCGTTCTCGCCGGCGGCACCGTCGTTGACCTCACCGACTGGGGACGCTCTGCCAAAGACCAGCCGGATTCTATCGTCATTGTGCAGAACGGCCGCATCACCGATGTAGGCCCCCGCGCCAACGTCCCCGTTCCCAAAGGCGCGCGCGTCATCGATTGCACCGGGAAATTTATTATTCCCGGCCTCGTCGATGGCTTTGCGGGAATGAACAGCCAGGGTGAGGCCAACGCCAATCTCTACATGGGCGTTACTACGCTGGTCGCCAGTTCCGACAATCGCCGCGGTCACGTCGACCTCACTGCCAATCCCAGCCCGCACATCTATCTGCTCGACTCCATCGGTACCACCGACGATTGGAGTCTGCTCATCGGCCATCCAGGCTGGACCGAGAAGCTGCGCGAAGCCGGACGCGTCATGGAGTTGAGCCCGGATGACACCGCGCGGCAACTCGCAGACACCGCCAAACTGGGCACGCGGGTTTTATGGCTTGGCCACAACCTGACCGCGGCCAATACGCAATGGATCATTGCGCATGCTCATCAACTCGGCATTATCACCTACGGCGAATTCGTCTCCACGCCATACAAAGTCGGCATTGAGGCCGGTGTGGATGCACTGCTGCACATGAGCCGTTACGAACTCGGCGTGGTCCCCGATGAACTGCAGGTTCCCCTCGTGGAAGACCCGGAAGGAACGGCTGCCAACACCGCTTACGATTACTCTGAGCATCTGCCGCCCAATGACCCACACATGCGTGCCTATGCCCACTTCCTTGCCTGGCATCATGCGGCGCTGATGCCGACCTTCAGCCTCTACTACCTGCAACTGCCCGATCATCGCAATCTATGGAAAGAGCCCGCCGCCGCACTCCTCGATCCCGCCCGCATGTTCAGTCCCTCCGATCGCGACACCGGAGAGATGTTTTATCCCCTGCCCGCCTGGGCGCGCCACTTGCCCGGACTGGGTCAGCGATGGATACAGGAGGGCCTGCAAAAGAAAGCCGACCAGTCAGCTTTGCGTTTGTGGCACATCAACGAAACGATCTTCGCTGCGTATCCTCACTACCTGGCGGCATCCGGAGCCCCGGTGCTGGGAACCATGAGCGGCATCTCCATGCACACTGAACTGGAGATGATGGTGCGCCTGGGTCTGTCCGCACGGGAGGCTCTCGCCGCCGCCACCAACAACTACGCGACGCAATTCAACTGGAATGAACTGGGGCAGATTACGCCGGGGCGTCGTGCCGACATCCTCGTTCTCGATGGCGATCCTACGGTGAGCATCTGGAATGTACGCCGCATCTCGACGCTCATTGTCGAGGGCAACATCATCGATCGCGAAGGGCTCTTGACGCTGAAGAAGTGAACCAACTGCCTTATGACCGCTGTGCGGCCTGCCGCGACGCAATGGCCAATACTTCCATCAGGCGTTTTTGCCGGTAGGCGAAGGCCTTCCTCAACTGCCAGCGCAGCAGGCCGCCGGCCAGCGCTCCCATCCCGCCCCCGGGCAACGTATATTCAATCGAATCCGAAACCAGCGTTCCCGTCGTATCGTTGCGGTCTTCCGGCTGGACGCCATGCCGATGACGAAACCGTTTGAATGGACCATGCACTTGCTCATCCACGAAATGATGGTTCCATTCGAATTCCGCAATGCGAGCCATCCAGCTCAAACGCCGCGGCACCCATCGCAAAGGCTGAAAGCTGATAAGAATCTCCGATCCCGCTCCCGCGGCAACGCTCCGAAATCGGCGGGTCGGATCAGCTGCCAGCGGTCGTGCCGGAGGCGGTTGCATCCGCACATCTTCAATCCGCGACTTGAGCGCAGGAGGCATCAAGTGCGGCAGATTGGAAGGATTCGCGAAGAACGCGAACACCAGTTCGATGGGAAAAGGTACCCATTGCTCTGTCTCAAAACGCTGCGCCATTCATTTTGATGGTAATGCTTCTGCACTATTTGTGGATGCGCTGCCAAGGGGCGATCGAAGTCCGGTCGCCCCTTTGGCGGCACCAACGGCCATGCTGCGACAACATCCGATGCCTAACGTAAGATGAAATGAAGCACGAGCGGCCGCGCCAAGCCGTTGGAGATCATGACAGGTTCCTCATTGCAATCTGCGCCCCGGGCGCGCCACCACAACAAAGGCCTTGTCCTGATCGCGGCTTACAAGCTGCTCCAGGCCCTTTTGTTTGTCGCCATCGGCGTCGGCGCGCTGCGGCTGCTGCATCAGGACATCGACGACGTGCTGATGAAGATCGCGAAAGACTTGCGTTTCAACACGGAATCGCGCTTTGTTGACTTCCTCCTGGACAGGGCTTCGCTGTTGAATGACCCCATGCTGCGGCGCATCGGACTGGCCGCTTTCTGCTACGCTGCCGTCGGCATTCTGGAGGGCATCGGCCTCTACCTTGAAAAGGCGTGGGGGGAATACCTGACCCTGATCATCACCGCATCCTTCCTGCCTCTGGAGATCCATGAGATCCTGCGCCGATCCACCATGCCGCGGGTAACGCTCTTGATTGTGAATGTTCTGGTTCTTCTCTATCTGTTGAAACTGGTGATCGACCGCCAACGCAGCCTTAAAAGATAGCTGGAGATCCAGGGTGCTTTCGGGTCATTGATCACCCCGATTCGCTTTTTATTCGCCTTATATCAAGTTCCGACTTTGTGCAAGGCTGTTGGCCTAATTTCGAACCAAAAGAGTAAACCTACACCATTAGTTGTGGTCCTTCTCCCTGGTTGCTTCAATATCTAGCGATCCCCGCCCTCATCGTTCAAATCCTTTAGTTAATTCCACAAACTTCTGCACAGGTTCGGGTGTTTTCCCGCTATCGTAGCCGGGCAATTTGGGGGATACTGGGTCTGCAAGGGTCCAAATGGGCCAAATTGGGTCGACATACCGGGAAAGCGAACCGTTAGGACAACAAAGAGCGTGACCGACCACCAGGAACCCGACGAACAGGAAACCTCCCATGAGGCGGCGCTTCCTTCCGCGGGTGCTTGGGACGATCTGAAATACGGTTTTAGCGGCAATCCGAAAACCAAGCTGGACGATCGGGGCCGCTTGAAAATGCCTGCTGAATTCAAGGCATTCATTGAACGCAAGTACGGCAAAGGCTTCAGCGCCTTTTATATCACCAGTATGGACGGGGAGAGCGCAGAAATTTATCCCATGCCGGAATGGCTGGAGCGGCAGAAAAAGATCTTTGCCATTCCGCAAAGTGACCCCGCCCGCAAGATGCTGTTGAAGCGGTACGACCTGTATGGCGACCGGGCCGACATGGATCCGCAGGGCCGGATGCAGATTCCGGACGAGTTACGCACGAAGGCGGACCTAAGCGGCGAAGTCAAGGTGTCGGGCGAAGGCATCCTCTTGAGGGTGACAAGTCTGAAGAGTCTGCGGGAGAGCGTTGAGTCTACCGAACTTACGCCGCAGATGTTGGATTCATTGAGCGGATACGGCCTGTAGGCCGCATCGGAATGCCCCCCAGGGGGAGCGCATGACGAGATCGAATGAACGCCATGTGCCGGTTCTTTTGACAGAAGCGATGGAGTATCTCCAGGTGCGCGCCGGAAGCACGGTGGTCGATTGCACGCTCGGTTTGGCGGGGCACGCGGCGGAAGTGGTCAAGCGTCTAGGCCCGCATGGCACGCTGATCGGCTTTGATCGCGATCCTGCAGCCATGACGCTGGCCAAAGAAAAGCTTGACCAGGTCTGCGAGGAGTTGGGTAGCCAGGCGCCCACAGTCACATTGATTGGCGAGGCGTTCAGCGCCGCGCCTTTACATGTGAAGCCGGGTTCGATTGACGGATTGCTGGCCGACTTCGGCGTCAGCAGCATGCAGTTGAACGAAGCATCGAGGGGATTCAGTTTTATGGCGGACGGCCCGTTGAACATGCGCATGGATTCGAGTGAAGCCACGCGCTACACGCCGACCGCCGAACAAGTGGTGAATGAGATGAGCGAGCACGAACTTGCAAATCTCATTTACGAATACGGAGAGGAAAGGAGATCGCGGAGAATCGCCAGAGCCATTGTTCGCGGGCGGCCGGTGACGACAACCGGGCAACTTGCACGGATTGTCGCCTCAGCCGCCCCGGCAATGAAACAGGATCGGATCCATCCCGCGACGCGCACCTTTCAAGCTCTCCGCATTCACGTGAATCAGGAATTGGATGAGATACGGGCCCTGCTGGAGGCCGCACCCAGGTTGCTTAAGCCCTCCGGACGACTGGTAGCCATCAGCTTTCATTCCCTGGAAGATCGCATCGTCAAAGACAGTTTGCGCGACGGGGCGCACAACGGAACCTGGACGGTCCTTACCAAGAAACCGGTAGTGGCCGGGGATGAAGAGACCGAAAGCAATCCGCGCTCTCGCAGTGCCAAAATGCGAGCGGCGGAAAGAACGAAGAAGCAGCTCCCAGCTTCTAGCTTTTAGCTGCGAGCTCCAAGTGAAGTAACAATCGGTGGTCCAGGCACAGACGATCGGCACCATCTGAAGTTGAAAGTTGATTAAGCAAACGCAGGCAGAACGAAGCTAGGAGCTACCAGCTAAGGAGACAGAAATGGCGGCAATCGCAACAACTTACTTTGAAGCTGGCCGGAGCCTGAGCGCGCGCGTGGCCGAACGCAACACCGAGATCCTCGCGCAGCAACAGGCGCGCCGCCGCGGTGTGCCCACGCCGGAGTTCTTCTTCGCCAAGCACCTTGACAACTCTCGCCTCGTGAAGGCTTCCGACCCGGTGCGCGTCCGCGAGATGCGCGTCTTCGCGGCTGCCGTCACGGTTCTGTTTTCGCTCATCATGATTTACGGCTTGCAGCACTTCAGCGCCATCGAGAGTTCTTACAGCGTTGAATCGGCCAAGCAGATGCGCGACCAATTACGCGAAGAGAACCGCCAGCTTCGCCTTGCCGAGGCTCAACTCACGCAACCTATGCGCATCGACGGCATGGCGCGCCAGTTGGGATTGGCCGAACCCCAGCCCGGACAGGTCGTTCATCCTAGTGCCCACCCGGATACCAGTGCTCCGTCGCTGGCGCAGGTTACACCGCCGGCGCCCATACAATGAAGTAGTAGAACCAACCCTCCTCTGGGGATTCACTCGCCATGCAGGCAGCCGCCCGGGCCAACCGTAGTCGCAGCATCTTGCCGCGCGCCATCCCGCTTCGGGTGGCGCGTTTCTGGATCATCTGCCTGTTTTTCCTGTGCTGGGTCTGCGCCATCGCAGGCCGTCTCTTCTGGCTTCAGATCATGCGCCACCAGGAGTTCGTCGACCGCGCGCAGAAGCAGCAGCAGCGTACATTCGAAGTGGCTCCCCGCCGCGGCGTTCTTTTTGATCGCAATCTGCACGAACTGGCCATGACCGTGCAGGCTGATTCCATCTACGCCGTCCCTACCGAGATTGACGACAAGAATTCCGTCGCCCGCGCCGTGGCAGCGGCGGTCCACGTCGATCCCGAAGACACCGAAACCTCCGAACAGCAAATCGCGAATCGCATCAATACTGGTCACAGCTTTGCCTGGGTCGCCCGCCGCGTCTCTCCTGAGGCGGCGGCTAAAGTGAAGGCGCTGAACCTCAAAGGCATCTACTTCCAGAAAGAGTTTCAGCGTTTCTATCCCGACAACGAAATTGCCGCCCAGGTACTGGGTTATGTGGGCGTGGATGATACCGGGTTGGGCGGCCTGGAACAGAAATTCGAACCCCAGCTGCACGGTGTTGCGGGACGTATGCTCACCGCCATGGATGCGCGCCGCCGCGTTCTCGGTTCCACTGAGAGTGAGCCGCAGCCCGGCCAGAACATGGTCCTCACCATCGACTCCAATATTCAGTTTCTTGCCGAGCGCGCGCTCGACCGAGCGATGGACAAGACCCATGCCGACAACGGAACGGTGGTGGTGCAGGATGTGCATACCGGCCAGATCCTGGCTCTCGCGATTCGCCCCACGTTCAATCCCAATTTCTTTCGCCACACCACGCCCGCCCTGCTGCGCAACCACGCTGTCAGCGATGTGTACGAGCCCGGATCGACATTCAAACTGGTAACATACTCGGCTGCGCTCGACCAGGGAGTAACCAGGCCCGACGACATGATCGATTGCCAGGGCGGCCAGATCACCATTGCGGGCCGCACCATCCACGACGACAAGGGCGAGCACTACGGCGTCATTCCCGTGCACGAGGCGCTCGAGCACTCCAGCGACGTTGCCGCGGTAAAGCTTGCCCTCAAAATGGGCTCCGACAATTTTTATAAGTACATTCGCAACTTCGGCTTCGGCAGCCGTCCCGGCGTGGAGTTGCCCGGTGAGACCCGTGGCCTGTTGCGCGCCCCCGCCAAGTGGGGCTCGTCCTCCATCGGTTCCATCGCGATTGGTCAAGAAGTCGGCGTGACTCCGCTGCAACTGGTGTCGATGGTCTCCACCATCGCCAACGGCGGTGTGTATTTGCCTCCGCACGTACTGATGTCTCCTCCGATCGTCCCTGCCGCGACCTCCCAGAAGTCCGCCGCACCGCAGGTGCTGCCTATGCCATTCCGGCCGGGCGGGGAATTGCCCAATCCGCTGCCCGCCGGAGCCCACCGCGTGATGTCCGAGATCTCCTCCGCCCAGATGCGCAAGATGATGGAGGGCGTAGTGCTCTTCGGCACCGGCAAGGGAGCGCAACTGAATGGCTACTCCTCCGGCGGCAAGACCGGCACCGCCCAGAAGGTCGATCCGCATACCCATCTCTATTCGAAAACCATGCACGTGGCATCGTTCGCAGGCATCGCTCCCGTCAACAATCCAGTCATCTCGGTTGCGGTCATCATCGATACGCCCAAAGGTCCGTCTTACTATGGCGCCGCCGTCTCCGCGCCGGTCTTTGCCGATGTCGCGCAGCAGGTACTTGAATATTTGGGAGTGCCCCACGACATTGAACTGCGCGCGGCCAAGACGACGGGCAAACCGGAAAAAACAGCCCACGAAGACGAGCAGCAAGATGCCGGCGACGTCAACGCGCTTTTTGCGGCGGTCAATGATCTGCCTGCCGACGATCCTTTGCGCCAGCCGCCGCCCGCTCCGCAGGAAGACGCGACCCGCGCCCATACGGCGCCCGTCTCACTCACAAAGGAAGCTGCTAGCCCTGCGGTTATTGCTCGGCAGCCTGGCCAGGCACCTCCTGCGCCCTCATCGCCTGATACCGCGGTCGTAATGAACGCCGAAAATGAGCTCAAGGTGCCATCGCTCATCGGCCTTCCCATGCGCAAGGTCATCGAGACGGCCGCCATCGTGGGTCTTGAGGTGCAGGTCATGGGCAGCGGCACAGTTCGCGAGCAGGCTCCCGCAGCCGGAACCATGGTTCAACCCGGCACGCGCATCGTGGTGCGCTGCGCGCGATAAATCATTCATTCGTTAACTCATCGGACTGCCGCACTCCAACCTTTTACAATCGATCACGACATGCTTTGGAAAGAACTAATCGCCGAAATCACGGCCGTGGGCGCTTCCGGCGATTCCGCGCAGCCGATCTCCGGAATCGAATACGATTCGCGCCACGTGAAAGCCGGTTCGGTCTTTGTCGCCATGAAAGGCGGCTCCACCGATGGCAATCGCTATGTGGATAAGGCCCTTGCCGCCGGCGCTCTCGGCATCATCACCGACTCCGCGCCCAAGTTTGATCATCTGCTCGTCTATCAGGCGGGCACGCCCGTTCTTGAAGTGGAGCACGGTCGCCGCGCACTCGCTGAAGCCTCCTCCGCCTTCTTCGCTCACCCCGAGCGCAAACTTGCGGCCACTGGCATCACCGGCACCAATGGCAAGACCACGACGGCTTTTCTTATCGAGGCACTTCTCAATGCAGCAGCCCGTAAGACCGTGCTGGTCGGCACCATCGAATATCACGTTGCGGGCGAGGTGCGTCCGTCGATCCACACCACGCCCGAGTCACGCGACCTCTTCGAACTGATGGCCGAAGGCGCAGCGCTCGGCGCCACCGAACTCATCACCGAGGTCTCCAGCCACGGGCTCGATCAGGGCCGCGCCGCCGGCGTGAACTTCGACGTGGCCGTCTTCACCAATCTCACCCGTGATCACCTTGACTACCACGGCACCATGGAGAAGTACTTCGCAGCCAAGCGGCTCCTTTTCGACGGCACCGTGTATCCGGCACCGCGCGTTGCGGTGATCAACGCGAACGATGAGCGGGCCAAGCAGCTTGCCGCAGCCGCTCGCCGGGCAGGCGCCGAAGTTCGCATGTACGGAATCGGCCAGGGCGATTGGCGTGCCGCCAGCCACTCGCTTACCCCCGCTGGCGCAGTCATCGAACTGGAAACTCCCGCTGGCTCCGCCAAGCTCACATCGCGCCTCGCCGGCGAAGTGAACATCCTCAACCTGCTGGCCGCCTTCACCGCGGCCCACGCCCGCGGAATCTCGTTCGACCAACTGGTCGCATCCGTACCGCAGCTCAGACCGGTCCCGGGCCGCTTTCAACCCGTCGATGCCGGCCAGCCCTTCACCGTGATCGTGGATTACGCGCACACCGATGATGCCTTGCGCAATCTCATCCTCCTGGCGCGGCAGATGACCTCGCAATCCGGCGGCCGCATCCTCACCCTCTTTGGTTGCGGCGGCGACCGCGATCGCACCAAGCGTCCCAAGATGGGACAGGTCGCGGGTGAAGGAAGCGACTATGTTGTCGCCACCAGCGACAACCCGCGCTCCGAAGATCCGCGCGCCATCCTCGCCGCAATCGAGCCCGCCCTCAAAGCAACCAGCGTACGCTACATCGTCGAGCCCGATCGCGCCGAAGCCATTGCCATCGCGTTAAAGGAAGCGCGTCCGCACGACGTGGTTTTACTGGCCGGCAAAGGTCACGAAAAAGAACAGATTCTCGCTGACCGCACGATCCCGTTCGATGATGCGGAAGTCGCCCTGTCCAAGTTGGCGGAACTGGGCTATGGGGAAACGCCATGAAACTGAGTCTTGCCGAAGCAGCGGTCGGAACCGGCGCCGTGCTGGAGGCGCCCACCAGCGTACCGAATCCGGGTGCCTTGCTCGCGCAAGGCTACTCCATCGACTCGCGGACCGTCAGCGCCGGCGAACTGTTCTTCGCCGTGCGTGGAGAACGCTTCGATGGTCATGACTTCGTCGTGAGCGCCGTGGAGCGCGGAGCCATCGCCGCCGTTGTCTCCCGCGCGCGCGTGGCCACGCTGCCCGACGCCGCCCTGGCGGTCCCGCTGCTTATCGCGGAAGACCCGCTCATCGCCCTCCAGTCGCTGGCCTCGCACGTGCGTCGTCGATGGGGCAGGCACGTCGTGGCCGTCACTGGTTCGGCCGGCAAGACCACCACCAAGGATGCCATTGCCGCTGCCCTGGGCGCCAAATTCAAAGTGCTCAAATCGCGCGGCAATCTCAACAACGCCTACGGGCTACCCCTCCAACTTCTGCGCCTCGAGCCCGAACACGAATACGCCGTTGTTGAAATGGGCATGAATCACCTCGGCGAAATCGCTGCCCTCGCCCGCATTGCCGCACCCGATTGGGGCGTCGTCACCAACGTCGGCATGGCCCACGTAGAAAACTTCGCCGAAGGCCAGGCTGGCATTGCACGTGCCAAGTTCGAACTCGTCGCCGCTCTTCCCGCCAACGGTATCGCCTTTCTCAACTGCGACGACCCTTACGTCTCGCAATTCGGCCGCGACTTCGCCGGCAACGTCGTTTACTTCGGCTCAGGCCCGTGCGCCGATCCACAGATCCTCATCGTCGCTGAAGACGCACAGGGCCTGCAGGTCCATTTCCGCACCCTTGGCCGTGACACCGACGTTCTGCTCCACCTGCTGGGCACGCATAACGCGCATAATGCCATGGCGGGTCTTGCGGTCGCGCGGGAAGCCGGAGTCAGCGTCGATGATGCCGCCGCGGCGCTCGCGTCCCTTAGCGCAGGTGACAAGCGTGGCGAAGTCCTCGAGATCGCGGGCGCCACTATCTTCAACGATAGTTACAACTCCAATCCGGAAGCCCTGCGTTCCATGATCCGCACTCTCGCCGCACGGCCTGCCACGCGCCGCATCCTCATCGCCGGGGAAATGCTCGAACTCGGCAATCACGCTCCCGCCATGCACACCGAATGTGGCAAAGCCGCCGCCGAAGCCGGCCTTGACCTGGTCGTCGGCGTGCGCGGCAACGCATCCCATCTCGCTGCCGCGGCCTGCGCCTCCGGCGTTGCCTCGCTGTTTCTTCCCGATGCCGAATCCGCCGGCCGCTGGCTCCGGCAAAACCTGCGCCGCGGCGACGTTGTCCTGGTAAAGGGCTCCCGCGGCGTCCATCTCGAACGCGCACTCGAGTTTGTCCAATCCCATGCCCCATCGCCGGAGGCCCCGTGAATCGCCGTCGACTTGTCTGCCTGCTGCTCGTCGCGGCACTCACTTTCGCCCTGCCCGCAAGCGCCGCCACCGACCCCGCGTGGACCAGCCCCTTCCCGCCTTTCCGCATCGCCGGCAATCTCTTCTATGTCGGCAGTCAGGATCTTGCCGCCTACCTCATCACCACGCCGCAAGGCCACATTCTCATCAACAGCAACCTGGAGTCGTCGCCGCCGCTGATCCAGCACAGCGTTGAAGCCCTCGGCTTCCATTTCCGCGACATCAAGATTCTTCTCATCAGCCACGGACACTACGATCACTGCGCCGGCAGCGCGCTCATTCAAAAGATGACCGGAGCCCGTTACTACGTGATGGATGCGGACGTGCCCGTCGTCCAGTCCGGCGGCAAAAACGACTTCAACTACGCAGCCTCCAGGGATATGTGGTTTCCTCCGGCCACCGTCGATCGCATTCTTCATGACGGCGAACAAGTGACCCTGGGCGGCGCCGTCCTCACCGCGCACAAAACCGCCGGCCACACCAGGGGCACCATCACCTGGACCATGGACGAAACCGAAAATGGCAAGACCCTGCACGTCGTCATCGTCGGCAGTCCCAACGTCAACCCGGGCTACAAACTGATCAATAACAAGACCTATCCGCAAATCGCAGACGACTACCGGCATCAATTTCAGGTGCTGTCCTCGTTACCCTGCGATATTTTTCTTGGAGCCCACGGCGCCTACTTCGGCTTGAAGGATAAATACCCGCGCTGGAAAAACGGAGACCACAACGCCTTCATCGATCCCGACGGCTACAAACTCTACATCGCCGATCGCAAGCAGGCATTTGAAACCGAACTGAGGCGGCAAGTAGCTGCGAATAAGTGACGTTTCCGTCAACAGCCATTTACGTTTCGCCCTGTAAAATCAATCATGAATCCCGCCTCATGCCGGCTTTGGAGGCCACTTGCTTTACTGGCTGCTCTATCAGAAGCTTTATCCGTTCTTTCATCCATTCCGTATCTTTCGCTATCTTACGTTTCGTACCGCTTTTGCTTCCGGCACCGCGCTGCTCATTGCGCTGTTCATCGGCCCCTATGTCATTCAGAAATTGCGTGAATTTCAGATCGGCCAATACATTCGCGAAGACGGCCCCCAGTCTCACCTGAAAAAATCGGGTACCCCCACCATGGGCGGCCTGCTGATCGTCATTGCCATTCTTTTGCCCACGGTCCTGTGGTCTGATCCCACCAACCCCTTCGTGTGGATTACGGTGTTTTCCACCCTTGCCTTCGGTTCCATCGGTTTTGCGGACGACTATATCAAGGTGGTCAAGCGGCGCAACCTCGGTCTCACCGCCCGTGCCAAGTTGCTCGGTCAGGGTTTGGCGGCTGCCATGGTCGCCATCGCCCTCGTCGTCCTTCAGCAATTCAAAATGTTTTCGACGCAATTGACCGTTCCGTTCATCAAGAGCTGGCGGCCCGATCTGCTTTGGCACTATTGGCCCGCCACCATTCCCCACCTCGGCCTGCTCATGTTTGTGCCCTTCATCGCGTTTGTCATCTTCGTGCTCATGGGCTCCTCCAACGCGGTCAATCTCACTGACGGCCTCGATGGCCTCGCCATTGGCTGCACCATCATCGCTGCGGCCGCTCTGGCTGTTTTGACCTATGTCAGCGGGCACATGGTTTTCGCTGATTATCTCGAACTCCAGCACATGGACCGCATCGGCGAACTCACCGTCTTCTGCGGCTCCATGGTCGGCGCATCCATCGGTTTTCTCTGGTATAACGCGCACCCGGCGGAGATCTTCATGGGCGACGTGGGTTCGCTCGCCCTGGGCGGCGCCATCGGCACTGTCGCCATCGTCATCCGCCAGGAATTGCTGCTCCCCTTCATCGGCGGCGTCTTCATCATTGAAGCCATCTCCGTCATGCTCCAGGTGGGCAGCTACAAACTCCGCAAAAAGCGTATCTTCAAGATGGCGCCGATTCACCACCATTTCGAACAACTGGGCTGGAGTGAATCCAAGGTGATCGTCCGCTTCTGGATCGCCGCACTGGTGTTTGCACTGTTTGCACTCACCACCTTAAAACTGCGCTGACTCCGGATTTTGCACCGCCCTTGCAGTGCAGAATAGAGGAGTCGCGGATCACACTGGCCTGAGGTAGATCGATGATGGAACTCAAAGGCAAAAAGGTCTTGGTTGTCGGGCTGGGAAAATCCGGCCTGGCCGCGGCATTGTTTTTGCGCCGGCGCGGCGCCCAGGTAACCGTCTCCGATATCCGCAGCGCCGAGGCGCTGGCCAATGACATTCCCGCCCTGCTCGACGAAGGCATCAACGTCGAGGCCGGCGGCCATGGCTTGCTGACATTTCGCCGCCAGGATTTGATCGTCGTCAGCCCCGGCGTTCCACTGGATACCCCGGAACTCGCCCAGGTGCGCAACTTCGGCCTGCCCGTCATCGGGGAACTCGAACTTGCCGCACGCTTTCTGAAGGGCAAGACCCTCGCGATCACTGGTTCCAACGGCAAAACCACCACCACCTCGCTGGTTGGCGAAATCCTTAAAGAAGCAGGGATGCCCACCCTCGTCGGCGGCAACATCGGCGTGCCTGTCGTCGCCCTCATCGATGAAAGTACAGACGAGACCTGGTCGGTGCTCGAGGTATCCAGTTTCCAGTTGGAGAGCACGCAGCAATTCCATCCTGCCATCGCGGTAATCCTGAACATCACGCCGGACCATCTCGATCGCCATGGCACGTTCGAGAATTACGCTCTGGCCAAGGAACGTATCTTCGCCGCGCAACAGGAACAGGACTTTGTCGTTCTGAACGCCGGGAATGCGCGGGCAGCCGCCGCGGCCCACCGTTCCAAGGCCCGGGTTTTCTGGTTTTCGCTCGCGCATCCGGTGAACCAGGGTGCGTGGGCGGAGGCCGGCCACATCGTTTATCGCGCGTCCAACGATGCGCCCGTTGAAACCGTCATGCCGCTCAGCGGCATTCCCCTCAAAGGCGAGCACAATGTCGAGAACGTTTTGGCCGCCGTATGCGCCGCGCGGCTCGCGGGCGCGCCCTTCCCCGTTATTCGCCGTGCCGTTGAAAACTTCCGCGCCGTCGAACATCGCCTTGAGTATGTTGCCACCATCAACGGCATCGAGTTCTACAACGATTCCAAAGCCACCAACGTCGATGCCACGGCCAAGGCCATCGCCGCATTCTCTTCCGGCATTCATCTCATCCTCGGCGGCAAGGACAAGAACTCCGATTACACGCAACTGGCTGACTTGATTCGCGCCCATGTGAAAGCCGTTTACACCATCGGATCGGCTGCGGCCAAAATTGAATCGCATCTGCGCGGCGTAGTTTCCATCCACCCCTGCGAAACGCTCGACCACGCCGTCGCGACTGCCGCTGCGGCCGCACACCCCGGCGAAATCGTGCTCCTCGCGCCCGCTTGTTCCAGTTTCGATCAATTTGAAAGTTACGAACATCGCGGCCGCGTCTTCAAAGAACTCGTCCACGAACGTCGTGGTTGGAAGGTATGGCAAAACGCGTAGGCGTCGATAAATGGATCTTCTTCACCACCCTGCTCCTGGTCGGCATCGGGCTGGCGATGGTGTTCTCGGCCTCCGCGGTGGTGGCCCAGGAACGCTACCACTCTCCCTACACCTTTGTCGGCAAGCAGGCGTTATGGGCCCTCGCCGGGGTGCTGTCCATGGTCGTCGTCATGCGCATCGATTACTCCCACTACAACTCCCCGCGATTTATTTACACTGCCCTCTCCGTTGCCACCATTCTTCTCGTCTCCGTATTTTTCTTCCGCGATTCGCACAATACTCACCGCTGGATTCGCTTCGGGGGCTTCTTCACCTTTCAGCCTTCAGAGATTGCCAAGCCCGTCCTCATACTCTTTCTGGCATGGTTTCTGCACACCCGGCTTGATGAAATGCGCGACTGGAAAAACACCCTGCTGCGCGCGGTCTTCATGCCCGTGATCTTCATTCTTCTGATCGTCAAGCAGCCCGATCTCGGAACCGCGCTCGTATTGGCCGGCGTCACTGCCCTGATGATGGTGCTGGCCGGAATGGAGTGGAAGTATCTTGCCGCCGGCATCGCCGCGGCGCTCCCTCCGTTGGCAATCCTGTTGTTCTGGGTCTCCTGGCGCAGGCAGCGTATGCTGGTCTTCCTTCATCCCGAATCGGACCCGCAGGGAGCGGGCTTTCACATCAACCAATCCTTGATCGCCGTCGGCACGGGCGGGTTCACCGGCCGTGGGTTCATGGAAGGAATGCAAAAGCTCTTCTACCTTCCCGAGGCTTCCACCGATTTTATCTTTGCCAACATCGCCGAAGAACTCGGCTTCATCGGTGCCATCGCCATCGTAGTGTTGTTCGTCATCTTCGGCATTCGCGGCCTGCGCGTCGCGTTCCGCTCGCAGGATCCCTTCGCGCGCTTCGTCGCATTCGGCATCACCATCGCCATTCTGCTTCAGGCATTCTTCAATATCAGCGTGGTCTTGTCCTTGGTGCCCACCAAGGGGATTCCGTTGCCGCTGATCTCCTCCGGCGGCACATCCCTTTTCTTCACTCTCACCGGAATTGGTGTGCTCCTGAACATCTCCCGAAAAGTTGATTGAAGGTGTGTCTTCGCTTCAATCCTGCCCACGTGTCGTCCCCTGCGCAGTCGAGGATCTGCCGTTGTTCTTGCGGTCGCTTTAGATCCTCGCATCAACCTCACGCGAATGGGACAATAGTCTTGAGAAAGGACTCACTGCTTGTCTGACCTGCGCGTTCTCATCGTTGGAGGAGGAACTGGCGGTCACATCATTCCCGCTCTGGCAGTGGCTCGTGAACTTGTCGCGCGCCACAGTGCAGAGGTGCTCTTTGTCGGCACCGCGCGGGGAATGGAGATCCGTCTAGTCCCCGAAGCCGGATTCCGCTTGCGCCTCATCGACGTGGGACCCCTCAAGAATGTCTCCATTGTCCGTCGTATGCGCACCATGATCGACCTGCCACGCAGCGTCATGGCCTGCCGCCGCCTCATTCGGGAGTTCCATCCGAATGTTGTATTCGGCGTGGGAGGCTATGCATCGGGTCCGGGAATGGCGGCGGCCATTCTTTCCGGGGTGCCGGCACTGGCCTTTGAACCCAACGCCATGCCCGGTCTCGCCAATCGCATGGTGGGAAAGCGCGTGCAGGCCGCCGCGGTCAACTTTCCCGCCGCCGCGGAATGGTTTCATAATCCTGAAGTCACCGGTATTCCCGTTCGTCCCGAGTTCTTCAACATCGTTCCATCTCTGCCCGGGCCGCCGCATTTGCTGGTCTTCGGAGGCTCGCAAGGCGCACGTCTCTTCAATCAGACCATGCCCAGAATTGTTTCTGAGTTACTCGCGGCAATCCCTGGCTTGACGCTCCTTCATCAAAGCGGGGTGCGTCATCTGGATGCGACCCAAGCTGCCTATGAAGCATCGGGCGCAGATCCCGCGCGATGGGCAGTGCGGGCATTTCTGAATGACATGCCGGCGCGCTTCGCGCAAGCATCCCTGGTGATGGCGCGGAGCGGCGCTTCAACAGTGGCTGAACTCGCAGCCGCGGGCAAACCTGCGTTGCTTATTCCCTTTGCTGCCGCCGCTGACAATCACCAGAAACGCAATGCCGAAGTCATGGTTGCAGCCGGAGCAGCCCAGATGCTCGACGAACTTGACCTTCAGACGCCCAATAAATTGCTCGATGCATTGACGACCATGCTGCGTGAACCCGAGACACTGACAAAAATGTCAGCATGCGCTCGAACCCAGGCCCACCCCGATGCCGCGGAACGCATCGCCGATCGGCTCGCTATTCTTGCCGGCACCAACCCGCGGTTAAAATTGGTTCGCTAGCAATAGAAAAAGCCCGACTGCCGAAGCAGCCGGGCTTTTCTCAAGTTCTCAAGCTTGCTATTGCAACTTACCGATGGCCCCCGCCACCGCCGTGGAATCCGCCGCCACCACCGTGCCCGCCGGCAAACCCGCCAACATGGCCACCGCCTGCGTATCCACCAACGTGGCCGCCACCTGCGTATCCGCCAACATGGCCAGCATAGCCACCGCGATATCCGCCGCCATATCCTGGGCGAACGCCGCCCCATCCACCACGGTATCCATAGCCGCCACGGTATCCATAGCCGCCGCGATAGCCGTAGCCGCCCCATCCTCTACCCCAACCCCAGTGGTACCAGGGACCGGCGCCGATGAAGATGCCGCCGCTGAACCATTCGGGCCCGTAGTACCCGTAGGGCGCGCAATCATAGGGGGAGTAGCTGTAATATCCGTATTCGCAAACCGGGGGGCCGTAAGCCACGGGCGCGGCAACCACGGCCGGGCCAACGCCAATGCCGACGGCCACTTGAGCGTTAGCAGCCAATGCAAACGGCGCGATCAGAAGCATTGCCAATAGAACCAGGCGCAAACTCTTCATTGTGTTCCTCCTCGTGCTGCGCTGTCCTGCTGTCTGGACTGGAACCTCAGCACGTGCCGGCGGGATTTGTCCTCATCCGGCTTCCACCTATTAGAACAACCTACGCGCGATTAAGTTGCGGTGATGATTGAAGAATTGCGCGGCTTCGAGAGGGTTGTCAATGTAGTAACATTGGCGCCCAAAGCGAAGCTGAAAAAACTCGAGTCTGGAATCGAGCTATTTTGGCCAAAGTGGGCCAAGCGCGGTTTTGGCGAAATGGTCACTTTGATCGTAATTGCCTGATTTTAAATTGGTTATGTGGTTTTTGGAAAGCAGGCAAAAACGCGTTTTTCGTTTACGGCAATCGAAATTGCGCGTTGTCGTAACCTGTAAGATCATTGTTTGCAATGAGATGCGATGGCAATAATATACTTGACAACTCTTACCGAGCCGCGTACATTTGAACCATGAAAGCGATCAAACAGCCTCGGACCCTTCAGGAAGCCGTCATATTCTTTGCCGATCCCGCTCGTTGCCGCGAGTATATGGTCTCGCAGCGC
>DASXHC010000037.1:0-3400 GCA_036488735.1 Occallatibacter sp.
ACGCTCCGCCAGCACATCAAGCGAAGTCCTGATTATATGGGAGCGGCCAGCCGTTAGCGAGTTCGTCCCCAGGTTCAGGTCGGACCAACCTGCGTCTAACCCGCGTGAATTCAGCTTCGTTCTATTTTGGACGAAGCGCAGGGACAAAGGCATCTCTGCCTCGCCTAACTCTCCAGCTCTGCTGCAATCGTAAACTCCCGGGCCGACCCATCCCACCGCACCGTTAACACATTCGGCTTGCAGCACACCTGGCAATCCTCGACATACTGCTGCTTCGACCCAGCGGACTCATCCACAGTGGTCTCAATCCACTCCCCGCACCCCGCGCATTGGAAACCCGCAGCATACATTCGCGCCTCTATCTCGACACTTCAGGCAAGCGAGGCAACGCGGCTTTCACGCAGCACTTCAGCAAACATATCGCTGTTCACATTGCCGCCGGTCAGCACGGTCCCTACTCGTTGACCTCCATTCGCCCGGTCCTTCAGCAACCCGGCCAACCCGACTGCACCCGCCCCCTCAGCCACATTATGGGTATCCACGAAATACGCCCGCATCGCATCTTTCACCTCATCGTCATCGACCATCACGACGCGATCCATTCCCGCGCGAATGATCTCCAACGCCACAGCATCCGGCTTCCGGCAAGCCACTCCGTCCGCGATTGCCGTCGTCGTTTCATGCTCCCTCACCTCGCCGGCCGCAAACGACAACGCATACGCCGGCGCATGGCTCGACACCACCCCCACCACCTTCGTCGCCAGCCCCAGAGCATTGCGCGCTGCAATCGTCCCGCACGTCCCCGAGCCCATGCCGATCGGCACGTAGATCGTCTCGAGCGCCTGGCAAGCCGAAAACAACTCCAGCGCATACGTCGCCACGCCGTTCACCAGCCGCAGGTCGAAGCTCGGCACCCGGTGCCAACCGTTCTCCCTCTCCAGACGCTCGGCATGCTCGCTCGCCGCCTGAAAGTCTTCGCCAAACTCCACCAGCTCCGCGCCCAGCGCCTGCATTGCCCGGTTCTTCTCTGCGCTGTTGCCGAACGGCACCACAATCACCACGCGAATGCCATACTGCGCCGCCGCAAACGCCATCGACTGCCCATGGTTCCCCCGCGTAGCCGAGACTACCGTCTTCACCTCCGGATGCTCGCGCCGCAGCCAGTCCATATAGACGAGCCCGCCCCGAACCTTGAATGCCCCTACCTGCGTATGGTTCTCATGCTTCACCCAGACCTCGGCGCCGGCTCGCGCATTGATCAGCGGCCAGCTGTATTGCGGCGTAGCCGGCATCGTCTGATAAATCAGCCGCGCGGCACTCTCTATTTCCTTCAGCCCAGGCAGCACAGCGTCCATTTTGTCCTCTTCGCGTAATCGTGTCGCTATCTGCATACCTTCCTCACTTCCACCAGCGTCGAGTAAAACGTAGGCCCGCCGCCAAGATCGGTCAGCGTCTCCGAGGTCAGCGCATTCACATTCGCTCCGCCAACCGACAACTTGTTCCAGTCCAGCCGCGCAGCTACCACTCCCGCCGAAACCTGCGTATTCACCAATGCCTTCAACGCGACGCTGCCCCGGCCGTTGAACACCTCAACCTCATCCCCGGTCATGATCGCCCGCGCCGCCGCATCGGTTCCATGCATCTCCAGCACACCCGCCGTCCGTGCCTCCATCCGCTGATGCTGCGGAAGATTCGCAAACGTCGAATTCATGTAGTTATCCGCTTTGCGAGGCAGAAACTCCAGCGGATACGCCCCCTCCGCTGCATGAGCCCGCGACTCCGCAGGAGCCGTAAACACAGGCACCGGCACCAGCTCGCCCCGGCCACTCGGCGTCCTGAACCACTCCGCCGCACTGAACGGCAACACATCCCCGTCTGCATTCACCGGCAGCTGCAACGGAACATGCCCCTCTCGCTCCAGCCGCTCCCGCGTGATCCCGGCAAACCAGGGATCGTTCGTCTTGAGCGCCTGATCGATCAGCGCATCGTCGCGATCGTCAAAGCAAGCCTCTTCAAACCCCATCCGCCGCCCCAACTCGCCAAACAGCGCAACATTACTCTTCGCCTCGCCCAGCGGCGCAATCGCCCGTTCGCTCACCTGCGTGAACAGATGCCCATACGCCCCCTGCACATCCTTCACCTCAAAAAACGTCGGCGCCGGCAGCAGCACATCCGCATAATCGGCCGTATCGGTGAAGAACTGCTCATGCACAACGGTAAACAGATCCTCCCGCCGCATCCCGCGCAACACATCGTTCTGGTTCGGAGCAATCGCCGCCGGATTCGAGTTATAGACAAACAACGCCTTCACCGGAGGCCCGTCGCCAGCCTTATTGCCCAGCGAAGTCAACGCCTGTCCCAGCAGACTCATATTCACCACCCGCGCCGCCCGCCCTAGCGGACTCGCTTGCATCAACTCCGGCATCTGCAGCGCCTTGTCATTGAACGGAAACGATCCCGAAGTAGAAAGCTGCAGCCCGCCACCCTTGTACCTCCATGCCCCAGTCAAAAGCGGCAGCATGCAAACCGCACGCGCCGCAGTGCCACCGTTTTCACTCCTCTGAATTCCATAGTTCAGACGGATCACCGCAGGACCGCTCTGACCCTCGCGCCCCGCCATCGCATAAGCCTGCGCTAACTGCACAATGATCTCAGAAGAGATCCCCGTAGCGGCCGCGACCTTCTCCAGCGAATACTCCGAGCCCAGCGCATGCGCCTTCAGCTCGTCGAACCCCGTCGTACACCGCGCGATGTACTCCCGATCCTCCAGCCCCATATTGAGAATCACATGCATCATCCCAAGCGCCAGCGCGGCATCGGTCCCGGGGTTGATCGCCAGATGCTCATCGGCCAACGCCGCCGTGCGCGTCCGGTATGGATCGATCACGACCAGCTTCGCGCCGTTACGCCGCGCCTCCTCGATGAAGGGCCACAGATGCACGTTGTTCCCATGCACGTTCGCGCCCCAGGCAATGATCAGTCCAGCATGCGCAAAATCCTGTGGCGACGTACCCAGCTTCACTCCATACACGCTGAGCAGCGCCGCCCCGCCCGCGGTCGAACAGATCGTCCGGTCCAGCTGCGAAGCGCCCAGCCGGTGAAAGAACCGCCGATCCATCGACCCATACCCCAGCTTCCCGATCGTCCCGGCATAGCTGTACGGCAGCACGCTCTCCGGCCCAAACTCCGCCGCAATCTTCTTCAGTCTCGCCGCAACCTCGTCCAGAGCCTCATCCCACGAGATCCGCTCAAACGCCCCAGCCTCGCGCCCTTGCGCCAGCGGCCCCTTCGGCACACCAGCCTTGCGCCGCATCGGATACAGCAGCCGATCCGGCGAATACACCCGGTCCAGATACTTCGCCACCTTCCCGCACAAAAATCCCCGCGTCACCGGATGCGA
>DASXHC010000033.1:0-325033 GCA_036488735.1 Occallatibacter sp.
CAGCAGGCCGACCTCGTCGTCCTCGGCGCACACGGCGCCTCCGCCTTCGCCGCGATTACCCGTCATGGCGTCGTCTATAAAGTTTTGGCCCACTCGCATTGCCCGGTTTTCACGTTATCTCCGGCGGTGCTTGCCCAGAGCGGCGTCAAGCACATCTCCGCGCACCGCTCCGAAAGCATTCTGGCAGGCGTGTTTTAGCCCGGAATCTCCGGCGACAGCAACCGGACGCGCATGCCGGGTGGATTCATTCCAGGCGCAGCAGAATCCACCCGCCGATGCCGGCCAATTCCTGCTATGGATTGCTTACGGCTTGTGAGCTTTCACGGTGTGCGTCTTCGTCAAGCACGGCTGCTTCTCGCACAGCACACCCGTAATTCCTTTTCCCTCGGTGATCGTGAAAATCCGATCCACTCCCGGCAGCTTCACCTTTTCCAACGCACCCGAAGGCCAATGAATCTCCGCCGTACCCGCATCGGTTGCATCGTCCAGCCCGAAGTGCGGACGCTGGTCGTTCGAGGAGATGTAGCTTCCCCCGCTCATTACATCCTCTCGCAGGCGGATACCATTCGCATTCAGATACACCGTCGCTCCCACGGCATCGCGCGGACTCTTTTCGCCCCCAACCAGCTTCAGTTCCACCCAGTGATGATGATCCGGATTCACGTTCTTCAGCAGCACCGGCGGCCCGTCGATGGGGCTGATCACTACGTCGATCTTGCCGTTATTGAATAAGTCCCCGAACGCCGCCCCCCGTCCCGAAGTCAAAACCGCCAGCCCCGATCCCTTCACCGGCGGAACGTATTCAAACTTCCCATCTCTGGTATTGCGAAACAGCAGCGGCCGCTCCGCAAACGTCGTGCCCCAGTCGTGCTCATCCACTTCCGGATACACGTGCCCGTTGATCATCATCAGGTCTTTCCAGCCATCGTTGTCGAAATCCAGAAACCCGTCGCCCCACCCCACAAACGGAATCGCCGCCTGCGAAATCCCCGCCTGGTCCGCCACATCGGTAAAGCTCGCCTCGCCGTCATTGTGATAAAGCGCCTTGAAGTCGTCGGAGAAATCCGTCACCAGCAAGTCCACCAGCCCGTTGTTCATGTAGTCGCCGACGGCCAGCCCCATTGACGCAATCTCCCGCCCGTCTTTATTCAGCGCGAACCCCGAAACATAACTCAAATCCTCAAAGGTTCCATCGCCCTTATTGATATATAAAAAGTTCGGCTCCGAATCATTCGCGACTAATAAGTCCACCTTGCCGTCGTTGTTCACATCCACAAAGATCGACGTAAACCCGTAGTAGGCCGTCTTGTCCGCCACCCCCGCCTTCTCGCTCACATCCGTAAACGTCCCATCGCCGTTGTTATGGAACAGGTGATCCGGCTCGCCCTGCAGCCCGTGCGGCCCGCACATCACCGGCACTCCGTGTAACTGGCAAAATGCCAGCGCTACCGTGCCGTCCGTCGGTGTCGGCTCATGCGCCAGGTCGTAGTGCACATAGCCCGAGACAAACAAATCCAGCCGCCCGTCCCCGTCGTAGTCGCCCCACGTCGCGCCATCCGACCAGTTGCCCAGCGTCACTCCGGCTTGCTCCCCCACGTCCGTGAAGGTTCCGTTGTGATTGTTGTGATACAGGCGGTTCTTGCCGAAATTACACACGAAGATATCCGGCCAGCCATCGTTGTCATAGTCGGCGATCGCCACGCCAAAGCCCCAGCGGTCGTTGGTCACGCCCGCCTTCGCTGCGACATCCGTAAAAGTCCCGTCGTGATTGTTGTGAAACAGCGCCGCATGCGGAGGCGTCTTCCTGCCGCTCAGCGCGTCATAGGTCGAACCATTCACAAGATAGATATCCAGCCATCCATCCTTGTCATAGTCGATCAGTCCCACTCCCGAACCATCCGTCTCGAGAATGTACTTCTTCTGTTTCGTCCCCATCACGTGCTGCCACGATGCCAGTCCCGACGCCTTAGTCGCGTCTTCAAACACCACCGTGCCGTGATCCACAAAACCGCCCGCCGTGATCGGACGCTTCTCCGCATCGTACACCGGCGCAAACGTCCCCGCCGACGAGATCCCGCCCATCCCGCTCTGTTGCTGCGTCACCGGCTTGGAAGTTGGTTGCGCGCTCGTCGCCGCTTGCCCTGCCTGGCCGGACAGACCTTGCGTCACAATCAAACTGCCGGAGGCCATCGCCAGCGCCAGCGCCAGCCTGCGGATTTCCACGAACCCCCCGTGCCCCATCCTTTTCACTTCCTTCTGTGAAAAGGGTGGGAAACCACCGCGCTCTCCCGCCCCGTCCCCATCTACTTCCCCGCCTTTGCCGGAGCCGCATCCGCGCACTCTCTCCCCCCGCAAAGCGCCCCCGTAATCCCCGCTCCCTCGCGTATCGTATAAATCCGGTCCACCGCCGGCAGCTTCACATTCGTCACCTTGCCTGATGGCCAGTGAATCTCCGCCGTTCCCGCATCCGTCGCGTCCCCCAAACCAAAATGCGGCCGCCGGTCGTTGGCCGAAATATAACTACCGCTCGACAGCACATCCTGCCGCATCCGCATCCCGTTGGCCTTCAGATACACCGTCGCGCACGTGGCGTCCCGCGTACTCTTCCCCGCGCCCTCCAGCTTCATCTCCACCCAGTGATGATGATCCGGATTCACATTCCGCAACAAGACCGGCGGACCGTCCACGGGATTCAACACCACGTCGATCTTGCCGTCGTTGAACAAATCTCCGAACGCCGCCCCGCGCGCTGGAATCACCACCGCCAGCCCCGTTCCCCTCACCGGCGCCACATAGTCAAACCGCCGCTCCTTGTTGGCAGCCTTCGCGCCCGCCGCTGTCGGCGCAGGCACGTTGTGAAACAGTAGCGGCCTCTCCGCAAACGTCGTGCCCCAGTCATGCTGGTCCACCTGCGGATACACATGCCCGTTGGCCGCGAACAAGTCCAGCCATCCATCATTGTCGTAATCCAGAAACCCGTCGCCCCATCCCACAAACGGAATCGTGGTCTGCGCGATCCCCGCCTTGTAACTCACATCGGTAAAGCTCGCGTCCCCATCGTTGTGGTACAGCACCTTGTAGTCATCGCCAAAGTCCGTGACGAAGAAATCCATCAGCCCGCTGTTCTCATAGTCGCCCGCCGCAATGCCCATCGACGCAATCTCGCGCCCGTCTTTATTCAGCGCGAACCCCGACACATAACTCTGATCGTCAAATGTCCCGTCGCCCTTGTTGATGTACAGGTAATTCGGCTCCGAATCGTTCCCCACCACCAGGTCCGGCTTGCCGTCTCCATTGATGTCCACAAAAATCACGGTGAAGCCGTAATAGCGATCCTTGTCTTCGACTCCCGCCTTCTTCGTCACGTCCGTAAACGTGCCGTCCCCGTTGTTATGAAATAAGTGATCCGGCTCCCCCGGCAGTCCGCGCGGCCCGCAGTTGACCGCCGCCCCGCGATACTGGCAATTCGCATATCCCACCGCCTTGGTCCCCGCAATCGGCAGGTTATCGCGATCGAAGTGCACATACCCCGTCACATACAAATCCAGCAGCCCGTCGCCGTCATAGTCGCCCCAGGACGACCCCGGCGACCAGTTCCCCAGCGCCACTCCCGCCTTTTCCGCCACATCCGTAAACGTGCCGTCATGATTGTTGTGGTACAGCCGGTTCTTGCCGTAGTTGCCGACATACATATCGGGCCAGCCATCGTTGTCATAGTCGGCCACGCTCACCCCGTAGCCCCACCGGTCGTTGGTCACGCCCGCCTTGGCCGCCACATCCGTAAACGTCCCATCGTGGTTGTTGCGAAACAGGGCCGCGTGCGGCGGTTGTTCCTTCCCATCCAGCGCGTCGAACGTCGACCCGTTCACCATGTAGATGTCGAGCCAGCCATCATTGTCGAAATCGATCAGCCCGATCCCCGATCCATTCGTCTCCACAATGAAGTTCTTTTCCGGAACGCCCATCTTGTGGACCCACCCGGAAAGCCCCGCTGCCTTGGTAATATCCTGGAACACCACCGGGCCGCTGTCCACGAATCCGCCCGCGGTGATCGGCCGCTTCTCGGCGTCGTACACCGGCGCCGCGCCCAGTCCGCCCGCGATGCCCCCGCCCATCCCGCCCGGTTGCGGCTTCGCGGGAGGCTGCGGCGGAGCCTGTTGAGCCCAGCCATTCTGCGGAAGAGAAACTACCAGGATCAAGGCCCCACAAACCCACGCGCGCACACCCAAAGACGGCTATCCTCCAACGCTTTGAAGTGTATCGCATCGCTGTTCCCGCTGGATGTGCCGCACCCGCCCCGCGCCGCCCCGTTACAATCCCCCTATGCACGACGTCGTCGTCTATTCACGCAAGGGGTGTCATCTCTGCGACATCGTCAAGCTGACCCTGGCTCAGCTCGAGGGCAAGGCACAATTCCAGTGGCGCGAGGTCGACATTGACGCCGACTCCCCCTTGCGGCAAAAGTTCAACGACGAGGTGCCCGTCGTCTTCATCGATGGACGCAAGGCATTCAAGTACCGCATGGAACCCCGCCAGTTTCTGCGCGCGCTGGCGGGTAGACCGTAAGCCCTGTGGCCGCAAATGGTCCGCCCCGGCTTTCTGACGCCGGCTTTCAGCATCTAAAGTCGCAGGGGCAACGCCATGAGCAAAAAAGATGTGCAAGCTAAATGCGACACGACTGCACCCGACCACTTCGGACGATTCGCCAGTTTCGCTTCGTTCTGGCTGGGATCCAAGTGGGCATTTATCTGGGCCGGCTGTATCATCGCCGTCTGGGCCGTCTCCGGCCCCTTGTTCCGCTACTCCGACACGTGGCAGCTCGTCATCAACACCGGCACCACCATCGTTACCTTCTTAATGGTCTTTCTCATCCAGAACACCCAGAACCGCGACGCGCGCGCCATCAACCTCAAGCTCGACGAGCTCATTCGCGCCATCGATAAGGCCCGCGATCACATGATGAATATTGAGAAATTGAGCGACGTGGAACTCGACGTCCTTGAAGCCCAGTTCGCGAAGATACGCGCCACCGGCGCCGCGACATCCCCCTCGGCTCGGAACACGGCCGTCGGCGATTAATCCAGCATTCGATGCCCGCCCCTCCGGGATGGAGAGACTTGTCTTTTTTGTGTACGGAGGTCGTGCCTGACACTAGGCCCTGCGTTCCCGCTCCCGTAACGAAACTGAAGACCGGCTACTTATCGCGATGCGCTAAGTGAGCGTCCCCCAACCTAACTAAGCCCGCATCCCTTTCGCAACATAACCAAAGCTCGGGTGCCCCACCCTCGCGACGTTTCTGTCTTTGTCGCTAGGGTGGGCCTCACAAATCTTTCATCCCCAGGTTGACCTCACACCGTCAGATCACCTTCAGCAACAACAAAATCAGAACGATCACCAGGATCAGGCTGAGTCCGCCGCCACCGTAATAGCCCAACCCCGGACCAGCACGATACCCGCCGTAGCCAAATCCAAAGATCAAAATCACCAGGATGATGATTAGAAGCATCTTGTCTCCTTTGCCGACTTACTTACTAAGTCAACCATTGCGCAGCGTTGGAAAACGGTACCGCATGCCCTGGATGAGGGCCGCGCCTTAAATCTCGTAGGAATGCTTGGATGCGCCTTGGCCGCCCTCTGCCGTATCGCGTTCCTTCTCTTTCTGAATTCGAGGCAACCCCCCATGCAGGAGCCATTTTTGGGAACTCTTTCTTTCCCGAACAACCATCTCGCAAGGGCCCCGCGTCCAAGCGTGTGTTGTTATCGAGTAAGTCGGTGAGGCAAGACGATGTTCAGGCCTCGGGAGGGATTGAGAAATGCTTTGGACGATCTTTGTGATCCTCCTGGTTCTATGGCTGGTAGGACTGGTGAGCAGTTACACGTTGGGTGGTTTCATCCACCTGTTGCTGGTGGCGGCGGTTGTGGTTCTGATTCTTCAGTTGATTTCTGGCAGAAGGCCCGTCGTCTAAACCCCGACCTCTGGCACCAACCTTTAAATGTTTGTCACGCTTTCGGCGTCCTGCGCCGCTTGAATTCTAAGTGGTGCGAGTAATCGGCACTTATAACCATGCCGGGCTCGGGTAAGTCGGCCGGCATGCTTCCCGTACGTAAGACCTCACAAGTTAGATAGGTCATTCCACGGAGGTGGATCCATGAACAAGGACACAGTGAAGGGTACGATTGATGATGCTGCCGGTCGCGCCAAGCGGCAGGTTGGCGAGTGGACCGGCGATACAAGCACGCAGGCTGACGGCGCGGCGCAGCAGGTCAAGGGCAAAGTCGAAAAGGCTTGGGGCAATGTGAAAGATGCCGCCCACGATGCAACCAAGGGCGACCGCGATGTTGTGGTCGAGCGCGACGTCGTCACCGATCGTGATGTAACCGATCGCAAACGTCCCTGATTCCCCTTTCCCCTCTGAACTCTTCGGGATGTAATGGATGGTTGTTGCAGGATATGGCGGGTGAACCCAAAGTTCACCCGCCAATTCTTTTGCCCTGGGAAAGTCGAAGACAGGACGTTCAAGCCTTCTCCTGCGTGACCACTTCCTCCCATGGGTTCATCCGTCTTCGCGCATCACTCGTTGGGGTTCGCCGTACAGGGCTCGATAACCGGCAACAGTCGCGGTCATGATCAGCATCAGCATGGTTAGAATCGGCGCCAGAAGCCACACCTGGAATGGCGGTGAGCCGATTCCTGACAGATCCTTCGCGAATGTCCGCAGGGCGGCGGCGGACACAAGTGTGCCCATCAGGATGCCCGCCAGGGCGAGTTGACCAATTCCCTTGATCGTCATGAAGAAAATATGGTGCCGTTGCGCTCCCAGCGCGATGCGAACCGCCAGTTCCCGTCGACGCTGTCGTTCGGTATCACTCTGAATACTGAGCAGGCCGAAAATGCTTAGGACAAGCGCGGTCAGCGTCGAGGTTCCAAAGATAAGGCTTGCGATGCGCAGCGGAGCAAACCCGGATTCCATCAACCGCGTATCCAGTGTCGCGATCTGCGGGGAACGCCCATCATTTCCAGGAACGGATTTTATCTTGGCCCGCAGTTGATCCATCGTCTGCTGGTTCCACGTGGACGATGGAATCAGCAGCGTCCTGCCGCTTGGATCTTCCTGCCCCATCGGAAAGTAGATCGTAGGTTCAGCATGTTGTTCAAAGGTGCCCATCTGCTGAGACCCGACTATTCCTATAATCTCGGTGCGCACGCCGCTTCTATCGATCAATACGGCGCTCAGCGCTCCACCGCCGAAATATAAGTCCGCGGCCTCCTGGTTGATGACACCCACCCGGCGGCACCCGGAGGCAACCGGTTGTTCAGGAAACCACCGGCCGGCGATCAACGAAAGCCCGAATGCGCGAAGATACCCCGGCGAAACGAAATTGACGCTCATTTCAATCTCTGCGTGGGCTGCGTCGAATGGTGCGCGAAAACGAGCTCCGGTCATGCGGCTGTGCCCCGGTGAATTCGAGGCGTCGGTAGTAAATGGTCGAGGTAATAACATACGTGACGCATAAATTCAATAGCGATATTCTATCTTTGGATAGAAGGTGCGGAAGATGAACAAGCCCGTAACTCTCCAGCAGGCAATAACTTACTTAGCTGATGCAGACCGCGCTTTTGAATACGCTAAGTTTCTGCGTTGGCCCGACGGTAAGGCGTCCTGCCCTCGTTGCGGTTCGGAAAGCAATTCGTTTGTGAGCACGCGCAGGCTTTGGTTCTGCAACGGCTGCAAGAAGCAATTTACGGTCAAGGTTGGGACCATTTTCGAGGATTCCGCGCTTGGACTGGACAAGTGGATGACGGCGGTTTGGCTGATCTGCAACGCCAAGAGCGGCATCAGCAGCTATGAACTCCACCGCGCTATCGGTGTCACTCAGAAGACGGCATGGTTCATGCTTCACCGCATCCGTGAGGCCATGAAGGATGGTTCGGTTATGAAGATGGGCGGCGATGGAGGCGGCCCCGACGAAGTGGATGAAACGTTCGTCGGTGGTCGCGTCAAGAACATGCACGTCAGGACCGCTTCACCTCTCGCCATTTCGCAGATGGTGGGCCGTCACCTCACATACACGCAACTGACGGGGCAAGGAGCGGCCTGACACCCGGCTCAAACGGTGGCATCGCGGTGGGCGCATCACTTCTCGCGACCTCGGTTCACCGCCGAAGCCTTTTTAGGCTTCGGCTTTTCTACTGATGATTTCGGAGCGCGAAAAAGCTTCGTCATGGTTTCCTCGAAGTTCTTTCGAGCCTCTGCACCCTTGCGATATTCGGACTTCATATGTGTTCCCTTTCACTCCGGAGCGATAGAGCAATTCGGCATATGGTCTACGGGTGGAGCGAAGAGAACCGTCACCCATAACGGCGTAGATGGTCCCCATGCAGGAGACAGCATGGATGCTCGATACCGGGTGAGTGAAAGTTGCCTTCCGTCAAAAGTTCCGGAGCTTCCGCCGCTTGTAGTCATTGGCATAATCATCACTTCCAGTATGTGAAAATCGCAATTTACATCCAAGTCAACGTTGGCACGGATTACCCCTGTCGTTAGAACGTACTCCATCTTCGGAGTACCAGGTCTGATGTCGCGAGAGACAGGAAATGTCCTTACATTAGGAGATTGTGCCTTTCTGTATTCCGCAAGCTCATCTTTCAGTCTTTGGACCTCCTTCCCATTCGTCCCTAAATCAATCTGCGGTTTGGGTTGGCTTAACTCCCGATTCCGATCCGCCAGCGATTCATTGCTGCGAAGTAGGCCCTGGTGATCTTCGACTGTCACGGTGGCTACGTGGCGCAAGTACAGGGGCCCCCAGACAACCGACACTTCTCCGACGATGCATAGGATGGCTATCACGGCGGTTCCAATCGCTCCGTCCCTCATCGCTTGTCGTCCTCGTACCAAGAACATGAGGACGAGCGTGAGGATTGATGCGCCGATCGTAGTGACGAAAACAGAAAGAATCCAGCCGGGACCGTTGGCGCCGTAGAAGGAAGTGAGCGAGGTAAACGCCCGTTCGAGGATACTCCGCAAGTAAGGTCGCCACCCTGGAGGGCGAAACGCCCACCAAACAACCGCGAAGATAACCACGACCGTGCATAGCGAAGTGAGCAAATATTTAAATCGCTCTGGAATTTTCGGCATGACGCATTCTCCCCTTCACGATTGATGTGCGTCAAGTATATTACCACCTTGTTGGCGAGTGACGGCTCAATCGCGAATACAACCCCCTGACTTGTTCACTCAGATTTTCAGTGCATGCCCAATCCCCGCGTCATTATTGGGCTTCCGCGCCTTGCCTCTGTCCGGCGCCCCAAAACACGCCAAAAACAACCCCGGATTCGCTCCATAAAAACCAAGGTATCGATATGAAAATAAATGGCTTACCCGACAAGAAGCGGTGCGGTTTACAAAAAACTCCGGAATCCCCTCATTTGCGCCACATCGCACATCCTCGTATATCTCTCAAACAACACTACTTAATGCAAAACGCACTTTTGGTCGAATCCGCGTTTGCCCACTTTCGGCAAAAAATACTCTCTTCCTGCACCCCGACTCTGCCGGCCTCTCTTGGGCTTTCTTGTTACTACTATGACAACCCCCTGGGTTTCTACTTCACAGCCGTGCTCCGGCCCGTGGTACACCTGCATTGAGAACGACACGTCCGTTGCGTTCCAGTGAATTTAAGCGCTTGCTCCTCCGCTCGGTTGCTATCAATCTGCCGAACGCGTATAGGTAGAAGTAAGGAATGACAGCAGGATTTCGGTGCCTGGCCCTTCCTTAAAGTGAGGTGCGTCTTCCGCAGGGACTCCGGTTCGCTGACGCTCGACGTTCCACCCTCGGACATTTCCGCGTGGCGTGCTGTTGCCCGCGTTCTCCGAAGTCCGGTGGATGCCTTGGGTTGCGCACTCGTTCCTGCCCCATGTTCTCTCTGCGGCTCCCCTCTGCCGCATCTTTCGCCTATTCCAATCTGTGCTGCGTGTCGTGAAGAGTTCCCCTCGCACCAGGTGCCGTTGTGTGTGCGCTGCGGCGATGCGCTCGGTTCCATCGAGCTTGAGTCGGACATTGAAACCTGCCGCCCCTGTCGTCTCGCAACCCCCCTTTTCACGCGTGCCGTTTCCTTCGGTCCGTATGAAGGCCGCATGCGCGATGCCATTCACGCCCTGAAATACGCGCGTATTCATTCCGTAGCTCGTTTGCTGGGCGCGATGCTGGCCCAAGCGATCGGCCAGCTGGCCGCCGAAGCGCCGCTCGAAATGCTCGTTATCCCGGTCCCGCTGCACCGTTCTAAATACTCCGAGCGCGGTTTTAACCAGGCGCGCCTTCTCGCGGCTCATGCCCTGGATGGGTTGCGTCGCTCCCATCCCCAATGGCGTCTGACCCTTGCCTCCAGCGCCTTGCTGCGGCTGAGAGCCACCCAGAGCCAGGCCAATTTAACTCCACGGCTGCGCCGCCAAAACGTGCGCGGCGCTTTCCTGGTTGCCGAACCCCAGGCCGTCATGCTCAAACACGTCCTGGTCATCGACGACATTTTCACCACCGGCTCAACCGTCCGGGCCATCGCCCAGGAACTTGCCCTGGCGGGCGCCGCCTCCGTCTGGGTCGCCACTCTGGCCCGCGCCGGACGCACCCTCCAGGAAACCAACCCATCCATCCACCGCGGCGAACTGGTAGAAAGCATGCACTCATCCGTCAACCAACCATCTTTTTAACGAGGCCAAAAGATGTCGCTGGGAAAAGCCATGATTCATGCACGCAAACAAAAATCTATCGCTCGAACCATAGCCCACCCGGGCGATACCCCCACCCCCCACCTCCTCCAACTCCCGGTGCTGGTGTTGAATGCTTCTTACGAACCGATCAATATCTGTGGGGCGCGACGTGCGCTGGTGTTGGTACTGAAGGGAATCGCGCGCACTGAAGAAGAGCACGGCCTGACACTACACGCTCAGCGCAATTTGATTGCGATGCCTTCTGTGATTCGTCTGTTGGAATATCGCCGCATCCCTCACCAGACTCGCGCGCTATCGCGAAAGAATATACTTCTGCGTGACCGCAACGCGTGCCAGTATTGCGGTGTGGTCCTGCCTTCCGGAGAGTTGACGCTGGACCATGTGGTTCCGCGGTCGCGAGGCGGGAACTCCACCTGGGAGAATCTAGTGGCGTGCTGTCACGCGTGCAATCGCCGCAAGGGCAACCGCCTGCTTAGTGAGATTAACGACATGGTTCTTCTGCGTGAGCCCCGTCCATTCTCGCTACACACGAGCCGACAGATCATGCGGATGCTTGGACGCGGCGATGATCGCTGGCGCAAGTACCTCTTCTATTAGCGGGCAACTGCGAACGGCTCGCTGACCTTGCGCAACGATAAATTCTTTTCTTGATTTCGAGACGAGGCGTCTTCGCTCGTTTACAAGACGACTCCACTCACGCGATACCGCTACAGCAGAGTTCCGATAGGCAACCAGCGCTTTCGGTAAATTTCTGATCCTGTCGCTTCCCCTCAAAAAAAAAAAAGCGCCCCTCGGTGGTCCCTGCCTGGATTTTGACCCAGGTCTGACCTACCGAAGGGGCGAGGAGCCGCAATCACATGGAAGGAATTCAAGTCCGGAAAATCCCTTTTGACGTTTGCAGTCTCCAGAGACATCGGCCTGAACACTTCCTGGACCGAAACCGACTATATTTTCATCTTGTCGACGGGAAAAGGTTCCATCGGGTACCATATCAACATTGCCGCAGTTAAGTGCCTTATTTGACGTTGGTTTAATCCCGTGTGGACAAGTAATTTACGTCCACGTATGATACGTCGTACGGCGCAAAAGTTGTTGGTTCGGCGGGCTTCCGAATCCAAAGAATGAGTTCGAGCCCGGTTTGCTGCCGAGCCCTGGGCTCAAGGCAAGCGCCTGTTAATTACAACGGGGCTTTTGGGCTTGGTCTGCTGGGCGCCATTCAAGCTGGTTGCCTGCCGGAGGTTGCACAGAAAGATGCCCGTCGCGTCGAAGCCCGGTCAGGAAACAGCCGAACCGAACCCGCTGTTCGATGCTACGAAGATCCGGGAGCAGCTCGAAGCTCTCCTAGTCCATCCTCTTTTTGCAAACAGCAAACGCTACCCAGCTCTACTAGCCTATACGGTTGAGCAAACTTTGCTGGGCAATGCGGCAGAACTCAAAGAGCGGAGCATCGCTGTCGAGGTCTTTGGGCGCTCTCCCACGTATGATGCCAACTCCGACCCGGTTGTGCGGATCACCGCGGGTGAGGTGCGCAAGCGTTTAACTCAGTATTATTACGATCCGTCGCACCGCGGGGAACTGGTGATCGAACTCCCAGTCGGATCGTATGTGCCGCAATTCAGAAGTTCAGAACGGGCAAGCGAGCCAGAGATTGTTCCGGTTGCGCCTATTGAAGATCCTGAGGTATCGACGCCGGCCGAGCCTCCGCCTCATCCTTGGTTTTGGCGGTTTAGATGGTGGCTTGGTGCAGCATCGACGGTCGTGGTGCTTTCGGCGGCCGCGGCTGGCTGGCTGGCCGGGTTGCGCTTTCACCCTGAAGCGGTACCGCCTCCGCTGACAAACATCGACCGTTTCTGGGAACCCGTCACAACCAGCGTGAACCCCACAACCTTTTGCCTGGGCGAGCCAGCCAAAAATTTGGATGTCGGCTCAATCAATTCGTATGACGCACCGGTGAGCGAAGCCAGGCCCGAGCCTCTCTACTTCCGGCTCCACTACTCAGGCCATCTCGCTCTGGCGGACGTGATCACCCTGTCCCGTACAGTTGCGGCTTTGGCATCCCGCCATAAGGCGTTTCGTGTGCTTCCCGCTTCCGAGGCTTCCTTTTCGCAATTACGAGAAGGCCCCTTTGTACTGATTGGTGCATTCGATAATATCTGGACTCTGCGCGTGACGCAGAAGCTTCGCTTTGGCTTTGAGTCGAAGGATGGCGTGGCGTTACTGGTTGATCGCAACAGCCGCAAGCCGACAACGTGGGCCACGGCCTGGGATCTTCCGTATCAAAAGCTCTCGCGCGACTATGCGATCGTTGCGCGCATCCACGACAGCACCACGGGACAGCCAGTTATTATCGCGGCAGGGATTTCGGAAGAAGGCACCGAGGCGGCCGGCGAGATACTTTATAACCCTGTCTACCTGGACTCGCTGCTAGCCAAGGCCCCGAGGAACTGGGAACAAATGAATATGGAAGCAGTCATCGAAACGCAGGTGATTGAAGGTCACCCAGGACCGCCGAGCATTCTCGCTCTGGAGACGTGGTAAGCGCTGCGATTCGAAAGATCTACTTTCATCGCGCGCGCGATATTTAATTTTTGAAAGATGCCGGCTAAGTCTCTACGACATACGATCAAGTCAGGTATCGAGATCAAAGCAAATTTTGTGATCCCAACAACCTTACCTGGACGCCAAACTCTCGACTACATCGCCGGCCGCGAAGTTTCGAATCGAAAGTCCGGGTGCAGTATGGGTCGAGCGAAAGAACCGCCACTGCGACCCAGTTCTCATTTCGGGCCGGTGTTCATGTGAAGTGTTTTATCAGCAAAGTTGCGCGTGCACGTAGAGCAGCACCGATCAATCGGGTCCCGATGTGTCTACTTAGTCTTTGCCTTCTGTGCAGCCCACCGTTTGCGCTGCGCATCCGCGATCCGTTTACGAGCCTCGGGACTTAGAACGCGAGACTTTCTGGCTTTCGCAGGGGCCTTCCTGGCTTTACGCTCAGTTGCGCTGGAAGCAGAACCACCGGAGCCGGCCAGCAGGGAGCGTACCTGGGTCAGCCTTGCAATCTCCGAATCAATTTGGGCAAGTATGGAATCAATCGCCATAGGTGTGAGGATATCTTACTCAACTCAATTTGACTAGGTCAGCCGCCGGGTATAGCACTTATCAGCCCAAGTTTATTCACCACATTTCTTTGCACTACACGAAGGGTGCTTGTGTAGCGAGAGACCACGGCTAGCCTGGTCCGGCTCTCACTTTACTTTTCTTTACAATTTACCTCGTTATTTTAGAAGGGAATGCATTGTTGAGACGCACGAGGACAGCCACTTGTCAAAGGCATCCAGATTGATCCGACATAGTTGCCAACGAGCGTGCGCATCAGCCTATGCCTTTCAGTGAACAGTAACCGTTCTATGCGTTCTCACCCATGAGGTCTGCGAGTTGGCCTCCGCACAACTGGGTTCACCATGCGATGCTGTCATCCCTAACATGCGCGGGAACGGGCTGAATTACATGCAACCTATCTACGGCGAATCGCCTGGCGGCCAGCGAATGAGGGCGACCTTGAATCGAGTGGGCGGGCGCTCATTCCGGGTTGACTAACTTATAGATGAGCCGACGCGGCAGAACTAAAACAGGCAAGCCGCATGCGGCTTGCCTGTTTGGGCCGAAATCAAATTGGTTCGCCGGCGAAGATTCGGTGCAGTTTGTCAGCCGAGGTACTGCACATGGACATAGGTGCCGAGGCGCATGTTATACGCCAGGTACCATCCAACGTGGTCTGGATCTTCATAGATCACGACATCGTCCGAATCCCAGTTCCAGCCGCCGACGTAGCCGAGGTCAAAGGGTGCCACGCTCCAATACCAGTTATTGAACCAGAAGCGGCCAGGACCGCCGCCCCCGAGTCTCCACCGATGCGCGGGACCGAAGCCGCCTGCAAAATGGCCGTGTTCCCACGGATGATCGAGGTGATAGTTCGCATCCCCGTGGCCGGTATCATGGCCGACCCAAGTCCGGCCGTTGTCGACGTGCGGCGCACTGGGATGACCTTGCCTGTCACTGAAATTATGATTCTGCTCCGGAGCACGGGGCGTGCCATGGAACTCAGACGGCCCATGTTGCGGAGGCGCGGGTCTGGGCATGCCTCCGCCGCCAGCGTGTTCATGCTGTGCGAACGCGGGGACGGAAAGAACTAACAATGCTGCCAATGCAAGATGGATGGATTTCATCGTCTTCCTCCTGCAGCCAGAGGTATGTGGCCGGGCTGCAACCACTAACACCACTCATTAGATGCAACCCGGCAACGAGGCATAAGTTGCCTCGGTGCGGAATTGCACGGTGCGGGCCCGATCGTAACCGGGAGGAGTAACGGGATGTTACGCGCTTACGGCTGCGGGAGCGCGGCGCCAGGCATAGAGCGGAAACTGGTTTGCGAGTTCGGCAACCTGGCCGCGAATAACTTCCAACGCCGCATCGTCCCGGCGCTGCTCGAGTGCCTTGGCAATCCACTTCGCGATCTGCTGCATTTCCGGCTCTTTCATGCCGCGCGTGGTGAGGGCGGGCGTGCCGATGCGAATGCCCGAAGGCTTGAGAGGAGGATTGACGTCATAGGGAATGGCATTCTTGTTCACAGTAATGCCGGCCTTGCCGAGCGCCAACTCCGCTTCGGAGCCGAGGATTCCTTTTTCGAAGACATCGACGAGAATCAAATGATTGTCAGTTCCGCCGGAAACCAGGCGGTAACCGGCCTCCTGAAGACTCGTGGCAAGCGCCTGAGCATTGGCGACGATCTGGGATGCGTAAGCGCGGAACTCGGGCCTGAGCGCTTCGCCAAAAGCCACTGCCTTGGCGGCGATAATGTGCACGAGCGGTCCACCTTGCTGACCTGGGAACACGGCCTTGTCGACCGCAGCAGCGAGGTCTTTGCCGCATAGTATCAAGCCTGCTCGCGGCCCCCTGAGCGTCTTATGAGTGGTGGTTGTGGTGATGTGCGCGTGCGGTACGGGCGATGGATGGACACCGCCCGCTACCAGGCCAGCGATGTGCGCCATGTCAAAAACGTAGACCGCGCCAACTTTGTCCGCGATTTGGCGCATGCGCGCGAAATCCCAAAGCCGGGGATAGGCGCTGCCGCCGCCAATGATCGCCTTGGGCCTTTCGCGTTCGGCAATCGCTTCCAGTTCGTCGTAATCAATGAGCTCTGTATCGCGCCGCACCGCATAGAACGTGGGCCGATAGAGTTTGCCGCTGAAGCTGAGCTTGTGGCCGTGCGTGAGGTGGCCGCCATGCGCAAGATCAAGACCGAGGATCGTATCGCCTGCCTGGAGAACGGCCGCATACGCCGCAGCGTTGGCCTGCGAACCGGAGTGGGGCTGCACGTTGGCATGTTCGGCACCGAAAATCTGCCTGGCTCGATCACGCGCAAGGTTCTCCACTACGTCGGAGAATTCGCAACCGCCATAGTAGCGGCGGCCCGGATATCCCTCCGCGTACTTATTGGTGAAGATGGAGCCTGCTGCTTCGAGCACGGCTTCGGAGACAAAGTTTTCGCTCGCAATCATCTCCAGCCCCTCGTGCTGGCGGAAGGTCTCGTGGTCGAGGGCGGCTGCGACTTCAGGATCGGCTTGGGAAAGGGTGAGAGACATGCGATCGGTCATGCAAGAATTCTATGGCATCCGGCACGTGCCGCAAATGGGCAGACCAGAACAGTTTTAACATCACAGGAAACGCGCCCGGTGTCATGAGGCGAACAGAGCATGGCGTGATTGACGGAAAGCCCTGAAAGTCATTGGGACACAAAGATGGGAAGCGCAGGCCAAGACTAAATGGAGTGCGATTATGGCACTTGTCCCGCCGAGGTTCCAGTTACGAAGGTTTCCGGCGCGTGAACGAAACTTTGGGTGAGTGGAAACTATTCGAGCGGGAGGGCATCAATCGGCAGGCCGGCGCCGATCGCGCTGCGAATGGCGGCAAAGTGACGGGCAGGAGAGGCGCTCCATGTGCATCGTGAACCGAGCGGCTCAAGCCCGCACATCTATCGGTAAACGCCTTACGCCGCGCATGCACCTAAATCGACATACCTGATTCAACGATGAACCACCGAGAGCCGGTATGCTGAACGCATGACCGTCTCTCGTTATCTAAGCCTTGCCTTTTTAGTGTTCATGACAGTTGGCGCTGGAGCGCAAGTACGGACTTCGCATGCGAGTAACGTGTTTCTTAGTCCCGCCGTGGTGGAAGCGGGCGCGCCGGAGTTGATTCGTGTAAGTGCCGCCAAGGCCGATGCGGTGGATGGGGAATGGCTGGGGCGCAAGATTAATTTCTTTCTCAGCCATGCGGATCATGCGTGGATCGCGCTGGCGGGTGTGGATGTGGAAGCGCCGGTTGGCTCGTCAACGCTGCACGTGACTGCGCACATAGACGGGAAGGATATCGATCTAAGTCAGGCCGTAACGATTCATCCTGCGCACTATCGCACGGGCTCGCTGACGGTTTCGCCTAAGTTTGTTGAGCCAGCTCCGGAAGCACAGGCGGAGATTAAAGCGGAAGAACAGATCAAGGCCAAGGTATTCGCTGCAAGCGCGGCGGAACCCTTGTGGCACGGGAACTTTCGCGCACCTGTTCCCGCCGCGGCGACGGATAGCTTTGGGACGCGCAGGATGTTCAACGGCAAGCTCGCGAGTATTCACAAGGGGGCCGATTTTCGCGCGGCAATGGGAACTCCCGTGCATGCCAGCAACAGCGGCGTAGTAGTGCTGGCGAGACCGCTTTATTTCGAAGGCAATTGCGTGATTATCGATCACGGCATGGGCTTATATACGCTGTCGATGCACTTCAGCCGCATCGATGTGCATGAAGGCGAACGTGTAAAAGCGGGCGATCGTCTGGGGCTGAGCGGCGCTACAGGCCGCGTTACAGGGCCGCATCTGCATTGGGCGGTTCGCTGGCAAAACGCGTATCTCGATCCAGTAAAGTTACTCCACATGAATCTAAATACAATTCACTAATGTTGGCCGTGTAATCCGGATAACACTTATTTAACTTTGGCTGCGTGGTGGATTTAGTTCGCGCACCAGCAAGAGCTCAATCTTTCTGAATTTCAATTGACATGGCCAACACCGGTCCTTTGCTTTCGGGCCAGCATGTCGAGGGCCTTTCCCCACTCGGTATGAACACCTCGCAATGCTGGCTGCTGCAAGTTGCGGATAGCAACTATCAACTTATCCCCAATCGGCTCGGACCACGCGGTCTGAAGGAGGTCATATGCTTAACGGAAGGCGGCTCCGCACGGTTTTGACAATCGACCGAGATGCGAAGCCAACGCTCAGCTTGTTTGGAATATCGGCGGCCGTCGCCTTGGCGGTTGTTGTGACCATGGCTGTGAAAACGCCGAACATCCAAGCCGGCGTCTGAAAGCGAGGCCTGGGCCTTGAATCATCCGCGTGGCGAAACCGGAACGTCTTCATCGCGAGACGATTTCTTCTTCCTTCTCCGCAACTGCAGGCGCCTGCGTGCCGGCGACCTTTTCTGCGCGGAGGGCTTTGAAGGCACGGTAGACGAAGGAACCGAGATACCATCCGTCGATGAATTTATAGGGCGTCTCGCCGGTGGTGTAGTGGCCACAGGGCAGGACGCGCGGTTCGAAGCTCAGGCCGGAACGGCGAAATGCATCGATTACCTGCAAAGAATACTCGCGGGGAAATGTCAGGTCGTAGTCGGCATACACGACAAGTACTTTTTTGCTGGGGCCTGCGGCTGCCGGTCCCGCGAATTTGTCGTAATAGTTGACCGGGCTGATGGCTGCCCACAGGGCGCGCAACCTCTCCTGGGTCAATCCTGTTTCTTCGAGAGCCTGGCGAATGTGGCGCGTGCTTTGTCCAGCCCAGACCACGTCGCCGAACGAAGTGGATGCGTGGTTGAAAGCGTTGACGCGCAGCCGCGAATCGTGAGCACTGGCGAGGAATGCATAGCAGGAACCAAGGCTTGTGCCGAGCACGCCGAAGTGTTCGTACCCCTGGTCCTGAAGCCAATCGAGGCAGCAACGAATGTCCACCACGGCCTGGCGGCATGCGGAGAGGGTGCGCCCGATGTTTGCGCTCACGGCGTAGTCGGACCGCTCCAATTCAGTAGGCCTGCGAATGTCGTGATAGGGCTTGGAGAGCCGCAGCGCCGAGATGCCCATCCGGTTGAAGATCTCGCAGAGGGCATTGTGGCTGAAAGCATCCGCGTTCCACTGCGGAAGTACGACGATGGCTTGTTTGGGCCGAGACGGGTCTTTGTGCGCGGGCGCGGGGAACCAACGCGCGTTTACCAGGTCATTCTCGGGATAGGGGGTGCGTTCCGGGGATGTAAATCGCAAAAACTGCACGCGCCCGATCTCGCCATTTTGCGCCCGCAGTTTAAGGGCTGCGTCTTGCGCGAGGGTCTCGGGGCGAACATTGGTCGGGAAGAGTTCAGGATGCCGTTCTTCGAGGCGGAAGTCCGCAGGCTTTTCGTAACCGAAAAATGTGTCGCTGTGCCGGATGAGCGACTGGTTGATGCGCGTAAGCGCGGCTTCAGCGGCGGCATCGTTCAGGCTCGCAGCCCGCTCCAGGTCGGCCGTTGCCAAGCCGTGCTCTTCAAGAAAGGGAGCGATCCACTCGAAGCCCCAGTCCAGCGGACGCACCACGCGGTTTTCGTCCCGAGTGGTCAGCCGCGTTTCCCAGTGGAACATCCAACGCGCGTATATTTTTCTAAACATTGATCCATTTCAAGTTTATCAGCGGCAAGCAGGGGGGAGCATTGGCGGCTGCGACGGCCGGCGAATCACCGGGCGTCCACATCTTGCCAGTCAAGCCGACTGGGGGCGTCGTTTGATGCTCATCACCGCGGCCCACGCGAGGCTCAATAAGGTAATCGACGAGATGATACCGAGGGACGCGACGCAATAGAGGCACCATACCTGAAGCACGTCTTTTTCAATGTGGGTGAGATAGAGCGAGAACGCCAATCCCAGAACGGCCGCCGCGACAACCAGCCAGCGACGCCTCACGAGCGACAGGATCGCAATCACCAGGTACCCACCGATGCCGATCGCGGCCACGGGCACGTGCGCAACCTCAGCGAAGGGGCTGTGGTTGACGATTCCACAATCCCACTTCTCGTTAATGGAGCAGGGCTGCGTGTCGGTGGAATAGTGAACGTGCAGGGCCATAGCGGAGACCACCACACCGGCAAGGGCGAGAAGAGCGAGAAGGTAGCGCATCAGAACAGTTCTCCATTCAGATCCTTTTGCAGGATACGTGGCGGATGAGCTGTCGCAGGGAAAAAAGGCCAGTGCGCATCGCGTCGCGGGGCCAGGAATCAGCCGCTCATACAGTCACGGTAAACTCTGGCCCTGCACACGTTACGATAAATCGATGGAGCCCTCGTCCCATGGCACGCGCGTGGCGTTTTTTGGCGGCAGCTTTGACCCGCCACATCTCGGTCACCTGGCGGTGGCGCGGGCGGCACGTGCTGCACTCCGGCTCGACACGGTGTTGTTCGCACCCGTGGGCGCGCAGCCGCTGAAGCCGCACGGCGCAACGGCTCCGTTTGCTGATCGCGTAGCGATGACGGAGAGGGCCATCGCGAACGAACCAGGCTTTGCGGTTTCGCTAACCGACGCGCCCAACGCCGATGGAAAGCCCAACTACACGCTGGAGACGCTTCGCCGTCTGCGCGGGAAACTTGCCGCCGAGGGTTCGCTCTTCTGCCTCATGGGAGCCGATTCATTGGCGGGGCTGCGCGGGTGGTACGGCGCGGCCGAGATTCCCTTTACTGCCGCACTTGTGGTGGCTTCACGCCCCGGTCAGCGCATCGACGACCTGGCGCAATTTCTGCCGCGCGGATTGGCTTTCGACATGCCGGGCGGCCAAGGTGCCGAGGAATCGGCCGACCCGTCGATCGAGCTTCGCAGCTATCGAATGCAGGGCCCGGATGGGAAGATTGCGCCGTTTTACCTTCTGCCCGGGCTCGACGTTGAAATCAGCGCATCGGCGATTCGCGCGCAGTTTCGATCTGGGGCATTGGAGCCGGATGCCGGCCAGGAACTATTGCCGGCCGCGGTAGCCGCCTACATTCGCAGTCACGGTCTGTATGGCGAGCGCTGAGGCTTGCCGATGTCTCCAGCCAGCAGCTACGATGAAGCACGGAGACGTACCCGATCGAATGGCAACAACCCAGAAGCAACAAACCCGCATTCTCGTCCAAGCCGCAGCCGCAGCCTGTGAAGACAAAAAAGGCGAAGACACCCGCATCCTCGAACTCGATCCCATCGATGCAGGATTATCCGACTTCTTCCTGGTCACATCCGCCAGCAACGACCGGCAGTGCATCGCGATCGCAGACGAAATTGAATTTCGCCTGAAGCGCGACTTCGGCGCGTATGCCCACTCTGTGGAAGGACGCCGGCAGGGCGACTGGATTCTTCTCGACTACGTGGATTTTGTCGTACACGTGTTTCGTGCGGAGCGGCGCGCTTTTTACGACATTGAAAGGTTGCGCAAATCGGCGCGCCCGCTCACTCCGGCCGAATTTGATGCCGAGTTGAAAGCTGCCCTGACCGAAAAGACACGCAGCGCGCGCAGCAAGGCGGAGAAGGCTGAAGCGGCGGAGGAAGCTCCAACCCCGGCGGCCAAAACGAAGAAAGCAGTCCGGAAGCCGGCCAAGAAAGCTGCACCGAAAAAAGTGGCGAAAAAGGCGGCCAGTAAAACTCCAGTCAAAAAAGCCGCGGCCAAAAAGAAATCCGCGCCCAGGGCATAAGAGTTTTAAAGCCAGGTCATTCGAAGAAGAAGGGCGTCCGCCGCGGCGGATGCCCTTCTTCGTTTAACAGAGGGCAATCGGGTTAGAAGGTGATCTTGCCGTGCACCTGCAGGACGCGCTGTGTAACCGCTGCGCCCTGGAAGGAGCCGTAGGGGCTGGTGGGCGGCGAGACAACGCTGGTGATCAATCCATACGACGAGGACCCTAAGGTTGCGTTGGGATTGGAGAAGTTGGGGTGGTTGAAGGTGTTGTAGGCGTTGGCCCCGAGCTGGAAGGTAAACCGCTCCTTGTTGACGATCTTCTTCATCAGGCTCAGATCTGTATTTGCATAGTGCGGTCCGTACAGCGAGTTTCTGCGCACGTTGCCGAAAGTCGTCTGGGTCACGGCAGCGTCCGCACCGCACGAATTACTAGCGCTGCTCAGGCTGTCAAAGCCAACGAACTGGGTGCAATCGCCCAGCCCTGAAGCGGCCACCGCAGCATGGGGGTTGCTGTTGGTGGTGTTCATGATCTTGGTTACGCCGCCGACAGTCTGGGGCATGAAGGTGGTACCCAGGTTGGTGTAGCCTGCGCTGGCCAGGGTCGCGTTAGTGAGAGAGAAGGGCTCGCCGCTGCGATAGTAGGTTTTGGCGCCGATGACCCAGCCGCCGAGTACATTGCGGAGGACCATGTTATGCGGTTTGAGGGGCTCATCGTACACCACGTCGGCCACGAGGTTATGGCGAATGTCGTAATCGGAGTTAGAGTAGTTGAGGTTTCCGGGGCCGAGAGTGGGCGTGACCTGGCTGGTCACCGATCCGACATTGTAAGGCTCGCCGGCATTGCCGCCATTGGAGACCATGTCGAGTGAATGACTGTAGGTGTAGCTCACTTGAGTTGTCAGGCCCTGGCCATTGTGCTTGTAACTCACCCAGCCCCCGTTGTAGTTGGAATGAGCATTATTGGTGAACGCATTGACACGGCTGAAGCTGGGATCGGGCGGCGTATTGGGCAAGCCTCCGAGACTTCCAGACGCATCCCAGGCGTTGTCGCCATTGGCGTTATACGAGCCTACCGCGGGATTGGCGTTGGGGTTGGTGAGGACTTCGTTATAGCCATAATTTCCGGTGTAGGTGACGATGATCGCATCCGACTTGCTGAGTTGCCGTTGCACCTGCATGCTGTATTCCAGGTACTCCGGAACGCGGAAGGTGCCGGGAAAATAGGCATTGATGGCGGGAGGCGTGAAGGGAATTCCCGCGGCGGACAGCGTGTTGTTGATCTGGGTGATGTTCTGTCCAGATTTGAACCCGGTCTGAACCACGGAATTCGCGGACTGGGCGTTTCCGGTGAGGCTGCCCGGTCCTCCATTGGCCAGATTTCCGCTCAATACGGTCACAGAATTTACATTTGGAAAGTTCTGAATGGCCCCATCGAGGATGATGGCGGGGTAGAGGTCGGAGAACAGGCCCGCGCCGCCGCGAATCTCGGTCCTTTGCCCGATCTGGTAGTTGAAGCCGGCGCGAGGCTGAAAGTTGAAAACCTCGACACTGGGAAAGGCGTGCCAGTTCTGGGCGTTGACGGGTCCGCCGTCGGCCGCATTGTAGGGATCGGTGAGTGAAGCACCGGCGTTGGGGAAAGCTCCCTGGTAAGAGGAGAAGCAGCCATTGTGGCAAAGCGGGTTGCCGGTGCGATCGAAGCGGACGCCAAAGGTCAGCTTCAGATTGGGCCGGGCCTGCCACTCGTCCTGCGCATACACGCCGAGGTTGTAGAGGGCAAGATGCGCGGTGGTCGACATGGCAAAGTTCTGCTGATACTGGCCGGTCACCTTTCCGTAGTACGCGGGATTGAGGAATCCGTTGTAGAAGGTGTTGAGGTTGTAATTGATTTCGACGGGGTAGTCGGTCAGGACCTGGGCGTCGTAGTCCTCCACAAGGTCGCGGCGGAAGTTGGCCCCGAACTTGAGGCTGTGCGTACCGTGGATCCAGCTGAAGTCATCTTCAAACTGATACTGAGTCACGTTGCGACCTTGCGGGAAGGCCGCCGGCACGCCGAGACCGGTAAGTCCCGGAGCAGTCGCGGTACCGCTGCCGTCGAGACCCGCATCGGGAGTGGCGCTCCAAGGGAAGGCCGCCTGCGCCGCGGCGATGTCTTGAGGACCGAAGTAAGCGGTGTACCAGTTGGCCGCGGCTACGAAGACATTGGTCTTGTTGGGGCTGATCACGTAGCTGTCGTTGAACTGGCCTTCGTATTCCGGCTGGATGGAGATGGTGCTGAACAGCGGGTTAATGAAGCTGGTGCTGGTGGGCTGGGAACCACGGTCCATCTTGTAGCGACCGTAGATCTTGTGCTTGTCGCTGATGTTCCAGTCAGCACGACCGGTGAACAGCCATTCCTTGTTGATGTTGTTGGTTTGAGCGAAAGCCTCGGTCATGCAGGGTACATCGTTCCCAAAGGTCCCGCCACCGGGAGCCGCTGTTCCCGTGAGGTTGCCGCATCCTCCCAAGGTGGTGCCACCGGTTGCCAGGGGCTGTGCCGACTTATATGAGGGAGCGCCCTGGTAATTTGCGAATGCCAGACCGTAAACCCCTTGTGCAGCGGCGGGAACATTGGCCAGGGTGGCGGCCTGAAGTTGAGGGGACGGGAAATTCACCAAACCCGCGGCGCCGGGCAACACGTAGCGCAGCCCTTCCCAATCGGCGAAGAAGAAGAGTTTGTCCTTGATGATGGGACCGCCGGCGTTGAGGGCCCATTCATTGGAGACGGCGTGAGGCCGGGACGCGGCATAGTAGTTGTTGAACCAGCCGTTTGCATTGAGGGCGGTGCCGTTGTAGTTGTAGTCGGCCGTGCCGTGGAATTTGTTGGTGCCGGACTTGGTGGTGTAGTTAATGATGGCGCCGGCCGCCCGGCCGTACTGGGAGTTGTAGCCATTCTGAACAACCGTTTCTTCAGCCATCTCGCCCTGGCCCAGGGTGAGGTTGGAGCTGCCCGAGTTGTTCAAGTTGAGAAAGGGATCCTGGTTGTCGAATCCGTTCAGCACAAAGAGGTTGGAAATGCCGGGCAAGCCGTTGGAGCTGAAGTTGCCATAAGAGCCGCCGGCATTCATGACCACGCCGGGAGCAGTGAACGCGATGGTCGTGACGTCGCCGCCGGGGGTGGGCAGTTCCTGAATCTGCTGTTCAGTGAAGGTGGTAGCCAGCGCCACGTTCTGCGTGTCGACAAGGGGCAGGTTCGTCGAACTCACCTCGATCACGGTCTCGTCGCCACTGGGTGTCACCTTGATATCGCCGGGAATCGTGGTCCCAACCAGGATCGTGACCTGCAGGGTTTCGGAATGCATTCCCGCAGTCGCAGCAGTCACGCGATAGGTGCCTGGAGAAAGTTGGGAGGCGGTATAGCGGCCTTCAGCGTTGGTAACGAGGGTTTGTTTTGCCGAGGTGCCGGCGTTTTCGACGACCACTTTTGCACCAGGGACGACCGCACCCGAGGCGTCCGAGACGACTCCACTCAGTCCACCGGTAACCGCCGACTGGGCATAAGCCACCGGGGACTTGTCAATTACCGCGAAACCGGCGGCAGCCAAAAAGCACAGGGCCAGAACCGCAGTTTGCATACGGAAAACTCGCATGGGGAAATTCCTCCAATTGTTTGTGGGAACAAAGATGGCAGGCTTGGGGGGAGCATCTGTTCCGTGTAATTTTCTGAACGTACGGCTTGGGGTAGAGCCAGAGTTGCAAGCGGTTGCAAAAGAAACTAGTTCAATCGATGGGAAGATCCAACCTTTTAGCGGGAATCGAAAAGCCCTTTCATCTATCGAGTCGAGTCATCCGGCGGTCTAAGCGTTGAGATATCCCGGAAGATTCGCCCACTATTCCATTGCATGAATAATGCCAATTAGAAGGACGGACATTCGTCACTTGCCCATTGCAAATAAAGGGGTTACTGGGTTATTGCGGTGATATTTTCGAGATGATATATGAAAATATGGATAAATTTGGAGTGCTATTCATAATTCTGTAAATTTCTACTGTTTTTGGGGATGCGGCCCGCGGAGTATTCTTGCTCTCGATGCAGTTTTCCCTTGCTCATATTGGGTCGCGCGCCACGGCCAGCGACGAGTTCAATTCTTCGACTTTGCTCTATGTCCAACGTATGTCGAGGTTTGTGCCCACCGATGCGGTGGGCTTTCGCACCGAGGAGGCGTTCTTTGAATGGGCGTCGAAGCGGAATGCGAAGGTTCCTGCTCTGATCGTTCTGCTCGATTCGGAGGGCCGGCAGATGACTTCGGAAGCTTTCGCGGCGTGGCTGGGCGCCCGTCGCGATGAGTCGACCAGGCATATCGTCTTCGCCGTCGGGCCGGCGGATGGATGGTCCAAGGCCGGCCGCCAACACGCGCACCTTGTCTTATCTCTAGGGCCCATGACAATGGCTCATGCACTTGCCCGGCTGGTGATGGCGGAACAGCTCTATCGGGCATGCACGATTCTGGCGAGACATCCTTACCACAGCGGACATTGAGTAACAGTGAAGAAGTGAACGAGCGAAAGGGAAAGGAAGCCATGGAGCAGTGAAATGTAGACGGGCCATTTCGTTCCTATCCAGCCCGGAACTGTAAGCTGATATCTGGTGACTGCCGAATCAGATGACCGACTCACGAAGAGGACTTCTGTTGATCAACACCGGCCCGGGTAAGGGCAAGACCACCGCGGCCATGGGCACGGGGCTGCGAGCCGTGGGCAACGGTATGCGGGTCCTGATGCTGCAGTTTCTCAAGGGCTCGTGGCACTACGGCGAACTGGACGCAGCACAGTCTTTTGGAACGAACTTTGTGCTGAAGCAGATGGGCCGCGGGTTTGTGAAGGTGGGCGGCGCGGAGACCGATCCGGAGGACGTGCGTATGGTGGAAGCAGCATGGGCGGAAGCGCGCGCGGCGATTGACTCCGGCGAATGGGATATGGTGATCCTGGACGAAATCAACTATGCCATCGGGTACGGGATGTTGGATCCGGCAATCGTCGCTGAGGCGCTTCGCATTCGTCCCGAGATGGTGCATGTGATTCTCACCGGCCGCAACGCTCATCCCCTGCTTGTGGAAATGGCAGACACGGTAACGGAAATGCGCGAGGTAAAGCACGCGTATCAGAAAGGCATCCTTGCCCAGCGCGGCATAGAATATTGAAGCGGCACCTTGATGGAAGGCGGGCGGATTCCCTTTCCTACGACGGCAGGCTTCCCACTTTTCGAGTGAAAGAGAGTTTCAATGTCCTGGTTTAAACGAGAGAATGGCGATTACGAACCCGGCAACAACGGTCCTGAGCCAGCCGAAGCCGAGAGACGGGTTCGCACTGAAGGTTTATGGGTAAAGTGCCTGGGCTGCCGCCAGCCCATTTACAAACCCGATCTGGAAGCCAACCTGAACGTTTGCCCGAAGTGCCAGCACCATTTCAAAATGAGCGCGCGGCAGCGGATCGACCTCCTGCTGGAGCCCGGCTATGAGCTGGTGGACCGCGGTCTGCGTTCAACCGATCCACTCAACTTCGTTGACGTGAAGCCGTATAAGCAGCGCCTGCGGAAGGCCCAGGACGAGACCGGCCTGGATGATGCCATTTTGAATGCCGTGGGACAGATGGGTCCGCACAGCGTAGTGCTGAGCGCGATGGAGTACGGGTTCATCGGCGGATCGATGGGTGCAGTAGTGGGCGAAACCATTGCGCGTGCCGCCGATCGGGCGCGGACCGAGCGCAAGCCGCTGATCGTGATTGCCGCGTCGGGCGGGGCACGCATGATGGAAGGCGTGGTGAGCCTGATGCAAATGGCCAAGATTTCGACGACGCTGGCGCAGATGGACGATGCGAAGGTGCCGTATATCTGTGTACTCACCGATCCAACCACGGGCGGTGTCACAGCCAGCTTCGCCATGCTGGGCGACCTGAATATCGCCGAGCCGGGGGCGTTGATTGGTTTCGCGGGACCTCGCGTGATCGAGCAAACGATTCGCCAGAAGCTTCCCGAGGGATTTCAGCGGTCCGAGTTTCTGTTGGAGAAGGGATTTCTCGATGCGGTAGTGCATCGGCGCGATCTGAAGAATTACCTGATCCGTGCCTTTGAATTCCTCAAGGCCGAGAAGGTGGCGTAGCTTCCTTTCAATTGGATTACAACGCACAAGAGGCGCCGAGGGGCGCCTCTTGTGCGTTTGGTTTGAAGCGGTCTCAGAAGTAAACCTTCGCTGCGAGCTGCGTTTGGCGAGCAGAGGCCACAGACGAAACCAAGCCGAAGCTGCCGCTTCCGAACGTGCTGGTGGGGTTATTGAATTGGGTGTGGTTAAAGACGTTGTCGCTTTCCATGCGGAGCTGAAGGCGGATGCCATGCTCCTGAGACAAGTCAAAGTTCTTGGCTACGATCACGTTGGTGTTGTTGATGCCAGGTCCATGAGCAGGATTGCGGTGGACGTTGCCAAACGAACCAAGCGGCTCCGCAGCAAAGCTACTGGGGTTGAACCAGGTGCTGAGTCCGGTGTTGGGGTCGCGGACACGAGGATTTTCGCGCACAATCGCGCTAGTCTGTACCGGCACGTCGGGGCAGGCGTAGAAGCTGGTTGAGGCGGAGCACCACAAAGACCGCGAAGTGCCTCCGGCGTATGAGATGTCATACGGAAAACCGGTGGCCACTGCCGTGATTCCGGAGATTTCCCAACCCGAGAGGGCGAGATTCTTGGGAGAGAATTCGCTGCCGCTCATCTTGGGAGTTATGTAGATGGGCGCAAAGACCAGGCGGTGGCGGACGTCATATTGCGAATCGCCGTAATTGAGCGCCGTGTCGTACTGGTTGTATCCGCGGGCACCGTTGGAACCGTAACCGGAGTTCTCATAGCTCGAACCGCTGTCCAACGCGTGCGCATAGGTGTAGCTGAGTTGGAAGGTGAGGCCGTGCGTCATACCCTTTTCCACGCTCGCCTGCAGCGAGTGGTAACTGCTGGACGCGCCGGATCCCACAGTGCCTACACTGACGAACCCAGTATTGCCGGTGTTGGGATCGATCGAACCAGCGATAGTGTGATCGGGATAGTAGTAGGCCTGCAGGTTGCGATTTTTTACGCTGCAAGTGGGACTCGCCAAGCAAGCAGCGTGACCTGCCGCGGTTTCATAGTTACCTTCATACGCGATCTGATTGTGCCGCCCCAGTGAGCCGACGTAGCTAACTCGGGCAATGGTGCGCGCTGCGAATTCGCGTTCCACGCTGAGTTGGAAATTCTCAGAGTACGGGGACCGGAAATCGTGACCGTAGGTGCTGATGTCCATCGGCTCAAGGGTCGAGTAATCGATGGTCTGGCCCTTGGTCGGGAACGTGTAGGGGAACTTATTGTTGTTGGCAGCACCCGTGTCGAGATCCGCCCACGGATTGGCCAGCGTCGGAGCAAGACCGCCGTAATCGGCTACACCGCCAGAGGTGATGCCGAACGGGGGGGTTTCCAGGGTGTTCAGGGAGCTCTCTTCTTCGGTGCGGTTGTAGTAGATGCCGAAGCCGCCGCGCACCGCGAACTTGTGCGCACTGCCATCGGAGAGTCTGCCGAGGTCGGGGGCCCATGCAAAGCCGAAGCGCGGGCCGAGTTCGGAATAGCGCGTGGTCGCCTGGCCGGAGTTTGAGCATCCCTTATCTCCGGGATAGACGATACCTGTGGGCGCTGTGGAGAAAACTGAGGACGTCTCACCGGGAACGAGGCAGGCGATTCCTTCGCCACCATACTGATTGTTGTGCAGTGGGGTGTCAATTGAGTAGCCGAGGCCGTAGCTCAGGGTCAGCGCATCTGTCGTCTTCCAAGTGTCCTGCGCATAGACGTAATTGAGGAAAGCATCGGCTTGAATCTCGGCCCCGGAGCCCTGGGAGTAGCTACCCGGAACGCCCAGAAGGAAGTCCAGCGACGGATCCCCGGTCGAGAACGAGCTGCTGGTGGTGTTGAAGTTGAAAGTACCGCTATTGTTCGCAAAGAATGGATTCGAGACGCTGAACTTGCGGCCATCGTAGCCGAACTTCAAGGTATGGCGGCCGATGACCTTGGAGAGGTTATCGTCCAGTTGATACACCTGATCGATGCGGGGCTGGGGTCCGTTGGTGCTGAAACCCAGTTCAAAGAAGCCGCTGACGTTGATGGTGGGTACGCTGGCTGCCGCGGCGTCCTGAGGCGAAATGTTGAAGCCCAGGCTGCTGGGGGACACCGAGGTCTGGGGAATGACCGCCTGGTAATTGAAGCGCGTCCAATGCGCCGCGAAGTCGTTCACCATGGTCGAGCTGAACTGGCGAACATAGTCGAACGTATATTGATTGATCGACGAGACGTCCAGATCTCCGAATCCAGGAACAGTCGCACCAGTGAAGGGCAGGACTTCCGAGACGTTGGTCTTCTGATTAATTCCCACGAACGAGAATTGATTCGAGGAATTCAGCGCATAGTCGACGCGGCCAAGATATTGGTCGGCAGTGGTTGTAACGGTCGGGTTGAACGTGTAACCGTAGGTCCCGCTGTTGGCAGCAGGAACATATTTAGATACCAGGGACGCCGCAATGGGGTTGAAGGCGCTGGTCGGGAGAACGCCGCCCTTGGCGGTGAGGCAGTCAGCCCAGGTCTCACCGGCGGTGCAGCCCGGGATGCTGATTGTTCCCGGGATCGGATTGGTGCTGAAAGTGAGACCTTGATTGGCGCCGGTCAGATCAGCAGAGAAGTCGCCGCCGAGATTCGCACCGGAATAGACCTGGACGGAGCCGCCCGTTTCGGGGACGATCTGCCGCGTTCCCTGATACCCAAAGAAGAGGAAAATCTTGTCCTTGAGGATTGGTCCGCCGATCGTAGCGCCCGGGATGTTCTGGTGATACTTGCTCACCGTGGCGGCGCCGGTATCGATATTGTGATGGAAGAAGTCCGCGGTGTTCAGGAACGTGTCGCGATAGAACTCGAAGGCGTCGCCATGAATATGATTGGTGCCTTCCTTGATGGTGGCGCTGACAATGCCGCCCGAATTGCGATCGTATTCGGCGTTCAGCGGGCCTTCAATCAGGTTGAACTGATCGATGGCATCCAGGTTGGGCACAATCACCAACGTATTGAGGGAGATGTCATTGCTGTCGGCTCCATTAATGAGGTAGCTCGACTGTTGGGTCTGCGCACCGCTCACGGAATAGTTGTTGGTGAACCGGTCGCTTGATCCCTGCACGCCAGGCAGCGTGAGCTCAAGACCGGTAAAGGTGCGCCCGATCAAGGGCAACTCGACAATCTGTTCCGAGTTCACGACGTTATTCAGCTGCATGTCCGTCGTGTTGACCTGCACGGGAGAAGCAGTCACCTCGATGACTTCAGCGGTCGATCCCACCGTAAGCTGAATCGGCTCGACATATTCCTGATCGATGTTGAGAACGATTCCCTTCGCCGTAAAGCTCTTGAAGCCGTTGGCAGCCACCGAGATGGTATAGCTTCCGATCGGCAACTGGGGGAAGAGGTATTCACCATCAGATCCTGACGTGGTGTCGAACTTGACGCCGGTGGCTTCATTGGTGGCGGTAACGTGGATGCCACCGACGACCGCGCCCTGTGGATCGGTCACCGACCCCTTGATTCGAGCATTGACGTCCGCCGCGTAGAGCATGCCCACGGAGAGTGTTAACAGAAGTGCGAGTGCGATCCCTCGCCAGGATGCGAGCTGTCTCATGCCGATTTTTCCTCGGTAATTTCTGGATTCAGTAACGTTCAAAGTAGCCAAGGCGCCGCCGGGTCTTACTCAGGCGGAATAATGCTGCGCCAATCATGGTGGACACATCTCGAGGGGCCGCGATCAATAGGATCACTTACTGAAAGATCGCGACGACCCAACAGGACTTGCTTTGAGCTATTCGTTCAACGAACCTTTGGCGGAACGAGCGTGTGAGGAACACTTCGGTCAAAGGCTATTAGTCATCGAAGTTGGACCCTTGGGGGAAGCAAGGGAGCACACCGAACGTGCTCGATGACGAGTGATGCAACTACCATGCCAAACCCAGATGCATGGCCGAATAAAGGGTGTTTCACCGAAAAAACGAAGCAGGGCGGAAGAAAGTGTTGTTGATTCGGATGTTGTCAAAAACAAATTAGGCAATCAGATGCCGCTTTTTCATATCAAGCTATGGCAATTGGTATAAATCGCCTATTGGTTATGAAAACGCGTTGAATCACCCCCGGCCGGAGTACAGTCCTTCGGTCCGCCTTCAACTGCCGCCTTCAACATTTGAGCGGGCTCTAAAAATGATGAGGAGTCGGCCAGTAGCGGGCCGTCTAGGGTCGCATTATGTGGCGCTTACAAAGGGATTTTACATTAGTTTTTCTCGTTCAATAAGGCAGTGGGAAGGATCCGAACCGGCCCCCATCCTCGTCATTTCTCGAAGCTTATTGTGACGAAGATCACTTATGTTTGAGCCTTCTCCTAATTTGGACACCGACGTGCACTAAGAATGGCAACCCAGATTTTCCATTCCGGACTTTTGGTGACCCGGCTTCTCCAGCTTCTCAGGCTGGCCGAGGCCTTATACCCTTCGCACCGTTTATGAACTTCACCTTCGGAGAAAGAAAGTGACACGCATGATCCCTACACAGAAGCATCTCGGAGCCCTTCTACTGGGCGTAATGATGAGTTTTGGCCTGGCAGCAGTCCTGCTGGTCCCCTACACCGCCCGGGCCCAGGCAGTGAGCGGCGATATCACAGGCGTTGTCACTGACGCCAATAAATCTGTGATCGTTAAAGCCAATGTTGTAGCGAAAAATACGGCCACATCGGTTGCGTACTCGGCAGTCACGAATGCAGTCGGGGAATACCACCTCACCAACCTGCCGCCGGGTACCTACGATCTGACGGTTTCGGCCGTCGGTTTCAGCAAGTCTGTGATGAAGGGGTTCGAAGTCGAATTGAACAAGGTGTCTACGGCTAACGTGGCCCTCAAAGTCGTATCCGCGACCGAGACCGTTGAAGTCTCCGCAGCCGGTGTGTCTCTCGACACCACCACCGCTCAGCTCGAGACCAGCTTTACCAGCGAGCAACTCACCGAGCTTCCCGCGGCCTCGAACAACGTCCTGAATCTCTCGCTAATGACCGCTGGCGTTTCCTCCTCGGGCGGCGTGGGACAGGGGACAGGCCCGTCCATCGGAGGCCAAAGACCCACCGACAATAACTATATGGTCGAAGGAATCGACAACAACGACAAATCCGTCCCGGGACCGCTGCTCTATGTTCCCAGCGACGCGGTGGCCGAGTTTACCAGTCTGCAAAATCAATATTCGGCTGAATATGGCCACTCCAATGGCGGCCAGTTCAACCAGATCATCAAGAGCGGCACCAATCAGTTCCACGGTGTTGTCTACGAATACTCTCAGAACCGCAATTACAACGCCATTGACGCCGCGCAGGCGCGTGCGCAGCGCGGAGAGGGCATCACTAACCCTAAAAACCCCCGCTACGACGACAATCGGTTCGGCGGCCAGGTGGGCGGGCCAATTCTCAAGAACAAGCTCTTCTTCTTTTCCAACTATGAACAGGAGCCTTACGGAGCTCCGGGCGCAACAGCCAGCTTTTGCGCACCCACTGCCGCTGGTTTCGCCACACTAGGCGGCATTTCCTCACTGGCCTCCAACAACCTTGCTGTCTACAAGAAGTACAGCCCCGTTGCAAGCTCACAAGCGAGCGCCACGGACGCCATATGCCCTACGACGGTTTCCGTTGCCGGCAATGACATTCCAGTCGGCGACGTCGGGGTGAGCTCATCGACCTATTTGAATCAATACCGGTCGATCAACTCTGTCGACTACACCATCAGCGATAAGGACAGCTTGCGCGTGCGATACCTCTTCAATCGCACTGACGGCCCGGATACCGCAGCTACCTTTCAAAGCTTCTGGACGGTGGTGCCGAATCGCTTCCACCTGGCCACGTTCTCTGAATTCCATACTTTCGCCCCGACCCTCTCAAACGAGTTCCGTCTCGGCTACAACCGCTTCTATAACATCACCCCGGCATCGGGCGCTTTTCCGGGTATGACGGTATTTCCGAATATTACCCTCGATGATCTGAACGGCGTCAATATCGGACCTGATCCGAATGCGCCACAGGCAACAATTCAAAACACCTACCAGGGGTCGGACGCACTCATCTGGAATCGGGGCAAGCACACCATTAAGGCTGGTCTGGAATATCGCGACGTGATCTCACCGCAGCTGTTCGTTCAGCGCGCGCGCGGCGATTATGAGTGGTCGACGTTGGAAGGCTATCTGCAGGATGTATCGCCTGACACGTTCGGGGAGCGCAATGCCACGGCCCCTGGGGTGAGCCCAACCTATTACGGCAACCAGAAGGTCATTTACTCGTACTTCAACGATGACTTCCGGGTGTCGCAGGCCCTCACGCTCAATCTTGGGATTCGCTACGAATTCACCGGCGTTCCTCTCGGTGAGCAAACCCAGAAGGCCAATATCGCGGCCAGCGTTCCCGGACTCATCACCTTTGGAGCACCCAAGTCGCAGAAGTTGAATTTCGTTCCGCGTGTCGGGTTTGCCTATTCCGTGGATCCGAAGACCGTTGTCCGTGGCGGGTTCGGCATGGGATATGACGTCCTCTACGACAACCTGGGTACTTTAGCCGCTGCTCCTCAATATCAGATCACTGAGGATGTGCAGGTAGCCGGCGTTCCGGGCTTCCTCGCCGGGGGCGGACTTCCGGCGAACGTCACCATTCCCGATCTTGCGACACAGCGCGCATTGACCACCGCTTATGTGCCGGATCAGAAACTGCCCTATGCTGAAAACTGGAGCGTGGGAATCGAGCGCACTTTTGCTCAGAACTACACGGCCGAAATCCGTTACATGGGGACGCGCGGCATCCATCTGCCTACACAAAATCGCATCAACCGGCAGAGCATAGTTACCGGTACAAACCAACTGCCGGTCGATTTCACCCCCACCGTCATCAGTGATCCTACGGCTCTCACTCTCAAGAAGGTACAAGCTGCCGGAAAATCTTTTGTACCGGCTTATACCGCTGCCGGGTTCCAATCGAGCATCGTCGCTTTCATGCCCTGGTCAGAGTCGAACTACAACGGACTAGCAACCCAGTTGAATCGCCGGTTCGCTCACGGTCTGCTGCTGAACGCAGCTTATACGTGGAGCAAGAACATGGATGACGCTACCGCCACGGCTTTTTCAACCTACCTCACACCCCGCCGCTCGCAGGATTTCCGGAATATCGGATCGGATTATTCCCGCTCGGCACTCGACCACACTCATCGCCTCACAGTTGCGGTGGTCTACGATCTACCCTTCTTCAACAAGTCCTCCTGGCTCGAGAAGAACATCATTGGCAACTGGGAGTTCGCGCCTGTCTACACCTACCAGTCGCCTGAGTACGCCACCGTCCAGAGCAACGTCGACGCCAATCTAAATGGCGACGCCGCTGGCGATCGCGTCTTCATCAACAAAGCAGGTAAAAAAGGCACTGGAACCGGCGTCAGCGCTTACGCCAATCCGAGCTTAACCGGTCTTTGCCCGGTACCAACTAAGGCAGCACCCGGGACCTACGATCCGAACGGCACCTTATTGTGCTCAGCGGATACAGCCAACTATGTTGCCAATGACCCGACCGCGTACTACGTCGCTGCGGGTGCAGGAACGATGCCGACGGCAAGTCGCAACACATTGCCGATCCGCCCGATTAACGACGTCGACCTGACTGCCCTGAAGCGCATCTCGTTCTCCGATCACTACAAATTCGAAATCCAGGCGCAGATGTGGAACGTGCTCAATCACTCCCAATATCTGCCGGGCTCGATCAATAACATCAACTCGGTTGGTTATACCGACGGGGGAACCCACAGCTACCTTATTCCGGGACAACCCAACTTCAACGATCCCGAAGCTACATTCTCGAACAATGCCCGTTCGATGCAACTGGTTGCAAAGTTCATCTTCTAACGAGCCATTCCGAGGATCAATGGCCGCGGCTCATCGCCGCGGCCATTCTCTTTGTGCCGTCTCGCATCTGGGTGGTCGATGCACAAAACCGTCCCCCCATGCCGTAGACTGTTGAGTTTGAGCCGCACTTAGAGGACGACACGATGCGCAGTCGCATGCTCTACTCCAGCCTGGCCCTGGTCCTGCTGTTTGCCGCACCCGCCGCAATCCATAGCCAGCCTCACGTTCCCACATTCGCTTCCATCCCGCCCATCCTCTTCGATACCGCCGGGCCTCTGATCCGCGCACACGCTGAACCGCTCAAGCCGTTTACGGTCGCCGGCGAACGCGGAGTCCTGGTCGGCCAGCAGGATGGCACGTTCGAAGCGTGGCTGCTACCGGTGAAAGTGCTCAGCCACCTCGCCATCGAAGCCGATATCGAGGGCTACACGGTGCCTATTGACGTCAACCAGGAGGCCTCTGAAATTGAAGTGCGGCCGGATCGAACCGTCATCACGTACGCGCATATCGGGTTCACCGTGCGGCAGATTATGTTTTCGCCCGCTGGCGCGCCCGCGGGCACCGGGCCGGTCGCCCTTTTTGAATTCGATTGTCTGCACCCCACCGATTTCACTTTGCGTTTCACGCCCGAGTTGCGCTGGATGTGGCCGGAGCGCAATGAGGGCGTACCCGGCGTGGAGTGGGTGGCGCCGGCTCCTCACGCACCTCAGAGGAGCGGCGGCTTTTATGTGCTGCACTCCGACTATCCGGATTTTGCGGCCGCTGTGACCATGCCTGGCGCGCTGCCCGGCATTCTCGCGCCGTACCAGGAAAGGCCCGCGGTGCATCCGGTCGAACTCAAGCTGCACATCGATCCGGTACGCGACCATGGCCGGCTCTATCCACTGCTGATGGCTGTGGGCACGGATCACGCCACGGCGAGTGCAGAACGACTGGGTGAGAGACTCGCGGCGCTCAATGAGAGTATCGCTTCCATCTACCAGGCTCACGCCGAAAGTTACAAGAAAATGCTGGCCGGCTCGGTGTCCATCGAGACTCCGGACAAAGCACTCAACGAGGCGTTTCAATGGGCCGTGATCTCCATCGAGCAGCTCAAGACCAAGGCGCAACAGACGAATGAAACCGCATTGGTTGCGGGCTACTATGCCTCGGGAGATTCGGCGCGGCCCGGATTCGGCTGGTTCTTCGGCCGCGACGCGCTCTACACGCTTTATGCAGTGAACGGTTACGGCGACTTTGCTCTGGCCAAGTCCGAGCTCGAGTTCTTGATTCACCGCCAGCGCGCCGATGGCAAGATCATGCACGAGTACTCGCAGACCGCCGCAGCCATCGATTGGCAATCCTTCCCCTACATGTATGCTGCCGCGGATGCCACGCCGCTGTTTCTGCTTGCGGTGCTCGATTATGTGCGTGCCAGCGGCGACGTCGCGTTTCTTACTCAACATCGCGATGCAATCGAGAAGGCGTGGACCTTTGAGACCAGCCACGCACCAGGCCCCGACAACGGTGGCAACGGCATCTACGACAACACGCAGGGTACAGGATGGGTCGAGAGCTGGCCTGGAGGCATGCCGCACCAGGAGGTGTATCTCGCGATGCTCGATCAACAGGCATCCGGGGCGATGGCAGAGGTTGAGAAACTGCTGCAGGACACGCAAAAGGCGGACGCCGCACGCCAGCGCGCCGAGACGATCCAGAAGACCATCGAAACGCAATTCTACGACCAGGAGAAGGGCTGCTATGCCTTCAGCCGCAATGCCGATGGTTCGCTCGACCGCACCACCACGGTGTATCCCGCGATGGCGTGGTGGAGCAGCGTGTCGGTTACCGGCAACTCAACTTACCTGGCGCATGCCGACGACTGCCTCAAGCAATTGGCGGCGCACACGCTCAACACGGATTGGGGTTTGCGCGATGTGTCAAATGACGAGAAGATCTACGACGGCATGAGCTATCACCAGGGCTCGGTGTGGCCTCTGTTCACGGGCTGGGCTGCGCTGGCGGAGTACCGCGGCGGCCAGCCGCTCGCGGGTTACCAGATGCTGATGGAGAACGCTAATCTCACCTGGGCGCAGGACTTGGGCGCAGACACCGAATTGCTCAGCGGCGATTTTTTCGTGCCGTTCGGACGCAGTACGAGTCATCAGCTCTGGTCGAGCGCCATGGTGATTACGCCAACACTACGGGGGCTCTTCGGCATCGACATCAACGCACAAACCAAGACCATCACGGTGAATCCGCATCTGCCCGCAAGTTGGGATCACGCAGAGATACTCAGCCTCCCCGTCTCCGGCGGCACCGCGGGACTGCATTTTGAGCGCAAGGGTACAAACGTCGAGGTATCTCTCCGTGGAACTCAAAAAGACGAATGGCATTTGCGCTCTGACGAGCCCGGCGCAACAATCGGACCCCAGGACGTCGTGCACTCCAAAGAGTTAAAAATGGCCCCGCATCAGGGCCTTCGGATTCCCATGCCGCCGTTGGAAGTCGAGTATTCGTTCGGAGGTTTGGATCCAATTGAATCTATCAAGGATGCGATGCCAGGTCGAACACCGCTCCCCGGCGCGCGGCCTTCCAAATTCCGCGTTCTTCACACTGAGTACGGGGATCACAAGCTGGTGCTGACGGCCGAGGGAACTGCGGGGAGCAGTGGCATCATCAGCCTCGTACGGCATGGTCATATCGTTCCCAAAGCGCAGACGGAACCGAGCACTACAAGCAACGCGAGCATTTCGTTTCGCGGTTGTGACGCGGATCCTTATGCTTGCCCCGCTTTGCCGTTGATTCTGAATTTTCCTCCCGGCGAAGGCTGGAAGACCATCACCGTTACGCTGACGTGGTAAGCTCCTTCGCCGGGAGAGCCAGGTGAGTGGGCCCGCATCCCTTGTTGATTCGCGCGAAGAGATGTGGCATTCTCGCAGCCGTAATACTCCGCAACGTAAAATAGACGTTGCGTCTACGCGCACATCTGTCGAACTTTGAAGGGTTCATTCCGAATGTCCAGCATCCTCGAACATCTCCCCATTGGCCACAAGGTTGGCATTGCGTTTTCCGGCGGCCTCGATACCAGCGCGGCGCTTCACTGGATGAAGCAGAAGGGCGCGCTGCCCTACGCCTATACCGCCAACCTCGGACAGCCGGATGAGACCGATTACGAGCAGATTCCGCGCAAGGCCCTCGAGTATGGCGCCGAAAAAGCGCGCCTGATCGACTGTCGCGCACAACTGGTGCGCGAAGGCCTGGCTGCCCTCCAGAGCGGCGCGTTTCATATCTCCACTGCCGGTGTCACCTACTTCAACACCACGCCCATCGGGCGCGCTGTGACAGGCACCATGCTCGTGGCCGCGATGAAGGAGGATGATGTCAGCATCTGGGGCGATGGCAGCACCTTCAAAGGGAATGATATCGAACGCTTTTATCGCTACGGCCTGCTGGTCAATCCCGACCTCAAGATTTACAAGCCATGGCTCGACGAAGCTTTTATTCAGGAGCTTGGCGGCCGCGCGGAGATGTCGGAATTCATGCGTAGCTCGGGCTTCGACTACAAAATGTCCGCCGAGAAAGCCTACTCCACTGACTCCAACCTTCTGGGAGCCACGCACGAGGCCAAGGATCTGGAACGGCTCGACAGCAGCATGAAGATCGTCGAGCCCATCATGGGCGCGGCGTTCTGGCGCGACGATGTCGACGTCAGGCGCGAGCAGGTGACGGTCGCATTCGAATCGGGCTGGCCCGTCGCCCTCAACGGCGCTGAATTTTCCAGTTCTGTTGAACTATTGCTCGAGGCCAACCGCATCGGCGGCCGGCACGGGCTTGGCATGAGCGATCAAATTGAAAACCGGATCATTGAAGCGAAGAGCCGCGGGATCTATGAAGCCCCAGGCCTGGCGCTGCTGTATATTGCGTACGAACGTCTCATCACCGGCATCCACAACGAAGATACGATCGAGCAATATCGCGAAAACGGCAGGAAACTCGGCCGGCTGTTGTATCAGGGCCGCTGGTTCGATTCGCAGGCCATCATGCTTCGCGAAAGCGCGCAGCGCTGGGTGGCTACGGCAATTTCAGGAGAGGTCACGCTCGAGCTCCGGAGAGGCAACGACTACTCGATTTTGAATACGGTGTCGCCCAATCTGACGTTCAAGCCTGAGCGTCTGACGATGGAAAAAGGGGAATCAACATTCTCGCCGCGTGACCGCATTGGGCAACTCACGATGAGGAACCTCGACATCACCGACACGCGCGAGAAGTTATTGAACTATTCCAAATCTGGATTGATTAACCTGGGCACAGGAACCACTATGCCCCAGTTGAAAAATGGCAACGACAAAGAGTGAATGCATTCGAACATCGCTCCCTGCGGCCGATTCATCAGTCAGTAGTAGCCCCTACTACTCCTACACACACTACTAACTACTACTCTGGGCCGGCCTCAGATGCGCATGGGCATCAGCACATAGCGCGAACGATATTCCGCATCCGGATCTTCCGGCCGCATCTGGCCGGCTGACTGCGAGTCCTTGAATTCAAGCCGTACTTCGCCTTCGTTGCTCAGTGCTTTGAGGAAATCGATGATGTAGCTCGAATTGAATCCGACCACAATTGGATCGCCCGCGTACGGCGTGTCGATAATGTCTTCGCTCTCGCCGGACTCGGTCGAACTCGAACTGATCTTCAATTCATTCCCTTCGAGCCGCAAACGAATCGCGCCTGAACGCTCATCGGCAAACTGCGCCACGCGCTGGATCGCAGACGACAGCTCGCTTGACCGCACTACAGCGAACTTCGTGTTATCCCGCGGCATCACTGCTTCAAAATTCGGAAATTGCCCTGAAAGCCGCCGTGTGCTCAGCGTGCGATGACCCACGCGGAAGAAAAGCGTGTGTTCGTCATCGGCAAATTCGACCGTCTCCGCATCGGAAACCGACAACAACTGCTGCAGCTCCTGAAGAGCCTTGCGCGGAATCAGAACCCGCTTCTCGCCGCTGATTCCCTCCAGCGTTTCTCCCGGCTTCTCGACAAATGAAAGGCGATGTCCGTCTGTCGCCACCATCGCAATCGACTCCGCCTTCAGCACCATCAGCGCGCCGTTCAATGTGTAGCGCGATTCTTCATTGGAAATCGCAAAAATCGTACGTGCGATCAGCGTCTTCAACGCCACTGCGGAGATGCTCGTCACCGCCACTGTCGGAAACTCGGGCACCTGCGGATAGTTCGCCCGCGCCATTCCCACCATCTTGGTGTTCGACCGCCCCGAGCGGATTTGGACCCAGTGATTGTCCAGAAGCTTGATGGAAATCTCTCCTTCGGGCAAGAGTTTTATGTAGTCGTAAAGCTTGCGCGCAGGAATCGTGCACGACCCGGGTTTTTTCACCTTCACCGCGGCACTGGTGCGGATCGCCTGATCGAGATCGGTTGCCGTGATGTTCAGCCGTTCGCCGTCGGCTTCGATCAGGAAATTCGACAGTATGGGAATGGTGGTCTTGCGCTCCACCACGCTCTGTGTCGCAGTGAGTTCCTTCACCAGTTCCTGGCGGCTTACGGTAATCTCCATCGCTGCCCCCTGCTGCGCGACCGGTTGCTGAATTTCAGTTTCCACGATCGACATAGACCCACCCCCGCTCGACAACCCGTAAAAACCGGGAATCTTGCCATTTTCGTGCTGGCCACACTCTACAACACCGTACAGGCCCTCGAAAATGGCTCCCTTTAATTCCTACTGATTGTATTCACCTTATAGGAAAGCTGCGCGTGGAAAACAGGGCTCCCTTTCTGGATACCACGGAGACAACTTCAAATACCGCTTTCCGGCGGACAGAAATCTCCCGACAACCGTCGCGCACGCCTGGATCCCGTGGAGATCAAACGGAGCGCGACGGGTATGAGGGAAACGGGGTAATAAGTAAATACAAAGACAGAAGTACCCGTAGTTCACACCGGAAAAGTGGAAAACAGGCCAAACCCTTTCAACCAGCGTGACTTGCTCCAGGTTCCCGTTTTCTAAAACCCGGCTGTGTATTTCAGGACATTTGGAAAACACGGATGCGGGCACCGGGTAGAGGTATCGGTTTCCCACCACTCCCACAGGCATAGTGAAAAGCCCTGTGTAAACCCGGCCGTTTTTGTGGACACCCGGCACAGATCCCCTCCATTCAATAATTTCCAGCTTCCCCCGCTTCCACAGATGAGCTCGCCTGGGTGATTCCCAGATCGAACAGGCGGCATTGCATTCCCGTTGCAGCACGCCGTGGTTCGATTCCTTTGAAATGCCAATAGCTGACGCAAAGATTTTGCGCCTAAGCTGGCAGTGGGAAGCCTCGCTCGATGACCATCGACATTGCAAATCTCGAAGAACAGCTTCTTGCTGTCTCGGCGAAAGAGGCGCCCGGTCGCGGGTTCTGCGATGCCATCGCAGAACTGGCGCGGACAGGACGCTTTGAGCAATTGCGCGATGCTCTGCCCCCGGTGGTATTTGAGGAACTGAGCGCGCGGTACCGCCACGATCCCGCTGCCTTCGTGGCGGGGTGGCAGAGTCTTGCCGTCGAGATGCGCCAGGGATTTATCCGCCATGCCCGCCAGCGGCTCACCTCGCTGACGCGTCTGCAGCCCGCAGAGAGCGCTCAAACTCCGGCGTGGCAGGAAATCCAGCGTGCCCTCGACGCCCAGGAGAATAATCTGCTGCGAGCCGCGTTCGCTCTCGAATTGCTGGAGATGGTTGAGCCCGCCGTACTGCGCGCCACTCACCTGCGCGAGTGCGTGGTGGCGGCTCCCAGTTCCGAGGATGCGGACCGATATCTCGACGAAGCGACACGCTGTTATTTGTTCGGCTTGTATACGGCCTGTGCCGTCATGTGCCGTTCGGTGCTGGAAGAGGCCATCAAGCAAAGGCTCCCAGCCACTCTATCCAGGCTTGTCCGCACCCGCTACCGCAACGCGGCAACACTCGGCAACCTGTTGCACGAAGTCAATAACAACCTGCTGCTTACGGGCTTCGATGCGGACTTCCCCCGGGTTGCGAACCAGGTCAACGACACCGGGAAGAAGGCGGTTCACCAAGGCTTGATGTCGGAAGAAGAGGCCCGACGCTGTCTGCAAAGCGCACGCCTGGCCCTTCAACTTCTGCTACGTCCTTAAGCCTGGTCTCCAATCAAGGTTGTTGCTCTTCTATACTTGATTGAGACCCATGTCCTACGCGGCGGCCATCGACCAACTGAACGCCATGGCGCCTGAGCTCTTCACCAGGCCCGGCGAGCCTCGCCGCAAATTCTCTCTCGACCAGATTCGCCTGCTTCTTGGCGAAATGGGGAATCCGCAGCATCGCTTTCCCTCGGTACTGATCGCCGGGACCAATGGAAAGGGATCCACTGCCTCCACGCTGGCGTCTATCCTCACCGTCTCGGGCTTTCGGACCGGCCTGTACACTTCGCCACATCTTGAACGCGTGAATGAGCGCATTCGCATTGGAAAAGATTTGATCGCGGACGACGACTTTGGCCGTCACTACTTTGCGGTTCACGACGTGGCGCAGAAGTTGGTGGATACCGGCCGCCTGCCGCAAATCCCCAGCTTCTTTGAATTCCTGACGGCAGTGGCCTTCGTGCATTTTGCGGAAGCGGGCGTGGATATTGCGGTGCTGGAAGTGGGCATGGGCGGCAGGCTCGACGCCACCAACGTTGTTGAGCCGGCGATCTCCATCATTACCGACATCTCTCTCGACCATACCGAATGGCTGGGATCGACGATTGGTGAGATCGCACGCGAGAAAGCCGGCATACTGCGCCGCAACGGCACCCTGGTGACCCTGCCACAGCATCCCGAGGCCAACCAGGCGCTGGGCGAAATCGCCATGGACCTGGATGTCCGGGGGGTGAGCGCGACGCCCTACATGCCCCCGCTTGGCGCACGTGCTTCTGAGCCCTACTTGATCGAGGTGCCCGGATCGACGATCGAAGTGGCTTCCCCATTGAACGGGGCTCACCAACACCGCAACGTGGCGCTGGCCATTGCCGCGGCCGTCGAGTTGTCTCAGCGGCACGGCTTTGCCATCACACCTGAAGCCATCTCCGCCGGGATTCGCAATACCAGCTGGCCGGGCCGCATGGAACGCATTGCCCGCGACGGAACCCAATGGATTCTGGATGTGGCCCATAATCCAGCCGGTGCATGGGCGTTGCGGGCAGGGTTGCGCGATTCCTTCCAGGAGGGCGATTGGACGCTTGTTTTCAGCTGTTTACGCGATAAGCCCCTGGGAGAAATCGCGCAGATCTTATTTCCCTTGTTTAAACAAATAATTTTCGCGCCGATTCATAGTTTGCGGGCGACGCCCCTGCACGATCTGCTGGCCGCTGCAGAATCGACTGGCACGCAGGCCTATTCAACTGGCTCTCTGGAGGAGGCCCTCGCGCTTTCCGCGCGCCTGGCGGGAAACGGCATAGTCGTCGTCTCCGGGTCGGTCTACCTGGTGGGAGAAGCTCGCGGATTGCTCCTGGCGAAGTCAGAACCCCGGGAGGGTGGTTCGTGAGCCCCCGGCCCAATCCGATGCCGCGTCTTTATCGCTGGCGCACGAACGTCCTTCAAGCGCCACTCTTCTTCTCGGCGACGGCCTTCTTCGGGACATTGGCGTTAGTCGCTTCTCTTGTGGCGAAGACAGGGCGAACACAGCACCGGATTGCCCGCGTCTGGGCTCGTGCCTGCCTCTGGGCATCCGGATCGACTCTGATCATTCGTGGTGCGGAGAATCTAAACGCACACCCTGTGGCTGTCTACGCTGCCAATCACACGTCGTACATGGACACCCCGGTGATTTTCGCCTCCTTGCCATTTCAGTTCCGCATCCTGGCGAAGAAGGAACTGTGGTCCATGCCGTTTATCGGGTGGTACTTGAATCGGTCAGGGCAAATTCCGATCGACACAGAGAATCCGCGCACTACGCTTTCAAGCCTCGGCGGCGGAATTCGCGCCTTGCGGGCGGGCATGCCGCTGTTCGTATTTCCCGAGGGCGCGCGGACCCCGGACGGCGACTTGCAGACTTTTCTTGCCGGCGCTGCGTTTCTAGCCATTCGTGCCCAGGTTCCCCTCGTTCCGATTGCCTTGAGCGGCGTTTACGATCTGCTCCCGATGCACACGCGCCACTTCTATCCCAACGAGCTTGTCCTTTCGGTTGGCAAACCAATCGATACGAAGGGAATGACCATGCGCCAGGCGGATGAATTGACGGCGCGCCTGCGCTCCGCCATCGAACAGATGTTGGGGGTTGCGCGGCCTTTCCCAAAGGAGACTGTGGAAAGGCCATCGGCACAGGAGGCCAGTTCTCTTTGAGAACGCATCAAATGCCGATTGTGGTTCAAGCCACTATTGCGCGATGCGGTCCGAGGCTTACACTATCTCTTCCATGAGCTTGCGCATCGCTATTCCCGAACCCACCAGTAAGGACTCTGCCTACAATCAGCGTTCCCTCCCTCAGTACATCGCGGCGATTCAATCCGCGGGTGCGAGCGCTACCGTCGTTCCGCTGCACGAGCGTGCGGATCGCGTGGCACGCTTGCTGGCCGGCGTGCAAGGCATCCTGCTGCCCGGGAGCGGATACGACGTGGATCCACAGACATATGGTGAGGAGAGAATCGCTGCGTGCGAAGAGCCAGATCGGGGTCGTGCCGTCATTGACGAACTCCTGCTTCAGGATGCATTCAACCTGCAGAAGCCGATCCTGGCCATCTGCTATGGGGTGCAGGCATTGAACGTATGGCGCCACGGACGGCTTATCCAGGATTTGGTTCATGAAGGAAAGACGGAGATCAATCACGCCCCTGGCCGCGAAGTCACCAAGGCGCACGCCATCGTCGTGGCGCCGGGATCGCGGCTGGCCGAGTTGATTCGCAAGGAAGAGGAATCGCATCAAGTCAATTCCAGCCATCACCAGGCCGTGAGTGCGCCCGGGGATAATCTCAAAGTAACAGCGTTGAGTCCCAGGGATGGAGTGATTGAAGCCCTTGAGCTCGATTCCCCCGATCATTTTGTGGTTGGTGTGCAGTGGCATCCGGAACGCACCTATACATCGAGCGCATTCTCGCGGGCGATCTTCGCGGCGTTTGTGAATGAAGCGGCTCGCTGGAAGCCGCGCGCAGTGAATGAGTCGGTCTTGCGTGCATGACAGCGGAGTCGAATAGTTGGGTTCACGAACAGTTGAATGCGCAACTGGCAGCAGCGAATCTGATGGGGTTGAGGCCGGAAGAGTCAGCCGTGTTCGAACAGTATCTGTCCTTATTGCTGCGCTGGAACTCGCGCATCAATCTGACAGCCGTTCGAGATCCTGAGCAAATCGTGTCCCGCCATTTTGTCGAATCGATTGCCTGTGCGCGCTCCCTCCCGGAAGGAATCGCAACCCTGCTTGATTTTGGTTCGGGGGCTGGTTTGCCGGGGATTCCGATTGCGATCTGCCGGCCTGACCTCCAGGTCACACTGGCGGAGGCACAAAACAAGAAGGCTGCATTTCTCCAGGAGGCGGCGCGCACGCTGGGCCTGAAGCTTAGGGTGCATGGAGGCCGTGCGGAGAATCTAAGGGCGGATTTCGATTGCATCACACTGCGAGCAGTGGACCGCATGGAAGACGTGGTGCGGAGTGCCGCCGGGCTGATCCCAGTGACCGGCTGGCTTGTCGCAATGACCACTGCGACTGATGTTGCGAAGGTCCAGGGAGCCACGGGGTTGGGTTTTGAATGGAGAAATGCGGTCTATGTTCCCGGCAGTAAGGAGCGAGTGATCGCAGTGGCTCATCGTACGCATTAAAGGGATAAGCACTCCCGCGGAGATCGCGTTGAAACTGGTTGGGTGCTGGATTGGGTTTATATAGTTCCACGTGGAACACTATGGATCGTGGAGCATTATGGATGGGGTCACTGTTCCACGTGGAACAATCACATATGCATCCTCCCGGCAGAGGCAATTGCCACGCTAGTTGTTGTGCCAAACTGACCAAGTTTTCCACGAGGCCCGGATCCGAGTCGACCCAATTCAAATGATCCGATAAGAAGGGCAAACATCGGGCTCTCAAGTATTTAGCGCGCCCTTTACGGGGATCGCCCCATCGGGTTTCCACAGGTCGCCCAAGATCTCCACAGCCGCAATGAGTGTCCGAAAACCTGCTCCACACATTAGTCTGGGAACTCATGGGAAAGATCCTCGGTATCGTCAACCAAAAGGGCGGCGTGGGTAAAACTACGACTGCAATCAACCTGAGTGCCTGCCTCGCGCTCGAAGGATTGAAGGTGCTCCTGGTCGATTGCGATCCCCAGGCCAATGCTACTTCTGGACTTGGTTTTGCGCGCGATGATGCGCGGCACTCCGTCTATGACGTGCTGATGGGTCTCGTGCCTGCCGATCAAGTGGTCCTTGCCGCGGCCGTTGAGAATCTGAGCCTGTTGCCTGGCTCCAAAAACCTCACCGGAGCCAACATTGAACTCGCCTCCGCGGATGATCGCGCTCTTCGCATGCGTACCGCGCTGGCGCCCATCAAAGACGGTTACGATTTGATCGTCCTCGATTGCCCACCCGCGCTGGACCTGCTCACCCTGAATGTTCTCGCGGCTGCGGATAGCTTGATTGTTACGATGCAGGCCGAGTATTTCGCTCTTGAGGGTGTGACCGAGTTGATTTCGACGCTGGAGCGCGTGCGCGCTGCATACAATCCCGAGGTCAACATTGAAGGCGTGCTGCTTACGATGTATGACGACCGCACCAACCTGGCGCAACAAGTGACGGAAACCTTGCGCGAGTACTTCAAGGAACGCCTCTTCAGGACGGCGATTCCGCGTAATGTGCGTCTGGCTGAAGCGCCCAGTCATGGCAAGCCGGTTGCGCTGTATGACCCGCGGTCGCGCGGAACCGAAGCTTACTTCGAACTCGCCGGTGAGTACCTTGCCCGCAACAACATGGAAAGCCCGAAGAGTGCAGCGCGCAAAGCGGCAGCAGCAGCACGTCCCAAGAGGGAAGTTCGTTTCTGGCCATATGCCTGAGATGGATCTGAAAGCCGTGGCGCCGAATCCGTTGCAGAGCCCGATGACAACGAAGATCGCGTCGCAGTAAGTGAGCAGAGGATGGAATCTTATGAGTGTTGCTACCCCCGATACAAAGCGCCGCGCCCTCGGTAAGGGTTTAGATTCACTTTTGCCGCGCGTGCCATCGCCCGTTGCCCAAGCCGCACAGCCCGAAGCCGAGGGAGGAAAGCCCCGCGAAATTCCCATCGATGCAATCGATCGCAATCCCTTCCAGACGCGTTCGCATATGAATGAGGAGCAGTTGGCCGAGCTGGCGAGTTCGATTACGGCCAACGGCGTGGTGCAGCCCATTCTTGTGCGGCCCCAGGCGAACGGACGTTTCCAGTTGATTGCCGGGGAACGGCGCTGGCGGGCATCGCAATTAGCCAAGAAGACCACCATCCCTGCGATCTTGCGCCAGGTCTCCGATGAACAGGCGATGGAGATCACGATTGTCGAAAACCTGCAGCGCGCGGACCTTAACCCGATGGAGCAGGCTAAGGCTTTTGAGAGGTTGTCGCGGGAGTTCAATATGACCCAGGAGCAGATGGCTACGCGCACCGGGAAAGATCGGACGTCTGTCGCGAATTTTCTGAGGTTATTGAAGTTGCCGTTGAGCGTGCAGATGCAGGTGGAGGGCGGGATCCTGACTTTTGGCCACGCGCGCGCGCTGTTGGGATTGGTGAATCACCCTGGCATCGAGAAGGCTGCGCAGCGAGTCGCGTCGTTGTCTTTGTCGGTGCGCCAGACGGAAACACTTGTCCAAAGCATGTTGAATCCGGAGAAACCGCAGAAGGAAGAGAAGCCGGAGCCGGTCATCGATCCCAATGTGCGCGAAGTGAAGGACCGATTGCAGCGAGCGCTGGGACTGAAGGTCAGCATCGAGGACCGGAACGGACGCGGCAAGGTGATTATCGAGTACGCCAAGCTGGAAGACTTCGACACGCTGCTGGAGCAGTTGGCAGGGAAATAGCGATGCGGCTGTTTATCGGCATTCCGCTGGGTGCGACGGTCGCCATTGAACTAGCTGCAATTACGGAGCGTTTGAAGTCTCCGGGCGATGGGTTGCGATGGTCTGCCGTGGAGGGCTGGCACATTACGCTTCAGTTTCTTGGCCAGACGCATGAGGCGCGGTACACGTGTGTTGTTTCAGGGTTGCGTGCGGTCCGCAGTGCGAGTTTTCCGATTCAGCTGGAACCTCCCGGATTCTTTGACAGCGCGGGTGTGTTTTTTGCCGGGGTGCGGTTATCCCCACCCCTTGAGCGACTGCAGCAGGATGTGGTTTCTGCTACGGCCTCGTGCGGATTTGTGGCCGAAGAGCGGCCGTATCATCCACATATCACGCTGGCGAGAGCAAAGGGCGGAGGGAATCCGCTCAGGGCTCTGAAGCCGAAATTGCAGGGGACGCCGCGATTTTCGGAATTTGTCGCTCGCGAGTTCCGGCTTTATGAGAGCTTTTCGGATCCCGGTGGATCGCGATACGAGGTGAGAGAACGATTCGTCCTGGGATAATTCGGTCCCGCCTGTGTTGACGACTTAGTTATCATTTGAACCCATAACTGCGCACACAACTCTCTCGTTTCGAAGAGATGGACTTTTGTCGAGTTTGGGTTTTGGTGGTTATGTCCGGCGCCCGACTTATGCTGTAAGTTATTGATTGCGGGCACGATATGCGGAACGGAGACGAATTGCAAAAAATGGGCATCTCGCAAATTTGTGTTGAAACGTAATGATTATGTCTTGCAAGCCATTTGGTTTGAATCACATAGAAACTAATTTCGGGTGCGGAAAAAACGGTCAAATTTGATGGACCCGGAGTGCATTCTCCGGTTTAACTGTATTATTATCAATCACATCGACACGGTACGGATGGAGCGTAGTTTTCAAACTACGCAGTTGTGCGATCGGAATCCAGCACATTTTCAATGAGTTAGGCGCAAGTTTGTGTTTTCTGAGGGGTCGTCGGGGTCCCCTTGGGTCTCCCAAGTCTCAAAAACTAGACCGACCTGAGTGTTGTTGGCGCGGTTGAGAGATCCCGCCTGGTGGATTGTGGACTCCCAGGTCTCAAAAGCGAGACCTGGGGCACCCGGGGTGTTGTGGCGCGGTTGAAGATCTCGTTGGGTCGTTCGTGGTATCCCAGGTCTCAAAAACGAGACCTGGGGCACCCGGCACTCGGCTCACGTGCCCCGCCTTTAGCCATAGTCACGTACCTGGGTCGTCTCCATCGAAGCCTTACGCGCGGGGATTGTAGCCCAGGCCGGTGAGGATGCCGCGCATGTAGGCAAAGCTTTCGGTGACGCCGGGCATGGGGTCGTCGCCGTGGACTTCGTACTCGAGGTCGATCCAGCCCTGGTATTTCGTCTTGATGAGAGCTTCGAAGATTTCGCGGATGGGCATTTTGCCTTCGCCGACGGCGACCTGGCTCTCCTTGGCGTCGAAGCTGGTGAGGTCTTTGAAGTGCAGATTGAAGAGGCGCGGGCCGGCGGCGTGGATGGCCTCGACTACGTCTGTGCCGGCGCGGACGCAGTGGCCGATGTCGATGCAGCAGCCGATGCGGGGGTCCATGGTCTTGACGGCCTTGAGCACGTCGAGCGGCGAGGGAAAGATCTTGTCTTCGGGCCCGTGGTTGTGGATGGCGATGCGGATGTCGTATTCCTTGACGAACTTCTCGACACGCGGGAGTGTGGCCGGTGCGGGATCGCCGGCGACGATGACCTTGATGCCGGCACGCTTGCAGTATTCGAACTTGGCGCGGATGTCGTCGTCCTCATCCTTCGGAAAGTAGATGGCGCCGGCGGCGTGCAGGGCGATGCCATTGGCCTTGTAGTCATCGAGGGCCTGGGCTTCGGCGGCGGGGTCCATGGGCAGGTGGTCTTTGACGTCCTTGACGTTGAGGCTGGTGACGCCGAGTTGCTTGAGCCAGGTGATCATCTGGGCGCGATTGAAGTTGCGGAAGGTGTAACTGGCGATGCCGAGGTGGAGGGGTGAGGGTGCGCCGGATTGGGCCTTGGGCTCAGCGAAGGAGAGGGAGGGTGCGGCGCAAGCGGCGGCGACGAGAGCGCCGGAGCGAACAAAGTTGCGGCGTGAGAGGGTGTTCATGTAAGGCCTCGTTCGTTTGAATGAGAGGGTTGAAAGGCCCCTGCTGTGGGGTTTGTGGTCTCCCAGGTCTCAAAATCGAGACCTGGGGCACCCGGCCTTGGTTCTGGTTAGATCCAAGGCCGCGCATGGAATCACGAGATTTTAGGTTCCCAGCCTTTTTCGTAGTCGCGGTTCCAGCCCTTCATGGCCTGGACGTCGTTGACGATCATGCCGTTGGCGGGGTTGATGTTGAGGTCGCGCCTCATTTCCCAGGCGATGTTGGAGAGCTGGAGCATGGTGACGGCGACGTTGCCGATGGAGACGGGGGCGTTGAGTTTTTCGCCTTTGCGGATGCCGGCGATGAAGTTGGCGAAGTGGGCGTCGGTCATGGAGTCGGCGCCGACCAGGTCGGCGGTGGCGGTTTCGCCGCCTACCTTGAATTCATCGGTCTTTTTGCCCTTGAGGTCGTAGACTTCGTAGCCATCGCGATCGACGAGCACGGAGCCGGTGGTGCCTTCGATGATGGATCCGCGCCCGCGCTTGAAGTAGGACATGGCGTTGCAGCAGGTGCTTTCCCAGGCGAGGACCTTGTCGTCGTATTCGAAGCTGGTGTTGAGGGTGTCGTAGAACTGCCAGTCATCTTTGTAGGCGTAGCGGCCGCCGGACGCGGTGACGCGGTTGGGGTAGTCGACGCCCAGCGCCCAGCGGCACACATCCACTTCGTGGGTCCCGTTGTTGAGCGCTTCCCCGGTGCCCCAGATGCGGAACCAGTGCCAGTTGTAGGGCTGCACGTTGTCCTTGTAGGGCTGGCGCGGCGCGGGGCCCTGCCAGAGGTCCCAATCGAGCACGGCGGGCACGGGCGCGACCTTGCCTTCGCCGATGGATTTGCGGGTGTTGTTATACCAGGCTTTGGCATAATAGGCGCGGCCAATGAGGCCGTTGTGAATCTTTTCGACAATTTCGATGGTGTGCTTGGAGGAGCGCTGCTGAGTGCCCATCTGTACCAGCTTGCCGTATTTGGCCTGGGCGCGGACGAGGAGCGCGCCTTCAGCGGGATTGTGGCTGCACGGTTTTTCAACGTAGACGTGCTTGCCGGCCTGCAGGCCGTAGATGGCCATGGGTGCGTGCCAGTGATCGGGCGTGGCGATGGAGATGGCATCGACATCTTTCATCTCGAGGACCTTGCGGAAGTCCTTGTGGGTGCCGGGCGTGTGGCCCAATTGCTTCTCCACGTTGCCGGCGAACTTGGCCAGGATGTTGCTCTCCACGTCGCACACGTGGGCGATGTGGGCTGCGTCCTTGTTGGCTTTGAGGGCTGAGAGGTGGGCGTAGGCGCGGCTGTTGAGGCCAATGACAGCGAAGTTAAGTCGTTCGTTGGAGCCGAGGATTTGACCATAGCTCTTTGCGGTGGAACTGATAGCCAGCCCTGCCGCTCCCACTGCCAGTGTGTCGATGAATTCTCTACGCGTTACCATGGGTCTCCATCTCTCTCCCAGTGCGGGAGATTCGAGTCAACTTGAAGCTATTTGCGCACGGCGAGGAGCGCAATTATTCAACGCAACTATGCTAATACGCGGGCGCGGTTGCGGGGGTGAACAGGGTGTCGGAGTTCGACGTTTCCCTGCCGCCGACGAAGACGAGGACGTCGCGAGGGTGGGGCACCCGGACATGGCCGGTGAGGTGAGATGGCGCGGTCGTTTGCGGTTTCCCAGGTCTCAAAAACGAGACCTGGGGCACCCGGAGTGTTGTGGTGCCGTTGAGAGATCCCGCTGGGTCGTTTGTGGTCTCCCAGGTCTCAAAAGCGAGACCTGGGGCACCCGGCTGTTTCTCATGCTGACGACGAAGACAAGGGTGATGCGGTTCGTGCTTTCCCACCCTAGCGACAAAAACAAAGACGTCGCGAGGGTGGGGCACCCGGAGTGTGTGGCGGGTTGAGAAAAAGGCGCAGGGACGTGAGTGAGAAGCGGTGATCGATATACTCGAGCTTCGGAGCAAACAGCGCAAGACGCCGCTTCCAGTTGGAGATTTCTGCATTGCCGTTCAGCCGCCGCGGGTTTCTGAAGTCGCTGTCGAGAACAGCGCTGGTGTTATCGCTAGAAGACGTGTTGGCGCTGGCACGGCCGTTGTGGGGCGCGCGGCAAGAGCCCGCGGCGCAGAAGCCGGCGGGGGGCGCTCGGCAGGCCTATGAAGCGCCGGCGCGGGCAGCCCCGAAGGGCATGGCTTCGCCGGTGACGGGAACGCCGCTGGGCGTGCAGTTTGTGGACGTAGCGAAGGAAGCCGGATTGAACGTGGAGACGATCTTCGGCGGAGAGCACCGCAACAAGTACCTGCTGGAAACTACCGGGTGCGGCGCGGCATTTTTTGATTACGACCAGGACGACTGGGTGGATATCTTCCTGGTAAACGGCTGGCGGCTGGAGGGCTTTCCCAAAGGCAAAGAGCCGGTGTGCCACCTGTTCAAGAACAATCGCGACGGCACGTTTACGGATGTGACGCAGAAGGCGGGGCTGGCGCGTTCGGGATGGGGCCAGGCGTGCTGTGTGGGCGACTACAACAACGACGGGTGGAACGATCTGTTTGTGAGCTATTACGGGCAGAACGCGCTGTTCCGCAATGACGGCGGCGTGTTTACCGAGGTGACGAAGGAAGCGGGGCTGCTGCAGGACCGGCTGCGCTGGAACTCGGGCTGCGCGTTTGTGGACTACGACAAGGACGGGCATCTCGATTTGTTTGTGGGGAACTATATTGACTTCGATGTGAAGACGGCGCCGGCGCCGGAGGATGCGAATTGCACGTATAAGGGCATCGTGGTGGCGTGCGGGCCGCCGGGACTGGATGGCGGCAAGAACCTGCTGTATCACAACAACGGCAACGGCACGTTCAGCGACGTGAGCGAAAAGGCAGGGATGTGGGGGACGCTGGGCACGTATGCGCTGAGCTGCGGGGTGGCGGACCTGGACAACGATGGCTGGCCGGACATTTATGTTGCGAACGATTCGACATCGGCGACGTTTTATCAGAATCAGAAGGACGGCACGTTCAAGGATCAGGCGATTGAAGCGGGGGTGGCGTATTCACCGGATGGAAAGCCGCAGGCGGGGATGGGCGTTTCGATTGGGGATTTCAATCGCGACGGGTGGCTGGACATTGTGAAGACGAACTTCGCGGGGGACACGGATTCGCTGTATCAGAACCTGGGCGATGGTTCCTTCGACGATCGCACGTACCAGGCGGGGCTGGGGATCAATACGCGGCTACTGGGCTGGGGCGTGAGCTTTATCGATATTGATAACGATGGGTGGCTCGACATCCTGGTGGCGAACGGACATGTGTATCCCGAAGTGGATGGAACGCAGGTGGACGCGGCGTACGCGGAGCGCAAGTATCTTTACCGCAACCTGCGCAACGGGCAGTTTGAAGATGTGAGCATGACGGGCGGCAGCGGGATTACGGCGGCGGCGAAGGCGCGCGGCTTTGCGATTGGCGATTTCGACAATGATGGCGACCTGGATGCGGTGGTGAACTGCGTGAACGCGGTGCCGCAACTGCTGCGCTGCGATGCTGCCGCTGGGCCGGCTTCGACGCCGAAGCGGAACTGGATCAAGATCCGGCTGGTGGGCACGAAGAGCAATCGCACGGGAATCGGTGCGCGCATCAAGGTTGTGGCGCAGACCGGGTCGCCCGTGTTGACGGCGAAGCCGGGGCCCGATGGCAAGGCCGCCGCGCTGACGCAGATTGAGGAAGTGCGGTCGTGCAACGGGTATTACTCGGCGAGCGATCTGCGCATTCATTTCGGCCTGGGAGACGCGAAGAAGGCGGATGCGGTGGAGATCAAGTGGCCATCGGGAACGGTGGACACGTTGAAAGACCTGGAAGCGAACCGGCTGTACGTGATCCAGGAAGGCGGCAAAATTTTGAAGGCTGAAATTTTGATGCCGGCAAAGAAGAACAGCTGAGGGGTCAACCTCCGACGCACGTTGGACGTCTGTGTAACAGCAAGATCGAGAACGGCAGCTGACGCTGGTGGACGCTCTTTCTGTTGTCGCGCTTCCTCTTCCTGGGCCTGATTGCGGTGTGCTTGTTGGCGGGTTGGACGATGTACCGGCGCGGGGAAGCCGTGCGCGCCGATGAGGGCGGCGTCGATCCGAATGCTGCGTGCGCGGCTTGTCACGATGAAATCTACGAGCGCTACCGCAAGACTCCCATGGCCAATGCGAGCGGGCCCGCCGTGGATGGCGTGATGGCGGCGGATTTTCGCCATGCGGCTTCGGGAATTCATTACGAAGTGCGGGAACAGGCGGGCCGGTTGTGGATGAGTTACGACCGGGACGAGGCGGCGCGCCCTCTCCATGGCCGGCAGGAACTTCGCTACTTTATCGGGTCGGGAAAACGCGGCCGGACGTACCTGTTTGAGCAGGACGGGTATTGGTTTGAGGCGCCGATTAACTGGTATGCGAAGAGACAGCTTTGGGACATGACGCCGAATCACCTGGAAGATCGGGAGATGCCGTCGACGCTGCCGGTAGATCCGGGGTGTCTGCATTGCCACGCGTCGGGTGCGGTGTCGTCGCTGATGGATGCGCGGAATCACTATGCGGCAACGCCGTTTGCGCATGGAGGGATCGATTGTGCGCAGTGCCATGGAGATGGGGCGGCGCACGTGGCATCGCAGGGCAAGGTGCGGCTGCAGGATCTGGATAAGCTGGAACCGGTGCGACGGGATTCGGTGTGCCTGAACTGCCACCTGGAAGGAAAGGTCGCGGTGGTGCGTGAAGGCCGGAAGGTGGAGGACTTTGCGGCGGGGGACGATCTATTCGACTACGAACTGTTCTTTGTGAACAAGAAGGAAGAGGGATCGGGTGGACGGGCGACGAGCCAGTGGGAGGCGCTGCTGGAGAGCGAATGCAAGCGGAAATCAGGAGACCGGCTGACGTGCACGACGTGCCATGATCCGCATGGGTCGCCCCAGCTGGAGGAAAGGGTGGCGTTCTACCGGCAGAAGTGTTTGAACTGCCACAACCAGGCGGGATTTGCCGCCAATCATCATCCTGAGAACGAGGACTGTGCGTCTTGCCATATGGCGCGGGCGGGCGCCAGCGATATTGCGCATGAACAGGTCACGGATCATTTCATACGGAAGCGCTTGCCTCCGCCGAGAACAGGGTCGAAGGCGACGGGCGAATTGGTGGCGGTGGGGGGAGTCGCGGCAAGCGATCGGGACTTTGGATTGGCTTATGCGCAGATGGCAGCGCGGGGCGAAAAGGAAGCAGCGGGACGGGCGCTTGAACTGCTGCGCCATGCCGAGCAGGAGTCGAAGGGGGCGGGAGGAGACGCGGAGTTACACGCGCAACTCGGATTCCTGGAGCAAATAAGCGGACACGGCAACGAGGCAGCGGCGGAATATCGGCGGGCTCTGGCGGCGGACGGGTTCAACTCGCTGGCGGCGGGGAACCTGGCCTTAATGGAGGCGCAGCAGCATCACGAGGGGGAAGCGGTGCAGATGTGGAGCAAGGTTTTCGAGCACGATCCGGTGCAACTGGGAGCCGGTTTGAACCTGGCAGTGGTGGCGTGTGAAACGGGCAATCGAAGCGCAGCTCTCAGCGCATTAGAGCGGCTGCTGGCGTTCGCGCCGGATAATGAAAAGGCACGGATTTTGCGCACCGAGATTCGCACCGGCAAACGTGCCTGCGGAGCGAGATGATTCAAAAAACCTCCCGGGGCGAGACCTATTTCGGCTCCGCGAGCGTTGAAATGTTTACTGACCGAACTCCACCCGCCAGCCGGGCTCTCCGGTGAAGACGGGATTTTCGAGATCGCGCGGCGGCCGGGCGAGTCAGGCTCGACGGTAGAGCTAAATCGCTTTATGGAAGTGTATTTTAATTCAGCATTTTAGGGACAGTATTGCGGGATGGGGCCGGGCGCGCGCCGAGTAACCGTTTTCAGGAAATGCGCGCCCGGTGTTTACTCTTTGTTCGCCTCAACGAGTGTGTTTTTGATCGTTGACAGCAGCCCCCTCGGTTGAGTATCGTTTCGACTTGCTCCAGAGACAGGTCTTTTCTCTTCCGTCTGGGTTGTACTTCGGAAGTCTGCGTCTTTGGTTTTTTGCGAACCGGCCATCGCGGCTGGGGATGCATGCATGTCGGACAGAAAAGATGATTCTGCCGGCATTTACGTCATAAGTTGACACAAAAAAACGAAAGTTTTTCTTTCAGGAGACCGCATGAACAAGATTTTTCGCACAGCCATCGTGCTGGCGTTATTCGCCTGCGCGATTTTGCTGATTACGCCGGCCAGAGCCCAATCGGTTTACGGATCGATTATCGGCACTGTCACCGACAAGAGCGGGGCGGCTGTTCCAGGCGCCACAATAACAGTGACTGACGAAGCTAAAGGCACCGTCGTCAACGTTATTTCCAACGCATCCGGCGACTACAGCGTACCTCACCTTATTCCCGACACATACGATCTGAAAGTTTCGGCCAAGGGTTTCAAGGGATTCGAAACCAAGGGCATCACGGTGGAAGCCGATACCGCGCCCCGCATCGACCCGACCATGGACGTAGGCGGCAGCACGGAAACGGTCGAAGTAAATGCAGAAAGCCAACCTGAGCTGAAGACAGACCGCGCCGACGTGTCGACGGTTTTCGACCAGCAGCAAGTCTCCAGTCTCCCGGTAGGCGACCAGAACTTCACCAACCTGCAGCTTCTGCTTCCCGGCGCCCAGAAACTGGGCTGGTCCCACGCAGCCGATGAAAATCCGCAAGGTTCGCAGCAGATCCAGGTAGACGGCCAGGCATTTGGCGGCACCGCTTTCGAGCTGGACGGAACCGATAACCAGGATCCGATCCTGGGCATCATCGTCATCAACCCCGCCATGGACTCGGTGACTGAGACCAAGATCACCACGCAGAACTTCGACGCCGAGCTCGGCAAAGCGGTCTCCGCAGTCGTAACTGCTCAGACCAAGTCGGGCACCAACAACTTCCATGGCAGCGCGTACGACTTCCGCACGGGCAACGCCAACCTGGCGCGCGACCCCTTCTCGCAGACACCGGGCGCGGTGAGCCTGACGAATCCGGCCGGCATGCCTCCGGGATTGAAGAATCGCTTTGGCGGTTCGATCGGCGGACCGATCCTGAAGAACAAGTTCTTCTTCTTCGGTAACTACGAGGCGCAACGGCAGAAGGTCGGCACAGCGGCGAAGGACACGTTGCCGACAACGCTGGCGACTGAATCCTGCCTTGGCAACCAAGCGGATTCAACCGGCGGAACGGGCTGCGATCTGAGCGAATACCTGGCCCAGCTTGGAACCAAAGCGCAACTTTACGACACAACCAAGCCTTATACAGGAGCCGATGGCAAGACCCACTATCAGCCCTTTACGGGCAACATCATTCCCCGGTCGTACCTGACGGGTCCGGCTTCGGCTCCGGCGATTGCGCTGCTCAAGATTCTTGAGCCCTACACCAAGGGAATCCACCCTGGCGGCACCGGCGACCTGAATGGCCTGGACAACAACTACAACGCGTCGGGCACGGGGCTCTTCAATAGCAACCAATGGACGGCTCGCGGGGACTACACCCTGAACGAGAAGGCGCATGCGTTTGCGCGTTTCTCCCGTTTCTGGGATACGCTGTCGGGCAAGGTGATGTTCGGTGATGCCGGCGGATCAGGCTTCGGCATTAACAACTACGGCGGCAATTCGAACGGCGCCAACGACAGCCTGGCCTCAGGTATGGACATCGCCCTGAGCCCGAAGATGCTGACCGACTTTCGTCTCGCGTACTACCGCTACAACGTGATCGACACAAAGTATGACCAGGGCGTCCAGTTTGCCAACACACTCGGCATCCCTGGCATCAACACCGGCAGCAGTTTCACCTCGGGTTCTCCAGGGTTCCAGATCAACGGATTGCCCGGTGGAACCAACAACCCGGTGTTTGGCAATGATAACTGGATGTATGGCGCCGGCCTGGGCATCAATCGTTGCAACTGCCCATTGACCGAGCGCGAAGATCAGTTCCAGATCGTCAACAACTGGACTCGGATCATGGGCAACCATACATTCAAGGTTGGTGCGGATCTGCGGTACGGCCGGAACCTGCGAGTTCCTTCGGATACGGACCGCGCCGGACTTATCCAATTTGGCACCGGCCCCACCTCCGATCCGGCGAATACAGATGCACAGGGCGGTCTTGGCTTTGCCACCTTCATGCTGGGTCAGTCAACCCAATTCGGCCGGTTCTACTCCACCTCCACCAACGCCAAGGAATTCCAGAAGCGCACCTTCTTCTATGCGCAGGACACCTGGCGCCTGACGCACGCCCTGACCCTGAACCTCGGCCTCCGCTGGGAAATCTACTTCCCAGAGACGGTGAACGCGGCTCGCAACGGCGCGCTGCTGAACATCAACGATGGATACCTGCATGTGGCTGGAGTCGGCGGCATCGGTTCCAACCTGGGCTGGACCATCAAGGCGGGCAAACAGTTCGCACCCCGCATCGGCCTTGCGTACCAGCTCAACGAGAAGACGGTAGTGCGTGCCGGCTATGGACGCAGCTTTGACACCGGCGTATTCGGATCGATCTTCGGCCATACCGTGACGCAGAATCTGCCCGTACTAGGCAACCAGCAAAACACCGCGCCCACCAACATTGGCAATGTGTTTACTCTGCAGAATGGTCCGCCGGCACCGGCTACTGTGACAGTGCCTTCCAACGGACTGCTGCCCAACCCGGGTTCGCAGGTTACGTCAAGTGCCCGCAACAACCCGCTTACGTTCCCGACGATCGACGCCTGGAACCTGGCGTTGCAACGTGCCGTGACTCCGACTCTCACTCTTACGATTGCCTACGTCGGCAACAAGGGAACGCACACCCTGGGCGACGGCGACAGCAATGGTACCAACCCCAATGAAGCAGGCATCGTTCTGCCGGCTCAGTACAGCGTGAACGGGCAGACTCTGCATTACGATCCGTCGGTTGCGGCCAACACCATCGCCGCCAACGGTGGAACCTCAACGCAGAACTTCCTGCAGCGCTACTATGGCCTCAGTCTTCCGGCTTGCAAGGACGCCAGCTACGTTACGCCTACCGAGCCTTTTGTCACCGCGGGCATGTGCGGCTGGACGAGCGGCATTGCGTATCGCGGCGACGACCAGAACACGGAATTCGATGCTCTCCAGGTCACGGTTGCGCAACAGTTCACCAAGGGACTTGCCGTCACGGCAAATTACCAGTGGGATGCTGCATTCGACGAGCAGTCCGGCTACTATACCTGGGATCACAAGGTAACGCACGGGCGCGATAGCAACACCCGCGACCAGCAACTGACCGCCTACGGCAGCTACGACTTGCCATTTGGCAAGGGCAAGCAGTTTGCCACTGGCGTCAACCGGATCACCGACCTGATTATCGGCGGTTATCAGTTGAGCGGCGTATTGAGCTGGTCGGGTGGTCTGCCCTTCTCGCTGAACTACGGTGAGTCGGGCAACAACGTCCCGGGCAGCGCACCAAACTTCCCGAGCGCGGTGGGCAATGCCCATATGAAGACCCATCTCACCGGGTTCGATCCGAACAAGAAAAACCGCACCTACTATGACACACAGATTCCGGGCAAACTCACGAATCCCGGGGATGTCGCGAAGGGCACAGGAATCTTCGTCAACCCCGGACTCGACAACATTGGAAACGTAGGCCGCAACACGTATTTTGGGCCCACGTTCTTCAATACCGATCTGGGTATCACCAAGGCATTCACCATTCACGAAAGCGTCGTCACCAAGTTCCGCATGGACGCGTTTAACGCGTTCAACCACATCAACCCAGGCAATCCTGGCGGCAACATTGAGTCAGCCGGCACCATCACCGGGCTGGCGTTGCCCAACTCAACCCGTCAGCTTGAATTCTCTCTCCGCGTTCAGTTCTAGTTCGCGAAGGAGTCAACCCAACGAGGGGAGCTTCGGCTCCCCTCCGAGTACCGGCCAGCCCAGGGGTTCATCTCCCTGGGCGCTGCAGGTCTGTCGTATTTTCAACGCAGGCGCCGCACAGACTCTGGCGTCCAGTTAAAACCAGACGTTTTTGCCATGAGCCTCGGGGGGAGGGGGAGCTGCGGCTCCCCCTCTTTGCTTGAATGCGTCTCTACAATCGAATCTGCCGCTCGATTGGTGTTCTGCCGCGGATGGAAATACACTGCAGACAGGTCTCACAATGCAACGGATTTTCGCTACCGCCCTCCTCCTCTTGTCGTGCATTCTTGCGGTGAATGCACAAACTCCGCAGCCGGACGTCAAGGCAGGAGCCGATGTTGCCGATGCGGCTTCAACGTTTCAGAAGGCCCAGGGGTTGGCGTCAAAAGGCCGGCTTGAGCAGGCGATGGAACTGCTGAACCAGCTGGCGACGCAAGTTCCCGAGGCGGCGGGCGTGGAGCGATTGCGGGGGATCATTTTCTACCAGAAGGACCAGCTGGCCCAGGCGGTGGAGGCCTTTACCAAGGCGGGTTCCGAGGATCCGGACGATCGGGAGTCGATTGAAATGCACGGAGTGAGCCTCTTTCGACTGGGGCATCCGGGCGAGGCGATTCCTTTTCTCGAGAAGGCCCACACGGCGGTAGAGCGCGCGAACATCGATCCCCAATATGTGCTGGGACTTTGTTACGCGGACGTGGCCCGCTATGACGACGCGCGGCATGCGTTCGCGCTGCAGTATGGGTTTGGAGGAGACTCCGCGGAGGCGTATTTGCTGGCTGGGCGGCTCTTTCTTCGGCGCGAGTTTCGGGACCAGGCAACGCTTCAGGCGAACAAAGCCCTGGCGTTGAACCCCATGCTACCGCTTGCGCATGAACTGCTGGGAGAAGCGGCCCTGGCGCGCGGGGATACGGCGGGCGCCATCCAGGAACTGGAGGCGGAACGCAAGATCAACCCGCTGAATGGAGATCTTTATGACCGGCTGGGCGATGCGTATTTGCGGGCAGGTCAGTATAGCGAGGCGCAGCAGGCTTTGAATCGCGCCGTGCTGCTGGAGCCGACCGCAACGGGCCCGTATCTTCTGCTGGGGCAGACCTTTCTCAAATTGAACCAGCCGATCCAGGCGCTGCACTATCTCGATCGCGCGGAGAAGATGGATCCGTCCAATTACATCACGCACAACTTGCTGGGCCAGGCATACAAGGCAACGGGACAGGTGGCGGAGGCCAATCGCGAATTTCGCCTGGTGGTGGAGATCCAACATCAGAACGATCCCAAGCCGACGGGGAAGTGAGCATGGATCTGGGCCGCGGAGTTGTGTTTGTGTTGACGGCAGTGGCTTTGCCCATTTGGACGGCTGTAGCATCGGCGCAAGCAGCGAAAACTCCAGATCAGAATGCAATCAAAGAAGCGGACAGCGCGTTCCGTGCGGGCTATGCAGCCAGGCAGGCCGGACAGCTGGACGTGGCAAAGGCGCGATTTGCGGAGGTGGTGCGCCTGCAGCCGAAGATTGCCGAGGGGCACGAAGCGCTGGGCCTGGTGCTGCTTGAAATGGGGAAAACGGAAGAGGCGCTCCCGGAGTTGACCTTGGCGGACCGGCTCAAGCCCGGTGACACGCAAATCGAGACGAACCTGGCGCTGGGTTTTTGGCGCACCGGGAAGGCGGCCGAGGCGATTCCGCATTTCGAAGCGGCTCTGCGGCTGGGCCAAAAGGCCAATCGACCTGCGGATGGGGTGTTCTACGACAACTATGCGCGTGCTTTGGCAGCGACCGGCAAGCTGAACGAGGCCCTTGATCAATTTGCGTCGGAGGAAAGAATCACCGGGCCGCGCGCGGACCTTGAGGATGCGATCGGCTCTCTCTACGCACAGTCTGAACGTTGGCAAGAAGCGGAGGGCGCCTTTGAACGCGCAATCGCCGCAGACACAACGTATATTCCCGCCCGCGTTCATCTGGGAGTTGTGTTGCGTCAGCGAGGAGACCTGTCGGGATCTGTTGAGGCGCTGAAGGCGGCCGCGGAATCCAGCCCCCACAATGCGGATGCGGCCGTGGAATACGGCAGGAGCCTCGCGCTTGCCGGCCAGGATGAGGCTGCAGTGGCCGCATTTGACCAGGCCGTGAGGTTGAATCCGGAATTGTCTGGGGGGGCTGGGGATATGGCGATGTCGCTGCAACGGCTGGGACGCCAGCAGGAAGCTGTTCCGTGGTTTGAGAAGGCGGTGGCTGCCGAACCCAAGAACGCCAATCTCCTGACCAACCTGGCGCTGGCGCTTACGCTCTCGGGGAAGGCAAAGGAGTCTCTGGAGTATCTTGCGCGGGCGGCAACGTTGAGCCCCAAAGATCCTGCGATCCCCAAGAACCGCGGAGTGGCTCATATTCAATTGTCTGCATTCGATGAGGCGATTGCGGATTTCCAGGCGGCACTGGCTCTGGATCCGGACGATCCGCAGCTTCATTACGATTTGGGGCTGGCCTACAAGTTCAAGGACCGGATCGACGAGTCGATCGCGGAGTTGAGCCGCGCAGGCCAGATGGATCCCGCACTTGAAGACCCACCCTATACGCTCGGTATTACATACATGCAAGTGGGCAAGCTGGATGAGGCGGTAGTCCAGTTGAGGAAGGCGGTTGCGCTGCGGGCAGATAACGGAAATGCGTGGTCCATTCTGGGCAGCACCCTGAAGCAGAACGGCAAGCTGGAGGAGGCGGCAGCAGCGCTGGACAAAGCGATTCCGCTATTGCCGGGGCAGCCTGGTCCGCTGGTTACGCTGGCGGGCGTCCTGGCGGAAGAGGCTGGCGACCTGGCGACCCAGGCAGATGCGGCGGATGCTGCCGGCGATCAGAAGAAGGCCGAGCAGCTGCGCCAGCAGATGAAGGATCTGCGCGAGCGCGCAACCGATTACCGCAAGCAAGGCGCGGAACTGAGTCGTGCGGCTGTTAATCGCCAGCGCGCTAATTTTGCTCTCAATGCCGGCAATCAACTGCTGTTGCGCGGGCAGATCGCAGATGCGGTGTCGCGCTACCAGGAGTCGATTGCAGCGGATGCCACGTTTGCCGAGCCGCACAGTCAACTCGCCCAGGCCTACGATCGCCAGGGGCGAACGCAAGATGCAGCCGCAGAGCGAGCCCGTGCCGCGGAACTCTCGAGAAGCGCCCGGTAGAAGGGGCCAGGGATTCGCTTGCACGAAAGGCGCGACAGCGCGGAGATTTTTCAGGTTTTGCTTAGACCTCTTTTCCTTGCGATACGTCTGCAAGATCATGAGGAAGGAATAGTTCGAAATAGTTTCGACTCTCCGGGCGGAAATCGGGCGTACACTCGAATGTAAAAAGAAAAGGGAGGAAAGAGAGATGCCGCTTCAGGTGTGCATGGGAGCGATGATGCAGTGCTCTTTCGGTATGGCTCCAAGTTCCCTGGTGGTGCTCCCGATCAACCGGGTCTTCACCAACCAGATGCCCGATGCCAACATCATGGACCACGTTCCGATGCTGAACATCATGCCCTTCGGAATGTGCCAGTCGCTTGCGAATCCGGTGGTGGCGGCAGCAACGTCGGCGGCCCTGGGCGTCCTTACTCCCATGCCGTGCATTCCGGCAACACCCGCGCCCTGGGTGCCGGGCGCACCGACGGTCCTTCTGGGCAATCAACCCACGCTGGATAATGTCTCGAAGCTGAACTGTATCTGGGGGGGCATTATTCAATTCACAAACGCCGGGGAGGAGACAGTAGACGTTCCATAACGGGACGAAACGCGAACGTTACTGTGACCTAGCTAATAGAGGTTCACCACATTCCATTTGCTTTGTGTAAGTTGGCAATTTATGTTTTTAAACTCAACTACAGTCGATCTGGATGAGGCAGCTCCAACGATGAACCACACATCCACACCCACGCTCACACTCGGCTTTGCCGCGGCTACCGATATCGGATGCAGGCGCAGTAACAACGAAGACAGTTATGGATACGATGCCGAGCAGAATATCTATGTCGTTTGCGACGGGATGGGTGGCAGCGCCGCAGGCGAAGTGGCCAGCGGAATGGCAGTGCGCGCGCTCATCGAGACATATGGATCGAGTGCGGGCGTTCCGGCGGAAGACGAAGCAGCCCTGATCGAGAATCGATTGATGGCTGCGATCCATGAAGCCAATCGCGTGGTTCGCGAAGCGGGCACTGAAAACCCCGAGTTACATAACATGGGCACAACACTGGTGTGCGTGGCCATGGACGGTGATCGGGCCGTGATCGGCAATGTAGGGGACAGCCGGGCCTATCTCATTCGGAACGGGAATTGCGTGCAGGTCACGCTGGATCACTCACTCCTGGACGAAGAAGTGCGCAACGGCAATATGACACCGGAGATGGCTGCGGCCTCCAATCTGCAGTCGGTCATCACGCGCGCCATCGGCGTAGCGGACACGGTGGAGCCGGACCTGTTTGGAGCGAGGCTTCAAAATGAGGATATGTTGCTGCTCGCCTCCGACGGGCTCACGCGGTATGTGCATGCGGATGAGATTGCCGTCGATATTCAGCTCGGCGGCGATTTGACGTCGAGTTGCCAGGCGCTTATCGATCATGCCAAGGAGCGCGGCGGAGCGGACAACATTACGTGCATACTATTGCGCGCTTTTGAAGGTCCTTCCCCGACACCGCCAGACGAACTCGCTTCGTTCAGTCCGATGATTTGAGGATTGCGGTCTGTATAGAAACGAGAATGAGCGATGTGCCTGTGCGCATCGCTCATTCTGGTTTTTAAAATCAACGCAGGTCTTCAGACCTGGTCTATTTGACCACGGGCCCAACGCAGGACAAGCCGGACAAGCCATCTGCGACCAGCAAGTCCGCGCCTGGCCCGGAGAGTTCAAAGCTCGCGATCTTGACGGCGCCTGTCGAGCCACTGATGGTGTGTCCGGCGACCGTGGTTGCGGTATTGATGGGGTAATCGAGTTTGTATCCGGTGGCAATGCGCGTGACCTGCGCAGTGCGGACCAGCTGGAAGAGCGCCCACGTGCCCTGGAACGGCAATACCTCGTTGCCGTCATAGACCAGAGAAGCTTTTTGCGCTTCGGCGCCGGTCCAGTGGAATTGTTGGGTCGTGATCCCGGTGGGAATGCGCTGGCCGTCAACAACCAGGGTTGCGCTGCCCACGCCGTTGCCTTGAATGAAGCGCAGGTTGAAGGAGAGCGACGCGGACTTCTGACCGGGTGCGTAGAGTTCGGAGCTAACGTGCGCGGCGCGATTGAAGTATTGCAGGAAGCGCGGATTGACTGGCTGCGGCGCTGCGGGGGCGGGCGCATATTGCGCCCCAACCGGGACAAGGTACTGCTTGAGGATGGTGTTGTAGTTGGTCCAGATGGCACCGGTGTCGGGTGCGAAGATGGAATCCACTTCGGGCAGCGTGGCGGGCACTTGTGCGTTGGGGGCGAAGGGGAACTTGCCGAGCACGGGATTGATGGCCGCGCACATCTTGGCGCCGCCTCCGTTGGCAGCCGCGCCAGGACTGGGCGCGAGTTTGGCGACGCATTGAATGGGCGCCTGCATGAGTGCGAGCACAGTGCCCTCGGTGTGGGTTTTCTGATCGACGTTGAATGCCTGCGCCGATTGTTGCGCGGCGCCGCCCGCAGTGACAACTGCTTGTGAAACCGGCGCAAAGGCCATGGCATCGGTAGCAGCCTGCGGGTTTTGGGAGACCAGGTCCACCGCTCCTGCGAGTTGGGACAGGGCCGTGACGTAGGGTGCATTGCCCGGTCCGATCATGCGATCGGTAGCGTTGGGATCAACGAGGGCCTGGGTGGGCTGGAAAGTGGCCTTGACGACGGGATCGCTGACCGCGGTGTTATGCGAGACGGTGTAGAACAACGCCAGCAGCGGCGATGCCGGTCCGGCCAGCGCATTCAGGCGCGTGGGAGCCTCCTTGAGATTTCCGCAGCTGACGACGCGGGCGCTGGTGAGGAAGGCATGCCACTCGTTGAGGAAGTCAGCCGAATATTGATCGGCCAGGTCCTTGCTGATGGAAGCGGTGTTGAGCGCCTGACCTGCCTGATTGCCGAGCACCCAGGTCTCGCCCTGCGCATACTTTTCCGGATGCTGAATGGCGTCCTGCATAAACGCAAAGCCGGGCTTGGAGAAGGCGCCGCGCACTACGTGGCTGTCCACGACGTAGGATGCGGAGCCGGGATACTGGCGGTTGAAGTCGATGGAAGGACCGGTCTTATCGGCATCGGTCAGCATGCCCTGGTAGATGCGGGTCTCGGCGAGGAACTTGGAGAGATAAGTACGCGCATGCTCGACAACGGCTGAATCCGCAGAGATGGTGTAGGGCGGCTGGCGAAGCAGTTCATTGCCGTAGAAGTCGATCTGCTTTTGCGCCAGTTGCTGCTGGTCGGCATCGACTTGCCGCTGGGCGATCCAGTACTGCAGGAAGACCGGCGTGAGGAACTTGGTCTGGCTCTTATCCGGATTGCTGGTGGTGATGAGGTAGGCCTTGAGCGGGTTATAGGCAGCGATGTAGGAAGAGAAATCGCTGCTGGTGGCGGGCGCCTCGGGCAGCATGCGCATGTAGGAAAGGAAGTTGTTCTGTGCGGGATTCAGCAGCATGGGCCGGAAGCGATCGAAGTAGATCTTCCGGGCGCGCACGTCGAGATTGTTTCCTTGATAGAGGCCGAACCGATAGCTGAGGGGCGCGCCATCCTGCGCGTAGCCGTCCAGTTGAACGATGGCCTGGCGGAGCGCGTCGAGGTTTTGCAGGTCGGTGAGGCTGGGCAGGGACGTCGCGGACGTACTGAGGACAGGCAGTGCGCGCGCAGCTGCGCGGATGCGATGTTCGAGGGCCGCGTTGTTGACGTAGGAGATGACGAGAAGGATGACGTAAATGAACAGCAGGACGGCGAGACTACCGAAGAGGATTCTGCGGAAGAGCTTGGCCGGCGCGCTCTGGCGGGTGGCGGAGAGTGCGCTTTTGTCACCGAGGATGACTTCAGGCAGGAGGCGCGGCAGGAACGTCCACTGCGGCACGCGCGAGGAAACCATGACCGGCGCTGCTGCGGTGCGCGCGGCGGTTTTGCCCATTCCGATGTTGAGATACTGCGTGGCGCCGGTTTCAGCAGGAGAGGAAGCGGCGGCCGCGGCCGGGACATTGGCCAAGCGCTCCACGGTGCGGGCACGCACGCCGGTGAAGTAGCATCCGCGCAGATAAGGATTGGCGCTGAGCTGGCTGGGCTTGCAGACTTCGACGAGGTACTGGTTGAGGTTCTTGCGCAACTTGCCGAATTCACGGGGGAATTCATAAACGCCGGGCGAATTGCGCGTGTCGTTTTCGCGGTCGAGCATTTCGACGCGATATGCGCCGAGCATGTAGCAAAGACCGTCGAGTACGCCGGCCAGCATGCGGGAGGCCTGTTCGGCATAGACGCCGGCCGAAGCTTCGCTGCGCGGCAAGGGCGAGCCGAGCACGTGGCGCACTTCATCGTCGGACAAGTTGCGCACGTACTGTTCGAAGTGCGGTACGCGGTCGAGCTTGGTTACGATGACATAGACCGGGACCGGCATGCCGAGGAGGCGGCTGATCTCGCGTAATTGCGCCCCGGTTGCGCGAGCGGAAGAGAGAACCGGTTCGCCGCCGGCGATAAGCTGGTCAACGCTGACGCACACGATGGCTGCGCGCGGCGCGGCTCCGCTGCCGAAAGCCGAGCTATAGGCCTTGGCGCGCGTGCGCGTGACGAGACGGGAAAGGAGCGCGTTGTTTCCTCGCACGCTGGAGCCGACTTCGAGCAGTGCGGCGAGCTTGGTGAACCACAGGTTCAGCAGCTGCGTTGAGACCTGGTCGCCTTCATGAGTCGCGGTGCCGGCGAGCAATTCAGGATCGAGACCGGACTTCATGACGATGGAAGTTTTGGCCGCGCCGGCGTCGCCCAATATATAGATGAGCGGCAAAGCTTCGAGAGTTTTGGCTCCCTGTTGCGCGGTGCGCAGCTTGCGATTGGCATCGTTCAAAAGCAGGTCGAGATCCGATGTGCCCTCGGTGCCGGTTGTTTCGCCCTGCTGCTCCTTCTCCTTCCTGGCTTTGAAATGGAGTACGAGGATGGTGACAGCGGCGGCGATACCGACCAGCAGCAACAGGATGACAAAGATGAGGTAAGCGGTTCCCTGCAGATGAAGCAGGGCGGCAAGACCGAAAGCCAACAAGGCGGCAATCAGGATGACGACGATAGCAAGGACATAGGCGAGCAAGGGATCCCCCTAAAGAAACACAAGCTAAGAAATCTGCGATGCACCGGAACTCAACACGAACCAAAACCCGCCGTAGGCCAAAAGAACGAGGACCAACAGAATGAGGGCAGCGATGCCGAGCCCGCGGCTCCATCGATCGACCGCCGCCGTCTGCTTCACCTCAGGAGACGCCGCGTCAGGCAGGAACGCGATGGGTCCGCGAATGCGATCGATCTTTTCGCGTGCCTGGCGGATGAGGGAATCGATTTCGCCGCCGGCACGCTGGCCGTTCGCGGGTGGGCCGCCTACCACGTAGTTGATGCCCGCGCTCAGAGCGTATTTGCCTTTGAAGCCGAGCAGCATGCAGAGGCAATAGACTTCGAGGCAATCGGCGGTCTCCTGCGAGTCCTGGCGGGTAAGCAAGGCGCGCAGGTTGTCAAAGAAGACTTCGCCGGCGCGGTTATGGCCGAACATCTCTTCCTGCAGAGGGCGCTGGGCCCAATCGGCAAAGGCCGGGCTCTGCAGCTTCATGACGCTTTCGTCGAGCAGAGAGACCACGGCGAAGAAGGCGAGTTGGTTGATCTCGCTGGAGTAGCCGTACGCTTTAGCCTGTTCCATGGCCGATTTCAGTGCGGCGCGCACGCTGGTGCGAAAGTCCTGCGAGTTGGCGGCGGACTGCTGCTGGAGCCCTGCCAGCCGCAAGATGATGGTGATGGCATTTTCGTAACAGGAAGCAAGGCTGTAAGTACGCGGCGGATTTTCCTTCATCGATGTTTCTCCGTTGAGTTTTCGGAGCGGACCACGAAACTCGACAAGTTTCCTGGCCGGTCCTGCGATCAGCCGACGAAAAGGGACCGGTGTGGAAACCACTAAGAGCATACCTCAGACTTTTGAGAACAAACCGGAAACTTCTTAATTGAAACGAAATTGCGGCGACGGCAACCATTAGTGCGGAAGGCGCACAAAACGTTTCCGCTGGGCGGGAATGCCTCGTTCTGCGCCAAGTTGGTTGAGCGGCGAAACGGCTGGATTGCTCTTTACGGAGGGAAGGGGTGCGTGTATCTTCGCAGTGAGCCCTCCCTCCGGCTGATAGGACGCTTTTATGAATAACAATGATGCAAAGCCGCGCCCGGGATCGCCGGAGCAACCTGATCCGCTAAGTGCCACCGGGATGTTCTTGCGGGCGTTCGAAACGCCTGCCGAAGGCGGACAGCAGCCGTCTGATCCGTTTGCAACTGATCCGTTTGCGACCCACCCGGAAACGGCATCTGCCCCTGCGCCGCCAGCGCCTTCGTCCGGCCATTCGCCGTCAACCGGGCCTGGCGCGTTTACCCAGATGTTCAGCGCCGTGGAGCAGCGCACGCCAGGGGCGCCCGCGCCGGCACCGGTGCGCGCCGTTCCCACTCCACCTCCAGCACCTTCGCCGGCAGCGTCCGTGAATAAGACTCCGGTGCCGCCGCCGGCCGATCCCGCGCCTGGCGAGTTTACGCGTATTTTTGTCGCCGGAAAGACTCCGTCTGCGGCTCCGCCGAGCAGAAGTGGGGACGATGCACCGCGCACCATGCCTATGGGTTCACCGGCGCGCGGCAAAGGGTTTTCTTCCCCGGGCGTCTCCGGGTCGGCGTCGGGAGAAGGCAGCTTTACGCAATTCTTCAAGGCCGCACCGCCGGCTTCATCGCCGCGCCCGCCGCAAGCGTCCGTTGCCCCGGCCCCACCGGCTCCGGCACCTCCGCCTCCGGCACCCAGCACGGAAGCATCGTGGAAAGACGATCCGTTCTTCACGACGCCGGCGCCTGCACCGCCCCCCAAACCCAGCCCCGACACATCGTGGAAGGACGACCCCTTTTTCAAGCCGGCTGCACCACCGCCAAATTCTGCGGGACCGGGTCCTTCGCCGAGCGTGACCAGCTTGTTGTCGTCGCTCGCCGGATCCGGCACCCCGTCTTCGGGCGCGCGTCCGGCCGAACCGGTGGCCTATCGTGCCGAGCCTGCCGCCACAGCGCCTCCACCGCCTGCGCCGGTGCAGCCATCCGGCAGCGAGCCGGGAGGCGTGACGCGGCTTATCCAGAGACTTGCCCAGGAGCCTGCCGCCGCGCCTTCCCCTCCTCCTCCGCCAGCTGCGCCGGTCAGTTCCGGTCCCGGCGAATTCACGCGCATGATCGCGAGTATGGGCCCGAAGCCCCCGGCAACAGCGGCTCCTGTTGCTGCTGCCGCCCCGCCGGCTGCGACACCTGCTCCGGCGATCCAGGTCAATTTTGCAGCGCCGGTCATTCCGCCGGTAAAGCTGGGTGCGCCGCCCGCCGCTCCCGTCATGCCAGCCCCGTCGGTGCACGCGCAAGGAGCGCCAATGCCAGTGATGCAAGCGCCCGTCATGCCGCCATTGCCCAAGGCTCCGGCCCCGCCGCCACTTGCCGTTGCTGCACCGAAGAGCAAGCTGGAAGCGATGGTCCCTTACCTGCTGGTCGTCAACACGTTCCTGTTGCTGGTGTTGTTGATGGTGGTGATTTTCCTGATCAAGTCGAAATGACCTGGGGGGCTGGCTTCAGATTTACCTAAGCCAGCAGTCCCATTTCACGCAGAAGCGAGTCGGGGCGCTCGAAGCTGTCAATCAGAATCACTCCCTGAGAGCGCGCTTTTCCCGCCCAGCGGGTGGCGGAGTCTTCGTCGAACTTGAGATCCGACAGAAGGCTCACAAGTTCGTCGTAGGTGTCGGCCTTGGCGGGCCGCGTATTCATGCGCCCTGCATAGGGGATGAACGCGACCTCAAAGTGAGGACGGCTCCCCTCCGAAGCGGGCTTCGCGGTGATGCGCAGATTTCCAATCAGCTTCGGCATAGACTACCCCTCCTCGAACCTTGCAGCACCGCAATTGAAGTTTGCGCCTTCCTCCAAGCTTCGACGTGCGAGATGGACAATTAGGGAAACGCTGACAGCCGGAATTGCGGGAAGACTGGTCAGGTCTGATGTCGGGCCGGCGCGCGGCTCCAACGCCAGTATCATGGCAGACTTGACCGTCACTTCACAACTGAGATGTCTGCGTCGATGGCCTACGCGGCGATGATAAAGCCGCGCTCGACCAACTTGCGGATCATCGACAGGCACTCGGCCTGGACTGTCGCGAGAGGAGCGCCGGCCGAGGCAGCGAATGCTGCAATCGCCTCCTCCGCGGTCCTGGTCCCATCGCAAGTCACCAGGAACTCCGCGACCAGCGGCTGAACAGCCATGTGAAAGGGGAAACCGCTGATGAGGCGAAGCGTGAGGGTTTCCGCCTGCCATTGGGACTTGACCGGTTTGCAAACCTGCTCGAAGCGGACATTGTCTGCAAGCCGCGGCCGGATCGCGAGCAGTTTGTCGTCGGTGTCGTTGGCGCGCAGCAGGTCATGCGCCGAAAAAGTGGCCAGCACCATTTCTCCCAGTTCGCCGCCCGGCCGTGTGGGCACTTCTTCAATGCGCACGAAATTCTGGCCCTCTCTGCGACGCATCACGATCAAGCCATCGTGAATAGCTTCCACGCCGCGATGGCGATAGTAGCTCATGTAGCCGGTGTAGAGATCGTTGTCCCGGGAACTGTCGTTAGACATCTCTTTGATGCGATGTTGGGCATACTCTTCAGGATCCTGGGAGAGGCCTTTCATCACCCACGCGTCACAGCCAGTGCCCTCCAGCCATTCAGCCACGCGTTCCTGCCACGGCTGTTCCTTGAGCTGCGCCCACTCGCAGAGCATCTGCATGTAACCGCCCTCGTTCAAATACGCGGGTGCTTCCTTCACCAGCCGCCGGCACAGCCCGTCCAACTCCATCGTATTTTCGCAAAACAGGTATTCGGTTTGGGGTGTGATGAAGAAAGGGGGATTGGAGAGGATCAGGTCGAAGCGCCTGCCGGCCACAGGAGCGAAGCAGTCGCCGCTGACCACTTCAATGTTCTCCGCGCCGTTGAGCCGGGCATTGAAGCGGGCGCAGTCGACGGCCCGTTCGTTCAAATCGGTAGCCACCACATGGTCGCTGTATTGAGCTGCTCCCAGGCTAAGGATGCCGCTGCCGGTGCCGAGGTCGAGCGTAGTGCGCGCGTGCCGCCGCACTGCGAAGCGGCTCAGGAATTTGCTGGTGGGATTGGGCCAGAGCACCATCTCCACCTGCTTGTTCTCGATGCCGATGGGATGGTCGGACGCAACCAGGTAACCTTCGATAGGCAGCAGCATGGCTGCCGGAACCAGGTTTCCTCCCTCTTCCTCTGCCAGAAGTCCGGACTGGAGCAGAAGGGCAAGGATCTCGGAGGGGATCAGATCCTCACTCTGCGCCCGTGTCTGCGCGATGCCGAGCCAGAACCATCGCAGCAGCGTGTTGACGGTCGAAGGTTCCGAAGTTCGATCAAGCAGGCGGGCCATGTTGCGCAGCGACCGCGAAGGCAATTCGGGAGCGCCCAGATGTTTGCGAAGGTTGGGCTCGGTGTAGTCTATCTCCTCAAAAAAGACACGCAGCCGGCGGGAGTCATGGTGCGACAGGAGCTGTAGCATAAGGATTCCACATTACCATCGATGGCCGGGGTGGCAACAGTTGTGTGAAGCAGGCGCAGGCTGCGGCCCAGCGACGGTCGTTTACATTCATGCGAGGGAATGTAAACCGTAATTGTCTTGACCCGGAAAGGGCCGTGTGATATCAACAAGAGCGCACTGAATGTGGGATTCGTTTGCGCGTCCTACACGAAGAGCAGCTCGGCCCCGGTTCCAGATTCTCCCCCTTGCGAAAGATCGTCTCGGCCTAAGTCTCTTAACCGAGGTTGTCACTGCGCAGTCGAAGGAAAGTTGTTCTCTTTCGACGAAACAGTCGACGGCCTTTGATCACCATCCGTCTGAGGAATTCTGTCATGGCTAAACAAAGTGCGCAGCACAAACTCGACCGGGTGCGTCCTCCCCGGGTGCAAATTACCTATGACGTTGAAGTTGGCGGCGCCATAGAAACCAAGGAATTGCCATTCGTTGTGGGCGTGCTCGGAGACTTTACCGGTAACCCCGAACAGCCGCTTCCCAAGTTGAAAGATCGCAAGTTTGTGGAAGTTAACCCGGACAATTTTGACACTGTTCTGGAAGGGATGAAGCCACATCTCTCCTTCTCAGTCGAGAACAAGTTGAGCGACGAGCCCGAAGCGCCGAATTTGAAGATTGATCTCAAGTTCCGTAAGTTCGATGATTTCGAACCGGCGAACGTTGCCAAGCAAGTGAAGCCTTTGAAGGAACTCCTCGACCTGCGCACCCGACTCTCCGACCTCCGTGGTTCGCTACAGGGCAACGACAAGCTGGAAGAGCTGCTTCTCGAAGCGGTCGGCAATACCGAAAAGCTCGACAAGCTGAAGGGCGAAATCGGCCCCGGAGGTTCCAATGCCTGAAGCAGTCGCAAACCAGCAAGCAGCCGCAGCCGTTACCGAAACGCAGGAATCCAGCCTTCTTGACCAGATAGTCGAGCAGGGCCGTTTCGGCGCAGAGGCCAGCGCCCGCGAGCGCGGCAAGGACCTGGTGAAAGAGTTCGTCGCCCAGGTTCTCGAAGGCTCGATGACCATCGCCAAAGATGCCGAGATGATGATCAACGCGCGTATCGCGCAGATCGATCACCTTCTCTCGATTCAGCTGAACGAAATCATGCACCACGCGGCGTTCCAGAAGCTGGAAGGTTCGTGGCGCGGGCTGAAATATTTGATGGACAATAGCGAGACCGGCGTGGGGCTCAAGATCCGTGTGCTCAATGCCACCAAGAAAGAATTGCTGCGCGACATCGAGAAGGCGCCCGAGTTCGACCAGAGCGCGCTGTTCAAGAAGATCTACGAAGAAGAGTACGGTGTATTCGGCGGCGCACCTTTCGGCGCGCTGGTGGGCGATTTCGATTTCGGCAAGCATCCTGAAGATATGGCCCTGCTGGAAGGCATGTCGCACATTGCCGCCCAGGCGCACGCACCGCTGCTGAGCGCCGCGTCTTCCGACCTGTTCAACCTGGAGAGCTTCACCGCCCTCGATGCGCCGCGCGATCTGGCCAAGATCTTCGACAGCACCGAATACGCGAAGTGGAAGTCATTCCGCCAGAGTGAAGACTCGCGCTACGTGGCCCTCACTCTGCCGCGTACCCTGGGACGTCTTCCCTATGGCGCGGACACCAAGCCCGTCGACGAGTTCCGCTACGAAGAGCATGTGGATGGGACCGATCACTCCAAGTACCTGTGGATGAACGCAGCCTATGGCCTGGCCAGCAAGATGACGCAGTCCTTCTCGCTGTATGGCATGTGCGTTGCCATGCGCGGAGTGGAAGGCGGCGGCCTGGTGGAAGGCCTTCCGGTTCACACCTTCAACACCGACGAAGGCGATCTGGCGCTGAAGTGCCCGACCGAGGTGCCCATCACCGACCGTCGCGAAAAGGAACTGGCCGATCTCGGCTTTGTTCCCCTGGTGCACTGCAAGGGCACGGACTATGCGGCCTTTTTCAGCGTGCAGAGCGCGCAGAAGGCCAAGACCTACGACACCGACTCGGCCAATGCCAATGCCCGTCTTTCGACGCAGCTTCCTTACATCATGGCTGTCTCCCGGTTTGCGCACTATCTGAAGGCGATGATGCGCGACAAAATCGGCAGCTTCATGTCGCGGGAAGAGGCGGAGAGGTTCCTCAACCGTTGGATCACCAAGTATGTCACTCCGGATGATTCGGCTTCTCCGGCAGCCAAGGCTGAGCGGCCCTTGCGCGAAGCGCGCATCGACGTCAGCGAGGTTCCGGGCAAGCCGGGTGTCTACCGCGCAGTGGCTTTCCTGCGTCCTCACTTCCAGCTCGACGAACTGACTGTCTCTCTTCGCCTGGTTGCCGAATTGCCTGCGGCAGCGAAGTAGCAAAAGGTTCTCTCTGTACCTGGAATCTGGGCGGCAGCTCCGGCTGCCGTCCTCAATCGCACGTAGTTGAACGACTCTCAAGGAGATTGCAATGGCAGTCAATGCATACTTAGTCATCGCTGACCGTCCCGGGCCCAGCACCAGCAAGACGGACGCCATCGATATTCTTTCTTTTAGTTTTGGAGCCTCCATGAACCATGTCATCGGGGTTGGTTCGTCCGGCGGCGAAGCGCGTGCAGGACGCGCCAGCCTCGGCGATCTCAGCATCATGAAGGTTGCGGACAAAGTCAGCCCGCTGCTCTTTGATGATTGCGTTACCGGCAATATTCTTAAGAAAGTGGATGTGATCTACGACAAGCCCATGGGCGACAACCAGGAAGATTATTTCAAGATCCATCTGGAAGATGCGCTGATCACCTCGTTCCAACTTTCCGGCTCGGCCGAGAATCCAGTGGAATCGATCAGCTTCGCTTATGCCAAGGTCAAGGTCAGCTACAACCCAGAAGAGGCAGGCGCACTCAAGGGCTTCATTGACAAGGGCTTTGACGCGCTCAAGCTGAAGCCGTGGTAAACGGAGAGCAAGAAGGCAAACGGTGCCGTTGAACCCAAGGGAACTATTCAAAGCAGGCAAGGTGCGGGAAGCCGTGCAGGTGCTCACGTCGTATTTGCGTGATCATCCTTCCGACACGGTCCAACGCACCTTCCTTTTCGAGTTGCTTTGCTTCGCGGGTGAGTTTACACGCGCGGAGAAACAACTTGCCGTCCTGGCCAGCGGCAGTGTCGAAAAGGAGACGGGGGCGATCATCTATTATGCGGCGCTCCACGCTGAAAAGACGCGCCACGAACTTTTTGAAAAGGAGGATTTTCCTTCGGACCATCCGGCCTCGCCGGCGGGAGAACTGAACGGAAAACCATTCACGGAAATACGCGATGCCGATCCGGACATTGGTGCGCGGCTTGAAGTCTTTGCCGCCGGTGCCTATGTGTGGCTGCCATTCGAACACGTGGCATCGCTGGATATGGGTCCTCCGCAAAGGTTGCGTGACACATTATGGGCTCCCGCACTTGTCCAGACGGCGCCCTCGTTTCGGGGCATGGACCTTGGAGAAGTGCTTATCCCGGCTATCTATCCTTTTTCGTGGAAGCAACCGGACGAGCAGGTGTGGCTGGGCAGGCTGACAGAGTGGTCGGCGGATGAAGAGGGCCGGGAATCCCCTACTGGCCAAAAAACGTTGCTCGTGGACGGGGAGGAGTTTTCATTCCTCGAAGTTCGTTCGCTCAAGTTCTTTCACTCGGCGAATACGCCCACAGAGCAATGAACACGCAATCTCAACTAGGGGCCGGTCATTATGCCACTTCGCGAAGACATCCTTGTTCCAATTGCCGGTGAAAACCCGGCCGGCGTCGATCTGCGTTATGACACCAAACTACTAATCTTCGACAAGATCAAGGAATCCCGGCGCCAGGACGACAACCTGGCGCAGGGCGATTGGCAAAGCGAGCGCAAAACCGCCAACTTTCCGCTGGTGGTCAAACTCGCCCAGGACACCCTGGCGACCGTTTCCAAAGATCTCCAGCTGGCTGCATATCTGACCGAGGCACTGCTGCAGACGGAGCGTTTCTCCGGCCTGCGGCAGGGCCTGGATATCACGTACCGTCTGCTGACGGAATTCTGGGATTCGGTGTATCCCCTCCCCGAAGAGGACGACCGCGAATTGCGCGCCCGCCCGCTTTCCTGGATCGGCTCGCAGCTGGACTTCCCGCTTCGTTCCGCGCCCGTGGTTTCCGCGGGAGGCTACTCGCTGATTTCCTACAAAGATTCGCGCGTCGTGGGATACGAAGACCAGGTCAAGAACGATAAAGACCGCAAGGCCCGCAACGCGCTGATCGACAGTGGCAAGGTGGCTCCCGAGGTCTTCGACAAGGCTTTTGCGGACACGCCCAAGGTCTTCTACCTGAATGCGGAGAAGGAACTGGATGGGTGCCTGGAGATCGTCGCCAAGATTGACGCGTATTGCGATGAGAAGCTTGAGGACGACGCACCCGCACTCGGAAAGTTGAAGACCGCACTTACCGATGTGCGGCAGCTGGTTCATCAGCTGCTTCAGAAAAAGCGCGAGAAGGAACCGGATCCGGTGGAAGCAGCGCCGGCCGAGGAGGCGGCGGCTAGCGAGGCGGCGGCTGACGGCGAAGAGTCCGCCGCAGCACCTACGGCAGGTTTCGCGATTCCGCTCACAGCCGAACCGGCGGACAGGCGGCAGGCCATTGGCGGCATCTTTGCGGCGGCCGCGTTTCTGCGCAAGAAGGAGCCTTTCAGCCCCGCGCCCTACTTGCTGCTGCGCGGACTGCGCTGGGGAGAACTGCGCACTGCCTCTCCGCTCGCGGACAGCCCTCTGCTTGAGGCCCCTCCCACCGAGCTTCGCCAGCAGGTGAAGCGGCTGGCGCTGGCCAAGCGCTGGGCCGATCTGCTGGAGGCCGGCGAACAGGCCCTGGCTCTGCCAGGCAGTCGTGCCTGGCTCGATTTGCAACGCCTTTCCGTGGCCGCCTGCCGCGCCCTGGGCAAGGAGTACGAGGGGATTGCAACAGCTATTCAGTCGGAGTTGCGCGCCCTGTTGAACGATCTGCCGGAATTGCTGGACGCGACGCTGCTGGACGACACGCCGGCGGCCAATCCGGAGACCAAAGGATGGCTGAAGAGTTTGACTGATGTTCCCAACGCGCTGCCGGCCGGAGACGGAGAAGCTTCCGCGGAAAAAATCGCCGATCGAAACGGAGTTCCCACCTGGCTTGCCGCGTCGGTGGACGCCTACGCGCTGGCCAAGGATGCGCTGACCGCCGGACAGGAAGAGAAGGCCTTCTCCATCATGCGCGCCGAAGTGAGCCGCCAGCGCTCCGGGCGCCGCCGCTTCCGCCGCACCATGCAGATGGTCGAATTGGCGATGGCGGCCGGGAAAGATGGAATTGCCCAGCCACTGCTTGAAGATCTGGCCGCGGCCATCGAAACCCACAAGCTCGACGCCTGGGAAGATCCCGAACAGATGGCCAGCGATTTGAGCAAGCTGATGCGCTTCAGCAAGAAGATCCAGGGGAGTTCTTCCGACAAGCAAAAGCTTTTCGAACGAATTTGCCGCCTTGACCCCGTCCAGGCGTTGAGCGTGGGGTAAATCATGGCGAGAAGTCTGAGCGAAACAACGATCACCATCTCGGTTCTCGACCGGCTCATTGATCATGAGCCCGAGAATCGGATGGAGAATCCGCTCAGCCGGACGCAATCGGTGCGCCTGCTGCGGAACGCCGTGCGCCGCGACCTGGAATGGCTGTTGAACACGCGGCGCATCGCCGATCCGCCCGATGAAGGTTTGAAGGAAGTCAATAAGTCCGCCTATGTGTATGGGCTGCCGGATATGTCGGCGATGACGATGGCCGCTACTGGAGACCGCAGCCGCTTGTCACGCCAGATTATCGGAACCATCAATCTGTTTGAGCCGCGCCTGGCCAATGTCCGCCTCGTGCTGGTCGAGAACCCGGACTCCGCCAAGAAGGACGTGCGCATGCGTATCGAGGCCATGCTGCGCATGGACCCGGTACCTGAACCGGTTTCTTTCGACACCGTGATTGAACTGAAGAGCGGCAACTGCACGGTGCACGGGGGCGACGATGCGCGATGACTTGCTCTTGTACTATGAACGCGAGCTCGACTACCTGCGCAAGTCCGCCGCGCAGTTTGCCGAGAAACATCCCAAGGTAGCCTCGCGACTTGTCCTGGAACCGACCAAGTGCGAGGATCCCCACGTCGAACGGCTGCTCGAAGCCTTTGCCTTTTTGGCCGCGCGCGTTCATCTCAAGCTCGAAGACGAGTTTCCTGAAATCACAGAGGCCCTGCTCAGTGTCGTTTATCCGCAACTGGTGCGGCCCATCCCTTCGCTATCCGTGGTTGAATTTCAGCTCGATCCCGAAAAGGGCAAACTCACGAGCGGGATGAAGATCGACCGCAACACGCCTCTGTATACAAAGCCCATCAGCGGCACTCCCTGCACGTTCCGCACCTGCTATGAAACAACTTTGTGGCCGCTCACGGTCAGTGCCGCGGAGTGGACCGCGCCCAGCCGCCTCAAGCCGGCGGTCAAGACCAGCGATTCGGCCTATGCTATCCGGCTCGAATTGCGCTGCGCGCGCGACGTCACCTTTGTGGGACTGAAGCCGGAAAGGCTGCGCTTCTACCTCGACGGCGAGAGCGGCCTGGTCAACATGCTGTACGAGCTGTTGTTCAGCCGCCTCAATCGCATTCAGATTCGAGACCTGACACCCAATTCCAAGCTGGCCCCCATCACCCTGCCCGCATCCGCGTTGAACGCGGTTGGGTTTGCACCCGACGAAGGACTGGTTCCCTACCCTTCCGCCTCCTTTGCCGGACACCGGTTGCTGCTGGAGTACTTTGCTTTTCCTGAGAAGTTCCTGTTTGTCGATCTGTGCGGCCTTGAAGCCGTATCGCAGGCCGGGTTTAAGGATGCCATCGAAATCATCTTCCTGCTCTCCGACGTGGAGGGCAGCGGCCGCATTCAGCGCCTGGAACTGGAATTATCCAAAAAGACCTTCCGGTTGGGATGCGCGCCGGTGGTGAACCTGTTCTCGCAGTCCGCCGAACCCATCCAGCTGAATCAGCGCAAGGCCGAGTATCCGCTCGTCCCCGATGTGCGCCGGCCCTACGCCGTCGAAGTGTTTTCCGTTGACGAAGTCAGTGCAATCAACTCCGTCAATCAAAAGATCACGACTTTCGAGCCCTTCTACTCTCTGCGTCATTCGGCGCGGCGGGAAGACCGCTCCTGCTTCTGGCTGGCGCGACGGCGGCCGTCTACGCGGCCCAACGATGACGGAACCGATATTTCCATTTCGTTGCTCGATCTCACCTTGTCCACGGTCGATCCCGACGCCACCGTTCTCTCTGTTCGCGCCACCTGCACCAACCGTGATCTGCCTTCCCGACTGCCCTTCGGCAATCAGGACAGCGACTTCGAGATGGAAGGCGCGGGTTCCATGCGGCGCATTGTTGCGTTGCGCAAGCCCACGGCCCCGGTGCGGCCCGCCCTCGGAAAGAGCGTGCTGTGGCGGCTGGTCTCGCACCTGTCGCTGAACTATCTTTCCCTCGTCAATGACGGCAAGGATGCCCTGCAGGAAATCCTGCGCCTGTATGACGTCGGCCGCACGGCCTACTCGCAAAACGTAATCCAGAGCATTGTCCAGATCTCCAGCAAGCCGCACTTCGCACGCCTGGTTTCGGAACAGGGAGTGAGCTTTGCGCGCGGGCTGCGCATCGAGATGGAACTTGATGAAGACCAGTTCACGGGCGGCGGCGCATTCCTGTTTGCGACTGTGCTGGAGCGCTTCTTCGGGCTCGCCGCTTCCCTCAACAGCTTCACTCAATTAATCGTCACCACGCGGCAAAGAAAGGAGGGGCTCCACGAATGGGAACCGAGATCGGGACGCCGACTCCTGGTGTAGAGGATTCCGGCTTGACTGAATCCAGCGTGATGGAATCGTTGCTGGCCACTGAAATGGCCGAAGACATCTGCTCGTTCGAGTTCTTCCAGGCGGTGTCGCTTTTGCAGCGCCTGCGCGACGAACGGCGGCCGGTCGGCGGCTTCTCCGGCCCCGAGAGCGAAGTGGTGCACTTCAACGTCAATCCGCGCCTGGCCTTTCCCGCCAGCGAGATTCAGGAACTCAAACTCAAGCCGGATGCTCCCGCGGAGATGATGGTGAACTTCATGGGCCTCACCGGGCCTATGGGCGTTCTTCCCTACGCGTACAGCGAGCTGATCCTGGAGCGCATGCGCGCCAAGGACCATAGCCTCGCCTCGTTCTTCGACGTCTTCAATCACCGCGCCATCTCACTCTTTTACCGCGCCTGGCAGCGCTGCCGCTTTCCCGTAAATTACGGTACCGGCAGCCACGATCACTTCAGTCACTACCTGCTTGACCTTTTGGGCCTGGGCACGGAAGGGCTGCCCGACCGCCAGGCCATTGAAGACGAGGCCATGATGCACTACATCGCGTTGTTCGCGATGCAGTCGCGCTCCTCCTCCGCGCTGGAACAGGTGCTGGCCGACTACTTTGAAGTGCCGGTCGAAGTGCAGCAGTTTACCGGCGCATGGTACAGTCTCGACCAATCGACTCAGTGCGCGATGACCGAAAAGGAATCCTTTTCGCGCCAGGTTGGTTTCGGCGCCACGGTGGGCGATGCGGTCTGGGATCGCCAGGGCCGCGTCCGCATCCGCATCGGCCCCATCGGTATGGAACAATACACAGACTTTCTACCGGAGGGCAGCGCGTATGCGGCGCTGCGGGCCATCACACGCTTTTTTAGCAATGACTGTATTGATTTTGAAGTGCAACTGGTGCTTGAGCGAAACCAGGTGCCGGCCATCGAGCTCGATCTGAACGCTGAACATCCTGCGCGTCTGGGCTGGGTGTCCTGGGCTAAAACGGCGCCACTTGGGGCCGATCCGGACGACACAATTCTGGCATTGTGAGGGGAATCTATGGGACTCAATCTGAAATCACTCATCGCGAAGTTAAACGACCAGACCCGTTCCGCATTGGAAGGCGCCGCCGGTCTTTGCCTCTCGCGCACCCACTATGACATCGAGGTCGAGCACTTTCTGACCAAGCTGCTCGATTCCTCGTCTGGAGATTTCGCGGCCATCATCAAGCACTTCGAAATCAACAAGTCGCGCCTGACCGCGGAACTGGCGCGGAGCATGGACAAGCTGAAGTCCGGCAATGCCCGCACGCCCGCCATCAGCCCCACGGTCCTGAAGATGCTGACCACCGCGTGGACCCTCGGTTCCATCGACTTCAACGCGGGATCGGTGCGCACCGGATTCGCCATCCTCGCGCTGGTGACGGATGAGGATCTTTCCCGGCTCATCAACGAGGTGAGCAAGGAGTTCGCGAAGATCAACGCCGACGCCCTGCGCAAAGATCTGCTGGGCATCGTCGCCATGTCCAACGAAACCACGGCCAGTGCCTTCACCGGCACGCCAACTGCAGGTGGCGGCGGGGATGCCGCGCGGCCCATCAACAGCAAGACGCCCAATCTCGATTCCTACACCGTCGATCTCACCGGCAATGCCAAGAAAGGCAAGATCGACCCGGTGCTGGGGCGCGATCCCGAGATTCGCCAGGTCATCGACATCCTCACCCGCCGCCGCCAGAACAACCCCATCCTTACGGGCGAAGCGGGCGTCGGCAAGACCGCCGTCGTCGAAGGGTTTGCCATTCGCGTGGCCCAGGGCGATGTGCCCCCACCGCTGCGCAACGTCACCATCCGCACTCTCGACCTGGCGCTGCTGCAGGCCGGAGCGGGCGTCAAGGGTGAGTTTGAAAACCGGCTCAAGGGCCTGATCGAAGAGGTCAAGTCCTCCCCAACGCCGATCATCCTGTTCATCGATGAAGCCCACACCATGATCGGCGCCGGCGGCCAGGCCGGCCAGGGCGATGCAGCCAACCTGCTCAAGCCCGCGCTGGCCCGCGGCGAACTGCGCACCATCGCCGCCACCACGTGGTCGGAATACAAGAAATATTTCGAGAAGGATGCCGCCCTGGCCCGGCGCTTCCAGGTGGTCAAGGTCGAAGAACCCACCGAGCCGCAATGCATGATCATGATGCGCGGCCTGGTGGCCTCGCTGGAGAAGCATCACAACGTGCGCATCCTCGACGAAGCAGTATTCGCCAGCGTGCGCCTCACGCACCGCTATCTCGCCGGCCGCCAGTTGCCCGACAAGGCAGTCAGCATTCTCGATACCGCGTGCGCCCGCCTGGCGCTCGGTCAGAGCACCATTCCGCCCGCCATTGAAGATCTCACCCGCACCATCGACGCGCTGGCGGTGCAGAAGCGCATTCTTGAACGCGAAGAAACCGTGGGCGCGGACCATGCCGAGAAACTGGCTGAGATCGAAACCCTGGCAAAGGCAGCCGACGAAAAACTCAAGACCCTTCAAGGCCGTTGGGATAAAGAGCGCGAGCTGGTCGGCAAGATCCGCGAACTGCGCGACAAGCTCGAAGGCGCGGCCGCTCAGCAGAAAGCCGCCGCGGAGGCGCCGGCTGCCGCACCCGCAACGCCGCCGGCCGTTGCACCCGCTGTGACGCCCGCCATCACGCCCGTGGAACAGAACGGAACCGCCGTGGCGGCCCAGGAAGCTGCCCCCAGCGAAGATCCCAAGGTCCAATTGCAAACGCTGGAAACCGAGCTCTCCCAGTTGCAGGGCGAGACCGGATTGATCCGCGTCTGCGTCGATGCGCAAGTGGTTGGCGAAGTCCTCTCCGCATGGACCGGCATTCCCGCAGGCAAAATGCTCAAGGACGAAATCACTACCGTGCTTTCGCTGCAGGAGCACCTGGGCAAGCGCGTCATCGGCCAGCCTCACGCAATGGAAGTCATTGCTCAGCGTGTGCAAACTTCGCGCGCCTCGCTCGACGATCCCAACAAGCCGGTCGGCGTCTTCATGCTCGTCGGCCCCAGCGGCGTCGGCAAAACCGAGACCGCGCTGGCGCTCTCCGATCTGCTCTATGGCGGCGAACACAACCTCATCACCATCAACATGTCGGAGTTCCAGGAAGCGCATACGGTGTCCACGCTGAAGGGCTCGCCGCCCGGATACGTGGGCTACGGCGAAGGCGGCGTGCTCACTGAGGCTGTACGGCGCCGGCCCTACTCCGTCGTCCTGCTCGATGAAGTCGAGAAAGCCCATCCCGACGTGCTCGAACTTTTCTTCCAGGTCTTTGATAAAGGACAGATGGAAGACGGCGAGGGCCGCGAAATCAACTTCAAAAACAACATCATCATTCTCACCAGCAATGCCTGCACCGATCAGATGATGAAGCTGGTGGCCGATCCTGAAACCGCGCCCAGCCCCAAGGGACTCATCGATGCGCTCAAGCCGGATCTGAACAAGATCTTCAAGCCGGCGTTCCTGGGCCGCATGGTGCTCATCCCCTATTACCCGGTGCGCGACGAAGCCTTGAAGCAGATCATCCGCCTCAAACTCGGCAAGATTCAGCGCCGGCTCATGGAAAATCACAAGATCAAACTTACCTACGACGATGCATTCCTGAACGAAGTGGCGAGCCGCTGCACTGAAGTGGAGAGCGGCGCGCGCAACGTGGACAACATTCTCACCAACACCCTGCTGCCGGACATGTCCAGGCAGATTCTGGGAGCCATGGCGGAAGGCGAGAAACTGTCCACGATTCATGTAACTCCAGGCGCGGACGGAGCATTTGCATACGAACGGCCTGAACTGGCGGCCGTTTAGCAACCCTGGCTGAGAGTCACATCCATGAAGCGGCCGGCGTTCCCGGCGTTGAGTTTTCGGAGGGCCCGATGATTCAACGCCGGAAGTGCCGATTTGCCATGTTTCGCGTTTTCTCCTGCGAACAGGGGATCAAACAGCCTGCCCTGATTCAAATGGACTGAACAACCACTTCGGGAGCGAAGTGAGAATCGAAACGACAAAGGGAGAGAACCGAAAATGGCCACCCCGTACACGCAAGAAAATCGGATCATGTCGATATCCGTTGAGGGACAAGGCCCCGATGATCTCCTGTTGCAGAGCTTCACCGGTGTCGAAGCTATTTCGCGCCCGTTCTCGTTCCAGGTCGATTTGCTCAGCCAAAGTCCCTCTGTGAACTTCCTCCAGATCATCGGCAAGAAAGCCACCATCACACTCAAGACCCTCGATCCGGCCAAGCCGCGCTACTTCAGCGGCTATATCAGCCGCTTTGCCCAAAGCGGGTCCGATACTCGGTTCTACCACTACCACATGGAGATCGTGCCCTGGATCTGGTTCCTGAGCCGACACGCAGATTGCCGCATCTTCCACAACAAGACAATTCCCGAAATCCTGCAACTGGTCTTCGATGCGTTTACTGCCAAGCCCAAGGTGGCGCCCACCAAGAACCTCACCGCCGCCTACACCAAGCAGGAATACACGGTGCAGTACCGCGAAACAACGCTCAACTTCATCTCCCGGCTTATGGAGCACGCGGGCATCTATTACTACTTCGAACATACCCAGGACAACCACGTCCTGTGGCTGGCCGATAATTCTTCCTCGGCCTCCGACTGTCCGATACAGTCCAATGTTTCGCACCTCGTGCGCAACACTGAAGATATGGACGAGGACCATCTCTCGGGCTTCTATTCCCGGCGCGAATTCAGAACCGGCACCTACACTTCGACTGATTACAACTTCAAAACCCCTTCTACCAGCCTGGTCGCGCTAGAAAGCACCGTGGTCAGCGTTGGAGGAAACGACCCGCTTGAGATGTTCGATTACCCCGGAATCCACAGCACCACCGAAGAAGGCCGAAAGATATCCAAGATTCGCATGGAAGAGCAGGAGGCCGCGCATCACCTCCTTTCCGGTTCAGGCCGCGTACGCAGTCTCATCCCGGGATTCGCGTTTACGCTGCAGGACCACTACCGCGAAGATCTCAACCTGTCCTACCTCATTACCGAAGTCCGGCACACCGCCTCGGTGGGCGACACCTATCTGACCGGCGAGGGCGGAGGCGACGGCTATAGCAATCAGTTCACCTGCATCCCCAAATCGGTCCCCTTCCGGCCTGCGCGCCTTACGCCCAAACCGCTGGTGCAGGGTCCGCAGACCGCGGTCGTGATCGGAGCGGGGCAGGACACGGGGGACGACACTGCCTCGGACGACGACGCCGGCAATTCCAACGAAGAGATCTGGGTCGACAAGTACGGCCGGGTCATCGTGAGATTCCCCTGGGACCGCGCCGGCGCGTGTTCCTGCCGTGTCCGTGTTTCGCAGGCATGGGCCGGGGAGGGATGGGGCGGCATCACCATTCCGCGCGTGGGCCAGGAGGTCATTGTCAGTTTTCTTGACGGAGATCCCGACCGGCCCATCATCACCGGCCGGGTCTACAACGCCGAGAAGACCGTTCCATACAAATTGCCCGACTATCAGACCCGCAGCACTTTCATGACCCGCAGTTCCGCGGGCGGAAGCGCTGCCAACTACAACGAGCTTCGTTTTGAAGACAAGACCGGCAGCGAGCAGGTCTTCGTTCGCGGCGAGAAGGACTACGATACCTGGATCAAGAACGACTCGCGGGAATGGATCGGCAATAACCGCAGTCTGCTTGTCGTCAACGACCAGATGGAAAGCGTCGGCAACGACCTGCACTTGCAGGTTGGAGGCAAGAAGGTCGAGAAGGTGACCGGAGATGTGCAACTGGCGGTAACAGGGAATCAGACCGAGGCCGTCACTGGCGATTTGAACTGCGCCGTTTCGGGAGATTTCAAGCATAAGACCGAAGGCACTATCTCCATCCAGGCGGGTTCGAACCTTTATGAAAAGTCCGGGCAGAATTTCGCCCACGAAGCAGGAATGGCGATTCACTTGAAGGCCGGCATGACCCTGATCCTCGAGGCCGGTACCCAGTTGTCGCTGAAAGTCGGTGGGAGCTTCGTGGACATCGGTCCCAGCGGCGTCTCCATCTCCGGACCCATGGTGATGATCAACAGCGGCGGAGCAGCCGGATCCGGCTGCGGCTCCAGTCCCGCGAGCCCTGCCTCTCCGGGCCAACCAACGGATCCGGACAAGGCCGACGACGGAAGCAAAGGAACTAAGATGTAATCCACTCCAACCGTGTCACAGGATCGCCGACGCACTGAAGTATCATCGTGAAAGTCCGGTCATCGCCAATGAAACAGTTACAGCCCGTTTTGTGGAGCAAAGGCACTTTCCTGACGCCGCAGCATATGCAGCTTCAGGACAAGTTCCTGGAAGACAGCATGAACTTCCGGGTTCAGTCGCTGAAGTTCTGCGCCTGGGGCTTCAATGAAGTTGTCCTGGATCAGGAACTCCTGACCGAGGGACAGCTCGCCATCTCCCGCGCCTCCGGCATTTTTCCCGATGGATTGCCCTTCGATATCCCCGGTCCCGACCAGCCGCCTCCGTCCAAGTCGCTGGCCGAATTTTTCGATCCCGAAGTCAGGGAACTCGACATCTATCTCACCGTCCCCGACTACAAGGACAAAGGATTGAACGTCGCCGGGCTGGGCCGCACCGGCGGTTCGCGCTACCTCGCTGAAATCACCACGGTGCGCGACGAGAACACGGGCGCCGGCGAAAAACCCATCCAGATTGCGCGCAAGAACTTCCGCCTCCTGGCCGAAAACGAGAGCCGCGAAGGCAGTTCCGCGCTGCGTATCGCCAACGTGGAGAAGACTGAGACCGGCGCTTTCCGGCTCAATCCACGCTTCGTTCCGCCGCTCCTCGAAGTGCGCGCCAATGACTACGTCCGCGGCCTCGTCAACGGCATCCTCGAGATCCTCTCCGCTAAGAGCACCCAGCTCTCCGGCAGCCGCCGCCAGAAAAATCAAAGCCTGGCCGACTTTACCACCGCGGACATCGCCAATTTCTGGCTGCTCTACACGGTCAACTCCAATATCCCCGTGCTTAGCCATCTTCTCCAGGGCCAGCGTTGCCATCCCGAAGAACTCTTCTCCGCTCTCACCTCGCTGGGCGCATCGCTTACCACCTTCTCTTCCACCATCCGTCCCCGCGACTTGCCCCTCTACGACCACGCCAACCTGAGCAAGGTGTTCACCGACCTCGACGAAAAGCTGCGCCTGCTGCTCGAAACCGTCGTGCCCACTAACGTCGTGTCGCTCCCCCTCAAGCACGTCAACAACACCATCTACGCCACCGCCGTTGAGCAGGACAAGTACCTCAGCAACACCCGCATGTATCTGGCCTTCGCCGCCGATGCTTCCGACGACACCATCATCCGCCGCGTCCCGCAGATGGTGAAGGTTTGCTCGGCCACCCACATCGATCAACTCATCAGCAATGCCTTGCCCGGCATTACCCTTACCCATATTCCCAGCCCGCCCAGCGCCATCCCCATCAAGATGAAGTACCAATATTTCAGCCTCAATCAATCGGGAGCGGCATGGGAGACCGTGACGCGGGCGCGCAACTTCGCCGCGTACGTCCCGGGAGATATTCCCAATCCGTTGATGGAACTTGTGATCCTCCTCCCCCAGGCTAGCGGAAACCTATGAGAACGCTTACCAAGCCCGTCTGGTCTGAAGGGATGTATCTCGGTCCCCATCACTTCCAGGCACAAAACCGGTATTTCGAAGACGCGCTGAACTTCGTTACAGCGAGTTTGTGGCGCGATGCGTGCGGCTTTGCGGGATTGCAATTTGACCAGGATGCCCTCCGCAACGGCACGCTTTCCCTGACCCATGCGCGCGGCCTGTTTGCCGATGGCCTGGCATTCGATCTCCCCGGCTCCGACGCCGCCCCCGTCCCGCGCGAGTTCACCGCCTTGTTCTCTCCCGTGGCCGACTCGCTCACCATGCATCTCGCGGTCCCCGCCGTGGTGCGCGACGGCCAGAACACCAGTCTCGAAGCACCCTCCAAATCCACCCGCTACCTCGCCGCCGACCTCAAGCTGCCCGATCAGAACACCGGCCTGGATGAGAAGGCGGTCAAGATCGGCCGCAAAAATCTCCAGCTCCTGGCCGAGGCCGAGCTCACCGATCGCCATGTCGCCCTCCCCGTGGTGCGCCTGCTCCGCGATGGAACCGGCCGCTTCGAAGTCGATCCCACCTTCATCCCCCCCAGCCTCAGCCTCAACGCCAGCCCCACCCTCACGGACATGCTGCGCCGCCTCATCGAAATCCTCGACGAAAAAAGCACCGTCTTCACCCAGGAGCAGCAGCAGCGCAACGGCGTCTTCCAGGCCGGTATGTCCGCGCGCCACGTCGCCCAATATTGGTTCCTGCACGCGCTCAACTCCAACGTGCCCGCGCTGCGCCATTTCCTGCTCTCCCAGCACGCCCATCCCCAGGAGCTTTTCCGCGAGATGTCGCGCCTGGCCGGAGCCCTGTGCACCTTCGGCCTCGAAGTCCATCCGCGCTCTCTGCCCGCCTACGATCACTTCAATCTCGGATCCTGTTTCGCCGCCCTCGACGAGCACATTCGCCGCCACCTTGAAATCGTCATGCCCTCCAAGGCCATCAAGATTCCTGTTCAGGCCGTGGAGAGCTTCCTCTGGAATGGCGAGGTCAAAGACGAGCGTTGCCTCGGCCCCGGCCGCTGGATTCTCGAAATCCAATCCCCCATCGGCGAAGCCGACCTTATTGCCAACGTGCCGCGGCTCACCAAGATCTGCTCCGCGCGTTTTGTGGTGGAACTCATCAAGCGCGCCCTGCCCGGCTTGCCGCTGACTCACCTTTCGGTCCCGCCGCCCCAGATTGCGGCGCGCGTCGAGAGCCACTATTTCTCTATCCAGCGCGGGGGGCCCTGCTGGGAACACATCATGCAGACGCGCCAGATCGGCATCTATGTTCCTGCCGAGATTCCCACGCCCCAACTCAGCGTGATCGTCCTGCTCGACGAGTAGCGGACGCCCCCGGCGCACACCCGACTTTCGAATCTGAGTCGCAAATTCGAACCGCGCCCCGGCTCCTCGCCCGGCCATTTTCGCCTTGGCGAATCAGGGATTCCTTGTTCCTACTCAATCCCAATCAACAAGATGCGCATCTCACCGCCAGACGATATCATCAGGTGTGCTTGATGGTGAAACACCATCCCCAAGGCGAACCACCGCGATGGCATTTGAACCTGGACAGAGAATCGGCGATTACGAAATCGTGGCACGCTTGGGCGCTGGCGGTCTCGGTGTCGTGTATGAAGTGCAGCACCTCATCTCGCAGCGCCGCGAGGCCATGAAGATCCTGCTCCCCGATCAAAACGGGACGCCGGATATGGTGGAGCGCTTTCGCCGCGAAGTGCAGACCCTGGCCACCCTCAGCCACGTCAACATCGCCCAGCTCCACACCGCCTTCTATTACGAAGGCCAACTCGCCATGATCATGGAGCTGATTCACGGCGAGACGCTCCGCGATCTGCGCGCCCGCATGGGCATCACCCTCCCGCAGTCGCTTGACTACATCGCCCAGATCCTCAATGCCCTCGTCTACGCCCACCGCCTCGGCGTGGTCCATCGTGACATCAAGCCATCCAACATCATGATCACCTCCGGCGGCTTCGTAAAGCTGCTCGACTTCGGCATCGCCATCACCGAACATGCCAGCGACCTCACCCTCGCCGGCTACCTGGTCGGCTCCATCAATTACATGTCGCCCGAACAAGTCAGCGGCAGCAAGGCCACCCCGCGCTCCGACCTCTACTCCGTCGGCGTTACCCTCTATGAATTGATCACCGGCCTCCTGCCCATCACCGGCGCCAGCAACTACGAAATCATGATGGGCCACATCCACCAGGCGCCCGTACCTCTGCAGCAAATCGCGCCCAATGTCTCGCGCACTGTCTCCGACGCCGTGATGCGCGCCCTGGCCAAGGATCCTGCCCACCGCTTCGCCACCGCCGAGGAATTCCTCCACGCCCTGCAGCTCACCCCGGCCGCCAGCGTCGAAGGCTCAACCTACACGGCGCCGCTCCCCGCCCAGCACGCCCCGCCCTCCACCGGATCTCTCCAGCAGAGGCCGCCCTCCGGCAGCCTGCAAAGCCTCCCGCTCGAGGAAATCAGCCGCAAGCTCGCGGTCTTCATCGGCCCCGTCGCCCGCATCGTGGTCAAGAAGCTGGCCGCCAAGTCCGACGACATCGACTACATCTTCCGCGAGTCCGCCAAGCAGATCAGCTCCGACTCCGACCGCGCCGCCTTCCTCAAATCAAGAACCCGCTAGCCGGCACCCGCTCACGCGCGGATGTCTTCATCCCGCGTCTCGCGAATCAGCAGCAGCCCCAGAAAACTCACCACCGCGGACGCGGTCAGGTAATACCCCACGAATGGCAGGCCGTAGCTCTTCGCCAGCCATGTCGCGATGTACGGCGCCAGCGATGCCCCCAGGATCCCCGCCAAATTGAACGCCAGCGAACTGCCTGTGTACCGCACCGCGGTAGGAAACAGTTCGGAAACAATCGTGCCCAGCGGCCCATACGTCAGGCCCATCAGCGCCAGCCCCACGATCGTCATGGCCAGCGCGCCCCCGGGCCCTGCAACAAAAAGCGGCGCCAGGAACAGCCCGAAGATTCCAATCAGGATGTTCACCCCAAACATCACCCGTCGCCGCCCCCGTTCCGCCAGCCATGCCGACACCGGAATCGTCAGCGCGAAAAACAGGATTCCCACCAGTTGAATGATCAGGAACGAAGCCCGCTCGTAATGCAGCGCGGTGGTTCCCCACGACAGCGCAAATACTGTCATCAGGTAAAACAGCACAAATGTCGCCAGGCACACCAGCACGCCCGCAAACAGCTCGCGCAAATTCCGCCGCAGCACCGTGACCATGGGAACACCGGCCCGCTTGTGATGCTGCATCGCGGCCTGAAACACCGGCGTCTCCGTGATGCTCAACCGCACCCAGAGCCCCAGCCCCACCAGCAGCGAACTGGCCAGAAACGGCAGCCGCCACCCGAACGCAAAAAACTGTGCATCCGTCAGCCAGCGCGACAGCAGCAGGAAGATGCCTCCCGACAGCAGAAAGCCCAGCGGTGCGCCCAGCTGCGGAAACATCCCATACAGCGCGCGCTTGCCCGGCGGCGCGTTCTCCACCGCCAGCAACACGGCTCCCCCCCATTCGCCGCCCAATCCAATCCCCTGTCCGAACCGGCACAACGCCAGCAGCAGGGGAGCCGCAATCCCGATGGCCGCATAGCCCGGCAGGGCGCCAATGAGGAACGTCGAAAGCCCCATGGTCGAAAGAGCCAGCACCAGCGTGGTCTTGCGCCCGATCTTGTCGCCGAAGTGTCCAAACAGCGCCGACCCGATGGGCCGCGCCACAAACGCAATCGCAAACGTCGCCAGCGAAGCCAGCGTGGAAGAAGCCGGGTCCGACGCCGGAAAGAACAGCCGCGGAAACACCAGCACCGCCGCCGTGGCGTAGATATAGAAATCGAAAAACTCAACCGCGGTTCCAACCAGGCTCGCAAACAGAACCTGCCGCGGTGTATTGACGCGCTTTTTCGGGGAAGTCTCGTTCGTCATCGACCAGCTTGCATTGTATCGAAAGCCCGCCGCTCCGCCAGTGGTTGGGGTGCCCCAGGTCTCGCTTCTGAGACCTGGGAGAGTAGCAGGCTCAAGCCGCTACGTTGTATCGAAAGCCCGCCGCTCGGCCAGTGGTTGGGGTGCCCCAGGTCTCGACTTTGAGACCTGGGAGAGTACCAGACTCAAGCCGCCACGTTGTATCGAAAGGCCGCCGCTCGGCCAGTGGTTGGGGTGCCCCAGGTCTCGACTTTGAGACCTGGGAGAGCGGAGTAACGTCCCGCCATCCGGGGATGTTTGCTGGTCTACCCCCGAGCACATTTCTAATCGTTCAGCATCTCAAACGCCTTCTTCAAACTCGTATGCATGCGATTGAACGATGCCGTCACCTCCGCGATCTCGTCCTTGCTTTTGATCTCCAGCGGCGGCAAATCGATCTCGCCCTTGCTGATGATGTCCGCATTCTTTGACACCTTCCGCAGCGGCCGGATCACGATCATGTACATCGCCACATCGATCAGGATGATGGTCAGCAGGAAGATCGCGCCCAGGCTGATCAGCAGGTTCCGAAATCCCTTGTCCGCCAACTGGACCGGCACCGACATCGGCACCGAGACGATCTGCGCGCCCACAATCTCGTTGGGCTTCCAGCCAAAGCCGTGCTCCGGCCCGTAGTGCTTCAACATCGCCTTGGGCGCCAGCGTGGCCTGGCTGTGACACTGCAAACAGCCCCCCGCGGCCACAATCGGCGTGGCCACATACAGCACCTGCCCCGTCGGCGTGGCGCGCTCGCCCACATGCTGTTTTTCCGAGGGGTTATTGCGGAAGTAATTGATCAGGTCCACTTCCCACTCCGTGGCCCGGTCGTCCAGGTTGGTCGGGTTCAGCGCCGCCTCCCGCATCACGTAGTCGGTATACGACGCGCGCACGTTCTTGAACGTTGTGTTCGCCGCGTAGAACGGAATCGTTTGGGCCAGAAAGTTGGCGCTGTGCTGCGGCGTCTTTTCGAGAATCGGGCTGACCTCTTCGTCCGTGTACTTCAAAGTGGCGCTGGCGCTCGCCGCCATCAGTTGCGCCTGCTGCAAAACCTGCTGCCGCGCATCATCCATCAGAAAGTTGTACGCAAAGTGCGAGATCAGGTAGATGCCCAAACCAAACACCAGCACCAGCACCAGGTTGAATTTCGTAAGCAACTTCAAGGCACAACCTCCTGAGAAATAAGTCAATGAACTGGCAACAGCCCTGAATCATGCGACCAGGTGGAAACGGGGTAGCGGGAAGTGAAATGGTACAAAACAATATAACCATAGCGCCCGATCATTGGATCGCAAATTAATAGGACGCCGTGCCCGTCTCGTATAACTGAATCCATGGCCAGAGAGTTTTCACTCCACGACGAAGTGGTCGTGCGGGCCCCCATCGAGCGCTGCTTTCTTCTCTCCACCAGCGTCGCCATCGTGCAGCGCGAACTCCGCATGCGTCCCGTGCGCGGCCGCACCACGGGCCTCGTCCTCGGAGGCGATACCGTTCGCTGGGAAGGATGGAAACTGGGCCTGCCTCAGATGCACGAGAGCCTCATCGAAGATTACCGCCCGCCCACATTCTTCCGCGACCGCATGATCGCGGGGCGCTTCGCATCCTTCTCCCACGATCACAACTTCATCCCACAGGCCGCCGGCGCCGTGCTGCTCGCCGATGATCTTCGCTTCACCATGCGTTGGGGCATCTTCGGCGAAGTGATTGGCCAATCCCTTCTGGTGCCCGACATCCGCGGCCTCCTGCGCCGCCGCTTTGCCCTGCTCAAACACATCGCCGAATCCGAAGAATGGCGCAGATATCTCCCCGATGGAGCGTCATCGTGAAGTACCGTTGTCGTTTGTCTTAGCCTCGTAAATCACCGTTGTAGTTGTATCTAACCTCGTGAATTGGCGCGGTAGTTGTCTGTCACCGCACCTCCCCAAACGATCGGGTCCCTCACCCTCCCCAAACCATCGGGTCCCTCACCCTGCCCAAACGATCGGGTGCCCCACCCTCGCGACGTCTTTGTTTTTGTCGCTAGGGTGGGCCGCCACCAATCTTGGTGAGCGTGTCCGCGCGGACAGGTCCTCGTCCGGCGACAGTTGAGCGGAGACGAAGGCTGTCATCCGTCAACCCTGCCATGAATAACAATGGCTCACAATCACGGATGCGCCAGACCCAGCGTTGTCAGCAGCTGGCTCCAGAATCCCGACGAAGCCAAATTCCCCGTTCCCCTGGCATTCAGCTTCAACGGCGAACGCGGATCGTCGCTCACGATGGTGAACTCGGCATCGAGCACTCCCGCTCCCGACGGCGCAAACTGGATCGTGATGTCCGCTTCCCCGCCCGCCGGAATCGCCATGGGAAACGTCGGTGCCGGCGTCAGCGAAAAATCCGTGCTCCCGTTGCTCAGGCTGACAGACGTGATGTTCAGTGCGTTGGTGCCCACATTGAAAAGCTGCACGGGAATCGCGCGATTGGCGCCCGTGTTCACGGTGCCGAACCCCACTGTCGTAAAAGGATTGGTGGCCAGCCGCTGCACCAGGTTCGTGCTCACCCCCGTGCCGCTTGCCGCGATCATGCGCGTCGCCTGCGTGCCATCATTCGTCTGCAGTTCCAGCAACACAAACACGTCGCCATCCGCACTGGGCGCAAACGTAACGTTGAATGACTGGGTCGCCCCCGGCGCGATCGAAACCGGCATCGCCGGCGTTGCCCCGAATTTGAATGGCGCCGTGCCCAGAATACTGGCCGCCGATATATCCAGCGATGCATTGCCGCAGTTGTACACATAAAACGGCAGCGTCACCGATTGCCCCGTCGCTACCGTGCCGAAGGCCAGGTTGTTGTCCGAAGCAAACACCGGCCCTGTAGGCCGTGTCGCTTCAAAACAGCTTCGCCCGTATGTGCCCACGCGCAGCACCGGCGGCGTGGTGGCGTTCGCCACGGTGTTATCGATCGCCAGCGAGTTGCAGCACACCATCGGCAGCCCCGCCCCGTAAATCTTCCATGTCGCTGTGCCCACCGCGTTGCTGCCCGTTCCAGTAATCGCAGCGTCCGTGGAGCGCAGCACGCCCGCGTCGCCCGCCACCACAATCGCCGGATCGGCGGGCGCGTTGCTTTGATCGAACACCACCGAACGCAGCGGCAGATCGGGCACATTGCCCACCGGCCCGTTGCCGTCTGTTCCGCTCACATCGGCCCACGTCGCACCGCTGTCAAGCGATAGAAACACGTGCCGCGTTCGATACTTCGCATGAATCCCCGAAACCCCGCCATACACTACCGCGATGCGTTGCGGCTTGGTCGGATCAATCGCAATCGCATTCACGGGCCCGATCGAGACCCCCGCGCCCCCCGGAGTCGTCACCAGCGGCGCCGCATCCCAGTTCGCCCCGCTGTCGCTCGAGCAGTGCACTGAACCATCGTTTGCGCCCACCCACACCAGTCCCGCCTGCGCTCTGCTGGTCGCGATGCACGTAACATATCCCCCCGGATTCAGACCCGTCGCCGTAAAGTTGACCGCTGCATTCGTACTCGTGTACAGCGTCTTGCCTTCACTCACGTACACCAGCCGCGTCGCCGGTACCGTGCCGTTCTGGTCCAGCGCAATCGCGCGTTCCGCAGCCGGCTTCGGATTGTGCAGCCCCACCCCCATCGTCGTCGGCGTCGGATACGTGATCGCCCAGGTCGCGCCCGCATCTGTCGTCTTGATGAAGTACTCATCGTCGAATCCATACACAATCGTCGGATCCGACGGATCCACCGCCGTCAGCCACCCATCGCCATTGATCCCCGCATGCCACTCCCCCGCATTGTCCGTCGGCCGGTGTCCGCTCGTCCCCGTATCCTGGCAGCCTCCATACGTGTAAGCATTGGGCACGCCCTTGGGGCCCGCCGCTCCGCCCTTCCCGATATCGATACCTCGAAAGAGACTCGCCGCGATCGCTCCATTGATCGCCGTCCAGGCCTGCCCCCCGTTGTTGCTTATGGCGATGCCGCCATCCGTCCCCGTGTACACCAGCGTCGGTGCCGCCGCCGGCCTGTGTCCCGCCGGGCTGAACACGATCGCATGATTATCCCAGTGCACCTGGTTCCTCGTCACCGGCGCTGCCTGGAACGTAGTCCCCCCATCCACCGACAGCCACAGTTGCTGAAACCCCGCATACACGCGCTTCGAATCCAGCGGATCCACGCCCAGCGTCAAATCGTAATGCGTCTGTGTGAATCCATCGTTGGGCGCTTGATTCGAGGCAGCCACCGTTTTAAGGCTTCCCTGCAAACTCCAGTTCACCCCGGAGTTCGTCGAACGATACAGACCCACATAATCCGACACGCCATTCGCGAGTCTGGTCTGCACGCTCGCATACAGCACCGCGCTGTTGGGTGTCGCCCCGTCAAACTGCGATTGCGCAATCACGAACGACCGATACGGCAACTGCGGCGCGTTCGCATCGGTAAACAGGTTGGTCGGAAACGTAATCCCGCCATTGGTTGACTTCAGCAGTCCCCGATTCGGCAATGCCGCTCCGCTCGCATCCACCGACTGCCCGGCCACTCCGCAATACGCCACGCTCGCCGGCGTCGCCGAGTCCAGCAGCAGGCAGCAGATGATGCCCGGCACCACCGGCTGCCGGTCGTCGAAATTCGGCGGGTTCGCGCCAAAATTGCGCCCCCCATCCACCGAGCGGTATAAGCCCTGATTCGTCGCCACCAGCAGGCAATCCGCCATCGGGCAAACGATGCGGTTGATCCCCACATTCGCAAAAATGGTCCCGAAGTATCCTCCGTCCACGATGCTCCACGTCTGCCCGCCATCGGCCGAGCGATAAATCCCCGCCCCCTTCGTAAACGCCGATCCGCCATCGAACAGGTTGCCGCTTCCCCCATACAAAATCTGGTTGTTCGACGGGTCCATCGCAATCGCGCCCATCGATATTGAAAACATCTGGTCCGTCAGGGGCTTCCATGTCGTTCCCGCGTCCGCCGTCTTCCAGATCCCGCCGTCGTCGGTGGTGACATACATCGTTTGGTCGCTTGCGCCCGTGGGATCAATCAGGATGTCCGTCACTTCGCCCGCATCCGGCCCCGTCCCCATGTGCAACTGGTCCCCATTCACCACCAGCGGCGCAGGCCCGATCTGCGACCACTGCACACTCGCATCCAGATCCAACTGGTAAAAGTCGGCCACCGCCTGCCGCCACACATCCGGCCGCGCCACCCCGGCGGGGTCCGTGTGGTCGAGAAGAAAGTACGGACCGCTCTCTCCTACATCCATTGGATCGATTTGTTTCGGGTCGTCCGCCATGCATCCTCTCCTCGTGACCTGTCCCATCAGTAGTTACAAATCGAGTTCACCCCAAACGTTTCCTGCCCCAAGCGTTTCCTGCTGAGGTGTGGGTGCCCCACCACAAAGTCTTTCGATTTCCCCAACCACCACAGATTTTCCCAATCACCACAAATCCCAACCGTCCTTGTCTTTCGAACTGCCAATCACCACAAATGAATGGGTGCCCCACCCTCGCGACGTTTCTGTTTTTGTCGCTAGGGTGGGCTGCCACAACCCTCAACGCCTTCATGACTTCGAATTCCCCGCCGGGGGCGGCGGCATCATCCGCATCCATCCTTCCGTGCCGCTCGCCGGATCGGGCCGCAGATGCGCATCCTGCGTCGCCGCCACAATCGGATCCTCCGCCCACGTCGTAATGTCCGCGCGATGATCCCAGCTCCACGTCCCGTGAATCTCGTTCGGTACCGGCATGCGCAGCGTCTTGGGATCCACCAGCACCGGCCCGAACCGGAACGTCGGCGATAACGCAGCCAGAGCCGTTGCCAGCCACTCGCGCCGCATCCCGATCTCCTTGCGCGGCAGCACCCCCGCCGTCGCATGCACCACGCAGTGCGGCTCCACCAGCATCGTCAACATCACTTCCTGGTTCGGCTGAATGCTCATCAATCCCGAATTGTCCACATACGGATGCGTTACCGGGCTGTTGCCTTCCGTCACCGTATCGCCAAGGTCATCGGAAAATGTCTGGTAGTAGTCGGGAACCAGGTTGGCCTGCTGCAGAAATCCCTGTCCCGGTCCCACCTGCCGCGCAAATCCGGCAATCGATGCATCCGCGCAATACAGCTTCGTGTAGTCGTCGTTCACAAAGTAGCCCAGCAGCCCGTCCTGCCACTGCGGCACCGCGCCCAGCCGCAGGGAAACCGGCTTGGTGTTGATCACCGAAGCAACGATCGGCTCCTGCACCTCGAGCAGCACCCGCGCCCGCATAATCGCCACCGGATGCCCCACCAGCAGCGACAAATGCTCATCCGACGCGCTCGCAAAAGGATCCACCGCCCACAGCGTCGAATCAATGATCCTCAGAATGGCGCTCAGCGCATCTTCCGGCAATCCGGTATTCGTCGCATCCGCCAATCCCCACTGCAGCAGCCCTTGCGCCACGCCTGCCGCAAACTTGTTCGGCACCGCGCGCGCCGGCGACTGGCCCACTGTCGAAGGCACGCCCGGCGCATCTTCCCAGATCACGCCGGCCTGCGGATCGGGACGCACAAAGCCCAGGTTGGCTCCGTTCGCATCGAAGAATTCCAGATCGCCGTCCAGATGATTCGGCATCAGGAAACCGCACACCGGCGAAGTGGTCGCGTCGGCCTCGTTCGCCGTGCCATCGGCCGCCATGTAGCGGAACCAGAGCCGCGCCGGCGACGTGTAGCGCGGCGGCAGCGCCAGCAGTTCCGGCCGCCCCGGCGTCTGCAGCGGTTCCGTTTCAATCAGCGTCGACGAATTGATGAACGTGGTATCGCTCGATCCCGCCAGATCGAGAAACTGCCCGTAGCCATCCACCAGCCGCAGCCGCAGCAAGCGAAAAAAGCCCGCACGCAGTGGAACAAACGGCGTGGGCGTGGAGCCGTCGGCGGGCTTGGAACGCCCGTCGGGTAGATAGCCGCCCCGCATCTGGCGCGTCAGGTTGTCGGCTGCGCCCGCCAGCACATCCATGCTGTCCAGCGTGTCCAGGATGTCCTGCAGCGCGCTCCGGTCCACCGCCGGAATATCGCCCCCCGCCGCAGAACCCGTGATCGCCACGTTGATGGCCAGCGCCATCTGTGCATAGCTTTCCAGCGCCACCTTGGCATAGATGGAGTGATGGGCCGGATGCGTGTTCGGCACCAGCGACCCCGCGCCTCCCGCGGACTGCGCCTGGTTCATGGCCTGGCGAAGGCTCGCGGCCGCCGTGGCTGCCGCGCCGCCGGTAAGGTGCGCGCGCCCGTTCAAAATGAGGCTTCCCGGCGGCTGCTGCGCCGGAGGCTGGCCGTTGGGTCCCGGCTGGTTTCCCGGATCGGGCGCCGGCGGCGCAATCGTCGGGTCGGTGGAGTAATCCACCTCCCCCAGCGTCCAATCCTTCACTCCATTCGTAGACGGGATGTACTCGATCTCCCAATCCAGGTGAATCGGATTCCACGGCCGCACCGGCGGCGTCACCGCGATCGGCGATGGCAGCGTGCCCACGATGCCGCTGATTGCCACCAGGGGTCCGTGATCGAAACGCGGATCCCGCGTCGCCCACCACGCCGTCTGTTCCACCACAAAATTCTTCGCCACTGCGTTAATCTGCGCTGCCGTCGGCGCTGCCGCGACCGGCGCTGCGGGCGCTGGCGCCGCGCTCGCCGTTGCCGAAATGCGAAATGGCGTGGGAGCAATCAACGCCGACTGCGCCAGGTTCACTGCCGCCGATGGATCGAGAAGAATCGTCTCCCGCAACAGGTCTTCGCATTCCGGAGGAACGCTGCCATTCTCCACGCTGCGCTCCAGCACCGAGTCCGCCGTCGACCGCGGCCGGAAAGGCTGCGCTTGCCCGTCAAACACCAGCGGCATCGCGCAACTCAGTTCGGTCGTGCAGAATCCGGTCAGGCGGCAGATCAGCGTGTTGTCCTGCGAGAAGCGCGTGTCCGCTCCGTACTTGAAAGTGCGGCTGGCGCCTTCCAGCAGGAACACCGGTTCGCTCGGATAAAAGAGGCGCGGCTTGGCCCGGTTCACCTCGGCCGTATGCGCGGGAATCTGCTCCGCCGCGGGCGCCGGCGCCACCGAATTAACCACCGCCGCCAGTCCCCCCGCGAAAAACGTGGTTTCGCGAATCGTCTCAATCGGCTCGGAAAATCTAGCCGCGCCCACGCCGCCCAGCTTCACGGTGTTCAAGCTGCTGCCGCGGGTCGACGTCTGCCGCGTGTTGGCCGCTGCCGCTGCCTGCTGCGTAAACACGCCCGTCCCCGGCTGCACCGGATTGGGTAGAGGCGGTGGCGTATCCGGCATCGCCGGTATGTTAATGGTCTCCTTGTTTGGGTCGCCGTCCGCCAGCGAACCGAAGGCGGTCGCCTGCAGGAGCGCATCCAGACGCGCCCGTCCATCGGGTTGTTCCAGGTCGCTCAGCGACCCCAGCAAAAAGCTCTCCAGGATGCGTGCCTCGTCGGGCAGCCCGTTCTGCTTGGCCACCAGCGCAGCCAGCGCCTCCGTGAGCGTGTTGCCCACCACCACGTTGATGGCTGAGGCTGCCGGCGGCCCGCCGCTCTCCCCGGAAAGCAGCCCGTTCTCGTTGCCCGGCCAACCGACGCCGGGCCATCCGATCGCTACCACCGATCCATGCATGATCGTTGCATTCGGCCACCAGGTGCCGTCCGTCGTGTAAGGCCCCATCGCCTCGCCGTTGGCGTCAAACTGCGGCATCGCCGACGGCGCATCCGACACGGTGTACCCTACGTTCGGCGCCCCCGTAGCCAGCGCATCGTTGTACGCCAGTGTGCTGGCAACACTGCTGGTCGCCAGTCCCAACCCGCGCGCCGCCACCATGTATTTGCGCGCGTGGCGTATCGACTCATCCAGCTCCCCTTGTGCCAGCTGCCACTTCAGCTCCTGCATCCTGGCATTGAAATCGGTCAGCGAATGAACCTTCTGGTCTCCCAGTGGATCCTGCCCCGGATTCGAATACCATCCGCATACCAGGTAACTCACCGGCCCTTCGCTGATATCGCTCAGGCTGTCGTAAAACGCGAGGCGATTCACGCAGTTGTCGTAGTACGCCGCCCACGCCACATCGCCCGTGCCCATCACCGTCAGGGGATTGTTCACCGCATCGGCCGAAGGCGCGCCCTCTACGTAGGAATCTAGATCGATAGGTACAGGATTCTGATCCCCCGCCCTAAGCACCCATCCCCTTACCGCGCGCGTGCTTACTGCCCCTAAAAAGATCCGGCGGCCCTGCGTGGGATACATGCGCAGAATCAGCCATCGATCCGGCGCGGCAGGAAAAAGCGCCGTATCTCCATCGGCAACCCCGTTCGTCAACGCATCCGGAAGCGCCCAGTGCAAATAGACTCCAGCCGTGCGCGGCTGCTTAAGCTCGGCAAACGGCGTGGGCAAAACGTCGTAGCGTGTCACTGGCGTTGTCTGCTGCGGCGCGGGCTTCAGCGCGCAGTCGGCCCAGCTCTCCGCGGCCTGGTTGGGCCGGACCACCAACGCGTCGAGCGCAACCGGCACCATCACCCGCGGCGTGCGAATCAAGTAGGGATTCCACGAATTGATGACCTTGTCGGTGATGCGATACGCCGCGGCTGCCGAGAAGGCGGCAGCCTTGTCAGTGAATGCGATCTGGGTGTTAATGGCCATACGTTGTCACCAGATTTTTGACTTCGTCGAACGTCGCAGTGCTGGTCACGCGCTGCGCGATAAATTGATTGGCAACAAAACCGCCCGACGTCGATTGCGTGCCCGCCATGTCCACCGTGCCTTCGAAGCGCTGGCGCCACGGCGGATCGAGCACTGCGATCCCGAAGCTTGCCGACCCCGTCACGCCGATCGCCGTGGGATGCTGCACGCGCGCCTTGTTGAGACGGCGGCGCAGTTCAGTCACATGCAGAACGCGGCCGTTCGTCGAACGGAACGGCAAGTCGAGGTCGTAATTCACCACCGGCGGTGGAGGATTCGGCAGCGGGTTGGGCTGGGGCGCTTCAATCTGGTGGCCGGTCGCGTCTCGCAGATAGAGCTTGTCCACCCCGCTGTCCACATGCAGCCCGAACATCACCCCGTTGTGCGGCTCTTCCAGGATCACGAGCTGCGGCACGCCCTGGAACAGCGCGATCATCAATCCCGGCGAAAGCAGCTCCAGCCGCAGTGTTGTGAGTTGCAGAGGCTGCACCTTGGGGTCGGCGGGATCGAACTGCTCCGGCACATCGGTCTTGTAGGCGCGCACATCCATGTGCGGCCATCCGCTGACCGCCGATGAGCGCAACAGAAATCCCGTGATCGTATCCGCCGCTGCCTGGTTCTTGTCGTTGTCGCTCTTGGCGTTGGTAAACGACTTCAGCCCCCGCTGAATCGTGCGCACGATGCGTTCGCTTACATCCACCTGCTGACTCACCGCGGGCGCGTGCCCTTGATGATGCGCCTGTTCGCGCGTTCCGATCTTGCCCACCGCGACTGCGCCATCGACCAGCCGGTCTGTCCACGAGCGATCGATATAGAAAAAACGGATCGACTCATCGGGCAGGAGGCGGTCGTCGGGCACGAGATAGTCGAAGGGAACGCCCACCAGCAGCCGCAGATGCGAAAGGAACAACTCCATGTACGGCGGCATCTCCGACTCCGGCTGCGTTGTATCGAGCTGGATGGGGCGCCGGAAGCGTTCCTTCAGTGCGGCGCTTGATTGGATCCACGGGCTGCGCATGATGCGATTCCTCTCCAAAAACAGGTCAAATTCGCTGCTGTAAAACGATGTTCATGTTGTGCACATCTCTATGATAAAAATCCACTTCCACGCCAGCGGCATGCGCAATTCGCGCACAATTTGTCGAAAATGCAAAAAACGCTGATTTTCGATGCGCGCCCAATTGGTGCAAATCTCCAATAACCACGCGGGTAAACGTGAATTACGTGTTTTTTGCGAAAAGTGCCGTTGCCCACTTTCGGCAAAAAACACTCTCGTTGTAAGCACAGAAATTTCGCAACCCGTTGGGGCGCAGTTGTTACTACTACGACAACAGTGTGAAAGGCGCGGAAGAAAGAAACATGCGGCCCTCATCGCTCACCCTCCCAACTTCGTTTGCACGCTGTTCAACACCACGTCGCGTGCCGCTTGCAGCCGGTTCAAGGAAACCGTATCGGCCGCCACCTGGTCGATCGTGGTGGCATTGCGAATCGTCTGTGTTGGCGCGGTCACCAGCGCTCCCGTCGCTCCGGGATCGCCGCCCAAAATTGCCGCAGCCTCTGCGCTGCTGCTCAAACTCCACGCGGCCTGCAACTCCGCGGGATTCAACCCCGGCGCCCTCTCGACCGCGCCGAGTCCATACTTGTCGCCCACCAGCGTTACGCCCGACACCATGTGGGTCGCCGCGTTGTACGCAACTACAGAAGCGACCGGCTTGTGTATTTCGAGTGTTTGATCCAACGGAATCGCAGCCTGTATCGCAACCAGAGAGTCAGTTCGAACTGATTGTCGATACGACTCCCGCCGCCAGCGCATCAGTTCCTGTCCGAGACGCGGATCGGCAGCGGCCATGAGCCTGCCGCACTCAAATGCGGCCGCGTAGCTGATGTCTTCTGCGCCTGTCTCCGGCGTGACGCGGCGGCACTGATCCGCACTGTGATACGTGAGTGGATCGCGTGTCAGCGGCATCGGCACCAAGGGGCCGCGATACCATACATTTTCTTCAACACCGGCGCGATCCATAACGGTCATGGGGATGTGTCCGGTGTCGATGACCGGCGGATGGCCTTCTTCTTCAACCGTGCCCAGTGTGGATACGTTGATGCGCTGCATGTAGTCGCGAAAGGTGCCTACTCCCGTGCATTCGAACTGCCAGCTATGCAACAGCACGAGTTGCTTTGTCTCAATGAACACTTGATAGAAAGGTGCGTTGACGAACGCCACCGCGTTGGCGACGTTGCGATCGGCAACCGTGGCGAGAATGCTGCTGCCTTGAAAATCGATGGGCGTCTCGATGGAGCCATCCGCGATCAACGCAGCGGCCCTTGCAGCGTGCGCCTGCTTCACATCGGTGATGGTCGCCTGATCTTTGGAGCGCGGCGGACCTTCGACTTGATCAATCAAAATCGGATCCTGAAAAACTTCAATGAAGATGGGCGATGCGACGGGCGGCGGATCGGCCTTCACCAGGTCGTCGCGTTCTTCAAGTGAGACCAGACATGCGCGGAACTTCGCATTGGGCGCGGGGATGCGATTGCTCATCACGACTGCGTAAAGGCCGTCGCCGGATGCGGCATTCAATTCCTTGTCGTCCACATTCACTTGCCTGACGTGCGCGAGCAGCGTGAGTTCGTCGAGACTGGGAAGAACCGACTGCAATAGATTTGCCTCTACTTCAATGGAGTCGCACACGATGCCGGGATCAACGTCGAGCCGCGCATACACATCTGCGGGAACAACGTTCTTCAACGGCATGTTCTGATGCAGAACGTATTCGCCCTCCTGAAATAAAAGCAGTGCCAGCCAGGGCGCGGGCCCGTACTCCTGGGGCTTTCCCGGCTGCAGCGGAAATGGATTCGGCTGCGGTGTCCAAGGGTCGCGCGTTGGAGTGCCGATTGCCGTTGGATCGATGGTGAGGCGGCGCTCCCATGGCAGCGTGCGCCGCGAGATCACGATCTGCGGGATGTACTCATCGAAGCCGCCGTGGCCGTTGCGCGGAGGATAGACGGCCGCGACATCGGTGGCAGGCAGCGTGAAGCGCGGGCCTTCAATATCGAAGTAGCCGCTATTGCTGGAAAGCGGCGCGGTGCTGCCATCGTACGCAACATTGGTGACCACATCGATGCGATAGCTGCCATCGACAAGGGGCGGCGTCACGGCATCGAAGAGGTACATCGATCCAATGGGCGGCGGAGGAGTGGGTACGGTGCTCATTGCGCGGCTCCGGTTGGAAACAGGGAATGGGGAATAGAGATCAGGGAATAGAACGCGCTTGGCTCTCTCATCGCGATGCTCCTGTTAGCTGCGCGGCGTTGGCTGTAACAGCGACCATGCGCACGCTGATGCTGCCGTCGGGAGTCAACGGCCCATCGGGCACGATGTGTTCGGGGACTTTGCCTTGCAGGCTGGTGGCCCACTCCTGCGCTTTGCCGGCCATGCCGACGACTCCCGACAAGCGCCAGCCAGTAACACTTGCTACACCCACGGTGATGTGGTCTGCCGTGCGGTCGGCATCGCTGACGTCGTAGAGCAATGCGCGACGACGGCCGCCGAGAATGCGAATAGGCGTTGACGACAACGTGGCTCCGTTCACGCTCAAGGCCAGGTCGCCGTCTGCGCTTGCCGAGGCATCCTGCAGGTCGAGCAGGATCATCACCACGCCAATGGAAACGGGAAGCCATGTCTCGGTGCCGATCTGTACGGCGACTGCATCGGAAACGCGAATCATGGTCTGCGAGATGGCCTGCCGGTTTCGCAGTGGAATGAAAGTCTGCGGCAATACCAGGCACGATCCGCGCGCAAGAATGGTTGTGGGTCCGACTTGCGGCAACAGGTTGCCTGCTTGCCATCCAGCTACCGTTTTCTTGCCGGCCGGCGCCGCGGTGAACGCGATGGCAGCGAAGCCGGGCGCTCCCGCAGCGGATGAAGCGGGCAGCTTGCCGAGGCACTCGATGGAAACCATGCCGCATTTGGCGGGCAAGGCGATGGTGGTCTGCGGCGTTCCGGTGGGCGGTGCTGCGGGATATTCGCTGTCGCCGAGAACCGATCCGCCGCGAGTGAGGAAGGTGATGCGGAATGCGGAGTCGCCGGTGACGATCAACTCATCCTGCGCGCCGGCGGGCACATCCCAGATGTGGGTGGTGCCGGCGGGGATAGCCAGACCGTTGCCAAGGAAACTACTGAGTGCATCGGTGATCTGCTGCTGATGGCCCTTGCCTGAGGCCCAGCCTACTTCGGTGGAGCGCAGTGTGTTGCCCGGGCGCGCAAGCCTTGTGGGTGCGGGCGCAGTGGCGGCATTCACGCGAATGAGACTGGAACCGAGCGCATCGGCTAGTGGTGCAGCCATGCGTGCAATCCCGACAGCGGCTGTCACGGAGGCAACCGTCGTACGCAGAGTTGTGGGCACATCGCTCACGGCTTGCGGCAGGCCGCGCAGCACGGCACGCAAACGCGGCTGTTCCAGCGCCACGGGCAATACGATCGGCGGACGCGTAATGGCTGGCGGCAGCGGCAGAGCCGGCGGCTTCATGGTGAGGCCGGTGGTAATGGGAACCACCTGCGGAGGAGCCGAGCGATGATAGAGGAGAGCCCGATTTGCAACCGGAGGATTGCCACCTGCAGGCAGGCCCGCCGTGGCGCGCTGCGTGGCGAAGAATCCACCCGCGCCGGTGGTGATGGCGCTCGCAATCTGCAGAGTGGTGCTCGACCCGGCGAGCGCGGTGAGGCCGGCCATCTCCACCGCGGAAACGCCGTAGCTCTGGTATTGCCCGTAGTTCGAAGTGAAGTCGGTGGCAAACGGCAGGGGACGGCTGTGGTCGGCGTCGTAGAGTTTCGCAATCGGAATGAGCGCAGACTTGCCTTCGTAATAGCAGAAGCCCTGAACCGTGAGCCCGACAACGGCAGGCACCGTATTCGCGGCCGCGGGCATGTTGGCGGGGTCCTGCCAGTGCCACGTCGCCTCAGAAACCTTGCCGATGATGGGCGTCATGAGCCAGTGCACGGTGTCGATCTCGAAATCCGGATTGTTGTGCGGATTCGCGCCCGGCTTCCATGCGCTGATCTCGTTCCATCCCGTTTCGTCCTTGCCGAACAGGGTGACGACCATCGTGGTGCTCACCGCCTCCTTGTTCATGGGGGCAAGATCGATGGTGTGCACGTTGCCGCTTTGATCCTGATTGTTGAATACGAAGTCATTGATGCCTGTGGCAGGCATCTTGGTATCGCACTGGAAGGAGAATTCGCTCAACATCTTCCAGGGCTTGTCGGCGGTGCCGGGTGCAGGCTCCGCACCTGAAGGAGAGGGCGGGACGAGGCCGCTGAGCACGTTGACCCGGAAAGCATTGCCGTTGGGGTCGTTGCCAAACAAATATTTGGTGGCGAATACGGCGAAGTCCGTGATGTAAGGCGGCTTCGGGTTGGCGTCGTTGCCGAAGGCAACGGTCACGCTGCAGATGGCGAGGTCGACCGTGCAAGTGCCGTGCAGCGGCGGCCCTTCGATGGTGAGCGTGGCGCTGAGAGATACGGTGACGCTGACGCCGATGCAGGCGCCCCAGAAGCAGATCCGGATCGAGAATGTCGCGCCCACCGAAACGCCCAGGTCAATTTCGTAATAGAAGGGATCCCACGAGATGAGGAAGTCGGCGAAGGCGGTGAACCAGACGTACGCGCAGGAGATGCCGTAGGTGAGCTCGAGGCGTCCACCGGCCATGATGCACGTGTTGGTGAGCGCGAAGTAATTTTCGCCCTTGATGGTGGCGCCGATGGGCAGGCCCCAGTTGAAGCCGAGGCGCGGTACGTCGGGGAATTGCGTGGGCTTGATGAAGTGCGGATGGTAGCCGCCAATGGTGATGACGAACTGGCCCTGCGGGAACCACATGAAGTAGGCAAAGCCGCCGGTCAGCTGGCAGTCCTTGTCGAAGATGTAGGAGTTGGACGTGAGCTGGGCCTGGATCGAGAGGATGCCTTCGGCAGACGAGAAGCGTGCTTTAAGCGCGAGTTCGATGGAGACCAGCGCGGTGTCGTCGGAGGGGATGGCCAGGCGCGCGACGCCGAGGACGCCGATCTCAACGCCGCGATCGAAGGCCACGTAGACGATGGCCGTGACGTGCACGATGACAAAAGTTGTGCCGTGCAGGCCGACCGCAAACCACAGGCTTCCGCGCTTGGCGGGAATGCTGTCGCGGATCTGCATCAGCTCGCCCATGGGATCGTTGGTGAGCGCGCCTCCATCGTCGAGTGCCGCGACGAGGATGAAGCTGGGAATCTTGTTCATATCGTCGGGCACGATGAGTTCGCGGTTGTACCCGACGCCGAGACCGATGGCTTCGACTTCGATGACCGGAGGAATGCCGATGATAATGAACAGTCCGGCGAAGATGAAGACGCTGGTGTAGTCGCCTTCCGCGTCTTTGGGCTTGGAGTAGGCGCCGACCGCGACCAGGCCGAACTCGGTGACCTTGATCAGCAGCATGCCGTCGTATTCAACAGTGCCGCCGCTGTCGTTCTTGAGCAGTGCTCCGGCGATGGTGATACCGGGAGTGACAAAGCTAAGCGCGAGGCCTTTGAGGTCGAGGGTCCAGTCGCCCGGATGCATGAGCGACTTGAAGGGGATGGTAACGCCAAGCTCGTCCACCTGTCCGGTGAGCGGCCCGACCTTCACGGTGGCGTCAAGGACCAGCGATGCCGAGGTGTTGCCGTTGAGAATGATGCCGATCTGGTCGAGGTAAATAGGCCCCAGCTGCGCGTGGACACCGATCCACATGGGCTGGTCGTTGCCTGCGAACAGAATGTGGAAAGTGCTGTCCCCGGAGGGCGTGGACCAGTACCATGCAGCCACATCGATGGCGGGATTGGGGGGTTGAGTGTCGCCTCCGCTGTTGCCGCCGTTGCCTCCGCCGCCGAGCAGGCCGGATGCGACGGGATTATTGCCTCCGACGTTGCCGCCTGTGGCTTGAGAGAGAGGAAGACCGAGCTTGTCGATCTCCACACCGACGCCCGGCGAGTCGAAACTGAAGCTATTTTGGAATTCACCGTGGAAGAAGGAGTAGAGCCGCACGCCGCCGAGGCGGAAGCCGCCGGTGTTGACGAGGGGCGCGTCGTTCTGGCCAGTGAGTCCGAGTCCCAGTCCGGCAGCGGTGATTCCAGGGTTGAAGGTGAAGTTGCCGCCGGCAACATCGAAAAGGCTGATGGTCACGCCGGCATCGAAGGTGCTGCCCCACGCCGTGGGCGCGCCGAAGCGCATGGACAGGTCGTAGTCGCCGACGGGAAAGTCGAGATAGCCCTTGATGTTGACGCCGAGGCGGCCGGCATTGTTCGCCAGTCCCAGATAGAGATTGTCGGCAATTTTGAGATTGACGCCGGTTGCCAGCGACGAGAGAACGCCCGTGACGAGCGCGGTGATGGAGGGGAATGTGGGATTGACGATCAGGCTGGTGCCGCTGACGATCGCAATCTCCGAGCCGGTGAGAACGGATTGAACGGTGGGACCACCGCTCCAGAGCGTGGTTGCGAAGGTGTTCTTGATGGCGGTAGTGGCAAGCAACGTGTTGCCGACCAGAGGAATGAGCCATTGCTCGATGAGGGCGACGGGTCCACCCGCGGCCATGTGCAGTGTGGGAGGAATGAAGTCGATGGTGATGGGGCCGGTGGTGAAGGTCGTGCCCGATCCGCTGGCCAATGGATAGAACTCGAGCTGGAAGTTGGAGCCGTTCTCAGTGAGAGAGAGGGTAGGAACGAGATTGATGCCGATGGCATTCTGGAGATGAACACCAAGCGCGGCCGAGACGGCGATGGAGCCCGCAGCGTATCCGCCAGACGCGGTGATGCCGAGCGCGCCGTCGCCGAGTTTGAAGTTATCCAGACCAATCGTCGCGGTGGGGCCGGCCGCATCCCAGCCCAGCCCGACTGCGATGGTGCCGGAGTCGCTGCCGGTGAGTTGAAGATTCCACGTGACCACGCCGGCGTTGGCTCCCGTACCCGCAGAGACGGTGCCGGGAAGAGTGCCGGCGAGCGGCGATCCTCCGGTGAAGAGGCCGGCGATGGCAGTGGCGATGCTGCCGCGCTGCGCCGCGGTGAAACCGCTGAGCCAGCTTCCACCAAGCATGGCCTTCAATGCGTCGGCGTGCGCGGAGAACTTGCCAACGCTGTCGTATATCCCGAGAGCTGCGGCGACATCGAGCGTCAGCGCGGCCACCGTGGATGGACCGATGGCGGCGACAGCAGCGTCGAGAACTTGAGGAAGCAGGGCTTCTGCCGCACCGGCCAGAGCGCCGAGGCCGCTGAAGGTGGGCAGGATCTGGATGGGCGCTGTGGCGGGAGTGGTGATGGGGGTAACGGACAGTGTGACGCCGGCGGAGCTGACGCCGAACGCGATGGCGACCTTGCTCCATGGACCGGGAAGAGAGCCGGTGGGTGGAATGGTGAGGGCCACGCTGCCAGTCGGACTGGGATGCATCAGCTTGTCAAACGACACGCCGCCGGTAAGGTCGAGGACGCCGCCGATCGAAGCGGTGGTGGCGAGTTGCAGCTTGACCGGGTCGGCATCGGTGCCCACGCCGGTTGCAGTTAATTGCAGGCTGCCGGGCAGAGTGAGGCCGGGGCCGGCGAGAAGGCCAGCGAGGTTGCCAATGAACTGCAGAAGCTTCGAGAGCTTGGCGGAGTCGAGGCCGTTTCCAAGAGAATTGCCGAGGGCGTTGGCCCGCGTGAGCACCGACGACATGGACGTGAAGAAGGTGTCGATGGGGCCGATGACGAGGCCGGGGCCGGCGAGGGCTTCGAGGACAGCCGATGTCGCGCCGGAGAAAAGCAGGCGCGGCAGAGCGTTGCTGAGGGCGGCTTCGAGGGCCGAGGCGCTGGGCGGTGGAAGCAGCGTGAGTGGCGCCAGCCACGGAGTCGCGCTGACGGTGAGTTGGCTGGTGCTTCTGGCCCAATTCAAGTTGAAAGCGCCGAGAGTGAAGCCAGCGTCGAGCGTGGGTGTGAAGGCGGGGAGGGCGACGCTGGCGTCGAGAGTGATGGACGTGTCTTTGGCGATCGACCAAGCGCTGGAGCTTCCGCCGGAGGACCGGGTGCGCAGGCCGATGGTCCAGGGGTTGGGGAGCAGGTAGATTTCGAGCGGGAGGCTGCTGATGGGCAGGGTCCACTCGGGCGTTGCTGTGGCTCCGCGGCTGGGGATGACAACGGTGGTGGGAATGAAGCCCGCGATGCTGGTGGCCGCGTTCAGCGCTGCGGTTAATTGTGTGCCCAGATAGCCGGCAGCATCGGCGGTGATGGCGTTGAAGGCGTCGGCGGAGATGCCGATGCCGCCGTGGCTGTCGACGACGGCGATGTTGAGGGCTTGCAAAGTCGACAGCAGGATGCCGGCCGGGGATGTGGGCGCGGGAGCCGGCGAACTGATGGTTTGCAGGACAGCGCCGAGAAGGGCCTGGGCATTGGCGTCGGTGAAAGTAGCGAGGTCTGCGACCGGGCCGTGCCACGACACCTGGTGAAGATTGACAACGGGGTCGACTTTGAAAGAGGCGCCTGTGCTGGAGAGGTCGGCGCCGATTTCGGCCCAGCGGACGCGCACGTCGATGGGAGGCAGGCCAGCACCTGCGAAGGAGCTGGATGCGCCGACGAGCCATCCGTTGGGGTTTGTAAGCTGGGCGCGCACATGCACAGCGTGAGCAGGCGGAGCCGCGCCGCCGCTATGGAGAGGAAGCTGGAACAAGTCGCCGCGCAGCGTTGTGTCGACGGCGACATTGCCCGCAGCTGTCGTGGCGAGATTGAAATGGGCGCGCGTGCCGAATGCGAGGTGCGTGGGAGCTGCCGGCGTCGTCGTCGGATTGGCGGCCAGGTTGGCGAGCGCAGAGAGTGCGGGCTTGAGCACATCGAGGAGCGAACCGCCAAGCTGACTGCCGATTGCAAGTACCGGGCGGCCGCCGGAGTCGATGCTGGCGGGCGCGGTGATGGGCGCGGGAAACGATCCAGCGGCGAACGGCGATGCGACTGGAAGTGCTCCGGGTGCCGAGAGGGGCAAATACCCATCGAGTGCGAGAAGAAGAAAATCGAGCGCGTCACGAATGGGACCAGCAGAAATGTTTGGGCGAAGAAGTTGAATCACCCGCAGAGCATCGCCGACGCGGCTATCGGAGAGGAACGGCAGCGATGAGCCGAGATGCGGCGTGCCCAGTGTGATGAGCCCCTGAACCAGGGTTGGATTGGCGGCGGTGAAGCCGCGCGCAGCCAAGCCTGCGGTCGAGTGTGCAACGAGAGTGACGGGGCCCGAGCCATTGAGCTGCTGAACGCGAGCGACGAGTCGTGCGATCTGGGCCGTGAGCGAGGTCAGGTTGCCGGTGCCGTCGTCGTTGAGGTCGGCTGTATACCAGGCGGCTTGCGCAGTGACCGCGGTGAGGTCGACGACGGTAGGATCAAGGCCGGGCACGCGGAGGTTGAAGTTGGTTTGGGGCGCAGTCGCGCCGTGCAGGTTTGAATCGCTCAGCAGCGTGGTCCAAATGGCGTGGTCGCTGAATGCGGGGCCCAGGAGCAGAACCGTGCGCGCTCCGCCCGCTCCGCCGGCGAGACTGTCGACCTGGGTAAGAATCTGCGCAATGGCGGCGGGATCGGACGGCTGTGTCGAGTGGGCGCTGGCAAGCGTAGTGCCTGCCGTCCAGTTCGTGCTGGCCGGCACCTGCGAGGCGAGTGGCACCACACCGTCGCCACTCGCAATGAATGACGATAAAGAGCTGAGCGCGGAACCGAGAAGGCCCGCATCGCTGTTGGCCAGACCATTATTCAGCGTGGGCAAATAGGCAGCAACGGCCTGCGCTTGCTGGAAGAAGGCAAGCGTATCGCCCACTGCTGCGATCGCGGCGACCAGCGGCGTGGCCCAGTCGGGCGGCGGTCCCGCTGGTTCGAGCCATACCAGTGCGTCGACGTTGGCCGCTTCGGTTGTGGTGAGCGGGAGTGCCCAGGGGTCGTCATAAGTCCCAGAGCCGCTGATGGGCAGGCTGAAACCGTCGAGTGGATTCCCGGGGGCCGACGGCAATGCGTCCGAAAGAAGCCCGCGCAGCCAGGGAAGAATCTGCGGCAGAAAAGCCTTGCCGTCCGCTGAAACGCCGGTGGCAACGGTTGCCAGCCAGTTGCGTAGCGCTGTGAACGGATCACTGAGCAACGAGCCCGCCGCGCCCGGATCGGCAAGTGCGGGCCAATCCGCAGAGAGGCCGTCGAGCCCGCCATGAACGCCGAGCAGGCCAGCGAGCGTGAACGCCGGCATCCCGCCCCACGACGACAATGCCCGCGCCAGAACAAGCCGCAACAACAATTCGAGATTGGGAACGGTAAGGCCGAAGTCAGCGGCGATGGCGGCGGGATTCGTAACATCGAATGGCGCGGCCAGCGGAAAACCGATGGATGGAATGTTGATCGCAGTTCCGGCGTACGTGAGTGTGACATTTTGCAGGCCGGCGCTCCAGGCCAGAGTCGAACCCGGCGACCAGGTCATGTCGGCCGCCAGGTCGCCGATGCTGAGCGCGAGACCGGCGACAGTGGGGATGGTTGGAATCGGCTGCACCTGGAAATGCGCGTGCTGGCCGGCCATCAGCGAGACGGCGCCCGCGCCCGACTGCGGCAGATCAAAGGCCAGCAACTCCGCGAGCCAATAGACATCGACCGGAGACTGCGAGAAGGAAGCGCGCAGTCCGACGCGCAGCTTTTGCGGGTCGGTGGCCACGCCGCTGGTTTGCTCATTCCATGCCGCGATTTCGATGTGGAAGGTTGACGGTGGCGCCAGTTCGAGTACCCACGGGTCGCTGCGCGTGCCGGTGCCTGCTACCGGGGTGGTTATGCCAATAAGCCCGCCGATCTCCTCCAGCATGTGCGACCAGGGATGAGCGGCATCGAGCAGTACGGAGCGATGAACAGCGGCGATGGCGCGTGCGGGATTCGAGACAAGTTGGGTGGGATCGAGATGATGCGGTGTGCCGGCATCATTTTCAGGCGCGACGATCCCGGCGAGCGCGGCCAGGTTGCGGCCGGGGCTGGTGGTTCCCAGATATCCGGCGATGGTGTTGCCGATTGCTGCTGAAACATCACTCGCTACGCTGTCGGCATTGGTGAGGTCGACTTTCGGATAATGCGTGGTGGTGCCGGCCAACGAAAAATCGACGGCATCGAGTTCCAGCAGCGGCTGCAGAGTCGAACCAGTCCACGTGAAGCCGGCGCGCACGGACTGTACCGTGATGGTGGAAGTGCTGACCAGCGCAGCGGCCCCGATGGCCCCGGGAGCGAAAGCCGTGACCGAGGCGGAAGGCAATACGGCGGCCGCACCCGCGCCAGTGACGGGAATGGATGCGAGGACCGCACTGCCCTCAATGCGCACCGGCGGGTTGGCTCCGTTGGGAATAACGCGGGCCTGCAAGCCGAGGAGGAGCGAAGTCGTCGAAGAGGCGGTCGTGGTGGCGAAGGTGATGTTGAGGCCTGAGCCGGCCGCGGTGCCGAACGGCAGCACGGGTGCGACCCATGGATCGACTGCGGTGCCGCTGCCGGTGACAGAGGCTGTACTTACCCCGAGCAGGCCCGTGAGGTGGCCAAGCCAATCCACGATGGGCGCAGTCGCCCCGCCTTGCAGGAGGGAGCTGAACCAGGTGTTAACGGCCGCCGGATTGCCTAGTTGCGTGAACGGGAACTGCGGGATGCCGGCGACGCCGAAGCCAAGCAACTGAAGCAGATGGGCTGTGACCGCTCCGGCTTCACCGGAAGATGCGGCGAGGCGCCTGAGCTGTTCCTGAATGAAACCGATGATGAGGTGGATGGCCTCGGACCCCAGGTTCGATGGATCGAGGGTTACATTTTTGGCCCCCGCCGCATCCAGCTGCAGACCTTCCAACTGAACCGACAAGGTGGCTGGAGGGCCGCCGCCGATGGGCGAAAGGCTCGCCGTAACGATGACGGAATCAAGACCGATGGGGTCGCCGGGATAAGTGAACCCGAGATGAATGCGCAACGCGATCAGCAGCGGGTTGGCGGCGGTGCCTGCGACCGCCTTCACCGACCCGGCGCTGAAGTTGACCAACGGAAGATGTGCGCTCAGCGAGGCAAGTGGCGTCGGTCCGTCGGTGGAGTGGAACTCGCCCGCGAATCCAAACGTAACGTCATTAGCGGTGTTGACGGTGAGATAGGCGTTACCGCGTGTTTGCTCTCCCAGCAGAGGGTGCCAGGTCTCATTGGGCGGAATGTCGGGAAGTTGAACGGGCGCCAGTAAAGCATCGAGAACGCGCAGGAACGCGGCCCGCTGCGTGTCGACGGTGAAGATGTTCTCGACGCTGTTGAGCGGATTCTCAAACCAGTGCGGCTGCAAATTGCCGCCGTCATCGAAGAGCCCGATGGCTTTGCCGATATCGAGGACTTCGTTGCCCAGGCCGTCGCTCATGCCGCACCTCCCGCCGACGTGAGCGATGCGCCCGCATTCAAGCTGAGGGTTCCCGCAGTTGCAGACAGGGCGCGCGGAGTCAAGCTGCGCTCAGAGGCGTGGTCATTGGCCAGGCCCATCAGCGTTGACCACACCGCCGTTTGAAGTTGATGGCCCCAGCAGGATGCGAGGCCGCCGTGGCCACGCGGCAAGTCGTCGGTGGTAGCAACCAGGCCGCCCAGCTCGCCTGCGCCGCTTACTGCGAAGCTGCATACGAGCGGCGTGCGGCCGGTTTGGTCCGTCTCAAGATCCACCGATACCAATACCGTGCGGTCGAGTATGCGCACCGCGGTTGAATCCAGATGCACCAGGACTTCGTTGCCGTGGTCGACCCAAATTACCTTGTCGGGCGGAGTACCACCCGCAGGGAGCGGGAGGCCATTGGCCGTGGTCCCCATCAGGCGAACGCTGATCTGCGTGGTCAGGTCGGTCTCGCCAAGTTGATCGGGAATTTTGTACGGAGGCGGACATGGCGGAGGTGGAGGTGGCGGGGGTGGGGGGAACGGATGATGGCGTCTCCACCACAAGAGCGCGAGCCAGATTCCAATGCAGATGCCGAGCACCAGCACGATCAGCAATAACAGCAACACGATACCTGCGCCCATGGAGACTCCGTGCCGATCGAATTCAAACCAAGGGGAAAGGGATTTGCCGCCAGTGTGCATTAGCACCCAAATTGGGGAAAGCGGTAGATCCCGAAAAGAGTAGAGTGGCAATAATTACATAAACGTTTCGCCCCGCGTCAATAAAAATCTAAGAAAAGAAACAGGGCCGGTTCGACTAGATTGCGGGAAACGCCACGGTATCGGCGCGCATTATTCAGTTGCAGGAAACAGGGAATCAGATACTATGCGGGAAGTAAGGGAGGGCGCATGGACTTCATTGAACGCGTGTTTGGAGTCTCTCCGGATGGGGGCAACGGATCTGTGGAATCCATGTACCTGGCTGCTTTGCTGGTTTTATTGCTTGCAACTGTTTATGTCGTGAGCCGGCGGTGCGAGAACAAGCAAGTGCGACGCATCAAGTCAGGAAACAAATAGATATCCTCACTTGTACCTACTTATGGCGATCGATGGATAACTTATGCATGTAAGTTAGCTGGATGAAAGGTAACTCTATCTCAAGCCAGGTTACGACCTAAGTACCAAATGAACTTTCAAGCCCCTAAGTTATATTCGTGTGCGGCGTGATTTGGCATGACGCTCACTCGAGGCCCACGCAAGCGTTGAACGCTTTCGAAATCAAAACCAGCTTGAAGAGTTCATTGCGTTCCTCGATCTCTGTTTTGCACCATCGCAGCATAACCTGAAAGGAATCTAAAACCTGCATTCGCTCGACTGCCCAGGTTTCCGATCATGCGGGGATGAAAATGACGGCCAAATTACAAGAGCTCCCGCCCTTGAAATAGAAACAACCTTGGGTAGATATGGGGCATCCCCTTAACTACAGGAGAAAAGTGTGTGACTATTACTGCCGAACAAATAGGGCTCAGGAACTCGGTTAACGGTCCTGCGGACGGCGCAACGCCAGTGTCTGAACGCGGCGTTTTACAAGAGCTGTTCGAATTACTCGAGGACTACGCTCCCACGTGGTATACATCTGACCATCACGATCGCGCTGTGGCTGCGCTGCTGCAACGCGGGCACCAAGGCGCTGCCTAAACGACTCGGTATCCTGCTCTTAAAGATAAGCGGCGCTGTATGAAGCAGGCGCAACTCCGTCCTCATTGCGTTGAACCGTTATCTCCTTCCGGCAGCATTTGAAAGCTGACAAACGCAAAGTGTGCCCCGTCGGGCGCCCAGTTCGACACGTTGTCCGTTCCCGAACCGCCAACGATACTTACAAGATCCCGTATCTTTCCATCGGCAGCATTCAAAATCCGCAACGTGACATTCTTGTTGGCTGGATGACCTGTAATTCCCTTGCCGTAAGTAAGTATCAGGATCGACTTACCATCGGGCGAAGGGTGCGGGGTCCAGTTATTCATTCCATCGAAGGAAACTTGTTCAGGCTGGCTCCCGTCTGCGTGCATCCGCCAAATTTCCATCGTTCCCGAGCGATCGGAATTGAAGTAGATGTACTTTCCATCGGGGGAATAGTCGGGATCGTCGCTGATACCGTTCCCGGTGGTTAACGCAGTCTCCGCTCCTCCCTCCGTTGAAATCGAATAGATGTTGCCGGAGCCATGACTGGGGCGTGTGAAGGCGATCGTCTTGCCATCGGGCGACCAGCCATGGAAATACGAGTCGGGCCGTTCGGTCACGACACGCGGCGTGCCGCCTGACGAGGGAATGATGTACACGCGTCGTCCCGGCCTTTCAGGAGTGGTGCAGGTAATTGCCAGCCATTTCCCATCGGGCGAAAGTCCATGACTTCCCGTACAGTCGCTGGCGTTTCCAATATCGATTGGCGTTGCGGTTCCACCCGTTGCGGCGATTGTCCACATGCGTCCGTCACGATTGAAGATCAGCGACTTGCCATCGCGGCTCCAGTTAGGTGCTTCGATGTGTCCCGGCTCCGTTAACACCACCATGGCCGCGCGTGCGTTGTTATCGATTGCGATAGTTTGCAGCGTGCTGTAGAGCACTAACTTGGCTGCGGTTGCCGGCTGGGTCAGCTCTTTGAGTTCGACATTCGCGAACGAAGCTCTTTCAACTGCATCCTTGTTGTGTGCGCAAACTCCGATCCCCGCATAAAACGCCCCTTCGAGATGAAGGTGGATAGAGGCGCCTGCCTGGTGCAGCGGTTCTCCATGCATACTTAGAAAGAGAGTAATCGTGTCACCGCGTTTTTCAAGCCGCAGCGTCTTCGGTGCCCCGATGTTGAAGGCTATGTCCTGGGTGGTGGCGCCCCTGGTTTGGCGGTACTGCAGTGCGGTCTCGGCTGAGCCGTGCAGCGCCGCATCGGCATAAACGCCGTCTTCATCGAGAGTCTGGCGAAACATCAGGAGCGCCTTGCGATGCGGGCTCGCATTGGCAGGCGTGTCAGGAAAACTCACGTCTGCAGTGAGCGCGGCGTCGCCCGAGATCTTCTTCCACACGAAATGGAAACCATCCGCAGTCCCCCACAGATTCGCGCCCGCCGAATCGATTGTGTACACGCGGCTTGCGGCGTTGTAAGCGAGCTTTCCCGGCGGTACAACACTGCCCACATCCGACTGACTTTCAAAAATCCCCAGCGCGGTTGAGACCGCTTGTGCTTCGATGCAGAGCTGACCACTCAGCATGTATATGAATACTGCGAGAATTGTGAAAACCCCGGAAAGACTCTTGCTCATGGATATCCTCATTCTTCGTGCACCGCGCGCGCGTGAAAAAACTGCAGCACCGCATTGGGTGTCTTCTGATAAACCCATTTACTTTACGGCAGTCCGCTCAACAATAGCCAGAGCCATTGCAGATAGGAGTCGTCACTTCGTCCATCAGGTCGTTTATCCTGTCACCACAATATGATTCGACGGCCTGTGTTCCCCATCCTCGCTGCCCTTGTCTTTGCCGCACAACTCCTTCCTGCACGCACATACGCGCAGGAGGGCACCAAGAACGTTTTGCCCTACCTCGGCGAACAGCCCGTGCGCGCCAGGCATGGGATGGTGGTGAGCGTGCACCATCTCGCCTCCGACGCCGGCGTCGAAGTTTTGCAGGCGGGCGGCAACGCAGTCGATGCCGCGGTGGCGACGGGGTTTGCACTGGCGGTGGTACACCCGGTCGCCGGCAATCTCGGCGGAGGCGGCTTTTTGCTTTTGCGGACCCACGACGGAAGGACCACTTTCATTGACTACCGCGAGAAAGCTCCGCTGGCCGCCACTGAAGCTATGTACCAGGACGCCAAAGGCAACGTGATCCCCGGCGCCAGCATAACGGGTTATCGCGCGATTGCTACTCCCGGCTCGGTGGCGGGCATGGCGTATGCGGAGCGCAAGTACGGCAAACTGGGCCTGGCGCGCGTGATTGCGCCAGCCATCCGCCTGGCCTCCGAAGGCTTTCAACTTTCTGCCGAAGAAGCCAGCGAACTCTCCGACCCCGACCTCTCCAGGTTTGCTGAGTCGAAGCGCATCTTCCAACGCGACGGCAATCTTTACAAAGAAGGCGAAACATTCAAGCAGCCCGAACTGGCGCGTACGCTGCAGCGCATTGCGGCTGATCCGGAGGAGTTCTATCACGGAAAGATGGCGCAGGAGTTAGTGGATGAACTCAGGAAGGGCGGGTCGCTGCTGACTCTCGATGATCTTGCGCGCTATACAGTGGTCGAACGCCGGCCCATCATCGGCACCTTCCATGACTACACCGTAATCAGCGCGCCGCCTCCATCCTCCGGCGGCGTCGTCCTTTTGAGTGCGCTGAATATTCTTGAAGGCTACGACCTCTCCAAGTTTGCCGATCGCTCCGCGGCGTCCATGCACCTCATCACGGAAGCCTATCGGCGCGCTTACATGGACCGTTCCGATTATCTCGGCGATCCCGACTATAACCACATCCCTGTAACTGAACTGATTGCGAAAAAATATGCGGACGCATGGCGCAGTAACATTGCCGCGGACACTGCCACGGCCAGCGCATCCTTGCATCGGCCGGAAGGTTTCCTGCCGCCTGCGCCGAAGACCGCCGGGCAGCGGCCGGAGTCGCATGACACGACGCATTATTCGGTTGTGGACAGCGATGGCAACGCGGTGTCGGTGACTACTACTCTCAACAACGGCTTCGGCTCCGATGTCACCGCCGGGTCGCTGGGCTTTCTGCTCAACGATGAGATGGATGACTTCGCTTCAAAGATGGGCGTACCGAATATGTTCGGACTCATCCAGGGACCAGCCAATGCGATCGCGCCCGGCAAGCGGCCGCTCAGTTCCATGACGCCGACCATCGTTCTTCAAAACGGCAAGCTGCGCTTTGTACTTGGGTCGCCGGGCGGCGCGCGCATCATCACGACGGTCGCCAATATCTTTCTTTCCGCGGCCGAGTACGGATTGAACATCCAGGAAGCCGTGGATGCTCCGCGCTTTCATCACCAATATATGCCCGACAAGCTGTATGTCGAGCCCGGACTCTCCGCCGAGACGCTGGCCGGACTGCGCGCCATGGGCTACTCGGTGAACGTGCGCGACGGGCACTGGTCCAACGGGGAGTGCATCGCAGTCGATCCGAAAACAGGCGAGCTACTGGGCGGGCAGGATCATCGCAGCCACTACGGCAAGGCGGCAGGATACTAGCGCCCGATGTGCTCCGGTCTAACGGCAGCAACTTTGAGTCGCATGTCGTAACTCCTACAGTTCCGTTGATTGACTCGACACCAGTTGCTTGGCCTTGGCGACAAACTCCGCCAGCGGCACGGAGCCCTGATCGCCTTTGCCGCGCGTGCGCACACTCACGGAGCCACCCGCCTCTTCCTTGTCGCCGAAGACCAGGATGTAGGGCGTCTTCAAGTTGGCAAAGTCGCGGATCTTGGCATTCATCTTTTCATTGCGTGCGTCCGTCTCAACGCGCAGACCTGCGGCCTTCAACTCCTCTTCTACCTTGGCCGCATAACCAGCGTGCCGCTCGCTGATGGGCACAAGACCCACCTGCACCGGAGCCAGCCACAGCGGAAATGCGCCGGCATAGTGCTCGATCAACACCCCGAAGAAGCGCTCCACCGATCCAAACAACGCGCGATGCACCATCACCGGCTGATGCCGCTCGCCGTCTTCGCCCACATACTCGAGACCGAACCGCGCGGGAAGGGTGAAATCGAATTGCACCGTCGACAACTGCCAAAGCCGCCCCAGCACATCCACGAGCTTGATATCGATCTTCGGCCCGTAGAACGCCGCCTCGCCCGGAATCGTTTTGTACGGGATGCCCTTCGCCTTCAGCACCCTGTCCAGTGAACCGATGGCAAGATTCCAATTCTCGTCCGAGCCCGTGTAGTTGGCACGGTCTTTCGGATCCCAGGTCGAAAGCTCAACTTTGAATTCGTTAAATCCAAATGTCTTCAACACCGACTCGGCAAAGTCGATGCAAGCCTCAACTTCATTCTCAATCTGGCTGGGCATACAGAAGATGTGCGCATCGTCCTGTGTGAAGCCGCGCACGCGCAGCAGCCCGTGCATCGTACCGGAGCGTTCGTAGCGGTACACGTTGCCCAACTCGGCATAGCGCTGCGGCAGGTCGCGATAGCTTTTCGGTGAGTTCTTGTAGATGAGGATGTGCCCCGGGCAGTTCATTGGCTTCAGCCGGTACTCCGCGTCATCCAATTCCATCGGTGCGTACATGTTGCCGGAGTAGTAGCCCTCGTGCCCGCTGACCTTCCACAATTCCCGGCGCATCACGTGCGGCGTAAAGACCAACTGGTAGCCGCGGCGCAGGCACTCCTCGCGCATCCAGTCTTCCATCACTTTGCGGACGATGCCGCCCTTGGGATGCCAGAAGACCAGACCGGGCCCAGCCAGTTCCTGAATGCTGAACAGGTCGAGTTGCTTACCCAGGAGACGATGGTCGCGCTTGGCTGCTTCCTCAAGCCGCGCAAAATGCGCATCCATGTCCTTCCTGGAGAAGAATGCCGTGCCGTAAACGCGCTGCAGTTGCGGATTCTTCTCATCGCCGAGCCAGTAAGCGCCGGCCAGGCTGGTGATCTTCACGGCTTTCACGCGGCCCGTTGAAGGCACGTGGGGGCCGCGGCAAAAATCGACAAACTTGCCGTTGCGATAAAAGCTCACCTCCGAACCAGGCACCGTGAACTTGGTTACGAAGTGCGTCTTCATGAAGTCGCCATCTTTATCGAACTCGGCCAGGGCCTGCTCGCGAGGTTCATACTCTCTGACAAACTTCTCATCGCGCGCCACCACCTCGGCCATCTTGGCTTCAATTGCCGTCAGGTCTTCCGGCGTGAAGGGCTTGTCGCGATAAAAGTCGTAGAAGAATCCCGAGTCCGTCGCCGGTCCATGGCCCAGCTTGGTCTCGGGGAACAGTTCGAGCACCGCGGTCGCCAGTACATGAGCGGCCGAGTGGCGCACCACCTTCAGCGCCTCGGGGTCTTTCTCGGTCACAAGTTCCAGACGCGCGTCTTCAGCCAGGGGAGTCGCCAGGTCCACCAGTCGCGGCGCCGAGGTATCTTCGGCGGCATACATGGCCGACTCGGCTGAGTCGCTATCGTGGGTCACGTTGTCCTTGGATGTGGAGGCCAGCGGTGTGATCCGCGCGACGACAGAAGCGGCCGCCAGTCGCGGCGAGATGGAATTGGCAATGTCAAACGGAGTTGTTCCGGCCGGCACTTCGCGAACGGCGCCATCGGGCAGGTGAATCGCAATTGTCTTCGTGCTCATGAGTCAGGACCTGAGTTTCCGCCGCGGCATTCCAGCACTCCGCGGCAACATATCAGGATATACCGGGAAATGTCGGAACCACTTGCGGCGACCGCGCGTATAACTGCTCTAAAGCGGACAATGCAGAGCGTGTGTGTCCACTCTATCCCGGCGTTGGCACTCCAATCTCATTTCAGGAAGAGGTTCACAATGCGCCATTGTGTGCGCGTCTTTGCTGTGACTATTCTGTTTGCCGCTCTCGCCATCGGCTCGAACCATGCCCAGCCCGCTATTCAGCCCACGGTCGACATCACCCAGGTTCCTGCCGCCGCCCAGCCCTCCGCCCACTTCGACGCGGACGCGGCCACGGAGGCTTACCTGGCCATGATCCCCGCGGCCGCCAAAGCGCGCTCCGACGCTTACTTCGAAGGAGGCTACTGGCTTATCCTCTGGGACTTTGTCGTAGCCTCCGTGATTTCGCTTCTGCTTCTGAACCTGCACTGGTCCGCGAGGATGCGCACCTTTGCCGAACGTGTCACTCGCTTCCGGTGGTTGCAGGATGCGATCTACTGGGGACAATACCTCGTGCTGACCTATGTGCTCGGGTTCCCGCTGGAGTGCTACGAAGGCTTTGTGCGCGAACATAAGTACGGTCTGGCCACGCAGAGCTTCGGTCCCTGGATGGGGGACGAGGCCAAGGCGCTGGCCATCAACCTGGTGATGGGCGCCATCGCCGTGATCGTCTTGTTCGCAATCGTGCGCAGGCGGCAGCGCACCTGGTGGATATGGGGTTCATTCGGCGCGGTTCTCATGATGATTCTGGGGATTGCCATCGGTCCTGTCTTCCTGCAGCCCATCTTCAATAAGGTCACGCGCCTCAACGATCCTAAGGTCACCGCGCCCATCCTGCGGCTCGCTCACGCCAACGGTATCGCCACCAACGATGTATATCAAATCGACGCCAGCCGCCAGACCACGCGCATGAGCGCCAACGTCAGCGGATTTGCGAACACCATGCGCATCACGCTCAACGACAACCTGCTGCGTCGTGGTTCGCCGGAGGAGATTCAGGCGGTAATGGGCCATGAGATGGGCCACTACGTCTTGAACCACATTCCCAAGGCCATCCTCTTCTTCTTCGTCGTCATTGTTGCCTCGTTCGCTTATCTGCGCTGGGCGCTGGACTGGACGCTGGCGCGCTGGGGAGAACGCTGGGGCATCCACGGTATTGGAGACCCCGCTGTTCTGCCTCTGGTCGTGCTGCTTGCCGGCATCCTCTTCTTCCTGCTCACGCCGATCCTGAATACCCAAACACGCACGCAAGAGAAGGAGGCCGACATGTTTGGCCTCAACGCCTCGCGCCAGCCCGACGGCTTCGCCCAGGCCGCCATCCACCTCGGTGAATATCGCAAGATGCGGCCTTCTCCCATGGAAGAATGGATATTCTTCGATCATCCCAGCGGCTACAACCGCATCCACTCCGCGATGGTGTGGAAGGCACAGAATCTTGAACTTTTTGAAAGACCGCCCGCTCTGCTTTCACATTGATTCAATGCCCCAGGCACATTCGCGGAGACGATGTGCATCTGAAAGCCTGTGCACCACATGAAACGATCGTTGATGGTCACATCACGATCAGATAAGCGGGAATGAACCATTCACCGGGAACCGCCGTCGCCGGGTATGCGCATTGTGCTTGAAGTTGCCCTTCCTCAAAGACAGGCAACATTCACCCTTGTTACAAGGTTTTCTAGCACGAGAGTTGTACGGGATCATCCCCCCAACGAACCTAACTTGCCCCGGTATGGGAATGGCCAGTCGTACTTGCACGGAGCTACTGTTCCGTCTGTGGGCTGGGGAAACTCACAAGGGGAATTCTGGAGGGGGACCGGAAATGCAAGTACTTTGCAAAAGCAGCAATGAATACGCCGAGACCAATTGCAGCGTCTGCGGCCAGGGATTCGCTCTTTACTGGGAACGGCCGACAAAGAACGAACGCACCCTGGCTCTGCGCGAAATCGAGAAGACGCTTCGGAGTCATCACTACAACCAGGCGGGCCCAGAGGCACACCCGAATCGCGGTTTCCTGGTCCCTGAGTGGAAGGGTGCAGTCGCTTTTTCTGGGGCGGCGATTCTGGGGAATGCACCCAGTTGGGCACTTTAACGCATCTGACAAGAAGTATCTACAGGAATCGCGAACCTGCGAACCTGGCAAATCACGTGAGCGTCGAACATACGACCCGCGATACGACTGATTGATTTTGATGGGATCCTGCGGCACGACGCCCCTGCCGGAGAACAAGTTGAAAACGGTCCCTGAAGTTCGTAAACCTTGGTTCTCTCCGTAGCCTTTGGCACGAACCGGAACCCTTTCCATCTCACGACGTCACGATGCCGGTCTGCGATTACACCCTTCGAGGTCATCGCAGCCGGCATCAACTTTTTTGCGCGATGCCGCGCAGTAAGCTGGCACTGAGGTTGGGCGATGGTCGCGCTTCGCATCCTGGACACGTTGCGCGCACGCCGCCTGGCTGCCCAGGTGGACCAGCTTCGTATCGATGTTGGGATTGAATGCCGCGGTGTCTCGGATGAACCCTCAGACACAAACGAGAACTGGGTTGCCCCAGTCCTCGCTTGGTTGCTCGATTCTGCCGGGAATCCGGCCTTGCGAGAGGCTTACAGCGGCTGCACGTCCGCAGCCTGCCATCCCTTGGGGCCTTTCACTACGTTGAACTGAACGGCTTGGCCTTCTTGCAAGCTCTTGAAACCGCTGGAGTTGATTGCAGAGTAGTGCACGAAGACATCTTCACCGTTCTGACGCGAGATGAAGCCGAAGCCCTTCGCGTCATTGAACCACTTAACAGTACCTTGTTCCATTTTGATCGTGTTTCCTGAATTGAATTGCGCTGGATGAATCGGAGCGACCACTGGCAGAATCTTGCTTTGGTTGGGCGAGCTACTGCACACGCCCGGTTCGGCTCTAACGCTGAGGGCAGTGTAACATTCCCTCTGGAAAAACGGTACAGATATTCTCCCCAACGGTCCCGTTTCGGCGTTTTCAATTCCCGAAACTTGTTCAAAATGAGCGCTATGCATCTGAACTTCCGGCTGTGATAGGGTAAGGGGTCATCATGAATACCGATCCCGTGCCCTCTTTGCTGGCCGAGGCTGCCGAACTCCTTGGCCGCCAGTTCGATCACCTGCCAGCATCCGATTCGCCGCCCATTTCCGCCGATGCCATGGCTGAGGTGCTGAACCGGACCGCCCAGCGCCTGGGAGACAATTACCCTTACTTCCATCCCCTGTATGCCGGGCAAATGCTCAAGCCGCCGCATCCCGTGGCTCGCGCTGCGTATGCCTTGGCCATGGCCATCAACCCTAATAACCACGCACGCGACGGCGGCCGGGCCAGTTCCGCGATGGAAATCGAAGCCGTCGCGGCCATCGCTGCCATGTTTGGATGGAGCGATTCTCCCTTCCTCGGTCACCTCACCTCCAGCGGCACAATGGCAAACCTTGAAGCCCTCTGGGTTGCTGGACAGCTGGCTCCCGGCAAACGGATTGTGGGCTCCGAGCAGGCGCACTATACGCACGAGCGCATTTCCGCTGTACTTAAATTGCCGTACGCGAGCGTTGCGTCCGACCAGCGTGGGCGCATGAACCTCGAAGCCCTGGAAGCCGAGTTGCGCCGCAGCGATGTGGGAACGGTCGTGGTTACGATGGGCACCACTGCCATCGGCGCCGTTGATCCTCTCGACCAGGTCGTGGCCTTGCGGGCGAAATATGGATTTCGTATCCATGTCGACGCCGCCTATGGCGGATACTTCAGACTGATTGCCGACCGCCTGGACGAACCGGCGCGCCGCGCATACCAGGCAATCGTCCAGGCAGACTCCATCGTTGTCGATCCGCACAAGCACGGACTGCAGCCGTACGGATGCGGGTGCGTGTTGTTCCGGGACCCTGCTGTGGGCCGCTTTTACAAGCACGACTCTCCTTATACATACTTCACTTCCCACGAGTTACATCTTGGCGAGATCAGTCTGGAGTGTTCCCGCGCGGGAGCTTCCGCGGTCGCGCTGTGGGCGACTCAACAATTGCTTCCGCTCACTCCCGGCGGCGACTTCGCGCGGGGACTTGCCGGCGGACGCGCAGCTGCCCTCGACTTGGATCGGCGCTTGCGCAGCGATGAGGACCGGCGCTTCGAGGGACTGGAGCACGGCTCGCCGGAACTGGATATCGTCGTATGGAAACTTGCCGCGGAGAATCCGCATAGGGCTTCGGAGAGGGCGCAGCAAATCTTTGACGCATGCGCGCGCCGAAATCTCCACCTGGCGCTAGTACAATTGCCGCAACGCTGGTTTCGCTCGGGGAGTGGAATGAATCAGTCAGCTGAAAACGACATGGTCACCTGTCTTCGATCTGTACTGATGAAACCCGAGCATGAGCAATGGATGGGCCGGATCTGGGGAGCGTTTACAGCCGCCGTCGCAGATACCCGGGGCTAGAGGGAAAAGATGCTGGAGCAGAGCCCGACTGTCTTCGCGAAAGAAAACGTTCTCATTCAAAACGGAGAGTGTTCCATCACTGTTCATCCCCTCTTGGGTGGAAAGATATCTTCCATCTCCATTCGCGGGCGTGAACTGTTGCAAGCTCCCCTCGCACCGCTCGACGTTCGTACCCGCACCATGACCTTCGATGAAGCGGACGCCAGCGGATGGGACGAATGTCTGCCATCCGTGGCGGGGGCTTGCGTTACTACTCCTGATCGACAGGTACACTCTATTCCTGACCATGGAGATTTATGGCGCGTGGCATGGGAAAATCTGGAGGAGCCCCAGGAAAAACTTCGCACTGATGGGCTGACTGCCGATGCCAAAGCTGTGACTCTGCGGGCAGAATGTTTTTCCTTGCCCCTGGTCCTGGTGCGCTCACTGGCTCTTTCAGAAAAGGACCGATCGTGGCACCTGAGTCTGCACTACAAATTGACCAACATCGGCGCAACGCACGTACCTTGGGCTTGGTCTGCTCATCCGCTTTTCGCAGTCGAAGCCGGGGATCGGATCGTGTTGCCGGATTCCATTCACACGCTGCGCCTGGAGGGATCAGGAGGGGGGCGGCTCGGCACATCGGGTTCTCCCGTGAATTGGCCGATGGCGACACTGGCCGACGGCGGCAAGAGCGACTTGAGTGTGGCCCTGAAGGCCGACTCCGGTGTGGGCGATAAACTTGCAGCCGGCCCGGTTCACAAGGATGAGAACTGGTGCGTGCTGGAGCGGGCCTCGGTTGGAATTCGCATACGAGTAAGGTTCGATGCTGCCGCCACCCCTTATTTGGGACTATGGATTTGTTATGGAGGATGGCCGGATCGGCCGGGCCCCAAACAGACCTGCGTGGCGATTGAACCGGCGACTGCGCCGGTCGACTCGCTGGCGCAAATTGGACCGTGGTCGCGGACGCTTGGCCCCGGCGAATCTTCCGAATGGACTATGCACGTTGATTTTGAATTGATGTAGTTTGGAGCCGTATGCACGATCCAGAAGAATTGCATTCTCTGCACGTGGCCCGCTTTCATAAAGAGCCCACGATCTTTGCGGCTCCCGGCCGCGTCAACCTGATTGGCGAACACACCGACTACGCGGAGGGCTTCGTCATGCCGGCAGCGATCGATTTTGCGACCCTCGCGGCGATTTCTCCGCGAACCGATGGCAAGATCGTGATCTATTCGGAGAACTATCTAAAGGAGCGGGAGTTCGATGCCGCGGATCTTCCAGCGGCGGCGAGCCAGCATTGGAGCGACTATCCCATGGGAGTGGTCAGCATCCTGGCGCGCGAAGGCCACACTATTCCCGCATTCAGCCTGAGCCTGTGGGGCGATGTGCCGCTGGGCTCGGGTCTGTCCAGTTCCGCCGCGCTCGAAGTTGCCACGGCATTGGCTTTGACATCGCTGATGGGCGTGAGCTATCCGGGTCCGGTATTGGCGCGCCTTTGTCAGCGCGCGGAGAACGAGTTTGTGGGCGCCAATTGCGGCATCATGGATCAGTTCATTTCGGCCAACGGGGCCAGGGACAACGCCCTTCTGCTGGATTGCCGCGACCTTAGTTTTCGTCTCGCGCCGATTCCGCATAATGTTGCCCTGGTCATCGCGAACACGATGGTGAAGCACGCGGTCAGCGGCGGGGAGTACACCAGCCGTCGCGCCGAAGTGGAAGAAGCCGCGGCGGTCATTGCGCGGCATCGGCCGGAGGTGCGATTCCTGCGCGATGCCACGATGGAAGACCTGGCGAATTACGGAGCGGAGATGAGCCCCAACGCTCTCAAGCGCGCGCGCCACGTCATCAGCGAAAACATCCGCACGGTCGCGGCAGCCGATGCCCTGATCTCGCACGATCTTCGCGAACTGGGCCGGCTCATGGCCGAAGCGCACAAGAGCTACAGCCAGGATTTTGAGGCCAGTTGCGTAGAAGCCGACGCGATGGTTGAGTTAGCGCAAGATCTCCCCGGCTTGATCGGCGCACGCTTGACGGGTGGTGGGTTTGGCGGATGCACGATCAATCTCGTCGAGACTGAATATGTACCGCAGTTCGTGCAGTCGCTGGGCGAGCGCTACCACGCGAAGGTAGGAATTGAGCCACAAATCCACATTTGTCATGCATCCGGGGGAGCACATCAGCTGAGTCGACGCATCCAACCAGTTATGTAAGTTGAGTGCGGCGCTGTTTTGTTGATGAGCTGAAATTCCGGCGGCGATTCCGAGTGCCACATGAAAGATTCAGATCGGTAATCTTGAAGTTCACACGAGTAGGTCACTTCCCTCGAGAGCCATGGTTATAAAGTTGCATTCCTTTGGAAGTGTGAATTGCTAGAATCAGTGAATCACCCCCGACTGATATCAGCGTTCGCACTCGCGGTGATTTTTAGTGTTTTTATTCGTAGGCCACTGCGCGGCAGGTCCGCAGTGGACTGGAGGCAATCAGGTCAACATGCAACCTACATCGTCAAAGCCCTTCTCATATGAAGCGCTTCCCCATTCAGGTTTAGTCGCTTATTTCTCCATGGAAATCGCCATAAACCCGTCGATGCCGACATACTCAGGCGGGCTGGGAGTACTGGCAGGCGATACTCTGCGTTCAGCCGCTGACCTGGGCATCCCCCTGGCAGCCTTCACCCTTTTGCATCGCAAGGGATACTTCCAACAGCACCTGGATAAAGATGGAATTCAGACGGAGAACGTGCAGCCGTGGAATCCATCGGACTTCTGCACCGAAGAGCCGGCACGCGTAACGGTATCGGTGGAAGACCGGATCGTGCATGTGCGTGCGTGGCGCTACGATCTCGAAGGCCGCTCCGGGCACGTGGTTCCAATCTATTTGCTGGACACCGACCTGGATGGAAATTCAGGATGGGACCGCGGTCTCACCGACCATCTCTATGGCGGCGACACCAACTATCGCCTGCAGCAGGAGATCGTGCTGGGCATGGGCGGCGTGCGCATGGCGAATGCGCTGGGACTGCACGTAAACGTTTATCACATGAATGAAGGCCATGCCGCGTTGCTGACACTCGGTTTGCTCGAAAGCCAGTTGGGCGGCGGTCCACTGGGAGCGGCAACCGAGTCGGACCTGGCGGTAGTGCGCAACAAGTGCGTGTTCACGACGCACACGCCGGTACCGGCGGGACACGATCGCTTTTCGTCCGAGCAGGCCATTCGCATTCTCGGCGGCGAACGCACGGCGCGCCTGCAAAAGTTGAACTGCTTCCATGAAGGCCTGCTGAACATGACGCTGCTGGCACTGCGTTTCTCGCGCTATGCCAATGGGGTTGCGATGCAGCACGGCAAGGTATCGCGCGAAATGTTCCCGGAGTTTCCGATCGAGTCGATCACCAATGGCGTGCACGCGCCGACGTGGACGTCGGAGCCCGTTCAGCAAATGCTGGACGCGCATATTCCGGCCTGGCGTCGCGATAATCTCTACCTTCGCAACGCGATCGATCTGCCGGAAAAAGCGATCATGCACGCGCATGCGCGGGCCAAGGAAAATCTGCTCGCGGAAGTGGGATCGCGTACGGGGCTGGTGCTCGATCCGCGGATTCTCACGCTCGGTTTCGCGCGTCGCGTGGCGACGTACAAGCGCGCGCAACTGATGTTCACCGATCCGGAACGGCTGGTGAAGATCGCGGAAGCGGCGGGCGGATTACAGATTTTGATTGCGGGCAAGGCTCATCCGCAAGATGAACCGGGCAAGGCGCTGATCCGCCAGGTCGTGGAGAAGTCGGGCACGCTTTCAAACGACGTACTGCGCATTGTGTACCTGGAAAACTATGCGTGGGACCTGGGCGCGCTGCTGACGGCGGGCGTGGATGTGTGGGTGAATACGCCGCGGCGTCCGTATGAAGCATCGGGCACGAGCGGTATGAAGGCGGCGATGAACGGCGTCCCGAGCCTGTCGATCCTGGACGGCTGGTGGATTGAAGGGTGCATCGAAAACGTGACCGGGTGGGCCATTGAAGACGGCGCCAACGATACGGAAGAAGCGACCTCGTTCTACGAGAAGCTGGAGAATGCAGTGGTGCCGCTTTATCGCCAGTCGCCCGAGAAGTGGGCACGTTTGATGCGTACGACCCTGGCATTCAACGGTTCCTACTTCAACACCAACCGCATGGTGAAGCAGTACAACCGCAACGCCTATTACCCGGCGAAGATGATAGAGAGCACGCGCGTGGAAGAAGCAGCATTTGCCGATTGACTGACGAAGAAACGAAAGAAAAAGGGCAAGGCAGATCTCTGAGGGGATCTGCCTTTTTTATTTTTGTGGGGCTGCTGCGAGCGGATGAGTGAATGAGTGAGTGAGTTCGCGAGGCGGCAGACAGAGGGCGGGGGTTTACCGAGGAGTAAACCTGCGGCCCAAAACGCGTCGCAAAAACCTGTGCGCAGAGGGAGAGCAAATTTTGCCGAGACTGGGCACGGGGCAAAATTGCGTGGCGTAAGTTGTTTAGACTCAGCGTGCAAATTTTGACGATTTTGCGAAATGTGCGATGGGCGGCGTTTTTGCGCGCATGGTGGCGTGGATCTGGTTTGTTTTGAATGAATTGCAGCGATTCCGCGGGCAAAATACAGCAGCGAAATTTGGCATCATTTTCGGCGTGATGCCGCGTTTGCCCAGTGTTCATGCGGGTATTTGCAATCCTGATTTTGCGCCGTTTTTACCAATTGAGCGAAAGCAGCGCGTTTCTCCAGTATTCATGCGGGTCTTAGCGTTTTTCGAAATGACCGAGAGGCTGCAAACGGGGAAATGGTACATATCGCAGGTCGCGTACGACTCATTCCTTCAACTCGGGGCGGCGATCGGCGAGGAGTTTTGTCCACTCCGCCCCTCGGGTTGGAAGGGGTCTCTCGCCCTGGGGGAGCCAGGATGGAGACCCCTTTGAACACGGTCACACGGGTTTTGGGGTGGGAGGGCGGGCACCCGGCCGCCAGAAATGAGCGCCGGGTGGCATCGTGATTTTCCGGAGGGACGTGTACAACGGCGTGTGACGAACCCGGACTTTCATTCACGTTGATCACAGGGGGCCAAGCCGGTACAAAGTGGAACCAGCCGATCAGGCCGGTTCCTTGATGTGTCCGGGGGGAATGTCGCCGGAAGGCGGGCCGAAGCCGCAGCGGTTGCGCATGCGCTGGCGGAATTGCTCGCGGTCTTCGGGGGTCATGCGTTCCCATCGTTCGTCGCGCCGGGCCCGGCGGCGGTCGCCGCCGTGGCCGCCGAAGCCGCCGAAGAGCATGCGGCAGAGGACCAGGAGCCCGAGAGCCTGCCAGAAGGTGAGCGGATGCCATCCGAACAGGGACGGCAGGAGCCAGTTCCACAGGTGCATGACCACTTCGCCGCAGATGGCCAGGAAAAGCACGAGCGCGGGCGGCGCGAGGAGAAAGATCCATTTCCTTTTCATGGTGTTCCTCATTTCCAAAAAAAACGCTAGCTGGTTAAGAAATCGTCATGGATGTTCTGCAGGCGGCGGCGGAGTTGCAGCACCGCGTAGCGCTTGCGGGAGAGCAGGGTGTTGATGCCGACGCCGGTTTCCGCGGAGATTTCCTTGAAGCTGCGCCCTTCGAGTTCATGAGCGACGAAAACATCGCGCTGGTCGGAGGGCAGTTCCGCCAGGGCGAGCTCGAGTTCATCAAGCAAGACGCTGCGGAGATAGAGGGCCTCGGGCCCGGCGTCGGGGGAGGGCAAGAGGTCTTCGAGACGCAGGAAGTCGGCGTCTTCGTCGCCGACCGCGAGGTCGGTGAAATTTTCCGGCCGCTTTTTGCGAAAGAGGTCGGTGATGCGATTGCGCGCCACGCGGTAGAGCCAGCCGGTGACGTAGCCGATGGGCATGAGCACGCGATGGGCGACGACCAGTTCGTAGAAGACTTCCTGGACAAGTTCTTCGACGTCGGCTTCGTTGGGCACGCGCTTGCGGATGAAGTTGCGCAGGCGCGATTGCTGATCGGCGATGACCTCGGCGATTTGTCGGTCTTGCTCGATCATGGAAATGGCGCTCATGGGGTGCCTATCTGCCTGTCTAGACGGATGGCGGCCGGAGATATTGTAGAGACTGGGTGATGGCCGGAGTATAGCTGCGCAACTCGATCGGGAGTAAGCGGGTTAAGGAGTGAAGAAGCGGTCCATTATAATCGGACCGATTCGGTTTTTGTCTTTGCGGTTGGGTAGGTCGCCTCGGGCGGCGTAGCTGACTTTACAGAGGATGGTTGAATTGACCACGACGATCGCCATTGCCGGAACGGCCGCTGCTGCATCGCAGGCGCGGCCGCTGTGCGTGGACCTGGATGGGACGCTGGTCAAGAGCGATACGCTGCTGGATGGGATGTGCCAGTTCCTGCGGGGGCATCCGCTGGAGTTCTGGAAGCTGCCGGTATGGCTGGCGGGGGGCAAGGCCCATTTGAAGACGGAGGTGGCGCGGCGCTCTCCGCTGGATGCGGTGCGGCTTCCGTATAACGCTGACCTGGTGCATTATCTGCAGGAACAGCGGCGGGCGGGGCGGGAGATTTACCTGGCCACGGGGGCGGACGGACCGCTGGCGGAGCGGGTGGCGGCGCACCTGGGGATTTTCAGCGGGGTGCTGGCGACGGACCGGTCGACGAATTTGACCAGTCACACGAAGCTGGAGCGGCTGAAGGAGCGTTTCGGGGAGTTTGACTATATCGGGAATGCGCGGGCGGATCTGCCGCTGCTGGCCAGCGCCGGAGAAGCGATGGTGGCGAACCCGACGGGCGGGCTGCGACTGGGGTTGCGGATGCGGGGGATCAAGGTCACGCAGACGTTTCTGGACCGGCGGCCGCTGGCGCCGACGCTGCTGAAGGCGATCCGGCTGCACCAGTGGGCGAAGAACGTGCTCCTGTTTTTGCCGCTGGCGCTTTCGCATGAGCTTACGGCGAAGTCGATCCGGGCGGCGATTACGGCTTTCTTTTGTTTCAGCTTCATGGCGTCGGCGAGCTACCTGCTGAACGACGTGCTGGACGTGGAGAACGACCGGCGGCATCCATCGAAGCGGCTGAGGCCATTCGCTTCGGGGGATCTACCGGTGGCAGGAGGCATGGCGCTGGCGGGGCTGCTGGTGGCGGCTTCGGGGGCGTTGCTGCCGTTTCTGCCGGGGGAGTTCGCGATGTGGCTGCTGGCCTACATCGCTGCGACGCTGAGCTATTCGTTCTACCTGAAGCGGATCGCGGTGGTGGATGTGCTGCTGCTGTCGGGGCTGTATACGCTGCGGATGCTGGCGGGAGCGGCGGCAACGGGGACGGAGATTTCGCACTGGCTGGCGGGGTTCTCGACCTTCCTGTTCCTGTCGCTGGCGATGGTGAAGCGGTTCAGCGAGCTGGAGAATCTGCGGGAGCGGGGCGCGGTATCGACGCAAGGGCGCGGGTATATTGTTGGGGATTTGGAGCAGATCCGGGTTTTCGGGACATCGAGCGCGTATGCGGCGGTGGTGGTGTTCATGCTGTACATTGCGCGTCCGGATGTGACCGTACTGTATCACCAGGCGGGACGCCTGTGGCTGATGGTGCCGCTGCTGCTTTATTGGCTGACGCGGATCTGGCTGCTGGCATCCCGCGGGGAGTTGGAAGAGGATCCGGTGATCTTCGCGATCCGCGACCGGATGAGCCTGCTGGTGGGTGCGGGCGTGGTGCTGACGGCGATCCTGGCGATGTAGGCGGCGGGATAAGTAGGTCGTTCTCAAAAACTTAGAGCGGCTTGAAGCGGATTGCATGGCGGGACGTGCCGGGACGAATCAGTGCGTCATTTCAGGAGCAAGGGCCGTCTTAAGGTAGTGTGGCAAAAGCACTGGCGACCGCCCTGCCGAGGCTGAGCCCCCTGCGCAGAATCTCGATACGGCGGAAGCCTCCATCCAATGACTGCGCGGATGACAACCATCGATGAAAAATGAGTTCGGGTGGGGCGCAGGGCCGGAGCAAAAGGGCGGGTTTGTGTCAGTGCATTTCGCGAATGTTTCGAGAGTCGACTAGCATTGAAGAATCAGGCGAAAGTTGACGGCGGCCGAAGCGTCGTGGCCGTCCGAAGGGAACGCCGAGGTCTTCAACGACCGGATGAGGATGAGTGTAACCGTGGGGAGTAAGCCGCCTCAGGAGCGAGAACCAGACTTATGATGTGGATTGTCCGGCTGGCGCTTCGACGACCGTACACCTTTGTCGTTTTTGCGCTTCTGATTCTGATTCTGGGTATATTCAGCATCACTTCGATGCCGACGGATATCTTTCCCAACATCGATATTCCGGTGGTTACGGTGGTGTGGCAGTACACCGGGCTGTCGGCGGACCAGATGGCGAACCGCATCGTGTCGAACAGCGAGCGGGGGATGACGACGACCGTCAACGACATCGAGCACATCGAGTCGCAGTCGCTGGCCGGGATCGCGATCATCAAGATTTTCTTTCAGCCGAATGTGAATGTGGGCGCGGCGGTAGCACAGGTGACTTCGATCAGCCAGGTGCAACTGCGCAGCCTGCCGCCGGGGACGACGCCTCCCTTCATCATTCAGTACAACGCGTCAAGCGTGCCGGTGCTGCAACTGGGGCTTTCGGGGCCGGGGCTGGACGAGCAGGCACTGAACGACCTGGGCCAGAACACGATCAGGACGCAGCTCGCCACGGTGGAAGGGGCGCAGACGCCGTTTCCCTATGGCGGCAAGCAGCGCCAGATCCAGGTGGATATCGACCTGGCAGCTTTGCAGGCGAAGGGTTTGTCGCCGGCCGATATTGTGAGCGCGGTGAGCGCGCAAAACCTGATTGTGCCTTCGGGCACGATGAAGATCGACCGCTTTGAATATGCGATCGAGACCAACTCGGCGCCCAGCGTTGTGGAAGCGCTGAACAACCTGCCGATCCGGACGGTGAATGGCGCGACGATCTACATTCGCGACGTGGCGCACGTGCGCGACGGCAGCCCGCCGCAGACCAACATCGTGCGCGTGGATGGACGACGCGCCATCCTGATGAGCATCATGAAGACCGGGTCGGCCTCGACCCTGGACATCATCGCCGGCATCCGATCGAAGCTGGATGGCATGAAGGGGCAGCTTCCGCCGCAACTGAAAATCTCCGCCTTGAGCGATCAGTCGATCTTCGTTCGGGGCGCGATCGAGGGCGTGGTGCGGGAAGGTATCATCGCCGCCTGCCTGACGGGCGTGATGATCCTGCTGTTCCTGGGCAGCTGGCGATCGACGCTGATCATTGCCGTATCGATTCCGCTATCGATCCTGTGTTCGCTGATCATGTTGTCGGTGCTGCACGAGACCATCAACATCATGACGCTGGGCGGACTGGCGCTGGCCGTAGGCATCCTGGTGGATGACGCGACGGTTGAAATCGAAAACATCAATCGCAATCTTGAGTCGGGCAAAGAGATCGAACAGGCGATTCTGGATGGCGCCGCGCAGATCGCCACGCCGGCCCTGGTTTCGACGCTGGCCATCTGCATCGTGTTTGTGCCCATGTTCTTCCTGAGCGGGGTGGCGAAGTATTTGTTTGTGCCGCTGGCCGAGGCGGTGGTGTTTGCCATGCTGGCGAGCTACCTGCTCTCGCGTACGGTGGTGCCGACGATGGCGCGCTACCTGTTGAAGGAGCATGACGACGAAGAGGCGAAGAAGAAGAAGACGAGCCGCAATCCCCTGGTGCGTTTTCAGTTGGGGTTCGAAGCGAAATTTGAGCAGTTCCGCGTAGGATACCTGCGTTTCCTGACCTTGTTCGTCGATCACGCAGGCGTGTTCCTGATTGTGTTTATCGTGTTCGCAATCGCTTCCGTTGGTCTGCTGGCGCCGTTCCTCGGCCAGGACTTTTTCCCATCGGTGGACGCGGGCAGTTTCAAGATTCACGTGCGTGCGCGTACCGGAACGCGTATTGAAGAGACTGCCGCCCTGTGCGATCACATCGACACGACGATACGGGAGAGCATTCCGGGCAAAGAGATCGTCAACATCGTGGATAACATCGGGCTGCCGTATTCGGGCCTGAATCTTTCCTATTCCACATCGGCGCCCATCGGGCCGGCGGACGCCGATATCCAGGTACAGCTGGGGGAGAAGCATCATCCCACAGAGCACTATGTCGATCACCTGCGCGATGTTCTGGCGCGCGACTACCCGGGAGTGACGTTCTACGTGCTTCCGGTGGACATCGTGACGCAGATTTTGAATTTCGGATTGTCGGCACCCATCGACATTCAACTCATCGGGCCCAATCTTTATGGGAACCGCGCGCTGGCGGAGCGCATGTTGAACGAAGTGCGCTATATTCCGGGCGCGGTGGATGCCCGCATCCAGCAGCCCTTCGACGATCCCAACATGACGGTGAACGTGGATCGCACGCGGGCATCGGCGGTGGGACTGACACAACAGAATGTGGCGCAGAGCATCCTGGTGGCGCTCAGCGGCAGCTTTCAGACGTCGCCCAGTTTCTATCTCGATCCGCGCAACGGCGTGAGTTACAACGTGGCGACGCAGACGCCGCAGTACGGCCTGGATACGCTGGCCGGGCTGCAGAGCCTGCCCATCACCAGTTCGACAACGGCGCAGGCGAGCACCGCCGCGGCGCTGGCCAATGCAGCCACGGCGGCACCGGGGGCGGCGCGTCCGGTGCAGGTGCTGGGGAATCTCGCCACCATCGTGCCGGGCACCGAGTTAGGCACGGTGAGCCACTACGATGTGCAGCCGGTACTGGATATCTATACCAACGTCAACGGGACGGACCTGGGGACGGTGACGCGGGCGATGGACAAGATCGTGGAAGGGCACAGGAAGGAACTGCCGCGCGGTTCGCAGATGATTTTGCGGGGGCAGAGCGACACCATGCGGAAGTCGTATGTGGGCCTGATCGGCGGCCTGGCGATGTCCATTCTGCTGGTGTACCTGCTGATCGTGGTGAATTTTCAATCATGGCTGGATCCGTTTCTGATTATCTCGGCGCTGCCTGCCGCGCTGGCGGGGATTGTGTGGTTCCTGTTCCTGACCGACACGCACCTGAGCGTTCCGGCGTTGACGGGAGCGATCATGTGCATGGGCGTGGCGACGGCGAACTCGATCCTGGTGGTGAGTTTTGCGCGGGAACAGCTTGAAGAACTGGTGGGCGATGCACGCCGGGCCTCGCTGAATGCTGGTTTTGTGCGCTTCAGGCCGGTGCTGATGACGGCGCTGGCGATGATCATCGGCATGGTGCCCATGGCACTGGGCCTGGGTGAAGGCGGCGAGCAAAATGCACCGCTGGGCCGAGCTGTGATTGGCGGACTGCTGTTGGCGACGGTAGCGACGTTGTTCTTCGTGCCGGTATTTTTCTCGGTTGTGCACGGATGGCTGGGGCGGCGCAGGGAGAGAGCCCTGGCGACGACATCCGGCGCAATTTTTGACGATCACGATCTCGACGAACAATCGGAGTTATGAATATGGCGAACGAACCAAATCCCGCATCGAAGCCCGCGCGCGACAACGCACACTCGACCGGCCCGAAGGCAGGATCGCCGGCTGGGGCTGATGCCGCGCACGATCATGAGAGTGCGCCCGACCATCCAGCGGTTTCAGGCCGGGGCGCGGTGGTGGGCGTGGTGCTTTTATTGATTGTTGTGGTTGCGCTGGGGATCTACGGGGTGTGGAAGCGCCGCCATAACGATGAAGTTCTGGCCGATACGACACAGCAGATGGCAGCGCCCTCGGTGATTGCGCTTCCGCCTAAATCGGGCGCGCCGGTGGACAACTTCGTGCTGCCTGGCAACGTGAGCGCGTATACGGACGCGGCGATTTTTGCGCGGACGTCGGGGTACCTGACGAAGTGGTATTACGACATTGGCGCGCGCGTGAAGAAGGGGGCTTTGCTGGCGGAGATTTCGACACCGGAACTGGATCAGCAGTTAGCACAGGCAGAGGCGGACCTGGCTACTTCAGAAGCGACGGCCAGCAACGCCAAGACGCAATCGGAGCGCTACAAGGACCTGGTGAAGTCGGACGCGGTTTCGCAGCAGGACACGGACACGTTCACCAACCAGGCGGCTTCGACGTCGGCCGCTGTGCGCTCGGCACAGGCCAACGTGCAGAGGCTGAAAGAGTTACAGGGATTTGAGAAGGTGTTTGCGCCGTTCGATGGTGTGGTGACGGCGCGCGGCACGGATACCGGACAGTTGGTAAGCCAGGGCAGCGGCACGGAACTGTTTCACATGCAGGCGCTGCAAACGCTGCGTGTTTATACCAACGTACCGGAGGTATACACGGCCGCCATCAAGCATGGCGAAAAGATCGACCTTGGGTTCCCGGAGCATCCGGGCCAGTTGTACCAGGGCACGCTGGTGCGGACAGCGGGCGGAATCGATCCCACAAACCGCACGCTGCTGGTGGAAATCGACGTGGACAATCGCAAGGGCGAGCTGATGCCGGGATCGCTGGCGCAGGTGCACTTCAAGACGTCGGCGGTGGCGCCCACGTTTATTGTTCCGGCATCGGCGCTGATCTTCCGCCATGAAGGACTGCGGATTGCGACGGTGGTGAACAGCAACGTGGCTCACCTAGTTCCGGTAATTATCGGACAGGATAACGGCGCCACGGTGGAAGTGGTTTCGGGACTGAACGGAAATGATCGCGTGATCCAGGATCCGCCGGATTCGATCATCGAGGGCGAAAAGCTGCACGTGGAAAGCCCGAATCAGAACGGAAATCCACCGGCACCAGGAGGCCCGTCGGCCACCGGGTCGCAGCAGAATACGATGAGCCAGCCAGAAAGTCCGCAGAAGAACCCAGGGGGCAAGTAGAGATGCGCGAACCACAGCGCAGGGTGAGCGCCCCCTTTGTTTTTGGCGGTTCATTTGCCGGAATCGAGTCCTGCCCTGACGCTTCCTGCGTCTCCGGGGAACTTGTTTCGCAGACCGTGAAATCCCTGATTCCGTGCCGCATTCGTGCTTGTTTAGCCTGCGCGGGGGTGCTGGCGCTGGGTCTGCTGACAGGATGCAAGCCGGTGGGGCCGAACTACAACCGGCCGGTTTACACGGCGCCTCCGGCATACAAGGAGACGGGCGCTCCGTCCATAACAGTTCCTCCGCCGAACCCGGCGGGCGGGGCGTGGCAGCCGGCTTCGCCTTCGGATGGAATGCTGCGCGGGAAGTGGTGGGAGATCTACCAGGATCCGCAACTGAACAAGCTGGAAGAGCGGATCGCGACCGATAACCAGGCGCTGCGGCAGGCCATGGAGAACTATCTGTCAGCCCGGGACCAGGTGGCGGTGGTGCGGTCGACGCTGTTTCCGACCCTGTCTGCGGGGCCGAGCATGGGCCATACCCAGTCGTCGCGCAATCGTCCGCTGGTGACTTCGAGTACCAAGACGAGCTACAACGATCTGGTGCTGGGCGGACAGGCGGGATGGGAGCCGGATTTCTGGGGCCGTGTGCGGCGCAACCTGGAAGCCACGCGCGCGACCGCGCAGGCGACCGCAGCGGAGGCGGCGAGCATCGACCTGTCGCTACAGGCGGAGATGGCGGCGGATTATTTTGAACTGCGCGGATTGGACTCGCAGATCAAGCTGCTGAAGTCGACGGTGGGCGACCTGGAGCGGCAACTCGACCTGACGAAAAGGCGTTTGAAAGGCGGGGTTGCGACGCAGGTGGACGTGGAGCAGGCGCAGACGGAATTGGAAACGGTGCGGGCGCAACTGGTGGACGTAGGCGTGGGCCGCGCGCAGTTTGAACATGCCGTGGGGACGATCGCGAACTACGCACTGCCTGATTTCAGCATTCCGTTTTCGCCCCTGGACATTGCGCTGCCCAAGGTGCCGATCGGGGTTCCTTCGCAACTGCTGGAGAGGCGGCCGGACATTGCCGCAATGGAGCGACAGACGGCGGCCGCCAACGCACGGATCGGGGTAGCCATTGCGGCATATTATCCGACCATTTCACTGAGCGGCTCGGGCGGGTTCGAGAGCACGCACGGCGGGACGTGGCTGCAGGGACCGAGCGCGCTGTGGACGCTGGGCGGGCAGGCTACCGAATTGTTGTTTGACGCGGGCCAGAGGCACGCCCTGACGGACCAGGCGCGCCATCAGTACGAGTCGCAGGCGGCGGGCTACCGGAGCACGGTGATTTCCGCATTTCAGGATGTGGAAGACAACTTGTCGCAACTGCGCATCCTGGATGAGGAGACGGCCGTCGAAGAGAGAGCCGTGGCCTCGGCGCAGCGGTCGCTGAACATCTCGAATCAACGCTACAAGGGCGGGGCCACGAGCTACCTGGAAGTGCTGACGGCCGAGACCACCCTGCTGACCAACCAGCGCACGCTGACGGACCTGCAGACGCGGCAATTTTCAGAGACGGTGCAATTGATTCGTGCGCTGGGCGGCGGATGGGATACGTCGAATCTGCCCAAGTAGCGGGAACGGAGCGGCAACCATGCGCAGCGTGTGGATCGGCTTGCTTGCGGGAGTCGTGGCGGCGGCGGCCTGGGCGCAATCGCCGGCGGCGGGCAATCCGGCGCGGGATGCAGCGCTGGCTCTCAGCGGGGATTGGACCGGCTACCTGGAATATCGGGATTACTCCGAGCCGGCGACTTCCACGAAACGGGTCCAGCTTCCCACCTGGCTTACGGTGAGCCCGAGCGGTACCGGGCTCTCATTTCACTATATTTACGACGACGGTCCCAGGAAGACGGTGGACGAAACCGACATCGTGGTGCTGGATGCGGCGAAGAAGACGTACACGTCCACCGAGGCGGGGCATCCCGCCGAGGTGTACACGGTGGCGGGGTTGGATCAACTGCGCGAGGGACATGGGCAGCTGGTTATGACCGGGACGGGCACGGATAACAACCAGCCTGCGGAACTGCGGCTCACGGTGACGATTCGACGCAACCTGATGGAGTGGCTTCTGGAGGAGCGGCCGGCGGGGTCGAACGGGGAGTTCACGTTCCGGCATTTCTACCGCTTTACGCGGTCCAAGCCGCCCGCGGTGACGGCGGGGCATTGAACCCAGAAAACGGAACGATGATCGCCGCGGATCGTGGCGAACGGACTAGATGCCGACGCCAAAATCCGTGGCGGCCTGGGGGGCAGCGTTGGCGTAGAAGTCGTAGGGCGTGCGGCGGTTGAACTTGTAGCGGCAACGGAGTTCGTAGCCCAGGTAGATGCCGACAGTGGCGACGGCCATGCCCATGGAGAACCAGCCGAGGACGCGCAGCGTCTTGCTTTCGACGGCCGGGTCTTCCTGCGCTAGATTTTCGGGTTCGGTGGACATGGAATACAGCCTCCTGCTGGCATAATAGCGCAGTTTCGGGTGCGCCGGTCCTCACTACTGGGACGGTTAGATGATGATTTGGTTACCCGGGGGTGTCAATGCGGGACAGCAAATTGGCTTTCTCTTTTTCGGGAAGGAAGCTGGCATGAATGGAGTTAGCGGCGAGCTGGGTGAGCTCGGCCGGGGAGAAGCCTTGTTCGGTGTGGGCGAGGAGGAACTCGTTGGCGAGGTCGGATCCAAAGAAGGCTGGATCGTCGGAGTTCAAGGTGACGAGGAGGCCTGCATCGAAATAGCGGCGTAGCGGGTGAGCCGCGAACGAGGGGCAGACGCCGGTGCGGACGTTGGAAGTGGGATTGAGTTCGAGAGGCGTCCTTCGGACTTTCAAGTCGTGGAGGAGATCCGGGTCTTCGATTGCGGAGAGGGCGTGGCCGATGCGCTCCGAGCCGATGGCGAGGGCTTCGCGGATGGCCTCGGGGCCGGTGGTTTCGCCGGCGTGGTTGGTGAGGCGGAGACCGGCGAGTTGGGCCTGCTCATAGACGGCCCGGAAGGGTTCGGAGCCGGCTTTGCGCTCGTCGCCGCCGAGACCGATGCCGATGATGGACGGAAATTGGGCACGCATTTCCGCGGCCTTGCGGAAGACGACGCCGGCTTCTTCAACGGTGAAGTGGCGGACCGCGTCGAAGATCCAGTACAGGGAAAGCCCGAGCTCGGCCTGGGCGCGTTGGCGGGCGCGCTCGAGGCCATAGAAGATGGGCTCGAAGGCGCGGGGATCGTAGTTGCGCCACATGTAAATGACGCCGACGGAGATGTAAACCTCGGCGTGGACGATGCCTTGAGCCGCCAGGTTCTGCATCATGCGCCAGGCGGCAACTTCGTAGGCGTCGGGGCCGGAGAGCAGGCGGGTGACGGCCTTGAAGGCTTCGATGAACCCGGTGAAATCAGCGAACTGATAGATGGCGTTGGCGCGGTCGAGGGAGATGGGCTCGGCGTCGTGGAGGGCGCTGAGCTCGACCAGGGTGGGAGGCGTGATGGTGCCTTCGAGGTGAAGGTGGAGTTCGGCCTTGGGGAGTTGGCGGATGAAGGCCCGGATGTCGTCCATGGGTTTAGTTTAGTTGGGCGTGGAGCGGTGAATACAGCAACGAGTGGAGAAGTGAATGAGTGAAGTGGTGAACGGGTCAGGAGCGGGCGGCGGCGAATTCGGAGCGGTGGCGGCTATAGAAGAAGTAGATAAGCAAGCCTACGCAGAGCCAGATAAAGAAGGCCATCCAGGTCAGGACTTCGAGGCCCATCATGAGCATGACGCAGAAGATGATGCTGAGGACGGGGAAGATGGGGCCGAAAGGGGCGCGGAAGGCGCGGTGTCGTTCGGGCTCGCGGTAGCGGAGGATGAGGACCGCGATGGAGACCAGGACGAAGGCGAAGAGGGTTCCGATGTTTGAGAGGTTGGAGACGGTGCCGATGTCGAGCAGGCCGGCGGGGATGCCGACCACGAATCCGGCGACCCAGGTGGCGACGGCGGGGGTGCGGTAGCGGCTGTGAATGTTGGAGAAGACGGTGGGCAGCAGGCGGTCGCGGGACATGGCGAACCAGACGCGGGCCTGGCCGAGCTGGAAGACCAGGATGGACGAGATCATGCCGAGCATGGCGCCGATGAGGACGACCAGTTCGACCCAGCGGAGGTTGGCGCCGCCGGGCTGAAGGGACAAGCGCTTGAGGGCGTTTACGACCGGGGCGCCGTCGCCCATGATGGAGTCCCAGCGGACAATGCCGGAGAGGCAGATGGCGACGCCGCCGTAGAGCAGGGTGCAGGCGACCAGGGTGGCGAGGATGCCGAAGGGGAGATCGCGCTGGGGCTGCTTGCATTCTTCGGCGGCGGTGGAGACAGAGTCGAAGCCGATGTAGGTGAAGAAGATGATGGAGCCGCCGGAGAGCATGCCGGTCCAGCCGTTGGGCATGAAGGGATGCCAGTAGACGGGCTTGATGAAACTGGCGGCGGCCATGATGAAGGCCAGGATGGCCACGATCTTGATGAGGACAAGGATGTTGTTGGTGCGGGCGGACTCGCGGATGCCGCGCACCAGGACAACGGTGAGCACCATGACCACGAGGAAGGCGGGGATGTTGAAGCCGAAGTGCCATCCGGGCTGGTAGAGGTCCTTGCCGGCCAGGTCCTGAAGGCCGGTGGGGAGGTAAGCGGGGGAGATCCAGCGCAGGGCGGGGTGGATGCCGAACCATTCGAGGAGCGCCTCGATGTGGGCGGCGAAGCCGACGCTGACGCTCATGTTGGAGAAGGCGTATTCGAGGATGAGGTCCCAGCCGATGATCCAGGCGACGAGTTCACCGAGGGTGGCGTAGGTGTAGGTGTAGGCCGAGCCGGCAATGGGAATCATGGAAGCCAGTTCGGCGTAACAGAGGCCGGTGAAGACGCAGACGATGGCGACCAGGACGAGGGAGAGGGCGAGGGCGGGACCCGCGCCGGGGCGTCCGGCCATGGCGGTGTGGGTGAGGAGGTAGTGGATCAGGGGGGTGTTGCTGATTTCAGGGGTATCGAATTTCTGTCCGGCCATGGCGGTGCCGATGACCGTGAAGATGCCGGAGCCGATGACGGCTCCAATGCCGAGGGCAGTGAGCGACCAGGGGCCGAGCGATTTTTTGAGCGCGTGCTCGGGTTCTTCCGAATCGCGGATCAGTTTGTCAATGGATTTGCGGGCAAGCAGCTGGCTGGCCAGTTGAGTTCTCCTCTTTCAATCGAATGCAGTTCCGTCGTGGTGCGGGGGGAGCTTGTCAATTGTGAGGTACGGATGGGGACAGGTGCAATGAAGAAACTGCGAGCCGGTGGATGACAGCCGGCCCGCAGTCGGATTGGACGCTTGCGGGGCTTAGCGCTTGGACTGGCCGCGAGCTGCTTTCTTGAGCTTCTTCTTGTTGGAGCCGCGCGGGTTGGTCCGCTTGGCCTTGGGAGCGGCCTTCTTGCGGGCGGCGCGCTTGATGTTCTTTCGTTCAACCTTGTCTTCAATCTTGGTGGTATCTGCCACGTGTAACCTCTTTCGCTGCTATTTCTTCAATGTGTCCGGGAATTCCCGAGTCGTGAACCTTAATGGTAACAGCGATGGAGAGCAGTGAACAGGGCTGGGGAGCCAGGGAGGGAAAAGGGATTCGGGATTCGGGAGTGTCGGGATTAGGGAAATGGGACAGCGGACAGGCGTTCCCCGCCTGCGAGTCATGCGAACCGGCTGACGACATCGCAAATCCTAGTGGTCACAGATTGGTCGACGTGGACTGGCGGGGCAGCTAAGGTGGGTGCATGCGAAAGTTCGAAAGCAATTCTCTGCTACAACATGCGCCGATGAAAGGCACGAGATCACGGGCAATTGGGGTACTTAGGATCGCGACCGGGCTGGCGATGCTGAGTTCCCCATTGTTGGCACTGGCGGTGGATGCGCCCACGTTCCGCGGCAATGCCGAACACACCGGAGTCTACGACGCGGCGGGGGTTCCCAGGCTGGGCGGAGTGAAGTGGACGTTTCATGCCGAAGGCCACGTGATTTCGTCGCCCGCCGTGCATGGAGACACCGTCTATGTGGGAAGCACGGCGGGGAATCTATATGCCATCGATCGGATGACCGGCGAGAAGAAGTGGGTATATGCCGCCAAGGCCCGCATTACTTCATCGCCCGCCGTGGCCGGGGGACTGGTTTATGTGGGCGCATTCGATGGCAATTTTTATGCCGTGGATGAAGCAACCGGCAAATTGAAATGGACGTTCAAGACGGGCGGGGAGCGGCGCTTCTCTGCCACCCATCTGCACGGATCGCAGCCGGCCACGGAGACCATGCCCGATCCGTGGGACTGCTACCTGTCGTCGCCGCTGGTGTGGAAGGACGCCGTGTATTTCGGCAGCGGCGATGGGAGCGTCTACGCGCTGGATGCGGCGACCGGCGCGCTGAAATGGAAGTTCAAGACCGGCGACGTGGTGCATGCGTCGCCGGCCATCGCCGACGGCCTGGTGTTTATCGGGAGCTGGGACAGCTACATGTACGCGCTGGACGCGGCCACGGGCGCGGAGAAGTGGCGGTTCAAGACGGGCGAGGATCCCGATATGCACAACCAGCAGGGGATTCAATCGTCAGCCGCGGTGATGGACGGGATGGTGTACTTCGGCTGCCGGGACGCGCACCTCTACGCGGTAGACGAAAAGACGGGCGAGAAGAAGTGGTCGTACTCGACCAAGGGATCGTGGGTGATCACGTCGCCGGCGGTGCGGGACGGCAAGGTCTATTTTGCCACTTCGGACACCGGGCAGTTGTATGCCGCCGATGGGAAGACCGGGAACATTCTGTTCTCGGTGGATTTGAAGGGGTGGCCGGTGTTCGCTTCTCCGGCAATCGCGGGCGACACGATGTATGTGGGCTCGACGGCGGGAACGGTGAGCGCGGTGGATTTGAAGTCGCAGAGTGTGGGCTGGACGTTTGCGACGGAGAACGCGAAGAAGAACGGACCGGCCTATACCAAGTCTGACGGAAAGCCGGACTACGAACACGTGTTCGATTCGGACTTCTACGACGACATCATGGCGGGGTATGTGAAGTTGCAGGCGATGGGTCCAATCCTGTCATCGCCGGTGGTGGTGGACAACGTGATCTATGTGGGCGGCGTGGATGGGAATGTGTACGCGCTGGATTGAGCTGAAGAGCTTTGATCGGTTTCGTGCCAACGCGCGAAAAGGGCAAGAACGAACAACATGGATGAGTTGAGATGAGTGATTATCCCCGGTCTCAAAATCGAGACCGCGGGCACCCGGCAAGAACGAACAACATGGATGGGTTGAGATGAGTGGTATCCCCGGTCTCAAAAGCGAGACCGGGGGCACCCGGCACCCGGCTGAGATGAGTGGTATCCCCGGTCTCAAAGGCGAGACCGGGGGCACCCGGGATTTGCGGATCGGTGAGATTTCCAAAAGAAGCGGAGAGGGTTGTGAAAGAAGAGGCGGCGGTTTATCGAACACGGAAAGAAGTCATTCGGCGAGGGCTCATGGTTGCTAGCGCGCTCCTGCTGTTTCTTTTCGGGTTGCTGCTGTTGTTTGCGCCGCCAGGTTCGCGGGATGACGATTCCTGTACCGGTTCACTGCGCATGGGGATGACGCGGGTGGATAATGGTACGGCAAACACGACGAACGATTTCTCCGGGGGAGGACATTTTTGTTCCGGATGAGCGGGGCGGGTCCCCAACTGGTGACACCACCGGGGTCGCGTGAATTTGCACGAGGAGCCGGTGTGTCCAGCATTGCCGAGGTAGGCCGCATCGCGGTGGTGGAAGACACGGCGCGCTCGCCGTTCGCGCGCATGTGGGCACGGTCGTTCCTGGTGCGCGCGGCCGCGGTGGCGGCAGGATCGACAGCCCTCGGACTCCTGTTCATGTTCCCCATGTGGTCGATGGGATGGAAGCAGGACCTGTCGTTGTGGTGGGCCTGGGGCTTGCTCGTGCCGTTGATCGTGATGGTTGATCGGCGCATGCCCTATACCGGAAGACAGTTTGGCCGGCGGGCGATCGCGCAGGCGGTGGCGACACCGATCTTCACGGTGATTTACGTCCACGTCCTTTTCGCCCTCCGCATCGCCTTGGGAGACCCAAGTCTTCCCGGAGGCGCGCATTGGAATTTGCTTGAGCCGTCGCACATGTTGAAGTACGGCGCAGGCTGGTTCATGTGGAGTTGCTTGCTTTATTGGATGATTGTGGGCGCATTGCAGGCCTATCGCTATTACGAGAGATATATGAGCAGCGAGCTGCGATTGGAACGGATGGAAAAGAGCTACTCGCAAGCGCGATTAAACGCGCTGCGCATGCAGCTGGATCCGCATTTCCTGTTCAACGCGCTGAACACGATTTCATCGCACGTGGAGCGCGATCCGAAGCTGACGCGGCGCATGATCGAGCACCTCGGCGATCTTCTGCGCATGTCGCTGGAATCGAAGGACCGGCAGGAAGTTCCCCTGTCGGAGGAACTGGCGTTTCTAGATCATTATCTCGAGATCCAACGCATTCGGTTTGGGCGGCAGCTGGCGGTGGAGATCCAGATTGCGCCGGAAGTGCGGTACGCGTCGGTGCCCTCGATGTTTTTGCAGCCGCTGGTGGAGAACGCGATACGGCACGGGATTTCGCGGCGGGCGTCGGGAGGAACGGTGACGGTGATCGCGGAGGCGGTCGACGAATCGCTTTCGATCCGGGTCATGGACGATGGCGTGGGACTGCCGCCGGGATGGACGCCGGAGAATTCGCCGGGGCTGGGACTTTCGGTGACGCGGGAACGGATCGCAGGCCTGTATCCAGAAGGCAAGAGCAGCTTCAGCGTGCGGTCGCGCGAACAAGGCGGCACGATCGTGGAGATCAAGGTACCCCTGAGCCTGACTGGAGAGGAATCCGATGATGGCACCGCCTGACTCGATGCGGGTCCTGGTGGCGGACGATGAAGCTCCGGCGCGTCAGAGGCTGCTGGACTTGTTGCGACGCGATCCGGAAGTGGGCACGATCGTAGAAGCGGCGAATGGCCACGCGGCCGTTTGCATGATCGAGCAGGAGCGGCCCGACCTGGTGTTTCTGGATGTGCAGATGCCGGAGCTGGATGGATTGGGCGTGGTGGATGCGGTGGGGGCGGCGGAGATGCCGCTCACGGTATTCGTCACGGCGTACGACCAGCACGCGATTCGGGCTTTCGAAGCCAATGCGCTGGACTATCTTCTGAAGCCGTTCAGCGACGAGCGTTTTGAAGGCACGATGGTGCGGGTGAAGACGCGCCTGGATGAGCGCAACCTGCGCGAGTTTGGGCAGCGGGTGATGAAGATGGTTTCGACGGCGCCCTCGGCGGCCGAAAGGCGCTGGGACCGGCTGGTGGTGAAGTCGGGGGGAACGACACGGTTTGTGCGGGCCATCGATATCGATTGGATCGAAGCGGCGGGGGTTTATGTCAATCTCCACGTAGCGGGGAAGGAATTTTTGTATCGCACGGCACTGAACGACCTGGCGGACCGGCTGGACCCGCGGCGCTTTGTGCGCGTGCATCGCTCGGCGATGGTGAACATTGAAAGCATCGTGCAGTTGGAGCCCATTTCCCACGGAGAGTTTGAGGTGGTTCTGAAGAACGGCTCGCGGACGCGGGTAAGCCGGACGTATCGAGCGCAGTTGGAGAAGAGACTGGGGCAGCCGCTGTGAGAGCGAGCAGTGAAAGAGGGATGAATTCAAATTGGTAAAGGCGCCGCGGTAATGGGAAACGGTAAGATAACTTTCCGATAACCAGAGAGAATGGCCGATTCCAGCGTACTATCAAAGAGAGGCTTCTTTTCATTCCAACGAAGGCTCCTAGTGGCTTTGGGTCTGAAAGCCTCCCCGCCAGCTCGGCTTTGGCCTACTTTTTTGCCGCTTGACGAGCTCCGCAACAAACGCACTTTCACCTCTCGACCGGAGTACGTCATGCGTTCTGATCAAATACATCGCGCTCTTTCCCAGGGCATCAACCGCTTCGAGGTCTGCCATCTTGTATCGAAGGGCGTGCGGGCCACGCACAAGACCGGCGGACGGTTTGAAGATTCAATCAACGACGTGCTGTTTTACCTGGGCGCACATGAGAGAACGCAGTCCAGCTTGCACGCACCGGCGCCCGCGGTAGAATCGCCTGCCAAGAAACTGCAGCCCGCAGCCTAAGCCGGGACCTCGCGGTTCCGCGCATCTGTTTTGAATTAAGAAGAAATTCATTCGAGATCCCGCCGGGCCGGTATCGGGGCCGCAGCGGGACTGCGTCCAGCCGGGTTGCGAGGATGGGCTTCTGTCCAGCGAAATGCCCGCGGGTCTCCGAGGCTTGATCGCAGTCCTCCCGCTTTTACAAATCCTGTTAATTAAGTAGTAAACTTCGGGCCCCATCGAAGTAAAGAATTTCTATCCGCAGGTGGAGAGTGTTTTTTGCCGAGTTTGGGGCACGGGCAAAATGCCCGATGCCACGGATGGCGGCATAAGTCTCCTATTTTGTTGGATTAAGCGGCGATATTTGCGCAGTGTCGCAAGCAGCGAAAAGTCGATCTTGCGATTTCCTGCTGTTTGCGCCATCGATCCGCAAATACTTGCGGACATGAAGTAAATCCAAATAGCTGAATATAAAAGAATTAAGGCTGCGGTCCAGCTCCGCGGAAAAGCGCTTCGCTCCGATGAATTTCTTAAATGATGGAGGGATTTTGAAGGCACCCAGGTCTGGAACGTTCGTGCTGATGCAAGCATTGCAAAAGCAGGTCCTTCGGCTCCGCTGAAAAGCGCTTCGCTGAGGATGACGCTTCCTTAGAAGGCCGAGCAACCCGGATTCACCGCGGCAGGCCGCCGACGGCACATAAAAGAAAACGGGGAGAAGGCCGTTTGCCTTCTCCCCGTTTTTGACTGCTGACGGTGTCTGCTTAGACGACCGTAACGTTCTCAGCCTGCCAGCCCTTGGGGCCCTTGGTGACTGTGAACTGAACGCGCTGGCCTTCCTGGAGGCTGCGGAAGCCCTCGGACCGGATGGCGGTGTGATGGACGAAGACGTCCTCGCCGTTTTCGCGGCTCAAAAATCCAAAACCCTTGGCGTCATTAAACCACTTGACTGTGCCTTGTTCCATGATGTGTTGCTCCTTGATGCAAATTTACCGCTGAACGCAATGAAGAAGTATTTGCGAGTAGAGCGGTAACTCGGAACAGGCAAGAACTTCGTAATCGAATCCTACGATTCTTGTTAGTGTAGCACGTTTGTGATTTGGGAACGTCCAAGATTGACCACATCGGGGACAGGCGGTGCGAAGCAACTGTCCAGCGCATGCGGCCTGGCGGGCTGTCCGCGTCCGCCACCCTGGTGTCGCAGGGACGGCGGACGCGCCTGAATCCAGCGACTTAGCTTACATGCCGCCCCAGAGGCGGGTGGCGGCCATTTCATAGCCGCGGCGGAAACCTTCGCGGTACTCATGCCAGAACTCGCGGGGAACGCGCGGCTCGCGATACTCTTCGCGGTTGGCGACATTGGGCCGGCGGTGGTTGCCGAAGTCCTTTTGCGCTCCTTCCATGCCGTCCTGGTATCCGCGGCGCTGGGTTTCAGTAAAGCGCTGCGGAGGAGCCCCCTCGCCCTCGGAGTGCCATGCGGGTTCGCCGGAGAGTTGCGACGTGGTCACTTCATAACCGCGCATAAACCCCTCGCGGTATTCGTCGGCCAGCGGGGGTGGAACGCGCGGGTTGCGAAATTCTTCGTGGTCGTCGGGATCGATGCGGCGCTGGGACTCGAAGTCCTTGCGGGCCTCTTCCGTGCCTTCACGATAGCCCTGGCGCTCGGCATCGCTCTGCAGGCCGCGCATGGCCCAGGAATCCCAGCCGCCGGAGCGAGGGGGTTCGGGAGCGGCAACGGGTGGCGGAGCGCCCCAGAGGTGCGATGCGGCCGTTTCATAACCGCGGCGGTACGCCTGGCGGTAGGCCTCGCGGAGACCGGGTTCGATATGGGGGTTGCGGTACTCGTCGCGATTGTCGACGTCGGGGCGGCGATGGTTGTCGAAGTCGCGATGCGCGCCTTCGACGCCTTCGTGGTAGCCGCGGCGCTGGATTTCATTGAATTCGCCGGGCGGCACCTCCCATCCTTGCTGCTGCCCGTATTCCTGGGGCTGGGGAGGCGGTGCGGCGAAAGCTCTGGCCGCGCCTGGACCGGCGGCTCCGAGGAAGGCGGCAAGTACTGGTACCACAATCCGATTGTGAATCATTGCGTTTCGTTCTCCTTTTATTTCAAAGGAACGCCAGATGCGACAGATTGTTGCGGACTGGGGTTCCTTAATGATGTGAGTTACTCGAAGGGCGATGAGTTGCCTTGAAAATTGAGTGCTTTACGGCACAGCGCGGGATATTGGAGGTCCGCGTACACTTTTTCTGGACGCGAGCCAGGAGGAGTGACCATGGAGAAGCGCCGCGTATTGGTCATTAACCCGGGCTCGACTTCCACCAAATTCGGGATCTTTTCAGGGACCGGACCGGAATGGATCGGCTCCGTGCTGCACAGCGATGAGGAACTGGAGCAGTTTCGAGGCCGATCGACGCTGGCGCAGGCGGAGTATCGCGCCGGATTGATCCGGAAATCGGTAGAGGCCGCAGGGTACGACCTGATGCGGATGGCAGCGATCGGGGGGCGCGGCGGTTTGTTGCCACCCTTGCCGTGCGGGACTTACCTGGTCGACGACGCCATGGTGGAGGAACTGCGCCGGGCGCCGCGCGGAGAACATGCCTGCAACCTGGGAGCGGCCCTGGCGCTCCGGTTTGCGCGCGAGGCGGGAGTCAATGCATACATCGTCGATCCGGTGACGGTGGACGAGTGGCAACCGTGTGCGCGCATATCGGGTTCGCCGCTGGCGCCTAGATCGGCGATCGGCCATGTATTGAATACCAAGGCGGTTTCACGGCGGTTTGCGCGCGAATGCGGACGCGCTTACGCGGAGTTGCGGCTGATCGTGATTCACCTGGGCAGCGGCATCACGGTTTCTGCGCATCGCGACGGACGGATGATCGAGAACAACACGCCCGAAGAAGGGCCATTTGGACCGGATCGAAGCGGCTGGCTGCCGGTGCGGGAACTGGTGAAGGCGGCATGCAGCGGAGCGTTCACACAGAAGCAGCTCGATCGCAAGGTGTTTGGCGAAGGCGGCCTGTTTGCCTACCTGGGCACGCGCGATCTGAAAGAAGTGGAGCGGCGCATCGATGCCGGCGATGCGCAGGCGGCTGCCGTGTACGAAGCCATGATTTACCAGATCGCGCAAGTGGCCGGTGCCATGGCCGCGGTTTTGAAGGGCAAGGTGGATGCCGTACTGCTGACCGGGGGTATGGCCCATTCAGAGCGATTGGTCGGCGCGCTGCGCTCTTACCTGGAGTGGATTGCCCCGATCCGGGTTTACCCCGGTGAAGATGAATTGCTGGCGCTTGCGGAAGGAGTGTTCCGCGTGCTGGACGGCGAGGAGCGCGCCCAGCGGTTGTGGGAAGAGGGCCGTGAACCGGCGCATCGAAAGAGCCGCGAACCGCTGGTGATCGGAATGGAGTGAGCGGGCTCACCATGGGCGCCGGCAGGTAATTGCCAAATCGCACCGGCGGTTTCAAGAACCGCGGAATACGCTTGTATTCCTCGCGCGCGCGCACTACTATTCTGCCCAAATCTCCGGGCCTTCGTGTTGATTCATTTCTTCAGCTCGCCTTCCGCCTGCTCTGGGCGCGAAGGGAAGAAACCGCGAGGATGGAATGCTTTTCCTGCCGTGTCGTTCTCTGCTCCTGCTTGTTGCCGTTGGTCTTGCAACTTCCGCTCTCCCAGCGCAGCAATCTCCGCCTCAGGATTACTCCCTGACCGTCACCTCGATGATGACCGTGGAATCGATGTTCACGGGAACGGCGGCACAGGTGAAGGTGTACCGCGTGGGAGCGCGGGAATTCGCCGACATCCAAATGGCCCCCCGGCCGGGGCAGACAACGGGCGCGCACATCAAGCGGTGGTTCGATATGCAGAACCACAAAACCTACACCCTGGATGCGGAACACAAAGCGTGTTCGTGGATGACGTTCAACGTGACGCGCATGCCGGGTGGTTACGATCCGCTGGCGATGCCGCCGCCACCGGCGGACGAGCTAGCAAAAATGCGCAAAGCCGACTTACCCAAAGAGAGCGTGAACGGGATACCGGCGCGCATTCTCGAATCGGAAGGCGGCGACGCGAAGACGCGAATCTGGATGGCGGAAAAGGGCGATTTTGCCGTGAAGGCGCAGATGATGATGCCGAACGGCGCGCCCATGCAGATGTTCGAGGTGAAGGAAATTCACTTTGAGAAGCCGGCGGAGGCGCAGGTGGCGCCGCCGGCAAATTGTCCGACACAGGCCACGGGAGTGTGGGACGACAACGGCATGAGCGGTCATGGCGAGATGTCGGTGGAAGTGCATGGGTCGGGCTCCACGGACCTGAAAACCGGCAAATCGAAGGGCGATGTCACGGTCAAGCAGACGAACCATTGATCGCCATTTTGCAGAACCGCGCTCCTTCGCAGCGCGCGCCCGATGGAGGCAACAAAGTCAAAACAGGAGAGGACCCATGAAATTCGTATTGCGTATTTTGCTTTTTGTTTTTGCAATCGCGGCGTCAGCGGTTGCGGTTCGCGCCCAGGAGGATGTGGCGGGATCGAAGGACTACCCGGGCATCACGCGCATGCCGGGCTACTACATTGCCGAGTACCAGGAACAGGCATTCGACACGTACAACTTCAACGTGAAGGAAGGCACACACTCGAAAGAGCAGGCCGTCGAGGGCCATCGCATCGATTTCCGCTTCAATCTGAAGGGCGGCGCAAACATGCCGAGCCCGGTACAGATTCTGCGCAACTACCAGAACGCGGCGCGCGCGGCCGGCGGCCAGGTGCTCTACCAAGGCGAGGATGCGACCACCATCCGGTTGAAGCAGGGAGAGAAAGAGGGATGGGTCGCGGTGTCGACTTCGAACATTCCCAGCGGCATGTTCATCACCATGGTGGTGGTGGAGAAGCAGGCCATGAAGCAGGAAGTGACGATGGATGCGTCGGCAATGGCCGATGGCATCAAGGACGCGGGCAGCGTGGCGATCTACGGGATCTATTTCGATACCGGCAAATCGCAGCTGAAGCCGGAATCGGAAGATGCCTTGAGCGAGATTACCAAGCTGATGAAGGCGAATCCTTCGCTCAAGGTACTGGTGGTGGGCCACACGGACATGGCGGGCGATGTGAATGCGAACCAAACCTTGTCGCAGGCGCGGGCGCAGGCGGTCGTGAGCGCACTGGTGACGGAACACAGGATCGTCCACTCGCGATTGATCGCGGTGGGGGATGGATCCTCGGCACCCGTGGCCAGCAACAAGACGGAGGAGGGGCGAGCCAAGAACCGTCGCGTCGAGTTGGTGGAGATAGCGACCAGGTAGGCAGAGGCGATAGGCGTCTCAGGGCTGAAGCGGAAGGTTGGCGGGATCGTAAAGGGTCCCTTTATCGCCCGACAGCATGCGGAGGCTGAGGGAGATGGGTAGGGCGATTAGGAACATATGGAACAGCAAGCCGATCAACAGGCCACGCAACTGGTAGGGGCCGGCGAGATGCAGCGCGCAGAGAGGCAGGACGATGAGGTTCATCACAAGGTAGAAGCCCATGCCGTAGAAGAGGCCGCAGACGACGAAGTTTTCCTTGAGAAAGGGGAGCTTGCGGCTGGCGAAGCAGTAGACAGCAGCGGCGGAGAATGCGATGAAGTAGTGGAGGAAGACGCCCAGGGTCCACGTGAAGGCGGCTCCGCCGCTTTGCACTGCCTGGCGGCCAATCAGGCCTGCGGCGATGCCGCGGGGCATGTTGAAGCCAAAGGTCGCGAAGGCAGAGATCAAATCGAAGGTGCCGGCGACGCCACCGCCTACAAGGATGGCGGGCAGAAGGCTGGTTGTCTTAACCGGCGCGGGAGTTGTGACGGGGCCCATGGTGTCCTCCTGACAGGGGAAGCGAAGATATCGACACTCTTCCTGAAGCTGAATTTAGTGGGTGGCACGGCAGAGCGCGCGTCGTTTGGTGCGACGCGGTTTTAGAGGCGACAGGACGGTCCGGTTCAACGATGGATCGGCGTTCACGCCTGGGCGATCTTCATGCCTTGTTCACTCAGGGTCTCTTATATTCCGGGGATGATGGACTCCGTGAAGAGGCTTCTCGCGCTCTCTAAAACGCGGTCTCTTTCCCGTTTAATAACGTTGCTGGGAGCATCGGTGACACTCGCGCTGAGTCAACCGTCAGCCCTCTGCGCCCATGCGGGATCGGCAGCGGCGCAGAGTTCCGGCGCATCCGCGGAAGATTCGGAAGGAACCTCGACCGACTTGTTTGTGATGTTCGGATCGGACTTTGACCGGCCTGGACTGGTGACACGCGCTAACTACAACGTTGGCCTCGGACATACTTTTGCTTTCCTCAAGAAAGATCCGATCGGCGATGAGTTGACCGTGGCGTACACCTATGAGAACAGCGGCAGCCATGGGTTCTTTCACACCAATTTTGGCGAGCACTCCGAGCAGGCTGGCGTGATGAAAAATTTCTCCCTGCCGCGAACGAAGTCGGTCACCGGTTATACCTGGATACAAGAGGGCATCACGAGTTATACGGGAAACGGCCGCGTGCAGAACCGGCTGGATACCGGTCTTTCGCTGGGAGCCATCGTCCACCTGAGTCGCAAAAGTTCGGTATGGATTCAGGAAAGCTATAGCAAGGTTGTGACAGTGCCCTGGTACACGACGACCAGCGTCGGATACACATACAGCTGGTGATGGTCTGCGCGGGGCCGGCTAGATCTTCTCGAGGTTGGCGAATTTTTCCATCAGCTTTTTCATGCCGTGGCGCGTGAACATGACGGTGAGCTTGGCGTCTTCGCCGTCGCCTTCGCGAATGAGAACGGTGCCGTCCCCGTACTTGCTGTGACGGACGCGCTGGCCTTTTTTGAGTTCGGTGGCGCCGGTGGTTGCGGGGATGTCCATCCGGGGGCGTGCGTAAGCGCCGGGCTTGGGCGCGCCTGCCTTGCCGCCGAAGAAACGCGCGATGTTGTCGATCGAATGGCCTTCCGGGCTTTCACTTTTCGGAGAAGTGTCTGACGCCGGGGGAGTGCCGGGCGCAGGTTGAGACGGGCCAGGCTTGGGCGTCATCCACGATGCGACGAAGGGCTTGTTGCTTTTGGAGCTGGCATGGCCCGATCCACTGCCGGCGAGTCGAGGTGCTTCCTGGCTCTCGTCTTCATAGTTATAGTGACGGGTTTCAAATTCATCGGTTGAGCTGGAGCGGCGCCCCGCCCCATAGGCATTGCCGTAGCTTGTGCCGTACCGGACGTTGGCCCAGGCGGGCGCGCGCGTGGCGCCCAGGTTTTCGATGAGTGCATTCGGCACTTCTTCAAGGAAGCGCGAGGGGATGCTCATTTCGGGAGCATCGTTGCCGTAGCGGCGGCGGTAATGGGCGCGCGAGAGGATAAGGGTGTTCATGGCGCGGGTCATGCCCACGTAGCAGAGACGGCGCTCTTCTTCGAGCTCTTCGGGATTGTTGAGGGTGCGCGAGTGGGGGAAGAGGCCTTCTTCCATTCCAGCGAGAAATACCAGCGGAAACTCGAGACCCTTGGCGGCGTGCAGGGTCATCAACGTAACCTTCGCGTCGGGATCGTACTGGTCGGTGTCGGAGGCCAGCGCGGCGTGGTCGAGAAAATCAGCAAGGGTTTCGCCGCGGACTTCGGCGTCGTGGGCGGCGTTGGCGAGTTCCTTCAGGTTTTCAATACGGCTGAAGGCTTCAGGGGATCCTTCGGTTTCGAGGGCCTTGATGTAGCCGGTGCGGTCGATGAGGAAGCGAATGAGCTCGGGAAGGGTGGCGGCGTCGCCGGGAGCGCGGAATGGCTTTCCAGTCCCTTCTTCGTTTTGGTCGGGATCAGTCGCAGGGGGAGCATCCATCCCAGGCCTCAAATTCGAGACCTGGGGCACCCCGGTTTTGGATTTTGACGGTTCCGAGGTGCGAGACTCTCGTGCTTCTGGTTTCGCCGGCATTTTGAGAAAGGGCCGCTTGGGGGCTTCGGCGAAGGGGGAGAAGCTGGCCATGTCGAGGAGAGGGAGCTGATTTTCGTTGCCGCCGAAGTTGAATTCGAAGGCAGACTCCAATGTGTCCGCGAGCTGCTCCTTTTCACTCTCCGACGGTTCCGCCGCACCGAAGCTGAAATCGGTATCGCCGTCCTCGACAACGGGCGCACCGATGTCGGCCGCGAGTTTGCCGGCAAAGTCGGGGTCCATCATGGCTTGCGCATCGAGGAGGAGGGTCCGGAACGAATCCAGAGCCATGAGCGCGCGCGTCGGGATCAGCTTGTTGTTGATAGCCGCGGCGATCGCGTCCCAGGTGGAGCTACCGGTTTCAAGGGCCAGCCGTTCCAGGGTTTCAAGGGTGGTTTTGCCGATGCCGCGCGTGGGTGTGTTGATGACGCGATTCAGCGCCATGGAGTCATGCGGATTGCGCACCAGGCGCAGGTAGCTGAGCAGGTCCCTGATCTCGGCGCGCTCGTAGAAGCTGAATCCGCCCACCATGGTGTAGCGGATGTTGTAACGGCGCAGGGCTTCTTCCACCAGCCGGGATTGCGAGTTGGTGCGATAGAGCACGGCGCAGTGTCCCTGCTCCGGGCTGTCATTTTCGGATGTGCTGCTTTCGCGCAGGAATTTCTGGATCTTGTCGGCGATGAAGAGAGCTTCGTTTTCGCCGTCGGGCGCTTCGTAAAAGCCAATGAGCGAGCCGCCCTGGCGATCGGTCCAGAGCTTTTTGCCTTTGCGGCGCAGGTTGTTGGCCACGACGGCCCCGGCGGCTTCAAGAATGTTCTGGGTGGAGCGGTAGTTCTGTTCCAGGCGCACGATGCGGGCGTTGGGAAAGTCCTTTTCGAACTCCAGGATGTTGCGGATATCGGCGCCGCGCCAGGAATAGATGCTCTGATCTTCGTCGCCCACGGCGCAGACGTTCTTTGCTTCCCCGGCCAGCAGTTTCATCATTTCGTACTGGGGGCGGTTGGTGTCCTGGTACTCATCGACGAGAATGTAGCGGTAACGGCGCTGGTACTTTTCGCGGGTGGCGGACGAGACCTTGAGCAGGCGCACGGCTTCGAGCAGCAGGTCGTCGAAATCCATGGCATTGTTCTTGCGCAGTTCGGTCTTGTAGGACTGGTAGATGTGGGCGATGCGTTCGCCGTTGGGATCCTTGGAGCCGAGGTAGTATTCCTGGGGATCGACCATGTGATTCTTGGCCCAGGAGATGCGGCCAAGGACGGTGCGCGGGGTGAGCTGCTTGGTGTCGAGGCCCATGCGGCGCATGATTTGCTTCACGATGCCGGACTGGTCGTTCTCATCGTAGATGGCAAAGGAGCGGGTGAGCCCTTCGCCGTTGACCTTGAGGGCCTCGATATCGCGGCGCAGCATGCGCACGCACAGCGAATGGAAGGTCGCGATCAGAGGCTTGGCGAGCGTGGAATGTCCCAGGAGTTTGTCGACGCGCTCGCCCATCTCCTTGGAGGCCTTGTTGGTGAAGGTCACGGCGAGGATGGAGTCAGGCGCTACGCCTTTTTCCTGAATGAGCCACGCAATGCGGCTGGTGATGACGCGCGTCTTGCCGGAGCCGGCCCCGGCAAGGATGAGCAGGGGGCCCTCCGTGGCCTCAACGGCGGCGCGTTGTTCAGGGTTCAGTTTGGCGATGAGCGAGTGCGGCAAAGGTAACGTCCGGAAGGGAAAAGCCCTGTCTCCAGTTTACCCGTCTTGCGACTGTGGCGCAGGGAGGGGATCTGGAGGAACGCGGAGAAGCGTCCGGCCAAAAACCCGATTTGCCCATCTTCCCGCGGCGGGCCAAGGAGGGCGCGCCTCCAGATTTCGCTTAACAAAGGGTTTGGCGGTTGCACGTGCGGCCGAATCAGACGGTCAAAGCCGGCTGCTTGGAGAGTGATCTGAGTCACACCCAACTGCCCTCAAGGCGCGTACGCTCAAATTCCAAATACAGCAGACAGGTTTTGCCAACAGCTAAGTGGACCGGAGCAAGGACGGTATTCGTCAAGAGACAAGCGGACTTCTCCTGATCGACCAAGGGCTTTGCGGCATGGAGAGGGACAATATGCAACCCTGCTTCGCACGTTCCGTTTTGCTCCTCCTTTTGAGCGGCTTTGCAGCCACTTGTGGATTCTCGTCACCGTCAGGCAGCAGATTACTCTCGCTGGTTCCACCCGGGGCGGAAATTGTGGCAGGCCTGGAGAACCGGCACGAGCTATCCGCGGCCGGACACCTTTTCTTGACCACGCGCAATAACCGGCTGGATCTGGACGATTGGCTTGCGTTGGCCGGGGTAGATACGGGCAGAGTGTACAACGAAATTATTGAAGTGGCTGCCTCGCCATCCGGGGGGGATCTCAGCGAACACCTTCTCCTGGTAGCGGGTAATCTCGACAGGAAACGCATTTTCGAAGCAGCGGAACAGAACGGAGCCCCGTCCACCGAATTGCTGGGTCAAAAAGTATTGATCATCAAGCCCTTTGCGCGCGAACAGGGAAACATGATCGACACCCGCTGGCTCATCATTCTGGACAACAAGATCGCGCTGTTCGGAACCCAGGCATTCGTCGCAGAGTCACTGAAGCGGTACGCCGGGCACGCGCTCCCCGACCCGATACTCGAAGAACGCTTGCGCCTTTTGCGCCCGGATGTGACTTCGTGGAATCTGATGATGCCGCGGCCGAATCGCACCCACAATATAGTCTTTGCGCGATCGCAGTCTTCCTGGGCACGCTTGATGGAGGGGGCCGATGTTCTCATGGTGGGGGCCCACTTTGCTCCCAACATTCGGGTTGATTTCTCGATCTTTGCCAAAAGCGAACGCGGCGAAGCATACTTCGCGCAGAAGGCCGCCCTGTTCAGAAGCTTGTTTGCGGAGGAAGCTACGCAGCGAGCCGGCCTGCCGCAAGACCTGCAAGTGCGGCTTGACAACGTGAATGTGGGCCGGGACCGGGCGGAAGGCTCAATCGCGATGTCGAACAAGCATTTCGGTGCCTGGAGCGAACAACTCGGCCTGATGTTGAGTGCCGCGAATCGAGCTCCGGTGACAAATGGCGCCATCTTGCCGGCAACGGAATAGGAACCTACAGGTCCATTCCCCGGATTCGCTGCATGCGACGGCGAGTTTCGATCGCCTGACGAGAGCCATGCGTTCCACGTCGCGTGCGATCGCGCTCGGATCAAGCAGGCTGCCGGCGCTCGATATGCGTGCGTGGAAGCATCTTCTCAGGGACGAAGATATCCATCAGTTAGTGAAGATATCCACCAGTTAGTCGCGGTCCTCTGGTCAAAGCGGCAGAAGGCGAAGGACAGCTGGTAACGCTGCGCAACACGGCGCGGTTGATTTAGCCTACTTGAATGTGCGGGCGATATTACCGGCGATCAGACAAGCAGCGAATCGCCGAGGCCTATCGCCTCGGCGAAATCCCATTCGACCTCGTCCTGCCCGACTGGGATTTCAACATCGCTCCCACCACGTTTCAGCCCGTGATTCGCGACTCCCGCGAGAGCCGCCAGCGCGAATTGGTGCTCATGCGCTGGGGCCTCGTCCCGTTCTTCACAAAGCAATTATCCGACGTCAAGGGCATCTCCACCATCAATGCAAAGGCCGAGGGCATCCAGAAAAGTCCCACCTGGCGCACGCCCTTCATCAAGCGCCGCTGTCTCGTCCCCGCCGATGGATTTTACGAATGGAAACGCCTCGACTCGAAGACCCGTCAACCCTTCGCATTTCAAATGGTGAACCATGCGCCCTTCGCCTTTGCGGGCCTCTGGGATGCATGGAAAGCGCCCGATGGAAGCTGGCTCCAATCCTTCAGCATTATCACCACCGATGCCAACGAACTCATGGCAAAGGTTCACACCCGGATGCCCGTCATTCTTCATCCCCGGGACTACGATCGATGGCTCGATCGTGAAAACGACCAGCCGCCGGTCGATTTGCTGCGCCCGTTTGAGGCGGAGCAGATGTCTGCCGCACCATGCAATCCGCAGGTTGGAAATGTGAAGAACAACGGGCCGGATATGCTGAATAGCGCTTGACGCTGAATCAACCGATCGGCCGATATCAGGCCCAAAGGGACTCATCTGTTGGAATCTGTTGGCATCGATTTTGGGACCACAAACAGCTCCGTGGCGCTTGTTGCGCCAGGGGCCCCGCCCCAACTCGCCTCGTTCATCTTCGCGGGTGCGGAGACTTTTTCCTTCCGTTCCGTGCTCTATTTCGAACAGCACAAATCCGCCGGGGGCGCTAAGCGAACCCATGGTTTCAGCGGTCCGGACGCCATTGAGCGTTATCTCGAAGCAGAAGAGAAGGGCCGCCTTATTCAGTCGCTCAAATCTCATCTCGCCAGCCGCACGCTTTCAGGGACCGAGATTTTCGGCCGCCGTCATAAGTTGGAAGAACTTATCTCCCGCATGTTGAGTGACCTGCGCAAACATGCTGAGCGGCAGTTCGAACAACATTTGCGGAACGCGGTGGTGGGCCGCCCGGTGCGCTTCGTGGGTTCCGAATCCGATGAAGACGATGATTTCGCCGTGGCGCGCTTGCGCGATGCATTCACCATCGCCGGCTTTGAAAACGTTGAATTCGAGTTGGAGCCGGTCGCGGCCGCCTACGCCTACGAATCCACTCTCGATCACGATGAGTTGATCCTTATCGGCGACTTCGGGGGAGGCACCAGTGATTTTTCCTTGCTCCGCGTCGGCCCCGGCGCACGTACAGGCGGCAACGCGGCGCGGCGCATGCTTGGCTATAGCGGTCTGGGACTCGCCGGCGACGCCTTCGATGCGCGCATCATTCGCAAACTGGTCTCCCCTGCGCTGGGATCTGATTCCGAAGCGCGCTCCCTCAATAAGCTTCTGCCCGCTGTTCCCGCATGGATCTATGCCAACCTCGAGCGCTGGCACTATCTCTCGTTTCTCCGCACCAACAACGTCAGGGAGATTCTAAAGAGTGCTCGTATCCGCGCCCTCGAGCCGGAAAAGATCGAAGCCCTCATCGCCATCGTTGACGAGGACCTCGGCTATCAGCTTCATCGCGCCGTCCAGCAAGTGAAGTTCGCGCTGTCCCGCGCCGAGAGTGCCGAGTTCCAGTTTCATGACGGCGGCCTCAACCTGCGCATTCCCGTTACCCGCAGCCAATTCGAAACGTGGATCGCCGACGATCTGAACGCCATTGCGCAATCGGTCGACTCGCTCCTGAAATCAACAGGCATCCATCCCCGCGAAGTCGATCGCGTCTTTCTCACCGGCGGAACCTCATTCGTCCCTGCCGTGCGTACCATTTTTGCCAGCCGCTTCGGACGCGATCGCATCCGCGGCGGCAACGAATTCACCTCCGTTGCTCACGGACTGGCGCTCCGTGCGCAACAACGATTCTAAGGCTGATCCGGCTTCGCCCCGTCGGGACGAATCTCAAGCACCCGCAACGTTTCGCGATACTGCTCTTCATTCTTCGCCTTGATCGCGTCGAATCGTTTCGACTGCTCTTCACGCCTCGGATCGCCCGTCCGCGCATACAGTTGCAGCAAGCCGAAATTTGCGGCGTAACTTTCCGGGTCCAGCGCCGCGGCGCGATCCAATGCTTTCTCGGCATCTGGATACTTCTTCTGTTGCAGATAGAGCTGACCTGTCTCGGCCAGCACCTCCGGCTGATTCGGGCCAAGCTTGTCCGCCTGCACTAATTCGTCCTGCGCCTCGTCGAACTGTCCTCTCTGTCGCGCGATTCGTCCCAGATAGAAGTGCGCCGCCGCTGCAGTTTCCACGTGTGTTTCCGCCTGTTTCAACCACTTTGATGCCGCATCGAAATCTTTGGCGCGATACGATGTCGTTCCCAATGCCAGGATCCCCTTGGCATCCGCCGGTCGAAGCGCGTGAAATTTCTCAAGGTACGGCAGCGCATCATTCGGGCCCTTCGCAGAATCCGTCACTACACCCATCGCATAGTTGTAGTCTGGATTTTCGGGATTCATCTGCACTGCTTCTTCCAACGCCTTGTGCGCCTCCGACAACAACGACATCTTCGCGCAGATCAATCCAAATTGATAACTGTATTCCGCGTTCCTGGGCTCGAGATCGCGGGCATGCGCCAGGTAGCCGAGCGCGCCTTTCAGGTCTTTTCGCTCCTCCGCCACCCGCGCCAGGTCCGACAACGTTGCAACCGAAGCGCTGTCGGCAGCGAAAGCGCGCTCCAGCGCGTCCTGCGCCCGAGGCAATTGTCCCATCGCTTCTTCGGCCAGCCCAAGCATGCGCAACCCCGCCGCAGACAGAGACTGGTGCGCCGCCGCCGCACTCAGCAATGTTTCAATCAAATCCGCTCTCCGCGCGGTGCGCAGCGCAGGCACTGCTTCTATAACATCGGCCTCGGCCAGATCCGCTTGCGCAGCCAATGCCTCAGCGTGCCGTTCCAGGTCCACCTTGTGTCCCAGCGCCGCCTCATCGGCGCATGCCACAACCAGCATCCCTACACTTTGCTGTTCTTCCTGGCTGAGCTTCGACCTGTGCTCCAGCGAGCGCTCGTATTTGCCCGTATGCATCAGTAATCCCGCCACGTTGTAATTGGCCTCGGCGTTCTCCGGCGCAATCGTCAATGCCTTTTCATAAGCGCGCAGCGCCTTGGCTTCCGCATCGCGATCGTGCCCCGGGTTCTCTCGATACAAGCGGCCCAGGTTCAAGTAAGCGCTCGCCAGTCGCGGACTGTGCCGCACCGCCGCTACGAAGTCCCTCTCCGCTTCTTCCGCACGGCCCTGCTGAATCGCGATGACTCCCTTGAGATTTTCAATTCCACCATTGGCCGGAAACGCACGCTCCGCCTGCGTCGCCAGCGCCTCCGCAGCCGCGAAATTCCGATTCTGTATCTGTTCCTGAATCGCGAGCAGCGTCCGTTCATAGCTGCTTGCTCCTGTCTGCGCCAGGGCCGCGCCCCCCAGCAAAAGCAAACCCGCCGCCACCCCGGTGAAGTGATTCGCCCGTCTCACTCGCAAGCCTCGATCAACCCAGTATTTCACCCGGCCATCCTATTCATCTACATGCCTTCATCCTTGCAGCGATATATCCTCGCGACTGCGATCGTTGCCAAGTCAGTATGCGAACAATAGAATGGCATCTCAGAGTCCACGCTCCAGAGATCAAATTGCCCGCCGACCCCATTACGCATGCCATGCCTCGAAGAACCATCCTTTCCCGCATCGCCAAGGGAATTACGGGCATTGCCTTGCAACGATGGTTCGGAATCGGCACGGCCGGTCTCGCCAACCAGGCGAGCGCGCAGTCTTCCCGGCATCTAAGTGGTCCCGCATCGTCCAGGCCGACTTATTGGTTCACTGATATAGCCGGGCGTTCGCCCTTCACCTATCGCAGTAACAACGACTTCACGGGAAGAAAGTACTTTCCCCAGCCCATGTGCGGCGGAGTCGCGGTCATCGACTATAACAACGACGGCCGCATGGATCTCTTCTTTACTAACGGAGCCAGGCTGCCTGAACTGAAAAAGACCACGCCTGCCTTTTACAACTGCCTGCTTCACAATAACGGCGACGGGACCTTTGAGGATGTCACGGCAAAAGCCGGCTTGAGCGGAGCGAATCTTGGTTTCTGCTTCGGTACGGCAGTCGCCGATTACGACAACGACGGCCATTCCGACATATTCATCTGCAATGCCGGCCCCAATACGCTCTACCATAACAACGGCGATGGCACGTTCACGGATGTCACTGCGGGTTCAGGGCTCGAGCACAAACCTGCCAATGTGCTCAGCGTCGGCGCAGCCTGGTTCGACTACGATAACGATGGCCGGCTTGATCTCCTCGTCACGAATTACACGACCTGGACGCCGCAAACCGACAAGCAGTGCTTCATGGATGCGCAGAAAGAAGAGTACTGCAGTCCCACCGTGTACAAAAGCATCGAGTCGCGCCTCTATCACAACCTGGGTAACGGCAAGTTTGAAGATGTTACTGAAGCCAGCGGCATCGGTAAATCTCTCGGCAAAGGCATGGGCATCTCCATCGCCGACTTCAACAATGACGGCCTGATGGACGTCTTCGTCGCCAATGACACCGAACCGAATTTTCTCTTTATCAATCGTGGTAATGGAACATTCGAGGAACGCGGCCTCGAATTGGGAGTCGCCTACAATAGCCAGGGGCAGTCCGTTTCCGGCATGGGATCCGACGCCAAGGATTTCGATAACGACGGATACGTCGACGTGCTCTACAACGACTTATCCGGCCAGGTATTCGGCCTCTTGAAGAACGAAGCCGCCAAATCCTTCACTGATATAACCTGGACCAGCAAGCTCGGCGCGCTCAGCCGCAACTTGTCCGGCTGGAGCATCGGCTTTATCGACTACAACAACGATGGATGGAAAGACATCTACTCCGCCAATGGAGATGTTGACAACCTGGCGGCGTCATCCCGCCAGCACGACACCATGTTCGAAAATCAGGATGGCAAGTCGCTGGTTGACGTCACCGCCAGGATGGGTCCGGACTTTTCATTCGTCGGCTACCAGCGGGGATCCGCCTTCGTCGATCTCAACAACGATGGATTTATGGACCTGGTCGTTACCTCGCTGGGCGAACGACCCCGCATCCTCATCAACAATGCACTTACTCCGAATCACTGGATCATGTTCGATCTGCGAGGCCATAAAAGTAATCGGGACGGCATCGGTGCATCGATCAAAGTGGTTACGGCTTCAGGGCGAAACCTCTTTAACCACGCAACCACCAGCGTGGGGTTCATGTCTTCCAGCGATCGCCGGGTTCACTTCGGCCTCGGACCGGAAACAAAACTCAGCCATGTCGAAATCAAATGGCCCAGCGGAATCGTGCAGCGCCTCGATGCGCCGCGTGTCGACCAGGTACTCAAAGTCGAAGAGCCTACAGGCACTGACTCCCCTCCCACTTAGCGTTCAACCAGGTTTATGGCTCCAGCAGCGCCCTTGCGGCCCATAGCACCGGCGCCTGTCCGTGAAAATCGCCTGTCTTGCGCAGGCGGGCTAGATAGTAGTCGTAACTATTTTCCTTGTTGGTGCCCATGCAGACGCCGGTCACGTCCGCATTCTGATCCACAAATCCCGCCAATGCGATCCATGCCTTCCGCGCCGCGGGCCCGTAAGATTCCCCGGCCAGCCAGCCGTGGCGAACACCCTCCACCATCGCGAACGTAAACATGCCCGTTGCAGAACTCTCCTCCCATGATTCGGGATGATCGATCAATTGCCGCCACGTTCCGTCAGAACTCTGATCCTTCAGTAATTCCGCCATCATCTTGCGATAAGCGGCCAAAATCTCCGCGCGCTGCGGATGACTGTCAGGCAGCGAAATCAAGATCTCTGTCATGCCCGCCGCCACCCAGCCGTTGCCCCTTCCCCAGAAAAACGGCACATCCTGCGCGTGATAGAACAAACCATTCCCTTGTTGCAGCTTGCGCAGATAAGCGACCATCTCGTTGGCAGCACGATCAAGATATTTCTGTTCCCTGGTCGCCCGATAGGCCTCCATCTGCAGGATCGTGATCATATACATGTCATCGATCCAGTAGCGCGTTTCGCCGGAGAGCCCGTCCGGCTGCGGCTTGCTCCACTGCCTTTCGGCAAAGTGCAACCCCATGTCGCGCGTAGCCGCATCTTTCGTTTCCATTGAAATCTGCAACGGAACCACGCCGAAGATTTCGAAATCCACATGCTCCTTGTCCGGAATCAGCGCCTGCGATTGCGGAGTAAGCAACTGTTGATAACGAGCCTGAAGCTGCGTCTGCAATGCGCTGTTCTTTGTAACTTCAGAATAAGTCAGGGCCCCATACCATGCGCACACTTCGGGATAGACGATAGGCGTCATGTGCGCACTCTCCACAAAGCGCGCAGCGACCCTGTCTCCTATCTTGTGCGGGTCGGCGTTCTCCGGCCAGTTCTGAAAGTATTGCTGTTGTCCATGCAATAACCCGGAAGCACAAACAAATAATAAGCAAATGCCGATCATAAGTCTGCGCATCGTAATCCTCCCGTTTCACTCGCGCAGTGTATCAAAAGAGACGCAGAGATCCGGTCGGTTGCGCAATCGCCACCGGCGTTATCCGAGGACCGACCGGTCGCCTGCGATGCGTGCGTATCGGCGGCACATCGATAGTTTGTGCATCCTTCTCTTGCGCCGCCCCCTCGTTATACAGGACGAACCGCCCCGGGACCGCGGGCACGCGCTCCCCGGGAATGAGAATGCCGATCAGGTTCAACGGGTCGGCGCCGGCAATTGCAATGCTCTCGTGCACGCTCCGGTTTCTGCCATCGCGGAGACTCTCGACTACCTCCGGCAAAGCGAATTGTTCGCCGTTAAACCCGCTCACGAAGCGCCCTCCACGCACCTCGCCGCGATCTTCAAGTCGCCTCAACATGCGCAGCAATACGCCCCATCGCGGAATATTCGATTCGCGCGCAACCAAATCGCGGAACACCACTCCGTAACGCGCCAGCAGCATGCGGGCTGCGGATTCCACCGCCGCATCCGTACGTCGCGCTTCCTCCAGCGGATCCGCCACTTTCGGCATGTCCGCGCTGAACAGCGACCACCGGCCCGCAGCGCAGCGCAATTTGCCGGTAGTCGTTCTCGCCACCGGTTTGCGCTCCGGATCGATCATCGCGCGCAGTTGATCGAATCCGTCGGCAGCCGCCAGGCCCGCCGCGGCCAGTTCCCACAATGCACTTTGCGTCTGTTGTCGCGTGAAGCTCAGCATCCGTTGCACGTCTTCTGCGAAACATGCTCCCCGCTGCTTCAGAAACTCCAGGGTACGCAGGGCATCCGCGGTCAACGCAGCTTTGAGCTTGTTCTCTTCCACGCATTGATCCGCGAGCGCATGCATCAACCACGTCGCCGATGCGCGCACGTAAAACGTAATCGGCGCTGCATTCGTGGGGATCACGCGGCGCGGTCCTGTTCCATCGCCCGCATTGAATGCCGGATGCGGCGATACGCGGCCCCAACCCACCGCGCCGGAGAGACAAAGCTGGTCGAGCCAGCGCGGATCGTACTCGGCAACGCGCGCGGGCAGCAGCGTTCGCTCCCATTCAATCGCGGGAGCCTCAAAACCTTCCAGCTTTGAAAGTGCCTGCAGCACGCCCTCTTCTCCGGCAAGGTGCGTCATCGGCGCCATATGTTGCCATCCCAGCAGCCATCGCATAAACGTCGCGGACGGCACCGCTTCTACCTGCTTGCGTTTCGTTCCGATCGTGAGTTTATGGATGCGCTGCAAAATTCGCCGCTCACACCATTCGATCTCGTATTCGTCTGTTGCTGCGGGCTTCTCGAAACTGCCGCGCATCAGCAGGCCCTGCACCTCCATCGCGATGAATGCCTGGTACACGAGTGCCGCATCGAGCGATAGCATCTGCGCCAATTTGTTCACGGTGACCGGCCCCAGAATCTGCAGCCACCCCTGGGCACACTTCTTCGCGGCGTCTTCTTTGCTTACGCCCTCAACGCTCTGTGAGCCCCACAGCACTCGTATGAAACCGCTTCGCTCCGCAGCCATCCAGCATGGTGTGCCCTTGCAGTCCACAACTTGGGCGCGGCCGTCGCGCGCAAGCCTTTCGTAAAACTCCAGCCAATGCGTGCAACGGTCGGCCTCCAGCATCCACAGTGGAAAAGCGACCAGGCTCATGAGCAGATCGTGCAGCTCGTGATGATCGCGAAGATCTGGCCAGCATGCGGCGCGCACTGTATCGATGGATTGCGCATCCAGCTTCCCGGCCCGCTCCAGCACGCTCGCCGGAATCCCGTTTTGCAGCGAAACCGCACGCGCACGCCGTTCCTCAAGGCCGGCCTCATCCAGAAATGCATACGGATTTGCATTCAACAATTCGTGCGCGAATTGCGATGGCACCGGCGTGTCCACAGCAAGGCAGCGGATGTTTCCGTCCTTCATTCCGCGCAACACGCCCAGCAGCCCCTCGAGATCCATTGCCTCCTGCAGCACGTCCTGCATCACTTCGCGAACCAGTGCATGATTGGGAATTTGAATATCGCCCACGATGGTTTCGAAGCACGCCGCGGCTTGAGGAAATACACTCGCCATCAGGTCGTCGGAGCGCGTGCGCTGCACCTGCGGCGCGATGCGCTTGCCCTTTGACGTTCGTAGCAGTTGAAGGCTCCGGTTCGCAGCCCACCGCCAGCGCGTCTTGAAAATCGGCGACGCAATCGACGCCTGCTCCAGCAGCGTCCTGGTTGTAACTTCAGTTAGAAACTGAAACACATCCGACAAAGGAAAGCTATGCTGTTCTGCAAGCGAAATATTGATTCCGTTGTCCGTTGCCGCTGCCTGCAGCTCAAAGTTGAATCCGCGGCAGAACCGCTTGCGCAGCGCCAGTCCCCACGCCTTGTTGATGCGTCCTCCGAAAGGCGCATGCAGAATAAGCTGCATGCCGCCGCCTTCGTCAAAGAACCGCTCGGCGATAATCGTGGTCTTCGACGGTACGGCTCCCAGCACCGCTCGCCCCGCGACAATGTAGGCGATCAGTTGTTGCGCCGCAAAGGAACAGATGCCGCACTCTTCCATCAGCCAGGCCATTACGGACGACACTTCGGGGTGTGCGGGCGAAAGATAACCAGGCACTACGTTTGGGGTGCGCTCGGCAATTTCCTCCCGCAACTCGCTTACGCCGTCGCACAACACGCTGGTCCGCTGCGGCGCTTCGCCGGTCCAGAACGGCACGTTGGGAGGCGCGCCATGCGCATCTTCTACCAGCACGCGCCCCGCCGCTTCGATCCTCTGCACGCGCCAACTCGTGTTACCCAGCAGAATAACGTCGCCGGGGCTGGAGTCAACCGCGAAGTGCTCGTCGAGTGTTGCGATTTGCACGCCCTCCGGTTCCAGGATGACGTTGAACATCGCTGTATCGGGAATCGCCCCGCCATTTGAAATCGCGATCATGCGTGCGCCGCGCCGCGCATGCAACTGGCCGTGTATTCCATCATGCAGCAGGTAAGCTCCATAACGCCCGCGGCTCGACTCGATCCCGTTCGACAAAATTTCGACTAACTCTTCAAACTGTTCTGGCGTCAGATCGCGATAAGGATAAGCCCGGCGAAAAACTTCGAACAGCGATGCCTTGTCCCAGGACTCCGCGCCGCATGCCGCCACCATCTGCTGCATCAGCACATCGACAGGCTGTGGCGGAATCTCAAGCAGGTCCAATTCGCCTGCTCGCATCTTGCGTATCACCGCAGCCTGCTCCAGCAGATCGTCGCGCGTGGTCGCAAATAACCGGCCTTTTGGAATCGCTCCGCGCCAGTGTCCCGCTCGTCCCACGCGTTGCAGCGCCACGGCTACCGCGCGCGTGCTGGCAATCTGGCACACCAGGTCGATGTCCCCAATATCGATGCCCAGTTCCAGTGAAGCCGTCGCCACCAGGATCTTGATCTCGCCGCGCTTCAACCGCTGCTCCGCATCCAGCCGAAGCGAGCGCGACAGTGAGCCATGATGCGCAGCCACATTCTCGATCCCCAGCCGTTGCCCGAGTGCGAACGAAACCCTCTCCACCAGTTTGCGCGTGTTCACAAACACCAGCGTCGATCTGTGATTCAGCGCATGAGCCGCGAGTTTGTCGAAGATCCCCTCCCACATCGCGTGCGACGTTACAGAAGTCAACTCATCGTCCGGCACTTCGATAGCAATGTCCATCGTGCGCCGCTGTCCCAGCTGAACAATCGTTGCCGCCTTGCGCTTCCCATCCACCCCGGTAAGAAACTTCGCAACCAGCTCGATTGGGTTTTGTGTAGCCGACAGCCCGATGCGCTGCGGCGCCATCATCAGTCCGGTGATAAACGCGCCCGGCGCAAGCCTGTTCTCGCCGCACACCAGGGCCTCAAGCCGCTCCAGGGAGAGCGCCAGGTGCGCGCCCCGCTTGTCGTCCGCTACGGCATGAATCTCATCCACGATCACCGTGTGCACGCGCCTTAATTGCTCGCGGCTCTTGCCCGCTGTCAACAGGATGTAAAGCGACTCCGGCGTCGTCACCAGGATGTGCGGCGGATGGCGCAGCATGGCCGCTCGCTCGCTGGGCAACGTATCCCCGGTCCGCACTCCGGTGCGTATCCCCATCGACAAGTAGCCGCGCTCCAGAGCCAGTTGCTGAATCTCCGCCAGGGGCCCGTCCAGATTTTTCTGAATATCGTTTGAGAGCGCCTTCAGCGGCGAAACATACACCACTTGCGTCGACGGCGGCAGCGACCCCTCAATCGATTGCCGCAGCAGCCTGTCGATACAAACCAGAAACGCCGCGAGCGTCTTCCCCGATCCCGTCGGAGCCGAAATCAATGTCGGATTCCCTGCCAGGATGCTCGGCCAGCCGCATACCTGCGGTTCGGTCGGCGTTCCGAATTTTGTGACAAACCACTCAGCAGTGACAGGGTGAGCCCAGGATAGATCGGAGGGGAAGTCCATGAGGGATTTTAGCCGATTCGCCTTTTATTTGCCCAGATTCTTTAGGCGACACAGTTCCCCGCTCACCCGGCATTCTGCCCGGGCAAAACTTCCCACGCACATTCCTGAGTTTGCTGCCCCGCGCATCAAGCCGTCGTGTGATGATCGGCCCACGCGCGTTGCAGGAGCGCGGCCGCCTCAGTCGCCGGCACCCGCCGCATCGCTCTTCTCTTGCTCTGGTAAACCACGCACGCCGCCAACGCCACTGAAACTCCACCGATATAGAACGCAAGACGCACCATCAAGGTAGGGACCCTCCGAATAACTTGCATTCTGATGCGACCCCCGGCGGGCGAGTTGTCAGTCCCTGCAATGCGCAAAATCCTCACCCCGTATTCATCGACTTTGCGCGCGCACTAACCGATCGCCAGCGAAACTACTGTTTGACACCAGCCCTTCCGAAAATTAGCCTTCATGCTGCTAAATCGAACTACTTAAGCGGTTTTAAATTTCCACCACGGAAGGCTCCAGCCATGAAGCACCTCGCTTTCTTTGCGTTTCTTAGCGCGCTCTTCCTGCCCCACCCCGCCAGCTCCGCAAGCCCCATCCCGGTTCTTCTCCTCGACGGGCAGAGCGGCGGCGCTTATCACAACTGGAAGCTGACCACGCCCATACTCAAAACGGAGCTGGAGGAGACCGGCCTTTTCCAGGTCACCGTCCTCTCCGCCCCGCCTTCCGATGGAGACTTCTCCAACTTCCATCCCGAGTTCGCGAGGTACAAAGTCATTGTGTCGAACCTCGATTCGCCGGAGTGGCCGCAACCCCTTCGCGAGCAATTCGAGCAGTACATCAGCAGTGGTAACGGTTTGGTCGTGGTGCATGCCGCCGACAACGCGTTTCCTTCCTGGCCTGCCTACAACGAAATGATCGGCATCGGCGGCTGGCGTCAGCGCACCGAACAGGCCGGCCCCATGTGGTATTACGAAGACGGCAAGCTGGTCTCCGATCCCGCTCCCGGACACGCCGGCGCCCATGGAGCCCGCCGCCCTTTCCAACTCACCGCCCGCGCCCCCCAGCACCCCATCATGAAAGGCCTCCCCGCGCTCTGGATGCACGCGCCCGACGAGCTCTACGGCACCCTCCGCGGTCCCGGCAAAAACATGACAGTCCTGGCCACTGCGTACTCCGATCCCGCCAATTCCGGGAGCGGGCACGATGAACCGATGCTCATTGCATTGACCTACGGAAAAGGCCGGATCTTCCATACCGCCATGGGCCACGATCCAATGGCCATGAGCTGCGTCGGCTTCATCACCACCCTGCAGCGCGGAACCGAGTGGGCCGCCACCGGCAAAGTCACGCAAAAACCGCCCCCCTCCTTCCCCACCGCCAATACCGTCAGCTACCGCGCCGACATCGCTGCCATGGATCCGGCCATTGCGAAGGGCACCAAAGTCACCATCTCACCTTTGGAGACGCCGCCCGCGCCGAAATAAGCACCACCATCCCGCCTTGCTGTTGACAACTCAGCGCCCGCTGGTGTCTCTTCGTGCGTGGCGAATCCATGCGCTTTGTTGCGCGCCTCGCCCGAATGACGGCTGGCGGCGATTGACCCTCAGCGCATGTGCGAAATTCGTTTTGGCACCTTGGTAGAACTCTCCCCCGCTTGCGCTGTTCTCTTGCATGCCACAATTTTCAACACCTTGAGCCAGTAATCCAGCCCGTCGGTCCTCGCCGATGGTCGCTTCTTTCGGAGACCAGAAAATGTCTATCTCGCTTCGCTCCCCCCGAGCCTGGTTGATGTTGCTCGCGTTGTTCACCTTCGTTTCTCCCTGCCTCGTGCACGCCGCCGATCCGCCCATTCCTGCCGGCGACATCCGCATCCACTACTTCCGCCCCGACGGCAACTATCTCGGCTGGACCATCTATGCATTCGGCGACACGACCGAGCCCAATAACTTTGGCGCCGGCCCCGTCACCGTTACCGGCACTGACACCTTCGGCGCATACTTCGACATCGGCGTCATCAGCGGCGCCTCCAACGTCGGCATCATCGTCCACAAGGGCAACACCAAGGACCCCGGCCCCAACGAATCCGCCAACCCCGCCACCCAGGGCAATGAATACTGGCAGATCTCCGGCAGCAACGTGCTCCAAACCGTGCAGCCGCCCACCATCCAAACCAGCGACCCCGCCATCCCCGCCGGCAAAGTCCGCATTCACTACTTCCGTCCCGACAACAACTACGGCGGCTGGAGCCTCTACTCCTTCGGCGCCGGCACCGATCCCAACAGCAGCTGGTGCACCACCGAGGACTACATCTCCGGTTACGACACCTACGGCGCTTACTACGATGTCGGCGCCGACCCCACCCTGAACGGCGGCCAGCTCGGCTTCATCCTGCACAACTGCCAGGCCAACGTGAAAGACCCGGGCCCCAATCAATATCTCCAGGTCAACCAGTTCGGCCAGGCATGGGTCATCTCCGGCGCCCTCACTGTCTACACCACGCAGCCTGTCACCGAATACGCCACCGATCCCGCCATTCCCGCCGGCCATGCGCGCATCCACTACTACCGCCCCGATGGCAACTACGCCGGCTGGAGTCTCTACCCCTTCTTCGCCACCAGCGACCCCACCGGCAACTGGTGCAACACCGAGGACTACATCTCCGGATACGACACCTACGGCGCCTACTACGACGTCGGCATCACCAGCGGCCAGCTGGGCTTCATCATCCACAACTGCTCCACCGGCGTGAAGGACCCCGGCCCCGACATGCACCTCGACGTCCCTACCAATCTCGAGGCCTGGGTCGTCTCCGGCAACACCACCGTTTTCCTCCAGCAGCCCACCGCGGCCCAGTTGCTCAGCGGTGTCTTTAATCAGCTCCAGGCCTACTGGATCGACGCCACCACCATCGCTCTCCAGTCGCAGTACTACCAGTCCGGCTGGACCTACGCCCTCAACTACAGTCCCACCGCCAGCCTCCAGCTCACTCTCGCCGGCGTCACTGGCGGCAGCTCCATCCCGCTCACCCCCTTTGCCGGCTCCCTCACCGCTGACGAACTCCTCCGCTACCCGCAGCTCTCCGGCTACGCCCTCTTCAAACTGCCCTCCAACCTTGCCCCCAACATCATTCCCCAGGCCCTCCAGAGTCAGCTTGCCGTCTCCGCGCTCGGTGCGGACGCCTCCCTCAAATACGCCACCGGCATACAGATCTTTGGCGTCCTCGACGCCCTCAACTACTACAGCGGACGCCTCGGCGTCGTTTTCCATCACAACGGCGACCCCACCTGGAACGACTTCCCCGATGACGCGTCCTACCCCGTCAAAATCAAACTCTGGGCGCCCACCGCGCAGCACGCCTCCCTGCTCCTCTACAACAAGTCAACCGACACCGCGCCCGAGAAGACCGTCGCCATGCACTCCCACAACGGCGTCTGGGTTGCCGACGGCGATTACGACTGGAAAGGCAAGTACTACCTCTTCAACGTCAGTGTCTTCGTTGCCTCCGCGCAGGCCATCGTCAGCAACACCACCACCGACCCCTACTCCATCGACCTCGCCTTGAACGGAATGATGAGCCGCATCACCGACCTCAACGACGAGTCCACCAAGCCCAATGACTGGGATGAAAGCTCATCGCCTGCGCTCGCCAGCCTCAACGACATCAGCATCTACGAGCTCCACGTGCGCGACTTCAGCGTCGCCGATCCCACCGTCCCGCCCGCCCTCAAAGGAACCTACGGCGCCTTTGCCGATCTCCACTCCAACGGCATGCGCCACCTCCGCGATCTCGCCCAGTCCGGCCTCAAAGCCGTCCACATCCTGCCCAGCTTCCACTTCGACGCCATCAACGAAGACAAGTCCACCTGGCAAACCACCGGCAACCTGTCTGGCCTCCCGCCCGATTCCGACCAGCAGCAAGCCGCCGTCGCCGCCATTCAAAATAACGACGCCTACAACTGGGGCTACAACCCGCACCACTACATGGCGCCCGAAGGCGCCTACGCCGTCAACCCCGATCATCGCGTCCTCGAATACCGCCAAATGGTCGCCGGCCTGCACGCCACCGGCCTCCGTGTCATTCAGGACGTGGTCTTCAATCACACCAGCGCCAGTGGCCAGACCTTCGCGGCCAACCTCGACGAGCTGGTCCCCAACTACTACCACCGCCTCGATTCCAATGGCCTTCAGGAAACCGGCTCCTGCTGCGCCGACACTGCCACCGAACACCGCATGATGGAAAAGCTCATGATCGACACCCTCGTCCTCAACGCCAGGCAGTACAAGATCGACGGCTTCCGCTTCGACGAGATGAGCATGCACTTCACCTACAACATGGCCAACATCCGCGCCGCCCTCAACGCGCTCACCCCGCAGAAGGATGGTGTCGACGGCAGCAAGATCTACCTCTACGGCGAAGGCTTCCAGATCGGCGAAGCCGCCAACAACGCCATCGGCCCCAATGCCAGCCAGGTCAACCTCTACGGCACCGGCATCGGCACCTTCAACGACCGCATCCGCGATGGCATCCGTGGCGGCGGCCCCTTCAGCGATGCGCGCATGCAGGGCTTTGCCACCGGCCTCTCTACCGACCCCAGCGCCTACACCAGCGCCAACACCGCGCCCACCGACCAGCTGGCTTCGCTCCTCGCCGAGTCCGATTGGATTCGCGTCGGACTCGCCGGCAACCTGCGCGACTACAGCTTCACCAACGCCCTTGGCCAGACCGTGACCGGCTCCGAGATCATCTACGGCGGCCAGCCCGCGGGCTATACCGCCTCTCCCATTGAAGATGTGAACTACAACTCCGTTCACGACAACCAGACCCTCTTCGATGCCGTCCAGATCAAGTCCTCGGAAGCCGACAACATCACCACCCGCTCCCGCCGCCAGGTGCTGGCAATGAGCGTCATCGCTCTCGCTGAAGGTGTCCCCTTCTTCCAGGGCGGCGACGACCTCCTCCGCTCCAAAGACATGGACAACAACAGCTACGACTCCGGCGACTGGTTCAACAAGATCGACTTCAGTTTCCAGACCGACAACTGGGGCACCGGCCTTCCCATCGCCAGTCAGAACCAGTCGCAGTGGCCCATCATGCAGCCCCTGCTCGCCAACACCGCCCTCAACCCCACGCCACAAAACATAGCGGCAACCACCAGCGCCTTCCAGGACTTCATGTCCATTCGCTACAGCTCCGGCCTGTTCCGTATGCAGACCTTCAACGAAGTCCAGTCCAACCTCACCTTCCTCAACACCGGCCAGACCCAGATCCCCGGCCTCATCGTTGAACGCCTCGACGACCACGGCTCCGACTATGGCCGCTTCCACCACATCGTCGTGTTCTTCAACGGCAGCAACACCCAGGTCAGCTTCACCGACCCATCGCTCCAGGGAATGCACCTGCATTTGCATCCCGTGCAGCAATCCTCGTCCGACGCCACGGTCAAGCAGGCCAGGTTCAACTCCCAACAAGGATCGGCGACCATTCCAGCCTTGAGCACGGTCGTCTTTGTGAGCGACAGCGAATAAGCGAAACGTGCAGCTAAAAGAAGCCGCCGCCCGAAGTTGGGGCGGCGGCTTCTTTTGTACCGGACAGCGGAAACCATCGGTAAAACGGGGCGAAGAAAGAGGCCTCCCGGCGAGTGAAGTCTCTCGAAATCAATCCTCGGCTAAAATAGGGTCATGAGTCACGAAGGCATACGCATCGTCAGTAAGGAACAGGAAGCGCGCGAATCCGAGCCGGAGATCCCCTTGTCCCGGATCGCTCTGACCCCGGAAAAGGTGCGCGTACTGCTGACAGAGGGCAAAGGCCTGGAGATTGACTGGGTTGACGGCCATAAGAGCGCGTGGACCTTTGCCTGGCTGCGGAATGGATGTCCCTGCGCCACCTGCAATGAAGAACGCAAGCTGGAAGGGCGCAAGCCCGGCCAGCCCAAAGCCAAGCCCGCCGACCTCCTGCCGATGTATGCTCCGCCAGCCAAACCCGCAAGCGCCCACGCGGTAGGCCGCTACGCTTTGCAGTTCAACTGGTTGGACGGGCACTCGGGCGGCATTTATTCATGGGAATATCTACGCCGCCACTGCCAGTGCCAGGAATGCAAATTCGCCGCTGCGGAAACTTCCGGAACCCCGAATTAAGGCCCCAAAACAAAAACAGCCAGTCCCCGGCCGGAGCCGATAACTAGCTGTTTGATCTGCGCGCAAATACTGCGAACCTGCTATTCCGGCGTCTTCGCGCCTTCCTTGGCGCCGTTCACCGCACCTTTGGTGGTGTCCTTCGTCTTGTGCCAGGCCTTCTTGGTTCCGCGCTTGGTGGCGTGATAGGTCTTCTTCGTTCCCTGCTTCACTCCATGTCCCGCGTCCTTGGCAGCGTTCTTTGTTTCGTGTCCCGCGTCCTTCATGTCCTGCTTGGCGCCGCTGTCCTGGCCGGGGTAGGGTTGTTGACTCCATCCGAGCGCCGGTCCGCACACCAGGGCGGCTCCCAGAAATAATGCCGATAACTTCGAGTTCGTTCTCATACATTAAGTGGATTCGACTTGAGGCTGCGGGGTTGGTCCTGTGCGAAGGAAACCATGCTGCCGAAGTCTCCGCCACGATTGAGCCCGGTTCGTCAGGAAAGCCGGCTTCAGTCCGCCAACTCTCTCATTCTGAACTGGCTGGCATCGCGATGACCCGCAGTGTCGCAACGCCTGACACGCAATCTGAACACACGGTGAAGAGCAGGCCGGCCTACGCTTCAATCAGCTCTTGAAAATTGTTGTCGAAATTTGTAACCACAGCCGCGACTTCCGTCGCAAATCCGTGTCTCACCGGGTTAACACGGCAATGTGGACCACCCCAAGCACAACAAATTTCAGGAACGAAAATCCACTTCTTTGATCGACGGTGCTACTTCGTTTTCCCTCTGATCCGCATATCAGGACCGTACCAGCGGTTTCGATTCCGCTTGTCAGAATCCCGGGTTGCCACGGCGCTGTTTGCTTAGCCGACCCCGGCCCATTCCACGTCAACACTAAAAAGCGGAACCGTTCAAAGTAAGACCAATGCAAGGCAATTGCCGGCTCTCTCGCCATGAGCCTGTTTGACCTGGAGGTCTAACCATGAAAGGCACCACGCTTGCTCTTTCCATCCTGCTCGCCGCACCATTCACTGTATGTGCCGCCGACTACTCCTCGGGTGCGCTGATTCCCGCTGGATCGCTCGTTCAATGCACTGTTTCAGAACCTAAACTCTCCTCGAAGACCACCGCCATCGGCGATCCGGTGCTGTGCCGCATCAGTCATGCGGAACGATACGGCCGGTCTGTCCTTCCATATGACAGCTACCTTGTGGGGCGATTTGAAGACTATCGCGATCCCGGCCATTTTGTCGGCAAGGGCTGGATGCAATTGAGTTTCGACCGCATGGTGATTGAGCCGGACACGGTCGTTCCGGTGGCGGCACGGGTGGTGGATGTGCCCGGCTATGTAATCGACCGCCAGGGTCGCATCATGGGCAAGGGACATGCCACGCGCGACACGGTGGAGTGGATGATTCCCATTCTCTGGCCCATCGATCTGCTTAACCTGCCGCGCCGGGGACCGCGGCCCACACTGAAAGAAGAGACGCGCCTGACGCTCAAAGTGATGGACGACCTCCGGGTCCCGCAGGGTGAACAACCGGATCGTGATCCCTATGGCTTATACCGGCGGCCTTCGGCGGCGGCTGAGCCCCCCGCGCCGCCCACCGAGGAGCAGCAGCCCCCCTCGACTTATCAGCCCACCGCGGCCGCTCCTCCACAGCCGGACTACGCGCCCCAGCCGCAGTATGTCGACCAACAGCCCATATATGCCCCGCCGCCTCCCGTTTACGTGGCCATGCCCATGTACGTGATGCCGCCGCCGGTGTATGTAACCGCGGCGCCCATGTATATGTATGTGCCGCCGCCTCGCATCCTGGCCCCGCCCATGTATGGGCCTTCGCGTACCGCCATGGTCGTGCGCGGCGGGTACGCTTATCGAGTCGCGGTCCCCTGACCGAAGTCAGACTGTTTTTCTGCGCCCCTCATCTGCGGTGTTTTGTACAGACCGCGGATGAGGAACGCTCGTTAGTCTGAATCTCTTACGACGGCAATAAAACGCTTGACGCACATGTTGCTGTCAAGGTATCTTTTGATTGCCGTGACAGGGCGAGCGTTATCCCTAGGTATATCTGTTGTATCCATACGGTCCCGCCAAACGGAGACCAAACTGGGGCCCGCCCCAGCGGAAGCACCACCGGCTCTCAAAGATGGTATCGCTGAGCATCCCTCGATATTTGATTGCGGAGAGCAAATAGAGCACCCGGTTTCCTGTGCTGATCTCGCTTCTTATTCCGTCCGAAAGTTGGTTCACGATTCCCGCATCGAATCGCGCAACCATTCTCTTTTGCTTGGGGGCAATCCATTCAATATTGATAATCTCCACTCGCGAATCATGGTAGCCAGCCCCATATTCGTAGTTGTCCGGAAGTTCTTCGTCGAAACGGGGCCAAATTGGAATTGGAAATTCGTTTATCCAAACTATTTGGGCGGGCAGTTTCCCTTTATTAACAATCCATACTTCGCCCTTGGTGATCTCTCCCCGAACCTCAATCATCAAAAACGGTCTCTCCAGTTTTTCGATCGCAGCTACTCCCTTGGCGGCAGCTTCGGCGCTTTTGTTGCTAGCAATAAGAGCATCACTCATTACGTTGTATTGACGCTTGTAGATGATGGATTGCCATATAGCTACTCCGGCCTGCACGCAGGCTGCAAGGGCAATAACGATGGTGAGAGCTATGTTAAGGCCGTTGAACGAGCTACGTTCTGTAGCGGGACGTTGATTTTGGGAAGCCTTACCTTCGGAATTCTCATTAATTTGCGCCTGCCTGATTCCAGGCGGCGATTGCGCGGTCTGCTGACTTTCATGAGTATGATCGGAATTGTTGGCGGGTTTAGCCTGATCTTGGCTGTATGCTGGCGCTAATATAACAAGGAAAGTCAGAGCAAGGATTCGGTGCATTATGGCCTCACAGCGCGAATACGAGGAAGGCCCAAAGGCGGGCGAGAATTTTGAAAAACTGGCGAGGGCTGTTTTTCAGGCACCGAAGGTTGCGGTCCCAAAGAAACAGCCCAAGAAGAAAGCTACACGCCGCAAAATGAACGGCAGTGACAAGGGCTAGAAGGGTTCCTCTTGCCCCGTCCCTGCCTCCGGGTGGTGGAGCGAGTCTGTATCCTTGCCGGTCAATTGCGCATAGGTGAGACGCTTCCCGGCTACCTGCGACATAAGCAGAGCGAAGCGATCGGAATCAGTAAGTTTGTTGTCTTTCGTCGCACGGTTGTTATACCAAAAAACTTGTTCGTCGAGGTAATGGTCAAGGTGAAACGGCTCCACTGCCACATAGGTTCCGCGCAACGTACGCTTCAGGAGACTGCAGAAGTTATCGAGTCCTTGAGTGTGAACCTGCCCGTTGACGTATTCCTTGGCATGGTTGACGACTTCGTGAACGAACTCCTTACGCAGATGGTCGTAGCCGACAGCCGCATCGGTATAGACTTTGCTGCCACGGTGAACCTGATTCAGAATCTCATTCTGCAAAGTCTCGCGCTTCACATCGGGAACAACCTTGGTGCGAACCTGCCTCAGTTCACGATCCAGTACACCGAAGACGGCAGTCTTGCCAACGTAGTGCCGGTTGCCCTCATCCCGTGCATGAACCTTAGCTTTGCGGCTCTTGTGCATCTTGTAGGGATTCGGGCCGACAAACGTTTCGTCACTCTCTACTGGACCTCCATCCTCGCCGCCAAACTTGAACGAAGGATCATCCTTCATGGCTTCGCGGATGCGATGCAGCATAAACCACGCCGTATTTTGACGAATGCCGAGAACCTTCCCAAGCTCGTAGCTGGACATACCATTCTTGCAGTTAGCCAGCATCCACATAGCAACCATCCACTTATCAAGGCCGAGGGGCGAATCTTCCATGATGGTCCCTACCTTGACGGTGAACTGCTTTTTGCAGACATAGCAGAACCAGATTTTGCGCGTCTTAATGAACGAGTGCTTTACTTGTCCACAGCGCCGGCAAGTCACATTGCCACCCGGCCAGCGAAAATCAACCGCGTATTCAAACGCTTTCTCGGGATCAGAGAACGTCGCAATTGCTTTCTGAAGTGTCTCGGGAGCGTCCATGAATAAAATGGTACGCTTAAAACACATGTGCGTCAAGCGTTTTATTGCCCTTACGACCGGCCTGCTGCGCATTAGCCGGGCTGCCGCGAATTGGAATTGCCGCTTTCCGAAAGCACGGAATCGAGCCATTCTTCCTCGCGAACATGCCCTATCCTGCAGCGATCGAGAGACTGCCTGTCTTCCGGAACGGCTCAGATCGCCGGTTTGCCGGAAATTGATCGGTTTCGGAGCATACTGGGGAATGGAGGCCCGCATCAACATCGAGGCTTCACAGGGTGCCGGGTGCCGGATGCCCCGCATCTGACCCCGTGTGTGCGGTCAGGACTATGTGCGGTCCAATCATGGCCAAGCACGAACGCAAGAACGGCACGAATCACTCGTGAACGTAATCCGCTGAAAATAGGGTCGAAAAAAGGGGGGTACCCCCCTCCCCCCCTGTTTTATGTTGTGAACCGGCTCAAAAATCTGCCGGTCATTTTTATCTGGCCGCTCGTTTGCCGCTATCTCCAATCGGCACAGCGGTTTCCGCGATCGGCATCCGCGGGCGTGTCAAGAGCCTGTTCCCCGCACTCCGCTGAAAAAAGCCCGAAAATACCCCGAAATTCGCGAAAAATACCAAGCCCGTCTCACATATTTTCGGTCGTGAAAGTTTCGCGCCACGCGCCGATAGTCATGCGGACCGCCTCTTCCGGCGTCGAAGCGACATGCAGCAGGTTTCTATTTTCTGGCTTCAGAAATCCTTCTGCGACGGTCGAATCGAGAAAGGTCAACAGGCCGTTCCAATAGCCTGCGGTGTTGATGAGGATGCACGGCTTGGCGTGCAGGCGCAACTGCGACCACGTAATGATCTCCAGCAACTCGTCGAGCGTTCCATAGCCTCCGGGAAGAATCAGAAACGCGTCGACCAGCGCCACCATGCGAGCCTTGCGCTGGTGCATGGTGGATACAGTTTCAAGCCTCGTCAAGCCGGCGTGGGCAATTTCGCGCCCCGCGAGGATTTCGGGCAGCACGCCGATCACTTCGCTCCCGCCGGCCAGCGCCGCGTCGGCCACGGCGCCCATCAGCCCCACATTGGCTCCGCCATAGACCAGACCCAGGCCGGCGACGGCGATGGCCCGGCCCAGCGCGCGCGCATCGGCCAGATATGCGGGATCGTTCCCATTCGCCGATCCGCAGTACACCGCTACGCGGCGCAGTTTGTTGTGCGATGTCATGGCTGATTCAGGATAACGCGGGCTCATTGCAGCTTGATGTTCGCGGCCGGGCGTCCAAGCAAAACGCCCGTCCATACAAACGAACAACGCGTCGTAGTCAAAGGTTTACCGCCCAGCGGACTCGGAGTAAGGCGAGCGCAGGTTGCGATGCGACCATGCCGCATCTTTCTCGCCGCTGAAGAAGAAGGTCAATTCGCCCCCCCGCATCAACTCCTCGTGGGTTACATAACTCCGGTCCAGCGAGCGGCCATCGAGCGTCACATCTTTCAGATAGGTTTGCGTTTCGCTCATGCCCACACTGTGGATGGTGAGAAGCTTTCCATTGGGCAGGTGCAGCACGGCCTCATCAACGAACGGGCGGCCAAGCACGTACTGGTTTGACCCAGGCGCCACGGGATAAAAGCCCAGCGCGGTGAACATGAGCCACGCCGACATCTGTCCGAGGTCGTCATTGCCCACCAGGCCATCCGGAGCCGGCTTGTACTGCGAATCGACGATCTGCTTCAACCGCGCCTGCGTTCTCAAGGGCGCGCCCGCATACATATAGAGATAGGCGAGATGATGGCTCGGCTCGTTTCCGTGGATGTATTGGCCGATCATTCCCGAAATATCCTCAACCTCGGCATATTGCGACATGTCGACTTTCTGGTCGAACATTGCGTCGAGTTTGGAAACAAGTTTCTCTTTGCCGCCAAGCAAGTCGATCAGGCCCTGCTCATCCTGCGGCTGATACCAGGAATACTGCCATGCATTGCCTTCAGTAAACCCACTTGCGGCGCCGGCCTTGGCGGGGTCGAAGGGCTTGCGATAGTCGCCCGTGGCGAGGCGTGGCTCGACAAAGCCATCTGCCGCATTGAAATTGTTGCGCCAGTACGATGAGCGCTTCTGAAAGGTCGATGCGACCGGTTCGTCGCCCATGGCGTGGGCCATGCGCGCGATCGTCCAATCATCAAACGCATACTCGACGGTCTTCGAAGCCGCTTCGCTATCGTTATCCACCGGCACATACCCTAGCTTCATGTACGTCCCGAGGTTTCCATACGGCGCATAGGTCGCACTGGCCACCATGGCAGCCAGCGCAGCCTTTGTGTCATAACCGCGAATCCCTTTCATATAGGCATCGGCAATGATAGGCACGGAGTGGTAGCCGATCATGCACCAGGTTTCAAGGCCGGCAAACTGCCAGACCGGCAGAATGCCGAACGGGCTTTCCTGCTGCGAGACGATCAGCGACCTGACAAGATCATTGGTGCGTTGCTCCGGTTCGATCAGCGTCATGAGCGGCTGTTCGGCGCGATAGACATCCCATAAAGAGAGGGACGAGACAAAGTGAAAGCCGTCGGCATGGTGGACCTGGTTGTCCGGCCCGCGATAGTCTCCGTTGACGTCCATGCTCGTGCTGGGCGCCATCATGGCATGGTAGAGCGCCGTGTAAAGCGACTTCTCCATTTCCGGCGAGGCTTTCAATTGCACGCGCGCGAGTTCCGTCCGCCACTTTTCTTGCGTAGCTGCGCGCACCTTGTCAAAGTCGAAACCCGGAACCTCGGCATCCATGTTGGCGATCGCGTTCTCTTCGCTTACGGGCGAGAGAGCTACCTTGATGATGAGCGGTTCACCTGAGGGCGCGAAGGTGAAGACAGCTTCCAGCCCTCGTCCTTCGATGCTTTGGGTGTCTTCCGGTGAAGTGCCGGGCGTCTTGAAGCCGTGATACGGAGGTGGATCTTCTTCCCGGTCATAAAGCGAATGGCCGGACATCTCCGCGGAGAAACGCATGGCAAAATAAAGCTGCCGGCCAGCAGCCCATCCGCGTGTCTCACGCATTCCGCTCACCGAGCCATCCCTGCGGATGCGCAAGCGCGACCACAACACTTTGCCGGGGTAGTTATAGATGCTGCTGCGAAGATCGAGAAGAATGTGGCGCTTGCCGCCGGCCTCAAATGTGTAGCGGTGCACACCGACGCGGTCGCTGGCCGTCATTTCCGCGTGCACATGCGCATCTTCCAGCGTCACGGCATAATAGCCCGGCTCGGCGTGTTCACTGCTGTGCGAGAATCGCGACCGATAGCCCGGTTGGGTGCGCTGGGGATCGCCCGGTTCGAGCGGAACAGTCGCGCCGCTGACCGGAGTCAGGAGCACATCGCCCAAATCGCTGTGACCTGCACCGGAAAAATGCGTATGAGAGAAACCGAGAATGGTCGAGTCTTCATACCGATATCCGGCCGCCCACTTATAGCTTTGCTTGAAGGGGCGAATCTGGGTGTCGGGTGAAAGCTGCACCATGCCGAACGGAGCGGTTGCGCCGGGAAAGGTATGGCCCTCGGGACCAGTGCCGATCATCGGGTCGACCAGCCTCAGGGGATCGGGAGCTTGTGCAAAGCAGATCGAACTCGCAAAAAGCAGGGCGAGGCAAACACTCTTTGTCATGCTACCAAGGTATGACAGCGGCCTCTCTGTTCGCTATCGCAGAGTTGGTGGCGTTCCTCTGATGGATTCGATTGAGAACCGCAGATCGTGTCGGGCTTGAGCGATCGCAAGCCCGCACGGAATGCAGATGGAATCAATCCTCCTTGGTGTTTTTGTTACGGGCTTTTGCGTCACCAGTCTCTCTATCTTCATCGCTCCCGGTCGAATCCGCGATATCGACAGTGCCAAGGGAATCATTCATGACGCCGTCATCGATTTCCTTATCTTCTTCAACAAGTCCGCCCGGCTGCGTATGGGTAGGTCTCAACTTTTCGTTCATCTGGATCTCCTGGCAGATGGGATGCCGGGGAGACGATTCCCGTTGGCGGGACGGCAAATGGGTAGCGCACACCGATACGTGACTGCTGTCACTGAGGGCACAATTGGTCGCTTCCTATTATCGGTATGTGGATATCGATACAAAAATATCGATTAAAGTGGTGGACGGACGTCCAGGCTCTCCAATTCCGCAACCGAGCCTTGTCAGGCTACCTCAATACCACCACTATCTGGTCGAGCTCAGAGCGAGGGGTATCAGTCAAATTTCCTGCAGCGTGATCGGCCGGGATCTGAATCTTGTCCCGGTGCAGGTCCGCAAGGATTTGCAGTTCACCGGGATCGTTGGCAAGCCCAAGACCGGCTATTCAGTGGTTGAACTCATTCAGGCGATCGAGTCGTTCCTGGGTTGGAACAACGTGAATGAGGCGTTCCTGGTCGGCGCAGGAAACCTGGGCACTGCGCTGCTTGGCCACGAGAGATTTTCGAGTTTCGGTTTGCGCATTGTGGCCGCTTTCGATACCGACCGCAGCAAGATCGGGCGTTGGATTCACGACAAGGCGGTGTTGCCGCTGGACAAGCTTGCCGACCTGGCGGAGCGCATGAGTATCCATCTGGGCATCATCACGGCCCCCGCTGAAGTTGCCCAGTCGGTCGCGGATGAAATGGTGAAAGGCGGGATCCAGGCCATCTGGAATTTTGCGCCGGTCAGGCTGAAATTGCCTGTACACATCATTGTGCACAACGAGGATCTCTACTCTTCACTGGCCGAGCTGTCATGGAAGCTGGCGAGGAGATTCAGAGTTCCATTTCCACAAGACGGAGGCTTCAATTAATGGCGTCCACGCCAGTTGCGGTTGATCGCGTGAGTAAATTCGAGAAGCTCTGCAGCATTCTCGAACACCACGGACACCGACCTTCAGGTTTGATCCCGATCCTGCAAGCGGTTCAACACGAGTACCAATATCTTCCTGAGGAAGTGCTGACCTATGTGGCAATGTCGCTTGACGTGCCGCCCGCGCGGGTTTTCGGAGTGGCTACGTTTTACGCGCATTTCGCGCTCGAGCCGAAGGGCAAGCATGTCATCAGGATCTGCGATGGGACCGCTTGCCATGTGAAGCAGTCTTTGCCTGTGTTGGATGCTTTACACGACCGCCTGGGCACCAGCGAGAAGAAGAAGACGACCCCGGACATGCTCTTCACGGTCGAAACGGTTGCCTGCCTTGGCGCGTGCGGGCTCGCACCGGTAGTGGTAATCGACGAGCAGGTTTACGGGGGAATGACTCCGGAGCGCGCAGTGGCGCTGGTGGATGAGATTGCCGCGCTGGAGCAGTGCGGACCTGGCACCCCCGCGCTTGCTACGAAGCAACGTGCAGCGGAGGAAGTCCATGCATGAGGGTCTCGTAACACTGGAAACAGGCACGAACGGACACGCCGCGCCGGCACAGATGCGTCGTGTGATCATCTGCGCCGGCACTGGTTGCATGGCCAACGGGGCGATGAAAGTGTATGAACGGTTCAAGACTGAAATGGCAGGTTCCGGTCTAAACGTCATTCTTGAACTGCGCCCCGAAGCAGGCGATGGCGAAGTTCGTTTGTCAAAAAGCGGCTGCCAGGGATTCTGCCAGATGGGCCCGCTGGTCTCGGTGGTCCCGGACGGAGTTCTTTATACCAAGGTGCACAGCGACGATGTTGCGGAAATCGTGCAGCAGACCCTGGTTGGCGAACAGGTCGTGGAACGGCTTCTCTACAGAGATCCCGCGACCCGCAAGAGCTGTCGCGGACTGGAAGAGAACCCGTTTTACGCGCGACAAAACAGGCTCGTGCTTCACGAATGCGGGTTCCTGGATCCGGAAGACATTCGGGAATTCATGCTCCATGGCGGATACGATGCCGCTCGGAAAGCATTTGTCGAGATGTCGCCGGAAGAGATCTGCAAGAAGATCACGGACTCCGGATTGCGGGGCCGCGGGGGCGGCGGATTTCCGACCGGGCGCAAGTGGAATGCGGCGCGAGTACAGAGTTCAACCAAGAAGTATGTGATTTGCAACGGCGACGAAGGCGATCCGGGAGCCTTCATGAATCGCTCGGTGATGGAAGGCAATCCGCATAGCGTGATTGAAGGCATGATGATAGCTGCGCGGGCAATCGGCGCCAATGAGGCATTGGTCTACGTGCGGGCGGAGTATCCGCTGGCGGTTGCGCGCATGCGCCGGGCAGTGGCAGATGCAGAAGGGGCGGGCATCCTGGGCAAGAACGTTTTCGGCACCGGCCTCGCAATGAAGTGCGATGTGATGGAGGGCGCAGGCGCGTTTGTGTGTGGCGAAGAAACGGCCATGATCGCCTCGATCGAAGGACGGCGGGGCATGCCGTCTCCCAAGCCGCCCTTTCCAGCGCAAAGCGGGCTATGGGGCAAGCCGACGATCATCAACAATGTTGAAACCCTGGCGCACGTGTCACGGATTCTGAACCAAGGGCCGGAGGCCTTCAGCAGCGTTGGCACCAAAGACTCCCCTGGCACCAAGACGTTTGCGCTGACGGGACATGTATCGAATACCGGCCTGGTTGAAGTTCCTTTTGGAACCACGCTGCGCGAGATCGTGGTCAACATCGGTGGCGGAGTTACGGACGATAACGGCAAGATTTCCAAGGGCGGGTTCAAAGCGGTGCAGATTGGAGGCCCTTCGGGAGGTTGCCTGACACAGGATCATTTAGATTTGCCACTCGCCTATGAATCACTTCGCTCCGTGGGCGCGATGGTTGGTTCTGGTGGACTCGTGGTGATGAACGACCGCACCTGCATGGTGAGCATCGCGCGCTTCTTCATGGAATTTACGCAGCGCGAATCCTGTGGCAAGTGCGTGCTGTGCCGGGAAGGCACCATGCAACTGCTGGCCCTGTTGGACGACGTGATAGAAGGCCGTGGCGATGCGGGGACCCTCGCACTGCTGGAGAAACTGGGACATGCTGTGCAAGCAGGATCGTTGTGCGGGCTTGGAAAGACCGCGCCAAACCCCGTGCTTTCGACGTTGCGCTATTTCCGCCAGGAATATGAGGAGCACATCTTCGAGAAGAAATGCCGTACCGGTCGATGCAAAGCCTTGCTGAAACCCGAGATCCTTGAAGCGAAGTGCAAGGGCTGCGGCCTCTGTCTTTCATCATGCCCGACACACGCCATCACCGGAGAAAAGAAGAAGCCTCATCATATCGACCCGGAGCTTTGTATCAAGTGCGGCGCATGCGCGAAGACCTGCAAGCTACATGCGATCGAGGGAGTATAGCGAGATGAATACGGCGATACAGCCTACCTTGACGATCGATGGAAAAACGGTTGCGATTGAAGGAGAGCGAAACTTGCTCGAACTCATACGCAAGGCCAATATCGATCTGCCCACCTTCTGCTATCACTCGGAATTGAGCGTGTACGGCGCATGCCGGCTTTGCATCGTGGATGTGGAAGGGCGCGGAGTAATGGGCGCCTGCTCAACTCCGCCCGAAGCTGGATTGAAGGTCCAGACGACGACGCAGCAGATACGGGAAATTCGCCGCATCACGGTGGAACTGCTGCTGGCCAATCACGATCAGCAGTGCCCCACCTGTCCGCGCAGCACCAACTGCCAGTTGCAGAGCCTGGCCCAACGGCTGGGTGTGAAAAAGGTGCGTTTCAAGCCATTGCATCAGCCGGTCCCGCTGGATGAATCCTCGCCATCGCTGGTCCGCGATCCCAACAAATGCGTTCTATGCGGCGACTGCGTACGCATGTGTTCCGAAATCCAGGGCATCGGCGCAATTGACTTCGCCCATCGCGGGCATGACGTAGCGGTGAAGCCTGCGTTTGGCAAACAACTTGGTGAAGTGGAGTGTGTGAACTGCGGCCAGTGTGCGGTGGTTTGCCCGACCGGTGCGCTGACCCCCAGGTCCGAAGTCGATCAAGTGTGGGATATGCTGGCCGATCGCACCAAGACGGTCGTCGTACAGATTGCCCCCGCGGTGCGGGTTGGCCTGGGTGAGTGCTTCGGACTGAAGCCGGGCGAGATCACGACGGGACGAATTGTGGCCGCGTTGAAGCAACTCGGCTTCAATCAGATCTACGACACATCGTTCGCGGCCGATCTCACGGTGATCGAAGAAGGCACCGAGTTTCTCCAACGCAAGACGGAAGGCGGAACGCTGCCGATGTTTACTTCCTGTTGCCCGGGCTGGGTGAAGTATGCGGAACAGTACTTTCCTGAACTGTTGCCGCATCTGTCCACGTGCCGCTCGCCGCAGGCGATGTTCGGCTCGCTGGTGAAGGCGATGCTGCCCGGCCAACTCAGTATGGAGCGCAAGGATCTAAAGGTTGTCGCAATCATGCCCTGCACGGCAAAGAAGTTCGAAGCCCAACGCCCCGAGATGGGTGTGAATGGCGACCCGGATGTCGACAACGTTTTGACCACGCAGGAACTGGCACACATGATACAGTCTGCCGGAATCGTTTTCGAAGCATTGCAGCCGGAATCGTTTGACATGCCCTTCGGTTTCTACACCGGCGCGGGCGTGATCTTCGGAAACTCCGGCGGAGTGATGGAGGCGGTTCTTCGCTACGCCGCCGAGAAGGCTACTGGAAAGAAGCTGGACAAGGTTGAATTTCAGGAACTGCGCGGCGACTCCGGGCTTCGCGAAGCAACCGTCACTGTGAACGGATCGCAGCTGAAACTCGCGGTAGTTCACGGACTGCGGAATGCCCGGGTCGTGGCGGAACAGGTGCGAGCCGGCAAAGGCCATTACGACCTGATTGAAGTTATGGCATGCCCGGGAGGGTGCATCGGCGGCGCGGGTCAGCCAGTGACCACGGCGCGCAATGCCCGCGAGTTGCGTACCAAGGGCCTTTACCAGGCAGACAAGATGCTGCAGTTGCACAAGTCGCAGGACAACGTATTCATCACGGAATGTTATGCGAAGTTCCTCGGAGACATCGGGGGCGAGAAGGCCCATCATCTTCTGCACACGACATATCAAAGCCGACGGCGGATCAACGAGGAAGTTCTGTCTTTGATGCAGTCGCGCCGCGAAGACAAAGTCAAGGTTAGTGTGTGCCTGGGAACCAACTGCTACCTGAAGGGTTCGCAGCATGTATTAAATGCGGTGTTGAGACATGGCGAAGAGACAGGGCGTGAGAATCGTCTTGACGTGCGTGCCGGCTTTTGTTTCGAGCAATGCGAGCACGGCCCGAACACTATGATCGACGGCGAGGTGATTCACCACTGCACTCCCGATAGCACGATCGAACTGCTCAATACCCGCATAGACAACGATCCCCCTGACCGTAAATGATCCGACTTGCCAATGCAGGATGTATGTCGAATAAAGAGGAGGAGCATTTTGATGATCGAGCAACGGGCAGATTTCATGGATCCGCAGGAAGTTGAAGGTCTTCTGGCGCGGCGTACGCATCCGACGCCGTTCCAGGTACGGGAACTGCTGGCAAAGGCACGGGAGCTGCAAGGGCTGTCGATGGATGAGGTAGCTTGTCTGTCGTTCGTCGAAGGTCAGGAATTGCTCGAAGAAATCTTCTCCACCGCGAAGCAGATCAAAGAAGAAATCTACGGGACGCGCCTTGTCTTTTTTGCGCCGCTTTACATCTCCAATCGCTGCATGAACGAGTGCACCTACTGCGCGTTTCGCGCCACGAACGCTGCACTCAAACGTCGCACGCTGACGCTGAAAGAGATTGCCGAAGAAGCGCGCATACTCATTCGCCAGGGGCACAAGAGGGCCTTGGTTGTTGCCGGCGAAGCGCTGCCTCCACGGGGATTCGATTACATTCTTGATAGCATCGGAACCATCTACGATACGCGCGTCGGGCCGGGGGAAATCAGGCGCGTCAATGTGAACCTTGCTCCGCAAACCGTGGAGCACTTCCGCCAGTTGAGGGCCGCCCGGATCGGGACTTTCCAACTCTTTCAAGAGACATATCATCGCCCCACGTACGCTGCCGTACACCTGAAAGGACGAAAGCGTGACTATGATTGGCGAGCCACGGCGCTTGATCGCGCCATGGAGGCGGGCATCGATGACGTCGGCATCGGCACTCTTTTCGGACTGTATGATTGGCGATTCGAAATCCTTTCGATGATGCAGCACATTCGTCATTTGGAAGAGACCTTTGGCGTGGGGCCCCACACGATCAGTTTCCCGCGCTTGGAACCCGCCGTCGGCTCGAATCTGGCATCGCACCCCCCTTTTGCGGTGAGCGACGCCGATTTCATGAAGATCATCGCAATTATGCGGCTGGCCGTACCGTACACCGGCATGATCATGTCTACGCGCGAGACGGCAGACGTGCGTCGCTCCACTCTCGCGCTTGGAATTTCGCAAATCTCTGCAGGCAGCCGCACTGATCCAGGCGGCTACAAGGATGGTGCCGGTGATCCCAATGGCAGCCAGTTTCAACTTGGCGATCATCGCTCGGTCGAAGAGGTAGTGTCCGACGTTGTGTCCTTAGGCTTCACGCCGTCCTTTTGTACTGCGTGTTACCGCACCGGGCGGACCGGCCACGACTTCATGGACCTGGCAAAACCAGGCGAGATCAAGTATCACTGCCAGCCCAACGCCTTATCGACGTTTCTCGAATATCTGTGTGACTACGCCGGTCCGGATGCAAAGTCAGCAGGTGAAAAACTCATCTCCATCGAGTTGCAAAATATGGATGCACAACAAACCGCATGTACGTTGCCGATGCTGAACCAGGTGCGCCGCGGCGATCGTGACGTTTTCGTTTAGAGAAAGGTAGGGGAGAGTACAGATGCTTCGCGCGACTTCGAAGAGTTTTCGTTTGCATATTGGCTTTTTTGGCCGGCGTAATGTAGGCAAATCAAGCTTGCTGAATGCCATTACGAAGCAGCACGTGTCGATTGTTTCCGAGATCGCGGGCACGACTACCGATCCGGTGGAGAAGCCGATGGAGTTGATGCCTATCGGGCCGGTCCTGTTTGTCGATACGGCGGGAGTGGATGATGTGGGCGCACTCGGGCGGCAGCGCACCGAGAAAACCCGCCTGGCCATTGCACGCACTGACGTCGGCGTTCTCGTGACCGAGGCGGGCGTCTGGGGCGCGTTTGAAGAGCAGCTACTCGCCGAACTGCGTTCCCATGGAATTCCGGTGCTTCTCGCCCTGAACAAGGCCGACCTTAACCAGCCCACGCCTGAACAATTGGTACGCTTTGCGCAGGAGAAGTTCGCATTTGTTCAACTCGTGGCTACGACAGGAGAAGGCGTTGATGAATTCCGCTCAAAGCTCTGGGAAATTGCCCCGGCGGAAGCCGCCGAATCACCTGTAGTGATTCGGGATCTAGTAGGCCCCAGCGAGTTGGCGGTCCTTGTGATGCCCATCGACAAAGAAGCCCCCAAGGGAAGAATCAAGCAACTGCAGGCCCAGGCGATTCGCGACCTTCTCGACGGCGAGGCCTCTTGTATTGTTGTAAAAGATTCCGGCCTCAAGAGCGCGTTGGATAATCTCAAGACGCCGCCATCGATCGTTGTGACCGACGCCCAGGTATTCGAACAGGTTGCACGGTCAACTCCGGACCATATCCCTCTGACTGCATTTTCGATACTCTTGTCCAGATTGAAGGGTGATCTGGTTGCACAAACGACGGCAACGCTGGCGGTCGCTTCGTTGAAGCCAGGCGACGGAGTTCTAGTCGCAGAGTCCTGCACCCATCATCCGATCGAAGAAGACATAGGCCGGGTGAAGATTCCTCGCTGGCTCCAGCAATCCGTAGGCGGAGATCTCGTATTCACACATGTTAAGGGTCGCGACTTTCCGAAAGACCTTTCGCCTTACAAACTGGTTGTTCATTGCGGGGCATGCATGTGGAATCGCCAGGAAATGGTGAGCCGCATCCGCGAATGCCACCGGCAGGGCATTCCCATCACCAACTACGGCTTGGTGATTGCGTACGCTCTGGGAATTCTTGAACGCGCGCTCGAACCTTTTCCCGAGGCGCTTTCGGCCTATCTGGCGGCGCGGGCTAAAAGGGGGTTGGACGCAGCAGAACTCACCGGGAACGAAAGTGAGAACAACCTGGCGCTGGTCAGCTAATTGTGGCGGAACTAGGCAAACTCGAGATCGGCGAATGGCTCAGAGAGGATCGGCCCGAGCAGCTTCAGGTGCTGTACGACTGGGCCGATTCCACTCGCCGGCAGCACGTGGGAGACGCTGTGCACCTGCGCGGGCTGATCGAGATCTCGAGTCACTGCGTACGGCAGTGCATGTATTGTGGACTGCGGAAAGGCAACAGCGGCCTACAGCGATACCGCATGACGCAGGAAGAGATTCAAGAGTGTGCGCGACAAGCCCAATCGCTTTGCTACGGCACTATCGTGATGCAAGGCGGCGAGGATAACGCGCTTTCGGCCGAGTGGATCGCTGATATCGTTCGATGGATCAAGCGTGAGACCCGACTGGCGGTTACGCTGAGCCTCGGAGAACGCAGTTACGATGCCTTGAAGTTATGGCGCGAAGCAGGCGCCGATCGGTATCTGCTTCGCTTCGAAACCTCTGACCAGGAATTATTTCGTATCATTCATCCTCGCCACCTGCCCGGCGCACCCAGCCGCTTAGTCCTTCTGAGGCAACTCAAAGACCTTGGATATGAAACCGGAGGCGGCGTGATGGTTGGCATACCGGGTCAGTCATTTCAAAGCCTGGCGCAGGATATCTTCACGTTCCGCGCCTTGGATCTGGATATGATTGGCATCGGTCCCTATATCGCCCACGCCGCAACTCCACTAGGATCTGGAGCGCTTCATCCAGCAGTAGCGCCGTCCGAGCAGGCTCCCGGCAACGAAGAGATGGTGTACAAAATGATCGCATTGACAAGGATCATGTGCCCAACCGCGAACATCCCCAGCACCACGGCGCTGGCGACCCTCAATAAGCGACATGGCCGCAAGCGAGGGTTGGCGGTAGGCGCCAATGTTGTAATGCCGAATCTGACTCCCGTGAAGTATCGCAGTCTCTACCAGATCTATCCCGCCAAAGCCTGTATCGACGAGAGCGCCACAGATTGCAATCACTGTTTGCGTGCCCAGATTCATTCGCTGGGACGTTTTGCAGGCAATGGCCGCGGTGGACGAGGAGAAATTGAGCCTCGCGTTCACGCGGCGCCAGCTCAGGGAGATTTTGTGCAACTGCAAATGTAGGATGTGCGCCATGCCAGAAATTGAAGAACTCGAGATTGTAGTCTGCCTCGGAAGTTCTTGTTTCGCGCGCGGAAATCCGGAGAATCTCGCCATCGTTGAGGAATTCATCGGGAAGCGCGGGTTGAAGGCTTCAATACACCTGAGCGGGCAACTATGCCAGGATCAATGCAAGCGAGGCCCTAACCTGACACTTGCCGGGGTGCTCCATCATGAAGTAACACCCTCCAAGTTGCGCGAGCTTCTTCAACAGCTGGACAAGCAGATCGTGAGAAAGTAATGCAGACGCTGCACGCCATTTATACCGAAAGGCGCGAATGTCAGGACTGCCATAAATGCATCCGCGAATGCCCGGTAAAGGCTATACGGGTGCAGGATGGCTACGCGCGCATCGTACCGGAACTGTGCATCTTGTGCGGCAATTGCATGTTGGCTTGTCCAAGCAATGCCAAACAAGTGCGCGATGACCTCCCCAAGGCTAAAATCCTGCTCACAGCAGGACGTAAAGTGATTGTCTCGCTCGCTCCGTCGTTTGTCGCACAGTTTTCGGAAGTGAGGCCGGGTCAGTTGATTCACGCGCTCAAGCAACTGGGATTTGATGCTGTGTCCGAGACGGCGCTAGGTGCACAACAGGTTTCGGCCAGCGTTCTCGAGCTCATGCGCGACAGGCCTGGGAACGTTTGGGTATCGTCGGCGTGCCCCGTAGTGGTAGATTTCGTTGCCAAATATCATCCAGAATGCCAGGCTTCGATATCCTCACTTCTCTCCCCGCTGCTGACCCATTGCAAGATGTTGCGCAGCTTCTACGGCCAGGATATCGCGATCGTCTTCATCGGACCATGCATTGCAAAGAAGACAGAGGCTGATGCACACCCAGAGCTCCTGGATGTAGTACTGACATTCGAGGATCTCGGCCGTTGGCTTGCAGAAGAAAACATCATCATCACAGAAATAGTCGAGACAGAAGCTGATCGCTTCGTTCCGGAAGAAGCGCGGGAAGGCGCCCTTTACCCGATCGAAGGCGGAATCGTTCCCGGCGTAGCTGGCAGCAACGAGGTCAGCCAGTCGCAGATTATGTCCTTCTCGGGAATTACCAATGTTGAGCAGGCACTGAAGGGTATTTCAGAGTGGAAACCCCAAGACAGCATTTTTCTGGAACTGACGGCGTGCGCCGGATCCTGCATCAACGGGCCTAAAACTATGCACACGTCATCCGTAGCGCGGCGCCGTTACGATGTCGTCCAGTACGCCCAGCCTGGTGACGGCATTTGGCATAAGGCATCCTTCGAGATCGCGCAGCATTACGAGGCAACGCCGGTACCGCGCAGTGAATACAGCGAGATGCAATTGCGCGATGCGTTGCGCACCGTGGGTAAGTATTCGGCCGATGATGAATTAAATTGCGGTGGTTGCGGTTATGACTCCTGCCGAGATTTCGCGCACGCGCTGATTGCACGCAACGCAGAGCGCATGATGTGTGCAACCTACACACGGAAACTGGCTCAGAAAAAAGCCAACGCTCTGCTTCAGAAGATCCCCTCCGCAGTCGTGATTGTAGACGAGGAACTGAAGATCATCGAATGCAATACCAACTTTGTCCGCTTGTTCTCAGACGACGCGGTGCAAGCCAAGGACCTGGAGGGTAGCGCACTCGACGCGGTTATTCCATTCTCTTATATCTTTCGTCGCGTGCTTGAAGCCGGAGAAGACATCGTGAGTCACGACATCCGGTATGAGCGAAGCATCCTCAACACCAGCATTTTCACGATCGAGCCCCATGCCGTGCTTTGCGGAATCTTTCAGGACATTACCGAGCCGATTTTTCAGAAGGAGCAGATCATAGGGCGCGCCCGCGATGTCATTCAGAAAAACTTGAAAACAGTACAGCAGATTGCCTATCTGCTCGGTGAAAATGCCGCAGACTCCGAAATTATCCTGAATTCGATCGTACGCTCCTTCAGTCCGGAGGAACTCGATGGCTACGATTTGAAAGGACGTCTGTGACGGGCGCGGGCGAGAGTTTTATGGAGATTGACTTCTCGCAAAAGGCCAAGCGCGGCCAGTTGATCTCAGGCGATGTCTTCCTCTCGGAGAAAGTCAAGCCGGAAGGCCGCATCGTGTCTGTTTTGTCGGACGGCCTCGGCAGCGGCGTCAAGGCCAGCGTTCTTGCGACGATGACAGCGACGATGGCTCTCAAATTTACGGCCAGCGCAATGGACATTCGCCGCTCGGCCGAGATCATTATGGATACGCTGCCTATCTGCAGCAAGCGGAAGATCAGTTATTCGACCTTCACCGTCGTCGACATGGCAAGTGACGGTCAAACTCGGATTATTGAGCATGGTAATCCACCTTTTCTGCTGATTCGCCCGGACGCAGAACTACACATTGAAAAGACTGAATTGCGACCGGCCCGATGGCAGGATCGAGTCATCAGTTTTTCTACGCTGCAGGTTCAAAGAGAGGATCGCATCATCTTCTTCTCGGATGGCATCACGCAGGCGGGCATGGGTGAATACCGCACGCCGTTGGGGTGGGGGTTACAAAACGTCGACTATTTTGTAAGGGAGCAGATAGATCGCCATCCGCATATGTCTGCACGCGAATTGTCGCGTGTACTGGTGGCCAAGGCAGAAGAAGTTGACGGTCTGACAGCGAAAGATGACATCACATGCGGGGTCGTCTATTTCCGCAGTCCTCGCCAATTGCTGGTTATGACGGGCGCTCCTTTCAATCGCGGACACGATGCAGATCTGGCCAAGATGGCCGAGAGCACGCCAGGGCGCAAGGTGATTTGCGGCGGCACGACCGCGAATATTGTCTCCCGTTTGTTGAATCGCGAACTTCGCATCGACATGCGGCAGCCCCTCGACCCCAAGGTTCCTCCGACGGCGAAAATGCAGGGTTTTGATCTGGTGACGGAAGGAACACTCACGCTCGGAGAGGTCCTGCGGCTGCTCGAAGAAGGATTTGCACCCGAGGATATGCGCGCCAATGCCGCGGTTCGCCTTGCTACGATGTTGCTTGACAGTGACATTGTAAAGTTCGCTGTAGGTACCCGGATTAACGAGGCACATCAGGACCCCAATATTCCCGTCGAACTCGATCTGCGGCGGAATATTGTGAAGCGAATGTCACAGCTGTTGGAGAGCAGGCACATGAAGCGCGTCATGATTCAGTACCTGTAAAAAACTTCTCCCAGAAGGGATAACGAATATTAAGTAGTTCCGCAATTCCCTCAATGTGAGCGCAAAATGCCCATTTCAGCGCCCTTATTAATAGAGGTTATCGATGTGTATAGCTTTACTTTGTTATGTTCGATGTTACTTACCATAACTTCGTTAGGTTCACTCTCATTCGATGCTGGATGTGTCCTTGATCACAGCAAGATGTACAAGGGCGAGGAGTACAGTCTCGGAGGACTTGATCCACGGAATCAGGAGTTCGATTCCCTGAACCGAGGAATGTATGTTGAATCGTCTTTTCACTGTAGCCATGGTGACGATGCTTGCGGCGACCATGGGCTCCGCAGAAACCTCCCGCAAGATTGTCATCAACGCCGGAAAGACATCGCCCGCTGATGGTCCCAACATGTACAAGAGCTATTGCGCTTCGTGTCATGGCGTGAACGGCAAAGGCAATGGCCCCGTTGCCTCCCAGCTGAAGTCCCGTCCCACTGACCTGACTAAGCTGGCGGTCAGCAATCAAAACAAATTCCCTGCGGTGCACGTGATCGCAATCATCGATCAGGGAAGCAGCGTGCAAGCGCACGGCTCGGCGGAGATGCCTGTATGGGGGCCAATCTTTGCCAGTATGAATAAGACTACCCAATACGAAAAGCACCAGCGGGAGTCTAACCTCAGTCGCTACCTTGAAGCACTCCAGGTCAAGCAGTAATAGACTTTCTGGGCAACTAAGGACGAGCGCGAACCTTCAGCCCGCCAAGGCCGTTCGCGCTCTCTGCATTTGAGACGTCTCTCAATATGGTCGGAGAGAGGTTCAGTTCCTATCCGAATGCAGACGGGTGGCAATACAAATGGAACAACCACGGCATTGCGGTTCTGATTGCGGCTGCGAGTTTCAGCCGAAGACTTGATCTCAAACCGCGGAGAGAATGGCTCGGCTGAGCGCGCCGGTAAGCGCCCCTTGAGCGTTAAGGGCGCAATCGCGAGCCGAGTTAGCGAGGGAACGCAAGTGATCGGCAAATTCCCACGCAAGCTCGCGCGCGCTGCGAATGTCCCAAAACGCGAGCAGGCGCCCGATCTTGCCGGTATCTTGCGCAATCATCCCCAATGCATCGGCGGCCAGCATCGCGAGCGCCGCGGGCATAGCAGAATTCAGGAGATCATTCACGGACTGATAGTCCGCGAACTCAGGGTCGCCGGGTCCGGGCACGACATGCAACTCGTCATCGGTGCTGAGCAGCGCCAGCGCGAGATCGTGGTTTATGTGTGCATTCATGCCCGCCAGCGCAAACTGAATGCGGTCGACCCCAGCGTGATACCGCGCGCCAAACAGTGCCGCCCAGGCGGATGGTACTGCACGCCCGGCGACGAAGTCACGGATAGCTCCGAAATAGAGACCGGCGAAAACCACATCGAGGCGGGTAATCCAGACTGGGCTTTGCCACGCCCCTTGAGGCGGTTCGGTCGCGACTTGCCGAGTCACGATGAGATATAGCTGGTTGAACCACTTCAGACCGTCATTCGGCGGAAGCAGGCTGTCGATCGCCTGCATCCGGTCAATCACCTCCGCGATCGTCGCAGGGGCCGATCCATTGACCAGCTCATACAGCATCTGATCGGTGGGTGATGCAGTGCCTGGGGGCATATCGATCTCCGCAAAGCGATGTGTTGAAGTTTAAGGGATTCGGAGCAGGCCGGTTCATGCAATCATTTTTTGGAAGTTCGCAGTCGTCCTCGGCGATAATGTTACTAATCGACGAGCACATAATTGACTCGGCGAATGAGGTTTATCATGGTTCCCCGTCCCAAGAGCCAGCTGATACTTCCAACATCACAGGCTATCGCTTTGAGCCGAAGGGAATTTCTCAGTTTTGCAGCCAAGGCATCTGCAGCCTCCACTGTGTTGGGAATGCCACCGTTCAAGGCGCTCGCGTCGCCGCGTAAACGAAAGGTCGTTATAGTGACCTTCGGCGGCGGGGCTCGCGATGAAGAGACGTTCGCTCCCGAGGGGCAAGAGAACATTCCTCACCTGATGACCGCCTTATTGCCGAGGGGCACTTTCTTCACGCAGGTTGTGAATCGAGGCATTCTTGGCCATTACGTGGCCACCACCAGTCTCGCCACGGGTGTTTACGAAACCATCAATAATTTCACCGGCGACGCCCCTGCCAACCCCACGCTCTTCGAGTGTTTCCGAAAGAACCGCCGCCGCCCCGCGGAGGACGCATGGGTTGTGTCACCAAGCCGCGGGTTTGCTCACATGGGCGCGAGTACAGCCAAAGGATATGGAACGGAATATGGCGCAGGCGTCATCCTTCCGAAGCAATTACTCAGCGCGGCCACTCCTTCCAATTCGATTAACGATGTGCTTCACCTGCTTAGGGATAACTACGAAGAACCCTATTTCGCGCCGGAACTATCTCAGGATGGTAGACATGTCAGGCAGTTGGAAGACTTGTTGAAATTGTCAGTAGGCGATTTCACGCGCCACGCAATGACCTTAAGCAGTGCCGATGAATTGTCGGTGTATGTCGCGCGCCGTGTGATGGAACAAATGGCGCCCACCCTGCTTTGGATTACCCTCCATGATATCGACATAGCTCATTCCGGCACATACTCGCTCTACGTTGAAGGCATTCAACGGACGGACCGCTTATGCTTGGACCTTTGGCAGTCGGTCCAGGCTAATCCGGAATACGCTGGAAACACAACGATGTTTATCCTTCCGGACTTCGGCCGCGATTCAGACTCGAATCCCGGAGGCAATGGATTTCAGCATCATCGCACCGGCGACGCGCTCTCACGTACGACTTGGATGCTGGCCTTGGGACAGGGCGTGCGTGAAGGCGCTTTCATCGAGCGGCCGGTGGATTCACTTGATCTGGTTCCCACCGTAAGCCGACTTCTTGACTTCGATGTTCCCAGTGCTCAGGGCCATTTCCTGCCGGAGGTGGCATAGTGCTTCCTTCTGAACTGACGGCAGCCAGTTTTGCCAACTATCCTGAAATGGCGCGATCCCTGGCGGTTGCCAACGTGGGCCTACTCCGCGAATTCCCATTGCCATTGGCAGGCGCCGTGCTTCGAGAGCTTTGTGCATATGACTGGCTCTTTCCGGCGGAGCAAAATGCCTTGAAGAGCCAGTTTCAGGTTCTGTCTTCGCTCGACTATCCGCGGCGCAAAGCTGCAATGTCTAAGTTCGCGGCGCTGACTGTGCCCCAGTCCGTATCTGATATGGATTGGGTGAATCATGCAAAGCAGTTTTCCGAAGCGTTAACGGTTCACTTGTGGGCCAGCCACCAGATCGATGCGTTTCATGTTGCAGCCACGGATTATGCCGCGGTCGTGGACCCGCCCGTGAAAGATGCGGACCTCCCTTTGCCACGCACAACAATCGTGGTGCTCCCTCGCGAACTGGAAAATGATGCGTATCCATTGTTTCGTAAACTGCGCGCACACGGCGTCTTTTTCCAGAATGTCGATGCAGGGTCGCGATTCAAGGAGATACTGGCATGGATAGCGCAGCGAGCAGCAAAGTACAACGCGCCGTTCGCTCACGTATTTATTGATGGCACCGACACTCTCCCGATCGAACAGACCTCGGTGGAGACGGTCAGTTGGGGTGCGGTAGCTTCGCTGCGGCAGGACCTGCTGCGCCGCATGCGGGATATGATGGCGACCCCGGGCGTCGGTCCTGAAATGGTGCGTACGCGGCTAGCAAGTTTCTCTCCTGCAGATTTCGGAATTCGCAGCCGGGGTAAAGACGCCGTCATCGACCATTTCAAACTTAGCGTGTTAAGTGAAGGTTCGGGGACCCAGATCTTCAGCACAACTTTCGCGCAATGGTCAGCACGCGAAATACTTCGTCGCGCTCAACCGCTTACGCTGGTGATGCGCTATGGCTGTCGTCAGCAGATGCAGGCGATGAACGAAATGCTTTCAGGAACGGCGCCTAGTGGCGTGCTTGATGTGCGTGGTTCAGTGATTGATGCAGACATGGGTGCATATTACACGTGGATCAATCAGCAGCGGCTTCCAGGATCGGACAAATCGGCATTTCTTGCGTGGTCGGAGAGCCGGAGACAGGCGATCGCCATCGGACCGGGATTACCCAAAGGCACAGACTCGCCCAGAACCATTGAGATAAGCAGCCTGCTTTCACTCCTGAGCTAACAATTTATACAAAATGCCTTGCGTCCCGGAACCTAGTTGTGCTGAACATTCCTAGCGCCGGCGTCGTTCAATTTCTTCGGTTGTGCACAAAGAGTGCATAGTTCTCCAGTAATGCCTTTTCCCTGTTCAACGGTATAGATTCGATCGACGCCGGGAAGGGTGAGCTTCTCGGTCGCACCCCCGGGCCAATGTATTTCGACAGACATTACATGCGTATCGTCACCGAGTCCAAAGTGCACCCGCTGGTCGTTGGATGAGATATAGCTTCCGCCGCTGAGCACATCGGCACGCTGGCGAAAACCCTCTCGTGTTAGGTAGACCGTTGCGCCAACCGCGTCGCGTGGGCCTTTTGCGTTGCCCACAAGCTTTAGCTCCGCCCAATGGTGGTGGTCGCTATTGACATTACGAAGCAGGACAGGGGGACCGTCAATCGGGCTGACGACTACATCAATCTTTCCATCATTGAAGAGGTCACCGAACGCGGCCCCCCGCGCCGGAGTCAAGACAGCAAGCCCGGTGCCGCGTACCGGCGGAACATACTCGAACTTGCGCCCTGAAAGATTGTGAAAGAGCAGCGGCCGTTCCGCAAAGCTGGTTCCCCACGGATTCTTGTCAACCTCCGGGTAGACATGGCCATTGAATTCCATTAAATCCAGCCAACCGTCGTTGTCGTAGTCAAGAAAGCCAGCTGCCCAACCAACAAACGGAATACCCGCGTCGGCAACGCCGGCTTGATAACTAACATCGGTGAAAGTGGCGTCACCATCATTGTGATATAGCACCTTGTAGTCATCTGAGAAATCAGTGTTGTATAGGCTGAGCCATCCCGTATTTTGATAATCGCCGATAGCTACGCCCATCGATGCAGTTTCGCGGCCATCGCCATTCAAAGCATAGCCCGAGGGATAACTATCGTCCTCGAATGTTCCATTGCCGCGGTTGATGTAGAGGTAGTTTGGCGTGGAATCGTCGGCGACAATCAGGTCAGGCTTACCATCGTTGTTGACATCCGCGAAGATAGCGGTGAATCCATAGTAGTGTTTCTTGTCGCTGACGCCAGCCTTTTCACTAACATCGGTAAAGGTTCCATCCCCATTGTTATGGAAAAGGTGGTCAGGCTCTCCTTCCAGACCGCGCGGACCGCACATGACGGGCACGTTGCGCATCTGGCAGAAAGAATTGCCGACAGCCGCCGACCCCGGGATAGGCGGGTTATCTAGATCGTAATGAATGTAGCCAGACACAAAGAGATCCAAACGGCCGTCTCCATCGTAATCTCCAAACGTAGCGCCCGCGCTCCAGTTACCGAGTGTCACGCCGGCCTTTTCCGCTAAGTCAGTAAAAGTGCCATCGTGATTATTGTGATATAAGCGGTTCTTGCCGTAGTTAGCAACGAAGATATCGGGCCAGCCGTCGTTATCGTAATCTCCGATAGCCACGCCGAAGCCCCAGCGATCATTCGCCACGCCGGCCCCGGAAGTTACATCGGTAAACGTACCGTCATGGTTGTTATGAAAGAGTGCTGCATGCGGTGCAGGTTCGTCACCCTTTAGAGTTTTGAATGTCGAACCATTCACAAGATATATATCGAGCCATCCGTCATTGTCGTAGTCGATAAGGCCCACGCCTGACCCATCGGATTCGAGGATAAATTTCTTTTCCGCCGTTCCCATCACGTGGCGCCAGTTGGCAATTCCCGCTTGCGCCGTAATGTCCTGAAAAACGATGGGACCGGAGTCAACAAAACCGCCGGCGGTGATGGGACGATGCTCGGAATCGTACACCGCGGCGAAAGACCCTGCGGTGCTGTTCCCGCCATTGTTGCTCGATGTGCTGGGCGGCTTTTGTGCAGGGACCTGCGAAGAACTTGACGCCTGCGCCCATGCTGAAGTCGCAACGGACGCAACCAAAAGAACGGCGCCAATTGCACCGGCAACACATGCGCTCCGTTCAACTAGGTTTGTCGTTGCGCTTCTCACAATTTCACCCGGTCAATAAGAACAATGGCGTGGCCGCCTTTGGTTTTGGCGCTCTTCAATGATTTTCAACAAGAAAGGTAGTCACTTCTTTCAGCCGGGCGTTGAGGTCGTCCTTCTCCTCCTGGCTATATTGCTGCTGCAGCGCGAACTGTTCACGGGCCTTGTCTTTCTCCGCCATATGGGAGTAAGCAAGGGCGAGGCGATAGTGCGCCTTGGAGAGCCTGGGGCGCAGAGAGAGGCACTTTTCGAGGGCGGCCGCACTCTCGGGCCATTCCCCTTTTTGCTGTTTCAAAACGCCCAGTTGAAAGTAGGCGTCCGGCATATAGGGATCCTCTGCAATGGCGCGATCGAGCAATGTTTGAGCAAGAGCCAAATTCGTTGCGTCGGTAGGGCGATGCAGGATACTGGCGGCCGCAAACGTAGCTGCCGTCGCATTGGTGGGATGGTTCCGTGCAAAATCCACGAGGGTGTTACAGCCTTCAATGGAATCTGGCATGAGGTTGCAGCTATTGCCAAGAATTTTAGCGTAGAGCGCGTTGTCAGGATCCTTTGATAGAAGTGAGGCAAAGATCTGCGCAGCCTCCGCATAGTTATCATTAGCGTACTTTGCAATTCCCTGTCCGGTCAGAAGACGCGCGCTCTGGGGATACAACGAGAGGCCATAATCGAATATCTTCATCGCCGGTTCGAACGTCCAATGACGAAGGAACTCGAGGCCCAACGCATAAATGTTCGCTTCTGTCGGATCCAGTCTGACCGCGCTCTGATCGTGATCGACAGCTTCCTTGAACTTGCCTTGCTGTTCGGCAATCTCGCCCAGCAAGCTCTGCACTTGAGCCGAGGTATCATGATTGGGTGCTCGAGACAATACCCCAGCCGCACTTTGCAGATCTCCTGCAGCCATCAAAGCCACACCCCAATTGTAGAAAAGATCAGAATCTTGAGAAGAAGCTCCAGCCGCATGTTCAAATGCGACAGCCGCGCGTTTGGGTTCATTGGTCTGCATCAACGCCAAACCAAGATTGGTTTGTGTCTGCGCGTTGTCGGGGTGGAGCGAGACTGATTTCTCCAGTGCCTTCACGGCTTGGCGCTCGTGATGGAGTTTCAGTTGAACCGCACCCAGGTTTGCGTAGGCTATGGCGGAAGAAGGTGAAAGCCTCGTCGCCTTATCCAGAAGCGGATAAGCGGAATCAAATTTTTCCAGATCTGCATAGAGCAGTCCGAGCGCCTCCACAAGTTCGAAGTTCTCCGGATGGCGATTTACAAGATCGCGCAACAAACTTTCGGCTTGTTGCGGATGCCCGGCATCCTCGGCATCCATCGCAGATTTCATGGCCTTCTGGTCGGCGGCGTTCAACGTCTGGGCACGCGATTCCACGGGTGTTGGATTCTGACCTTGGGCCATCGCCGACGCGTAAAGCAGCGCGACGATGAGACACCTTGAGGTCAGCCAGAATAAAACCGAAGTGCGAAGGGAATGCACGTTGCTCGAAGAACCTCCGGCGAACGAAGCCGATAGCGTCCTCGTCCGCCGAATTCAGTGTAGCGCTAGAAGTTGTACTTGAGCGCAAACTGAAAGAACCGCGAGTCCGGCGTGTTGTTTTGGAAGAAACGCAGGCCACTGATCTGGCCGCCCTGAGCGCCTACGCCGGTGTTGCTGGATTCTCCGTATGCAGGAGTGTTCAACAGGTTGAAGACATCCGCACGGAACTCGAGGTTCTCTTCGTGGAACGTCTTGAAGGATTTGAATAGCGACTGATCGACGCGGCCGTACCCAGCAGAACTGACCTGATTGCGGGAGGCGCCGAGATAGGCAAGCGCTGCCACTCCCGAAACCGTCTGCGGAGAGCCATTTGCGTTGTAGGTCAATGTGCTGGCCTGTGGGTTTCTGAACGAGCAGGGGTTATACCAGTTATGAATCGTGCGTACTTTAGTGGGGCAGGTGAACGCGCTGCTGCCGGAGTAACTGGGGTCCGGCGTTCCTCCACCCTTGAATGGATCGGCAATGCGAATCGCGCGAGCGCTTGCTCCGGCGGGGTTGGTGATGTTACTGGAGTAGACGGTAAATGGTTCGCCGGTTTGCGCGCGGAATACCAGGCTGCTCGACCACCCGCCTACAAGAATGTCGAGAAGCTTGTTGCTGTTCGCATAGGTACGTCCGATTCCGAACGGCAGTTGGTAATTGGTGTTGAAGGTAACCCTGTGCCGCACGTCGAATGGGGAATTGGAATAGTCGAGGCCAATGGGAACCAGCGCCGTATTACGATAACCGCCGTCCCCCGTGCTGCCCAATGGCGTAGGAGCGTCGTCAAGCGAATGGCTCCACGTATAGCTGGCGAGGAAGCTCAGATTCTTTGAGAAGCGGCGTTCCAGCTTCGTCTGGAGGGAGTTATAACTGCTGACTCCATCGTACGCCGTGAACGACAGTCCGCCGAAATCGGGAAATGCCTGCAGCGGATTCGGGTTAGGCCCGTAACCATTGGGGGCCAGGGCCTGTTGCCCGTTGGGGTTGGGGAAGATCTGCAAATGGCGGCCCACCGAACCCACATAACTGGCGGCGGCGGTCATGTTGCTCGACACTCCATATTCCAGCGCCAGGTTGTACTGTTCGCTGTAGGGCGTTCGCGCCGTTGGTTCGCTGCCACGCAAGGTCGGCTTGCTGATAGCGTTCTGCAGACCAGCCGCAATGGCGGCTGAGAATCCGGTTTCCAGCGTGAAACCGTTGGTTGGGCACGCTCCGCCTTGCACGCATCCAGTGGGGGTGGGAAAGCTCGAATCGAATTCGAATGGATAATTCTCACCCAAGTTGGGGTAGTATCCTGTGCTCTCCAACCCGCCAAAGAAAATACCATAGCCGCCGCGAAGAACCGCGCGATCGGTGGGCCGGAATGCGAATCCGATGCGCGGGGCGAAGTTGGTCTTCTGTGAATCGACCAGCGATGGATTGCTGCTGTATTTGATCGTGATGTTGTCCTTGGCCAGCAGGTTGGTGAAGACTGGCGAGAGCGCTACGCCGGCACTTTGCTTGGGAATGAGGTAGATTCCGGACGCAGACCCCAGCGTCGTGCTGGTTGGATAGAACATGGCCTGGTGGCCGTGGCGGTCGTAATAAGGCTGCGCGTACTCCCAACGGATACCGAGATTCATGGTGAGTTTCTGGCTGACCTTCCAGTCATCCTGGAAATAGGCGGCTCGATCCCAGCGTGCGTCGTCGGTCGTAAAGAGGTTTGAGATGCCCGCGGAGTTCATGTCGTCAAGCAAGAAGTCCGCACCACCGAAGCCAGTGTTCGTGGTACCCACCTTGGATGTGTAGACGCCTGTGTAATTGTAGTTGCCGCGAGGGTTAGTGGGCTGCTCGGTAGCGAAGCGGATCTTCTGGAAGCTGACCCCCGCCTTGAGCGCATGATTGCCCTTCGACTTCAAGACATTGTCCAGAATTTCGAAGACGTTGTTATGCTCGTCCGAGACATAGAACTGGGGCGATCCGAATTGGGAGTACCCCGAAATAGTGACATACGGGATGCCACCATTCAAAGGAGCAAAGGGGATGCCGCCCAATCCCAGCTTGGAAGAGATGTCCGTGTTGGAGTTGACCTGGTGGTACCCGAAGTGGCCGTAGTTATAGCCAAATCGGAATTCATTGGAGAGAGTGGGTGCGAATACGTGGGTTTCGCTCAATGCGAAGTTTTCGCCGAGCGCCAGCACGTTTCCGGAGTCGCCAAAGCTGCCACCATCCAGTATCGGGCCGAGCGGAGGTGCATGGAAGGCAAGTTCATGGGAGTAGCTGAAACGCGCGAAGATCTGGTCTTTCGAACTCGCGTTGTAATCAATGCGTGTGTCCCACTGGAAGGTGTTATCAGTCACATTCGATTGTGTGTCAAAGTTGTTGTAGGTCTGATGTTCCAGTCCCGGGCTCGGCATCGGGTACATGTTCAACAAGCTTTGGGCGAGTGGATCAATCTGGCCAGGGGTGAGAGTGTTATTGGGCATGACCGTGGTGCCGTTGGCGCTCGTGTTGGGCTCATACAACACGACAGGTAAGCCGCTCGAGTTGTTCGCACCATTCAAAAGTTCGCTGAAGTCGCCGGTGCGCATCAGCGCGGTGGGCACGGTCAGGTTTGTGTGCGATTCGCCGAACACAATACGATTGGCTTCCGCATCGCCGAAGAAAAACAGCTTGTTGCGAAAGATCGGCAGCCCGAGCGTGGCGCCAAACTGATTCTCGCGATATTTAGGAACCGGGTTGGACCCCTGGAACTCCTGGCGGATGTCGTAAGCGTCGTTGCGATTGTATTCCCAGAGATCTCCATGAATCTGGTTAGTACCTGCCTTGAGACTTGCGTTCACCACCGCGCCCGCCGAGTGGCCGAACTCGGCGCTGTATGCGCCTGTCTGAATCTTGAATTCGGCGAGTGCATCCGGGGGAGGCCGCACGATGAAACTGGCGCCATTCAGAAAGTCGACGACGTTATTGTTATTATCTACGCCGTCGAGAATGAAGTTGTTCTGTTCGGCGCGTTGTCCGTTGGCATTGAAGTCGCCATTTCCGGCTCCACGGGAGCCGCTGGGTGGGTCGACTCCCGCTGTCAACTGCGCGATAAATACCCAGTTGCGGCCGTTCAAAGGAGTCTCATTGATGGCTTGGCTCTCAATCACCTGCCCGGTCGATCCTTCTTCCGTCTGCATAAGCGGAGGAGCATCGGTTACAGTCACGGTCTCAGTGGCAGCGCCTGTCTTCATGGTGATCACCACGGCTAGCCGCTGTTGCACGTCCAGGTGAACATTTTGCTGTGTCGTCTTTTCGAAACCGCCGGCCTCTGCGGTGATCGAATAGTTGCCAATCTTGATCGGAGCGAAAATATACACGCCACTGGCGTCGGTCGAGGTGTGGAGCACGAGGCCAGTGTCTACGGCTGTAAGGGTAATTTGGGCGTTGGGAACCAGTGCGCCGGTTGAGTCAATCACTGTGCCAGTGATTGCGCCCTGATCGGCTTGCCCATAGGCAATGCCAATGGACAAGACAATTAATATGAAACTCAACAAGAGTTGGCGCGGCCTCCCGCGCAAAACGATTCCCTTTAAAGCGGATTTTTCAGACATTTTGGCCTCCTGTTCGTTTGTCAAAGCGAACATTGTTTCCATCAGTTAAGGCGTTTGGATACGCAGCTTGTCCGTAGTGATCGTTCCAGTCGCCGGGGAAGTGACAGTAAGACTCAACCTGGGGCAGGGAAGGCTTCGTACAGGGGCGGCTTCTCTTCTCAAAGATTGGGGGAACTATGAAGCCGTCTGGGTTTTTGTTTTTTGATTCCTGTAAACGTATTCCCACCCAGACTGCCAGAATCTAGCTCAGCGATTAAACAACTGTCAAGGCTCTTTCTTTGATCTTGGGTTTGACTGCATCAAGGATGCTCCCCCACAGCAATCAGGCGCGATACTCTCAGGTCGAGGCATTCCACGCTGGGGTTGAGTCGTGTTCCCAGGTTTCACTTTCGAATGATCAATCTCTTGGTTCACGCTTAATCGAGAGTCCGAAGACAGGTCTTGTTGCGACCAGCGCCCTTGGCTTCATAGAGGGCCTGATCGGCACAATCCACGAGCACCATGGGGTCCACGCCGGCGCGCGGGTTTCTTGCGCTCCCGATGCCAATGCTGACTGTCAATCGCTTATCGAAGGGCGACGCCAGATTGACTCTCCCCAACTCGTTGATCGATTCCTGCAGACGGGAAGCGATGGCGGTGGCTCCATCGGTCTCCGTGTGGGGCAATAACAAAACAAACTCTTCGCCCCCAAGGCGTGCGACGACGTCGTCCGGGCGGCGGGCATGGTGCGCCATGATGCGCGCGATTGCGATCAGGCATTCATCGCCGTAGGCGTGGCCGTGGAGGTCATTAACGCCTTTGAAAAAGTCCACATCCAGCATAAGAAGTGTGAGCGGTTGTTGCTTGCGAACCGCGCGCCTCCAGGCATTCTCCAGTTCCGGAACAAATCTTCTACGATTCGCTATGCCAGTCAGCGGATCTTCAAGAGACATCTGTTGCAGCGCCGCGTTGGCTGAACGCAGGTCTTGCTCGCGGTCGAGAAGTTGGTTTCGGCCGATAAGGTAATTCAGTTGCATGATCGCAGCCTGCACGGCTTGAATCAGAAGCAGGAAGAAGATCGCTCCCAGGCCAAATATCGGATGCTGGCGCGTGATAGATGCCGCGAGTGCAAACATCCCGGCCGTCATCAGCATCGGACAGAGCGCTTCCACAAGCAGGCGCCCGCGCCCCAGCCGCGCGCGCTGCTCCGTTTCGCGCGACCCCCCGGTTGTTTGCAGCGCCATCAAGCCCGTGATGAGAAAGGGCACACTCCAGAAGAGATCGAGCAAGCTACCGGCGCGCAGGTTCCAGCGCAGGCTGGCATAGTCCATCCCTAACTCGACCGGTAAGTAGGTCCAAAGGAAGATACTGATCCAGTGGATACATTTCCGCTCTTCCCTGGTGGCCCAGGTAAGCCCTCGTAACACAGCCATGACTGCCAACAGCGTGCAGCAGACACCGTAGATGCGTCCCATCACCGTCGATGCCTGTTCGGGAGGCATCGACATATCGAAAAGAAGTACGTAAGTTAACCCCAGCGCCAGAGCGACCTGGGCGCAATTCAGAACGAAGACAGCGCGTAGCGACTCGGTCTCCCGCGTAGTGGAAAGAGCTAGAAGAATTGGGAAGGTCGATGCCAGATAGATGAAGTCCGATGGATCGACAGCGAGATTGCTGGCGGCAACGGATCGTCCCAACAGCATTTCTAAAATGTGCGCTCCCGCCCAAAGAAAGAGTCCGAGGGAAACCCACCTCCACGAAATCCGCTCTCGGGGAGGCAAGCACCGCACACGCCACAAGCACGCCGCTCCCGTAAGAATTGGCACTGCCGCCGTCAGCAAGCGGGAAGCCTCTACGGAGCCTGGACCCATGACCGATACGACAACCGCGTGCAACGCCACGACCGCCCACAAGCCATATGTCAATAACTTCTTGGTTTGCGGTCGAGTAATCACAAATGCCGCAAAGAATGCGTCTCCTATTGAAAGCTCACGAAGCGCTCTTAAGTCATTCGGTTGCATTTTCTCGATCAGTCAGGACTATCATTGCAACTTGAAGAAGTCAGCCCTAGAAGCTCCGACCAGAAAATCACCACTGGCGTCAATGAATCGTTCCTACCATATCGCAACGGACACGAACAGCCCAAATAAATCAATCTGGTAGGCGCCGACCCAATCTGGTCCCTGCCCCCGTCGATTGCATCTTCCTCATTCGGCAGCAAGAGAATCGAGTCCCCTGATTCAATTCGCTCACCAGCCACACTTTGCCGACTCATTAGACGCTGTTTTCAGGCGCGCGTTGGCCCGCGTCCATATGATGGAAGAAGCTGGCTATGCCCTCCGCCGATGTTTCAACTCGGACCTTGCCCACTCTCCACGAATTTTTCGCGCCGGGAGGCATACTCGCGCGCTCACCCCTGCCTTACGAATACAGGCCCGGGCAATTGGAAATGGCAAAGGCGGTGGAACGCGCGCTTGCGGAGCGGCGCCACCTCATCGTCGAAGCGGGGACCGGTACCGGCAAGACCCTGGCTTATCTCTTGCCCGCTCTGCGCACCGGCCAGCGAGTAATCGTTTCCACGGGGACCAAGGCTCTGCAGGACCAACTTTTCTTCCGCGACGTACCTTTTCTGGAAACCCTGCTCGGCGACCTGCGTGTTTGCTACATGAAGGGGCGCGCCAACTACCTGTGCCGGCACAAACTGGTCACCTTGCGCAATCAGCCCATTTTGTCCGGCCTCGAGGAGATTGACCAGTATCGCCAGATTGCCGAATGGGAGCTGACGACCGAGACGGGCGACCGCTCTGAACTGTCAGGGTTGCCGGAGGTGAGCGCACTCTGGTCAAAGCTCGACGCGCGATCCGACGCCTGCCTCGGCTCTACTTGTCCCGACTACCGCCGCTGCTTCATCACCGAAATGCGGCGCAAGGCCCTTGAATCCGACATCATAATCGTGAACCACCACCTCTTCTTCGCTGATCTGGCGGTGCGCCGCGAAGCTGCCGGAGCCCCCGATGCCGGCATCCTGCCGGAAGCCGCTGCGGTGGTATTCGACGAGGCCCATGAATTGGAAGAGGTGGCCTCCAGCTATTTTGGCCTTTCCGTCAGCAACATCCGCTTCGAAGAGTTGGCGCGCGATACAGATACCATGCTGCGCGGTAAAGAAGGGGCCGATAGCCTCCCCGTACTAACGCAGCAACTGAGAGACCGCGCCCGCATGTTCTTTGCTGGACTTCCCATGACCGGCGATGGCCGCCAGCCATTCACAGGCCGCGACGAGTTCCTGGAGTCCTCGGGCGATCTGTATACGAGCGTGCGCGGAACGTTGCACCGTATGGAAGCCGAGATGGAAGCCCTCAAAAATGTCGATGAGGCCTCGGGGCTGCGTAAGCGGGTGGGGCGTTTACGCTCAGAGCTCGAATTCCTGCTCGAATCAAATGCCAGCAACACTGTCTACTGGCTTGAGAGGCGTGCCCATGGCAGCGCCGACAAAACCGGAAATGCTGGACGAGGAGGCTTCCGCTCCCAGGCACGGTCCACGTTTGTGCAAGCGACGCCCATCGACGTCTCCGAACTGCTCTCGGAACTGGTCTTCGAAACCATCCCCACCGTCGTGCTTACCTCGGCCACCCTTACCGTGCAGGGCGGGTTCGAGCACATGCGGCGCCGCATCGGTTTGAGCGAGGCGCGGGAACTCGTCGTACCTTCGCACTTCCGATACGGAGAACAGGCACTACTCTACCTGCCACCCGAGATGCCGGACCCGCGCGACCCCGAATTTCCTGAGGCCGCGGCCCGCTGCATCCGTCGTGTGCTGGAAATAACCCAAGGCCGTGCCTTCTGCCTCTTCACCAGCTACAGCGCCATGCGCGACCTCTACGAGCGGTTGCTGCCGGTGCTTGATTTCCCCATCCTGCTCCACGGCACGGCGCCGCGCAAAGCGCTGCTGGAGGAGTTCCGCGCCACGCCGAATGCAGTCCTCTTCGGCACCTCCAGCTTCTGGCAGGGCGTGGACGTGCAGGGCGAATCGTTGAGTTGCGTCATCATCGACCGCCTGCCCTTCGCAGTCCCCAACGATCCCGTTGTGCAGGCCCGCATGAAGGCCATCGAAGAAGCGGGAGGAAAGCCGTTCTTCGAGTACCAGGTCCCGGAAGCAGTCATCACCCTCAAGCAGGGATTCGGTCGTCTCATTCGCTCCCTTGAAGATCGCGGTGTCCTCGTGCTGCTCGATCCGCGCATCCGCAGGCAGCGCTACGGCCAGACATTCCTGGCCAGCCTGCCCCCGTATCGAATCACAACCACCATTACCGATGTGGAAAAGTTCTTTGAGAAATCGGCCGGGTGACCCTACAAATCCTTTGAACACGAAGACATCAAACCGGAAAATGCAAATTACTGCAGAAGACGTACTCCTCGTCATTGATGTACAGAATGATTTTTGCCCCGGCGGGGCCTTAGCCGTCACGGATGGAGACGCTGTCCTTCCCGTGATTCATCGCATCGCGCCTCTCTTCGAACACATCGTCCTGACCCAGGACTGGCACCCGCCCGCGCACCAGTCCTTCGCCTCAGCGCATGCCCGTAAGCAACCGTTTGAACAAGTCGATGTCAGTTATGGCCCACAGACCCTCTGGCCGGAGCACTGCATCCAGGGCACGTCCGGGGCTGATTTCCATCCCGCGCTGCATCTGTCTCGGGCCGAACTGATTCTGCGCAAGGGTTTCAGGCCCCAAATCGACTCCTATTCGGCGTTCTTTGAGAATGACCGCACAACCAGCACCGGCCTGGCCGGTTATCTGCGCGAACGCAACCTGAACCGCGTTTTTCTGGTCGGATTGGCCTATGACTTCTGCGTCGGGTATTCGGCTTTGGATGCCCGCCGCCTCGGGCTGCCGGCGATCGTGATTCGCGACGCCTGCCGCGCCATCGATCTGAAGGGATCAGTCGCGGCGATCGAAGAACAATTCGGCGTGGCCGGAGTGCAACTTCTCGAATCGACCGATCTGATCGCCGGTCGACCCGCCTGAGATGGCCAACCCCTTGATCGGAGCATTCTCCGCGTAGAATCGCAGCAGGCCATTTCCCCGCCGCCCTGAAAGAATGTCTCGCAACTTCTACATCCTCGCCGCAACCCTGGGACTCTTTGCGATCCTTTCGGGAGCTATGTCCCTGGTCCCGTCCACCTTCCAGCCAGGCTTGCCCGCCAATGGTTCTCTTTGGCGCACTGTCTCGTTGATCCTGCTGCTGGGCGGCCTGGGATTTGCGCTCTTTGGCGTAATGACCCATCTCTTCGAGCAGGTCGACCGTCGCAGTGAAGAAGCCCGCAAAGCCGCGCGCGCCAAAAAACGCGGCCCCCGCGGCCAGGTCTAAGCCTTGCCCCATGAAAAGCGACGCCGCCTGAGGAACTAGAATCAAACCATCGGGATGCTTTCCCGCAGGTCGCGCGCACGCTCATGTATGAAGTCACTGTAGAGGCGGGATTCTCTTCCGGCCATTATCTTCGCAACTATCACGGCCGTTGCGAGAACCCCCACGGCCACAACTACAAGGTGCGCCTAACGCTAGCTGGCGCCGAACTCGATGCGACCGGCCTGCTCCTCGATTTCAAGATGCTCAAGCAGGTCATGCGTCCCGTCATTGACCGCATCGATCACCAAATGCTCAATGACCTCGATCCCTTCACCACCCTGAACCCCTCGGCCGAGAACATCGCCCGCTATTTCTACGACCAGACCAATCAACAACTGGCCGGCATGACCGAGGGCCGCGTGCGCGTTAAAGACTGCACCATCTGGGAGACCGACACAACATCTGCGACCTACTTCGAGTAAGCCGCATCCAAATTCCGGGCGAACACTTCAATTCATCTGGCTGGATTTGGATTGAACATACTTGTCAAAGGGAATCTCGAAGAAGAACAATTCCTTCCCAGCCGCGTCGCGCAGCAAATGCAGATGGAGCTTCGAGCCCTTCAGCGGTTCATCGAGTTGCGACACATCGTAGAAAAGGAATCCCGCGCGTGTCGTATGCGGTTCCACCACCAGCGCCCCGTATTCAAAGGTATTGAAGTCCTCTTCGACGTCTTTGTTGCTGGCCTTGGGCTTCAGCTTGATGGCGGGTACGGGACCCGGAAGCGGAATCTTTCCGCCCTCACGCTCCTTGCGCGTCATCAGCCGCTCTACGTCTTCCGGCTCGGCAGCCTGGATGCGCACCCCCGACTTGGTCTGGAACAGAATCCGCGCATCCCGCAGCGAGATCGGCTTGTCCCCGTTGTTGGTTACGATCAGGCGCACCGGCATCACGCCGTGACTCAGATAGTCGATCCGGAACAGAGATTCCTTTTCCTTCGTGTCGTACGGCTCGGCGGCAATCGCCACCTTTTCCGTATCGTGCACTTCGACAGCGGCAAAGGAAGTCGCCGGCTGCACAGGGGGCGCCTTATGCTCGCTGGCTATAGCCGGCAGCGCCAGCCCGGCAACAATCAGTGGAAGCCCTCGCAAGAACCTCATCGTCGCCAACTGTATCATTTGAGGGGTTAGACCGCAGGTGATCGCATTCCGTCTCGCATGATTCTGTTTTTCTACAACCTGATGCTGCTGACAACCCTGGTGGCGGGCTCGCCGTGGTGGTTGTGGCGCATGGCCACGACTAAAAAATACCGTGAAGGGTTATCAGAGCGGCTGGGACGTGTTCGCCCCGGCCTCCGCCATCTCGACGAAGCCGATCCCGGTCATAGACGCCGCGTAATCTGGCTGCATGCCGTTTCGGTAGGCGAAGTGCTGGCCGTCAGCCGCCTGGTAGGCGAACTCGATCGGTCGTTTCCGCTACACCGCCTTCTCATTTCGACCACCACGCGCACCGGCCAGGCACTCGCCCGCGACCGCTTCGGTGCTAACCGCGTCTTCTATTGCCCGTTAGACCTCCCCTGGGCGGTTCGCGCCTACCTGAAAACTCTCAATCCTCAATTGCTCGTCCTGGCGGAGACGGAGTTCTGGCCCAACCTTCTGAACGCCTGCGCCCGCCGCCAAGTCCCCGTCGCCGTCGTGAATGCCCGTATCTCCGATCGTTCATGGCCCCGTTACAAAATCCTGAAACGCCTCTGGGCCCCCATCTTGGCACAGATTCACCGGGTGTTGGCCCAGAGCGCCGGCGATGCCGAAAGGCTTATAACAATCGGCTGCCGTCCTGAACGCGTCAGCGTGACCGGCAATCTCAAATTCGATGTCCGCGCCACGCAGGAGGCCGAAGCCACGCGTTTGCTCAAGACCGCAGGCCTGCGTTTCATCGTCGCCGGCAGCACGCTTGACGGCGAAGAGGCAGCACTCTTGGAAGCCTGGCCGCGGATACTCAAAGCGGACCGCACACTTGCCCTGATCGTGGCTCCCCGCCATCCCGAACGATTCGCAGCCGTGGGAGCGCTCCTCCATCGGTCAGGACTCTCGTTCACCCAGCGATCCGCCTGGAAACTGTCCCCTCCGGATTCAGAGCAGCCGCTGAAGCCAGGGCAGGTCCTGCTGCTCGACACCATCGGCGAGTTGGCCTCCGTCTATTCCCTGGCTGCCGTCGCTTTTATCGGCGGCAGCCTCGTTCCGGCCGGGGGCCACAACCCGCTGGAGCCCGCACAGTTCGGCGTGCCCATCGTGATGGGGCCCAACTACGTCAACTTCCGCGCCATTACGGATGATCTGCGGTCGCATCAGGCCATTCAGATTTCGCCCAAAGATCAACTCGCCCAAACGCTGGTCGACCTGCTTACTAACTCGGGCGAAGCTCAGGCCATGGGCGCCCGCGCCCGCCAGGTCTTCGAACAGCAGTCCGGTGCCACAGAACGCTGTGTGCTTGCCATCGCAGAACTGCTCGGTTTCCACGGTCGCCCGAAACCCCAGATCGCATTCTCCGCAGCAGAGCGGCCGCGATGAATGTCCGCCCATGGCTGATCCCCCTCAACCCCCTCTATCGGTTGGGCGTGTCCCTTCGCGACCTGCGGCTGCGCTACGGCTGGGAGCCGATTCGCCATCTTCGCTATCCGGTAATCAGCATCGGCAATCTCTCCACCGGGGGTGCCGGCAAGACACCGTTGACTATCGCCCTGGCCCGGGAGCTCGCTGCGCGCATGGGGGTCGACGTACTCTCCCGCGGCTTCGGCCGCTATACAAAAGCGGTCGCTCGGGTCCGTCCCGAAGGAACTGCCGAAGAGTTCGGCGATGAACCCCTCCTTATCGCGCGGGACGCCGGCGTCCCGGTGTACGTGGCGAACCAGCGTTACGAAGCAGGCCTGCTGGCCGAGGCCCAATTCCGATCGACCGCCTCGCAGCCCGTCGTTCACATCCTCGACGACGGTTTTCAGCACCGCCAGCTCCACCGCGACATCGACATCCTTATCCTGAATCGAGCAGACTGGAACGACCGTTTGCTCCCGGCCGGCAATCTTCGCGAACCTCTGCATGCCGCCCACCGCGCCAACATCCTCGCCATCCCGGCGGACGAGCCCGATCTTGAAGCCGAACTTCGCGCCTTCGGCTGGCAGGGCCCCCTCTGGCGTCTCCGTCGGCATATGAATGTTCCTCCCATCGTGGGTCCGGTTGCTGCCTTCTGTGGCATTGCCCGGCCCGACCAGTTCTTTTCCGGCCTTCAGGCAGCGGGGCTTCACGTTGCCACCCGTACCGCCTTTCCTGATCACCATCACTACGTTCAACACGACGTCGACTGCGTTCTTGGCGCCGCCCGTACCGTCAAAGCCGCGGCAATCTTCACCACTGAAAAGGACCGAGTCCGGCTGGCTCACCTCGCCGTAGCCTTTCCCGAGTCCATGCCGCTCAAGACCGCCGGGCTGCGTATCGAAGTCGACAACGCGGTCGCATATCTTGATCCCCTCCTGCATCAAATCGAATCTTTGCAAAACCGTCATCCCGCTGACCAGAGTAGTACTCGTACAGTTTTTCACCGGCCGTGAGCACTGGGGCGAGTTCATAACTCATCCCCGCACACTCTATGAGAAAATTGGAGTTTGCACACGCAGTCCAAGTACCGTCTCCTCGTGGTCCGGCTGGGCGCCATGGGTGACATTCTCCATGCTCTGCCGGCGGTCGCCGCGCTGCGGCAGGCCCATCCCGCCTGGGTCATCGACTGGGTGATCGAGCCTGGTTGGCGCGCCCTCCTCTCGGCCCGCGCCGACAACCCCATCACCGCCCGCGACTCCCGGCAGCCTATCGTGGACCATCTTCACTATGCCGCCACCAAGGCTTGGCGCCGCTCCCCTCTCGATCGAAACACCCATAATCAAATCAGCGCCTTGCGTCGCCACCTCCGGGCTGGCGACTATGATGTCGTGCTGGATCTTCAAGGCGCGGTTCGCTCCGCAATCATCGGCCGGCTGTCCGGCTGCCGGCGCCGTATCGGCGAAGCCGAGCCGCGCGAACAAGCCGCCCGCTGGCTCTTCACCGAGCACATCGCCACCCGTGGCGCCCACGTCATCGAACAGGATGTGGAACTGGCGGCCGCAGTCGCCGGAGACGACCTCGTCCCCGTTCAACCCCTCCTGCCCATCGACCCCGATTCCGAAGCCTGGTGCGATGAATTGCTGAGTTCCACCGCCGGCCAACCCATCGTACTTCTGAATCCAGGCGCCGGTTGGGGCGCCAAGCGTTGGCCAGAAGGGTGCTACGCCGCAGTCGCCTCCGCGCTGAACAAAGATGGCTTCCAGGTCCTGGTCAATGCCGGCCCCGGTGAGGAGGCGCTAGCCAGAGCCATCCGCGAGCAGTCCGGCGGCGCGGCGACTGAACTCATCAGCTCCCTTCCGCAACTCATTGCACTCGCCCGGCGCGTCGCCTTGGTCATTGCCGGCGACACTGGACCTCTCCACCTGGCCTGCACCCTGGGCCGCCCGGTTGTCGGCATCTACGGTCCAACCGACCCCGCGCGTAACGGCCCCTTCGGAACCCGCTTTCGTGTGCTGCGGAGCCCCGAGAGCCGCCGCGACCATACCCGCCGCGCTGAACCCGAGGCCGGTTTGCTCACGATCACGCCCAATGCCGTGCTCCAGGTCGCCAGGGAACTCCTCAGCGAGGAGGGCGCGGCATGACTACGCCTCCCAATCCCGACTGGATCACGCGCTGGCAGAAGATAGCCCGTCGCATTCGGGTCCCGCTCGGCTTCCTTACCGCCGCCCTCTACCTCTTCGAACTCTGGCGCCACGCTCCACGTCTCCCAGCCATTGCCTGGAGCCTGCTCCTGGTCTTGCCAGGCCTCTGGCTGCGCGCCTACGCTTCCGGCTATGTCAAGAAGAATCAGGAACTTGCCACGACCGGCCCTTACGCCCACACCCGCAACCCGCTCTACGTCGGTTCCATGCTCATGGCTGCTGGGTTCGCGGTCGCCCTGCTCAGTTGGCCCGTCGCCCTCGTCCTCGCCATCGGATTCCTTGTGATTTACGTGCCTGTCATCGCCTCTGAAGAGCGTTTTCTGCGCGCCACGTTCCCCCAGTTCGAGGAATACTGCCGCACGGTTCCCCGCCTCATTCCGCGCCTAACAGCAGCCCGCTATCCCGGCGGCGACGCCAGCGGCCACTTCGATCCAGCCCTCTACCGGAAGCACCGCGAGTACAATGCTCTCTTAGGGGTAGCACTGCTATACCTCAGCCTGGTCTTCCTCCGGCCGGCGATTATTTTCATCTTGCTCTGGCGGCCGTGAACGAATTCTCATGGCTCGACCGTCAAAACGATAAGGAGTTACGCCTGCCGGTGAAGACGCGTACGACTGCAGTCTCAATGTTTTGCGCCCTCATGCTGGCCGTCGTGGTCCATGGTCAGTCCACGCTTCCCTTGCCGACCCCGCGCGCGGGCTACACTTTCCCTCAAAAGCAGACCCTGAGCTATTCAGTAGACTGGCGCGTCTTCCCCGCGGGGATCGCCGTCGTCCACTTTGAAGCCAACGGTGACACCGAGCGCATCACCGCCAACGCCGACACCAGCGGCGCCATTAATCTCCTCTTCCACGTCAGCGACCACTTCCAGGCCAATTTCGACCGCAACAAGGGCTGCACGGCCGAGTTCGACAAGCAGACAGTGGAGGGTCGCCGCCAAATCTCCTCCACCCTCAAGCTCGACTACAGCCAGCTCAAATCAGTGCTCGACGAGAAGAACAGCGTATCCGGCCTAACCAAGCATGTTGAAAACGCGATTCCCGGCTGCCTCACCGATCTGCTCTCCGGCGTTTTCTATGCTTCGTCGCAGCCCATGGAGTTAGGAAAAAACTTCATCATTCCCGTCGTCGACGCCATGCACACTGTGCCGGTCACCATGAAGGTCGAAGGCCGCGAAGAGATCAAGACCCCGATCGGCACCTTCAAGACCCTCCGCGTCGAACCCACCGCCGACGCCGGCGTGGTCAAGAACCGCGGCAATATCTGGATCTGGTATACAGACGACGACCGCCATCTCCCGGTCCAAATGCGCGCCCGCCTTTTCTGGGGTACCATCACCTTCCGCCTGTCTGCCAACGAGAACAAGTAATTCCGCCGAGCCGCACGAATTCTCATAACTGCTGATTGCGGAGTACCTCACCCACACCCCCGGGGTGTCGTCACTCAGGCCACGAATCGCCTACTTCCCGTCTTCCAACAACGCTCCCAACCGATCCATCCTGTTTTCCCATTCCGTCCGATGCTCCCGCACCCATCCCTCCAACGCGTCCAACCCCGCTGAAGCCATCCGGCACGTCCGCACGCGCCCCACCTTCTCCGTCGTTACCAGCCCGCACTCTTCCAGTATCTCCAGGTGTTGTCCCACTGCCGTCAGCGTGATCCCCAGTGGTCGTGCCAACTGGGACACCGATACCGGTCCCGGAACTAACCGGTCCAGTATTGCCCGTCGCGTCCGGTCTCCCAGCGCGTGAAATACCCGGTCGATCTCCACCCGGCTCTTTGTCACGATCTCGCCTTCTTCCAACCAGCGGTTGCGGGCACTTGGTCTGCGGTCAGCTTCGCCATCGACCCTACGGCCTCAACCATCGTTAGCCATTTCCTGACCGCAGACCGCTGTTTCACTGTTCATTCACCACCTTCACAAGCTTGTCCATCAGACTGTTCCATCCCCGCTCCCGCATCTCCGGCCCATCCGACCCCTCAAAGAAAGCTCCCTGGTGCGTCAGAAGCAGGTCCGTTCCTTTGTCCGTAAGCACCAGCTCAAATGTCACTAGCGACGCCGAAAAGGTCCGGTCGTTCCTCTTCATCGTGGAAGCCGTCACAATCCGCTCGCCCAGCACGATCTGCTGAAACCGCCCCTCATTCGTAATCACTTCCCCGGCGATCGGCGTTCCGGGTCCCATCTTGTACTTCACCACCTGCTTCCCGCCTTCCCGGAATTCGCAGACGAAGTCGAGAAGTTCGGAATACTCGCTGCCGCCCATCCATTGCCGAACCTTGTTGGGATCGCTCAGCGCGGCAAACACCACGCCCGCCGGCTTCGAAAAGCTCCGCTCCACCACGCATGTCGCATGCACAACCTTCGGTTCCACCTTCGTTCCCGTCATTTTTGCTACCTCCTGTTTCGCTCGCCATTACTGAAGTGGCAACTTGAGTATCCCTCTACAATTTCTAATTGTCAAGTATCCACTTGAGTATCTTTGCGAGCCGAATCGCGGAGGGCCGCGCACCCGGCGAAACTCTTTGCGCCGGGCGCTGATACCACCGCTTGAAGTCCCCTCTCACTCAGTCATGCTGTTTGTGGGTACCTTAGCTCGGTTCCCCCGATTCACAGAGGTATGCCAAGCACCCTAGGGCTTGGCGGTCGGCCTCAGCTTGACGCCGGCAATGCCGATGTTGCCGACTGCGGGGCATCCTTCCTGCGCAGAACGGCGGCCGAGATCACCGTGATCAACAACCCCACGGGAAACGGCTCGATAAAAGTCATTGCCATGTTCACCAGCGGGTTGTTATAGGCTGCCGCAGACTTCTGAAGTTCAAGCGTCTTTGCCTGGATGGCTGCTTCCGTAGCACCCGCGGCGCGCGCCTTTGCAATCACGTAGGCGTCGTACTTAACCAGGAAATCTGGCATGAAGTAGAAGTACATTACCTCCCAGGTGACCACGTAGAAGATGCACGTGACCAGGGTGATGGATATCCCCACCGCGAACGCTCTGCCAAAAGTTATATGCCCCCCACCCACATGATTGCGGTAGGAACGGATTCCAAAGTAGACCAGCAGGAACGAAGCAACGATCGTCGTATAGCCAACGATCAGGCTATGGCCGAAGCCGATCTTGTCTTCAAACGGAATGGTGATCAGCATCATCGCCGAGCAAAGCACACCCGAGATGAGCCCAAACTTCAGTATTATTTTTTTCATTGGTATCTCCCGCCAGTCTTGTTTGCAGCCGGTCTGACTGCACTCTGTAGCCAACCTACCGCGACTGCCCGGGCATCTGTCGTCATGCTTTCGGGTGATTTTGGCCGCTGTTGCATGAAATCATCCGTTTGGGCGACCTGTTTCGCCCAGCAGACCGAATTCTTTGCCGAGCTGCACCGCCTGCGTTCGCCTCCTCGCCCCCAACTTTTCAAAAGCCCGGCTGCAATGCGTCTTCACCGTGTTCTCGCTGACAAAGAGCTTGCCGGCGATCTCGCGATTGCTGAGGCCCATCGCCACGAGCCCCAGAATCTCCAGTTCCCGTGGCGTGATGCCGAGTTCGTCTCGCTTGCTCTCGTTGACTGTGAAGGAATCGCCGCCCCGGATCGCGACCGGGACCACGACCTCTTTCACGATCACAGCCTGTCGCCGTCCGTTCAGTCGGATTCCCAGCCAGATTCCCAGCACGGCAAACGTCAAAGCGATCAGCCCCCCATAAATCTCGAATGAGTGTTCGATGACGAGAAACCGGTACTCCATCAACTTGAGCAGGGTCACCAGGACCCCGCCGACTAACCCGAAAATGAGTACGTGCCGCTTCATAGGAGGAATGGACGCCATAGGCCGGCGAGATCGCCGCGGATGCCGATTCATTGCCGCCATCACGCTTACCTGATTTTGCCGGAGACAACACGATTCGGGAAGTGGATATTCGGCGCGACAGAAAATCGGATCGGATGGTCATCCTAAACTTCACCGAACGTGACCCGCCTGGATTGGGTCAATTCGGAATGTTTCCCGCGAGCCGGTTTATCGGAGGTCCTCGCCGAACAGCGAAGCAAAGGGGAGCGGCCATCCCCCCCGCTCCCTTCCACTTCATCACGCCTCAAAACTATAACGGCTTACCGCCCTCAAACGGTCCCAGTTGTTCCGTGATCTTTGACTTGTCTCCCACTACCACAATCGTCATCGATCCCGGCTTCAAATACTGGGCCGTCATCTTCTCCACGTCCGCCGGCGTCACCGCGTTCACTTTCGCCACGTACGTCTTCAGGTAGTCGTCGCCCAGTCCCAGCGCATTCACCCGCTGCAATTGCCCGATCAGCGCTCCCCGGGTCGAGTTCTGTAAAACAAAAACTCCGGAGAGATAGGCTTGAATCCCCTTCAACTCCTGTGCCGTCGGCGGCTCGCTGCCCAGCCGGTTTACCTCCGCCACGATTTCTTTCAGCGAGGCGCCCGTGAACTGCGTAGTCACGTCCGCGCTCTCCGCCCAGTACGAATCGTGGTAGCGGCTTGATATCGTGCTGCGGGGGGAATACGTGTAGCCCTTCTGCTCGCGAATGTTGGCCGTGATGCGCGAATTGAACGAGCCCCCCAGCAGCGTGTCCGTCACCAACAGCGGCACCGCATCCGGGCTGTTTGCAGGTATCACCGGCAGTCCGATCAGGATGGTCGACTGCGGCGCGCTTGGCCGGTCCGTCACATCCAGCACTCGCTGCGGCTTGGGATTGGGAATGTTCTCTGCCCGCACTGCGCCCTTGTTGGCCCAGCCTCCCAGATTCTCTGCGATCGCTTTCTTCACCGCCGGCAAATCGAACTTGCCCGCCACGTAGATATGCGTGCGTGGTGCGCTGAAGTTTGCCGCGGCATAGTCCTTCACATCCTGCAGCGTGATCTTCTTCACGTCCGCTTCGCTGGGCAGAATCACGCTGTACGGATGGTCGCCGTACAGGATCTTCCTGAAGCGCATCGTTGCCTGCGTCTGCGGCTGCGACGTTCCCAGCGCGATCTTGCGCAGGGTGTCGTTCTTCAGCCGTTCCAGTTCCGATTGCGGCAGACGCGGATGCTCCAGCACGTCCGCCAGAAGCTTCACAGCGTCCGGTCCGAACTCCGAGAGGACATCCAAATCCGCTGTCGTTGCGTTGTATACGGAGTTCACGCTCAGCGTGCTGCCCATCCGCGCCGCTTCATCCGCGAGTTGGCTTCCTGTCAGCGTTTCTGTGCCTTCGTTCAGCAGGTCTGCTGTCAGTCCCGCCACCCCGCCGTGGCTGCTCCCTTCGTCCGCGCTGCCCGCGGTCACCGCAACGCTCACTGTCACCTTGGGAATGTTTCCGTATGGAACCAGCGTTACCTTCAGCCCGTTCGGCAGCGTGTAGGTCTCATGTGCCGGAACCGTGAAAGCCTTCGCCGGCCCACCCTCCGGCGGCGTCTGCTTCTGGGCCATCGCCGCTCTCGATGCGCCCGCAATCAACGCCAGCGCCAGCACGCCCGTCTCGTAAATTTTCTTGTTCATCGTCCTCCCCCTCACTGGCCCTTCGCTGGTGTCGTCGCATCTTTTGGCGCCGGCTGCAATTCGATGATGGTGCGATTGGCCGGCCGCAGGTACTCCTTGGCCGTCTTCAAAATCAGCTCCGGCGTCACCTGGTCGAACTGCGCATTCAACCCGTTTACCCGTGACGGATCGTCGTCGAACAACGCGAAGCTGGCCAGCATGTCCATCAGCCCGAAGCCGCCAAACTCGCCCATCGTGTCGTACGTGCCCGAGAGCAGCTTCACTTTCGAGCGCTCCAGCAACTGTTTGTCCACAGGCTTCTCCCGCAGCGGTTCAATCACTGCGTCCATCGCTGTTATCACGTCATCGGCCTTCGTCGCCGGGTCGTAGCGCACATCCGCAAACAACAGCATCGGTCCGTTGTAATCGAACATCGTGCCCAGTGCGTTGATGCCGCCTTCCACGCTGTCCGTCATGCCCCGCTTCTGTGCCAGTTCCTTGTAGAGCAGCGCGTCGTTGCCCTCGATCAGCATCTGCTCGATCAGTCCCATTGCGTAGTATGCCGGCGTGTTGCGATCCGGCATGTGGTACCCGATCGCCAGCGCCGGCCGCGGTGCCAGCGCATCCTTCTTTGTGATCCGCTTCTCCGTCTCCTGCCGCGGTTCCGTCAAGTCAGGCTGTGCGGGAACATCGGCGGCTTTGATCCCGCCGAAATACTTCTCTACGAACTTCTTCGCCTCCGCCGGATCAATGTCGCCCACGATCGCCAGCGCCGCATTATTCGGCGCGTAGTACGTGGAGAAAAACTTTTTCACCTCGTCCAGCTTCGCGCTCTCGATGTCACTCAAATCGCCGTAGAAATTGTGCGCGTTGTACCAGTTCGAATTGGCGGCCATAGGCAGATCGATCCACGGGAACCCGCCGTAGGGACTGTTGAGCACGTTCACCTTCACTTCGTTGCCCACCACGCCCTGCTGGTTCTTCAGGTTGTCGTCCGTCACCGCCAGCCCGTTCATGCGGTCCGCTTCGGCCCACAGCGCGGTCTCCAGCTTGTTCGAGGGCAGCACTTCGAAATAATTCGTGAAGTCGAAGCGCGTCGACCCGTTCAGGATGCCCCCGTTGCTCTGCACCAGCTTGATGAATTCCATCTTCCCGAGGTTCGCCGATCCTTGAAACATCATGTGCTCGAACAAATGCGCAAACCCCGTCCGGTCCCGCGGCTCTACGCGAAATCCAATCCTGTAGTAAACCCCCACGCACACCGTAGGCGCGGTATGATCGGGCGACAACACCACCCGCAATCCATTCGGCAACTTGTAGTACTCCACCGGCACATGAAACTTCTCAGAGGCCCCTTGTCCAAACGAACTCACCGTCGCCGCGAACGCTATCAACACCAGCAACCATGCTGCCTGCGTGCGCCCTCCACCTTTCCGTTGCATGACTCCTCCTGAGCTATCTTCCTCGCAAACGCTGGTTTGAATGAATTAAAAGTGACGAGCCGTTCAATCCTGAGCCATAATCCGCCGGCAATTTCCAAAGGTGCCGCGATTCTAACATCCGCCTCAACGCATCTCTCACTCATGTCATCGGAGTCCGCCGCACCTGGAGATAGCGCATGATCCTCGAAGGCAAAGTCGTCTCCGGTATGGGCAACTTCTCCTACTGGATTGAGAAACTCCTGCCTTACTACACCCAGAAAACCGGCGTCCGCCTCTTCCCCGGTACCTTGAACGTGCAATTGCCCGACGCCTGGTCGCTCCCCGCCCGCGTCATCCGCCTCGAAGGCCATGAGTACGACAGCCATGTCTCCGTCAACATCGTTCCCTGCACCATCAACGATCTCCCCGCTTTCATTCTCCGCACCGACGCCAATGAACGGGAACGCGGCCACCATCCCAAAACCATCATCGAGATTGCAGCCTCTCTAAAACTGCGCGATCACTTTCATCTCCGCGACGGCGACACCGTGCGCATCGAAGTTGAACCAAACTGACGCCATCCGCGCGAAACTTTACAACCCCGTCCTGCATCGTTTCCCCGCAAAACGCGTCTCTATGGGTACTATGGGCAGTCTTTTTCCCCTTCGTCTTACGCAAAGAGTTCTCATCTCCCTCGCGCTTCTCGCATCTCTGCATTCGTTCCAAACGCACGCCCTCAAGCTGCCCGCCCTGCGCCAGCACGCCGCCCATCCTGTCGTAGTCGGCTACTTTCCCCAGTGGGGCATCTACAATCCCCAGCCCTACTACGTCAAAATGCTCGTCACCAGCGGGAGCGCGGCCCACCTCGATCAAATCAACTACTCGCAGGGCTCCGTCGCCGGCGGCCACTGTTCCCTCGCCGATCCCAACGCCGACCTCAACACCACCTACACTGCGGAAACCGGCGTCAACCGCCAGCCCGACGACCCTAACTCCCCCTTCCGCGGCTACTTCCATCAACTCCAGCAGCTCAAGCGCCGCTATCCCCAGATCAAGCTCCTCATCTCCCTGGAAGGCAAGGCCGACGACTTCGCTCTGGACGCCCAGCCCCAGAACCGCCATGCCTTCGTCTCTTCCTGCATCGACACTTTCATCCGCGGCCGCTTCGCCGCCAACGTCGCCAGGCCGGGCCTCTTCGATGGCTTCGACATCGATTGGGAATCGCCCCAAGTCGCCGACGCCGCCAATTTCCGCGCTCTCCTCGTCGAGTTCCGCCGCCAGATGGACGCACTCCGCCCCGGCCTCCGCCTCGCCATCGCCGTTGGCCAGGACCCGCACATGCTGCCCGGCACCAACTTCGCCGACGTTGCTCCCCTCGTTGACCAGGTCGGCATCATGAATTACGACTACGCCGGCCCCTGGAGCAACACCACCGGCCTCCTCGCGCCCCTCTTTCCCACCAACCCCGCTCCGCGTCAGGCCCTCAGCATCGAACGCAGCATCGCCAGCTACCGCGCCGCCGGAGTTCCCCAGCGCAAGCTCCTCATGGGTCTTCCCTTCTACGGCTATAGCTGGACCGCCGTCTCCAGCACTAACAATGGCCTCTTCCAGACCGGCCGCGCCGTCCACAGCGATCGTCCCTACAACTACATCCGCACCCTCGCCTCCCTCTCCTCCGCCTACCGCGATCCCCGCTCCCAGGCACCCTGGCTCTACGACGGACAAACCTTCTGGACCTACGAAGATCCCGTCTCCGTCCGCTACAAGGCCAGCTACGCCTACGACCAGAGTCTCGGCGGCGTCATGATCTGGGAACTCAGCGGCGACACCGCCGACGCCGAACTCCTCCGCAGCGCCTGGCACTCGCTCCACCATCCCCTCAGCCGCAGAGTCTTCGCCAAGGTCGCCACACCGCCGGAACAGCTCATCGAACCACCCGCCGCTCCGGCTACCCTTGCCAACCCCGCCCCCGTCACCCCGACCTTCTAACGCATTTTCGAAAATGCCGCTGGAACCCCGTTCTAGAATGAACGGATAGTCTTCCTTCGGGGATTGCTTTCTGTTTCGCTTGCGCTCGCTGCCTGTTCTCCTCATCGCGCTCTCCCTCGCCGCTCACGCCGCTCCGCGCGTTCAATCCGCTCCCGTTCCTCCTGGTATGCACTCCACCGCCTTCACCCTCGCGGTGAACGGCATCTCAATCGACGTCGCCCACGCCGCCGCCAGTTACGACTACGCCAGCTTCGACTTCGCCCGCCCCGTCACCATCGAAGTCACCGCCGCCGACCCCCATTTCTGGGATCGCGGCGTCGACATCCAGCCCTGGCGTCTCGGTCTCCGCGCCACCCGCTCCGGCGCCACCATCCGCTTCCCTCTCGCTGTCCCCGCCAAACTAGCCATCTCCCGCCCCCGCGACTTCCTCAACCACGCCCAAATGCTCTTCCTCTTCGCTTCCGCACCGCCGCCGCCAGCCCCGCGCGATCCTGCCATCCGCTCCTATGCTCCCGGCGTTTACCGTCAGAGCCTCAACCCCAAGAGTGGCGAAACCCTCTACCTCGCCCCCGGATCTTATTTCTACGGCAGCCTCAATCTTTGGAAGGTCGACAACGTCAAAATCCTCGGCCGCGGCACCATTGTCTACGACGGCCCCCAGGACCCCTCCACCGATGAAGGCTGGATGCAGAAGCCCGACTGGCACTGCATCGATGCCTTCGAGTCGCACCACATCGAGGTCGACGGCGTCACCTGCGTCATCCGCTCCCGCACCTGGTCCGTGCAGATGAAAGACTCCGACCATGTCACCTTTGACGACCTCCGCGTCCTCGGCGGCAACCCCGGCAACGCCAATCAGGACGGCATCGACTGGATCGGCTCCAGCGACGGCCTCGTCCGCAATTCCTTCTTCCGCGCTTCAGATGATGTGATCGCCCTCATGGGCAACTGGGACGGCTACACCGACGCCGACCTCCTGCGCCCCGGCCGCGACGTCCAGAACATCACCGTCGAAAACAGCGTTCTCTCCACCTCCATCTCCAACATCGTTCGCGCCGGATGGCCCCGCAAGATCTTCAACTCCCGCAACTTCACCCTCCGCGACTCCGACATCCTCCACGCCGGCATCGGCGCCTGCGGACAGACCTTCGGGGTTCTTGGCTTCTGGGGCGCCAAAGGCTCCCAGGGCGATCACGGCCATTACACCTTTGAAAATCTCTTCCTCGACGACTGGTATTCCCTTGTCCAGATGGAGCAGGACGACCCCGGCCTCCACGACGTCGCCTTCCGCAACATTTGGGCCCTCGATCAGCCGCCCCTTGTTGGCTCATACCTCTCCGGCCAGGTCTCAGGCGTCGTCTTCGATAACGTGAAATACGGCCAGCACGTCGCCGCCGCCAACGCCGATCTGCCCCTCACCACCGACCGCGTACAGCCGCCCCGCTTCGACGTCACTCCAGGACCCAGCGCGTCGTTTACTTGGGACCCGCCCGTCATCGCCCCCGGCGAGACCATCACCTTCACCGCCCACCCCTCGCCACATACCCGGTTCATCTGGTCATTCGGCGACGGCACCCAGGCCCATGGCCGCACCGTCCGGCACCGCTTCCCCGATGCCTCCGGCACCCAACTCGACGGCAACCACGGCGCCGGCCGCTTCCGCATCCTCCTCCACGCCCACAACACCCGCATCAAACCTTCCGGTTTTGGGGAAGTTCGAGAGATCAATGTAGACGGGGGGCCCCCGTCCGGGTTGAAGGAAGTGCGCCTCCCCACCAACGATGGGGTGTCCCACCCTCGGCACGCCTTTGTTTTTGCGCCTAGGGTGGGGAGCCACAAATCCACAGGGGATTCCAATCCCAACCCCAACCCCAATCAAGATGACTGGGCCGCTCAAGGCATCGTCGCCGTCGCCCAATGGCACGACCCCACATCCGTCTCCGGCCCCGCCCTCCCCGGCCTCGCATTCCAGATCTATCCCGGCGCCTGGACAGAACTCCCCAACCTCGCCGCCGAAACAGCCGTCTTCTCCGGAACTGCCCCCGACCTCAACGCCAGTGCCCAGGGCTTCACCCACTATGCCGTCGCTTGGGACGGCTACCTCGACATCCCCGCCGATGGCGGATACACCTTCCACCTGCTGGACCGCGACGGCGCCCGCCTGGTCCTCGACGGCATCGAAATCGCCAAAACCGGTCCGCCCTTTCCCCAGGTCTGCGGCAGCCCTGGCAACGCCATGCGTTACGACCGAGGCTCCCTCGGTCTCCGCGCCGGACGCCACTCCTTTCACTTCGAAGGTCTCCACTCCGCCAGCCAGGGCCCCCCGCGCCTCCTTTGGGAAGGCCCCAGCCTCCCACTTACCGACATCCCCGTTGTCGCCTATTCCCACCCCCGCCAGGACACCGTCCACACTGCCGAATAACAACGACTGTCCACTGCCTGCTGCACTGTCAGCAGCGCGATGCCCATACCATCGGGTGCCCCATACCTAACCGTATTGCGTGCCATCAGATGTGAAATTCCGTCAACCACAAACCGCCCATTCCGGTCGGGGCGTGTTCGAATACCCGGCATCTCAGCAACCCATCCGTCCGCTCTTGGGAACTTTGCTCTTGGGGAATGAATGTGGCTTTTTTGTGCATTCAGTACGCCAAAGCACATCTGCGCGTAAGAGGCGGGGCGTCAATGGCATAGCCGCGGGCATTTGCGGTTTGCGCCCATGGCTTCGTCGTCCGTCTTTTGTGCCGCGCGTCCGATTTTGAACGGGAGACCGGAATCCTCGCGGATGTCTTATCGAGCGCGAGATTCCGGTCACTTCACATACGAGAATGTGCCGCACAGACTTGTGGAGTTGCCGAGAGCGTCAGGGGTGAAGAGGGGCATGTCGGCTCCGGAGAAGAAGGCGACGTGGAGATTGCGGCCTGCGACATAGGTGGCCATCCACTCGGTGTCGTCGCTGCCGCAGAGAGTGTTGTGACGCAGAAAGCGCTGGGCCCCTGGGACATTCAGGCGAAAGAGGTTTCCGGTTCCCCCGGGTTGGCTCTCGGCGTCGAAGATGGCGCTGGTTTCGGCGGGTTGGAGTCTGCGGATCTGGGCGAGGGGGAAGGACACAAAGTTGATGGAGATTTTGGCTTCGGAGATGGTGATGTCCCCGGTGATGGAAGCGGCGGTCGAACTGTCGGCCCGCCAGTTTCCTTTTTCCTGGGCTGCACTGAGGAGAGAAAAGGGCAGGATCAAGAAAGCGGCTGCGCCGAATGCAAGTCGATTCATGATTCGAGCATGACACTCGGAGAAAGCTCGGGCAAGCGCAGTCCGTTTGGCGGGCCCATTCGTCGATTGAGAAGGGATCGGTATCCGCCTATGAAAAGCCCTTCTGTCGAATCAAGAAACAGACCGAGGTTGACCCTGATCTGTGGGTTGCCGGGCTCGGGGAAGACCACTCTCGCCAAGGCGCTGGAGGCAAGACTGCGTGCGGTGCGATTTTCTGCGGACGAATGGATGGAGGCTCTTTGTCTGAACCTCCGCGACGAAGAAAAGCGAGCGAAGGTGGAAGCGCTGCAGTGGGGGTGGGGACAACGGCTTCTTGCACTGGGGCTCACGGTGATCATTGAGTGGGGAACATGGGGAAGGGCGGAGCGGGATGTGCTGCGGCACGGAGCCCGTGCCCTTGGGGTTGCCGTTGAGCTGCGGTATCTTTCGGAACCGCTAGGCAGGTTATATGAGAGGCTTCAACGCCGCGGAGTTGAGGAGCCGCCCATCGACCGTGTTGAACTGTCGCGCTGGATGGAGTCATTCGAGGCCCCGACTGACGAAGAAATGAGGCTATTTGACGAGCCTCTGACCGAAGGATTCGATTTGCAGTCTTAACCGGGCAGAGGATCAGACGCGCCAGCGTGGCGTATCAGGCGCGGTTGGGAACGACGAAGAAGAGGATAGCGCAGTAGTGGGCGGCGCTGCCAGCGAGGACGAAGAGGTGCCATACGGCGTGGAAGTAGCGGCGGCTGTCCATGGCGAAGAAGATGATGCCGAGGGTGTACGCGAGGCCGCCGGCACCCAGCCAGAGGATGCCCTGCCAGCTGATGGCGTGGACAAGGGGACGCGCCGCGAAGACAACGAACCAGCCCTGAAAGAGATAAACCAGCGCTGAGCCAATGGGGAACCGGCCGACGGCTACGCTCTTGAAGATGACTCCGGCGATAGCGAGGGCCCAGACCACGCCGAAGAGGATCCAGCCGACGGGGCCGCGCAGGGAAACGAGCGTGAAGGGCGTGTAGGTGCCGGCGATGAGGAGATAGATGGCCGAGTGGTCGAGAACCTGGAAGACGTGGCGGGCACGAGTGCGGACCAGGGAGTGATAGAGAGTGGAGCAGAGATAGACGAGGACCAGCGTGGCTGCGAATATGGCGCAACTGGTGACGTGCCAGGCTGATCCGCGGGTGGAGACGACGATGAGGTAGACTGCGCCGGCAATGGCCAGGACTGCGCCCGCGCCGTGGGTAATGGCGTTGGCGAGGATGTCGGCGAGATGGGGGTGGGTGTCCACAGGTTGAGGATAGCGCGTGCCCTACGTCGGACCCGGTCGAGATTCGAGGTCTCCCATCCTTCTACGGTGAAGCTGCAGAAGGATGGGGCATGGAAGATTTTGGGCGTTCCGGCAGAGGTTAGCGTTTCTCGGCGGAGGACTCTTCGATGATGGCGAGGTCCCAGGGAGCGAGCGTAAGGATGGCGCCCTTGGTGACTGCTTTGCCGTCGAAGAGGTTGGCGCCGGCGCCGTAGGCGTAGTTGGCTTTGACCTCAGCGGCGGAGTAGTTGAAGTAGTAGTGGATGGCTTTGCCGAGCTTGTTAATGCCGTGCTGAGTATGGACGGCGGGAGGCAACTGCTGGTCCGTGGCGGGAAGTCCGGCCTTCTGCAGGGCGTCGCGCAGGATGGCGGTCTGCAGGGGGTCGGAGAGATAGGTGCCTTCGTAGAGGAGCGTTCCGGAGCCGTAGTTGTTTTCAGTGATGGCAGGCCACTTGCCGAAAAACGGGTGATCGTAGAAGGCGATGGGTTTGGCGTGTTCGGGCATGAGGAACTCAGCCCAGAAAGAGACTTTGTTGTTGTCGGCGCCGGCGTGGAAAGGGTCGCCTTTGAGGGCGAGGGGGTGTTCGAGGTTGGAGAACTCCTGGTAGCTGAAACCGGCGGCTTCGCGAAGGGGACCGGGCGCGCGCACCCAGCGGACAGCGGAGTTCTCGTTCGCGAATCCGCTCTTAAATGTCATGACGACGTGGCCGCCCTTTTTTACGTAGTCGGCGATGCGCTGAAGGAGCGCGTCGTCGGAGATGTAAAGAGCGGGAACGATGAGTAGTTTATAGGCGGAGAAGTCCTGGGTCTCGGGAAAGACGAAGTCGGCGGGGACGTTGAGGTCATAAAGGGAGTGGTGCATCTGCTGGACCACGGAGATGTAGCCGTCGGGAGTGCTGGTCCAACTGCGGGCTGGAACGCCGCCGCCGTAGGGCATGAAGTCGATGGCGTTGGCGGAATCGCGGCTCCAGAGAATGGCGACCTGCGGCTTGATCTTGAGGCCGACGATGTGGGGACCGATCTTTTGTAGCTCGTGAGCGGTCCTGCTCATTTCGGCGTACTCTCGGTTGGGCTCGAGGTCGTGAGAGAGAATGCCCTTCCAGTAGGTTTCCTGACCACCGTGAATGGAAGCCCAGTGCCAGTACTCGACCATGTTGGCGCCGTTGGAGAGATGGGTGTAGACGTCTTCGCGGAGCTGGCCATCGTAGGGCGGGAACTGGCCCTGCGAACTCCAGCCAATGGTCTGCGCGTTGGTTTCGGTGATGAGGAAGTTGGAGTGCTTGAGGGAGCGGCTGAAGTCCTCCTGGACGGCCTGGAACGATCCGTCGTAGTGGTCCTGGGTGCCGTGGTAGTTGTTGTCGGCGACGATGTCGAGGTCGTTGGCGATGTCTTCTTCGTTAACGTCGCGCTTCATCATGCCGCCGTAGTCGGTGGTGACGAACTGGGTGGGCGCGGCACACTCGCGAATGAGCACGGACTGCCAGTGGAGGAAGTCGGTAACCCGCATCTGGCTCCAGCGCGTCCACTCCAGCTTGTAGCCGGTGGAGATGGTGCCGTCGCGGGTGGGCAGGTCTTCCCAGGAGTGGAGGTTTTCGCCCCAGTAGTTGAGGAACCATGCTTTACTGAGGGCTTCGGGGGTGCCGAATTTCTTTTCGAGGTAGTGCTGGAAGCCAATGAAGACATCGGGATTGGCGGCGTCGTAGCTCCCGGTTTCGTTATCGATCTGCCATCCGATCACGGTGGGGTTGTCTTTGTAATGAGCGACGATGTGGCGAATGAGGCGCTCGGCGTAGAAGCGATATGCGGGTGAGTCGGTATCCATGTTCTGGCGGATGCCGTAGGCGCTGGCCACGGGCTTGCCGCCGAAGGGGCCGCTGGGAATGCGATCGGCGAGAATTTCAGGGTGCTGATGGGCCATCCACGCGGGGAGGGAGTAAGTGGGTGTGCCGAGGATGACCTTGATGCCGGCCTTGCCCATGGCGTCCACGATGCGGTCCATCCATGCGTATTCGAAGCGCCCGTCTTCTGGCTCCCACAGACTCCACGTGGACTCGCCCATGCGGACCACGCTGAGTCCGGCTGCTTTCATGAGAGCGACGTCTTTTTCGAGGCGATCCGCCTGGGCTGTCGGCGTGTCCTGGGGCGTGTATTCGTTGTAGTAAGCGGCGCCATAGAGGATGGTGGGAAAGTCGACGGCCCTGGCCGCTTCCGCAGAGGGATGGGTTTCAGAGGGCTGCGCGTTCGCGGCGAAATGCAGCGCCAACAGGCAAAGTGAGAGCAAGCATAGTGGTAAGCGTTTTCTGAACGACGCTGTCGGTCGCGATTCCATACTCATGATCCCCTCTACGTGCGCTGAATAGATTTGGCCATGCGGCGCATGCCTTTGCGGCCCGCTCTTCGAGTCGTTGTCATTGCGCAGAGCCGAATTTCGATTGGCCTTTACGGTCGGGAGGATTGTAATTCGGCGGGCGGCGCGGGTCCAACTTCAGAGAACCCGCGGGTCACATGCGACCGTCGAAAGGGCGTCCCAGGTTATATACTTCCCGCCATGCGTTCACGAGTTTTGTTTGCCGTGTTGATTGTCGTCGCAGCGTCGCCGTTCGCCTTTGCCCAGAATTCAACCGATCAAAAGACGCCCACCGCTGCAGAGGCCCAGGCTTTTGTGGACCGCGTGAATACCGAACTGCTGAAGATGACCACCGATGGATCGCACGCGGAGTGGACGGCGGAAACCGATATCACCGACGACACCGAGGCGACGGGCGCGCTGATCAATGAACAGGTGACTGCGCGGATTCTGGCGTTGACGGAAGAAAGCCATCGCTGGGATCACGTGACGCTGCCGGCGGATCTGCGGCGCCAAATTTTGTTGCTGCAACTGGGTACGCCCGCGGCTCCCAAAGATCCTAAGCTGCTTGCCGAGCAATCGCAGCTGGCGGCACAGCTTACGGGGATGTATGGGAAGGGTAAATTCTGCCCGGATACGCCGACGGGACAGAAGCCGGCAGCGGACGCCAAGTGCATGGGCATCGACGCGATTTCGAACTTCATGGCGAAGTCGCACGATCCAGCGGAGCTAACGAAGCTGTGGGTGGGCTGGCACGCGATAGGTGCTCCCATGCGCGAGAAATATGCGCGCTTCATGGAACTGCAGAATGTGGGCGCCAGGGAGTTGGGCTACAACGATACGGGCGAGCTGTGGCGCGCCGGGTACGACATGACCCCGGCCGAGTTTTCAGCCGAGGTGGAACGGGCCTGGGGGCAACTGGAGCCGCTGTATCGCGAGCTGCACACGTATGTGCGGACGCGCCTGATTGCGAAATACGGCAAGGATGCGGAGCGTGCGGATGGGATGATTCCTGCGCAATTTCTGGGAAATATGTGGGCGCAGGAGTGGGGCAACATTTACGACATCGTGGCTCCCACCGACCCCAAACTTTCGCAGTTCAAGCAGGTCGATCTGGAGGGGGCGCTGAAGAAGCAGATTGCAGAAAAAGATTCTGCTGCGGCAGCGGCATTTGCCGAGGGAACGGATCTGACTTCAGACAAGGGGCATGCGGCAAGCTTGGCGGCGGGGCGCGACATGGTGCATTACGGCGAGAATTTTTTCAAGTCGCTGGGATTTGCTCCTCTCCCCGAGACCTTCTGGGAGCGTTCGCAGTTTGTGCATCCGCGGGACCGCGAGGTGGTGTGCCATGCGTCGGCGTGGGACGTGGATTCAGTGGATGATCTGCGGGTGAAGATGTGCATCGAGGTGAACGCCGACTACTTCACCACGGTGCATCACGAGCTGGGACATAACTTTTACCAGCGCGCTTATAACAAGCAGCCAATGCTATTGCGCGCCGGCGCGAACGACGGATTTCATGAAGCGATCGGAGACTCGATTGCGCTGTCGATCACGCCGGCTTACCTCAAGACTCTAGGCCTGACGGAGACGGAACCGCCCGTGGAGGCGGACATCCCGCTGCAGTTGCGGACAGCATTGGACAAGGTGGCGTTCTTGCCGTTTGCCCTGGCGCTGGACAAGTGGCGATGGCAGGTGTTTTCCGGCGAGATCAAGCCGGCGGATTACAACAAGGCATGGTGGTCGCTGCGGCAGAAGTACCAGGGCGTGGCGCCGCCGGTGGAGCGGACCGAGGCGGACTTCGATGCCGGCGCAAAGAATCACGTGCCGACAAACGTGCCGTATGTGCGCTATTTCCTGGCGCGGATTTACCAGTTCCAGTTTTACAAGGCCATGTGCGATGCCAGCGGCTACAAAGGTCCGCTGAACCGCTGCAGTTTCTATGGATCGAAGGCCGCTGGAGACAAACTGAACAAGATGCTGCAAGCGGGGCAGTCGCAGCCGTGGCAGCAGACGCTGAAAGAGATGACAGGTTCCGACCATCTCGATGCGCAGGCGATGCTGGATTACTTTGCGCCGCTGTATGCGTGGTTGAAAGAGCAGAACAAGAACGCGGCGCACTAGCAAAACGGATCTAGCGCGAGACGTGGTGATTCATGCTGGTGGGCTGGTAGCGGTGACGGTGTTTGTAGACGTAGTGTCCGATGAGCCATCCGGTGGCGCTGCCTACAATCACATCGGACGGAAAGTGCTGCTGTCCCATGAGGCGGGTGAAGCTGATGCCCGCGGCGCCAGTGTAGACGAGAGCCTGTGTCCACGGATTGTGATACTCGCCGGCAATTACGGCCGCGGCCGACCACGCCAGCACGCTGTGCGAAGAAGGAAATGAGGAGTCGACGCCGGCGCCGGACTGAAAGAAACGTCCACGTCCCTGGTCCTGATAGGGGCGCTCGCGCCAGAAGATGAGCTTCATTCCTTGTTCGACGACGACGCCGTCGACCAGCGCCTCGGCACCCAGCAGGCCGGTTTCGCGCGCATGCTCGTTGTCCCGATAATGTCCGATGCCGTAGAGAACGACCGGCGCGGCGATGAAGCCGCCAATCATCACGTTCGACGCATTGGTGTTGTCGTTGTTGAATGCGGGATCGAGAGAAATGACATCCCGGAGCGTGCGGTGATCGGTGGCGATGGCAGCCCCGGTGACCAGCACCAGCGGCACCGCCCACTTCAGGTCGTGACCGTGAAGGCGAAAGGGGCTGGTCCAGATTGCTCCCTGGTCCTTCACGATGTTGGGGACAACACCGCGCAGCGTCACGTCATCGCTAGCCTGACCCTGGACCTGGGGCGCGTCAGGAAGGGCTGCGCCTGGCTGCGAGTTTGAAGTATCTGATTCCGCGCGGGCGCCAACCGAGATAGATAGAACCAAGGTCAAAAGGAACAGCGCACGAATGGACCGGTTAGAGGTCAGTTTTATCGATCTATACACAAGTCCTTTGATGCCAACTTCATTCACGTGCAACTCATCTGTCATTCTCCGTTCATCTTATAGTCGCTACTTGCTAACCTCAGTCAATCTGTCGTGTGCGGCCGGATTGCCGGCCTCCGCAAGGTAGAACTTCGTGTAGTCGAGGTAGTTTTGCGCGTATTCGAGAATCAACGCATGTTCCCTGTCTTCGAGGGTGCGGCGTTGCCTGGCGGGGACGCCCGCCCAGAGCGTACGCGGCGGCACAACCGTGTGCTCGGGCAGCACAGCCCCGGCAGCAATGATCGAGCCTTCGCCGATGCGGCAGTCGTTCAAAATGGTGACACCCATTCCGATGAGCACCGCGTCTTCCACGGTGCATCCGTGGACGGTGGCGTTGTGCCCGATAGTTACCCAGTCGCCCACTGTAACGGCATATAGATTGCGCTGCCCGTGCAGCACGGCGCAATCCTGCACGTTGGAGTTGGCGCCGACTCGGATGGAATGGACATCTCCGCGCAGGACGGCATTCATCCACACCGAGGAATTCTCGCCGATTGTCACGTCGCCCAGCACCTGCGCGGAGATGTCGATGTAGCAACTGTCGTGAATGCGGGGAAGCTGGCCCCGGTAACTGCGAATCATGCGGGTCACCTCAAAATGATAAGAGTATCGCGGCGGGGGTTCCGGCTGCCTGGACTGGCCCCATCCGGAGTGAAAGTTGATGCGACGCACTAAGGTACGAACGACCGTCAAGCCTATTTGAACCGCACCTCTTTGCCGGGACCGACGACCGGAGCGGGAATGGCATGCTGGGTGTGGACAGTGGATGGATGATTAACCTTGGAAGGGCGCCCTTCGTGCAAAAGCCTCTGATGGGCCTCATCCCATGCGGGCAATTCCGCGCCCTCTTGTGTCCAGCGCGCCAGGCTCGCTTCGTCGCACCACTCGAGCAGCTTGCGCATGACGGGACCGTGGGGCGGGGCGAGCATAAAGGCCTTGATTGAAGCTTCAGACGCCCAACTGGTCAGGGTCCAGTAGGTGTTGCGCCGGTCGCCCAATACCTTGACGCCGAGATTGCCTTGCGCCTTTTTTGCCTGCCGTGCAATCCGCATGGTCTCGAAAAAGAAGGCGGGGAGATAGAGCCACGAACGAACCCGCAAACGGGTAACCGAAACGAAGGCCATGATTCACCTTATCGCGCCCAGTGACAGCGGCGGATCCGAACCAACCGCGAAAATGGTATTGTTTAGCGCTATCTTCCGGAGCTGCCAAAGCCCTTCCCGGCGCGCAACGACTCTTCAAGATTCTCGACTTCCTGCACCTCCCCGGTCAACACCGGGACGGGAATCATCTGGGCGATTTTTTCGCCCCAGTTCAACTGCATTGTGGCATCGCCGAGGTTGGTCATGAGGACGAGAATTTCGCCGCGATAGCCGGCATCGATGACGCCCCCGGTGGTGGCGATGCCGCGGGCGGCCATAGAGGAGCGATCGCGGACCAGCAGGCCGAGGGGCGCGCCGGTTCCGGGATGACGGGCCTCGACGGCGATGCCGGTGCGAACCCGGGTGGTGGTGCGCGGGTGCAGGATGACGTTGTCCAGAGCGAACAAATCGTAGCCGAGGTCTTCTCCAGGATGGGCGACCACGGGCAGCTTTGCGCCCGGGTCGAGCAATTTCACACGTAGCATGCTTCGATGGTAGCGGACGCGAGCGGAAAGGCAGTGACTAGGTCCTAAATGGCCAGCCCCGGCAGGGATGCACCCGGCCGGGGCTGTCGTGTGGTGCTGCGGATTGATTCGGCAAAAGGACCTGTAAGCCGAATTCTGTCGTGTGCGGTCATTCCTCTAGGCGCCGCGTTGCCGCGGACGCTCATCAGCGACCTACCCGGAGGTTTCGGCACTTGCCAAGAGCCGCCTGGGCGTACCGGGCCGGTACGCAGCGCCGCCTGGCTCTATGCGGGCGCTTCCCTCCCTATTTGGTCTTGCTCCGTGTGGGGTTTACCTTGACCCCAACCTTTACAGGCTGAGCGGTGCGCTCTTACCGCACCATTTCACCCTTACCCCGGCGGGAGTCCTGGCCGGACGGGCGAACCCATTCGGAGGGCTCCGGATGCCCGCAGCCGAAAGGCAACGGGGTAGCCGAGGCGGTATCTTTTCTGTGGCACTGGCCGTCTGCGCGCCTTAAAGCGCACATCCCGGACGTTATCCGGCACACTGCCCTGCGGAGTTCGGACTTTCCTCCCCCGCACACGGCGCGAGCGCAATGTGCGGCAGCGACCGCCCGGTCCTCCTGCCAGTGTTAGTTTACGCGAAAAGCAGGCTAGCCTTTCCCCCTCTCGAAGTGGCGCATGTCTTTGTGAATCACTTTCCAGCGCGCTTTGGTCTCGCTCATCAGTTGCTTGCCGGCTTTGCGGTCGAGGAATTCCAACTCGGCCTTCATCTTGCGGAAGTTCGCGAGACGATGGGGGTCGGGAGCGGAAGCGAGGACGGCGCAGCCTGGTTCTGTGGTATGCGAACAATTGCGAAAGCGGCAAGCGGCGGCCAATTGCTGGATCTCATCGAAGCCGGCATCGAGTCGATCGCTCGATGCCCAAAGCTGGACCTCGCGCAGGCCGGGCATGTCGATGAGCATCCAGCCTCCGGGCATGCTGAAAAGTGAACGTGTCGTGGTAGTGTGGCGGCCGCGGTTGTCGCCGGCGCGCACTTCGCCGGTGGCCTGAAGTTGACTGCCGAGCAAACGGTTGACGATGGTCGACTTGCCGACCCCTGAGGACCCGATGAGGGCGGCGGTTTCTCCCCCGGCGAGCCGCGACGCCAGGTGCTCGAGGCCTTCGCCGGAATGGGCGCTCACGGGCAGGACATCGGCTCCGCCGCTCCATTGGCGGAGCCGGTGAACTGCGGCAGGGAGATCGATGTTGTTACTCGCCGCGACGTCCGCTTTGTTGAGCAGGATGACAGGACGCGCGCCGCATTGCCGCGCCACAACGAGGTAACGCTCGATGCGGCGTTCGTTGTAGTCGTTGTCGAGGCCGCTGACCAGAAAGAGCACGTCGACATTGGCGGCCAGGACTTGTTCTTCAACTGCTGCGCCCGGACGGCGGCGGGAAAGAACGGTGCGCCGCGCAAAGACGTGCTCGATGACGGGCGCATGTTGATTCAGTGCGACCCAGTCGCCGATCGCCGGCCACGTGGAACCGGAGGAACGAAGGGCGCTGCCGATGGTTGCCGGCCTTTCGCCGGCCTCGGTCCAAACAAGAAATCCTTCGCGGCTGACGGAGGCAACACGTCCGGGAGTACCTGTATATTCTTGGCTCGCAAAGAAGCCATTCCAACCTATATCTTCAAGATGCACGGAGTTCATCCTCTCGGGTGATGAGCGATGGGGACACACCTCAACCGAAACGGCAGCGAGGCAGTGTGAGAGGACGAGTTAGACAGTCGTGGACAGCGGCGCTCCTGTTGCCTTGCCAATGCTACGAGCATTATCCCCGCTCAAACACCGGAAGTCTAGAAATGAATCGAAGCTCGCCGAGGGCAATCTACTTTGAGTGCGACGTGCGAGCCCTCTCGCGCGTGAGTCGTCCGGCCCGCGAAGCTCCTCGGCCGCAGCCATCCATGAAAGGAAATGCAAAATGAAAGTCGTTGCCCTGATCGCTCGCATCCTGCTTGGCTTGATATTCCTGGTCTTCGGGCTGAATATCTTCCTCCAGTTCATCCCCGCGCCCCCACCGCCTGCCAATTCATTTGGGCAGTTTCAAAGCGCCCTGTTCGTGACGCACTACATCCATGTCGTAGGTTTTTTTCAGGTGTTGACCGCGATCCTGCTGCTAATCAATCGATTTGTGCCGCTGGCGCTAACGCTGTTGGGGCCGGTGATCTTCAACATCATTCTTACCCACGTGCTGATGGCTCCCAACGGTCTGCCCATTGCCGCCCTGGTGACGGTTCTCTGGTTCCTGGTGTTCTGGACGCATCGCTCCGCGTTCTCCGGGATATTCCAGGCGCGCGTTCCCGAAACGCTGCGCTGACGTGCTCCCAGGCCTAGAATTAAGGCTGTCATGATTCAGTACCTCTATCTCGGGCGAGTGGCGTACGATGCGGCGCTTCGGCTGCAGGCCGAGCTCGTGGAGTTGCGCTACCAGGAACGAGTGAACAATGTGCTGCTGCTGCTGGAGCATCCCCCTGTGCTGACCCTGGGCCGCAATGCCAACCGATCGAACGTGCTGGCGTCGGACGAGATGCTGGCAGCGCGCGGGGTGACTCTGCATGAGATCAACCGTGGCGGCGACGTTACGTATCACGGGCCGGGGCAGCTGGTGGGTTATCCGATCTTCGACCTCAGGAGTCTGCGCAACGAGACGGGCGGACGCATGGGACCGGTGGATTTTGTGCGGCAGATAGAAGAGGCTCTGATCCGGCTGTGCGGTGAGCATGGGGTTCAGGCGGGCAGGATCGCCGGGCTCACGGGCGTGTGGTGCGGAGGACCCGGGCCGCAGTTGTCGTCCAGCGAATTTCAGCCGGAAGGCCGGAAGATTGGGGCCATCGGGATTCATGTGTCGCGGGGAATCACGTCGCATGGGTTTGCGTTCAACAGCACAACGGACCTGAACGATTTCCGGCTCATCAATCCATGCGGGATTACGGACCGGCCGGTGACCAGCCTGGAGCGCGAGGTGCCGGAGGGAGTTGCGATACCTGCAATGGAAATACTCGCCCACCAGGCGGCGCGGCAATTCGGTAGCGTGTTCAGCCAGCCGGTGCTGGCGGTGGAAAGCCTAGAAGAGCTGCGCGCGCAAGCCGCGGCGAAGAGGGAGTCGATGCCGGAGGATACGCCGCTGCAGGTTCCCGCTGAGGTTGAGCGGTTGCGGGGCGGTCCGGAGAGGCCGCTTCGGGCATAGAGACCTTTTCAGCCTGCTCTTCTTCAACACCTGAGGGTTTTCGGTCCATCCAAAAAAAGCGATCGGCCGTTTCTCATGGCGTCCACGCGCTCAGCCTGGCCGCGACCGGCATGGCTTGCGATTTATAATCCGGCTGGAAACCGGGTGCGCGCCAGCGTGCCGTATTGCGGAGAGAGCGACCGATGCCGACTGACGTGGTAATGCCCCAGATGGGCGAATCGATCTTTGAGGGCACGATCACGAAGTGGTTGAAGAAGGCCGGCGACACGGTGCAGAAGGACGAGCCGCTGTTCGAGATTTCCACGGACAAGGTGGACGCGGAGATTCCGTCGCCGGTAGCCGGGGTGCTGTCGGAGATCAAAGTGCCCGAGGGCGCAACCGTCGAGATCAATGTGGTTGTCGCGGTCGTTACGGAGAGCGGAGAGGCCGCCTCTCCGGCTCCAGCCGAGAACAAATCACAAATGCCCGCAGCCATGCAGACGGCAACGGTTAGTGAAGTGGCGGGCGGTGGGTCCGCTGGGGCTGGTGCAACCGATGTCGTGATGCCGCAGATGGGCGAATCGATCTTTGAGGGCACCATCACGAAGTGGCTCAAGAAGGCCGGCGATACGGTGCAAAAAGACGAGCCTCTGTTTGAAATCTCCACGGACAAGGTGGACGCGGAGATTCCGTCGCCGGTGGCGGGAGTGGTGACGGAGATCAAGGTGCCCGAAGGATCAATGGTCGAAATCAACACGGTGGTTGCCGTGATCGGGGGCGACAAAAAAGAAGAGCAGCCCGACGGAAGCCCCGCGGGTGGGAGCGCTCAAAAGACGAATGCTTCAACCGAGGCGCGTGCTGCGGCGCCGCCCTCGCCGGCATCGTTGCCGGCGCCGTCCGAGCCAGCCGGGCCGGGACCGGAAATTGGCAGCGAGAAGATCAGGTCGTCACCGCTGGTGCGCCGCATGGTCAAGGAAAACAATCTCGATCTGCGACGGATCGCGGGGACCGGTTCAGCGGGCCGCATCACCAAGGACGACGTGATCCGCGCCATGGCGGACGGAGGCGCGGCTGCAAGTTCATCCCAGTCGGTCGTGGGCAATGCATCGGCAGGCACCGCGCCCGCGCCCCAGGCGCCGCCAGTCCCACCGCAGGTGGCACAGGTGGTGCCGATGAGCCGGATGCGGAGCATCATCGCGCAACGCATGGCCGAGAGCCGCAGGACCGTTCCGCACGCGTATTCGATCTACAAGATCGACATGACGCGCATCGTCCGCCTGCGTGAACGCGAGAAGGCCGATTTTGAAAAGCGCAACGGCCTCAAGCTGACCTATATGCCGTTTATCGCGGCAGCCGTGGTCGAGGGACTGCGCAAGTTTCCCATCCTCAACGCATCGCTGGAAGAGAACTCCATTCGCTATCACCAGAACATTCACCTCGGCATCGCTGTGGCGTTGGAGTGGGGCTTGATTGTTCCAGTGGTGAGAGGCGCCGAGGATCTCAGTTTCTTGGGCATCGCGCGCTCCATCGCCGACCTGGCCGAGCGTGCGCGTAGCAAAAAGCTGAAACCCGAAGAAGCATCGGGTTCCACGTTTACCCTGACGAATTCAGGTGTCTTTGGCGGCGAATACGGCACCCCGATCATCAATCAGCCGGAGTCGGCGATTCTGGCCATCGGCGGCTTGCACAAGGAACCTGTGGTGCTGACCGATGCCGAGGGCAACGACACCATCGCGATTCGCTCCATGCAGCAGTTCTGCATTGGCTTCGATCACCGCCTGATCGATGGAGCCGATGCGGGCAAGTTCATGCTCGACGTGCAGCGGACGCTGGAGCACTGGGACAAGGAAATCGGGTAATGAACTGCCGCGCCGCTCTGGCCCTTTCCGGAAGTTTGTTTGCCGGCATCTTGCTGGCGCAACCGGGGGTCAGGCCGTCGTTCGAGGTGGAATCGATACGACCGGCGGGCGAGTACGTGGGCGGCGAAGGAAATTCACGGTCCCAGATCGAAACCACCGCCGATAGCCTGACACTGCGGAATGTCGATCTGAGAGAAATGGTCCAATGGGCCTACGGGCTCAAAGCCTATCAGGTGCTGGGTCCCGGTTTGACTGCCGGCCAGCGCTATGATGTCCGGGCCCGGTCTGGCGAAGCCGTAGCGGAGAGCAGACTCAGGTTGATGTTGCAGGATCTCCTGGCCACAAGGTTCAAGGTTCGACTACATCACGAACAGAAGAGGATCTCCGTCTACGAATTGGTTGTAGCCAGGGGTGGCCCGAGGCTCCCTAAGAACAAGGGCGACACGCCGCTGCCTTTCGACGCTAAGGAATCATTGCCGCGAGTTGTTGATGGAAGCTTTGTCTTTAGCAATGTGTCCATCCCCGAGTTTGCTGAACAGTTAGCCGAGCTTCGCGGAATCGACCGGCCGGTTGTTGATCGCACCGGTATTGAGGGAGTCTACGACATCACTTTGAAATCGGCTGCGAGCGCACTACTGGAGCCGGATGGTCCCTCGCTGCTCACGCTGATCCAGGAACAAATCGGACTCAAACTGATGTCGGCGAAGGACCCGGTAGAAGTAGTCATCGTTGACCGCGTTGAGAAACCCTCTGCGAATTGAGGATTGAGTTTGGTCTCGAGCTGAGCCGCAGGCTACCGCCCCGCCCACGCCAGCCCATCCGAGGTCTTGCCCGTCGCAAACTCGCGCGTGACCTTGCCCGTGCCTAAATCAAACTCCGCCACCTTGCCGGCGGCCATGCAACTGACATACGCCGTCTTGCCGTCAGGGTTGACCACGACTTCCTGCGGGTCGGCGCAGACGTCGATGTTTTGGGCGACCCTCATGGCGGCGAGGTCGATCTTGGCGACCTGGTTGGTTTTTTCCAGCGCGACCAGCAGCCAGCGGCCATCCGCGGTGGCTGTGCTTCCGTAGCCTTGGCTGGCCAGGGGAATCCATGTCTTCACCGTGTCGGTGGCTGTATCGATGACCGCCATGCGCGGGCTGGTCTGGTCGGCCGTAAAGACGTAATGGTCGTCGGGCGAGATGGAGATGCGCTGCGTGTTGGCGGAAATGGAAATCACTTTAAGCGTCTTGCGGGCCGCCATGTCGAGGACCGAAACCGTGCCGGGACCCACGTTGGCGGTGTAGGCGCGACGGCCATCGTGGGAGATGACAAACATGTGGCTCTGTTCCTGGCCGGTGGGAATGGAGCCGACGATCTTCAGCGTTTTGGGATCGATGATGGAGATGGTTTTGTCCAACTCGGTGGAGACGTAGAGCAGGCCATCTTTGGGGCCGAATACGGGCAGGTGGGGACGCACTCCGTGACCGAAATCGATGTTGCCCACGACCTTGCGGGCGGCGAGATCGATGACCACCATGTTGGTTCCATTGGTGCCCGGCTTGCCCACGCCGGAGTTGCCGTAAATCGGCACGTAAGCGAAACGGCCATCCGGAGAGACGGTGACTTCATGGCCAGTATTGCCGCCTTCCGGAACCGAGGCCAGTACTTTGCCTGACACTGGATCGACGATCCCCAGGCTCTGATCGCCTTTCTGGGCCACCAGCAGTAGGCCGTGCTGGGCAAGGGCAGACGTGGAAACCACGGTGAGAACACACAACAGGCGCGCTGCTCGATTGGGCATGGGGAACGACCTCCGGGTACGCCAAGAACTATACGTGAAAGAACTGTTGGTTTGCCTCTTGAATCGCGCTCGCAGTGCGTCGCAGAGAGACTCGCCGCGATTATGATTACGATCACGGGCAACTGCGATGGCAACCGATACCGTACAACCCAGGGCGAACAATCCGGCGGCCATCGATGCCGCGTTTATCGAACTGCGTGCTTTGCTGGGAGATCGCGTCACCGCTGCGCAGGCGGCGCGCGACCATCACAGCCACGGCGAGAGTTCGCACCAGCCGGGTATGCCTGATCTGGTGTGCTATCCACGCTCGACCGGGGAAGTGAGCGCGATCGTAACCGTGAGCGCGCGCCACGGCCTGGCTGTGATTCCGTTTGGCGCCGGGACTTCGCTGGAAGGCCACGTCAACGCGGTCCGAGGCGGCATCTGCGTGGACATGCGGGAGATGAGCCGCGTGTTGCGCGTCAGTGCGGCAGACCTGGACGTCACGGTGGAGGCGGGCATCAGCCGCAAGCAACTGGTGAACGCGCTTGATAACACCGGCCTGACGTTCTTCATCGATCCCGGCGCCGACGCCACCATCGGCGGGATGGCGTCCACGCGTGCTTCAGGAACTACCGCGGTCCGCTACGGGACCATGCGCGAAAATGTTCTGGGCCTTACCGTGGTGCTGGCCGATGGGCGCGTGATTCACACTGGCACGCGGGCCAGGAAGTCGAGCGCGGGCTACGACTTGACACGGCTGTTTGTGGGCGCGGAAGGGACGCTGGGCGTGATCACCGAGGTGACTCTGCGGCTGCACACGCTGCCCGAAGCGGTGGGCGTCGCGGTGTGCGCGTTCGCCAGCATTGAAGGCGCGGTGAATACCGTAATCGAGGCCATCCAGATGAGCTTGCCGGTGGCGCGTATCGAGTTTATGGACGACCGGCTCGTGGAGGCCATCAATCGCTATTCGCGGCTGAATTTGAAAGCGGCGCCGACTCTTCTGATAGAGTTTCACGGCTTGAGCGAGGCGGGCGTGGCGGAGACGGCGCGGCTGGCCGAAGAGATTGCGGGAGAACACGGCGGGCTGGGCTTTGCGTGGGAGACGACGCCGGCCGGACGCGAACGGCTATGGAAGGCGCGCCATGATGTGTACTATGCCGCGCGGGCGCTGCGGCCGGGGTCGGATGTGCTGACCACCGATGTGTGCGTGCCGATTTCGCGGCTGGCGGAGTGCATTGTGGCGACGCGCGCCGACCTGGACCAGGTGAGTTTTCCCGCCACGATGGTAGGCCACGTCGGCGACGGGAATTTTCACGTGCAATGCATGCTGGGGCCGGAGCAGGCAGCCGAAGCCGAGGCGTTTGCGGCCCGGCTGGTGCAGCGCGCGCAAGCCATGGGCGGCACCTGCACCGGCGAACACGGCGTCGGCATGGGCAAGAAGAAGTACCTCCAGGCCGAACACGGCGAAGGCCTGGAGGTCATGCGTATGCTCAAGCGCACCCTCGATCCGGACAATCGCATGAATCCCGGCAAGATCTTCGATCTCGACTGAGCTTCATGCGGGAGGCGCCCATGGATCATAGGTGCCGACGCTCCAGGTATTGCCTTCCGGGTCTTTCACGCTGAATTCGCGGCTACCGTAGGGTGTGTCCTGCAAGGGGCGCGCGATGAGGGCGCCGGCGGCCTGTGCGCGGGTGTGGACGGCGTCGGCATCGGGCACGATGATGTAGGCGCCGCGCGTTTCGACGCCGCCCAGTTCGCCGGGAGATTTGAAGCCGCGGCCGTACTCGTCGTCTTTCACCGAACCGAGCATGATCATGCCGCCTCCGAGCGTCAGCTCCGCATGGCCGATTAAGCCTTCGGGCGTGCCGTAGACGGCGTGGCGCTCGAAGCCCAGAACGTGGCAGAGCCAATCGATGGCGGCGGGAGCGTCGCGGTAACGCAGGGTGGGCATAATGGTTGACTTGGTCTGAACGGCGGTTGCTGGCATGGGGTCCTCCTTGGATCGGCAACGGTGAGTCTGGGGCGCCGCTGCATCTTCACTATGACGAATGGACGGCCGCTGCATCTTGGAAAAATCGGAAATCGCGCTCAACTCGCCGCGATGTGGTTAGCCCACACGGTGCGGCGGGCCGAGTAGGTCGTCGCGTCCACACCGGAAAAGGCGCGGAACTCGTTCGCGAAGTGGGACTGATCGTAGTAGCCGCAATCGAGAGCGAGTTCCGGCCAAGGCACCTCAACGCCGGCATGCAACTGGCGCACGGCCCGCTGAAAGCGCTGGATGCGGCACCATACCTTGGGTGAGAGACCGACCTGTTCGCGAAAAACCTGGGAGAAGCGCCGCTCGCTCCAGCCGGTGCGTTGGGCGACGTCGCGCACGCTGGAGACCAGGGGAGCGCAGGCGAATCTGTCGAGCGCAAAGTTGACCACGTTGTCGCGGAGGGGCGCGGATTCGCACAAGCGGTTCGCGAATCGCTCCAGGAGGAAGGCTTCGAAGCAGCGCAGCTTTCCCTTTGGATCGGGGACTTCGCGAAGGCGGTCGCGCAGCGACCGGGCCCTGATGCCCCATATGTCTTCGAGATCGATGCTGAGGTTGCTGAAGCGATCGGCGGCGTCGGAGGCGAATGCAGGAAAACCACCCGGCTCGAAGACGACGCCGATCAGGTCGGCCATGTCCGCGGTATCCACGATTTCGTAAATGGATCGGGCGCCGACCACGAGAGAAGGCGCGGAGGTCTGCTGGGGCTGGCTTTCGCTGCAATCCGTGAGAAAATCGCGGGCCAGGTTGAGGATGACCTGGACGCGGCCGGTGGGCAGAATGCGTTCGCGTGCATGGCCTGACCGCGGGGCGCGCGTATACCAGAGCGCACGGACAAAACGGCGCAGCGGCGGGGAAGGCGTGTGTTCGAGGTAAAGCACGACGACCTCCTGCTCCTTATAGCACGGTGCGTCACGGATCGGAAACCTGCCCGGTCGCTGTTGACGGCTGCAGGGGATATTCTGAGCTGCATGGCCCTTCCCGCGCGCGATTCCGAACTGGTGCAGATTATGGATGCGGCCCTGGCCGAAGCCGCTCGGCGCGCGGGAAATTGGCTCGCCTGCCGCCTCGGGTGTACGCAATGCTGCCATGGGGCGTTTGCGATCAATGCGCTGGATGTGGAACGGCTGCGCGTGGGGATGGATGTGCTGCGAAGGACGGATCCGGTGCTGGCCGCGGAAGTGGAGCGCCGGGCGCGGGCCTGGATTGATGCGTATGGCCGAGACTTCCCGGGCGATGTGTCGACCGGAATGCTTGGAACGTCCGATGCCGAGCAGGAGCGATTCGAGGGATTCGCCAATGACGCGGCGTGTCCGGCGCTTGATCCCGCCACGGGACGCTGCGACGTGTATGAGTGGCGTCCCATGACATGCCGTGTGTTCGGACCGCCCGTCCGCATGGACGATGGACTAGGGTGCTGCGAGCTCTGCTTCGTGGGCGCCACGGAAGAAGAGATCGCGGCCTGCGAGATGACCGTACCCCACGAACTGGAAGCTGAAGTGCTAAGTGAGATCGAATGCCGGGGCGAGACGGTGGTGGCGTTTGCACTGCTTCGTTAAGCCCTCGCCCTGCGCACGATAAACTAGGCATTGGACAGCCTGATGCCAATGCGCCCCTGCTGGGTTGAGATCGAAACCCGCAACTTTGAAAACAACTATCGATTTCTGGCCGGCGTGGCGCCGCCCCGCGCCCAACTCCTGGCCATTGTCAAAGCCGATGCCTACGGGCACTCTCTCGCCGCTTGCGCACCCGCTGCGATCCGCGCGGGGGCACGATGGCTGGGCGTGACCAGCGTCGAGGAAGGCGTGGCGGCGCGCGCCCTTTGTCCAGGAGCACAGGTGCTGGTCATGGGCGGTGTCTTCCCCGGGCAAGGTCCGGCGGTCATCGCGCATCAACTGGCAGTGGTTGCCTGGGAACCGTCCCATCTCGACGAGTTGGAGGCCGCTGCGCGCACCGTTGGCGCTGCTCCCGCCTCGGTGCCGGTACATCTCGAAATCGATACCGGCATGAGCCGCCAGGGCGTCAGCATTGAAGGCCTGGCCGCGATCCTGCCCCGCTTCCATCCTCATTCGCCGCTGCGCCTGGACGCCGTCATGACCCACCTGTACGCTTCCGATGAATCGAACGGGTTGTCTACGGCCAGCCAGCTTGAGCGCCTCGAACAGGCTTTGCGCTCCATGGCGAAAACGTCGCGGCCGGAGTGGTTGAGTGTGGGCGCTTCTGCCGCCCTGCTCGGCAACGAGGCGAAGATCATCGCTTCCCTGGCTGCCCGCTCGGAAATGAAACCGATGCTGCGCCCGGGCCTGGCTCTTTTTGGAGTCATCCCCCGCTTTGAGCCTCCGTTCGAGTCAGACCCTGCTAATTTGGCCGCAGCCCGCCAGCATCTGCGCCCCGTCCTCAGCTGGAAGACGCGCGTGGCCAGCGTCCGCGACGTTCCCGCTGGTGCGGACGTGGGCTATAACGGAACTTTCGTGGCCACGGAGCCCATGCGGCTGGCCCTTCTCGCGGTTGGCTACGCAGACGGACTCGACCGGCGGCTCGGCAATCGTTTCAGCCTGCTGGTACGCGGCCAGCGCGCTCCCCTGGTGGGCCGTATCAGCATGGACCAGGCGGTGATCGATGTCAGCGAGATTCCCGCTGTTCAGGCTGGGGATGAAGTGGTGATTCTCGGGACACAGGGAATGGAAACCATCAGCGTTTTCGACCATGCCGCCGCCGCCGGGACCATCCCGTGGGAAGTGTTCACGCGGATCGATGCGCGCGTGCCCAGGGTCGAGATCTGATCCGCAACTATCCCGCCATGGATTGTTGAACGGTCTCCGAAAGCCCTGCCGCGCCCTGCACGGCGGAGATCATGGAATTGAACCCGATACATGAGTTCAACAGCATGTGGTAGAGACCGCGGGCGCACCATTCCTGCTGATAGTACTGGCGAATTGCGGCGGCCCGGCGCTTGTCGTTGGCGGCCAGTTGCTGGTCTGCCTGCGAAGCGCGATCGGGAAACGTGCGTGCGAACCACTCGCGTTTCGCGGCTGCCGTGGCGTACACAAAAACGTGAAAACATCCGGGCTTATTCGCCAGCGCGCAGGCTCCGCCCCGTCCCACAATCACGCAATTGCCTTCTTGGGCGCGGTCCAGCATCTCCTGTTTGATCAGCGCATACATGCGCTCACAGTCGAATACCTTATCGTCGGGAAGCGTTGCGGTGGAGTAGAGCTGGTCCTGCCAGAACACCTTGCCGTAGCGGTAGTACCAGGGGTCCAGGCGGTCGTCGAACTTGGCGGCCAACTCCTCCGGTACACAGGCAGTGCGGGCTGCCGCGGTCAGCAGTTCCGAGTCGAGCAGCCGCCAGCCAAGGCGAGCTGCCAGGTCATGAGCAAACTCACCGCCGCGGGAACCGTATTCGCGTTCGACGGTGATGACACGGGTGGGTGAAGGCCCCATAGCTAGATTTCCTCTCGCGAGTGGAGCATACAACGGAATTGGGTGGTCCCGGCAAGCAAAACCAGCAACTTCAACAAAAACTGAGATGACATTTCTCGGTTGTCAAAGACGCCGGTCACAAATTTCTCCACTCCCGCCCCCAAAAAGAACCACGATACCTTGACGGTCTACAATACGTCGTGTAGATAATCTAGGCATGGGAAAACCAAATGATCTGGTTCAGGGTACGCTCGATTTGCTCATCCTGAAAACCATCTCCCTCGAGCCGATGCATGGCTGGGCCATCGCCAAACGCATCCAGCAGGTGTCGGGCGAAGTGTTGCAGGTGCAGCAGGGATCGCTCTATCCGGCGTTGCACAGGCTGGAGCAGCAGGCATGGATCAAGGCCAAATGGGCAGAGAGCGAAACCGGGCGGCAGGCCAAATTCTATGCGTTGACTGGCGCGGGGCGGGCGCACCTGGAGAAGGAAAGCGCCAACTGGACCCGCTTGTCGGCAGCCATCAACCTGGTGGTAAGCGAAGCTTGAAAAACACGGAACAGGGAATAGGGTTTGGGACGGGGCCGGGAAAGATAGGAGACGGCTATGCGGTGGTTCGATCTTTTGGCGATGAAGGTGCGCATGGTTTCGGGGCGCAAGCAGGCTGAAACGGGGCTGGACGACGAATTACGGTTCCATCTGGAGCGGCAGATTGCGGAGAACCTGGCCGCGGGTATGAGCGCTGAACAAGCCCGGTTCGCCGCACTGCGCAGTTTCGGCAATCCCGCCCTGCTGCGCGACGAAGCCCACGCGTCCTGGAACTGGAGCGGGCTGGAGCAGGTTGTGCGGGAGGTGCGCTACGGCATCCGCACGCTGCGGCACACGCCCGGATTCACGCTCATCGCGATCGTCGTAATGGCGCTCGGCATCGGCGCCAATGTTGCGCTGTTCACCGTGGTGCGCAACGTGCTTTTGAAGCCGCTGCCGTTTCCACAACCCGATCGCCTGATGATGCTGTACGAGCGGGATTCGAAAACCAAATCGGATTTCAATATCGTCGCTGGCGGCATGTACAACGAGTGGAGAAAGCAGAACCGGTCCTTCAGCAATCTCGCTCTCGTCCAGCAGGACAGCCAGTTCGATCTTTCCGGGTCAGGCGGACAACTGCCGGAAAAGCTTTCCGGCGCCGAGGTCTCCTGGAATTTCTTGTCGACGTTCGGCGTGCAGCCGGCCATGGGCCGCGATTTCACCGCGGGAGATGACCTGCACGGAGCCACCGCCACTGTTCTGTTGAGTCAAAGCCTGTGGAAACGGCGCTTCGGCTCCGATCCAAACATCCTCAACCAGACTATTTATCTCGACGCCAAGCCCTACACCGTAATTGGCGTCATGCCGCAATGGTTTGCCTATCCTCAAGCTGAAACCCAGGTGTGGACCCCGGTTTACCAGGAGAAACCGGAGAAGTTGATGGCCTCGCTTGACGGCCATAATTTCCGCGTGATCGGTCGGCTGAAGCCCGGTGTCACCGGGGCGCAGGCCATCGCTGACTTGAGCCTGATTTCGCTCCATCAGCACCAGGCCAACCTCGATGACCCCTTCATCTTTGCCCGCGCCGACGGCCGCCCGCTGCTCGAACACATGGTCGGCGATCTCAAGCGGCCCTTGTATGTTCTGCTGGCGGCGACCGGGTGCCTGCTTCTCATTGCGTGCATCAATGTCGCCAATCTGCTGGTGGCCCGCGCCGAGGCCCGGCGCAAGGAAATGGCCATCCGCACCGCTCTCGGAGGCGGCCGCATGCGCCTGTTGCGCGAGCGCCTGATGGAAAGCCTGCTGCTCTCGGCCGGTGGTGGTGCCCTGGGGCTGGTGCTGGCCTTCGCCGCTCTGCAGTGGCTGGTCACCATGCGCAAAGACATGAGCCGCGTGGAGAGCATTCACATCGATGCCACGGTCGCGGCATTCACTGTACTGGTGATCGCCCTGTGTGCCGTCTTTGCGGGATCGATCTCCGCCTTATCGGTGCGCGACAAGCACCTGCTGATCACGTTGCACGAATCTTCCCGATCGACTCGAGGCAGCCATGCGCGCGCCACGCTGCGCAAAACCCTCCTCAGCGTTGAAGTAGGTTTGACGGTCGTGCTGCTCACCGGCGCGGGCTTGTTGTTGAAAAGCTACGAACGCCTGCGCTCGAGCGACATGGGATGCGCGACAGAGAACGTACTCACCATGGGCATCGGCTTGCCCGGGGCGCGCTATAACACGCCGCCGCTGCGTACCGCATTCTTCCAGTCCCTGCTCGACCGGGTGCGCGCGCTGCCGGGTGTCGATGCCGCCGGCATCTCCGAGGCGGTTCCAGGACAAGGCTACTGGGAAGACAGCAGCTTCACCATCGTTGAACATCCGCCCCTGCCCAAGGGCACCGGCGTCTTCGCCCTCAACCGCTTTGCCGATCCCGGCTACTTCGCGGCCATGGGGATTCCCATGCTCCACGGACGTACCTTCAACGACAACCTGCGTCTTGATCGTGCCAACGAAATCATCATCAGCGAGGGCTTCGTCCACAAATACTTCCCCGGGGAAGATCCGCTCGGCAAGCATCTCCACACCAATATGAAGGACTACACCATCGTGGGCGTGGTGGGCGATACGCGCTACGACCTCGGCGAGGAGCCCATGCCCATGAAGTACTTCCCCATCATGGAAGGCAAAGAGGGCTATGGAACGCTGGTCATTCGCTCCAGCCACGATGTGGAAGGCCTGGCGCTCCCCGTGCAGCGCGTGATCCAGGGCCTGGATCGCGACATGCCGGTCGCCGACGTCCTCACCATGGACCAGCTTCTGGGCAAGTCCACGGTGGACAAGAGCTTCAACACCACCCTGCTCTCCGGCTTCGCCGCGCTGTCGCTGCTGTTGGCGGCCGTCGGCCTTTTCGGCGTGTTGTCGTACATAGCCACGCAGCGCACCGGCGAAATCGGCATTCGTCTCGCCCTCGGCGCACAGCGGCAACAGGTGCTGGGCAAGATGCTGTCTGACGGACTGAGGCCGGCCCTCATCGGCCTCGCACTCGGCCTCGCGGCCAGCATGGAGGCCACACGCCTCATGCGCGACATGCTGTACGAAACCCGCCCGCTCGATCCCATGGTCTTTGCCGCAGTGTCCGCGATGTTGATTGCCGTGGCCGCCCTCGCCTGTATCGTGCCGGCGTGGCGCGCTTCGCGCGTCGATCCCATGCAGGCCCTGCGGACGGAATAGTTCTTGATGACCCAGGTGCGGGCTTCCCCGGTATCAAGATTCGGCGCCACTGAATAACGCGAAGGAGAATCGATGCGCTGGCCGACTCAACTCAAATTGCGGATGCAGATGCTGGTGGGTAGACGCAACGCCCGCGCGCGCCTCGATGATGAATTGCATTTTCATCTCGAACAACAGATCGCCGAGAACATCGCCGCCGGCATGAGCGCCAGCGAAGCGAGATACGCAGCCCTGCGCACCTTCGGCAATCCCGCATTGCTGCGCGAACAATCCCGCGCCACGTGGAGTTGGAACACCCTCGAGCAAATTTGGAACGATGTGCGCTACGGCATTCGCACCTTGCGGCGCACGCCGGGCTTTGCCGCCATCGCCATCGTCGTGATGGCTCTCGGCATCGGCGCCAACGTCGCCCTGTTTACAGTCGTTCGCAGCGTCATCCTCAAGCCCCTGCCTTATCGCGACCCCAACCAGCTCGTCACCATCTACGAAGCCGACTTCGGCGGCAATCACCCCCAGTGGAGTCCCTGGCTTCCCGTCGACGGCGGCAGCATGAAGGAATGGCAGCAGGCCGCGCAGGGCATGGCCAGGATGGCCTTCCTGTCACCATGGCAGGGATACAATCTCTCCGCCGAAGGCGGCAGGCTCCCGGAAACGATCTCTGCCGCGTGGTGCTCCTGGAATTTCTTCGACACGTTGGGCGTTCAGGCCGCGCTCGGCCGCACCTTTTCGGCCGCGGACGACCGCCCCGGCGCGCCCCCCTCTGTCGTGCTCACCCATTCGTTTTGGAAACGGCGCTACAGCGGCGACCCGGCTATCGTAGGCAAGACCATCTGGCTCGATGCCAGGCCCTATGCGGTCATCGGCGTTCTGCCTGAGTCCTTTGTGTATCTCAGTAAGATGGTCTCGGATCCCTTGCAGGTCTGGACACCTTTGACGCGTGAAGCCCCGCCGGCCCTGCTCAATGTCTATGAAGATCATGAGTTCCTGGTCACCGCGCGGCTCATGCCCGGGGTCACTCTGCAGTCCCTGGTGGAGCGGCTTCGCGCCGTCCAGAAACACATCGTTACCGCTCATCCCCAACCGGCCGTCCACAATTCGGTCAGCGCCATGTCGATGCTCGACGACGCCGTGTACGACTACAAAACGCCGCTGTTCGTCCTGCTGGCGGCCACATGTTGCGTGTTGCTGATCGCTTCGATGAACGTCGCCAGTCTGCTCATGGCGCGGACTGCCGCGCGTGCCCGGGAACTGGCGATTCGCACTGCATTGGGCGGCGGTCGCCTGCGCCTCATCCGCGAGCGCCTTATTGAAAGCCTGCTCCTCTCCGTTTGCGGAGGTGCCCTGGGCCTGCTGCTCGCGTGGGCCAGCCTGCAGTGGCTGATGCACGCACGTCACGACATGCATCGCGTCGAGTCTATTCACATGGACGGCGTGGTCATCGCCTTCGCAGTGGGCGCCATCGTGCTGTGCACTCTCTTCGCTGGGCTCATCTCCGCCTTCAGTTCCGCGGGTAAGCAGATTCTGGCCACCCTCCAGGAGTCGTCACGCGCGCAAAGCGCCGGCCGCGCCAGGGCTGGTATGCGCCGCGCCCTGCTTGTGATGGAAGTTGGTCTCACCGTAGTTTTGCTCGTCGGTGCCGGCTTATTGCTCAAAAGCTATCAGCACCTGCGCAACGCCGATCTGGGCGTGCCCGTCGACAATGTGTTGACGATGCATATCAGCCTGCCTGAGGCTCGCTACAAAAAGCCAGAACAATGGGTGGCGTTCTTTGAAGACCTGATCGGCCGCGTCCGCGCCTTGCCGGGTGTGCAGTCCGCTGGCCTGGTCAGCAAAGCTCCCGGTGAAGGTTGGGGTGGCGATCACCTCATGCGCGTGCTGGAACACCCAGCCGAGAAAGGCCATGGGACCGACATGATGGTGCGCGGCGCCGACCCGGGCTACTTCGAGGCCATCGGAATTCCTCTTCTCCGCGGCCGCATCTTCAACACCAGTGAGCGTCTCGAGCGCGCCCATGTAGCGGTCATCAGCCAGGCCGCCGCCAGGGCCTTCTTCGGCAGCGAAGACCCCATCGGCAAGCATCTCACCAGCGACTTCAACGGTGAGGTAGTGGAGGTTGTAGGCGTCGTCGGCGACACCCGCTGGATCGCCTCGGAGCCCCCTCAGCCAACCTTGTTCTGGCCGATTTACGGCAATGACTACAGCGTTGCCACCATCGTCGTGCGCTCAGAGCGCGATGTCGCGTCCTTCGCCCTGCCGGTCGAAAAGATCGTCGGCCAGCTCGACCCCGATTTGCCCTTCAGTGATGTGATGACCTTGCGGGAAGCCATCGGCAAATCCGCCATTGACTCCCAATTCGATTCCATCCTGGTGATGGCGTTTGCCGCGATCGCGCTGGTGCTCGCCGCCGCCGGGCTCTATGGCGTTCTGGCGTATCTCGTCACCCAGCGCACCAGCGAGATCGGCATTCGGTTAGCCCTGGGATCGCCGCGCCGGCAAGTGCTGCGGCTCATGCTGCTTGATGGAGTGCAGCCTGCCCTGCTCGGGTTGGCGGGCGGCCTCGCGGCCAGCGCGGCTGTCGTACGCCTCATCCGGTCCATGCTGTACGAGACCCGTCCGCTCGATCCCGTGGTGTTTGCCGCGGTGTCCGCGACCTTGCTGGCCGTTGCGGCATTGGCCTGCTTGGTGCCCGCCTGGCGCGCGTCCCGTGTCAATCCCATGCAGGCGTTGCGCACGGAGTAAACAAGCAGGCATTTGAGGTCGCGCCACTCGTCTCGAGCGGCCCTATCTTCCGTGTCCCTTCTTTGCGCATTCCCCGTGGAGCAAGAGCCACAACCTTGAAAACCGACACCCCGATCGCGTTCCACTCTTGCCCGCATGCACCTCATCTCTTCCAAATTCCCGTTTCATTTTCCCCGCACCTCTTATATCGATAGGCCGGACCTCGAAGATTGGACTGCTGGAAACTTGTTCGACCAGCCGGACAGCCATAGAAAGAGGAGGCCGGATGAAAATTCCCCATGGGCTCGCGTGCGCCGTAATCGCGGCGCCGCTCTCTACATGCCTGTCTGCTCAACAAACTCAAACCGGTTATCACACTGCGGCTTGCATCAAAATCAAGCCCGACAAAACCGCCGAATTTCACAAGTGGGCTGAAGAGGAAATGCATAGTACGCTCAGGCCCGCGTGGATTCTGGTGCCGTGGTGACCTACTCCCTGCTACCCTACCAGGGCGTCTCCGTCGATGTTTACCCAGTTGGGATGCGGTCTTCAAAGCGCAGACTGATCCCGCGTTCATCGATCGTTTCAAGAGGGTGCATCCCGACTTGGACCCGGATAAAACGTTAACGCAGATGGAAAAAATAAGGTCACAGACCCGGACCCGCCTCTTCGCAGTCGAGGACATGATCACAGCCGCGAAGTAAGCTCCGCGATCGACGTACGCGGCTCGGCTACACGTTCCGCGGGTGCCGCAAAAATAGGTAGGCGCGGGAGGTGGTGTTCCCCCCGCGCCCTTGTTTGTGACTGCGGCTCATCTTGTTGCTGCTGCCCGTTCAATGTCTCGGGCCTTGATCCCTGATCTCTGACCCTGCCTTTACTGCGTCACCGGTTCCGCCGGCGCAGCCTTGGGCGCTTTCAAATGCGGCGCATTCGGCGGTACCGGAGGTTTGGGAGCTGCGGAGACCGCCGGCGGAGCCGCCGGGAAACCCGTTCCCTTCTTGATCCGCACATCGCCCACGTCGGTGCTCAAGTTAATCTTTGCGCCGCCGCCGCCCACCGTAAAAGCGACTGTCTTGCTCTCCCCTTCCACTGAGGGCGAAGGATAGTCGGAAAAGATGTCCCCGTTGTGGGTGTGGGCGTTCACTGAAGCCGACGCGTTCGGCGGAAGGGTCAATTCCAGGTCGCCCTTCCCGCTGTTGTTCTTGGCTTCCACGCTGAAGACCCCGGCCGGCGCGATGGAGATGTTGCCGTCCCGGTCTTCCACATAGGTGTCCCCGTAAATCTGGGTCAGGTCCACGTTCTTGGAGTGAGTAATCACGCGTACCTGCCCCTTGGCTTCCGTCACGCGCAGATCATCGTCGTTGAGCGTCATGTCCCCGGGCAGCGCCTGCATCTCCAGATCGGTGACTGAGGTATGCAGGTGAATCGGACCGGAGAGATTCTCCATGTGCGCTTCCCCGAAAATGTCGCCGTTGAGCGCGATCTTGCCTTTCACTTCAGAGAGCGTCAGGTCGTTGCAGCGGCCATCGGCGGTAATGTCGCCGTCCACCTGGTGCGCGGAGAAGTCGCCCTTGTCGGTGGAGAAATGAACCTGCACCGAACCCGCGACCGTGTTGAGATGAATATCGCCATGCTGCGCGGTAATATTGGCCCCCGCCCCCAGTCCGGCTGCCGTTACATCCCCGCGCCCCGCGTTCACCGTGACGCGCGCCGACTTCGGGACGGTTACGCTCAGATTGAGACGGCCGCTCCGGTTGCCTTCCGACTTCACCAGCACCGTGCTGCCGCTGACCGTGACGTGGGCTGATTCTGACGAGAAGATCTTGTTCGCTTCCCCGTCCGAGTCGGCGTAGGCCACGGCGTGCGCTTCCACTTTCACGTTGGCGTCGTCGCCCGCCGTCACGCTCACATCCCCGCGCGGATTCTGAATCTCGATCGCCGCATTGCCCGGGACCTGCGTGTTCAGCACCTGTTGATCCATGTCGTGCTGCGGCCGTCCGAACATGTTGAAGAAGTCGTCATGCTCGCCCCACTCCGCGCGCATCGGACCCCACCACTGGTGTCCCCACGCCGCGAACATGCCGAGAATGGCAAGAAAAATAAGAATGCCGACAAATGAGCCGCCCCGATGTACGGGCGTCTGCCGGCGCATATCGAGCGCCCACTCCCCCAACATGGCCAGCCCCGCGCCGATCAGCAGCAGCGGCCACCAATGGCCGTACCACGACCAGAACTCGCCCGCTTCGATGTGCCCGGTCAGAACCAGCAGGGCCACAATGCCCACCGCGACCAGGATGATCGGCCCCACCACCGAAGGAACCCGCGGCGTGTACCCGTAGCTGGCTTTCCAGGCATGACGCTGAGCCTTCCATGCATCGCGCTGCGCGCGCCATGCGGCCCTCTGCTGTTCGCGATAGACGCGCCACTGCGTCTTGGGATCGTACGGGGGCGGCGCGCCGCCCCCCGGAGGAGTGTAAGGAGGTACGCTGCTCATGACTGTCCCCCGTTCGAACCGCGTTCAAAATCGTCCGGACGTGCCGGCACAATCGACGTGCTCGTTGCTGTCGGTGCGGCCCCCGGCGTTGATCCGGGGTTCGGTACCCCGGGATACGGCGCGCCCGGATACGGACCGTTCGGGTCACCTTGGTAGGGAGCGCCGGCGTACGGTGGAGGATACCCTTCCGTGGCCAGCGCGGCGCGTTCCGCCAGCGCCAGCACTCCGGCAAGAATCAGAAACAGCGGCCACGCGTGTCCCCAACTCAGGATGTGCGCCTGGGACATGAGAGCGATGAAGCCAACCAGCAGAAGAAATGCCGGACCACGCAGACGGCGAATCAGGATATAGCGGCTCATCGAGGACCCCCTTGCGACTCGCCCATGCGGCGAATCACCAGCCAGACGCCCAGGCCAATCAGCAGTAGCGGCCATGTGAATTCAAAAACGCGTCCGCCGAAGACATCCATCTGCCCCAGCAGGAACAGCAGTCCCAGGGCGATCAGCACGATCGCTCCGATCGGCTCCTTGCGTCGCCAGTAAGCCGGCGGCGGAGGAACAGGCGGGATGCCGGGATCGCCGAATCCGGCAGCCGGCGTGTAGGGTGGCGTCTGGTACGAAGCCTGGTAGGGAGCCTGGTATTGCCCCGCGGGCGGCTGGTAAGCGCCCGCCGTTCCCGGCGTTCCCGTTCCCGGAGCCGCCGCTCCCGGATTGTATGTGCCCTGGGTGTAAGGACCCGGGTTGTAAGGTGCCGCCCCCGGCTGACCCGGCTGCTGCGGGCGATGGCCCAGGTTCAGCCAGCTGCCAATTTCATTCAGGCCCAGCGGATCCGGCAACGGCTGGCCGTCGCGCCGCGCCTTGGCCGTGTGGAACGCCTCAAACGACTGGTAGAGAACCCAGGCTCCAATGAAGATCCCAAAAATCCCATAGTGATCGGTAATGCTGATCAGCACGGCGAAAATCACAACGTGAATCAGGCCCTTGAAGAACTGTCCGTTGTACATGGCGCCCACGCCCGGAATCAGTCCCAGCACCGCCGCCGCAGCCGGATTCGGACTGCCCGCCGGGGGCATCACAAAGGGATTGGGAACGTTTTGCCATGCGATCCAGCATGGCTCGCAAAGTATCTGTCCTCCCGCGCCATTGCGAATGCAATTGGCGCAGATCGCCTTGCCGCAGTTCTGGCAAAAGGCGGTAGCGGTCACACCGCTATGATTTACGCAGTCCATTCTGTGCTCCTTCCCCCTCTTGCTATCGCGGAGCCGCCGGAATGCGCGGGCCGGTCCAGTGAAAGCGATGTCTCCAGATATTCCAGTGAATCAAGTGATGTGGGATTCCCCGACTGTTGAGGAGGATCGACGCGCGATCCCCCATCTTTATGACTCGGATTCTGCTTCGATTCGCCGGGGCCCGATGGTTGTTTTTTCTGATTGTTCTGGCTGTCCCCGTCGTTCTGGGTCGTGCGGCGCAGCTCCCGCATCCGGGACTGAACCTCATACACAAAACGCAGATGATCGTAGTAACGGATGATGGGGGTGGAGGCCATGGTCAGCCGCCGTTCCATGAACGAACGCACCGACGTGGGCTTCAGGTCCGACAGGCGCAGGCGGGTTAGCCGTACCCCGGTCAGGTTGAGCGTAAGCGCTATCGAGAAGAAAGCCATGGCCGCCGTCATCAGCAGCCGGGGCTCCGCAAAGCGGCGCACGTGGGCCATCATGCCGGGCCGCTGCCATGCCGGGGTAATCGCCACCACCGTTCCCCCTGCGGTCGCCAGACCGTACGCGGGAACTGTCTGTCCGGGGCCCGTCTGCGCCAGCAGTTTATCCAGCAGGCCGACGGGCACTTCTGGTTCCGGGGAGAGAAACTCCAGCCATTCCCGTCCCCGTCTCGATTCTTCAAAAAGAGCCGTGCAGTTGGCGCAGCTCGCCATATGCCGATTGAACGTCGCCTCGTCCTCGGGCCGCAGCAGCCCGTCGAGCGCATCGGCCAAAAGTGTCTCCCACTGCCCGCAGGCCGGAGAGCTCGGGATGTTTGTGCGCTCTACCATTTACATTACCTCCCGTTTATTACGTTCCAGCAGGCGTGCAAGTTCCGCCCGGCCCCTGCTGATGCGGGACTTGACCGTCCCTTCGGGGATGCCCAGTACCAGGGCGATTTCCTTGTAATCCATATCTTGTAAGTCTCTCAATATGACGGCTTCCCGCAGTTCCACCGATACATGGGACAGGGCTTCCTGTACCATTTTTTCCAATTCCTTGCGCGCCGCCAGCTCGTGCGGCGACGGCGCCTTGGACGTAAGCCGGTCAATCGGCTTCAATTCCTCGGTCTGGTCCCAACCATCGTCGAGTGAGCCGGTTGCGCGCTGATTCTTGGTGCGCCGGAAGTTGTCCACCAGCAGGTTGCGGGTCATCGTCGTGATCCATACCTGCAGGCTGCCGCGCAACCCGTCAAAACTGGCTAAATTGGAATAAATCTTGAGAAACACGTCCTGGGTCAGGTCTTCCGCATCCGCGGGAGAGCCCGTAAAACGATAACAAAGCCCGTAAACCCGGCGATGGTGCTCCCGGACCAGCACGGCCCATGCACCGGAATCGCCGTCCATGCAGCGGCGGACTGTTTGGGTCCAGTCAATCTCCAGGGGTCTTACCTCCCCGCGCGCGAAGCGGCTTGCTTCCGCGCCGCGGGCACCCTCGCCAAACGGGCGCGCCTGTTGGATTCGCTCGCCGGAGGGTATCGCGGTAGCGGCTGCCGGCTTCGTTCCGCCAGTCTCCCGGCGATCGATGCCGCGTTTCGCCGTTTCCGGCGGTAACGCCAGCCCTACCATGCTCCAGCTTAATGTACCAACGCACTGCATGGTGGGGTATACGCAGCATTTACAAGCTTGGTTCCCAAACTCGGAAATGGAGGCAGGTTTGCCGCCGGCTTGCCCGATTATCATCCCCGCGCCCCGCATCGGAAATCCTTCCCGCCCCACCGCCAGCCGCCCCAGGGCCTCACGTCTGAGACCGGCCGGGACATTTGATGCGCCGGGGTGCCCCACCCTCACCACGTCTTTGTTTTTGTGGTTAGGGTGGGCGAGCAGGAACCTCGACCCGCGCCATCGCTTTTAATTCTCATCCAACCACAAACGATCACAGGTGCCGGGTGCCCCCGGTCTCGATTCTGAGACCGGGGATTCAATGACCGCCCAAGGCCCGTCCCCCATCCAGTAACCTTTCCCCTCCGTTCTATCTCATGGATGTCGGGTGCCCCCGGTCTCGATTCTGAGACCGGGGACTCAATGACCGCCCAAGGCCCGTCCTCAATCCAGTAACCTTTCCCCTCCATCTGACGAATGGCCGGGTGCCGGATGCCGGGTGCCCCCGGTCTCGATTCTGAGACCGGGGATTCAATGACCACCCAATGCCCGTCCCCAGTCCAGTAACCTTTCCCCTCCGTTCTCATCTCATGGATGGCGCGCACTCCATGGCGCGCTGGAGGCCCCCATGTCCCGATTGCTCTCCCTCATCGCTGTCTTCCTCGTGCTTCTCGCGGTAGTCGGCGTCTACACCCGGGCCAGGGGAGCCGGCAAAACTCCCATCCCCGCCCCCACCGCCGACCTGCCTCTGGGCCACACCACCGCCAAGGAAACCGCCGTCTTCGCCGGCGGCTGCTTCTGGGGCACTCAGTCGGTCTTCGAGCGCGTCAAGGGAGTCCTCGACACCACCGCGGGCTATGCCGGCGGCTCCGCCCACACCGCCACCTACGACCAGGTCACCACCGAAACCACCGGCCACGCCGAATCCGTGCGCGTCGTCTACGACCCGTCCGTCATCACCTACGGCCAGTTGCTGCGCATCTTCTTCTCCGTCGCCCACGACCCCACCCAGCTCAACCGCCAGGGCCCGGACGTCGGAACCTCCTACCGCTCCGCCATCTTCTACACCACCGACGACCAGCGCAAAATCAGCCATGCCTACATCGCCCAGCTCGACGCAGCCCGGGTCTTCCCCAAGCCCATCGTCACCCAGGTTGTTCCATTCAAAGGCTTTTACGACGCCGAGTCCTATCACCAGGACTACGCGCTCCACAATCCGGATAACCCCTACATCCTGGTCTGCGATCGCCCCAAGGTCGAAGCCCTCAAGGCCCAGTTCCCCGAGCTCTTCAAGGACTACAAAGGCAAATAAGTTCCCGACCCGCGCGCGAACAACAGACACCCGGGTTCCCAACCTGGACAACCGTGCCCCCGCCAGAAGTTCGGGTGCCCCACCCTCGCCGCGTCTTTGTTTTTGCGGCTAGGGTGGGCCGCCACAAATCTCCAGAGGGAAAACTCCAACTAACTCAGGCAGCCTTCACAAACCGCAGCGCCACCGAATTCATGCAATAGCGCAGCCCGGTCGGCGCCGGCCCATCCGTGAATACATGCCCCAGGTGTCCGTCGCACAGCCGGCACGACACCGCCGTCCGCACCACCATCAGGCTGCCGTCCGGACTCTCCACAATGTTCTCTTTCGCAATCGCCTGGTAGAAACTCGGCCACCCCGTTCCCGACTCAAACTTTGTCTTGGAACTGAACAGGTCCAGCCCGCATCCCGCGCACTGGAACACCCCGCGCCGCTCCTCGTGCAGCAGCGCTCCGGTAAACGGCCTCTCCGTATCCGCGTGCCGCATCACCCAGTAGGCATCCGTCCCCAGCTTCCTGCGCCATTCCTCATCGCTGTGCACCACGCGCGGCCCCGTCGTTTCGCCCACCGCTTCGCCATCGGGCGAGAACCGCACCACCGTCACACTCCGCGGGCCCTCATTGGCAGCCAGCGGACGAGCCGCCGCCACCGTCGTGCGCCGCAACCCCCAGAACGCCGCTCCGCTCAACGCCGCCGCCCCGCCGATAATGAAAAATCGCCGCGTCCTTGCTTCGCGGGATCCCTCTTCGTTCTCCATCGGTGCGCTGAACAAGGGCCGGTCCGTCATATCCCCTTGGACTCCTCCCGCCCCGGCAAAGTTACAAACCCCCGTCCCCAGCCCGCGCCGTGGTATAACCGCACCAAAAGCCGCAGCCCGAAAGCGACCCCCGATGCCCAACAGCCAATCCATTCTTGCCGGCCTCCAAGCCAAAGGCAGCCAGAAAGCCCGCGCCACTTACGCCCGCCATGGCATCCCCCTCGAACGCAGTTACGGCGTCAGCGTTGCCGACCTCAAAGTCATCGCCAAAAAAATCAAGGGCCGGCAGGCCCTGGCCCTCGAACTCTACGAAACCGGCATCATGGATGCCATGTACCTCGCCGGCATGGTCGCCAGCGGCGCGCTCATGTCCCGCTCCCAGCTCCAGTTCTGGGCCGATGGCTCCGGCGGCATGACCATGATCGCCGAATACACCGTCCCCTGGGTCACCGTGGAAAACCCGGAGGCCCGCACCCTTGCCACTCAGTGGATCGACTCCCCGCGGCCCCACGTCGCCACCTCCGGCTGGTGCAGTTATGCGGGCCTCCTTGCCACTCAGCCCGACTCCACCCTCGATCTCGCCGAAATCGAATCCCTCCTCGACTCCGTCGTCCGCCGCATCCACACCGCCCCCAACCGCGTTCGCCTCACCATGAATGGCTTCGTCATCGCCGTCGCGGCCTACGTCAAACCGCTGCACACCGCGGCCCAAGCCGCCGCCCACAAAATCGGTGTCGTCACCGCCGACATGGGCGACACCGACTGTCAGATCCGTCTCGCTACGGAAGCCATCGCCAAAGGTAGAAGCCGCTGGCAAAGTGGGCCGGAAAAAGAAAACCATCCGCTGCTGATCCCATCGCGCCCGGCGTGCTCGTCGTCAATTTCTCCCATCTCCATCGCCACTTTCCCCTCGGCGCCATCAATCGGCCTTCGCAAAATGGCGCGAAAAAGCGCCAAAATGAGGCCTTTTACAGCATCCGAAATCACGTCGCATCCACCTTTGAATGAGTAACTTGCGTGCAATCAGGCGCGCGCAATTCGCAGAAAATCAAAAAGCGCTGTTTTGCGCCGTTTTTCCAGCCTTGGTTAACTCGCACAAAACACGGCAGGTTACCGTCAATTTCAAATTCATCGAAATGAGCCCGTGCCCAAACTCGGCAAGAAAACATCTCTTCCTAAGCACAGATCCGCGCCCCCCCTTTTGGGCTCGGTTGTTACTACTTTGACAACAAAATAAAACGGCCTTCTTCAGGTTGAAGAAGACCGCTTTACTCCAGATAATTTCAGCTCGGCGCGTTTAGTACCGTTGCAGGAAATCCGGATCCACCGGGTTCTCAAACAGCGACGCATCGCGCGTCACAATGGTCAGCCCCGAGGGCGTAACGAAGTAGCGCCGCTTGTCTTCCACCTGGTCGTAGCCGATCACAGTCCCTTCCGGGATGTGCACGTCGCGATCGATAATGGCGCGCCGGATCCGGCAGTGCCGCCCGATATTCACGTGCGAAAAAATGATGCTCGCATCCACGTCCGAATACGAATTGACGCGCACATCCTGCGATAAAACCGAGTTGGAGACGGAAGCGCCCGAGATGATCACGCCCGCCGTGATCACTGAATTCACGGCCGCGCCCGTACGTCCGGGCTCGCCGAATACGAACTTCGCCGGCGGGTATTGCCGCACCCGCGTCCGCATCGGCCAGTTCTTGTCGTAGAGGTTGAACGTCGGCGATACCGAGCACAGGTCCATGTTCGCGTCGTAGTACGCATCCAGCGTCCCTACATCGCGCCAATACAGCGCCTGCTGCTTGTTCTCATCCACAAAGCTGTACGCCATCATCTTTTTCTTGCCCAGGAGGTTGGGCAGGATGTTGTGGCCGAAATCATGCTTCGAATCCGGATCTTCCGCGTCCGCAATCAATGCCTTCAGCAAAACTTCCGTGTTGAAGATGTAAATGCCCATCGACGCATCGACCGAGTTGGGATTGAAGGGCGACCGGAAGGCCGTGGACGTCGGCTTCTCCTGGAAGCCAAGAATATCGCCCTTTCCGCCTACCTCCACCACGCCGAAGCGTGATACCTCGTCCGGCGCAATCGGCAGCGTCGCCAGCGTTACCTCCGCCTTGGTCTCGCGGTGATGCTCCAGCATGCGGCTGTAGTCCATCTTGTAGATGTGATCGCCGGAGAGAATGATCATGTGCTTCGGCTGTTCGCTGCCGATCGAATAGATGTTTTGATACACCGCGTCGGCCGTGCCCATGTACCAGTTGGCGCCCGTACGCTGCATCGGAGGCAGCAGCTCGAAGAACTCGCCCAGCTCCTGCGCCACAATCCCCGTCCACCCTTCGCGGATGTGGCGGTTCAATGAAAGGGCCTTGTACTGGGTGAGAATGAATACTTTCCGGAGTCCCGAATTGATGCAGTTCGAAAGAGTGATATCAATGATTCGGTAATGCCCGCCAAAGGGAACGGCGGGTTTGGCGCGATCGCGGGTAAGCGGAAAGAGCCGCTCCCCGGCTCCGCCCGCAAGAAGTACTCCAAGCGTATCTCTCATGTCCATTGAACCTGCCTTCGATCTCCCTGTTTCGATTGCCGGAAACCCAATAAAGGAATGTCGCTATCCGGTACATCGTCTCTTCCGGAGCTGTTTCCTCGCAAGGTGCTTCCGAACGGCGAAGAATACCACACACAGATGAAGGTCGAAGTCTAACGATTTGTTGGCCCTGTTGTCAGCCCCCATCTGCAGCACATTCATTTCGATGCGCTGCAGATGGTCTGGCTTACGACTCATTGATGAATGAGTACCGGCACGGAGAGGAGGATGTATCTGACCAGAGGGTCTGAGAAAGGGCCCGAATGGAGTTGGCGTACTACCGTTTCTTTTTGAACTTGTACTCTACGCCTACGGAGATAGCGAAGTTGATATCCATCTGCCGTGTCTTAGGCCCGTAATTGATGGCGTAATCGGTCAGGAGTGCGTCGGGCGTAATGCGAAATACCCATTGCTGCGAGCGGTTCAAATCAAAATGGCCGCCCATGACGAGGGCCGGCGCCACCTGGTCATTGTAGAAACCGACTACGGCTGGCGAGTTACCGCGCAGATCCTGCTCGAAGCGGCCGTACGCCCCGCCCGCCAGCACATGCGCGATCAGCGCGCCATGCTTGTTGTGCGGTCCCAGCCATTCCGGCCCGGCGGCAAAAATGTACTGGGCTACAAAAGGCCCATTGATGCTCGCGGTGTTGGGGGCCGCGCCGCTGGTGCCGACGTAAGGCCGTCCCGTGCCTTCCACTGCCCAATGCTTGCTGAACCAGTAAGAGCCCTCGAGGTCCAGTCCGCCGAGGTTCGAACCCTGCACCAGGTTCGGCCCCGCCTTGATGTGCGCGTACGCCATGCCCAGTGACACATCGTAGCGATTGTCATACTTCACATTCGCCAACGGGTCGATGGCGATGTAGCTGGGCTGCGGTGCGGGTTCGGGAACCGGGGCCTGCGTCGAGGATGAAGACTGGCCCGGCGCCGGCTGAGCCGGTGTCTGGGCTTCAGCGCGAGTTCCGGAACACACGAGCAGAGCTGCAAAGGCTGCAAGAGAAACGGTCAAACTTACTGGGAAACGCATCTTTAACAGCTTACAGGACCGCGCAGAGTGTGGACAACGCAGCCCGTTGCGCCCCGCATGCGGGCTTGCTGGGGACGGCAGCGCGAAGGCGTGGGAAAAGCACGCACGAAGAGTGCAGGTGGAGTCATTACGGGGTGCAGCGTTCGGCCCAATTGGCATAGATAAGGTATCTGACGGTCTTCACCACTTCAAGGGTAGCCGAGTCGGACGCACCCGGCTCGATTGCGGGGGCGGCGTGGCTTCGCCACTCGATCGGCAGATGGCTGAAGATGATGCCGGCGCGCCGAAGATGAGTCGCGGTGGAGATCACCTCGGCCGAGCGCCAGCCGTGCGCCTTCATGATGCGCGCCGAAAAGCAGGCATTCTGAATCGTATCCTGCGCCTCCGGTTCCACGAAAATCGTGGAGGCCGGAACCCCTTGCGCCTCAGCGGTCTGTGCCATGACTTGCGCTTCGACGAACCGGTTGTGTGCCGGTCCTCCGCTCATGATGATGTGCGGCGCTATGCCGCGTTCGTATTCGCGCACCGCTTCAGAGACGCGAGCCAGCTGCGCCGGCGTGGGATTGCCCTCGCTGTCAGCCGGTGTGCCCAGCACAATGATGGCGTCGAAGCGGGACAGAGAGGTGTTCCCTGGCGGCGCGAATATCCGCGCCATGATGGCCCATCCAAATATGATCGCAAACAGGGCGGCTGCGGACAGGATCATTCGGACGCGAAGACTCAGGAGCCTGCGCCTGGCCATGGGACGGCGGTGTCGGGGGCGGCGCGCGGGGGCCTGTCGTCGCGGGCGCTGCCGGATGGTCGCGTTACCTGTCAGGCGGAAACTCCTCCAGCCTTCACTTTACCGCGCAGCCCGGAGCGAGACTGGCAGCAGAGATACGGGAAGAATCAGCTTGAGCATCAGCCCACCGAGCATCAACCCAGGTCGGCTGCTTCGTCCCATGCCGAGAAAACAATGTCTCCGAGCGGCTTGCGCTGGCGGGGCGAGACTTCCTGCGCCACCATCTGCTCGTTGGGCAAAGCGGCCGGGTCCCCCTGGTAGCCGAGAGCGATCACGGCGCCAAAGATGTAGTTGTCTGGAACGGCGAAGACCTTGCGCGCTGCGTCGCGATCGTACCCGCCCATCTGGTGGGTAAAGAGGCCGAGTGCGCTGGCCTGGTAGCAGAGCGTGGCGGCCGCCGCCCCCAGGTCATACTGCGCCACGACATTGGGAGATTCGTTATGACTGAATTTATTGCGTGCCACCCCCAGGATGAGAACCGGTGCGGTGCGCGCCCACATCTGGTTGAATTCCATCAGGACTGAAAAAATTTTCTGATACGAGTCGGAGCCGCGCGTTCCGACCAGGAATCTCCATGGCTGTTCGTTATACGAAGAGGCGGCCCAGCGCGCGGCTTCAAACACAGTTTTTAAGTCCGCGGGATTGACATCGCGGTCCGCAAAAGAGCGAGGGCTCCAGCGATGGAGAACGACGGGCAATACTCTGGTTTCAGCGTGAGCCTGCTTCAACTCATTCACTTCACTTGCCGAGAGAGTCATTCCGAACACACTCCTAGTTCCATTGCCAGCTTTCCATTTGATTGCGAGCGCGGGGTTCGGGATTCCTTAATGCTATCCAGTGATTACGATGGCATCGAAGTCAGCGCTTCTCCGAAGCGAACCACATGATGACGCCGCTCGTGAGGGCGAGTAGGCCGGCCAGCGAAATAAAGAGCCAGATCTGGCCCTGGGACTTCTGCAGCGTATCGGGCAACAGCACTTCAAGGTGAAGCGAGCGGGGAAGCTGTTGAAACCAGGAGAGCCAGCCGGTGTCGCGCCTGGCTTGCGCAATCAAGAATAGGGAGGCAGCAAGGAGACTGACGGTGACCGCGAAAATCTGCGCGCCGAGCAGCGGTTTGCCGATGCGTTCGATGGCTGCGTTGCGGCGTCGCAATTGAGCGCGCCACCATAAGACTCCCGAGGGCTCCAGCCTGGCTGCGATTGACGCGTTCGCTCGTTTGGTGCGGAATGCCTGGGTCAGCAGCACCACATCGCTGCACGCGCGGCAGTCCTCTACATGGGCGCGTAAATCGGGACCGCAGGCCTGAGGCCAGTGACCGCGATCGAGCAAGCTTTTGACTTCAGCTTCGCGAGTGCATTTGCCCCATGTCATCGCGGCCTCCTTTCCGGCGAAGACTGTTCCCGCAGCAGCTTCGCGATCTTGCGGCGGGCTCGAAACAGCAAGAGCCGGATACTCGCCGATGCCAGGCCCGTGATGCCGGCGATTTCATGGTGCGAGTAGCCCTCGGCATAGGCCAGCCAGAGTAGTTGGCGCTCGCGCGGACGCATCTGTTCCAGCGCCGGACCGAGCACCGCGATGGAATCAAATTGAGCGGAGCGGTCGGGTACATGCAGCCGCTCATCCTGAATCTCGTCAAGCGAAGATGTCCTGGGCCGCCGCCAATGATCGCGCATCAGGTTGGTGGCGATGCGGAACAGGTAGCGGCGCGCCGCCACTTCGCCATCGGTGGGATGCGCCGCGCAGAGGAACCGGATGTAGCTTTCCTGTAACAGGTCGTCGGCCAGCGAAGGATCGCCCGAGACACGCGCGAGGTAAGCCCACAGGGGCCGAGCCGATCGCTCGTAGAAACCGGCGAACTCCTCGTTATCCATGCAGGCGCAACCCGGGGCGCCGGCAAGCGCCGCCGCCTCGCCCGCCAGCACATTCGGAAGTGTGGATTCCCAACGCATGGGCCGATGTTTCCTCACGGTATTTGCGACCCTTCCGGCTCATCGCCGTGTTCACTCTTGTTCCTTACAGCCGTTCCGAAGAGTTGAAGGGTGCGGTGGATACGTCGTTTCTGGTTGGTGGCGCGTAGGGGCCGTTGAATGCAGTGGGCGGCATCAGGCCAAGCCGCGAGGCCAGACCCCATGTTAGTCCCGCGGAGATGATAAAGCCCAGTCCCGGCATCAGGATCACGACTCCCAGGACGCGCATCGGAATCTCCATCTCGTGTCCGGCGTGCCGCAGCATGAGGAAGCCGATGCCGAGCAGCACCAGAACCACGCCGATCTGCAGGGGAGTCAGGACGCGCGCCACCGCATTGGGCACGCGTTGTTCCGCCCCGAAGCTGATGGGAATGGGCGCGGCCTCAAGGAACCGCTTGCCCGCCTCGGTTTCCATATAGCCGGCCAGCTCCTGGTTGGTGCTGAATTTTTCAATGAGGCGTCCGTGCACTTCGCTTTGCAGTTTGAAGATGCGGCTCCAGCGGCGGTTTTCGAGAATCAGGCGCATGGCCCAGATAAAGGCCACCAGGAAGACGGCAAACGCCAGCAGAGGCGGCAGGTTACTGGCGAAATCCTCAAATGCGGTGCGGTCCGGCCGCGCGCGGTACACATCCGGCCACACCGCGCGCTCCAGTGCTTCATCCGGTCCCCCGCCCTCATGATTCATATGCGTAAAGAGATAGAAGTCCGGATTGCGCGAAACTTCCGGATGACCCGCCAGAAACTCTGCTAGTTGCGGATTGTTGCGCGATACATATTCCTGATTCGCAAGCAGCGATGGGTCGCGCGCGATAACGGTGGTGAGGGTGGGGCTCAGGCGCAGCAGCTTGATGAGCTGGCTTTGTGTCGAGGCCACATCACGGTCGGTAGGTACGGGTGGCAGCGGCTCTCCGGCGGGAGCGGGCTGCGCGGCCGCATGCGGCGAAGCAGGCTTGGCCGCCGGGGCGGGATGCGTTTGCGCAGCCGACAAGGTGGCAAGCAGCAGAACAGGAACAACCGCGGCGGCCAAAAACGCGGACCGAGTCGATGTCCAGTGCGAACGAGTGTGCATCATGAATTCCCCTCACGCAGAAGAGCGCGTTGTGCGTCCTCTGCCAACTCAACGAGGGAGCGGGGCGGATGGTTAACAGGGTGAGGCTTGGGCGGCGAACGCTCAGGCAAGGCGATGGGGTGATCCCGAGTCGGCAACGCGTTGCGCGGATTCGGGAACCAGTGGCGTTTGCACAGGGGCAAGGGGGGGAACCACATGTGCATTTCCAAACAAAAGGGCGGTCTCATCGAGGTGCATCAAGTCCTGCAGATATTCGCGAACGGCCATCAGCACAAACGCCGATTCGGCAAAGAGAAAGATGCCCAGATAACTTGCAGCCAGCGCCAGGGCATGGGGAATCTCGCTTGCGTCCACCTTGTCGAGCAGGTCGCTGGTTGTGTTTCTGAGTCCGAGTTCGCGCAACTCGCCGATCGACTGCTGCAAAACACCGTGGTATGCCAGGATGCAAGCCAGGGTAAGCAGAATGAAGATGAAGGGCAACGCGGCAATGAAGGCACCCAGCCTGCCTCTGGAGAAGACAGGGACCGCCAGCCGGTGGCGAATGGAGAACACGAACGCCAGCAGCAGAAAGCAGAATAAGGATGCGTAGACGGTGAGGAAACCGCGTTGCTGCGAGAAAATCGGAATCAACCTCCAGTTGGTGATGGGAATGGGTATCGATGCGGCCACAATCGTGGATACGCTCATATAGCTCTTGAAGAAATGAGCGAACGTCGCGATGCGCGTTTTTTCCGCGGCGGGCTGATGTGTCGTCTTCCCGTTCATCGTGCCTTCCTTCATTCAATCGCGAGTTCGAGCGGAACCGTCGCGGCTGAGCCGACCACCACGGTCACAGGAGCGACAGTCTGCACTTTGAGGGGCGAAATTCGTTTTTCGGCACGCACCGAGTAGACGCCCGGGGGCAGTTCCACTTTGGCTGGGCTGGTGAGGTTGGGGACCCGCACCTCCTCTGGCTGCAGGGCGCTGGCACACGACCATTTATAGAAGACCTGCCACCCGTGCTCGGTCATCGAACCGCGCAATGTGGTGATGTTCACCGGCACCTTCCGTCCCATTCCAAATTTGCGGCAGTCCTCCGCTTTGATCTCGATGTCCTTCTCGACGGCGCTTAAAATCTGGCGCCGCAGATCTTCATCGGCGGAGTGGGATGCGACTGCACAAGCTTGCACGTCGCGCTCCAGGCTCTCGGAGTATTCGGGTGGAGGGGGTGGAGCCGGCTGTGGATCGCGCAGCGACGGTGCGCTTCCCGGTTGCCGCCAGCCCCAAAGCAGGCCCTTCCTCAACAGGGTCAGCGCGTTGCTCGATCCGAGGCAGGTTGCCAGTGTCTCCAGTTGAGAACGCGTGGCGGCCAGGGGATCTGCGGACGTCCTGCCATACGCCGGGCTCAACGCAAGGGCGAACAATACCGGGGTCAGGGAAAGCAGTTTTTCGAGTCTCAGCATTCGCGGCACATGGACCTTTCGAGCACACCCAGTGCAGCCCGCGGAAAATTGGGCTCATTATATCCACAATTCGCCGCATCCGGACAATGGGAATGGCCAGGGATGCTTGCCGACCCCAGCGCGGATCAAATCACACGGGTTCGGAGCACTCAGGGTTTATCATCGAACGTGGTGCGAGTCCGGTAGAACGCACCGATACGATTGCCTGTGTGCATGCGGCCAGGATGATTTCCGCCCGGGAACTTGTCCGGACTTCATTCTGGGCCGATGCGCCGGGCCATTCTTTTGAGAACGGAACTCCGATGCGAGCGAAGACGGCGGTTGTGCTGGGCGCCCAATGGGGCGACGAGGGCAAGGGGAAAATTGTGGACGTGCTCAGCGAGCGCTTCAGCGCCGTGGCACGTTATGCCGGCGGCCATAACGCCGGACATACCGTCATTATTGGCGGACAGAAGTTTGTTCTGCAGCTTATTCCCTGCGGTGTCCTGCGCAAGGGATGCAAGGGCATCATCGGCAATGGCGTGGTCCTCGACCCGATTGCGTTTCTCAAGGAAGTGGCCAAACTCCGCGGCCTGGGCGTGGCCGTCGATGAACAGTTATTCGTCTCCAATCGCGCGCAGGTGATCTTGCCCTACCATCGCATGATTGAACTGGCCGCCGAGAGCGCTCCAGGACGCAAGAAGATCGGAACCACCAGCCGCGGCATTGGACCGGCCTATGAAGACAAGATGGCGCGCAGCGGCCTGCGGGTCGTCGACTTGTTGCGGCCTGAACTGCTGCGCACTCACATTGAGGCGGCCTGCAACGAGAAGAACGCGATCGCCCATGCGCTTTTCGGCACTGACCCACTGGATCCCGCCAAAATGTATGACGAATACGCGGCGGCGGCGGAACAGATCCGCCCCTTTGTTGCCGACGCCGGACGGATGCTGAACGGTATTCTGCGCGAGGGCGGCAGCGTGATGTTCGAGGGCGCGCAAGGTACGATGCTCGACATCGACCACGGCACTTATCCTTTTGTAACTTCATCTTCGGCAACGGCCGGCGGAGCTTCCACCGGAACCGGCGTGGGGCCCACGGCGATCGGCACAGTGATTGCGGTAACCAAGGCCTACGTTACACGGGTGGGCGAAGGCCCGTTCCCCACCGAAATTCACGACCCCATCGGCGATCACCTTCGGGCGCGCGGCAATGAATACGGCGCGGTCACGGGACGTCCGCGGCGCTGCGGCTGGCTCGACATTCCGCTGCTGCGCTATTCCAACCAGGTGAACGGCGCGGAGTGGCTGGTGGTGACCAAGATGGACGTGCTCGATGAACTCGAAGAGATTCCCATCTGCATCGGCTATGAAGTCGGCGGAAAGGTCAGCGATGAAATTCCCGCCGATGTGCACGGCCTGGAAGGCATCAAGCCCGTCTATACAAAATTGAAGGGGTGGCGCCAATCCACCGAGGGCATTACCAACTTCGACAAATTGCCGCAGGCAGCGCAAGACTACCTGCGTTTTCAGGAAAAGGAGAGCGGCGCGCGCATTGGCATGGTATCCACCGGGCCCGATCGGGAACAGACCATGGTGCTGCCCGAGTTTGCTGCGGCACTTGGCGAGATTCACGCGTAGACTGTACCGAACACAGCACAGAGTCAGAAGGATTCCCGACCGATGATTACCTTTACTGTTCGCATGACTTTTTCCCAGGAAGACCGCGCGGATGTGGCGGAGACCCTTCGCGCGCTGACGTTGGCCTCACGCCAGGAACCTGGCTGCATTACGTATATCCCTCACTATATTGAGGGCGACAGGGATACGGTCCTGATCTACGAGCAGTATCGCGACGCGGCGGCCGCCGAGGCTCACCGCCAATCGGAACATTTCAAACAGCACGCGGTGGGCGGACTTTACCAGAAAATGCGCGACCGCACGCGCGAAGACCTGGTAGCTCTCATTTAAGCTCGGCTGGCGTCCAACCGGGGGATACTCGGACGGCACCTAAGTGAATTGAGGGGCGAAGAAGTTGATTTCCCCTGAAGAAGCATTGACCCCTGCACGGTTTCGGGTCTACCATCCGTACACGATTATGCCGGATGCCCGTATCAACTTTTCCGTACGCTTGTGCAGCGTTGCGTCGCTGGCCATGGTGCTTGTTTTCGCAGCCAATGCGGTGCAGCCATCGGCCGGGATGCCGCGGGCGCAGCGTCATGAGAGCCGGCATGAAATCGATCAGTTGGAGCAGACCTGGCGCGATGCCATCATCCATCGCAACGCTTCGGCCATGGATAGCCTGCTGGCCGACGACTATATCGCCATCACATCCAACGGCACCCTGCAATCCAAAGAGCAAACGCTTACCAATTTGAAAGCCGGTTCTTTGCATTTTGCCTCCATTGAGTTCTCCGACCGTAAAGTGCGCTTTTACGGCCAGACAGCCCTGGTCACTTCCCGGGCTGAAGTCAACGGTGGCACCGCCGATGGCGACGTATCGGGAAGCTATCGCTACACGCGTGTCTACGTCCGGGATGAGCGCGGTACATGGAGAATCGTCAGTTTTGAAGCCAGCAAGATCCGCGGTTCCGACGAACGCAAATAATTTCCACGAAAGGCCCGGAACTCGCCAGACTTCAGGCCGCCCGCCCACTTCTTACCGGTTTGGAATAAATCCTATTTGAAATCGCGGTCGTTTTTGCTTCTTCCCATGTCGAGGGTTCAAGACTTGGAGTTGGCATGTTGATTGGTTTCCCGATTTGGAAATGAACAATATTTGAAACTCTTAGCCGATTATTCCTCACCCGCCTGCAGATTAATCCTCTGTAAAGGAACAGAATGGACCTGGTGGGAGTAAAAAGTGCTAAGTCAGGTTCGCTCCGTGAAGTAACCAGCCTTTAATCACTCATTTGCAAGTATCTATTACCACAGGTCCGGTAAAACCGAAATGCGGGGCTGAGTTAGCGGGTTGTAACCACATGATGCGGTTATACTTTGACTAACATTCATCGGAACTCGCTCGTGTTTTTCTTTGGGTCTCAGCCGACAGGTGACTCTCGAGATAAATCCGGGCTACATACTCCCCCCGGAGTCATAGGTGTCATCAACCAATGACATCGGTTCGTTCGCAACGACGCTTATCACTTTGAGATCCGCGCGATGGGAACGGAAAGGCTTGAGGCCATGCCTCCAGCCTAACGAACAGGGGAGATTGTGATGAACGCCAAGTTACAACGACTTAGATTTTTTTCCTTGCTTTTTATGCTTCCTGGCTTGGCGGGCCTGATTACATCGGCCACGATGTCGACCTATTACATGAATACTCTTCCGAGGTTTCCCGACCCCCAGCATCTGCGCATGTATCCGCGTAACATAAATGGCTACATCGTCTATCAAACCACCGAAGAAGATAACAGACTCGATTTGATCGAATACTCCTCCGTGGTAATTTTTCTGATCGGTTTGGGGTCCGGCCTGGTCTATTTAAGAAAGTGGGGTATCGCCCGCATGATCGAGGCCGACGAAGATGATTTCGCCATCGAAGAAGCTGACTTCTAAAATGGAGTCGAGCCAAGCCCAAGAGCCGTGCTTGACGCGGAATGCCAGATCGCGGACGACGTCTGAAATTCAATCCTCTTTTCTATAGACTGCGTTTGGATTCACCCGCTCTTTTACAATGAGCGAATGCCCGAGTTGCCTGAGGTGGAGACGATCGCGCGCGGCGTGCATGCCCGGGTTCGCGGCGACGTGATTGTTGAAGCCTGGTTCGGTTCGCATCGCGAGCCCTTCAAGACCCCGCCGCGCCAACAAGCCGTGGGCCTCGAAGGCAGAACAATTCTAGCCGTTCACCGCACCGGCAAACATATTGTGTGTGAACTGAGCAGGTCCGGGGCGCTGCCGTCGGGCGAACTCCCCGAAGTCCCGGCTGCGCAGTGGATCGTGCACCTCGGCATGACGGGTCGGCTTCTTGTCACCACCCCTTTGGCTCCCGTAGCGCCGCACACGCATGCGCGCCTCAGCCTGGCCAGCGGACGCGAACTTCGTTTCGTCGATCCGCGCCGATTCGGCCGATTGGAATTGAGAGAGTTGGAAAGGGCGGAAGGTTTCGCCGGGCCGGGCGCCGAACCGCTCACGATTGCCGCTGAGGATTTTGCGCGGCTGTTCCGTGGACGCCGTCTGGCAATCAAAGCCGCATTACTTAATCAGAGCCTGCTGTCGGGCGTCGGCAACATCTACGCGGACGAAGGTCTCTTTCGAGCCGGAATTCGGCCGCGGAAGGCTGCGGGGCGCCTGACCCGCGCCGAACTTGAACGGCTTCGCGTTTCACTGCGCGCGGTTCTCGAACATGCAATCCGCCTCGGGGGCTCGTCGGTGTCGGACTATGTGGACGCGGAGGGCGTGCGAGGGTTCTTTCAGTTGGAGCACTGCGTTTATCAACGCACCGGCGAGCCGTGCCGAAAGTGCGGAACCCCCATCCGCCGCATCGTCGTCGGCGGGCGCAGTACCCACTATTGCCCGTCGTGTCAGAAGTAGTTCTATGGTTTTTTGAAGTGTTCCCTTCGACAAGCTTCCAGTTTGCAGATCGTGTCATCCTTTGGGTCTATGCAAGTGCATGAAAATAATCATTCGGGCAAACGGCCAATCAATTGCTATTAGTAGGGCGCCAGTGATGTAACAGGCTGCCGGGATAATAGATCGGCAAGCCAAAGAACGCAGAGCCCGGCAAGAGCCACCGCCAAAGAGCGGCCCTCTCCAGAGGGAACCCGGCCGGGAACGCTGCAGTAGCACCGGTGGAAATCCACCGGGACCATTCAGAGAGGCCAGTGACCTGTGCAAGATCAAGAAGCGCCACCTAAAAGGTGGCGCTTCTTAGCTTTGAGCCCAAATATCTTTTCCGATCGGACCTACGTCCACTTTCGATGCAGGTCGAGTTCCCAAAACGTCACTTGCCACTTGTGCCCTGTCGCTGTAGTATCGAACTTGCCTATCAAGCGGCTGACGCTGGCCTTCCGAACTCGGGCAGAGTGAGCTCGCCGCTGAACAAGGAAACTTTCGCCACATCGTACAGGATTGAAGCGGATTGCAGGCGGCGAAATCTCCCCGTTTGGAAAGGCATCACCAGAGGGAAGTGCTGGCAGTGTGCGTTATCGCGTATGCCAACTGAGCCCTTTGCGAAGCTCCTGAAAGCAGGGGATGTGAAGGCGGCTAATACGCTTCCGTTGAGACGGCGTGTTAATACAAGGCCAGTTACGGGGCCAGGCACGAGATAGTTTGGCGGTCCGGTGGGTCCGGAAGACGCAGGAATGCCGAAAGATTTGAAAGGCCATTGCCCCAATACCGCTCAGCTCCGCGCCTAGCAAGAGGATCTCGATAGATCGAAGTCATGGATACAGTGGAACAACATCAGGCATCGTTGCGTTATCTCCGGTTGTCCGCAAATCGCGGATCGAATAGGATGTCGCCTTCCATTTTTTCAACTTCGCTCGAGGACTCCGCTGGAAGCACCCGTTCCCATCAGCGAAAAGGCTGATCTGAAAAAGCAATGCATCAAATAGCAAAGTGCCAGGAAGTGCACGCATGACAACAGAATCGACGCAGCCCCAATCAGAAGTGGGGCCGAGCCCAGCCAACGGCCAGGGTCAGTCGCAGGGGCATCGGCGCCGCCGGCGCCGCCGCAAGAATAAAACCAATCGCCCGGGCGCACCGCAAGTGCAGGGAACTGCGCCGGTTCAACAAGCTCCGCCCCAGGCTGCCGCCCCACAGGCGCAATCCGCGCCTCCTCCCAAAGTGCAGGCCCCGCCCCGGCAAGATCAGGGAAGGAAGAAGAAGAAATTCTTCCAGAAGGGTTCCGGCCCTGCCCCGTCGCCGGGAAACAGCACATCGGCTCCTCAGCAAAACAAGCGCAGGACCAAGCAGCGCGGACCGCGTGAGTTTGTTGGACCCATGGACCACAGCTATCGGACTGTGAATGGCAACATCGCCGACGGTCCAGCCTCCACAATTCAAATCACGAGCAACGGGCACGGCAGCTACTATCCCGAGGTCTATCAACCATCGGTGCCGGTCGCGCCTGTCCGCAATGACGCCCCCACCCGCATCTTCTGCTTCATCGATGATTTGTTTTTTCTGGCTAAGATTCAGGAGAGCGCGCGGAAACTGGGCGTAAAGGTAGAGTTTGTGAAGGGCGAGAAAGAGGTCGTGACGCGGCTTCTGGAAACGCCCGAGGCGGAGCGGCCGAAGCTGCTGGTGTTTGATTTGAACAACGCCAACGCGAAGCCGATGACGCTGATACCCAAGTTCAAGTCCAAGTTCAAGAAGGGCACATCGATCGTGGGCTTCCTCTCGCACTTGCAGGGCGATTTGAAAATGAAGGCTACTGAAGCGGGTTGCGACACGGTCATGCCGCGTTCGGCCTTCTCGCAGAGCCTGCCCAATCTTCTGCGCCGCTACGGCATGGAAGAGGAAGAAGAGAACTTCCAGCAGCCGGTGTAAGCCGATTCACTGGGGCTCGAAACAGAAGGGCGTCCGCGGCAGCGGACGCCCTTCTGTTGTCTTTGGAGTAAACTTGCGACCCCAATGCCGGCGGAAAAATCTAAGCGCAGAACGAGAGTGTTTCTTGCCGAGTTTGGCCACAGCGTGTTTTTGTCGCTAACCGGGCGGCCACGTCAGTGACCGGCCACCGAGCACATGCACGTGCAGGTGCTCGACGGTCTGGCCTCCGTCGCGGCCGGTGCTGATGACGACGCGATAGCCGTTGGCGAGACCTTTGGATCGGGCGATTTCCGCCGCGGCCCACAATAGATGGCCGAGCAGCGCCTGGTCGCCTTCTTCAGCAGCCGCCAAAGAAGCAATGTGCTTGCGCGGAATCACCAGCACATGCACGGGAGCCTTGGGGTCAATATCGGCGAATGCGTAACATTGTTTGTCCTGATAGACGGCGCTGGACGGAATGCTTCCGTCAATGATCTTGCAAAAGAGACAGCTCATAACGGCACCAGTGTACAGGAGCGTTCTCTTAGCTGGTGTGGTCGAGGAGGATCTTCCAGCCGTGGGGGCCTTTGCGCCAGACGAGGGAGAAGATGCCGTCGTCCTTCTTCGCGTCGCCCTTGGCAGAGCGTTCGAGGTGGAAGCGCCCGGTGACCACGGCGAATTCAGCCTTGCCGCAGGAACCGGGCAGCAGGCGAATCTCCAGATCGTTGAAGGTCAGCTTTCCCATCTGCTCACTGGTGGTGTAGTTCTTCTGGTATCGCTCGAGGATTTTTTCGTAGCCTTTACCGATGTTGGCGCCGATGAAGGTGGTCTCCGGCGACTCTTCGTAGCCGTGCATGAAGCCGGGAATGTCGGCGCGATTCCACGCTTCCACCTGATCGCGGATGGAGGCGCGAATCGCCGCTTCGTCGGGGCCGGCCTGCGCCCCCGCGGCCAGAGTTGTTGCTGCAAAGGCACATAGGAGCGCGACAACGGCGAGAATTCGTTTCATCCCGGTCTCCGGAGTTTCAGATACGGGTTCAGCTTACAATGACAGCATGTCCCAGGCCCCGATTTCTTCTCCTTTTCGTGTTGTTCATACGGTTTGCTCGCACGATTGCCCCGACAGCTGTGCCGTGCTGGTAACGGTGAACGAGGAAGGACGCGCGATCAAGGTGCAGGGCGATCCCACCCAGCCTGTCACGCAGGGATTTCTGTGCGGCAAGGTGGCCAAGTATCTGGATCGCGTGTATGCGCCGCAACGCATTACCTATCCTTTGAAGCGTAAAGCCGGTGTGCCCAAAGGACCTTTGCCGCGCGGGCGGGAACTGGAGAGTTTCGAGCGCGTGAGCTGGGACGAGGCGCTGAATGGAATTGCGGCGCGGCTGCAACAAGTCAGCGACGAATTCGGCCCGGAGTCGATTTTGCCCTACAGCTACGCGGGCACCATCGGGGTGCTGGGATTTGGGTCGATGGATCGGCGATTCTTTCATCGACTGGGCGCATGCCAGCTGGACCGCACGATCTGTTCCGAGGCTGGCGGCGTGGCGTGGACCCTGGTGTACGGAAAGAAGCTGGGCACGCCCACGGAAGACTACAAGCACGCCAAACTGATTATCGCGTGGGGCGGAAACATTCACGGCAATAACGTACACCTGTGGCCGATGGTGGAGCATGCGCGGCGCAATGGCGGGCGGCTGATCGTGATCGATCCCTACAAGACGCGCACGGCGGCGCTGGCCGACTGGCATATCGCGATACGGCCGGGAACCGATGGCGCACTGGCTTTAGGCATGATGCACGTAATTGTGCGCGAAGGGCTGGAAGACCGCGCATACATCGCGGAAATGACGCATGGCCTCGACGGGCTGGCGGAGCGCGTACGCGAATACACACCGGAGCGCGTGGCGGAGTGGACGGGCATGACGGCGGCGGAGGTAGAGCAGCTGGCCAGGGAGTATGCGACCACCCGGCCGGCGGCGATCCGTATGAACTACGGAGTGCAGCGCGGCGAAAACGGCGGGACCGCGGCGCGCTTGATTGCCATGCTGCCGGCGCTGACGGGGGCGTGGAAGTACCGCGGAGGGGGCGGCGGCCTTTCCACTTCAGGAGCGTTTGCGTGGAACCGGAAGGCGATCGAACGGCCGGAACTGGCGCTGGCTTCGCCGCTGGGACGGCTGGCGCGCACAGTGAATATGTCGAAGCTGGGGGAAGAGCTGGAAAAACAGGGGTCAGGGATCAGGGGTCAGGGATCAGTCGCCAGCGAACAGTGGACAGTGGACAGCGAACAGGCGGATGAACCCGCCGTGCATGCGCTGTTTGTGTATAACTCGAATCCGGCGGCGGTGGCGCCCAACCATAATTCCGTGGTGCGGGGATTGGCGCGGGCGGACTTGTTTACTGTCGTGCACGAACTGTTCTTCACCGATACGACGGATTACGCGGACTACATTCTTCCCGCAACTACGTTTCTCGAACACACCGACATTCAGGGCGCATACGGCCACTACTTTGTGCAGCTTTCCAACCAGGCTATCGAGCCGCTGGGCGAGTCGCGATCAAATGTGTGGCTGTTCGGCCAACTGGCGCAGCGTATGGGATTCACCGAACCGTGCTTCCGCGACACGCCGGAACAGCTGATCGAGCAAGCGCTCTCGACTGGGGCCGATGGGCACTCTGGCAATGCGGAGATGGAACACATCACGCTGGATGATCTGAAGGCGCACGGCCACATTCCGCTGGCGTTTCATGCGCATCCTGAGGAGAAGCCGTTCCAGCCTTACACCTCGGGTACACTGCCCACGGCATCAGGGAAAGTGGAGTTCTACTCGGAGACGCTGGCGGCGCAAGGGCTGGATCCGCTGCCGGCATTTGTCCCTGCGACCGAGTCCCGGTGGAGCAAGGGAGCGGAGCGATTCCCACTGGAGTTTCTGAGCCGCAAGGCGGATAACTACATGAACTCCACGTTCGCGAACCTGGACGGACACCGGGCGATGGAAGCCCGCACCACGCAGAAACTGGAGATGCATCCGATGGACGCTGCGGCGCGCGGTATCGCCAACGGCGACGCGGTGCGCATCTTCAACGATCGCGGCTCGATGCGGCTGACCGCCCTGGTGAATGGCAGCGTGCCGGCAGGTGTGGTGGCGGGGCGCATGGACTGGGCCAAGCTGAGTCCCGATGGGGTGAATGTGAATGCCCTGACCAGCGAGCGGCTGACCGACCTGGGCCGTGGCGCTACGTTCTATTCGTCGCTGGTGGAAGTGGAGAAGGCAGTGGAATCAGCGAATCAGTGAATCAGTGAATAAAGCAACTGAAAAAGCGTTGCCGCGGTCGAGGGTTCGATGACGTTGGCTGGCTTCTTCCCACTTCGGCTCGCCACCGAAAGCGACATTCCCGCGCTGCATGCGCTGATTGAAGCGTCGGTGCGCGGATTGCAGTCGGGCGACTACACCGCCGCACAGATCGAAGGAGCGCTGGGTACGGTGCTGGGGCTGGATTCGCAGCTGATCCTGGACGGGACGTACTTCATCGCCGAAGCGGGCAGCGTGCTGGCCGGATGCGGGGGCTGGTCGAAGCGCAAGACGTTGTTTGGGGCCGATCGAGGACCGGGACGAGCGCCAGATCTACTCGACCCGGTAACCGATGCAGCCAAAGTGCGCGCCATCTTTGTGCATCCTGACTTCGCGCGGCGGGGGTTGGGATCGCTGATTCTGAGGACGGTGGAAGAAGCTGCACGCGAAGCCGGATTTCGCCGCTACGAAATGGGATCGACGCTGACCGGCGTTCCTCTGTATCGGTTGAAGGGGTATGTCGAGGTGGAGCGCATCGCGGTCCCGCTGGGAAACGGCGAGGCGCTGCCGGTGGTGAAGATGGTGAAGAACGCGATTTGAAAAAGTCAGTTGGCGCGCAGAGCCACCAGGGGACTGACGCGCGAAGCCCGCCGCGCAGGGATATACCCGGACACGGCAGCCACTGCCACCAGCACCAGGGCCATGCCTGCGTAGGTTGTGAAATCCCGCGCCGATGTCGCAAACAGCAGCGAGGCGATAAGCCGGTTGACCGCCAGAGACGCTGCGCATCCCAGGACGATGCCGATCAGGGAAAGCCGCAGGGTGCCGATGAGGAACTCCCGCTGAACCCGGCCCGTGGTGGCGCCCAGAGCCATGCGGATGCCGATTTCCTGGGTCTGGCGGGTGACGGCGTAGGAGATGACGCCATAGATGCCGAGTGCGGCGAGCAGCAGGCCGAGCGCGGCAAAACTTGACACCAGCAGCATGAAGAAACGGCGCGGCGAGTTGGCGTGGTCCACCAGCATCTGGATGGGGCGAAATTCCGCGGCGGGCTGCTTGGGGTTGATGTCGCGGAGGGTGAGGAGCACGCTATTGGCCAGCTGGGCCGGCGGCAGGGTGGTGCGCAGGACGAGTTGGGCTCCCGCAGGATCGGCTTGAAGGGCCGGGTAGTAAATCTGCCAGCCGGTTTCTCCTTCGGCGCTCTCCTCGTGGACATCCGCAACCACGCCCACGACGCGCAGGTCCTGATTGCCGTTTGAAATAATCTGACCCACGGCATCGCCTTTCGGCCATTGGGCGTAGGCCGCCAGGTAGCGCGCGAAGGCGTCATCGATCATGACCACGTTTTCGCTTTTGGGGCCGTCGTCCCAGGTAAAGTCACGGCCGCGCAGCCTGGTTCCCATGGCGCGCAGGTATCCGGGAGTCACGACGTAGACGAGCGGGCCGGCGGGGATTTTGTCAGGCCGGTCGACGCCCTTGGGGAAGGGCGTGCCCCAGTTGCGGTTCTGGCCCAGGGGAAGGTAGTCCGTGATCCCGGCTGCTTCGATGCCGGGAATGGCACCAACGCGGGCGAGGATCTGCTGGAAGATCGCGGCGCGCTTTTGCACGCTGGCGAGAGGAGTGGGGGCGCTGTCGTCGTACTCCACCTTGACGGCGGCGGCGCGCTCGGGCTGGAAGCCGAGGTCGACATCGAGCACGCGGAGAAAGCTACGCAGCAAGAGGCCGGCGCCTACCAGGAGAACGCAGGCCAGGGCGACTTCAGAGACCACGAGGACCGAGCGGATGCGCTCGTGCCTGCGGCTTTGCCCGGAACCGAGGCCGGAGTCCTTCAACGCTTCGTGCAGATTCCCGCCGGCGATGCGCAGTCCGGGGACGAGTCCGAAGAGCATGGCCGCGGACACGGCGATGAGGAGGGTCCACGCCAGGGCGGCGCCGTCCACGCGCAAGGTGCCGAGAAGAGGCAACGCAATGGCGCCCTGGTGGGCGAGCCACGAGACAAGGATGAACGCCAGCCCCAGCCCCAAAATGGCACCTGTACCGGAGAGGACGAGGCTTTCGGTAAGGAGCTGGCGCACGATGCGGCCGCGGCTGGCGCCCAGGGCCCCGCGCATGGCGAACTCCTTGGAGCGCGAAGAAGCGCGGGCTAAAAGCAGGTTGGAGAGGTTGACACAGGCGATGAGCAGAATCATGCCCACTGCCGACCACAAAACAACGAGGGCGCGGCGCAGGCGTCCACTGACGTAGTCCTTCAGCGGCACGGGGACCACGAAGCCCGTGTAGCTGCCGCACGAGCGAGGCTGGTTGTTGTTCCAGCACATGTGCGGCGCGGCTGCCGCGGCATCGCCCACCGCCTGCGGCAGAGAGACACCGGGCTTGAGACGGCCGATAAACGTGATGATGTTTCCCCAGTTGCGAGGAGGGCCATAGAGGTTGAGCGGGGTGATGGCATCGATCTTGGTGCCGGGTGAAAACACCGCGCCAAAATCGAAAGTCCGGGGCAAGACCCCGATGACGGTGGTCTGCCGGCCATTGATGTCGAAGGCCTTGCCCACGATGTTGGGATCGGCAGCGAACTGCCTCTTCCACCAGGCGTCGGTAAGGAGCACCACCGGGGCTGCTCCGTTGCGCGCATCTTCGGGTCGAAACGTCCGCCCCATGGTCGGCTGCACGCCGAGCACCTGGAAGAAGTTGGCGATGACATCGATGCCGGTTGCCGGAATGGGGGCGCCGCCCCGGTTGAGGCTGAGATTGCCCGGGCTGGAAAACGCGAAATACCCGGTTACGTCCTGGTAGGAACGGCTGTACGTGCGGAACTCATCGTAGGCGTCGGTGGAATACGTGGCGCCGGAGAGTCCGGACTTGCTGGGCGGGGGCGCGATCCAGACCAGTTGATGGGCATTGGGAAAAGGCAAGGGACGCAGGAGAAGGGTGTTCACGACGCTGAAGACCGCGATGTTGGCGCCGATGCCGAGGGCCAGGATCAGCACTGCAACCAGGGTGAAGCCGGGGTCGCGGCTCAGTGTGCGAATGGTGTACTTAAGGTCCCGAAGAAGTATGTCGAGTGTCATCAGTCCCCGTGCCTCCCGTTGTTTTTCTTTGGCTTGTTGCATTCCGCCGATGCTGACCAGTGCAGCGCGGCGGGCTTCGGCGGGGCTCATGCCGCGTGCCAGATTGTCCTCGATGGCCATTTCGAGGTGAGTCGCGAGTTCAGCTTCGAGATCGGCGTCCAGCGCCGGCTTGCGCAGGAACGCACGCACACGCCGAGTCAGGCGCCGCAGCCTGCTCACGCGGGTTCTCCGTCTTTGACCATGGCTAGAACGCGGTCCATGACCCCGCTCAACCGCTGCCAGTAGTGCGCATCTTTGGCCAGCTGGCGGCGCCCCGCTGCCGTGATGGAGTAAAACCTGGCTCTGCGATTGTTGTCGGAGATGCCCCAGTTGGAGTTGATCCAGCCGCGTTGTTCGAGGCGCACCAGCGAGGCATAGATGGTGCCCTGGTTGAGCAGGACTTCGTTGCCGCTTACCTGTTCTATGCGGCGGGCGATGCCGTAGCCGTGCAGGGATCCCAGCACGGAGAGGGTCTGCAACACCATGAGATCGAGCGTGCCTTGCAACAGGTCAAGTTTGGACGCTTCCACGTGACTCCCTTTGGGATTGCCACATAAAGCTTATCCGGCTGATGTGGCAATCCCACAGGAATGTGACGGACGGTAAATTGGACGGAACTGAATCGATTTTCAACTGGTTAACTCAATGCATACCGAATCCGCATCCAACGTCAGACGTCAACTTGCAGCAACCGGTTCACCGCTGGTAAAAGGGAGCGTGTGCTGATTATGCGCACTGGACGTCAAAGATGGTCGTTCTCCATCGGTTGCAGTCTCTTACCTCTTTGCACAGTGTCTTGTCTTTGGTCGCCGCGGTACCCGATGGCACGGCGTGTCCGACCGGTTCTAAATGGAATTTCCCGGGGCCTGCGGATCAACAGGCAGGAGAAAATAGGCTCTTTACGAGGTTGAATCCTCATGTCCGCTTCCTTGATGCCGCATGCAGTTTGCTGGAACCAGGATCCGCCGCTGATCTGGACCATGGCGGTGACCAACACCGTCACCTTCCTGAGTTATTTCAGCATCTGCGCCACCCTGCTTTATCTTGCGCGCAAAACCCGCCGCGTGATTCAACGCGACTGGGTCTTCTTCCTGGTGGGATTCGCGCTGTTCATCGTCGCGTGCGGCTCCACCCATCTGCTTGAAGTCATCACCACGTGGTACCCCATCTTTTGGGTCGATGCGTGGACCAACATCATCACCGCGATCCTTTCGGGCTATATTGCCGTGCAGTTCATTCGCAAAGCGCCGGAACTCAGCTTCGGGATCGACGACTATGCAGCCCGCCTCGCCAGCACCGAGAACGAAAAGGCCCAGGTGGAAGAGAGTTTGCTGGCGGCCCGAAAGCTGGAAGAGTGGAATCGCATGTCGGCGGTGGTGACGCACGAGATCAATAATCCGCTGGCCGCTATTCAAAACCTGATGTTCCTGGTGGAAATCACCCCGGGGGCATCGCCGGAGACCATCGCCATCGCGCGGCAGGCCGCGGAGGAAGTGCGCCGCATCGAGGCGCTCACCCGCTCTACGCTGGGGTTCTTCCGACAGACCACCGTGCCGGAGAAAGTCGACCTGCGTTCTTCGACGGAGTCGGTGCGTTTGCTGCTGGAGCCGCTGATGCGCAAGCACAGTATCGAGCTTGAGATTCGCAGCGTCGGCGACTGCGTCGTGAACGCCATCCCTGTCGAAACCCGCCAGGTGTTATTAAACCTGGTGCGCAATGCCTGCGAAGCAACGTCAGTCAAAGGAGCGAAAGTCAGCGTCTTTCTGTCCGGCAAGGAGGATGCTGTGGAAGTGGTGGTCGCTGACGAGGGTTCAGGTATCGGACCGGAGATGCTGGCGACGCTCTTTCAATTTGGCTCCAGCACCAAAGGCGATCGCGGCAACGGCATGGGCCTGTGGGTGGTGAAGCAGTTGATCGAGAAACACGGAGGTACGATCGACCTGGAAACCGAGGTCGGCAAGGGAACGCGATTCACGGTCGTCTGGCCTCGCGTATTTCCTGCGGCGCCCATAGTGTCCGAAGTAGCGACGGTCGTTTCGCGCCCATGAAACAAGGTCCGGAACTTCCGCTCTAGGTTAGCGCGCGATCGAGGTGCACGTAGCCGCCGTCGACGACCAGGTGCTGGCCGGTGGTGTGTCCCGATTGCGTGGGGGAGAGCAGAAATACCGCGGCCGCCGCAATTTCAGAAGACAGCGTCATTCGATTCCCGAGCGGAATTTTGTCGGTGATGCGCTTCAATTCCGCTTCAGGGTCCCCGAGCGAGCCAAGCCAGCGTTGATAGAGGGGGGTCATCACCTCGGCCGGTAGGATGGCATTGACGCGGACGTTGTGGGGCAACAGCTCAGCCGCCCATTCGCGCGTGAGGGCTAGTTGCGCCCCTTTCGAAGCCGCGTATCCCGAAGTATTGCCCTGGCCGGTCAGAGCCACCTTGGAACTGATGTTGACGATGGAGCCCTCTGACCGCTTGAGCGCGGGAAGCGCGAAATGCGCCAGGGCATAGTAGTGGATGAGATTATTTCTCAGGCTCTGGACGAACCTTTCCACGCTGCCCGACGCGAGACCAACACCATCGTTGGCCCCGGCGTTGTTTACCAGCCCATAGATTGAGCCATGGCTCTGTTCAACTTCGTCGATCGCTTCCTCGCAGCGCACCGTGTTTTCAAGGTGAACTTCGATCAAGCGGCAATCCGCACCTGCTGCTTCCATCTCCGCCATAAAATCCCTTACAACCTGGGAGAGGCGGCCCAGCACGACCACGCGCGCCCCCTCGGCGAGGCATGCGCGCGTAATACCGGCCCCGATACCGGCGCCACCGCCGGTCACGATGATCACCTTGTCTTTGAGTCCCAATTCCATGCGGTTCCTCTGCAGCCTTTCCAGGCCGCGCGTCCAAGTCAATTCCGGTAGAACGCGATCGATTGCCAGTATAGACGGCTGGCCTTTGGACGAGTGCCCGTGGGAACCTGGCGCGTAGTGGCGACGCGACTTTCGCTGCCAAGAAAAGTCAGGTCGACCGGATGAGAACCGCCCCACTTCACCTGATCCGGGTGGGAAATACTGGCGCTTCTATTTAATCGCTATACTGTTAGAACACGACCAGAGAGAAATTCGTACGGGACGAATGTGCCTTCTGTCTTCTGATCGTCTTCTCGATTGCGTCGTAGCGCCTCAAAGTTTGCAGCGGGGTTGATTCCTTGATTGGAGAACAGCCCGAAATCTGCTATTTCACATCTCCGATCACAGGAATAGGGTGTCGACTCTCGGGTTCTTATGGCAGACGTCCACCAAACGCGGCCGGCGCTTCCGCTTGGAAGCCCTACGAAGTTAAGCGTCAGGCTTTCACGCATGGATATCTCTGTGATTGTCTCCATGCTGCTCATCCTCGTCGTTCAGCGCGCAGGCTTCGAAATTCTGGGCACCAGTCCGGCCGGATCGCTGTTTCAGAACGCCCTTACCCTCCTGGCTAATTCCCTGGCGATTGTCAGTTGCGTCGTGGCTGCTTCGAGAGGCCGCGGAGCCACGCGCATATTCTGGGTTTTATTCGCAACGGTTTCGACTCTGGAACTGGTTGGGGACGCCGGTTGGGCCTATTATCGATACTTTCATATTGCCGTACCCGGTTCGGCGTTGTTTCCATCTTTGCTTTACCGGCTGGAAGCCGCACCCATCGCCATTGCCTTATTCCTGTCGGATGACAGTCGTACGTCCAAGCTGGAATCGTTTCTCGACAGTTGCATGGTGGTTGGGCTTGTGGGCGTGACCACGTATCAGCTGCAAATCGCGGAACTCGATGCCCACAATACCAGGATCTGGCAGCTGATTACGTACGGCACGACCATTAACGCCATAATGGTCTTGGCAGCGCTCATCCGTTTTCGTTACGCAGCGACAGCCAGTTTGCGCGGGCTTTTTGCCCGGGTAGCGATCTACCTTTCTATCTATCTGGCGATTGCGTTCGTCACCAGTTATGTCGATGCCTATCTTCCCAACGTCGATGCGTCCGTTGATCTGATCTGGATCCTTCTTTCTCTCACGACCGCGGGCCTGGCTGCTACCTGGCGTCCGCCAGCCGCCGACGAAAGGCCGCAAAGGCGACGGATCGGCAGGCGCACTGCGCTGCTCTGTTTCAACCTGACCCTGGCAACCATGGTTCTGGGCAGCGCTGTGCTCGGGCTCCGCCTGGTGAGTTCGGCGCGCGTCATCGGGCTGATTGCGGTCAGCATCGTTCTGTTTTCGTTTGCGGTGCGTTCCGCCATCATGCAGGACATCCAGGAGAAATCCCTCTACGCCTTACAGGAAAGCCGAAAAGAATTGGAGCGGCAGGCTCTCTACGACGAGCTAACGGGCTTGCCGAACCGCCGGCTGTTCGCCGAGCGCCTCTCCCAGGTTCTCGCCATTGCTGAACGCGAAGGACACACCGTGGCACTCCTTTACGTCGATCTCGATGGCTTCAAGCCTGTTAACGACGGGCTGGGGCACAGCGTCGGCGATCTCGTATTGAAGGGCGTCGCTCAACGCATGCTTGCGCGCGTACGGAAATCCGATACGCTCGCCAGGATGGGCGGGGATGAATTTACCTGGCTGGTCGCGCACCTTTCCAACTACGACCACGCCGCCCAGCTCGCAGAAGAAATGCTTCGCGCTCTGAGCGAGCCGTTCACGATTGACGGCCATTCCATTGCGATCACCGCCAGCATCGGCATCGGTTTGTATCCCGAGTGCGCCTCCGACGCGGCCAGTTTGATTGAGCAGGCGGACAGCGCGATGTACGAGGTGAAACACCATGGCAAGAATGGCGTGAAGTGCTTCGCCACAGGAATTGGGCTCGTTGAGCGCGCGACAGACTCTCCGGCGCGTTGAGAGCCAGTGAATCTGCCGCTCCGGGCAGGTCCCTCCCGCGTTTTTCCGGAATCATTAGCCGCGGTATCGATTTCAGCTCAAACCCGCCATCACCAGCATGCGCGGTTCGGTCATCTCTTCGATAGCGGAACGGATGCCTTCGCGCCCCAGGCCGGAATCCTTGACGCCGCCGTAGGGCATGGGGTCCAGGCGCCAGCTTGGCGTGTCGCCCACGATCAGTCCCCCCACTTCGAGTTCCCGGAAAGCGGTAAGTATGCGCCCGGCATCGCGGGTAAGCAGCCCGGCCTGCAATCCATATTTGGAGTGGTTTACTTCCGCCAGCGCTTCTTCAAAATCTTCATACGGCTCGATCGCCACGACCGGCCCGAAGACTTCTTCATCGCGCACCTTCATGCCCGCCTTGGTGCCGGTAAGAATGACAGGCGTGATGACGGATCCGCGGCGTTCGCCTCCGGCAATGAGCTTGGCTCCGGCGTCGACAGCTTCTTTCACCCAGGACTCGACGCGTTCGGCTTCGCTGACCCGGACCATGGGTCCCACATCGGTCGTCTCGTCGCCGGGTTTGCCGGTGACCAGCTTGGCGGAAACTTCCACCAGTTTCCATAGGAAAGTCTGGAAGATCTTGCGTTCTACAAACACGCGCTGCACGCTGATGCATGATTGCCCGGCATAATCAAACGCGGCGTGCGCGGTGCGGACCGCGGCGTCGTCCAGATCCGGCCAATCCCCATGGACAACCATGCCTGAATTGCCGCCCAATTCCAATAAGACACGCTTGCGGCCTGAGTGGGCTTTCAGATTCCATCCCACTTTGGCCGATCCCGTGAAGGTCACTAGCTTGATGCGATCTTCCTTCTCCGCCAGCCACGCGGTGTCGGCATCCGAGAGCGGCAGGACGGCCAGCGCTTCCTGCGGCCAGCCGGCTTTCAAAATGACTTCGCCCAGCGCCAGGGCCGTAAATGGCGTTTGCGGCGCGGGCTTGAGCAGGAAGGGACAACCCGCCGCGATGGCCGGCGCCACTTTGTGAGCCACCAGGTTGAGAGGAAAATTGAAAGGGGAGATGGCAAGAATGGGTCCGACCGGGAAACGCTGCACAAGGCCCCAGCGGCCCTCGTTGCCCTCGGTGAGGTCGAGAGGAATGGTTTCGCCCCCCAGGCGGGACACTTCCTCGGCCGCGGTCTTGAAGGTGAGTACCGCGCGATCGACTTCCGCGCGCGCCAGGCGGATGGGCTTGCCGGCCTCCGCGAGAATGAGTTGGGCAAAGCGCTCTTTCTGCTCGATGAGAGCCGCGGTCACGTCTTCCAGGATCTCGCGGCGCTTCCAACGCGGCAGCGCGCGCGTGCGGCGAATACTGGCGACCGCGTGATTGACAGCCTGGCGGGCGTCGGCGCGGGTGGCGACGGTGACCCGGCCGACCAGCCCGTGGTCCCACGGCGACCGCACCTCAATTGCTTCCCCTTCACTCCATTCCTTGCCGCATAACAGAAATCCCGTTTGCGTTCCCGGCCGCATCTTCATGGGTCTCGTACTCCTGTTCCGTTCGCTACGTCCTTGATGGTACTAGGGTGAGGGCACGGAGTTCGAGCGAGCCCCTGCGGAGATGCGGCCAGAGACCGCTTCAGTTCCGGAGATGGAACCGCCCCCCTGCTTTTCCTGGTTCCGTTTCACCGTTAGACCCAGAAGCGGAGAACGGGTAAACTCTGAATAGACCGAGGCGAATGGTGCAATCCGTATGCAACACGGGCTGGTCGAATCTCATCGGGTTTGCACACCCGGCTCACCTCTATGCTCGATTGAGCCGCCTCCTGCTCGCGCTGGCCTCGATTGTTTTGATTGCGCTTCCTTTCACGCAGCACCTGTGGACGTGGGATCGCTTTCTGCATGGAGGGCAAGACTTTGAGACCACCGTGCTGCTGATCGTCACGTCTCTTTGCCTGGTGCTGGTCATGGTCCGCGGTTGCAGGCAGTGGTTGACCCTGTTGCTCGCCTTCCTTGCGAGACTCGTAGATTCGTTATGTAGTTTGGCGCTTACACAGCCGGAGCGGGTTCTTTGGGCCGCTGTGAACGACCGCGCTCCCGGTCCATCCGTCGCCTTGTGTAACCCGCCTCTTCTGATCTGATCGTCCGTATCCCACCTGAAAGCTGATCGATCCCTACTAGGGCCTTCCCCGGCCCTGATGACTTGACAGCTAACCGGTAAGACGTCTCGGAGAGGTCATGAAAACGACTGAAGTTCTGCATGCCTGGGCTCGCATCCTGAGCGGCCGCGCGCCCTCGTTATCCATTGAAATCACCAAAGAATGTCCACTTCGCTGCCCCGGATGTTACGCCTTTGATGAGGCCCATCTGGGAGGGGGTACCCAACTGCGCGAGTTGTCCGACTTTAAAGGGGACGAACTCGTGGAGCGGGTTCTCGCCCTGGTTGACGAGCAAAAGCCGCTCCATGTTTCCCTTGTGGGTGGCGATCCGCTGGTACGGTATCGAGAACTCGACGTACTGCTCTACCGTCTGGCGACCCGTGGCGTTTACACGCAGGTCGTCACCAGTGCCTTCCGTACCATTCCGGCCGCCTGGATGAAGCTGAAGAATTTGAATGTCGTTGTGTCGGTGGACGGTCTGCAGCCCGAGCACGATGCGCGCCGGAAGCCGGCTACCTACGAGCGGATTCTTGGCAGTATCAAGGGAACCCGCGTCACCATCCACTGCACCATCACCTCGCAGATTGCAGACCGAGCGGGCTATCTCGATGAATTCCTGTCCTTTTGGACCAGGCAACCCGAGGTGGCCAAGGTATGGTTCAGCATCTTTACGCCGCAGCGGGGCGCCACCGATCCGGAAATATTGACGCCCGCCCAAAGGGCGTCGGTAGTCGCACAACTGCGCCACTTGCGGTTGAAATATCCAACCCTCGAAATGCCTGATTCACTCATCCGCGAGATTGAATCCCCACCCAAGAGTCCCGGCGATTGCATCTTCGCGATGACCACCAGGACTGTCTCCGCCGATCTGAAGACGGCGATCACTCCTTGTCAGTTCGGCGGAGATCCTGACTGCGCGCAGTGCGGCTGCATCGCATCCATGGCGCTGGCGGCCGTGGGACACTACCGCGTAGTCGGCCCGATTACGGCCGGCGATCTGTTCGTGATCTCCGATAGAATCGGCCGCCAATGGAAGCGGCTGCGCACCCTGTTTCGCCGCAAGCCGGCCATGCGCATTCAAGCGACTCCATTCAAAATCCTCAAGTCATAAATTCCCCGCCCAAACGGGGGTATCCGGGAGAAAGAGTTTGTCATGACAGAAAAGAAGCATGCACGTGAGGACGAATTGAAACGGGAAATGGTCCGCTACGGCCGTTGGCTGTACAGGCTCGGGTTCGTGCCCGGGACATCGGGCAACTTGTCGGTCCGGCTCGACGGAAACAGGCTTCTGGCCACGCCGACGGGGATCAGCAAATGCATGATCCGCTCCGCGGACATCGTGATGGTCGATCTGGATGGCCGTCAATTGGCCGGCTCGCGCAAGGTGACCAGCGAAATTGGGATGCATCTCGCCATCTACCGCCAAAGGCAGGACGTGGAGGCCGTGATTCACTCCCATCCGCCCATTGCCACGGCCTTCGCGTGTTCCGGCCGCGCCCTCGACGAGATGTTCTGCCAGGAAGCCGTGATGACGCTGGGGTCTGTCCCGCTAGCCGAGTATGCAACGACCGGTACCGATGAAGTGGCGGATAGCCTCATTCCCTTGATTTCGGGACATGAGGCAATCCTCCTTGCCAATCACGGCGCCGTGACCTACGGCAGAAGCATCTTCGACGCTTTTCAAAAGATGGAGACACTGGAGCACCTCGCGCAAATCCGCCTGGTGAGCCATCAACTGGGCTGCGCGCGCGCCTTGGAAGGAGAGCAGGCGGAGCGCCTGTTGCGCGCCAGGGAAAGGTATCTGCAGAATGCGATGTGATCGCTGCGAATCGTCGGGAACCCGGCGCAGCCGGCCGCGCTGCGTGCGGTAGACTCCTTGCTATGTTCCACGACGGTCGCAGCCGCAAACTTCCCTACGATCCTGAAGAAGCATTGGCACACCTCCGGGCGCGCGACGCCAAGCTCGGCGGTCTCATCGACCGCGTGGGCGCTTTTACGCTGCGCCTCGATAAGTGGCCGTCGCCGTTTGAATCGCTGCTCGAATCGATCATGTACCAGCAACTGCATGGCAAGGCCGCGGCCACCATTCACCGCCGGGTGCGCGAGTATTACGGCGGCGACCCGTCGCCCAAGGCTCTTATCGATACGCCCGACGAAGTCCTGCGTGCCGCCGGTGTTTCCGGCAATAAGACCAGGGCGATCAAAGACCTGGCGGCGAAAACCATCGACGGCACCGTGCCTTCCCATGCTGCCATCAAAAAGATGTCGGACGCGGACATCGTGGAGCGGCTGACGGAAGTGCGCGGCATCGGCCCCTGGACCGTGGAGATGCTGCTCATCTTCCGCATGGGCAGGCCCGACGTTTTGCCGGTGACCGACTATGGCGTGCGCAAGGGTTACGCCTTGACGTTCATGCGTGTGCCCAAGGCGCGAGCCCTCGCAGCCCAAGATCTACCCAAGCCCGATGTGGTGTTCAAGCGCGGCCAGCGCTGGGCGCCGTTCCGATCCGTGGCCAGCTGGTATCTCTGGCGCGCGTGCGATCTCGCCAAACCTGTTGCGGAACCGGCGGGCCGGGCATGACGCCATCGATCTGCTGATCTCCCTGCGATTCATGAGCATCCTTGTTCAGGATCGCCCGCGATTGCTTCGTAAGTGCAGGTCGATGCCACCTTCGTGACGTCAAAGACAGCAAGGCGCGCCGGCCGATGGCTCTAAAATAATCAAGGCAGCGCAATCCCCAGCCAGTGCCGGCCCGATGGGAAGTGTTCATGGCCTTAGCCAAGCGTTTTGTTTGCATTCACGGTCACTTTTACCAGCCCCCTCGCGAGAATCCCTGGCTGGAGACCGTCGAAACCCAGGACTCCGCCGCTCCGTACCATGACTGGAACGAACGCATCTGCGCGGAGTGCTACGCCACCAACGGCGCAGCGCGCGTGGTCAATATCAAGAATCAGATCACGCGCATTCTCAACAACTACGCGCGCATCAGTTTCAACTTCGGCCCCACGCTTTTGAGCTGGCTCAAGGAGAACGCGCCGCGCACCTATCGCATGATCCTCGACGGCGAGCGCCGCAGCCGCAAGAACTTCAAGGGCCACAGCTCCGCGATGGCGCAGGTTTACAACCATGTGATCATGCCGCTGGCCAATCGCCGCGACAAGATCACCCAGATCCGCTGGGGCATTGCCGACTACGAACAGCACTACGGCGTTCCACCCGAGGGTATGTGGCTCGCCGAGACTGCGGCCGACACCGACACGCTCGAATTACTGGCGCAGCATGGCATCAAGTTCACCCTGCTCGCTCCGCACCAGTGCCGCCGCGTCCGCTCATTGAAAGACCCCGGAGCCTGGAATGATACTCCCAACGCCAGCGTCGACACCACCCGCCCTTACCTGCTCCAGTTCAAGTCCGGCGTCTCCATGGCAGTCTTTTTCTACGACGGACCGACTTCGCGGGCGATTGCCTTTGAAGGACTGCTGAATTCCGGCGAAACCTTCGCCGGCCGCTTGCGGAATTGCTTCCGCGACGTAGCCCAGCCGCAGTTGGTTCACGTGGCCACCGACGGCGAATCCTACGGCCATCATCACAAGCACGGCGAGATGGCCCTCGCTTACACGCTCCGCCTGCTCGAGCAGGACAAAAATGTCCGGCTGACCAACTACGGCAGCTACCTGGCTCAGTTTCCCCCCGAGTACGAATGCGAAATCAACGACAACACGTCGTGGAGCTGCGCCCATGGCGTCGAGCGCTGGCGCTCCAACTGCGGCTGCAATGGAGGCAAGCCTGGCTGGAACCAGGAGTGGCGCGGGCCCCTCCGGGCCGCGCTCGATGAATTACGCGACGCCATCATTCCACTGACTGAAGACGCGGGGCGCTCGCTGTTCAAAGATGTGTGGGCCGCGCGCGACGCCTACATCCAGGTAGTGCTTGACCGCAATCCCGACTCGACCGACGCCTTCTTTGCCGATCACCAGGCTCATCCGCTCACCGACCCGGAACGCGTGCGCGCCCTGGAGTTGATGGAAATGCAGCGCCACGCGCAGCTCATGTACACCAGTTGCGGCTGGTTCTTCGACGACATCTCCGGCATCGAGACGGTCCAGGTCATCGCCTATGCCGCGCGGGTGTTGCAGTTGGCGCAGACTGTCTTCGGCATGCAAGCGGCTGCTCTCGAGCCGGCCTTCCTGGAGCGCATGGCGCAGGCCCGTTCCAATGTCGCCAGCGCCGGGGATGGCGCCCGCATCTACAAAGAGAAAGTCTCCACCATGGAGCTTGGTCTGGAGCAGGTGGTGGCGCACTATGCCATCAGTTCCATCTTCTCCACCTTCACTGAGGACACCGAGCTTTTCTGCTACAACGTGCAGCGGCTCAGCTACGAGATCTTCACCTCGGGCCGGGGACGCCTCGCGGTTGGCCGCGTTCATATCTCCAGTTCCATCACCGGCCAGCAAAAATCCTTCTCGTTCTCTGTGCTCCACTTTGGGGACCAGAATATAACCGCGGCCGTCAAGGCCTACGACGCCACGGATATCGCGGCCTTTGAGACGTTCGTCAAAGAGGCAGCGGAGCAAGTGTTGCGCGCCGATTTCCCCAAGGTGATCCGCCTCCTCGACAACTACTACGGACACGTGGATTACTCCCTCACCTCGCTCTTTACCGATGAGCAGCGCCGCATCATGCAGCTGATTCTGAACTCCACTTTGCGCAACATCGAGAGTTCCCTCACCACGATTTACGAGGATCACGCCAGCCTTCTGCATTTCCTTTCGCAGGCCGGGCTGCCCAAGCCGCCTGCCCTCACGCTGGCTGCAGGATTTGCCGTAAATGCGGGCTTGCGCCGTGCTCTCGAAGGCGATCCCATCGATCAAGCTTCACTGCGATCCTTCTTGTCCCTTGCCAAGGCTGACCAGATACCGCTGGAAATCGCAACTCTCTCCTACATCGCCGATCAGCGCATGAAGCGCGCCATGATCGAGTTGCTCATGTCTGCGGGTTCACTCGAAATGCTGGACCGCGCACTCACGCTGGCGCGCATCTTCGCCGAGCTGCCGTTCGACTTGAATCTCTGGCAGGCGCAGAACATCTGGTATGAGATCCTGCGCACTGCCAGTTATGCGCTCACCTCGCTCACCCCCGACGACCGCCCCCACTGGGACAAGTCCTTCAACGAACTCGCATCGTGTCTGTCGATCGATCCGTCCGCCATGAACGTTCAGGATCTGGCCGCCGTGGCCGATTAATAACCAGCGATCATTCGTGGGGCCGACGAAAGCGGTCGGCCGGGAAATTTCAGCTTCGCCAATGCAATTCGACCGGACCGTTCAGGGGATGCTTCGGCGAGGATCCCGCTGCTGCCTCCAGCCGCGCCTGCTTCAGCGCGAAGTACCACTTGGCCGGCTTGTCCGCGTCGTCAATCAACATCAAACTCGGATTGTGCTTCAGTCCCTCGGCCTGCTGGATCATCGTCACCTGGTCCTGGCGCACAAACTTTGCGCCAAAGAACTTGGCGATCGGCGTGACAAAGGGTACATGGTAGAAGACATTCCAGGCAGCGACGACGTCGATGCGGCAGGTCGATCCCGTCACCGGCGTCACCGTCGTCAAACTTGAAAACCACTTGTCGCCGCAGCGTATTGTCTCCGTGCGGCGATTGGGCAGCACAAAGTCGATAGTGGTCTCCACCGGTTGCCCGTAGACCCCCAGCAGCTTATATGGCGCGGAGTTTCCGCTGGGCGCGTGCGCGCTCATGCGAAATCCTTCGGGGATGGGCTCAAAGCGCTTGGTCTTTTCGCGAATGCTGGCCCGCGAACGCCACCACCACGCCTGGTGCACGAACGGCCCATGCGCCGGATCCATCAGCCCGATAATGCCGTGGTCGACATTGCAGGGCAGGTCCGCCGTGAGGAAGGCGGTGCGATAGCGCGGACCAAACTTGACTACCTCCGGTACCGGCCTCAATTCTCCCGTTTCACTCTTCCGGCCAGAGCCGGGGCCGGGAATATAGACCCACGCGTGCCCGTCCCGTTCTTCGCACGGGAATGCCGTGGCGTAAATGCGCGTGGCGTCGAGTTTGTCCTGGCTTGAGAGCGAGGGAATCAGCGCGCACTGTCCGCTGCAGGGCTCGAACTCCCACCCGTGGTAGCGGCAGGTCACGCGGTTTCCGTCGAACCAGCCCACGCTGAGAGGAATGCCCCGATGCGGACAACTATCCCGCAGGGCAAACACGCGTCCGTCTGCGCGCCGTCCCAGTACCAGCGGGATGTCGAGTAACAACGCCGTTGCCAGCTTGCCCGCGCGCAGCGTTTCGGTGCGCAATGCCGGGTACCAATCGTCGTAGATGAGCGTTGCAGTCGGTCCCTGGATGGGCACGCCGGTGTCTGAGGTGGTTACAAACGGCATTTGGCACTCACCATACCATCCTGGCCGGCCGCAATGCCAACCCCGATGACTAGGAAGGCGGCGAATTCACCGCGCCGAGCTTGCCGTCCCGCACTTCAAACCGTTCTCCCCGCCATACGATCGTGTTGCCGGCAAATCCACCCACCCAAAGCCCCATCGCCACCAGGTCTCGCAATGGCAGAAGCCACAGCGTGGGAAGAACCGCGTGGTCTGCAAGGACTTCAGCGCCAACTGTCATGGCCAGCGCCATCCGCAGGAAGAAACTCAGCGCCAGCAGCCACAGGCTGAGCGGGCTCATGCCGCTGGCCACCACGTTCAGCAGCGCCCATCCCAGTCCATAGGTGAACACCAGCCCTACGTAGCCCGCGGGCCGTGCATCGCGCACCGTCCGGTACCAGCGCAGCTGATGGTCGAAGAAGCCGCTCCACGTATACGCGGGAACGCTGGTTTCGACCACTTCACCGCTCAGAGCGATGGCGTAGCCGGCCCGGTAGATCCGCACGCCCATTTCGTAATCGTCAGCAAGGTGATCCACCAGCGGCGTCAGGCCGCCGGCGCTCTCCAGCGCTTGGCGGCTCACAGCAAGGGTCGATCCCAGTCCATAACGCAGGCCGCCTTCCATCCATTTCGCCAGCAGCACGCTGGGCTGAAAGTCGGTGGAAATGCCCAGCGCCTCCAGCCGGGAAGGCAACGTCCCGTGAGCGCGTCCGCGATACAGGGCGGAAACCAGCCCCACCGGCTTCTGCGCCGAAAGCGCGCCAAAATTGGCCATTACGCGCTCCAGGTAGTAGGGCGAAACGGTGATGTCGGAGTCGTTGATGAGCAGGAATTCGTAACGCGCGTGCGGCGCCACCTGGATCAGGGTACTGACTTTGCCGTTGGTTCCCAGGCGGAGAGGGCACTCCACCAGCGTGATCGCCCGTTCCGGAAACTCATTCTGGAGCTGGACCACGGCTGCGGCTGCGGGATCGTCCATCGACGACACCCCGAACAGCAGCTCAAACTCCCCTTGATAACTCTGCCGGCAATGGCTGCGAAACGCATCCATCATGCCGGGATCCAGACCCTTGAGCGACTTCAGAATGCTGACGCCCGGCGCAAATTGCGGCAGCCGGGCGCGCCGCTTGATCAGAAATACGCGGGCCGCCAGTATCGCGACGAAGTAATACCCCATCCCCACGACGGCAAACGCCGTAGTAAGCAGCTCCACGGCCTGTGCCAAAGCGTGCGGCATCCCACGTCAGTGTACAGGACCAGTGAATCAGAGAATGAGTGAAACCAGTGAATGATTAAGCGCAGTCACTTTTTGCACTAGATGTGGCAGCTAGCCAGCCCGCGCTTCTCCAGATAGCGCTGGTGGTATTCTTCCGCGCGCCAGAATGTCTGTGCCGCTTCAACCTTGGTGACGATGCGCTTGGGTTTGAAGCCGCCCTCTTCCGTCAACTGCTCGATCTTGGCCTTGGCCTGCGCTTCCTGTTCGGGAGAGTGGAAGAACACCGCAGACCGGTACTGGCTCCCCCAATCCGGCCCCTGGCGGTTCAGCGTGGTTGGATCGTGCAGGGAGAAGAACGCGTCGAGCAGTTGTCCGTAGCTCACCTTTTCCGGATCAAAATCCAGCTCGACCACTTCTGCGTGCCCGGTCTGATCCGTGCACACGTCCTTATAGGTAGGCCGCTCCAGCGCCCCGCCCTCGTAACCTACCGCCGTCGCGGTTACGCCGGGGATCGCAGCGAACGCAGCTTCAACACCCCAGAAACATCCCGCCCCAAATGTCGCTTTTTCAATGCTCATGTTTTAAGAGATGCTGCAGGACCTCGATCGGTAACGGCGATTTCAGAAGCCGGCCGGTCCTCCAGGTCCAACTCCAAACCGCCGGACCCGGGCCAGACCCAATCTAAGCAGCGATCTCGTGGTGCAGAGCGAGTTCCTGGAAGAACTCCCGCAGGGTACGCGGCTCGCGCCCCAGCACACTCTTCAGCACCAGCGAATTGCCGCCGTGAAACCCAAACTGGTTGTAGTCGGCGTACATGCGTTTCAGGCCGTCGCGCACCGGGCCTTCGGGGATCCGCGCTTTCTCGGCCCACTCGTCGAAGACCATTTCGCCTGCTTCGATCCGCACGTCGAGCGCTTCGCTCATCAGGGCGGCTACTTCCACGCGGTTAAACATACCCGGGGAGCACAGCTCGAACGTCCCGTTGTCGAGTTTCTCGCTGGTGAACGCCAGCGCCGCCGTCTCCGCCACATCGCGGTAGTCCACGTAACAGGCCTTGACCCGCCGCGAATAGGGCAGTGCGAAGCGGCCGCTGCGGATGACCTCGCTCCACGCGCCCTCAATGTTTTGCATGAACATGGCCGGTTGCAGAACGGTAAACGTCATGCCCGACTCGTAAAGAGCCTCTTCGACCGGTCGCTTCGCCGCATGATTAGTCAGCTTGGAGATGGAGGGATGGATCACACTCGAGAAGACGAACTTGCTCACCCCCGCTGCCCTGGCCGCTTCGACCATCGTGACGCCCATGTCCGATTCGCGTGGTTCGAAGGCCGGTCCGATGTGAAATACGGCATCGGCTCCCACTGCCGCGGAGATGAGCCCCCGCGCTTCCCGAAGATCGCCGATCGCTGTCTCGTCTGCGCCGCGCTCCCGCGCTTTTTTTTCGCTGTTTCTATCTTTTACAAGGGCCCTGACTTTCACTCCCCTCTTCTTCAACTCCGGCAGAACATAACTCGCAAATTTGCCGGTGGCACCCACCATCAGAACTCTCAACGCCCCAACTCCTCACAGAAAGAATGATTGAACGAAAAATAGGCTTTCTTTCACGGGTAGGAAGCAACAAACTTGCGTGAGGATGCTTCAAGGCCAAAACTTTGCACAACGTTTTCTCATGCAATTGCAAGCCTGCAAGTTTGTGCAATAAAAGGGTTTTATGCCCAATCTGAAACACGGCCGTGGTGCCGCGCCGGAGACTGGAGGCGCCTGCCCATTTAGAACCGCTTGCCGCCCGAAGGCTTGCCGCCGGGTCGTTTTCCTCCCGCTCGCGGCCCCGAACGGCCGTTCGACGTGCGTGGTCCGCCCTTCGACGGAGGACGAGAACCGCCCCCGGATGAGGGCTTTCTCTTTGCGTCAAAGCTGGGTTTCGGTTTCCATCCTGTATTGCCCGCGGGGCGAGCCACTGTCCCGCCCGAAGCTGGGCGAGATCCGCCCGGGGGACGGGTTCCCGGTCTCGACGGACTGGATGGCCGCGAGCCAGTGAACGGGCGGGCCCCCGGTCCGGCCGGTCCGCCGGCTGGCCGTGCACCCCGCTCCCGCGGAGGATATGGACGGGCTGCGCCTTCGCTCCGTGGTGGACGGCCCGTCCCCGACGATCCCGTGCGTCCAAACCCACCCGTGCGCGTACCCCCGGTGCGATCCATTCTGGGCCGCTCTGTCCGAGAATCATTTGATCTGAATTGGCCGGCCCTTGGCGATGCGGACTTGAATCCCCCCGCCCGCGGTGCTTCCGGCCGCGGAGCTTCCGGCCGCGCTGACCTGGGCCGATCAAACCCGCCCGTTGCCGGGCCGCGTTTGTCGAATCGGGGTGAGCTGCCGCCCTTGGGCCCGTCCCACGCGGGCTTGGCCCCGGCAGGTCTGGCGCCGAACGTCCGGCTTCCGCCGGCGCTCCCGGAGCCCGTTCTGCCCGCGCCGGTCCTTCCTGCGCCGGTCCGCCCCGTTCCTCCCGAAGCGGAGCGCGCCGGACGGTCTCCGCCCAGGCTGCTTCGGCGGTCTCCCTCACCAGTTCCAAAACGCGCTGGCGGCCGTGTCCCGCGATCGTCTTTCTTCCAGGCCGGCTTAGCCGATCCGAACCGGGCAGCTCCGCCCGTTCCGGTCTCTTCCCTTCGAGGTGTGAATTTGTTCGGTGCGGACGGTCGTCCACCCGCCGGGCGAGGTCGATCGCCCTGCGGACGCCCAGGCCGGTAGGGTTCATTCCGCTCGCCGCGATCGCCGCGCACAAAGGGCTTCCGGGATGCAAACTCTCCCGGCGCGGATGTGGTGGACGCCCTCTCTTCGCTCGGCGGCGCCGGTCGCGGACGGCTCGGCGCCACCGTCGGCAGCTTGCCCATCGCGGCGATGTCGCGGCGCCTGCCAAACTTCGCCTTGGGCGCCTTCCATTTTCCTTCCGCCGCCAGGCGCAGGGCCGCCAGTTCTTCCGCTTGCAATTCGCGCACGTTGCCCGGCTCCTGGTCCAGGATCAGGGGACCGTAACCAACCCGCCGGATCTTTTCCACGAAGTGCCCGATCTCTTCAAACATCTTGCGCAACTCGCGATTCCGTCCCTCGATCAGAACCACTTCATACCAGGGGTTGTCGCCCTGGCGCACCTGCCTCACGCTGGCCGGCGCGGTCTGCACGCGTCCCTCGCCCGGTTTGCCTCGTTCGATGCTCACCCCCAGGCGCAGCCTTTCAAGCTCCTCTTCCGTGGGTTGTCCGCTCACCTTCACCAGGTAAGTCTTCTCCACCCCCGTCGCCGCTTTGGTGAGCTTGTTGGCCAGGTCGCCGTCGTTGGTCATCAGCAGCAGGCCTTCGCTCAGGTAGTCCAGCCGCCCCACCGGGTACAGGCGCTCGCCCATCTTCTTCACAAAATCCATCACCGTGGGGCGCCCCTCGGGATCGCTGACCGTTGTCACAAAGCCTCGCGGCTTGTTCAAAACGAAATACCGCAGCCGCTCCGCTCCCTGCAGCAGTTTCCCATCCACGCGAATGTGGTCGCGGCTGGCATCGGCCTTCGAGCCCAGCTCCGTCACCACCTTGCCGTTTACCTGCACCCGGCCTCCGGTGATCAGCTCCTCCGCGTGGCGGCGGCTCGATACTCCGGCCTGCGACAGGATCTTCTGCAGCCGTTCCAGCTTGGCTGGCGGACGCGCAGCGGGGATAAACTCCTCCTCGTCGTCGATGGCTTCAATCTGAAGTCCGCCCTCCGTCTCGTCCTCTTCGACCAGGTCTTCCAGCGTCTCCGCCGGCTCATCGCCAAAATCCAGGGCTTCGTCTGAAGTATCTTCCGCTTCCGCTTCCATCTCCGCTTCCACGTCTACTGCGGGAGCGGGGCTCTCGTTCTGCAGCCTGTGTTCGGCTTCCTGGTCGATCCGATCCGCCGTTGGCTCCTCGGTTGCAGAAGCAGGCTGCTCGGCGCTGCCCGTTTCTGCGCTGTCGTTCGTAACCTGCTGCTTGACTTCATCCTGCGATTCAGCGCTCTTTTTGCTCTTCCTCGGCATGGGGGACGGCCTCGATTTCTGCCTGCTCACTCGTTTCAGGCGTTGCAACCGCATCGTCTGCGGGCTGTACTTCGGCTGGGCCGGCCGGCGGCTCGCTTGTCGAACCCGAAACGGCCGGATCCTTGTCTTCTTCTGACCGCCCCTCGGCGGGCTCTTCAACTCTGGTCACCGCAGGGGTCTCGATTTCGCCCTCGACACTCTCCGCCGTGCCAGCCAGTTCTTCGCCGCTGGGCGAATTGAATTGCAACTCCGCTTCGGCGCCTTCCTCTCTTGCTTCAGCCCTCGTCTCGGCGGCCTCACCGCTCTCCGGCTCTTCCAGTTCGATCTCCTCGGCCATCTTCTCGAACTCTTCCATCGAAGGCAGTTCGGAAACATCCTTCAATCCGAAGCGCAGAAGGAACTCCCTGGTTGTCTTGTATAAAATCGGCCGTCCGATCACCTGCTTGCGCCCTGCCGTCGCGATCAGCTTGCGCGCCAGCAGAGACCCCAGCACCCCCCCTGACTCCACCCCCCGAATCTCATTCACTTCCGGCGCCGTCACAGGCTGCTTGTACGCAATCACGGCCAGGGTTTCGAGCGCCGGCAGTGACAGCTTCATGGCCGGCTTGAGGCTCTTCACAAACATGCGGACCGCATCATGACATTCGGGCTTCGTCGCCATGCGGTATCCGCCCGCAATCTCTCGAATCTCCACCCCTCGGCCATCGGCCTCGCAACTGGCGATCAGTTCGTCCAGCAACTGCTTCAGGATCACCCTCACCTCGCGATCCCGCTGGCGGGCCTGTCGCTTCAAATCGGCTTCCATGTCCGCTGGGGCAGGCGCCGCCGCTTCGGCCGTTACGCCTTCTTCCGCCGTATCCGATCCAGGCTGATGGATGACGGGCGTCAATTCACCCTGGACAGCGTTCGCTGCGGCTTCGTCGCCGGTATTGGCTGCAGTCTCTTCGCCAACAGCAGGTTCGGCCGGCCCCGTTGCCGCCAGCTCCGCATACACCGCGGGCGTCTCCGCCAGGCCCAGGTATTCCAGTCCTTCCGCCAGCAGCGGCAAGCCTTCCGTGGAGTCAGGGGCGACTCCGGCAACCTCGGCTGCCTGCTCGGCGGCCGCAGCAGCCTGGGCAGCCTTCCACTCCAGCGCATCGGCGGCAAACAATGCGGCCAGCTGGGTCAGTGTGACCGGCTCTTCCGCGGCGTAAATAACAGCTTCCAGCTTGGCTTTCAGACTCATTCGACAATAAGCACCTCCGTTATGGTAACGGAACTGGAGGAGCCCTGCCGCCTGCGCGCTTCTCCGGCGTCTTCACAATCCGATCGGACGCGAAAAAAAAGAGGCATCCGCACTTCGCGAATGCCCCCCGATTGCCGTTTTTCAAGAACAGCAGGCTTTAATCCCGTCTGCCGAAGCCGCGAATCACTGCCCCGCCATTTTGCGGAACAGCGCAAACAGAAGACCCGACAGCAAAGCAGCCGCCGGCAGAGTGAACACCCACGCTGCCGCAATATTCCGGATGGTCGAGAATTGCAGGCCGCTCTTGTTCGCCGCCATGGTGCCCGCCACACCCGAACTTAAAACGTGCGTAGTGCTTACCGGCAGCCCCCAATTGTCCGCGGCAAAAATAGTGGCCATCGCCACCAGTTCCGCACACGCGCCTTGCGCATAGGTCAGATGCTCCTTGCCGATTTTTTCGCCCACTGTCACCACGATGCGCTTCCAGCCCACCATCGTCCCCAGCCCCAGCGCCAGGGCCACCGCCACCTTCACCCACGACGGAATGAACTTGGTCGCCTTGTCGACTTTGCCCTTGTAGTTGTTCAGCGCCGCGCTCTCATCGGCGTTGAAATTGACATCGTGCTTCTTGGCCATGATCCGCAGCGTTTCGCTGGTCACGTACATGTCGTTGCGCACGTTGGTTTGCTGATTCGCCGGAACGCTCTTGTAATCGCCGTAAGCCTTGATGTCGCCTTCAACGTCGCGAATCAGCACCCGCAACGCGGTCAGCGTCGCCGGCTGCAGCTTCTTTGTCCGCAAATATTCGGTCAGTTCGGCCCGCGGGTCAGCCCCCAGGATCGCTTCCCGGTTCACATGCACATCCACGATCGACACCGCCCGCTCCGACGCCGCGATAAAGTCCTGGATGTCGTGCGCGTTCACCGCGTGGTTCAGCGCATAGGCCGTGGGCACCGTGCCGATCAGGATCAGCATGATCAACCCCATGCCCTTCTGCCCGTCATTCGATCCATGGAAAAAGCTGACCCCCGTGCACGTCAGCACCAGCAGCGCACGGATCGGAAACGGTGGAGGCGTGTTGTCCTTGGGCGCCTCGTAAAGTTCCGGATACTTGATGGTCGCCTTCGAGATTAGAAACAAAAGCGCCGCGCAGCCAAAACCAACCAGGGGAGAAATCAGGAGCACTTTGAAGACCTTGGTGGCCTGTTCCCAGTCCACCCCCGACGTTCCAGCAACGCCTGCATTCAACAACTGGTTTGCCAGGCCAACCCCGATAATCGACCCCGTCATCGTGTGCGTGCTCGAGGCCGGAAGACCCAGCCACCAGGTGCCCAGGTTCCACAGAATCGCCGCCAGCAGCAGCGAGAACACCATCGCAAACCCGGCTCCCGAACTCACCTTTAAGATCAACTCCACCGGCAGCAGCGTGATGATCGTGAACGCGACTGTGCCCTGCGACGTGAGCACCCCGCACAGGTTGCATAAGCCCGACCACACTACCGCGATGTTCGGCTCCAGCGAGTGCGTGTAAATCACCGTTGCCACCGCGTTTGCCGTGTCGTGAAAGCCGTTCACGAATTCAAAACCCAACGCGATCAGCAGGGCGGTTCCTAGCAGGAGATAGGGCCAGTAACTCCCCAGGCGAATGTTGCCCAGGTCCCCGGCCACGTGGAAACCAATGTAGGCAAGGCCGCCCACCAGTGCGATCAGAACCATCAGGCCGCTGATCCATGCGGGCGACTTTTTCGTCATCTTGCGATCGAGAAGCGAAGCGCCTGAAGGCGAGACGCCTGCTGTTGTTGCCAGATCTGCCATGGGAGAGAGCTCCAAACGTGGGATGAATGATTCCGGACCCGGGGGAGATAAATCGTCAGACCAGTCATCGATACACCACCAACATGAAACGAAAATGAACAGCGTGTTACAGAGCCGGCTAAGTGCTGCTCTTTCTCAAAACTCGGGCGAAATTGCGAAAATCATCAAAAAATGCGTTTAATCCTGGTGAAAAGTGTGTGATGTTTCGCACATACGTGGAGTAAGCTATTCCCTATAAGTGAATTACCTGATACCGACATCGATTCCCACCTGGAGGGAAAGAGCGGCAACAGCCGCGATCTCCCCCCTATAGAGGACTAGCCGGGATCAGCCATAAGTTAGATTTGGGTTTTCAGGGCTCTTAAATTTCGCGCACGATGCCGAACCGGCTTCTTCCCCGGCTGGAAACATTCAAGGGTTCTGAAAGATCGCGACAGCAAAACGACCGCCATCGGTGCTCCTTTGCCGCCCATTCCCAGGAGAGATGTATGTCGCTGCTTGCCCCTGCCCCGTGCAAGACTTCGTCGTGGCCTATCGCTGTTGGCGCCGCGGGAATTGCCGCTGCTCAATTTGCTCGCTGCGGATTCGACGTGCTGGCCCAGACCGGTGCCGACAAGCCATGGTACGACCTGGTCGTCACCAAGGGCACCAACCTCTTGAAGCTCGCCGTCAAAGCCAGCGACGATGGACAATGGTCCCTCACCCAGTCTTACCTGGCCCGCGCTGCCGACGTCAGCGGAAAGAAAACCGCCACCGAGGGAGCCATCGATCTCTGGCTCGATATTCACGGCTCGCGCACCTTGTACTGCCTCGTCCAGTTCGAAGGCGTCGCGCTCCACCAGATGCCGCGTATCTACCTCGCCACTCCCTCCGAAATTGCTCAGAAGCTTCGCCGCACCGTGCAACGGTTGGGAAACTCCAGCCTTTACGAGCAATACGAATGGACCGACGCAGACAGCGGATTTACCTCGATTGAATCCCTGCCCTCCAGCTGGCTCTTCTCCCAGGAGCGCGTCCACGAATTGCTGCACGCCCAAGCCGCGCCGCCGGTTTCGCCGCAGGCGCAACGCAAATCCGCCACCGCCGCCAATGCCTGGTCCGAAGAATCGGCCAGCTCGCGTCGCAAGGAACTGCGCGAAGCTTTCCTCACCGCCTAGCTCGTAAAGAGTCTTCGTCTCACCGTGGTATTCGGAATCAGCCCCGCGCCATGGCCCGGAATGCCCAGTACAGCAGACCGGAGATCAGCGCCGCCGCTGGCAGCGTAAAGATCCACCCCGCCGCTATGTTGCGCACCGTCCGCCAGCGCAAGCCGCTGCCGTTGGCCGCCATCGTCCCCGCCACTCCGGAACTGAGAATGTGCGTCGTGCTCACCGGCAGCCCAAACTTATCGGCCGTCAAAATCGTGGCGGCCGCCACCAGTTCGGCGGCAGCTCCCTGCGCATAACTCAGGTGCTCTTTGCCAATCCGCTCGCCCACCGTAATCACAATGCGCTTCCAGCCCACCATGGTCCCCAGTCCCAGCGCCAGCGCCACTGCCACCTTCACCCAGTCGGGGATGTACTTGATCGACTTGTCCACCTTGCTCTTGTAGTTCTTCAACGCCGCGGAGTCGTCCGCGCTGAAGGCCGGCCGGTGCGCCTTGTCCATCAGCCGCAGGGCCTCGCTGGCAACATACATGTCATTGCGCACATTGGCCTGTTCATGCGCCGGAACCGCCGTGTACTCCCGGTAGTGGCCGACTTCCTGATCCAGATCGTTCACAAGCGTTCGCAGCGCCGCCACCGTTGCCGGCTTCAACTGCTTGGTGCGAATGTAATCCGTCACCTCGGCCCGCGGATCTTGTACCGCCCCCTGCCCCGGCGCGACATACCGCTCCAGAATGTGCCCTGCCTTCTCCGAGGCAGCGATGTAATCCTGGATCTCCATCGGGCTCACCGCATGATTCAGCGCATAGGCCGTGGGCACCGTGCCGATCAGAATCAGCATGATCAGACCCATGCCCTTCTGCCCGTCATTCGAACCGTGATAGAAGCTCACCCCCGTGCAGGTCAGCACCATCAGCGCGCGAATCGGAAATGGAGGCGGCTGATCGGTCTTCGGCGCTTCGTACAGCGACGGATAGCGAATCAGCCACTTCGAAAGCAACAGCAGCAGCGCCGCGACGGTAAAGCCGATCAAGGGCGAAATGAACAAGGCCCGCAGCACCTTCATCCCCTGCTCCCAATCCACGCCCGATGTGCCGGAATGGGGACTCAGCCATTGATTGGCGACCCCCACCCCGATGATCGAACCCACCATCGTGTGTGAACTTGAAGCCGGAAGGCCTAGCCACCATGTACCCAGGTTCCACAGGATCGCCGCGATCAGCAGTGCGAACACCATCGCAAATCCCGCACCCGAACTCACCTGCAATATCAGGTCGACCGGCAGCAGCGTGATGATGGCAAATGCCACCGTGCCCGTCGACGCCAGCACTCCGGCCAGGTTGCACAAACCCGACCACACCACGGCCACATTCGGCTCCAGCGAATTGGTATAAATCACTGTCGCCACCGCATTGGCGGTATCGTGAAACCCGTTCACAAATTCGAACCCCAGGGCAATCACCAGCGCCAGCCCCAGCAGCATATAGGGCCACAGCCCCACCGTCTTCACCGCATCCAGGTCGCGTGTCACGTGAACGACGATGTACGCCATCCCCGCCATCAGGGCTACAAGAAAAACACCCAGGCCGCGCCGCGTGGCGCCCGCCTTCATCTTGCGATCGATGAGTGAGGTTCCCGGCGGCAGCGGTCTTGCAAGCGTTGCGAGATCAGCCATCAGTGGCTTCTCCCCGCACCGCAAAACACACGGGGCCGCGCGGAGAAATCCCCGCTTGCGAATTCAAAATTGTGAGGGAAATAGGGATGAATGACGTGCGTATGGAAGTACTTCAAGCCAGATAATTGGGCGATCATAAAACCCCAACAACAGCAAAGAACGCCATTGTTTTTTGAGCGTATCCAGTTCGTTCAGGACTAGCTGCATTGATTTTACACGGGATAGGGAGGACAAAGGAAGTCACAGGGCCGCAACGGCACCTGCCTGCGGAGTCTATGCGGCTCTTTTTCAGGGGCGGCAAACCCTCAACCGGTTGCTGTATTCCGTTCCAGCCATTCGGGACTGTTGCTCCGAAATCCCGGCCGCAAACGCCGGATGGCTCAGGACAATCTACCGCCAGTCGTCCTGCGCCCCCGCCATCCCCTCGTTCATCACCGCGTCGAACCCCGCGTGCTTCTTGATGAAGATCTCGCTGAACGCCCGGTCCTGACGCAGCAGCACCGCCTGCATCCTCACCAGTTCCAGCAGCGCCAAAAACATCGCCACCAGCGCCCGCTCCGACTTGGTGTGGCTCAGCAGCTTCCGCAGCCCCACGGGCTTGTCTTCCATGGTCAGCCGGCGGCCCAGAAACTGGATCATCTGCCCCACCGTCACCGAGTCATCCGTCACGTTGAAGACGGGCCGCTTCCTGATTCTCTCCAGCACATCCCGGAAAATCCGTACCAGGTCGTCGGTATCGGCGGCGATCTCCGGTTCCGCTGCCACGTCGTCCTTGAATTCCCGGATCCCCGGATTGCTCCACGTCGCCGCTTCCAGCATCTGCTTCTGCTGCAGCATCTGCGCGGCATTCTTGAAGCGCTCGTGTTCCAGCAGCCGCTCCACCAGCTCCCGCCGTGGATCCTCAATCGCATCCTCCGGGCCCGAGGGCGCCCGCGGCAGCAGCATCTTGCTCTTGATGTGGATCAGCAGCGATGCCGTGTAGATAAACTCCCCCGCCACATCCACATCCGTGCCCTTCAACTGGTTCACATAGGCCAGGAACTGCGCCGTGATCTTGGCGATCGGAATGTCGTAAATGTCGATGTCCTGCTTGCGAATCAAATCCAGCAGCAGGTCCAGCGGCCCGTCGTACACCTGCCCCACCATCACCGAGAACTGGGAAGACTCCGCCTCCGGCTCAGCCTTCTTGGGCTTGACGGCTTTCGGGGCCGGCTTCTCCGGCGGAACCGGCTTCGACGTCAGCACCAGATCCGGCCCAGTCAGGTCCGTTTCCGCCTTGATCGGCGCCTGGTCCGGGTCCACCGGCGGATCGGTGCGCGGCTGCTCATCCGGGTCAGGATCGGGCCCCGTGGGCGGCCCCGGGTTGGGATCGCGATCCGGCTCCGGGTCGGGATCCTCCGGGTGCGGATCGGGGTTAGGTTCCGGATCCGGCTCCAGCCCCGGCGTTGGATCGATCACCGGAGCCGGCCCCGTCCCCGGCTCCTGCACCGGCGTCTCCGCCGGCCCCGGCTCCCGCGCCTCTGCGCTCGAATCATTGCCCGAATTTGAGGAAGTTTTCGGCAATAGTACCTCGGCTATCAGCATAGTTCCCTCAGCTCTTGGGCACCGCCTGCCCGCTCTCGCCACCACCAACACCGGCTGCCGGGTGCCCCAGGTCTCGCTTCTGAGACCTGGGATGGACCTCTCAACGCCCGATCTCACTCAATCAAACCACCAGCACCCATCCTTTCCCCAATTCCTCGTTGGGAAAGAACCGGGTGCCCCAGGTCTCGCTTCTGAGACCTGGGATGGACCCCTCAACGCCCGATCTCACTCAATCAAACCACCAGCAGTCCCCATTCTTTTCCCAGTTCCTCGTTGGAAAAGTGCGAAAACCGGGTGCCCCAGGTCTCGCTTCTGAGACCTGGGATGGACCTCTCAACGCCCGATCTCACCCAATCAAACCACCAGCAGTCCCCATCCTTTTCCCAGTTCCTCGTTGGAAAAGTGCGAAAACCACCAACCCTCAACCCGCGCTCACCGGCGTCATCTGCATGGCCGCGCGTACTTCCTGCATCGTCTGTTCGGCTCTTGCCTGCGCCCGTTTCGACCCGTCTTCCAGGATCTCCGCCGCGTCCTTGGGGCTATACCGCGCCCGCCGCTCCTGCAGCGGACTCAGTACCTGGACCAGCGCATCCGCTGCCCAACCCTTGCATTCGATGCACCCGATCCCCGCCGAGCGGCACCCTTCGTACACCTTCGCCATCGTCTCCGGCGTGGAAAACACCTTGTGCAGGTCGCCCACCGGGCACTTGTCCGGATCGCCCGGGTCCGTCCGCCGCACCCGCGCCGGGTCCGTCACCATGGTCTTCAGCTTCTTGCGGACCTCTGCTTCCGCATCCGTCAGCAGAATCGTGTTCCCGTAGCTCTTCGACATCTTGCGCCCATCGGTCCCCGGCAGCTTCGGCGAAGGCGTCAGAAGCACCTTGGGCTCGGGCAGCACGTCCCGCCCGTTCAGCGTGTAGAACTGGTTGAACCGCCGCGCCACCTCCCGCGTCAGCTCCACGTGCGCCGTCTGATCGTTGCCCACCGGCACAAACTGCGGCTGGTAAATCAGAATGTCCGACGCCATCAGCAGCGGATAGCCGAGAAACCCGTAATTCGACAAATCCTTGCCCGTCAGGTTCTCCTGCTGTTCCTTGTACGTTGGAACCCGTTCCAGCCATCCCAGGGGCGTAATCATCCCCAGAAGCAGGTTCAGCTCCGCATGCTGCAGCACCTTGCTCTGCAAAAACAGCACGCTCCGCTCCGGATCCAGCCCCGCCGCCAGGTAGTCCAACATCACGTCCATGGTGTTCGGCACGATCTTCGACGGGTCGGCATAGTCCGACGTCAGCGCATGCCAGTCGGCGATAAAGAAGTAGCACTCGTAGTCGTCCTGCAGCTTGACCCAGTTGGCCAGCGCGCCCATGTAATTGCCCAGGTGCAGCTTGCCTGTGGGCCGCATGCCGCTCAAAACCCGCGGGCGGCTTAAAACGTTAGGACTTGAAGATGAATTCACTTGCTCTGTCATTGTGGCGAATCGATCCCGGAAAAAAACTCAGAAAAACTGCAACCGCCCCAGCCCGGCGCTCCGGCAAAGGCTCGTTTCATTGTACCGGCAGACCCGCAGCCTGCCTCGTCCAACCGGAACCTGCAAGATCGGTCGAGCCCCCTGGGTTGAACACGCGTTTCCGACGGGTCAATTTGTCCGCCAGCAAACCCTGATTCTGCCAGTCACGATACAGTCGTCTGTCGCGCCTTTATAAGCAAGGGGCTTCGGTTGGCTCTGTGCGTCACCTTGGGTTAATATGAATCCTCCACCAAGAACTTGCGCTGATCAGAAATCGAGTATCGAAGGCTCTCGATGCCTGTAATGCGCCCCAAGAACTACTCAATCCCAAGCGGAGGAGTTTATGCCTTTTTGCAGCAAATGGGCTCGCATCGGTATGTTTATCGGAGCGCTTTTGGTCGTCACCGTTGCCGAGTTCTCTATCCGGGCGCAGTCGCCGGCAAGCACTTCCCCGCCGGCAGGCAATTTACCAGTCGCTCCCACGCCCCCCGTGACACCCGGCGCTCCGGCCAACCCGTCCAATGCAACCACGCTTGCATCGTCTGGCAATGCGCCCGCTCGAGCTGCATCGATGCCTGCATCCGGCACGCCTGGCAGCGACTATATTCCTTGTCTTTTGGACACCGCAAAACTTTCGCAGTTACGGGGACAGCAACCGCCGAAGTATCTGACAAAGTCCGGTGCGGAAGATGAACAGCAGGCGATCGCCGCGGCAATCGACAGCTTGGTCGCAAGTAAAGTGATCGAGTCGCCTGACGTGGCTGCAGGAATCAAGACGAAGCTGACCGCGAACGAACTCATTGGTTCTGACGCATCCCAGTCGGTCGACAAGGTTCGCGAGGCGACGGATGCAATCATGAGTCAACAAGGCAGCAACCTGAGCGATTCGCAAAAGAAGATCGCAGCGGATGCAATTGTGGGGGCGGCGATCGAAGCGACTAATAAGAACTTTGAGGCTCCCCCCGACGTAGCCTGCTCCATGTCGCTGCTCACGTATCAGGAGACGAACGACATTTTTGGACTGCGGGTGGCAAAGGATTATGTCGCAGTTCAGGTCATCGTGCGCAATCTGAATCAACAGGACGAATACCTGCTTCACGACGTGCTGCTGGCGGTAGACACGGACCCGTGTGGCAGTTTCAGCCAGTTCGACGGTGGCAGGGACCGCTTGCTCGTGCGCGCCGTGGCGCTCCGAAACCAGTTTACTGATCCCAGAAACGTGGCTGTCAGAATCTTGGAGGGTGTTGGAACTGTTGCGAGTACAGCCGTAGGATTTGCCTCCCGCGACTACTCACTCGGGCTTGGAGTCTTCAACGGTCTTTCGCCCGCGGCGAAGGCTATCTTTCCCGATTACACGGTTGACCAATTGAACCGGCTTAGCGATCTTGCGTTTACCTCCTCGGGTCAGACACGGACCGTTGTGAGCAAGGACGGTGTCGTGATGTTTGTTACTTTTTTCCCCGAGAAGCCGCTGGAGCAGGCGTGGTGGATTAATGACGCGGGAGCCGCCCTCGATTCTTCCGATCAGGCATCGGCGGCGAGCAGTCCCGCCTGCGTGAGAGAGCAGAAAGCATTGGCTGCGCATTTCAATAATCCTCCCACTGATAACAAGGCAGACAGCCAGGCGACCGGCGGTGCCGGAAACGCCAGGTCCGCCAGGGAGACCAATCCTTTTTTCAGGCCGAAGGCGATTGCCTATCGGAAATGGGATCCCAATGCGCTGCTTGAATTCAGACGGCACACTTTTGTTGCTGTTGCTGGAGTCCATATTGCGCAAGAGGACGATTTGAAGCCGGTTCTCGATGACTTGACCTGCCCGGAGACAAACGGTGTTCTAAATCTGGATCCAAATGGAGCCGACGCAGGGAAAAGCGGTCAGGCCCCGGCAGCGAGCGCAGATCCTTCAGGATCGTCCAAACCTGCGCCCACTCCCACAGCAACCACATCGTCCACGTTCGTATGTAAAGCGAAGGGCAAGAACCTCGACAAAGTGACCAAGCTTCGTTTCAGGGATGCCAGGGATTCGCTCGACATAAAGGTCGCAGACGGGGGCATGACCATCGCTGGTGATTCAACGCAGGGCACCGTGACATTCAATTTGAAAGACCTGACTGCCCTGACAGGAGATACCTACAACGTGGTCTGGATGGACAATAAGTCCACCCTTGAAAACAATACGGGGCAGGTTGTCAAACTCGCTGTTGCAAGTCCGTCCCCAGTACTGGCCAAGGACAATTTCCTGTTGACGCTGGCCACGCTGAAAGACGGAACTCTGACGCTGGCCGGAACAAACTTGGACAAGGTAACGGGAGTCGAGATGTTCTCCGCCGGGAGTTCCTTCGCGACCCTCACGACATCCAAGCCCGGGGCTGCGATGTTAACCGTGCAATATACGAAAGCGGTTCTGTCGAAGCTCGCGCCGGGTAGCTACACGTTGGTTCCGGTTGTGAATGGGAAGGCTTCGGCGACCACATCGAACTGTGTACTGACTCTCAAGTAATAGTGGCGGCCGCTCCCGGTGGTTGCTAGCCCAGCCGCGGGAGCGCGTCCTTCAGCGAGAACAGCTCAGGATAGCCGGAGTGCGCCGTCGCGCCTGCAATTCAAATAACCTTCTCAGGCGCCAACGTATAAACTTTTTATATTCATGGAGATGCGATTTGTTCATGTCCACAGGTTAATGCGCGGATTTTGCAAAAACGCTTGAATTGTGCGTGCGCCACATTTTTCGACTTTTTATGGTTGGTCGAAAAAATGATCCTATCCACTAGAAAAAAAGCCACTTACCCTGCATTTTCGTGCGCACCCTTTTTGCCCGTCTGCCCAGACTCGGCAAAAAACACTCTCCTTGTACGCCCAGGAAATCTTTTCTTCGATGGGGCGCGAAGTTGACTACTTAAATAACAGGGCCGCGCTCCCTGACCCCTCATCCCCTACAGGCTGTTCAGCGCCAGCCGCACCAGACCCAGCGTCGGTCCCATCAGGAACCGCACAATCGGGCCGCCCAGAAAAATCATCAGCACAAAGCTCAAAATGCCCATGCGATCGTAGGCATTCAGCCAGTTGTAAGGCAGGAAGTGGCGCAGAATGCGGCTCCCATCCAGCGGCGGCAGCGGCAGCAGGTTAAAGAAAAACAGCGCCAGGTTCACGTTGATGGCCAGCTCGCACAGCAGCCCCAGGGCCTGCACATTGGTCATCATGCTCTCCGTAGGCGGCAGATGCCCCTGCGACAGGATGATCGCCGCCAGGCCCACAAAGGCCGCGAACGCCAGCAACAGGTTCGACACCGGCCCCGCCAGGGTCGTCAACGTATCGTCGCGCACGATGTTTTTGAAATTGCGTGTAATCACCGGGGTCGGCTTGGCCCATCCGAAGAGGAACCCGCCCAGCGCCCCCCCGCTCAACAGCGGCCCGAAGATCATGATGGCCGGAAACAGCAGCGTGCCGAATGGATCCACGTGGTACATCGGATTCAGCGTCACCCGCCCCTGCAGGCGCGCCGTCTGATCCCCCAGCCGCGATGCCATCCACGCGTGCGCGCACTCATGCACGCTCAGCGAAAAGATCAGCAGCACAAATTCAAACACTGCGATGACGAAACTGCTTGGCTGCACACACTCTCCTGGCGGAAATCTCAGGTTAGCACGGTTGTGCGCCACACAGCCGGTTCCGGCAATTCCGCGTTCTGTCCACTTCCCGCCCGGCGCCGCTTGGCAAGAGCGTTCTCATGCCGTATCCGGGTTCACTGCTTCTGGGCCGCGCTTTTGTCCGCCGGGAAGTCGCCCACAATTTGGCCTTCGCCGATCTTTGAGCCCCCCAGCACGATTGCGTGGCTGCCGATCCGGGCCCTCGCCCCGATCTCCGTCGCCACCAGGGTCACCTCGTTGTAGTTGTCCGCCTCGTGCGTGTGCGAATACACCCGCGCAAACGAACCGATCACCGCGTCTTTGCCGATCGTAATGCCGCCCCGGTCGTTCAAAAGCGCCCGCTGCCGGATCGTCACCCCGTCTTCCATACTCAGGTTGTAGCCATAGGTCAGGTCGATGCCGTGGTAAAGCTTCACCCCCTCCCCCATCTTCTTGAAAAGGTGCTTCCCCAGCATCCGCCTGAAGCGCAATCCCAGCCAGTGATTCAGCCCGATGGGCGAGCGGTCGAACATCTGCCAGAACCACAGCAGGGGCTTCCGCTTCTCCCATTCCTCGCAGTTGGCGTCCGCAAAGTGCTGCGCCTCCAGCGTCACATTGATGGGATCCACCGACAGGCTGAGCACATTTCCCGGGAGCTCGCTCGTCAGCGTCAGGTTCAGCTTCCCGCCGTGCGGCCGACCCAGGTAAAGCTGGTACAGTTGGTCGCGCACAATCTCCGAGCGCCGCTCCGGCGCCTGGTGCCGCGTAAACTCTTCATCTAAGAAAAGAATCCATCGGCGATAAATCTCTTCCGCCTCAGCCGCCGGACGCGGGGCACTTGCTTGATTCGCCATAACAACTTGGACGATACAACGGCGGCCCGGGATGCAGCTACCAATTGTCGGGTGCACAGGTCCTGCCTTGGAGAGTTGGAAAACCACAGAACTCTCTTCGCGTGTACGCGTTATTCTGAAAGGTCGGGCGATCCCATCTCATTGGGATTTGATACCACGCCGCGGAAATCGAGAAGCAATGTCTGAAGAAATTATCGCCACCGAAAGTCCCAAGAGCGCTGCACCGATCGCCACCATCGCCACACTCGGCCAGCATGAAGGCCAGTCAGTCACTCTGCGCGGCTGGCTCTACAACCTGCGCGAGAGCGGCAAGCTTCTGTTTCCCATCTTTCGCGATGGCACCGGCACGGTGCAGGGCGTGGCCCACGTCAAGAGCGTCCCCGCCAATGTGTTCGAGACGCTCAAAGGCCTCACACAGGAATCGTCAGTCATCGTCACCGGCAAAGTACGCGCGGACAAGCGCGCCCCCGGAGGCTACGAACTCGATGTCGAAGACATCCAGGTGATTCAACGCGTTCCCGAGTCGGATCCTTATCCCATTTCGCTCAAGGATCACGGCGTCGAATTCCTCATGGAGCATAGACATCTATGGGTGCGCTCGCCGCGCCAGTCGGCTATCCTGCGCATCCGCGCCGAGATCATGCGCGCGGCTGCAGAGTATTTCGACAACAACGGCTTCATTCGCACTGACCCGCCCATCCTTACGCCGGCCGCGTGTGAAGGCACTTCCACGCTGTTCCCGGTCGACTACTTCGGAGACCCCGCCTACCTCACGCAGTCGGGACAGCTCTACATCGAGTCCACGGCGCTCGCGTTGGGCAAGGTGTATAGCTTCGGTCCTACATTCCGCGCCGAGAAATCGAAGACCCGCCGCCATCTCACCGAGTTCTGGATGGTGGAGCCCGAAGTTGCCTACTGCGATCTCGACGGGCTGATGGAATTGGCGGAGAGCTTTATCTCCCACATCGTGCAGAGCGTGCTTAAAAATCGCGCGCCCGAACTGGCGGTCATCGGCCGCGATGTGAAGAAGCTGGAATCCGTTCTGCCCCCGTTCCCGCGCCTGCGCTACGACGAGGCGGCGAAGATGCTCAACGAAGCCCACGCCAAGGGTGAACTCGAACAGCCCTTTGAATACGGCAATGACTTCGGCTCTCCCGATGAGACCTGGCTCAGTTCGCAGTTTGACCGGCCGGTGATGGTGCACCGCTATCCGGCCGCGGTGAAGGCCTTCTACATGGAGCCGGACCCCATCGATCCGACTTTCGCCTTGTGCGTCGACGTGCTGGCGCCCGAGGGCTACGGCGAAGTCATCGGCGGATCGCAGCGCGTGGCCAGTTTCGACCTGCTCAAGTCGCGCATCGAAGCGCAGAACCTGCCGCTCGAAGCCTTCCAGTGGTATCTCGATCTGCGCCGCTACGGCTCGGTTCCTCACGCGGGTTTCGGGATGGGCATCGAACGCGTTGTTGCGTGGGTCTGCGGCCTCGACCACGTCCGCGAAACGATTCCGTTTGCCCGCACGCTTCACCGCATCTATCCGTGACGCCGCAACGCAGTGCGTCAAATCAGCAAGCGGGAAAAGATCGTCCCGCTTTCACATCTGGGTGGTTACGGGGAATGTTCTGAACATCACGCGTGAGCTGTGCGTTTGCGCCGATGCCATAGCCTCCACAGTGCGTTGTGCATGAGCCGCATCTGTTCCGCCTTCAGGGCCGCATACGAACGCGAAACATACAAGTCAAACTCCGGTGGCCACCCGATCGTGGACCGGCGTTCCGTGAAGTCGCCTTCCGCCCACTTCGTCAGTACCGCTTTGTATCCCACCACGTGGGTAACAAAGTCCAGCAGGCATTGCGGCATGCGCTCTTCCACAATCAGGTGCGCCTTCTCGATGATGATTTTCTCCCGGATCTCGTTCAGGGGAATGAAAATCTCGCGCATCCAGAGCACCCAGTCCTTCAGGTCTTTATCGGTGATCGGCTCGCTTTGGGTCTTGCCCTGCCTGGCCAGCAGGGAGCGATAGGCAATGTTCCCGGCTTGCGACGCCACATAGAGCGGTCCGTAAAACTCATTGAGACGCTTGTTGACCAGTTCCAGCTTGTCGCGCCGGCGGGCCAGCATGTGCGCGCTGAGAAACGTGAAGGCGTAGCCCGCGAAGGCCACGATGATGGTGAGGATGGCAGCATTCTGCAGAATGCTGGGAACGGAGAGTACCGAGAAGTCCATGGGCCGAACCTTGGCGACGAGTATACCCGGCGGCTACCGCACTCGATGTGACGGCGCGCCCAATCCTCATGAGCCCAGTCCCGATCCGGATGTTCCTTTTTGGGGGCCGCGTTATTTCTTCCGCGGCTTCTTTTCGGGGATCACTTCAATCTCGAACAATTTCGGCCACAACTTGCCAGTCACGAACAGCCGGTTGTGCGCTGCATCGTAGGCAATGCCGTTCAACACCGCTTCAGCGCTTGAATGTTCCTTGTCGGGAAGCAGTCCTTTCAGGTCGATCCAACCCAGCACTTTGCCGGTTGCCGGCGCGATGCGCGCGATGCGGTCTGCATGCCAGATATTGGCGTAGATCTCTCCACGCACATACTCCAGTTCGTTCATCTCCGTGACTGGCTTGCCGTGATCTGTCACCTCCACACTGCGCACTTCGTGAAACGTCGCGGGATCGAAGAAGCGCAGGGTGGCGGTTCCATCGCTGAGGATCAGCGACTTGGCATCCGCCGTGAGTCCCCACCCTTCGCCGGTATAGGCAAACGTGCGCAGCAAGCGGAAGCTGAAGCGGTCGTACACCAGCGCCACGTGCGATTCCCACGTCAACTGCACCAGCGTGCTGCCCCATGCCGTCAGCCCTTCTGCGAAATACTTGTTATCGACGGGTTGTTGCTGCAGCACGCGGCCGCTCTCCAGATCCACCATACGCAGCGACGACTTGCCGTTCAGCCCCGTGCTCTCGTAGAGATGTCCATCCAGAAACAGCAAACCCTGCGTAAACGCCTGCGCATCGTGGGGGTAGGCGTGAACGATGCGATAGCCGTCGGCGGCGAATGCGACGGCCGCGGTCGAAAGCCAGATTGAAAATATGAGTAGTTTGCGGTGGAGCGCGGAAACAACCATCGAATCGAATTCTATCGACTTCCGCGGCAGCTGCAGGCAACCCGGACCGCTTCTAATTGACGTCCTTGGCGATGACGACTTCAACCGGGGGATTGCTGGTCAACTGACTGTCGACGATCACCACGGTCCGCACTTCGCCGCCCGTAAGCGCCAGCGCCGTGGAGGTGTACTTCGGCGTAATCGCGCCCGTGGGCGTAATTACCATCGTCACCGTCTGCGAAGCGAAGCTGACATATCCGCACGTCGAACCCACCGGCAAAGCCGTGCAGATGGGCAGGGTGTTGGCCAGCGTTGTGCTCCCCGGAACCATATAAACGTCCACGGCGCCGGTCCGGGGCGCCTGGTTCAAAAATCGAAAGGCCGAATGGCCCGAAGCCGCCGCGGTCTGTTGGTCTTCCAGCACCGTTACCAGGTATTCCGTGGGAGCCGCGCCGTTGTCGGTGAGAAAGACCGAGTGTTGCGCACCCGCATTCAGCGTCACTCCCGCGGCTACCAGCGATTTGCCGCCTGTGGCCTGCGTCACCTGCACCTGGGCCGCGGGCGAAGGCGTTACCGTGCCGTAGTTGGAGATGTAACCCTCGCCGATGTTGCCCGCGAAGAGCGTCTTCTCGACGTAGATGTTCACCGCCGGCGCGATATACGAAGCATCGATGACCCGCACCAGGCTGGGCTGAGAAAATCCCGCTACCGTTGTACACGAAGTCAGACCCAGGGAGAGCCCCGTCGAAAGCGCCGCGACAGCCGCCAGCTGCGGCAAGGTAACTTTCCTCGCGCTGCACCAGTTCCAGGTTCTGAACATCTGCTTCTCCGGCACGGGCCCGCACGTACACCCACTGAAAACACTTGGCTTGCGGCTTGCACCTAATACTACAGGGCTGTGATGCACACAGTTTACGACTTTCGGGGCATCGTGCGACAGCAGGCACATACCTTGGCAACGGTAACCCGATCCCGACTCACCGGCACGCCGGATTACTGGGCACGCGGGAGCGTTGCTGAAGCGGTGATTTCCGGAGGGGAGACCACTCGGGCGCGATCAAACAGACTCCCCGCTGTGCTGTGATGTTTGCGCTGCGAAACTTCCGCGGCCGCCTCGAAACTTCCGCATTGGCGGTCACTCGACCGGAATTTAAGAAATGAACAGGTCGCCAAGGGAGGGAGCAGGGGCCTTCAGGCCCCTGAATTCCTTCTGCGTTACAAATGGCTTTAGCCACGGGCATTTCGTTTATGCTTCTCAGGTGCGACTGGCAGCGCAAGAAACTC
>DASXHC010000039.1:0-465704 GCA_036488735.1 Occallatibacter sp.
TCCTTAGTACGAGAGGACCGGGATGGACGAACCTCTTGTGTTCCAGTTGTCCTGCCAAGGGCACGGCTGGGTAGCGAAGTTCGGTTGTGATAACCGCTGAATGCATATAAGCGGGAAGCACGCCCCAAGATGAGATCTCCCTGAAGGGCCCAGAAAGACCATCTGGTTGATAGGCTGGAGGTAGAAGCGCAGTGATGCGTGTAGCTTACCAGTACTAATCGCCCGTTCGGCTTGTCCATAGAATTAACTCCGCGCAGTACGACGGACTTTCTTCTTACAAGCGCTTTGTAACAACAATCAATTTCGTTGCATTCAGCTCTGATGCTGTGCAAATTTCTGGCGCCAGATTGCAATCCGCGTTCCTGTGGGCCTCCGGGAGAAGTCATCCGGAACAAAACAGACGCCGCGGCAGGCTGCGGGCAACCACCCGCCAAGCGCCACTCAAGTTTGCCGGTGACCATACTGCGAGGGATCACCCGTTCCCATCCCGAACACGGAAGTTAAGCCTCGCTGGGCCGATGGTACTGCACGGGCGACTGTGTGGGAGATTAGGTGATCGCCGGCAATAATCTTTACGAAAAAGCCATGCCTTCGGGCATGGCTTTTTTGCGTTGAGGTGTCTCTCCTAGCTAGGATTACGCTTGTCAACGGCCGGCGCGGATGGCGGGAAGATTTCTCTGAGCCTTTTCATCGCAGGATCTTCTTCGATTTTGCTCTTCCACCGTTCCAAGTAATCCATTGTGTACTGGACAACCTGTCCGGGCGGTCGGTCATTTTCGCACCAGTCCCGACCCGCCATTTCGCTAACATGGATACAACTACCAATTGCAGCATCCACTTCCCATTTTCCAGCCCAAAACCCGGCAACCAGTCGCGCTGTTTCCTCACAGTCAATTCGGCCGGGCTTGCAGTATTCCAGAACTTTCTGAGCTTCTTTATCACGGCGCTGACCCGCCATTTTTTCTAATTCAATCGCACTGGATTCGTCAGCTCTCTTCCTATTAAGGATCTCCAGCCATTCGATGACGCTGGCGAACATGCCGTCCCGCTGTGTCTTCAAATAATGCGCGTACGATTCCTTACCTTCGTAAGTCCCATCGCCAAAAAGAATGAACTCCACACGCGGTGCGCATTCTCCTACGTACTTTGATTTCTCGGAATTCTCAAAAAAAAGTAACTCCCAAGTGCCACCCTGCTCCGGACCGATGCTTCGCGAGAGATTGTTTGCCGCGTCGCGAATCAGCAGAGAGTACTCAGGGCGGTCTAGGGCATCTACCACGGTGCCTTGTCGTACCAGGGAGCACTCTTGAAGCAGGGAAACGAACTCGATGGTGTTTGGTGAGTCATTGACCAGAACAATCCAGGTCCTTTGTGCACCATCCGGCACATATTCCAAATGATAATTTGGGCTCTGAGCGGTTGCAGTTGCTCCGGTGAGAAAGGCAACTGATACGAAGCAGGCGCAGATCCAAGCCGATGAGCCTCTTGACATCCCCATCTGGCACCTCGGAATCCTTTAACTCCGACATTATCTATCGTCCCCGCTTTAAGGCGGAAAAAATCTTCCGTTACGCTGATGCTATTACCGTTCCCCATCCCGAACCCGGAAGTTGAACCTGGTTGGACAAATCGTACTGCGCGGTGACCGTGTGGGAGATTAGTGATCGACGGCAATAATCTGGAACAGGGAATATGCTTTAACCCAGATTTAAATAACTCCGGAACCTTTGCTGGAAACCTTTTGCCACCCTGCCTCGCAAGGTCTAATGGGAACCGCGCGAGAAGACGCAACGGAGGTGGTCGTCGCGGCATTGTGCTGGGGAAAGGCGTGGCATGAAAAGGCGCGCACTGATAGCCGTGCTGGTAATCGTGGTGCTTCCCGGGATCTGGCTCGCGTTTGCCTGGATGAGCCGACACAGGAGCATTGAGTATTCAGGCACGGTGGAGACGCGGGAGATTCAGATCGGCTCGAAGATTGGCGGGCGGGTGGTACTCGTGGCCGTTGAAGAGGGCCAAATCATTCGTGCGGGTTCGCCGCTGGTACGATTCGAGTGTGACGAGTTAAAAGCGCAGCGCTCTCAGGCGCAGGCATCCCTCGAACAAGCCCGCGCCGACCTGGATAAAATGCAGCGCGGAAATCGTCCTGAAGAGATTGAGCAGGCTGAAGCCACAGCCAACGTCGAGCGCGCGGCGTTGGAATCGGCGTGCAACGGGCCGCGTCGTCAGGAGATCGATCAGGCCCAGGCAGATTTTGCCGCATCGACCGCCGATGCCGGCAATGCCGAGATCTTCTTCAAGCGGATGGAGAAGCTGATCGCCAGCGATACCATTTCCAAACAGCAATTTGACGATGCACGCGACAAGCGCGATGCGGCGCTGCAGCGCGCGGAGTCAGCGCATCAGCGGCTGGCGTTGTTGCAAGCGGGAACGCGCGTTGAAGATCTGGATGCGGCGGAGGGCCGATTTAAGCAGGCGCAGGCGGCCGCCGTACTGGCTCGCAAAGGATTTCGCAAAGAGGATATCCAAACGGCGCGTGGACGTTTCGATGAAGCGCAGGGTCACGTCGCGGAACTAGACGCTCGCCTGCGCGAAGCGGAACTTACCGCTCCGGCGGATGCGGTGGTGGAAGTTGTGAGTGTGCGGCCCGGCGACCTGGTTCCCGCCGGGCGCATCGTGATCACGATGCTCGAAACTTCGCAGCTCTGGGTCAAAGTTTATGTGCCGGAAACGGAACTTGCGCATGTTCGCTTAGGCCAAAGAGCCACGGTGCGAGTAGATAGCTTTGCAGGCCGCGCCTTCGAGGGCCATGTCGGTCAAATCGCATCGCAGGCCGAGTTCCTTCCTCGCAATGTTCAAACCAAGAGCGACCGCGAGCACCAGGTATTTGGCGTAAAGGTGTATGTCGACAACGCGCAACAGGCGCTGAAATCAGGCATGTCGGCGACGGTGCGTCTCGAATGACCGCCATCATTGAGGCCGATCATCTGACCATTCGCTTCGGCTCCTTCACAGCCGTCAACGATGTGAGCTTCGCCGTCGAGAAGGGCGAAGTGTTCGGATTTCTCGGACCCAATGGTTCGGGAAAGACGACCATCATCAAGGCATTGTGCGGACTGTTGCCGCCAACCACAGGCACCGGCCGGATTCTAGGCATGGATATTCGCAAAGATGCTGCGGAGATCCGGCGGCACGTGGGTTACATGTCGCAGAAGTTCGGCTTGTATGAAGATCTCACGGTCGCGGAGAACATTGCATTCTACGCAGGCGTGTACGGGTTGGATCGCCAGCGCGCCGAAACGCGAACACGCGAAGTCCAGGAATTGACGGGTATCGAGCCCTACATGCAGCGGCGCGCCGGCCAGCTTTCCGGTGGATGGAAGCAGCGGCTGGCGCTGGCCTGCGCGATCATTCATTCGCCGCAAGTGGTGTTCCTCGATGAACCAACGGCCGGCATCGATCCCGTGGCGCGCAGGGCATTGTGGGATTTGCTCTTTCAGCTTTCCGGGCAAGGCGTCACCTTTTTCGTGACCACTCACTATATGGATGAGGCGGAGCGGTGTGGGCGCGTGGGATATATCTATCTTTCAAAGTTGATTGCCATGGGCACGGTGGCCGAGTTGCAACGACTGCCCGATGCGAATCCGCCCGGCACTTCGCGCATTCAAATCACGGTCGCGAATCCGTCCGCAAGGCTCCATGATGTGCGCCGGATGCCAGGCGTCCGCGAGGCGACGATCTTCGGCCACTCGATCCATGCGCTGGCAGATGAGAATCAATTGAATTCGCTGCGCGAACAAATCCCGGGATCGCGTGTGGAGGTTATCGATCCATCGCTGGAAGATGTGTTTGTTACGTTAACCTATCGCACCATGGCGGCCTCACGATGAAAAGCCTCTTTCGCGGGCTGGTCCCGGTTTGCCGCAAGGAATTTCTGCACATCCTGCGCGATCGGGGAACGCTCTTTTTTGCGCTCGTCATTCCCATGCTGCAGCTGTTTCTGTTTGGATTCGCAGTCGATACCAATGTGCGGCAGATCGCCACGGTAGTGTTCGACGAATCGCATACGCAGGAGAGCCGGCGATTGCTGGAGAGATTTGCCGGCTCGGATGTTTTCGATTTGAGAATCGATGCGCGTTCGCCCGCTGAGATGTACGAGGCGATTCGATCGGGGAAAGCGCGTGCGGGCATCCGCATTCCGTTTGACTATGCGCGAAGGATTGAAGATGGGACGCAGGCGAGTGTGCTGGTGTTGGTCGATGGTTCGGATTCAACCGTAGCTGGACAGGCGGTAAGCACTTCGACAGGAGTCGCGCTGAAGGAATCGTTGGTTCGCGTTCTTCCAGGCGGCGTGATGCCGATCGAAGTGCGGCCTTCGGTTCTGTATAACCCCGCCACGCGTTCGGCGAATTTCTTCGTGCCGGGCCTGATCGCGATTCTGGTGCAGGTGATGACGATACTGCTCATCGCCTTGAGCCTGGTGCGCGAGCGTGAGCGCGGCACATTGGAACAACTCACCATGACGCCGGTTGCTCCGCTGGGGCTGATGGTTGGCAAGATGATTCCATACGGAGTGCTGGCGTTTTTGGAACTTTGCGCGATACTCCTGGTGATGGTGGCTATTTTTCGCGTGCCTATCCACGGGAGTGTCATGTTATTGCTCGCGATGTCAGTGCCGTTTCTGCTGACCGTGCTCGGACTGGGACTGGTGATCTCAACGCGCGCGCATACGCAGGCGGAAGCGTTTCAATTGTCGATGGGTACAATTCTGCCTTCTGTCTTTCTCTCCGGCTATATCTTTCTAATCGACAACATGCCGAAATTTTTCCAGGGAATCAGCCGGCTGATCCCGGCAACCTATTACATCGAAATTTTGCGCGGCATCATCCTGCGCGGCGCAGGCATCGGGGAACTTTGGAGCAAAGCCCTGGTGCTTATCGTGATGGGCTGCGCGATGATTATGCTGGCGGCGCGGCAGTTTGTGAAGCAAGGGGCGCGATAAATCCTTACACCACGCTGCAGCGGTTATTGAACTTTGCCGGCGGAGTTTTCCAGCGTTACATCCGACAGCACGCCTGTATCGACAGTGGCCGGCAGGTGCGAGCAGAAGCCGATGCCCACGTAGAATGGCTCGTCGAAGTGAATTGTGATCGGCGGCCCGAATTGGTGCATCGGCTCGCCCTTGAGGCTGATGAAGATGGCGATTGAATCGCCATGCTTTTCGATGCCGATGCGCTTTGCCAGTACGCCGTTGAGGCCGCCGCCAAAGCGGTATTGCAGGTCATTGATGCTGGCGCCTTTTTCCGGACGCTGCGCGAGATGAATCATGCCCACGCCATGCTCTCCGATCATAGCTTCCTTCGCATCGTCATCAAGAGACTGCCGAATGATGAGGACCGCTTTGCGATCGCCATATCCTTTCGGATCGGGAAAGGTTACATCGGCTGCGAGTGAAACGTCGCCGGACATCTTCTTATATAGATAGCGAAATTCGTCGCGGGTGTACCAGATGTTATAGCCCGCGGAGTGAAGGGTGTACTGCTTTGTCGACGGGTCAAAACTGGCGCTTCCGGGCACGACGGCGCTGCCAATATCCGATTGGCCGTCAAAGATGCCGATGGGGGTGTTGAAGTTTGTGCTGGGGCGATGGAAGTCGGCCGGCGGGGGCACCTGGACGTGCGTGGGCGAACCAGGCTGCGCCCAGTCCGGAACTTGCGGAGCGGGCGCCTGCGCATTGGCACTCACGGCCAAGAGGTTTGCCGCGATCATCATGATGAGAGCGAGGAATTTCAAAGCGCGAAAGGTCGAACTGGTATTCATAGCCAAGAACTTTAGCAGAGAACGCCGCGTCCGACCCGTTTTCTCCAAAACATGAGGAATTGAATATAGTTGACAAAGTCAACTAAATCGTTTGAAGCTATCTTCATGCCTGCTTCCGCGGATATTTCGATAGAGCCTGCCACCGAGACCGGCCGATTTCGCCGCTTCAATCGCATGTACACGCGGTTCATCGGCACGCTGAACGAAGGTTTGTTGAACAGCGAATTCGGGTTAGCCGAGGCGCGCCTTCTCTACGAGCTGGCAAATCGCAACTCGCCTACGGCCAGTGAAATCGCGGGCGAGCTTGGACTGGATCCGGGCTACTTGAGCCGGATGTTGCGCAACTTCGAGCGAAGTAAGCTTCTGCGGAAGAAGAGTTCGCATCGAGACGGACGCTCGACAACGATTGGACTAACCGCCCGCGGGAAGTCGGCATTCAAAAAGCTGAACGCGCTTTCCGACCGTCAGGCCGAGGAAATTCTCGAGAGCCTTGCGCCTACGGCCCGCGCCGAACTGCTCCACTCCATGCAAGTTATCGAAGAGGTTCTAAAGCCGCGCGGGATTCGAAAGCAGTATGTCCTGAGGCCGCATCGGGTTGGCGATATGGGATGGGTGGTCTACAGCGAGGCGGTTGGATATGCGCGGCAATTCGGATGGGATGAGACATTCGAGGCGCTGGTTGCGAAGATCGTGGCAGACTTTGTAATCAACTTCGATGCCAGCCGGGAACGCTGCTGGGTTGCGGAGATGGATGGACGAAATGTGGGTCACATCTTTCTGGTGAAACATCCAGGCGAATTGCAAACAGCCAAGCTGCGGCTGCTGTTTGTGGACCCAAGCGCCCGCGGTCTCGGACTTGGCGATGCTCTGGTTAAAGAGTGCGTTGGCTTTGCTCGCACGGCTGGATACAAGAAGGTCGTGTTGTGGACGCAGAGTATTCTTACCGCCGCGCACCGCATTTATCAGCGCGCTGGTTTTCGCCTGGTGAAGGAAGAAGCGCACCACAGCTTCGGCCACGATCTGACGGGGCAGGAGTGGGAGTTAGTGTTGGAGTAAGATTTGCGATCAGAGAGCACGGCGTGCGCGCACGGCCGCAGCCAGTTCGGAGAGCAGCGAGTGCGTTTCAGGCCAGTCAATGCACGCGTCGGTGATGCTTTGGCCGTAGACCAGCTTCTGGCCGGATATGAGTTTCTGTGCTCCTGAGACTAGATTGCTTTCGATCATGACGCCGACAATATTGCGATCGCCCGCGGCGATCTGGGCAGCGACATCGTGACATACCAGCGCCTGCCGGGTGTGGTCTTTGTTGCTGTTGGCGTGGCTGAAGTCGATCATGATGCGCGGAGTCAATCCTGACTGTTCCAGTTGAGCAGTTGTTTGCGCCACGCTGGCGGCATCGTAATTGGTTAATTTGCGGCCGCCGCGGAGGATGATGTGGCAGTCGGAATTGCCGCTGGTGACAAAGATGGCGGACTGGCCGTAATGGGTGTGGCCGAGGAAGGTGTGGGAGTGTGCCGCGGACAGGATGGCTTCAATCGCTACCTGCACATCGCCGGATGTTGCGTTCTTGAAGCCGACGGGGCAGGAGACGCCGGAGACGAGCTGGCGGTGGACCTGGCTTTCGGTGGTACGAGCGCCGATGGCTCCCCAACTTGCAAGTCCAGCAATGTATTGAGGGGAGATCATGTCGAGAAACTCAGTCCCTGCGGGCACTTCCATCTCGGCGAGGTCGAGCAGAAGGTGGCGCGCCATGCGCAGGCCATCGTTGATTTTGAAAGAGCCATCGAGATAGGGATCGTTGATGAGGCCCTTCCATCCCAGGATGGTGCGGGGCTTCTCAAAGTACACGCGCATCACGATGCGCAGGTCGGTGGAGAATTCGGCAATGGCGCCCTGGAGCAGGGCGGCGTATTCGCGCGCGGCCCTGGTGTCGTGAATGGAACAGGGCCCGACCAATACGAGCAGGCGCGAGTCACGTTTGGCGAGGATGCGCGTGATTTCGAGGCGCGCATTGAAGATGGTCGCGATGGCGGCTTCGGAGGTGGGGCGCTCTTCCTCAAGAAAGACGGGAGGGAGAACGACCTTGGTCCATTGAATGCGCAGGTCTTCAGTGGGATGGGACATGGCTTCCTGACAGGCGCCCTTTCTACGACCGGAAGCGGGCTGAAGGACAGCCACAACGAGAATGGGTGAGGCCTATCTAGAATCTAACAGCCCATGGCGCAGGGGCTAAACAGGCAGCGAAAAAGAGGGCTCGTTGGGGAGGAAAATTGTCCGCAATTTGGAAGCGTGCTTGACTCTGCCTGGAGGCTCAACCTTGTTAATTAAGTAGTCAACTTGGCGCCCCATCGAAGTAAAGATTTTCTGGGCGCAGAAAGAGAGTGTTTTTTGCCGAGTTTGGGCAGGGGGTAAAAATCGCGCGTGCGGGGCGTGCGGCGTAAGTGGCTTGTTTTGTGGCCTATGGGCTCGATTTCGCAGGGAGCACAAAAACGCCCAAAACGGCGTGTTTTGCGATTTCTCGTGTTTTCGGCCCCGATCCGTACATACTTGTGGACCCGAACAAAATGCAGGTTGCTGAATTGAAAGCGTTTATGGCGCAGCCGTAAAAAACTTGCGCGCACTTGCCGGCATCCTGTTTTGATGCCCTTTTCGGGGTGCGATGGAAGCCGGCGCCGCAAGGGAGTTTTCCAAAACAAGAAAGCGCCCGGCACCCCCAGGGGCGCCGGGCGCTCTTTTGTACTGGCCCTATTTCGATTCCCGCGTGATCGCGTCCGCGGCGTTGCTGGCCACGACCCAGCTTGCCGACCCGGCCACGACGGCTTCATCCTCGAACCAGAGGAATCCGAAGTCGTCGATGCATTCCGGGAAATCCGGCTTGATGATGATGTATCCCGGAATCACGGCGCCTGGGATGTAAGAATTGTCGGCGCGGTTGTTGCTGTACGTCCTGGTCTTCGAGACCGTACCGACTCCGGCTACATACGAAGTGCTGGATACCGGGTGCGTGCCGAGAATGTAGTTGACGGCGCGCAGAGTGTATTCGGAGCTCACAAGGTCCGGAAACGTTTTGTGCAGGAAATACATGCGGATGGCCATATCCACCACGGCGCCCGACCCGCCCCAGGTGCCGAGGCTGGGCGGCACACCGAACGGGGTGGCGTCCAACTGCTTGTCCAGGCCCGCCATGTATGTCTTCACCGCTTCCCGCATCTGCTCTTTCGCACTCGCGTCCAGATAAGGCAAGGCCCGGACCGCGGTCCAACCACGGAAGTCCATCTGCTGCGGGGTGATCATCTGCGGGAATAATTCCTTCAGACGGGACTTGTAGGGCTCGGCGCCCTTGGTGGCGATGGTCAATTCCAGAGCCGCGGCCCAGTCCGGTCCGATGCCAAAGCCGCCACGGCCGGCGGGAGGGGCTGGCGGCGCGGGGGTGGCGGCAGCATGTGCGGGAGCGCCGGGGCCGGACACCGAACCCTGCGACGCGGCCAGGACGCCGCCTCCGAGAACGCCTGCCGGAGCTTCCCCGCCGAAGGAGCGGCCCGCCGGGGGCGTGGGGTGAGCCTTCTCGTCGTTCCACGCCTTGATGGCGGTGTCGAGGCAGTCTTTGGCGAGAGCGTTGTCATAGCCTTTCAGCGTGTCGGCCGCTGCTGCCAACGCCGCAATAGCATTCCACTGGAAAAACGGGTTGTTGGTGGAGAAGATCCAGCGGTCGTCCGGCTTGCCGGAGTAGTCGCCCTTCACTTCGTTGGGACCGAGCCTGGGGTCATAGATGCGGCCGTCGGTCTTCGACGCTCCGTCGCCCAAGTGCGTATATTGGCGCAGATCGGGTTCGTGCGTGCCGCGGATGGCGTGGCCGATATTGTGGAACTGCGCCAGGATGAGGAGTGCGCCGTGCTTGACTTGCTGCACGGTATCGGGCACGCCGTCGGGACGGTGCATCTCAACCTCACGCGCGTTTTCATCCACGGTCAGCTCGTCGTACTTGAGATTGAATTCGCGCTGCGCCAGGGCCAGACTCTGAATCACGCTGAGCTGCGCTGGTTCCTCGAGGTCGAAGTCGCCGGCATCGTACCAGCCGCCCACGTTCATCCCCGGAATGTGATCGCCGCCTTTGTATTTTCCGTCGCTTGCCGTGGCCTGATTCCAGCCGTCGAATTGCTCGCCGACCACGGGAGCCAGGCGGCCGTCATCCAGATGCGAAGCGGCATGCCACACGCGGTAGGCTTCGCGCACCGCAACGTGATCCATCTGCACGGCAAGGTGATGGTCGAGACTGTCCTGCCAGATGGTGGCGTAGGCGTCGCTGGAGATGGGGAAGGCCGCCGTGCGCTGGCCGGCGTACTCGATTACGTACAGGCCGGGGTCCTGGACCGGGGTGAAATCGAATTTCGAATAGACGTAGCGCAGCCAGGGCGTTGAAGGCGTGATGGGGCCTTCGAATGCCTGCTGGTACGATCCGTCCTCCATCAGGCGCAGGACCTTGGCGGTCTTGGGGCCGTCGTATTTGGGGTCGAGTTCGATGACTGCGACCTTGGAGAAAGCTGGCGCATAACCCACCTGGCTGTGCGCGATCATCGGGGGCCGCGTCCAGTTCGGAATCACGTCGGGCCGGATGTGCCACACGATGGCGCCGGCGGTCTTGCCCGAGGGGATCAGCGAACGCAGCACGAACCAGCCGTTCTGGGCGCGGTTGCGCCCATCGAAGAGCATGAGGTCAGACGTATCCGACTTGACGTTGATGCGGGCCAGCGGGTCGTCGATGCCCAGGGTGATGCTCTTGCCTTGGGCGAACGGCAGCGGCTGCGTGTATCCCTTGGCCTTGTCCCAGTCCTCGAGGTAGTAGGCCTTTTTCGGCTCATCGGCCAGCGGAAGCACCTTGACCATCGGATCGTCCGGCGTGCGCGGGAAGATGCCGGCTTTGGTTCCGTCTACCAGGAAAGCCTTGCCCATGTAGATCGAGGGCAGGAACTCCAGGTTGAAGCCGGCGCGCCCGGCCAGTTTTTCCGGGAGCGGCTTGTCGAGATTGATGCTGACCTTGACGCCTCCTGGTTCCGCCGCGACTTCGAGGGTGTAGCTGAGATCGAAGGTCGGGAACGCGAGGTTGGCGGTGAGCCGGTTGTTGGCCTTATCGGCCTCGCGCCCCTTGAGAGTTGCCACCAGGTCCCACTGCTCAGGCGTGGGCATCAGGCGCACGTCGCCGTTGGTGGCGATGCGCTGGCCGTGGAAGATCATCTCCATGGCGGTGTTCTTCTGGTCGACAAAAACGGGATGATACGTGCTGTCGTAGAGAAATACGCTAAAACCCTGAGTATCGAGGTAATTCTTGTCGGTGACCTTCATGGCAAAATCGGCGCCGAACAGGCTTGGGCCGGAGGTCAGGGCCAAGAGGAGACACACTCTGAATTGGGTGAGCATAGGTTTAGATTAAACCGCGCTTTTGCTTCAACCTAACATGAAAATGCGGCTGTCGGGGGAGGGCGCGATCTTCGCAGACCGAGGGTCAGAGTGGGCGAGGCGGTGATGCGGGGTTAGTCTTTCTTGTCTTGCTGGCCGGCTTTGTCGTCGTCCTTGCCTTTGTCCTTTCCCCAGGTTTTGTAGAGGCCGAGGTAGCCGTAGTTTTCGGTCTGTCCGGCGATGGAATGGCCGTAGGCGAAGAGAAGCTGCAAGCCGGGGGCCTTGAAGTGGTAGTAGCCGCCGGCGTCGATGAGGGACGAGGCCTGGGTTTGTGCCGACGCCGGACCTTCGCGGGCGTGGGAGAACGATTCGATGGAGAGCTCGAGTTTCTTGTTGAGCTCGCGTTTGAGGAGAACGCCGCTGTAGGGGTAGCTGCGATATCCGGTTTGATGGACGAGGGTGTATCCGGCTCCCCCCACGAGGCTCCAAGGGCCGAATTCCTTTTCTGCCCAGAGAGGAAGTTTGTACCAGACGCGGCCCACGCCGAGGCCCTTGTTGGAGTCGCCGGTTGGCACTTCCAGCATGGTGAAGGAGCCGATCTGGGGACGGTGCCTGGTCTGCTTGATGAAGCCCCACTTCAAACCGAATTCGGTGTCGGTGATGCCGAAGGCGCTGGGGCCGGCACCGGATGGCGCGTAGATGGGCTTATTGGAGGGCAGGACTGCGCCGGTGGGAAAGATGACATGCAACTGCACGCGGGGCACGGCGCCCCAGTTGAATTCAAAGGCGGGGCCGGTGGGGTCGAGTTCGACCGGCGTGCCATCGACCGTGCCGAAGATGTAGAACTCGTAGTGCCCGTAATCGACGGGGGTGGGATCGTCAGTCTGGAAGGGCGGACCTGCCTGTGCTTGGAGATGCCGGGCGGCCAGAAGGAGCACTCCGGGCAGGATCATATGGAGGCACAGCCGGCCGAGTCTCATCGCAGTCTCCGGATCATCGGACAACGCGAGCGATCAGTGGGAGTAGCGCTGCTCACCGGCTTCAATGGCGACGGCGAGGCGATTCTGGTCAGGCGGCAGGGGGCATGTGGCGTAAGGCGTGTAAGCGCAGGGCGGGTTGTAGAGCTCGTTGAAGTCGAGCGTGAGAGCGCCCGGCTGGGCGAGGCCGTGGTCGGGGAGACCGGTGTGCAGGAAGCGCGCGGCCTGATAGGTGGTGGTCTTGCTGGTTTCGTCGCGGAGGATGAAGAAGAGCTTGTCCTTTTCGCCGCCTTCGAGGACGGGCTCGAGGCGTATTGTCTTGCCGTTGAGAACGAATTCTGCGATGCCGGGCGCGGGCATGTCCAACGTGGTGCCGATGATGGTGGGGATCTTCTCGACGCGCGGGGGAGCAAACGGAATCCATTTGGCGGTGACGCGAAAGCGCGCGTCCGGCTCGTACCAGTGCAGGCCGTGAAAGGCAGTGCGGGTGGGGGATGCGGCGTCCTTGATGCGCAGGGCGTAGCGTCCACCGCGGGGCAACACCACCATGGTGAGTCCGTGCCAGGTGAGCGTGGAGGGCCTGGTATCGTCGGCGCTCAGAGTGCCTTCGCGGGCGGGTGCGTTGTCGAGCTTGAGGTCGGCAGGAAAGCCGCCATTGGGCGCAAGAAGTTGGACCGTCGATCCGGAAACGGTGAGCAGACCGATGTGGTCAGGGGCCTGGGCATGAATTTTGACGAGGTTGTCGGACGCGGCTCCGAAGGAGTTGATTCCCGGCTTGAGCCATTCCAGACCGATGAGGGTCAACCAGCTATCGGGGGCGGCCAATTCGTGTTCGCGCTGAGAACGCCAGGCGTCGACTTGCTGGCGCCAACCGGCCGAGCCGGAAGCACCATCCAGTGGCGGTGCGACCGCGGTCTGAGCGGCCGTACTGGAAACAGCGGCTCCGAGGAACGCCAACGCCAGCCATGCCTTGTGGACCCTCATCATTCTCGTCGCCCCTCCGTTCCTTTCTATTATGCCTTCGTTGGAGGTGATGTCGCGCTCGGGCCATGCGTTGCGATCCAGAGGGTCACCAGGATCTGAAAGCATGCAGGCGGACTTTGCCGGCGCGCATATTTCTGAAGACGCGGCTCTTGCGCAAGAGCCAGAAGGCGACGGAGAGAATGAGCCAGACGAGGCCAGCGATCGAGAAGACGGCGGCGGGGGCGAGACGCGGCAGGCAGATCCAGCATGTAAGGGCGAATCCGGCCAGTCCGATGCAGCCCATGGCGGTGCCCGCGGCATCGATGCCGGCTACGGTTCGCGCGCGGTTGGTTCCGTCGATTCCCGCGCGGGCCTTGTGCTTTTTTTCGTGTGCTTCGACGAGAGAGGCGCTGGCGGGGAAGATGGCGGGGAAGGCGAGAAACAACCCGCCGATGCCGGGACCGAAACGTTGGGAGATGAGGCCGGCGAGTACGCAGACGATTCCGCCGAAGACGAAGCGCAATAGCCATTCATGGAGAGCGATACCCTTTACAGCGCCGAGTTTGGCTTGAACTATCATGGGGAATTTGAGAGTTTAGCGCGAAGTGAAAAACCAAAGCGCGAGAGAGGCAGCGAGCCAGACGGGCATGAGTCCCACGGCGGTGGCGAGGACTTGCGTTTTGTAGCGTACAAGCATCCAGCTGGCAGCGGCTGCATAACAAAAGAAGGCTGCCGCGCCGAAGACCATGGAACGTGTTTCGGCGGCCGCATAAATGGCGCCGTGACGGGCGATGGTGATGCCGAGGGTGGCGAGCGCGATGGATGGGGCAGCACCGAGGAGACCGGCGAAACTTTTGGGCCGCAGGATTTCAGCGATCACGGAAAAGATGGAGACGATGACTCCGCCAATGAGAAATCGTGCGAGAAGTTCTTCAGCGGGGGAAGACATGATGTTTACCTTCTCAAGCCGCGCGCTGGGCATCCTTGATGAGACGCATTGCAGTACGGGCATTCCGGACGCCTAACAACCTGTATTGCTTGCCTTCCTGGCGGTGATAGTTCACGAAGAATTCTTCGAGTTCGTGCAGGAACGGTTTGGGCAGGTCATCAAAGGTCTTGATGTTGGCGTACTGATGATTGGCTTCGGCTACGGCCAGCAAACGGTCGTTGCGAATCTTCTTCTTGCCATCCAGTTGTTCGCCCTCGATCACGCCGATGAGGCGGGAGCGCACGACGATGCCTGGATAGGCGGGCTCGTCCATCAAGAGCAATACGTCGATCGGGTCGCCGTCCTGGGCGAGGGTGCGCGGCAAGAAACCGAAGTCGTAGGGAAACGCCATCCCCGCGGGCAGGACTTTGTGCAAGGTGAAGACTTTCTGAATGGGATCGAAAGCGAATTTGTTTCGGCTTCCCTTGGGTGTTTCGATGATCACTTGAAGAATGCCGTCGTGCTTGTCGACGGGTTTGAGCACGGTCGGATCCGCCAGACTCTTCGAACCTTTCTTGGCCACTTAATAAGCTCCAGTCTTGCTGCTGACACTATTGTCAATTAACAGGATATTCACATTCACTAAGAGATCATCGGGGCGGTATCGGTTGCTTGCGGAGAGGAGCCTGGGGCCTGACGGCCGACGCAGGAAGTATGTGGGTGGGTGCCTTGCGCGGGGCTTCCAGGGACGGAACAAAGAGCCTGGAGGCGCGGGCGCCAGATGCAGTCCGGAGGCTGTCTGCGCGCTGCCTTGACCTTGATGTTCGAGTCCCCTAAACTTAAAGAGGGCAATTGTGTCGGTGCCCCCGTAAACGACTGAAGCGTATTGACACTTTGCCTGATGCGTTGGCGCACTGGGAAGAATTTAGCCCAGCGGACCAAGGGAGAGCTGGAGAGATGTCGGATCGCGAGCGCCTGGTGCTCACGGCGATCATTGAGCTTTATATCGCCACCGGTGAACCTGTGGCATCTCAGGCAGTTGCCCGTTTTTTTGCCAACCGGGAAGGTCTCAGTTCAGCCACGATTCGCAATGTGATGGTGACGCTGGCGGAAGCGGGGATGCTGGAGCAGCCGCACACCTCCGCCGGACGAGTGCCTACGGCCGGGGCATTCCGCTATTACGTGGAACAGATCACCCGCTCAGGGCAGATGGCCGGGGGCGCACCGGTGGATGACTTGATGGCCAAGCCGCCCGGCAAGTCGCTCTACACCTCCCTGAGTGAAGAACGGCGCGGTCAAATCGAAGAGAGCTTCAGCGGGATTTCGAGCACCAACGAATACCTGGAGCGGACTTCGCAGGTGCTGGCATTGCTGTCGAGCGGGCTGGGTGTGGCGCTGGCTTGCGCAACCGCGGCGCAAGTGCTGGAGCATATTCATTTTTCGCGATTGACCACGGGCCGCGTGCTGGCCGTGCTGGTGACCCAGTCGGGGACGGTGCTGGACCGGGTGCTGGTGCTGGACCGGGAGCTGTCTCACGTGGATCTGGAAACCGCGGCGCGGTATCTGAACGAGAACTTTCGCGGCTGGCCTGTCGAGCGGATTCGTGCCGAAGTGGCGCGGCGGATGGAAGCGGAGCGCGCGGCGTACCACCAGATGCTGGCATCGGTGGAGGAACTGTGCCGGAAGGGTGCGCTGGCGGGCGGCGAAAGCGGTCCCGCGCTTTTTGTGGACGGGATGGCGAACCTGATCGCGGCGGAGTTGGATCGGGAGCGGCTGCGGCAGATGTTGCTGGCGCTCGAAGCCAAGCAGCGGCTGGTGGAATTGCTGACGGCGTACGTAGATGGGCGGCAGCAGGAGGTGCGGGTGGTGGTGGGGCTCGATCAGGCATCGCCGGCAATGCAGGACCTGGTACTGATAGGCGCGCCCGCCCGGCTTGGCAAAGCCAGCCTGGGGACAGTGGCGGTAATTGCACCGACCCGGATTCAGTATCAGGAGATGATTCATGCAGTGCGTTATATCGCGCGACTTTCCGAGCGCATTCTCGAAATTCCTTCCGACTAGAGTTCATTCTTATTGAGGGCCAAAACGAGACGGTGCAGTTCCACCGGAGTTCGCATTGGCCGGTCGGCGATCAGCGGACGAAATGGAGACGGTGCGGCTTGGCCAGCGGAATTTATCATTGAAAAAGATAAAGAAAATCTTTCGGAGATTGCACAGAAGTATGCCAAACCAAGAACACGAATTGACGACTGTTGAAAGCAAGGAAGGCGCGACTGAAGGAGCGTCGCCGGAAACTTCCGGGTCGGACGCAGCCGCGTCCGAGGTCGAGACCGTTCCGGCGGGCGGCGCATCTGTAGTTGAGGAGCCGGCAGGCAGCGCTGAATTGAATCAACTGAAGACGGAGCGCGACCACCTGGTGGAACGGCTGGCGCGCCTGCAGGCTGAGTTTGAAAATGCACGCAAGCGAGCGGAGCGGGAAAAGGCGGAGTTTCGCGACTACGCGACGGGCAATGTTGTGGAGCAGTTCCTGCCGGTGCTGGATAATTTTGAACTGGCCCTCAAGGCGACCGGCTCGGCGGATCAGCTGCGCTCGGGCGTGGAGCTGATTGTGAAGCAGATGGAAGAAATTCTTCGCCAAATGCAGGTCGTAGCGATTCCGGCGGTGGGAGAGGAATTCGATCCGCGTTACCATGAAGCACTGGGCTCAGTGGAGCGCGAGGATTTACCCGATCACTTCGTTGCCGAAGAGATCCGGCGCGGCTACAAGCTGCGCGACCGGCTTCTGCGGCCATCGATGGTGCGCATAGTTTCCAACCCCAAACAGCAGAGAGAATAAATTGAGCGTGAGTAAAGCAGACTATTACGAGGTGCTGGGCGTGACGCGCGATGCCAGCGACCAAGAATTGAAGAGTGCCTATCGCAAACTGGCGCTGAAGTATCATCCTGACCGGAATCCGGGCGACCACGCCGCGGAAGAGCGATTCAAGCAGGCGAGCGAAGCGTACCAGGTGCTCGGAGATGCGGATAAACGCGCGGCATACGATCGTTACGGTCACGCCGGAGTAGGGGCGGCCGGGTCGAGCGGTTTTGGCGGGCCGTTTGCGGGTGGTGTCGACATCGGCGATATCTTCGGCGACTTGTTCGGCGAGATGTTCAATGTTGGCGGCGGAGGACAGCGTGGTTCGCGCCAACAACGCGGCGACGATCTGCGCTTCGATTTGGCCATCGATTTCGAAGACGCGATGTTCGGGGCGGAGACCGAAATCAAGATTCGCCGGCTGGAAACGTGCGGAACCTGCAATGGGCGGGGAAGTGCTTCGGGACGCGGCCCCACGGTGTGCAGCCAATGCCAGGGACGCGGACAGATTCGTTATCAGCAGGGATTCTTCTCCGTGGCGCGCACGTGCAGCGCGTGCGGGGGAACGGGGTCGATCATTGGGGATCCTTGCCAGACGTGCCGCGGCGAAACGCGGGTGGCGAGGGAACTGAAGCTTACGGTGAAGGTTCCGCCGGGCGTGGAGGATGGAACGCGCATTCGTTATGCGGGCGAAGGCGACGCCGGCCGTTCAGGCGGGACCAAAGGCGACCTGTACGTCGTGCTTGCCATCCGCCCCCATGACTTCTTCGAACGCAATGGGCAGGATCTGCATTGCGTAGTTCCGATCAGCTTTCCGCAAGCTGCGCTGGGCGCGGAGATCGAGATTCCCGGCATCGACGGCCCTGTCAACCTCAAAATTCCCGAAGGGACGCAGAGCGGCAAAGAATTGCGCATCCGCGGACGCGGTATTCCCTTCCTGAATGAGAAGGGACACGGAGACCTGGTGGTGAAGGTGATCGTGCAGGTGCCGCGCAAGCTTTCGCGGGCGCAGCGGGAGATTGTGAGCAAACTGGCTGAACTGATGAATGTCGACAATAAGCCTACGTCGCCTACGCTGATTGAAAAGATGAAGGACCTGTTCAACTAAGTAAGAAGGCGCCGCAGTCAGAAGCCCGCCGGATATCCCGGCGGGCGTTTATTTTTGCAGGCCGCACCCGATTCCAACTTGAAGATTGACCGGTCAAGCGGGATCGTAGGGCAAGAAGAAAGCGAAGGTGGTGCCGTTCCTGCCTTTGCGTTGCGTGCTTCGCACCCGGAGAACGCCATGGTGTCGCGCCACGATCTCCTGGCAGACCCACAATCCAAGCCCGTTGCCGGCCGTGCCCTTAGTGGTGAAGAAAGCGTCGAAGATATTTTTCTTCACGGATGGGCTGATGCCGGTTCCATTGTCGGCAATGGTAAGAATCAAACCCGGCCTGTTCGTATTCCAGTCTCGCCCTTCCCGGCTTCGGATGAGGAGTCGCCCACCGAAGGGCATGGCCTCCAGTGCATTGGAGACGAGGTTGTTCAACACCTGGCGCACATCCCCCTGGAAGCATACGACGGGATTGTCGGTGCGAAAGCGCTTTTCGACGCGGACCTTGGCGTTCCGCAGCCTTCCTTCGTAGATGCTCATGACGGTGGAGAACAGGTCGGCGCTGGTGGCGGCCTGGGGTTTCGAAGCCTGCTTGTGGAAGCGGAGCGTCTGGTTGGCGATGATGGAGACGCGGCGAATTTCCTGATCGGCGACGTCAAGGTACCTCTCGGCCTCCGGCGGCGAGGAGTGGCGCGCGAGGTAGATCAAGTTCATCACCGACTCAAGCGGGTTATTGATTTCATGAGCGATGGACGAGGCGAGACGACCGACGGCGGCCAGCTTTTCGCTCTTGAGCAGGGCTGCCTCAGTGCGTTTGACCTCGGTGATGTCGCGCGCTTCGGGAACCAGGTACTTGACATTTCCATCCTTATCGCGGACCGGGGTGAGAGAAAAATCGAACACCATGGTGTCGCCTGAGGGCCGGACCAGGGAAATTTCGGAGCGAACAGTCTCCCCTGCCGCAGCGGAAGCGATGGCACGGCGGACAAATTCGGGCGAACCGGGAGTGGAGGTGAACCAGGGAGTGTCGGGAAATGATTTACCGACCACGTCGGCGCGCGTGTTGCCTGCGAATTCGAGAGACGCGCGATTGCAGTCGATGATGGTGCCCTCGGGAGTGATGAGTCCGATGTATTCGAGGCTGGTGCTGTAGATGGCGTTGAGGCGCGCTTCGCTGTCACGCAGAGCCTCCGCCTCCATGCGCTGGGCAGTGATGTCGCGGAAGAAGAGCACGATGCCGTAATCGGCGGGCTGCACGGTGAGAGAAAACCATGCGTTGAGGGGGGCGGGGTAGTAGGCCTCGAAGTGCCCCGGGATCCGCTCGTTCATGGCGCGGTGGTAATGCTCGACGTAGGGGGATCCTTCAAAGATGGTGGCGGGGAATACGTCCCAAAAACGACGTCCCGTCAATTCGCCGGTGGGTTGCAGAATCTCCTGGGCGCGCCGGTTGCGGAAGATCATTTTCCATTCGCGATCGATGCTCAAGACACCGTCGGTAGTGGCGTCGAGCACCAAGAATAATTGGGTTGCGATGGCGGTGCGCTCGCGCTCCGCGGAGCGGCGCTCGTTGATGTCTCGAAACACCAGTACCATGCCGGTCAGATTGCCATCATCGTCGAAGATCGGAGCGCCGCTGTCATCGATGGAAGTCTCTGCGCCGTCCCTGCGGATGAGGATGGTGTGATTGGCGAAACCGACTACGGTGCCAAGCCGTTTCACTTTATCGGCGGGACTCTCGACAGGTTCGCGGGAGGTCTCATCGATAATTTGAAAGACCTCATGAAGCGGCAAGCCGGCAGCGTTTTCGAGAGTCCAGCCGGTAAGTTTCTCCGCTACCGGATTCATTTGCACCACGCGCGCTTCGACGTCGGTGACGATGACGGCATCGCCAATGCTCTCAAGAACGCGGCTCGCTCGCGCCTCTGTTTCGCGGAGGTGACGGGTGGCCAGTACTTCGCCGGTTACATCCCGCAACAGTCCAAACAAGCCGGCAACCTTGCCATTCTCATAGACTGGACTGTAGGTGTAGTCGAGATAGATGTCCTGAATGCCGCTGCCCATGTCGATGGGCACCTGCAACTTGTCGACATAGAAAGTTTCGCCGCTTGCCAATGCGTTTTCTAACAGCGGTCCGACGACATGCCATGCTTCCTTGTAGACGTCTCGAGCGGCCTTGCCGAGGGCTTCAGGGTGCTTCTTGCCTGGAATGGTGCGATAGCTGTCATTGTAGATCAATAACAGGTCCGGTCCCCACAAGGTCCTTGCGGGGGTGGGAGAAGAGAGGGTCAGATTGACGACGGCGATGAGTTCTTTGGACCAATTTTCGATGGGGCCGAGCGGCGTGAGAGACCAGTTATGGGTGCGCACGAGGTTCGCCATCTCGCCATTTCCCACAATCCTCGCATCGCCGGCATGGGAACCTGCGGCCGGACACGATGAAACGTTTGCGGGCCCGGAAAGTCTCATCCCTGTGGTCTCCATAACTGAGGGCGCGGTGAAGCATTTGTCGACCGATTCCGACGCTTCTGCATCGAGTGTGCTGCTCCTTCATCTCGAGACCGGCCGCTTGAACCCGCGCCTTCCATACGTATTGATGCGTGATTCGGCGCAGGTTATGCCGGTGGTGCATGGAATGGTAAAGAAACGGGGACGATTTCGATGGGACGGGCGCCATGGCCTGGCGTTGTCTTTCCTTTGAAGCATCCATATGCATCTAACTAGCAACCGGGTTGAATTAAACTGCATCGCGCAAATTCAATTCAATATCTAGAACACTGGGAAAGGCAGGGAATGACGACCGCGTATATCAATCGCATTGCAACGGCAGTTCCACCCCACGACGTGCATCGCCCGTTTATCGATTTTGCTGAGAGCCTGCTGCCCGAAGGGACGATGCGCAACCTCTTCCGCCGGATGGCGCGCATGTCGGCGATCGAGCATCGCTACTCCTTTCTGCAGCCCATCGCGACGGGAGACGCGTCATGGCGCGATGCGGAGGATCTCTACGTTACGGGCAACTTTCCCACGACGACGCGGCGCATGCAGGCGTTCGAGAAATTCGCGCCGCGGCTTGCGCATTGTGCGATCGACAAGCTTTCGCTGAGTGCGAAAGTACGCGAAGAAATCACGCATGTGATCGTGACCTCGTGCACCGGTCTCTATGCGCCCGGTCTTGATTTCGATATGGTGAAACACCTGGGGCTCAATCCGTCTGTGGAACGGACGATGATCGGATTCATGGGTTGTTATGCGGCGATCAATGCGCTCAAGTCCGCGCATCACATAGTTCGGTCGGAACCGAAGGCCAAGGTGCTAGTGCTGAACCTGGAACTATGTTCTCTTCACTTGAAGGAGACGGCCGATCTGGAGCAGATACTTTCTTTTCTTCTGTTCGCCGATGGCTGCGCCGCCTGCCTTGTGAGCGGAGACGCGGAGGGGTTGGCCATTGATAGTTTTCTGGCGGTAAACCTGCCCCAGACCAGCGATCTGATTACCTGGCGCATTGGCGAGATGGGATTCGACATGCAGCTTTCGGGCAAGGTGCCCGGGGAGATTCGCCGGACGCTGGGCGAGGCGGGGGATCAAGTCACGCGCGGGAAGAAGGCAGACGCCATCGATTTGTGGGCGGTTCATCCGGGAGGCCGGACCATTCTCGATGCGGTGGAGCAGGGGATGGGACTGCCCGCGGAAGCGCTGGCCTTTTCGCGCGATATCCTGGCGCGCTTTGGCAATATGTCGTCGGCCACGGTGATGTTTGTTTTGCAGCAGGTGCTGGAGCGGGCACGTTCGGGACAAACGGGGTGCGCCATGTCTTTCGGTCCGGGTGTCACAGCGGAGACCATGCTATTTCATGCCGCATAACGTATCGTCGACAGCACTGGACTTTCGATACCGCGCGCAGCTGACTGAACTGATGGATGAACCCTGCAGCCGCGAGACGATGCGGGCGTGCCTCCAGGACCTGGCGCGCGTGAATCGCTGGTTCCTGGCATATCGACCGCTGCTTGGGTGGCTCGACAGTTTGCATCTTCAGGCCGATGCGGCCCCGGTTCGGCTTTTGGATGTGGGTTGCGGATACGGGGATAGTCTGCGGCGCATCGAGCGATGGGCTTACGAAAATGGCGTAGCGATGGAACTGACCGGGCTCGATCTGAATCCGGATGCAACCGCGATCGCCGCCCAGGAAAGCGGGGAGGATAGCCGCATTCGCTGGGTGAGCGGAGATGTATTTTCCTACCAGGCTCAAGAGCCGCCTACCCTCATCGTGAGCTCGTTGTTTACGCATCATCTTGGAGATGCCGACGTGGTCCGGTTTCTGCGTTGGATGGAGCAGAACGCGCTGGCAGGATGGTTCGTCAACGACTTGTCCCGCGCCAGAATTCCGTATTACTTGTTCTCGTGGTTTGCCAAGGTGGCTGGACTGCATCCTTTCGTGCAGCACGATGGGCCGGTCTCGATTGCGCGTGCGTTTTCAGAGAACGATTGGCGGCGGCTTGCGGCAGAGGCTGGATTCAATGAGGGAGAGATATCGATTGCGAGCCATACGCCGGCGCGGGTTTGCGTGAGCCGGAGGAAGCCGGTGTGAGTATTCCGGCGCCGATCGTCGAGGCGGAACGCGGTGGACGGACTCTTCGTGAAAGCGAAGCTCAAAGGCGATTCAGGGACACAGCGAAGGGATTACGACACAAAGCCAGCAGGGAGATGAAGGGGATGGCGCCAGGGAGTGATTTGATGGTGGAGCTGAGCGGGATCGAACCGCTGGCCTCCTCGTTGCGAACGAGGCGCTCTCCCAGCTGAGCTACAGCCCCACGACTTATATATCTTAGCAGCGAGAGGGCATTCGGGAAAGAGGCGGCGGTCTGGCGTCCGAGCCGATAGCCTCTCGGCCAATCCACGATGCCTCACTGTGCACGCGGAGCAGGCCCTTCCGCCTGTCCGCGTGCACAGCGGCCTTACAGCTGATTCATGTTCTGGAGGAATTCGGCGTTGTTGCGAACCTTCTCCAGACGGCTGATCAGCAGTTCCATCGCCTCAACGGGCGATAGAGGGTTGAGCACCTTGCGCAACACCCAGATGCGCGACAAGTCGTCCTTGGGAATCAACAGCTCTTCTTTGCGGGTTCCGGAACGCTGGATGTCAATGGCCGGGAAGACGCGCTTGTCGACGAGCTTGCGGTCAAGGATGATTTCCATGTTGCCGGTGCCCTTGAACTCTTCGAAGATGACTTCATCCATGCGGGATCCGGTGTCGACGAGTGCGGTTGCAATGATGGTGAGCGAACCGCCCTCCTCGATATTGCGCGCCGCGCCGAAGAAGCGCTTGGGACGCTGCAGAGCGTTGGAGTCAACGCCGCCCGACAGCACCTTGCCTGAAGGGGGCACGATGGTGTTGTAAGCGCGCGCCAGGCGGGTGATGGAGTCGAGCAGGATGACCACGTCGCGCTTGTGTTCGACCAGGCGCTTGGCCTTTTCGATCACCATTTCTGCCACTTGCACGTGGCGGGCCGCGGGCTCATCGAAGGTGGAACTGATCACTTCGCCCTTCACGGAGCGCTGCATGTCCGTGACTTCTTCGGGCCGCTCGTCGATGAGCAGAACGATGAGCACGACTTCGGGATGATTGGAAGTGACGGAGTTAGCGATGGACTGCAGCAGCATGGTTTTGCCGGTACGCGGAGGGGCAACGATCAGTCCGCGCTGGCCCTTGCCCACGGGCGTCAAGAGGTCCATCACGCGGCCGCTGGTGGCCTCGCGGACGGTTTCCATCTTGATGCGCTCTTGCGGATAAAGCGGAGTCAGGTTGTCGAAGAGGATCTTGTTGCGCGTCTCTTCCGGCGATTCGAAGTTGATGGCTTCGATCTTCACCAGCGCAAAGTACTTCTCGCCTTCGTGCGGGGGGCGGACGTTGCCGCTGATGGAGTCACCGGTTTTGAGGTCAAATTTCCGAATCTGAGACGGAGAGACGTAGATATCGTCGGGGCCGGGCAGATAGTTGTAGTCAGGAGAGCGAAGGAAGCCGTAGCCATCAGGCAGGATTTCGAGCACGCCTTCAGCGAAGATGTGTCCTTCTTTTTCGCTTTGAGCCTGAAGAATCTTGAAGATCAAATCCTGCTTGCGAAGTCCGCTGGCGCCCGGAATTTCGAGGGTGCGCGCAATGCGGCTCAGTTCTGTGATGTTCTTTTCTTTTAGTTCAGCGATGGTCATGTTCACCTGCGAAACGGGAGGGATGGAATTGCGGAGAGTCGGAAGGGGGAGCTTGCTCCGGAAATGGGGGCGGGAGTTTGCAACGGCCGTTGGCGCAGCCGCGTTTGCAGCATCTCCCAAACTCAGGAACTGGAGACCAACTCAAAGACTGGAGATTTGAAGCCGGGAAGAGCGGCTCTTGATTTCGAAGAGCCGCCTAAAACCGTGATTCACACGAATCTGACGTTGATTGAGAATGGGGGTTAGGCTGCGCGCCGCTGCTCGATGCGCGGGATAACCGGCGCCGCTACGGGCGCAAGCGATCCGGGGTTGGTGCCGTGAAAACGGACCAGGACCTCATTTGTCGTGTCCTGTAACCGCGTGTTGGGCTTGTGCAGCTTGCGGGTTGCCTTGCTGGCCAACTGGCAGAGCTGATAACGATTGGACACATGCGAGAGTGCCCCGAAAACCAAATCAGAACGCATTACGTGATTCTCCTTAAAAAGTAGCTACCTGGCGGAACAACTTGGCGCCTCCAGTGCAGCTGGCATCCAAAGACTTCCCGGTTGCCGATTCTTTCAATCCTCTTGGGTATAGACGCGCGGACAGCCCGTCTAGTTCAAAATCTTTGATGCAATTCCGCACATTATGGAACGGCATTCTGCATTATTTGGTGATGTTCGTCACTTAAACTCTTGCCAGCCTTTCGGTTAATTCCGCGCGAGCGAAGCACACCGATGCATCATGAATTGAGCCAAGTGTTCAACTAATTGATGCGGGAAAAAGACAGATGGGCACAAAAACCAGCCAAACTGAACAATCTACCCTTGGTGGATGGCACTCATCAATGTAAACCGAGTTCTTCCCGGGGTCAACAGTTTTTTGAGGGTTTTTGGGTCGATGGACGGGGATCGGCTAAGCCACTGGCACGTGATGCGTAAGTAATCATGTTTCAGCAAGTTAAAAAATTACAAGCTTACGCCGCGGCGCAAAACGTATCCTCGAATGGGCCGGGAGTCGATCCGAGCCGCAACGGCTGCTGGCCTTTGCCGCGCAGGAAGAGAGTTGATGCCTAACGGCCTTCCGTCTGGATCGCTCAGGAGCACCTTTCCGTCCGCATCTATTCCGCAGAACATCTGGCGTACTGTCTGTTGCTGTTTCGAGGAGGTCGCGATCTTCTCGTCGAGTCGAAACATGCCCAGCGCCATGACCGCGAAAAACGGCAGCATGAGGAGAATGGTGTCCCAGTCCGACAGGGCAGCTGAGAAGTGCATAATAGTCTCCAATCCTGAGTGCGTCATTAGAGCGTTCACATGACGTATGAGGCCTTCATCGGCCAAGATTGGAAGATCCTTAAATTCGAAAGTAATCTGGCATTTGCGAGCTAGACCTGGCGTTTGGATTTGGAAGGCTTATCCCACGAGCGCCCATCGGGATCGCTGCGCATGGAGGCTCCGTCTTTATCGACGACGGGCTGCCGATGTCGAGGACGGGGCGGCCGATGTTTGCGTGACGTGAAGACCTGATCGAGGCGGAAGAACCCAAAAAAAAGGAACGCGATCAATGGAATCCCAAATACATATAGGTCCCACCCTGTCTTCGATGTATTGTGGTCCAACGCGACCTCCTCAGGGAAGAGCTTCACTTTCTAAAAAAGAGCCGACACGGGATGCCTTGGTTGCCGGGACCTACGCAGGGAAGCTTAACAAAGAAGCAAGCAGCGTGGCAGGAATTGATCAGGGTAATCAATGAGAGCGAAGATGGCGCGGCTTACTGGCAAGGTAAATTCAACTCAACTCAGGCCCAATAGCTTCGATCGAGGGTACGGTATTGAATTGCTTCGGCCAGGTGGGCGACGCTCAAAGATTCTGCGCCGTCGAGATCCGCTACGGTGCGCGCGACTTTAAGAATGCGGTCGTGGGCACGCGCGGTCAGCCCTTGTTGTTGCATGGCGCGTTCCAGCAGCCGCTCGGCATCCGGGCCCAACTCGCAATAGACACGGATCTGACGGGTGGTCATCTGGGCATTGGAATATATCTTTTCGCCGCCCTTACTGAAGCGCTGCCGCTGGCGCTCCCGTGCGGCCATGACGCGGGTTCGAATTTCAGCTGACCCTTCGGCCGCTGATCCTCCGCGCAGCTCCTTGTACTGGACTGCGGGAACCTCGATGTGGATGTCGATTCGATCCAGAAGCGGTCCTGAGATTTTGGCTACGTACCGTTGAATCATGGGCGGCGTGCACATACACTCCCGCGACTTGTCATTGAAATATCCGCATGGACAGGGATTCATAGCGGCCGCGAGCATAAAGCGAGCGGGAAAAGTGAGCGACATGCTGGCGCGGGCAATGGTGACGGTGTGGTCCTCGAGCGGCTGCCGCATGACTTCAAGCACGTTGCGTGGAAATTCCGGCAGTTCGTCAAGAAACAACAAGCCGTTATGGGCCAGCGAAACCTCGCCTGGCCGGGGCATGATGCCGCCGCCGATCAGACCGGCATCGGAGATGGTGTGGTGCGGGGAGCGGAAGGGGCGCTGACTAACCAGCCCTGCCGCGGCATCGAGCACGCCGGCAACGGAATGAATTTTCGTGGTTTCGAGCGCCTCGTCGAAAGTGAGTGGCGTCAGGATCGAAGGAAGGCGCTTGGCCAGCATGGTTTTGCCGGAGCCTGGAGGGCCGATCATCAATATGTTGTGGCTGCCCGCCGCCGACACTTCGAGCGCGCGCTTGGCGGTGTGCTGGCCGCGCACATCCTTGAAATCGACGCTGAAGTGCTGCAGTTCATTCAAGAGCGCTTCCGTGGCCACGTGAAAAGGTTCGCGCTGGATCACGCCTACGACGGCGGTGTTGAGCAGTTCCAGAACATCGAGGAGGGAAGAGACCGGGTAGACGTTCACTCCTTCGACCACGGCGGCCTCGGCTGCGTTGGCCGCTGGAAGAATCAAGTTGGGAATGTTTTTCTCGCGCGCGAGGATGGCTACCGGCAACATGCCAGGTACAGGCCGCACACTTCCATCCAGTCCCAGCTCTCCAACCAGAAGGAAACGGCTTAACTCGTTCACACGCAATGCGCCGTATGCGCCTAAGATCCCTACCGCGATGGGAAGGTCGAAGCCCGAACCTTCTTTCTTGAGATCGGCCGGCGCCAGGTTAATGGTGATGTGTGTGGGGGGAATGGTGTAACCGGAGTTCTTGATGGCGGCGCGAACGCGATCACGGCTTTCGCGCACTGCGGCATCCGGCAATCCCACCGTATGAAAGTGGTCCTCGTTGGAAACAATGCCGCTGTAATCGACTTCGACGTCGATCAAATTGGCGTCGATGCCGTAGACGGCTGCGCTGAGAGCTTTAAACAGCATGGTAAGGTGCAGCGAGTTTACCAGACATCCCGGGGTGGGCGTCGCTAACGGACATCACTGAAGTTTGATTTAAATGAACGCCGTCCAGATGGGGCAAGAATGCGCAGGGAACGTCGGCGATGGGTTTCCGGACAGACTGCCGGTTGAGCCGCACATCGCCGGCGCACTGGGATGACGCTGTTTAACGGCGGTCGTATTCGCCAGTCAGGTGCGCCATGGCCCGTTCGTATCCACGACGAAACGCTTCACGATAGTCGTTTTGCAGCCCGTACGGTACATGCGGGTGTCGATATTCGTCCCGATTGTTGGGGTCGGGACGGCGGTGGTTTCCGTAGTCTTTATGCGCTCCGTCGATTCCATCGCGGAAGGCGCTGCGCTGGAACTCTCTCCACTCCGAAGGCATTGCATCCCAGGATTCGCGCACCGGTTCACGGAACTGGTGTTCGGGTCCAGGCGAGGGACGGCCGGGATCGCCCATCAAGTGAGACATGCCGCGTTCGTAGCCCCGCCGGAAGCCTTCCCGGTAGGGCTCTCGAAGTTCCCGCGGCAAATCGGGATGAAGATATTCTTCCCGGTTATTCACATTGGGATTCCGATGGTTGCCGAAGTCTCTCCTTGCGCCTTCGATGCCGTCATGAAAACCGCGGCGCTGAATCTCTTGCCATTCCGACGGAGGCGCATCCCAGGGACTGCTTTCCTGGACGTACTCCCGCGAAGGCAGTTGTTGTTGTTGCGCGCCAGCCGCAAACGTTGTGCTCAGACCTAATGTTCCCAAAAGGCAGGCCAAGGCCGGTATTACAAAGCGAGTCTTGCTCATGTCTCGGTTCCTTTGCTTTAGAGGGCTGCGCAACATAGTACTCCCTGACGGGGGCGTGCGGCAGCGACAAGGGTCAGTGTTGCCTTGGCAGTTCAAGTCTTGAGAATTCCCGAGTTCCCCGCGGCGGGCAGTCGAGAACGGAATCACGTTACAATCTCAGCGTGACGACGAGTCTTTTCGATCTATACAAAATCGGTGTTGGTCCATCCAGTTCTCACACGATGGGGCCGATGCGCGGGGCATGCCGTTTTGCACGTGGGCTGGCGGAGAAGGGTTTTCTGCAAAGGGTTGAGCGCATCCAGGCGGACCTGTTCGGCTCGCTGGCGCTCACGGGCCTGGGGCATGCCACCGATCGAGCGGTTCTCCTGGGTCTGGCTGGAAACGAACCGGCCACGATCGATCCTGGTTCCATTGCGGACACAGTTGCATCGATTCGAGAAACAAAACAGCTCATGCTCGCCGGCGCGCGCGCAATCTCATTCGATGAGACCAGGGATCTTCTCTTCCATCGTTCCACGATGTTTCCCCCGGGTGCGCAGACGCAACATCCGAACGGTCTGCGACTGAGTGCGTTTGAGGGTTCAGGCGCGGTGCTTGATGAGCGGACTTTTTTTTCCATTGGCGGCGGGTTCATCGTTGAAGATGGCGCCGGAACAGGGAAAGGCAATCCAGCGGCAGCGGCGAGTGCGGAAGCGTCGCCGGAGATTCCATTTCCGTTTCATAGCGCGGCCGAACTTCTGCAGCTTGGCGAAGTCAATCGAATCTCAATCAGCGAATTAATGCTCAGGAATGAGGCCGCGCTGATGCCGCATGGCTCCGCGGAGATGCGGCAGGCGCGTGTGCGTGCAGGGATCGATACGATCTGGAAGACGATGAAGGACTGCATCGAGCGGGGCATCGCCACGGAAGGAATTCTTCCCGGCGGATTGAGTGTACGGCGGCGCGCGCATCGGCTGGCTGAAAGGCTGCGCGCGAAAGAGAGTGATGGAAAGGCCGGCGATCCATTGGCCCCGCTGGATTGGGTGACTGTGTATGCGATGGCGGTGAACGAAGAGAACGCGGCGGGCGGGCGGGTCGTGACGGCGCCGACCAACGGAGCCGCGGGAGTAATTCCGGCCGTGGCGCGATACTACGAGCGATTTGTTCCTGGGGCGGATTACGAAGGCATGCTGCGTTATTTTCTTACCTCGGCGGCGATCGGCATCCTATATAAGGAGAACGCGTCGATCAGCGGAGCCGAAGTTGGATGCCAGGGCGAGGTCGGCGTGGCGTGTTCGATGGCCGCGGGAGGATTGACCGCGGCGCTCGGCGGCAGCAATGCGCATATTGAGCACGCCGCTGAGATCGGCATGGAACATAACCTGGGCATGACGTGCGATCCGATCGGAGGGCTGGTCCAGATTCCTTGTATCGAACGCAATGCGATGGGCGCGATGAAGGCGGTACATGCGTCGCGGATCGCGATGAACGAGACGGAGGGACACAAGCTATCGCTCGACCAGGTCATTCGCACCATGTACCTGACCGGCCTGGATATGCAATCGCGCTACAAGGAGACCAGTCTCGCCGGGCTCGCCCTGAATATTATTGAGTGCTGATCGAGGAACGGTCGAATGGACTTAATGCATCGAACAGACAGAATCGATCGGCAGACCCGATTAAGAGACTTGCTTGCAGACTCCTGAGAATCGTCCGGCCGCATCGCCAGTGATTGAATCATGGCCAACCCGGCAGACGCCGCAAGGACCGGTCGCCCCCGTATGGCACACCGTGGTCCTGCTGATGGGCATTGTTATGCTCTCCGTTCAAAGCATTCTGCAGTTCGCCGGCACACAGCCCGCCATCAATCGTCTGCAGACCTACGAAGTGACTGCGATCACGGAGCTATCGATGTTCAGCTGGATCTGGTTCGGATTGCGGCTGAGAAAAATTCCGTTGCGTTCGCTGCTCGGCGAGGTGGCGTGGGATCTTAAATCTGTCGCGATCGATTTTGGTATCGGACTCGCATTCTGGATTGCGTCGCTGATGATCCTGGGCAGCATCGGCGTGTTTTGGATCGTGGTGGAGGCCGCTATCAAGCATCAGCCTCTACTGCAAAACGGAAAGCAACTGTCTCCGGATCCCACGCAGGAGCACACTCTGCATACGCTGACGCAGCTGGCGCCGGCGAACGGAGTCGAGGTTGCGGCCTGGTTTGTGCTGTGCATCATCGCCGGTTTTGTCGAGGAGATGGTCTTTCGCGGCTATCTGCAGCGCCAGTTCACCGCGTGGTCGCGCGGCGCCATCGTAGCGGGCGTTGCGCTTTCATCGCTGCTGTTCGGTGCGGCGCATGGATATCAAGGCGCGCGCAACATGGTTCTCCTTGCGGTCTTCGGAGTGCTCTTCAGCTTGCTTGCGATCTTGCGACGCAGTCTGCGCGCGGGAATTTTTGCGCATAGCTGGCAAGACCTCATCGCTGGATTGATGCTTGCATTGCTCAAGGCTCATCACATGATTTGAAATTCGAATGCGGTGCTCGATTCAACAATGAAAAATTGTTGCCACTTTTTCCACCTATGAGTCGTTTTTCTCTTGACACTGTTGCTGCATGAATCTATACATTCCTCAACTGCAATATTGTTTTGCAGGATCGATGCAAACCATCGAATAAGGGAGAATAGGCAAATGGCAACGAAAAAGGCAGCCAAGAAAGCACCTGCGAAGAAGGCCGCGAAGAAAGCCGCAAAGAAGAAGTAGTCGCGGACCATCCAACCAAAAGGCAACACTCTAGGGGGCGCTTGAAGCGCCCCCTAGGTGTTTATGGGCGCATTGATGGCTCACATTGGGCCTGGTTGCGGCGATTCACGGATGAATGGATAGACTTGCTAGGAAAGGCAACAACGAATGACACGTCGTCGATGGATCGCCGAGCATTGGGATGAAGCTACCGCAACAATCACCGGCGCACAGGCCGAACACATGGTTCGCGTATTGCGCGCGCAGCCCGGCATGGAAGCGGACGTGGTCGCCGGCGGTCATGTGTTCCATGCGGAGGTGGTTGCGGTCGCGCCCCAAGAAGTGCGGTTCAATCTCATCGCAGAAGTTCAAGCCGCCCCGGCGCTCCCCGTGACGTTGGTTATCTCCATCTTTAAATTCGACCGCATGGAATGGGCCATCGAGAAGGCGACTGAACTCGGAGTTGCCGCGATAGCGCCCGTCATCGCGCGGCGTACAGAAAAGCATCTTGGCCTTGCAGCAGGGAAGCGCGCCGAGCGGTGGCGCCGCATCGCGCACGAAGCTGCGCAGCAATCGCGCCGATCAGATGTACCGGTTGTCCACGACCCGATTGCGCTGCCACAGCACGTACGCGTTGCCGCTGCCGGGGCTACGCGGATCGTTCTCGCGGAGCAGGAGCGCATCACCACCCTGCGGGCCATCGTGGAAGAAACCTTGAACGCGGCTCAAGGCGAATCGCCTGCGCTGGAGGTCGCCCTCGGCCCCGAAGGCGGATGGACCTCCGAAGAAGAAGCGCTCTTCGATACGTGCGGTTGGCGCGCCGCTTCTTTAGGTCCGCGCATCCTGCGCGCCGAAACCGCGGCGCTGGCCGCGCTGGCGGTCGTGGCTTCGTTGCTGGAGTAGATCAACGAAATCGTTGAGCGATCAGAGCGACACGCCGCGCTTCCACGGAATGAAATCGTTCTGGCCGAATTGCTCGGCCTTGGTGAAACGCTCACCGTTCGCTACCTGAATGCAAAGTTCAAGTAACTGGTGCGCACATTCCGGAATGGAGGTCGCACCGGTTACGATGCCGCCGGCATCGAAGTCGATGATGTCGGCCATGCGTTCGGCGAGCGTGGAGTTGGTCGAGATCTTGACGACTGGTGCGACGGGATTGCCGGTAGGCGTGCCCAGGCCGGTTGTGAAGAGCACAAGGTTTGCACCCGAGCCCGCTTGTGCCGTCACACATTCGACGTCGTTGCCGGGAGTGCAGAGAAGGTTAAGCCCCGGGGTCGTAACATACTGTGGAAAATCGAGTACATCTTGTATCGGCCCGACACCACCTTTGCGCGCGGCGCCTGCCGACTTGATGGCGTCGGTGATCAATCCATCTTCAATATTGCCCGGCGACGGGTTCATTTCGAATCCGGAATGTACTGCCTTCGCACGCGCCGAGTAAGCGTGCATCAGGTCGTAAAAGCGTTGTGCCAGTTCATCGGTCGCGCAACGATTGATCAATTCCTGCTCGACACCGTGCAGCTCGGGAAACTCCGAGAGCAACGTGCGACCGCCGAGTTCGGCGAGCAGATCTGAAACGTACCCCAACGTAGGATTGGCGGAGATCCCGCTGAATCCGTCCGAGCCTCCGCACTTCAATCCGATGGTGAGGGCAGAAAGCGGGGCGGGCGTGCGCTGCGCGCGATTGGCTTCGGCCAGTCCGGCGAATGTCGCATCCAGCGCCTTGCTCATCAGCGTAGTTTCTTTGCCCGACTTCTGTTGATCGAATACCAGGACCGGCTTGGTCATCTGGGGATCGCGCGCGCGCAGTTCGTCCAGCAAGATGCTGGCCTGCGCGTTCTGGCACCCGAGGCTCAACACCGTGGCCCCGGCGACGTTGGGATGATGAATGTATCCCGCCAGCAATCCGCAAAGAGCCTGCGCGTCCTGGCGCGTACCGCCGCAACCTCCCTGGTGGGTGAGGAAGCGAATGCCATCGACATTCGGGAACACGCGCTCCGCTTGAACAGGCGCGGCAAATTCATCCGCATTGTGTCCGTTGCCGCTCGCGCGCGTGTGAACGAGTTTACGCACGTACTGGCGGTAGGAATTTCCAGAACTGCCGTAGCCCAATTCTTCTTCGAGGGCTTCTTTCATCCGCTCCACGTTGCGGTTTTCGCAAAAAACGAGAGGCAGCACCAGCCAGTAGTTGCGAGTTCCTACCTGGCCGTCGGCTCGATGAAAACCCATGAACGTGCGCTCGGACCATGCTGACGCATCCGGCAGCGAAAAAGAAACAGGGTGCCGGGTCGCAGTGTATGGATCGGCGCGGTGTCGCACGTTCCGCGTTGACAGCAGGCCGCCGCGCGCGATGGGCTCAACCACCTCGCCCACCACCATTCCGTACATACGGACGAGGTCGCCGCGGTTCAGGTCGACCAACGCCATCTTGTGTTTGGCTTGAATAGCTTCTGTCACCGGGCACGACTCCGAAGCCGGCGGGTGGCTGTAGTGCACAACGGTTCCAGCAGTCAACGGTGTTAACGCCACCAGGACGTTGTCGCGTAAATCGAGTTGCAGGACACTTTGCGGCATGGGGAATCCTTAGCGAGTCAGGAACGAGCCAACATGCCAAGGATACAACTGCACCGCCGCAGCGGCCCAGTCGCCCTTCGATTATGATCGAGAGGTTCGGCCTTGAACCCACATGGAGTCAGATCATGAACGCGGTAGTTTTCGAAGGACCAGGACGCGCGCAGGTCGCCACCGTGAAGGAACCACAGACTGCGCGCGAAGAGGAAGTGCTGCTGCACGTTCGCAAAATCGGATTGTGCGGAAGCGATTTGAACTCCTATCGCGGCCGCAATCCACTTGTCACCTTTCCGCGCATTCCCGGGCACGAGATCGCGGCTACGGTTGCCGAGTCAAATCCGAAACATCCTGAATGGCAGCCGGGAACGCGGGTTACGGTTTCGCCTTACACCAGCTGCGGCCTTTGCGCAGCGTGCCGGCGCGGCCGTCCCAACGCGTGCCAGTTCAACCAGACTCTCGGGGTGCAGCGCGATGGCGCTCTCACTGAGTTCATCGCGGTTCCGGCCGATCGCCTGCATCGCGCCGATCTCACGCTTAAAGAACTCTGCCTGGTTGAGCCCCTCACGGTCGGCTTTCATGCGGCGGGACGGGGCCGCGTCGCCGCGGGAGACACCGTTGCGGTGATCGGATGCGGCGGGGTTGGACTAGGCGCCGTGGCGGGCGCGGCGTTTCGCGGAGCCAATGTCATTGGTATCGACCTGGATGAGACCAAGCTTGCGACCGCGCGCAAAGCCGGAGCCGCTCACACCATCAACTCGGCCGCCGATAAGCTCCACGATGAACTCGAGGAACTCACCAATGGCCAGGGGCCGGACGTGGTGATAGAAGCGATCGGTCTTCCGCAAACTTTTCGCGCCGCCGTGGAAGAAGTCGCGTTCACGGGACGGGTGGTGTACATCGGCTACGCGAAAGAACAGGTTGCTTACGAGACGCGGCTCTTCGTGCAGAAAGAGTTGGACATCCTCGGCTCACGCAATGCGCTGCCTGAAGATTTTCGCGACGTGATCCGCATGCTCGAAGCGCATCGCTTTCCGGTGGATGATGCCGTAACGCACATGGTCCCCATGGACGAAGCTCCGCGGATTCTTGAAGCATGGAGCCTGGCTCCGGCGCGCTACGGCAAGATCATGATCGATGTGAGTTGAGTCCGCCCGTCGAGCCCGGACTTACCACGGATGTGCGAAGCGCAGAAACAGCCCGGCAAGAACCGCGCCGAGCAAAGGACCGAAGACAGGGATGGGTGCATATCTCCAGTTGGAGCCGCCCTTGCCTGGAATGGGCAGAAGCGCATGGGCCAGCCGTGGTCCCAGGTCGCGTGCGGGGTTGATGGCATATCCAGTCGTGCCGCCTAAAGATAGACCGATACCCCATACAAGGCTGCCCACCAGCCAGGGCCCGATTCCCGCCACGGGTCCTTTTTCTGCAACGCCCGGAGAGAAGATCGCTCCCGCAACGACGACCAGAACGGCTGTGCCCAGGATCTCGCTGAAGAGGTTGGCAAGCGGGCTATGAATTGCGGGTCCCGTGCAGAACACGCCAAGCTTGGCCGCGGGATCCGGGGTGGGCCGCCAATGAGGGGCATAATGCAGCGCCATCAAAGAAGCTCCGCATACGCCGCCCAGAAGTTGAGCCGACCAAATCCACAACACGCTCGAGTAATTACCGCTGACCACTGCGGACGCAAGCGTGATGGCTGGATTCAGAGCCGCGTCGTGGCTGCCGAAGCCCTGGGCCACCATCACTCCGCACATCACGGCCAGCGCCCATCCGGTAGCGATCACAATCCAACCCGAGTCGGCGGCATACGATTTGCGCAGCGCAACACCCGCATTGACGCCGTTGCCCAGCAGTACCAGGACCAGCGTGCCTATAAACTCGCCAAACCAGGGAGAATGCATCAGCAGTTTCCTCTTGCGGCCATTCTCTGCTCCAGGACTCGGCCAGGCTGGCTGCAGAACGCGCGCCCAAAATAGATTTTGCGGAACCCAAGCATTGTGCACTTTCGGGGTGGGTTTCGCCAAGGGCTGCGCCTGGCGTCGGTCCGCAGCGGTCGATCATGGTTGATGCCGCCTCTGTGTGAAAGCGCAGAACTCCGGGCGCGCCGCGCGGCGGCGCCATTCTTACCTGGCCACCGTGGACGTTGGGGCCGCGGGAAGCGCACCGTAGTACTTCTCCCAATGGCCTAGTAATTCCTTCACTACGGTATGCCCGATCGTGTATGCACTTTCCAGGGAAGGGAGGTAGGCGCTGTACGCGCCGATGCGCTGCTTCGCCAGGCTGTCGGCTGCGTCCATGCCGCGCGGCTGCTGATCAAAGTTACTCACCGTGCGCAGGACAAGGATGCGCCTCCAATCCACACGCCCGGCGTTCGCTAGAAACTGCAGCGATTGCAAAGTGCCTGTATCTTCCATAGCGGTGGTGGCGAACTGCCCTTTGCCGTTGGTGAAGTAGCTCATCCATTGCGCAGCCCACGCATCCGACAGCTTTCCGTGCCAGTAAGTCGACCCTGATACTTCGTCACCTATTGCCACGAAGGGCCCCATCTGTGCCGACGCACCGTCGAAATGACTGCGCACTTCCTTGAGCTTGTCGGAGTCGGCGAGTTTCAAATCGCGTGTCAACGCATAGGCCCACGCGGCGAGATCGGGATCGAGAGCGTACATCTGTCCTTCCAGCGGAGCGGCGGGCGTCTCGAACGGCCGTGTCTTGCGCAACGGTACATAGCCCGTCGACCAGTCCCTGGGCATCTCGCGCGGGTCGATCTCATAGGCGAGGTCACCATCCACCACCCAGCGGGCCCACAGCGCCGAACCCAGCGAAGCCCGCTCCGGACTTCCACCCGCAATGCCGGCCACCAGCCAATAGGCATGGCTCAGATCGAAACGCGGATCGAGACCCAGCGCCATGATCGTCGAAGCCGCATGCGCGGTGCCCTGTCCCGTCAGGACGGCCATCTCTCCGTCGTCATTCATGCGCACCGGATGATAACCCGCAGTCAGAGGATAGACATGGTCGAGGTGATCGCGTTCCACCCAATATTGCAGTTCACCGGGCGAGTCGCCGGTATCGTTGCCTACCTCGAACATGGCGACAACCACGACGCGTACGGGAATCGGTCTGGGCTTGGCCGCGCATGCGGCAGTGATCGCTGCGAGAATACAACCGACAAGAAGATGGCGAAGGTTCTGGCTCATTGATTGCGATGGTAAATGCTGAGAGCAGGGAAGAGTTACGAGGGAAGCCATCCGATCGGAGGCGAGCCGGCCGCTCATCGCGCGCTCCGGTTATAGGATAGGAAGACAACCGAGGAGACCGCGTGAAAATTGCATCCAGAATTTTGATGGGAGCCGGGATGATGGCTATGGCAGTGTCAACATGGGCTCAGGCGCCGCAACCGGCTCGCCACTGGGCGATCGTTGTGCATGGAGGCGCCGGGGTCATCGAGCGCTCGGCCCTTGGCCCGGAGGGCGACGCGGCCTATCGCGCCGGGCTGAAGCAGGCCATCGAGGCTGGCACTGCGGTTCTCGATAAGGGCGGCTCCGCCGTCGATGCGGTCGAAGCGGCGATCAATGTGCTTGAGGATGATCCCCACTTCAATGCAGGCAGAGGCGCCGTGTTTTCCGCCGAAGGCAAAAACGAAATGGACTCTTCGATCATGGACGGCTCCAATCTCAAAGCCGGTGCGGTCGCGGGGATGATGCGTACCCGCCACCCCATCAGCGCGGCCCGCGCCGTCATGGAGAAATCGCCGCACGTGATGATCGCCGGCCCCGGAGCGGACGCGTTCGCGGCGCGGGTCGGGTTGAAACAGGAAGAACCGAGCTTTTTCTTCACCGAGAGCCGCTGGCAATCGCTGGTGAAGCAACTGACCAAGGAGGGCAAGCCTGTCCCTCCACGGCCGGCAGGCGTTCCGGCATCGGGTGCGATGATTCCGGTTGCGCAGCTCGAGGAGTCTCCCGACACGCATCTCTACGGCACCGTGGGCGTTGTGGCGCTTGATCGGCAGGGCAACATAGCCGCGGGCACTTCAACCGGCGGAATGCAGGGGAAGATGCCCGGCCGGGTCGGCGACTCGCCCATCATCGGCGCGGGTACTTACGCTTCCAATCAATCCTGCGCGGTATCCGCCACCGGCACGGGCGAATACTTCATCCGCCTCGGCGTCGCGCGCGAAATCTGCAACCTGGTGTACTTCAAAGGGATGAAGGTGCAGGACGCGGCCGACCAGGTGATTCACAAAGAACTGGAAACGCTCCACGGCGATGGCGGTGTCATTGCAATCACGCCGGACGGACAGATGAGCTGGAGTTTCAATACCCCGGGTATGTTTCGCGCCCGCATGAGCGAAGGCGGCAAACTGGAGATGGGCGTTTACAGGGACGAGCCGTAAGCTCAGATCCGTTTTACACTGCTCCCATGGCTCTTGAATTCACAACGTCGTATGTCCAGGACTCCATCGCTGTCTTCCTCTACTACAAAAAGCTAGGTGAGCGGGCGATGGAGCAGGTGTCGGACGAGCAGCTATTTGCCGTCCTCGATGAAGAGGCCAACTCCATTGCGATCGTGGTAAAGCATATGACCGGCAATATGCGTTCGCGCTGGACCGATTTTCTGGGCAGCGATGGCGAAAAGCCAACCCGAAACCGGGATGCTGAATTCGTCGATCCGCCCGCCACCCGCGCCGCCCTGATGAGCCAGTGGGAGGATGGTTGGTCCTGTGTATTGGGTGCGCTGCAGTCGCTCACCGAAGCCGACCTGGCGCGCACGGTTACGATTCGTGGCGAGCCCCATTCGGTCATGCAGGCAATCAATCGTCAACTGGCGCACTATCCCTATCACGTCGGGCAGATCGTTTTTCTGGCCAAGCACTTCGCTTGCGATTGCTGGCAGTCGCTGAGTGTGCCGCGAAACAAATCGGCGGAGTTCAACCTGAAAGTCGCCGCCGGTGAAGCCAGCCAGAGATGAGCTGGCGGTTGACCTCGAACTTTTACATGTGCAGCGGCAGGCGTCGCGTCGTCCGGGCACTCCGAGGTATAGCCGCAAACCTCAGTTTTGCTGAAAGCGTACGGTGTGACTACTCTCCGCGCTGTGACAAGCGCCACTCCTGCGTAGTTCTACATTGCCTCTAAAACGAAACGGACAGGCGCTTGGCCTGTCCGTTGTTGCTGCCTGGTTCGAACCGTAGCTTACGGCTGCGCCGCGACCCCTTGCGCCGCGCCTGTACCCCGGGCCTGGGCTTTCTGCGCCAGTACCTTGTGGGCATTGTCCTCCAATGCCTGCGCTTCCGGCAGGAAGGACAGCGCCTTCTGAATTTCGGGGTCCCAGTCTGCCAGGGTGCGAAGGCCCTGCAACTGGCCGAATTGGCTGGTCAGTATCTTTTCCTTGATATTGACCTTCAGCCAGTCCATGTTCTCGGTCAGGTCCTTCTCCGTCCAGGGAATGTCCTGATCCGTAAGGAACTTCTTGAAGTCGGCCAACACCGCATCGTCCACCTGGAAGTTATGGTCGACTGTCCGGCTAGCCAGGTAATGCGGAGCAAAGTGGAAGAAGACCGATTTGAAGCCGAGCTCATCCTGGAAATGATTCGACTTCGGGCTTTCGACCTTTTCATCCGGAGTGATGCCGCCCCCGCCATAAACCGTACGGCCCGAGTCGGTCATCTTGACTTCGCGATTGGTAGTGTCGGCGGGTTGTGCACCGGCGTGGTTGTAGTAGTAGTCGTAGAGCGACACACCGGTATAGTTGCGCTGGATGAGCCGACCGGACGGCGTGTAATAGTGGTACGTAGTCAGGGCAAGACCGGTGTTTTCGCTCAGGTTGTAGACGGTCTGGACCAAGCCTTTGCCGAACGTGGTTTCACCCACGATCAGCGCGCGGTCGTGATCCTGTAATGCACCGGAGACAATTTCCGCGGCGGAAGCCGTGTTGCGATTCACGAGCACAACGATGGGGAACGCCTTGCCGTCGTTGCCATGGGTTGCCGTGTAGTTCTGGTCAGGATAAGCGCGCCCGCGCTGGGAGACGATCGACTGTCCCTTGGTTAACAGATGGTCGCAGACTTCGACTGCCTGGCTCAGCAGGCCGCCGGGGTTTCCGCGAAGATCGAAGACCAAACCTTTCAGGTTGCCAAAGCTGTCGACCGCGTCGCCGACTTCCTGGGCCGTGGTTTCCTGGAACTGGGTCAAGTGAATGTAGCCGATGCCCGGCTTGATCTCATATTTGAGATCAACGGAGGGATGAGGGATCTCGTCGCGCACCAGGTCGAACACCAGGGGCTTGGCCTGACCTTCGCGGACCATGGTCACTTGAACATGAGTGCCTTTTGGTCCCTTGAGCGCTTTGGCGACCAAATCCGACGTCATGCCGTCGGCCGATTTCGAATCAACTGCCGCGATAACGTCTCCGGGCCGGATGCCGGCGCGGAACGAAGGCGTACCCTCATAGGGTGTAATGACATAGACCTTGTTGGCCTGCTGCTGGATGACCATGCCGACACCGTAGTAGTGTCCCCGCTGGTCCTCCCTCATCTTGGCGTAGGCCTTTGGATCGTAGAAGTTAGAGTGGGGATCGAGCGTGCGCAGCATGCCCGGAATCGCCCCGTCGTAGATCGCAATGTCTGCCTTTTCTCCCTGGATCGGCTCAGCGTAGTTCTGTTCCACCAGCGCGTAAACATTCGTGAATGACTTCAGGCTGTCGCGAATCTGGCTCTCGTCCTCAGAGGTTTGAGCGCCGACTTTGCGTTGCAGGACTGTGCCGGCGACGGCGCAGACTACGAAAAAGAGGACAAGTGTGAAAAGTGCCCGACGGGCGCGGGGAGTCATGGGCGGGAGGTACCTCCGAACAGCAGGTGCGGCAGGCGCCGTGAAGGGGCCTCGCAGGGCAGCCTTGAGGAAAAGTATATCATTGGTTGGTTTGACTCGGGCAGCCGTCTTCGGGTAGCCCCAGCCCCGGATTTGCACCAAAGTTTGAAAAGTCGGCGCTGGAACTGCCGCTAAATTATCCCGGGCTGGCAGAAGTCCCGGGCCGGCACGGAATTCGTCGTCCATCCGAACAGCTTCCCGAAATCGACCCTTTGCTCTCCCGGCATTTACAATGACGTCTATGCATCAGGCAAAGATTCGTTGGATCCTGCCGTGCGCCGACTTATGACCCTGAGACTCCTTCGCACTCCCGCGGTATCCGTGCTCGCCACGATCCTGCTCGCTACATCCGCTCTGGCGCAAACGCGTCCAGCCGCGCCGGAAAGCCCCTACGGCGGAGTCACGGTCGAGGACATCATCGCCCGCGTGAACGACCAGATCATTACGCGCTCCGACTACGACCGGGCGATGAAGGAACTCGATGACGAGGGCCGCCAGCACGGCGCAACGATGCAGCAGCTTTCCGAAGCTCACCGCGACCTCCTGCGCAACCTGATCGATCAGCAGCTGTGGCTCTCCAAGGGCAAGGAACTGGGCATCACCGGCGAAACCGAATTGGTGAACCGGTTGAACGAGCTCCGCAAGCAGTACAAGCTGGCCACCATGGAAGACCTGGAGAAGGCGGCGCAGGAACAGGGCGTCTCCTATGAGGACTTCAAGGCCAACATTCGCAACCAGATCGTGACTCAGGAAGTGATGCGGCAGGTGGTGGGGCGGCATGTGACGCTCACCCCGGGTGAGGTGCAACGCTACTTCGAGGCTCATAAGCAGGAGTATGCCCAGCCCGAAAGTGTTCGGTTGAGTGAAATTCTCATCTCCACGGGAACTCCAGCTCCTTCCGCTACCGATCCTGGAGGAGCCCAGCCTGAAGACCCTGCCAAAGTCGCTGCCGCCAAGGCGAAGGCAGATGATCTGGAAGCGAAACTTAAAGCAGGCGGAGACTTTACCGAGTTGGCCCGCACTTCGAGCGAAGGTCCAACGGCAGCCGAGGGAGGCGATCTTGGCCAGTTCCGCCGCGGCGCTCTCGCCAAGGTCCTTGAGGACGCAACTTTTAACCTCAAGTCCGGCGAATATACCGCGCCCATCCGCACCCGGCAGGGATACGTCATTCTCAAGGTTGTGCAGCACGTGCCCGGGGGCGTGCCCCAGTTCAAGGACGTGGAACAGGACGTAGAGCAGGCCTATTACGAGAGCAAGATGATGCCGGCCATGCGCGAACAGCTTACCAAGTTGCGCGAAGACGCCTATGTCGAGATCAAGCCTGGATATGAGGACACAGGCGCAAGTGGCAATGCACGCGTTTTGCCCATCGCTTACGCGACCTATACTCCGCCGTCTCCCAAGAAAAAGAAGAAGGTCGAGCGCACCCGTTTCCGCGAAACAACCCGTACCTTCCGGCAGAAATCGCCGCAGGCGGAAGCCCCCGCCCCCGCTGCTGAGACAGCGGCGGCAACTGCCGGCCAAAAGAACGTAAAAAGCACGAAGAACGCCAGGAGCGCAGATCTAGCCACGATGAAGCCCGGCAAGAAAGAAAAGATACGCTTCGGCCAGGCTCCGACCAAGACGCTCCCCAGTGCGCCCTCGAGCGAAACTGAAGACGCAGGAGCTACCCCGCAGGTAGCGCAGAACAATGAGCCGGCTAACCCGCTCGAATCTGCGCCGGCGGAGAAGAAAACCCGTTTTAGCGCTCGCGCCAAGGTCCAGAAGCAGGGGAAGGCCAAGGGACAAAAGGCAGATCCACTGGCGCCCTCCGCTCCTGACGCCTCCGAGGTCGCTGACCGGCAGACGCAGGCCGCCGCGCTCGGACTGGGCGGTGATACGGCTTCCAAAAAGAAGAAAAAGGGCGGGACAACGACCGGCGACAAGACGCGCCTGAGCGACAAGAAAAAGCCGGAGAATCAGCCGCAAACCCCGGCCAATACACCGGCTCCCACACCCATTCAACCCGTGCCGGGAGCGCCCGCGCCAGCTCCAGCGGCGCCGCCGCAGCAGTAACCATTCGCTTCCCCACCCTCGCGGCCGTGGAAGTGATCCCACGGCCGTTTGATTTCTCTGCGTCTTCCCTTCGGACTCGAAAGAAATTTTCCCTGGCGCGTTTCCGTTCTGGTTCAGAATCGCAGTGTGCGTACCATGTGACGACCGCGCGGCTTTGCCGAGGGCATCGCTAACGCAAGCCGTGTGCGAGCGTATCCGGAGAACTCCAATCTAATCTGGAATTAGCCCATCCCCAGCGAGGTCTTCAGTTTGCCCAAACTCTTATCTGCGATCGTCCTGCTTGCGTCCGCTGCAATTCTCACCGCTGAATCTGTTCCGCGCGTTTCCGGCGTGGTTCACACCAAAGAAGTCGATATCGGTTATGAAACCTTTGGGACTGCCGATGGGAACCTTCCCGTAATCGCCGTGAACGGCGGCCCCGGACTGTCCCATGCCTACATGCTGATGAATGACATGTGGCAGCGCGTCGCTCTCCATCGCCTGGTCGTCTTTTATGATCAGCGAGGAACCGGCGCATCTCGCCACGTCCAGGAGGGCGCCTCGCAAAACATGGATGCGCAGGTAGCAGACCTGGAGGCGGTTCGCGCAAAACTCGGGTTGGAAAAAGTCGCGCTGGTGGGCGACTCATACGGTGGACTGCTCGTCATGGCATACGCCGCGGCGCATCCGCAACACGTTGCGAAAATGGTTCTCTCAGATTCGGCTGCTCCCGCATGGAAGGATATCGTGCACCTTCTTCCGCAGACGTTTCCCGACGTCGAAGAACAGAGCACGAATGAGGAAAAGGGTTTGGAGAAGGACTCGGATGCGGCGGCACGCGCTGGGCTTCGCAATCACTTCCGCATGATTTTCTATTCACCCGAAAAGCGCGATGCATACATGGCCAGGATGGGCGACCTCGGTTACGAACCCGCGGTCGGGGAGGCCGTGTCCAAAGCCACAGAAGGCATTGATCTGACGCGCTCTCTGCCTGGGTTTCATTTTCCGGTGCTCGTGATCACCGGGCGTTACGACATGAACGTGGCCCCGTTGACTGCGTGGCGCATGGCGCACGCGCTTCCCGGCGCGAAGATCGTCTTCTTCGAGCACAGCGGCCATCTGCCGTCCTATGAAGAACCGGAAAAATATCTCAAGGTTCTCGAAACCTTCCTCAACGATCACTGATTCCTTTTGCTCCGAGGACAACCACGATGAAACTGGTCCTGGCGGTACTTGTCGCCCTATCTCCGCTCCTGTCAGCAGCGCAGACACCTGCGGCAGAAGCAGAACCCATCGAGCACGCCTACGTACTTCATGACTTCCGCACCGAGAGTGGAGTTGTGCTGCCGCAGGCGAAGATTGTTTACGGCACCTATGGCCATCTCAACGCCGCCAAAGATAATGCGATCCTTTTGCCTTCGCATTACATGGCCAACATGCACGGGTACGCCTGGCTCATTGGTCCCGGCAAAGCGCTCGATCCGAGCCGGCAGTTTCTCGTGGCCACCGAGCTCTTCGGAAACGGGCGGTCCTCGTCCCCGGACAACACGCCGGAGCCCTATCACGGCCCGCGATTTCCGGTCACCACCATCCGCGATAACGTTGAAGCCGTGCACGAACTCCTCACCAGGGAGTTGGGCATTCGCCATCTACGTGCCGTGATCGGTTTCTCCATGGGGGCGCAGCAGGCATTTCAGTGGTCGGTCTCGTATCCCGATTTCATGGATCGCGTGGTGGCTACATCCGGAACGGCGAAGACCTACGGTCACGGGATTGTGCGCCTGGAGAGCCAGATAATTGCTTTGACCACGGATCCGGCTTTCAAACAGGGGGATTACACCACCGAACCCGAAAAAGGAATCGAGGCCTTCTCTCTTGTCTGGACGGCCTGGCTGTTTTCGCAAGAATGGTGGCGTCAGGAACTCTGGAAGACCGACGAACCTGCCGGGACCACTTTCAACCAGGTTGTCGAACACTACCGGACCCATTTCATTCCTGGCGCAGATGCCAACAATCTCATTCTGCAGATGCGAACTTGGGAACAAAACGATGTGGGCGCGACACCGGGCTTTGACGGAGACGAGCGCAAGGCGCTTCAATCCATCAAGGCGAAGGTCCTGTATATGCCCTCCGAGACCGATCTATATTTCCCCCTGACCGATGCCCGCTATGAATCCCAATTCATCCCCCACTGCACCCTCATGCCGATACCTTCGCTGTGGGGACATCCCGCCGGAGCGGGCGCCAGTCCGGCAGACGCAGCATTTCTCAATCAGAGAATTGCCTCGTTCCTCAATGAAGGGCATTGAAATTCCCACGAGGATTTGCGATATCTTCGTGCACGGCCTGTTTGAACCATGCGGCTCTCGTCAGAGCCGCGGGCTTGAATTCGATGGTAGCCGGCACAAAGGAAGTCAGGAGGAATGCGTAGCGCGGCAAAAATTACTCGGCTGCGCATCGAGATTCGATTTGGCTTTACCATCGCCTTCGAGATACCTCTTGAGTAGTTCGTATTGATCGCTGGCAATATAATCCACACCCGCCTGCCGGGCGGCGAGCCAGCGCTTCTCGACTGCGTCAAGCGATCCGAAGTTGTAGCTGCGGAACCAGCCGTTGCAACTCTCTTCCTTATCCGTAGCTCCATCGAGCGTGTAGAAGCGAATCCAGAGTCCGTGGGCGTGAGCGTGCTTCACCAGCAGGTGCAGGCGCTCTTCGTCCGCGGCGGTCCATTCACCTGCGAGTGGCTGTCCACCCTTTTCAACCACGCCCCAGGGATTGTTCCACCAGCGGCGGTAGTTTGTGGCTGGCGCCGGTTCCAGAACATCAGGCGCAGCCATGGGATCTTTGGTGTTCGTGTGCGCCGCACCAAAGACGAGAAGCTGGCTGCCGGCCGGAAGCTGATCGAAAAAGACCGCCTGCTGTGCATCGGACTCGCCGGTGAGGACGAGAATCGGGCGCACGGTAAGGGGGCTGACTTTGCTGGGGTCGTCGGATTTATTTGCGGTGCTCAACCAATCCTTGTATTTCGTGAGCAGGGCGAGCACGGCCTGCAGATGCGCGGGCTCTTCGGTCTTGAAGTCGAGGTTGAGCGTGATCAGCGGCCAGTCGCCATGATTGCCTTCATTCAGCGCCCGCTCGACCACGGGGCGCAGGCGATCGAAGAAGTAGTGTTCCATGGTGGGCTCGTGGCCGCTGATCGGCGCGCCGTGGGCAACAATAGACCACGACTTGCCGGTCTTTCGATCGGTGTACCAATAGAGATCCTGTTCGATGGCCAGCGGTGTTCCAGCAGAGAGAGCGCGATCGATGCGGTCGTACCACCATTCGTAATAGGGATAACAATTATGTGCATCCATTACGGTGCGGCTGCCGGGAAGAAATTGGCTGGCATGGTCTGGCTGAGCAATGGCGGTGAAAGAAAAACAGGCAAGCAGCAGGAGAGCGAAAACGCGGGACATGGGTGTCCTTTCTTCAGGGCGTGTTTTGTGAATTGAAGCCGAAGTAAATGGGATTGCTCAATAGCAGTAGTTCGTTCTTGTCATCGTGTACCTCGGCGCGGATCCAGTGCCGCTTGCCGTCAGCATGCCAGCCTGCGTGCAGTGTTTGGTCGGCAGACGAGACGGCCAGGGCGGGAAGATCGGGAGACGCCGCGCCATCGACGGAAAACAGGAGCGATGCGCCCACGCAGCCAACCACGCGGATATCGAGCGATACTGATTCACCTGCGTGCGGCTCGATGTCGCCGCCTGCGAAAGCAGTGATGGAGCCGGCCGATGCGCTCAAGTCGAGCAGCCGGTCGCGTGAGCCGGTGACATCGATGAAGACGCGGCCGGATCGGATTCCGTCAAGGATGCCGGCGACCGACAGGCTGTGCGCGAAAACAACGGTGGTGGGATAGCCGATCGAGCCGGATTTTTCCGGCGGCCACACAAAGTGATGATTATCGCTGCCGCCGATGGCGGTGAGACGATGGCCCTCGCTTAGTTGCCGCTCCCAGAATTTGGTGGCCGGATGACCGCCGCCATTCACCACTTCGACAGACGTCACCAGGTTCATGTCCACGGGCTTTGCGGGGCTCCAACCGCAGCCCATACAAATTTCTCCAGTGGGCGATTCGGGGTGATTGATAGAAACGATCGCGCCAAATTTACGAGCACTGCGGAACATTGCGTTGGTCTCGGGCACCTGCGCGGTTCCGACGCGGTAATCGATGAATTGCGTTGTACCGTATGCGTTGGCGTGGCCGTTGAACGTGGTAAGTTCGCGTGCAGGAAGGAAGAGCAGCTTATCGAAGTAAGGCTGCAGTTCGCGTTCGGCATCGTACTGCGACGTCGTGTTGTGGTCGCTGATCGCAATGAAGTCAAGCCCGCGCTGCGTAGCCGCCTCCGCAGTGAGGAAGAGCGGACAGGGCACCGGCTTGCCGGTTTGACTGGGGCAGCTGCCGTCGCTGTGGGCAGTATGCATGTGCAGGTCGCCGCGGAACCAGCCGGGCCGATTGCGCAGCGGCTGCTCAGTGAACGAGGAATCCTCCAGCGGGCTGTTGAACCACACTTCAGCGCGCCAGCCCGAGGTGACATTGGCGCGGATGTTAGGGACTGCGAGAAGAAGTTTCCATTGGCCAGGAGGAATGGCTCCCGGCAGATACGACGGTGTGGCATCTGTTTCGCTGAGGGTGAAGTGGTCCTTGTTGCCGCCGCTGGCTCCGCGAAAACGAAACGGATCGAGGATGCCCAAATCGATCACGGTGTGTTGATCGTGGCCGAGGTTGTAAAAGGTAACCGAGAGGCGATGGGTGCCCTCGGGCACCATGAACGGCGCTTCGATGTAGGTTTGATTTTGCGCCGGATGGATTTCTCCGTGCAGCACAAGATTTGGCGGGGGAGATTGAGGCCGAAGAACAGGCGCGAGGACCACCGCCCAGAGTAACAACGCCACAGACCATCGAGAAGGCATACGAGGGAGGCTCACAAAATGAGTCCGGCGCCCACACCACGAGCAGGCGTGGGCGCCGGAGATGGATGAGATCAGTTTAGAACGAGAGACGCAGCGCGAACTGCATCACGCGCGGATCGCCGGACAGCGAAGTGATACTGGCCACGCCCCCGCTCGTGATGTTGCCGGTGGGTTGCCCAAACTCCGGTGTGTTGGTGACGTTGAAAACTTCCCAGCGGGCTTCAACGTTCCAGCTTTCCTTGATGGGGAATTCCCGCAGGAGCGCTGCATCGAAGACATCGATGTGCGGTCCGCGCAGAGAGTTGCGGCTCACGTTGCCGATTGCGCCCACGGCGGTGACGGCATAAGCATCCGTCGATCCAGTGGGCGCCTTGGCCGCGCAAGCGGAGTTCTTGCTGGCATAGAACCAGCAGTCAGGATCGCCGATCACGCGCGGCTTGCCAACCAGGTTTGGCGTCGCGGTAGTGTACCCATAGGGATCGAGAATGGAGTTGTGGTTGCCGTCGTTTTCGTTCACCTGGAAGGGATGGCCGCTGTAGTAGGTATAGACACCCGATGTCTGCCAGTTGCCAAGAACCCACGAAAGCGGGCCGTGTTGCAACATCGATTTGCCGCGGCCGAAGGGAAGTTCGTAGACATAGCTGACAGCGACGCGGTTGGGTACGTCGAAATCGCTGGGTCCATACCACGCCGCGTAGTTGCGGCCGTCGGGTGCGTCTCCCGAATTGGACTCGAGCTCCTCGGGGGTATTGTCGAGGCTGCGCGAGTGGGTGAATGCAGCGCGGACTTCAAAGCCGTCCGTGAAGCGCCGGGTCAGGCTCGCCTGCAGGCCGTTGTAATTGCCATAACCGATCGGAGCCGTGTACTCAATCTGTCCGAAGTTGGTATAAGGCACAACTCCCGTGCTGACTCCGCCGGAGATAATTGGCTGGTTGTAATCGCGGATCACGTCGAGGTGGGTGGATTTGGTGCCGACATAATCAACTTCGCCGGTCCAACTCTGCCCCACCTGGCGCTGGATGCCAAAGCTCCACTGCTGCACGTAAGGAGTTGGATCATGAAGAGCCATGGCGCGGATGTGGAATGAATTAAGAGCGTTCAAGTTGATGGAAGCGGGATCGAGAAAATTGGATGGGAAACCTACCGATGGGCTGAGCACCGGCGCTGTATTGCTGGTGGGAGCCTTGTTGATAAGGAAGGGCGGGTTCAGAGCTAGTTCGTCTTCGCTGCCGAATCGTTCGAAGAGCGAATAGTAAATGCCATAGCCGCCGCGGAAGACAGTCTTGGCATCGGGCGAGTACGCGAAGCCGACCCGCGGTCCGAAGTTCTTGGTGTTCAGGTCAACGATAGCCCGGTTTTTCAATGAGCCGCTCTTGGCGAACACCAGCGAACCGGAGGTGGGATCGAAATCAGCCATGCGGTTGTTGGCTTCGAGGGGCGGCGTGGCGAAGTCATAGCGCAGGCCGAGATTGAGGGTAAGCTTCGGCGTTACCTTCCAATCGTCTTCCACAAATCCTGACGCCATCCAGATGCGTTGATCAACGAAGAAGACGTTGGTGAGCTGCGTGCTTTGCACGTAGCCCAGGAGACCGTCCGCATACGAGAACCCGGTGCCCGAGACGCACTTGCCGGGAGCGCTGTGCTGGCAGGTGAAAACTCCGGTAAAGCCGAGATCCCCGCGCGTGCCCGGCTCATCCTGGAACACGTTGCGCATGGGCAGATAGATGCTGGCGCCGAATTTGAGCGTCTGCTTGCCGCGAACCAGGGAGAAGGTGTCGTTGTATTGATACTGCATCGGCACCTGCTTTTTGGGCAGGAAGTCCGCCGAACCTTCAAAGGCGAAATTGGAGAAGGTGGTCAGCGGAACGCCTCCGCCGATGGCCGGATTGTTGGGGATACCGGGAACAAAGCTGCCGGCCATCTGGCTGAGCGTGAAGGGCTGCTGCTGGGCATAGGAAAAGTCGCGGACCCATCCAAAGCGGAATTCGTTCACCATGCTCTGGCTCAGGATATGCGTCCAGCCCAGCACGGCGCTGTGCGACTTGAGGATTTGATTGCCCCATGCCGAGGTGGAGGTGCCGTCGGCAAGCCCGCCCAGGTAACCGGGAATATCGCGATTGCGGTTGGAATAGTTGTATCGGGCGAAGACGGTGTCCGATGGGGAAGCCGTCCAGTCGACACGCGCATCGTAGTTATTTTCAAAATCCGTCAGGAGTGCGTTGCGAATGTAGTTGTTGAGATCCGGCGGGCTGCCGGCGGTGGTTGTGTTGGGCAGCGGAAAGAGAGCCATCAGGCTCTGCATGGTGGGATCGAGGCTGCCGGTGGGGATGGTGTTATTTGCAAATGGCTGGCAATTGGAACCGGAGAACGCGGGCTGGCACGTGGTCGGGTCGTAAATAATGGGGTATTTCACTCCCACGGCGGCCGCCGTGGCGGGGCTGAAGTCGCCGGTGCGCTCGTTAGCCAACGGCACCGTTGCGGTGCGCAGAACACCCTGCTTGATGCGCGTGCCTTCGTAGTCAAAAAAGAAGAAGAGCCGGTTCTTGATGACCGGTCCGCCGAGGTTTCCGCCGAACTGGTTCTGGTTGTACTTCGGCTTGGTGAGTTTGTGGCGGTCAGAGAAGAAATCGTTGGAGTCGAAGTAGTTGTTGCGGACGTATTCGTACCCGAGGCCGTGGAACTTGTTGGTGCCGCTATGCGTGTTGACAGAGACGACGCCCCCGGGGCTGCGCCCATATTCGGCCGAATAGGGATTGGTGATGACGTTGAATTGGGCAATCGTGTCCAGCGAAGGATGTGCCGACTCGGTGCTTAGTTCCTGCACGTTCTCAGAAAAAGTATTGTTATCGATGCCGTCGAGAATGAAGTCGTTCTGTAGCGAGTGGATCCCATTGACATTGAAATCGCCGGAACGGCCGGCGGAGGTGGCGCCGCTCTGCTGTGTAAACCGGCTGACCTGCACGCCGGGAACATCGCGCAGCAAATCGTCCCAGTTGCGCAGAGAAAGGGGAGTCTCCTTGATGGTTTCCGACCCCACCACGGTGCTGATGGATGCGTCGTCAGGAGAGAGCAGGCCGGTCCCGGCCTCCACTTCCACGGACTGCTGAGCTGAGCCAACCTGCAGGTGGAAGTCTTCCCGCAGCCTCTGCCCTACAGCGAGCGTGACCTGCTCAACGAAGGAGTTGAATCCGTCGGCGCTGACGGTCAGCGAATAATTGCCGATGGGGAGATCCTGAATGGAATAGGCGCCCGCCGAATCGGTTTGCACTGTGCGCGAATAGCCGGTCGCATCGTCTTTCGCAACCACGGTGACATGGGGCATCGCGGCGCCGGTGGGATCAGTTGCCAATCCGGACAAACTGGCGGTATTAACTTGGGCCTGAAGTAGACACCCTCCTGCAAATGCAAGAAGGGCGCAGAAAATCCTTGGCGAGGGGAAGCGCTTCATTGGAATTCCTCTTTGCTATTTAGTTGGTAGATAAAGCGATAGACAAGACAAGTGAGCGGCTCGCAATTGCCGCTCGGTTTTGACCTCTCCCTAGATGGGAAATGGAAAGTGTTATACGTCCGTGAATAGAGGATTAAAGGAGTCTGAATTGGGATTGAGCGCGGTCTTATTTCGAGACAGGCGTTTCCCGGTTTTCCAGGAATCGAACCGGGTGCCTCGCACAAGTGATTCAGCGCGCTCATGTTGCTGGCTCAACGATGTTTCAGGATGTTCCCTCTAAAGCTCGACCACGTCTCGCAAAGTGAACCCGATCGAATTGAATCGATCACTCCAGGAGCTGACCCGGACCATCGCGACCCCGCTCTCTTCGATGTCGCGGGTTCCACTGAAACAGGGTACGTCGCCCGGTGCTGCAGGGTCAGGGGAATAATTTGAGAAATTGAAGTTGTTTACAATGGTTATAACTTTATGAAAGACATCTATATTTCTGATTTGGCCTCTTTTGAAGAAGGCAAGCTGTTCGATAGTTTCTTCCTCCTCCTGCAAAAACAGCTTCGCACCACGCAGACCAACAAACCCTATCTGAATCTTGTTTTTTGCGATAAGACCGGGCAGATGGAGGGAAGGGCCTGGGAGCCGACCGACCCTCGAATCGGTAAAGACTTCGAGCGCGGCGATGTGGTTAAAGTGCGCGGCTGCATATCGCGCTACAACGACCGGTTACAGATGAAGGTGGAGCAGTTGCGCGTCGCCGCGCCTGCTGAAATTGACAAGACCGACCTGATGCCGTCCACGACCTTCGACGTGGATGCTCTCTGGCGGCAACTGCTTGGATTCGTCGAATCCTTCACCGATCCGCATCTGAAGCTGTTATTGAACACGGTGCTCGCCGACCCGCAACTCGCCGCAGCCTATCGCGAAGCCCCCGCGGCCAAACAATTGCATCACGCATGGCTCGGCGGTCTGCTCGAACATGTGGTCAGTCTTCTAAGTCTCGCCGGCCGTGTAGTGCCTCATTACCCCATACTGAACAGAGATCTTGTTCTGACCGGAGTCATCCTTCACGACATTGGCAAGATCCGCGAACTCTCCTGGGACATCGGTTTTGAGTACACCGTCGAAGGCATGCTCCTCGGCCACATCCAGATCGGTTCGGCACTGGCCGAACGCACCATGGACAGCTTGCCCGGATTTCCGCCCAAACTAAAATTGCTGGTGATGCACATGATTCTCTCGCATCACGGTAAGCTCGAGTTCGGCTCGCCCAAACTGCCCATGATCCCCGAAGCTTTGGTTCTCAATTTTCTCGACGACCTCGATGCCAAGATGCAGGCCGTGCAGAACGAATTTGACAAGTGCCTGCGCGAAGGCAAAGGCGCCGATGAACTCACCGGAAAAGTCTGGGCCCTCGACCAACGCCAACTGCTGAACACGCAGCGGTACCTCGCCGAGCCCTCCGTCAGGGAGCAGTTACCATAAGCCCAGCCGCATCCCTCCCTGCGCTGCGTGACATCTTCCATAGCATTCAATGAAAGGTCCGCCATTGAAGTCCCTGGTCAAGCCCGGGTGCAAACTGGAAATCACGGCGCGGCTGGCCACGGTCGGTCCCCGCAGCCAGCGCCTCTGGGGGCGCATGACCGCCCCCCAGATGATCTGCCACCTCAACGATTCTTTTCTGGGAGTGATGGGCGATAAAGCCATCGAGCTTCCTGCCGGGTTTTCACTCTGGCCCGCCTTCAAATGGATTCCACTCTACATGCCCATGAAGTGGCCGCAGGGAGTGCCCACCCGCCCCGAAGTCGACCAATTCGGCGGCGGCACCCCTCCCGCTCATTTCGAGTCAGACATCCGCGATCTTCTGGTTTCTCTGGATAAGTTCACCGCGCAGCCGCGCCTTTTTCAGTTTCGGCCGCACCCGATTTTCCGGGTCATGACAGACGCGCAATGGATGCGCTGGGGCTATCTCCACATGGATCATCACCTGCGCCAGTTTGGGGCGTAGCGGCACCCGGCGAGGCGGATCAGCAGCCTAATCGACAAACCAATGCCACTGGTCTTCCGTTAGCGGCACCACCGAAAGCCGTCCGATCTTCACCAGCGGCGAATCCGCAAACAGCGGCTCGGCCTTGATCGCATCCAGCGTCTTCGGCGTCTTCAGGCGTTTACCCACCTTCACTTTGACCACCGGCACCTTCGGATCGCTGGCGTCCACACTGGTCACTGTTCCCGTACCGACAGCGGTCCGTTCATCGCCGGTATGGTAGAAAATCCACTTCGTCCCTTTCGGCATCTCGCGCAGATGCTTGACGGCAGTCGGATTGGTCACTCCATCCCACACGGTTTCCTTATCGCGCAGGAAATCGTCGAACGAATACGCGTCGGGCTCGGTCTTGAAAAGGAAGTAGGGCATGAGACAGGGGTCAGGGACCAGAGAGGGCTGTGCTACACGGTCCTCGAGATCCACGAATGCAGGATACACGAACCCATCACGAGCCGGCTCAACTTGAAGTCGCTTTTTCTGATCCCTGATCTCTGCTCCCTGACCCCTGGCAAAGCCGGCTTCTCCGCTACAATCAAAGGACATGATCCGTTTCTCAACCGCCGGTGAGTCACATGGAGAGGCTCTGATTGCCCTGGTCTCCGGACTGCCGGCCGGCGTGCCCGTCGATCTCGATTTCGTCAACCGCGAACTATGGCGCCGCCAGCAGGGCTACGGCCGCGGCGGCCGTATGAAGATCGAAACCGACAAGGCTCACGTGCTCTCCGGCGTGCGCCACGGCAAAACCATCGGCACCCCCATCGCCATTGAAATCATCAACCGCGACTGGAAGAACTGGGAAGAAAAGCTGCCTGTCGGCGCCGGCGATCCCGCCAAGCACCAGGCCGTTGCCTCGCCCCGTCCCGGCCATGCCGACCTCGCCGGAGCTCTCAAGCACAACTTCCCCGACGCCCGCTACGTGCTCGAACGCGCCTCTGCCCGCGAATCCACTTCGCGTGTAGCCGCCGGGGCCTTCGCGAAGCTCATGTTGCGGCACCTCGGGATTGAAGTTTCCAGCCACGTCATCCGCGTCGGCCGCGTCGAACTCGAGCACCCCGCCACCTGGGACGAAATCGCCGCCCTCGCCGCCCGCGACGAAGTCGTCCTGGCCTGCGTCGATCCCGACACCGAAGCCCGCATGAAGGGCGAAGTGGAAGAGGCCTCCCGCACCGGCGACACCGTCAACGGCGTCTTTGAAGTCGTGGCCCACGGCGTTCCCGCCGGCCTCGGCACCTACGCCAATTGGGACGAGCGCCTCGACGGCCTGTTGGCCTGGTCCGTCATGAGCCTCCAGGCAGTCAAAGCCGTCGAAATCGGCCGCGGCGTCACCGCAGCCGAATCCTTCGGCTCCAAGGTCCACGACCCCATCCATTACGCCGCCAACGACCTGGGCAAGCCCACCCGCTTCACCCGCCCCCAGAACAACGCCGGGGGCATCGAAGGCGGCGTCTCCAACGGCGAAGACATCGTGGTCCGCGGCTATCTGAAACCCATCTCCACTCTCCGCCGTCCGCTCGAATCGGTACGATTCGATACGCGCGAGCCCACCGCCGCCAGCTACGAACGCTCCGATATCTGCGTCGTGCCCGCCGCCGGAGTCGCCGCCGAAGCCATGGTGGCCCTTACAATTGCGGGCCTCGCCCAGCAGAAATTCGGCGGAGACTCGGCACTGGAGATGAAACGCAACTACGATGGTTACATCGAACAGATCAGGAGCTTTTAGTCCAAGGAAATGATTCTAGAGATCGTGAAATACCCCCAGCCGGTCCTGTCCCAGCCAGGAGAACCGGTGACCGAATTCGATAGCGAATTGCGCAAGTTTGTTGCCGACATGTTCGAAACCATGTATGCCGCCCAGGGCATCGGCCTCGCCGCGCCCCAGGTTGCTGTCTCCAAGCGCGTCACTGTCATCGATCTCAGCATGGGCAAAGACCCCGCTCAGAAACTGGTTCTCATCAATCCTGAAATCATCTTTCGGGAAGGCAAACAGTACGAAGAAGAAGGCTGCCTCAGCTTCCCCGACATCCGCGAAAAAGTGGTGCGCGCCTTTAACGTGAAAGTCCGCGCCCAGGACGAATACGGCAAGTGGTTTGAAATGGATGGCGAAGAACTGCTCTCCCGCGCCTTCCAGCATGAAATCGACCACCTCGACGGCATGCTCTTTATCTTCCGCATGAGCGCCCTCAAGCGTGACCTCGCCCTGCGCAAAATCCGCAAGCTCCAGCGCGAAGGCGCCTGGTAGCTCAGTGAAACTCGTCTTCTGCGGCACTCCCCGATTCGCCGTTCCCACGCTCGGAGCGCTGATTGCAGCCGGTCACGAAATCCCGCTCGTCGTCACCCAGCCCGATCGCCCCGTGGGCCGTAAGCAGGAAATCGTCGTCCCTCCCGTAAAGCAGACCGCCCTCGCCGCCGGCATCCCCGTCACCCAGCCCGAAAAGATTCGCAACAACGCCGAATTGCGCGCCCAGTTGGAATCGATCGCACCCCAGGCCATCATCGTCGTTGCGTACGGCCGCATCATTCCCCCCTGGATGCTCGCTCTCCCCGCACACGGCTGCATCAACCTGCACGCGTCATTGCTCCCCAGGTATCGGGGCGCCGCGCCCATCCAGTGGGCCGTCGCCATGGGCGAAACCGTCACCGGCAACACCACCATGCTGCTGGAAGAAGGCCTCGACACCGGCCCCATCCTTCTTCAACAGGAAATCCCAATCGATCCTGACCAGACCGCCGCCGGCCTTTTCGAAATCCTTTCGCAGAGCGGCGCTCCCCTCGTGGTTGAAACCCTGGCCCGCCTTGCCGACGCCTCTATCCATCCCCGGCAGCAGGATCACTCCCGGGCCACGCTCGCTCCGCTGCTCGACCGCGACGATGGCCGCATCGACTTCGCCGCCCACACTGCCGCCACCATCAAGAATCGCTGGCGCGGCTTTCAGCCCTGGCCCGGCGTCTTCACCGTCCTCGACGGCAAGAAGTTGATCATCCATCGCCTCGAACCCGCTGATCTTCCCATCGTCGCTCCGTCAGGCACCTTCAAACCCGGCGAGATTCTCATAGGCGACAATCGCCTCCTGGTCAGCTGCGCCCGCGACACCTGGATCGAATTCTTCGAACTGCAACTCGAAGGCAAAAAGCGCCTCTCCTCCGCGGAATTCCTGCGCGGCAATCCGCTCCTGACCGGCGCGCGCTTAGGTTGAGAACCATGTCCTCTGTTTCTCCCTCGCGCCACGCGGCCTTCTCCATTCTCATGGCCGTGGAGCGCGGCCAGGCCCACTCCGACGACCTGCTCCGCGGCAAGTCGATCTCCGCTCTCGCCGCCGCCGATCGCCATCTCGCCACCGCCCTCGTTCTCGGCGTCCTGCGCTGGCAGACTCATCTCGACTCTCAACTGCGGACCATGCTCAAGCGACCCGAGGCCAAACTCGATCCCGAAGTCCTCACCGCCCTCCGCCTCGGCGCCTTCCAACTCCTGCATCTCGATCGCATCCCCGCCCGCGCCGCCATTGACGAAAGCGTCGAACTCACCAAGCAGTCTGGTCACCGCTTCGCCTCCGGCATGGTCAATGCCGTGCTCCGCAAACTCGCGGCCGTGCCCCGGACGAGCGAACCCCCATGTTCTTCATCGCTGGCCGCCCACCCTCACTGGATGGTCGACCGTTGGACTGAATTCTTCGGCGACGACCTCGCCTGCGCCATCTGTACCCACAATCAGTCCCAATCCGCCCTCACCGTCCGCCTCATCTCGCCGGCGCTGGAAACCGAACTCATCGCATCCGGCATCGCGCTCGAACCCGGCAAACTGCTGACGGCTGCCCGCATCGTCACCTCCGGCGACGTCACGGCCACGGCCGCTTTTCAGGAAGGCCGCATTCGCATTCAGGACGAAGGTTCGCAACTGGTCGCCGAGATTGCAGGGCAGGGAAGCACCATCCTAGACTGCTGCGCCGCGCCCGGAGGCAAGACCTTCATCCTCGCCGAGCGCAATCCCGCCGCGCACATCGTGGCCTGCGAATCCAGCCCCCAGCGCCTGCAAATGTTGCGCAGCCGCCTCGCAACTCTCGGGCCTGGCGTGGACTGCCGCCTCGCCGATGCCACTACTCTGACGTTTGATTCCGAATTCGACCTGGTTCTCGCCGATGTGCCCTGCAGCGGCACCGGTACGCTCAGCCGCAATCCCGAGATCCGCCACCGCCTGCGCCTCGAAGATCTGCCTCGCCAGGCTGCGCGCCAGCGCGCCATCCTCGCTTCCGCCCTGAGAGCGGTGCGCCCCGGCGGCCGCGTTGTATATTCCACCTGTTCTCTGGAGACCGAAGAAAATGAGCAGGTGGTCGCCGCAACCCTGGCCGCCGTTCCCGGCGCCCGTGCCCTGCCGCTCTCGTTGCGAATTGCAGAACTGCTCGCCGAGGGAACTCTCGCATCCGCAGCCGCGCCTTCACTGCACACCTCTCTAACTCCGGAAGGCTATCTACGCCTGCTCCCCGGAGCTTTTCGCACCGATGGCTTTTTCATCGCGCTCATCGAAAAAAAGCCAGTCTGATTTCTCACCGCCTGCGCCTTTCGAATGCGCCCCCATCTTAAGTTTGCCGGGAATTACCTGCTCCCAAAGCATAATGGAGTTGTCGATGGGAAGCGCCTGTCCTTGGGCGGCATTTCAAGCTGGATTTATTGAGGCGGGATGACATCCTGAAAAACGGCTTGATCAAAGCAGGTACCCCCCTCCCCCCCATTTATGTTGCGAACCGGTATCGAAAATTTGCCGATCATTTTTCCCCCTGACCGCTTATCCGCCTCATCCCCAATCGGCACAGTCTTTTCCCCAGCCAGCCTCCGCCGGCGTGTCAACAGCCCGTCCGCGCAGGCAGCTCGAAAAAGCCCGAAAAATACCTCGAAATTCGCCAAAATCCTCTCACTCGCCCCAAAAATCTTGGCCCCGTTCGCCCCTGCGATTCATGCGGTTCAGCTCACTCCGCGCCCAGCTTCAATTCCGCATAATCCCGTCCCAGCATCGCGCACAAAGCCTCAATCACAAGCTCATGATCCGCGCGCTGCGGTAGCCCCGACACGGTTGCGCTCCCGACCACGCCCGCGCCCGCCACCGCCAGCGGAAACGATCCGCCATGCGTCGCGTAGTCCGCCACCGGCAAGCCCTGGCTTTCCAGCAGAGTTTCTTTCTTGATCTTTTCCTTCAGGCCGGCGACATACGAACTGTGGTGGAATCGCGCCACCACGTTGCTCTTGCGACGCACCCACTCAACGTTGTCGGGAGTCGTCCCTTCCATCGCCGCATAAAACAGCGGCTGCCCGAATCGGCGCACGTCGATCACCACGGCCAGCCCGCGCTCGGCCGCCATTGCCCGCAGCCGCGAACCAAGCAGCCACGCCATCTCCGCGTCCAGCCGCGGCATCACCAGTTCCCGTTCCTGCCGCGCGATTTGTTCCAGATCCTCTTTCAATCCCATCGGCCTCTCATCCTCTCTCAACCAACCATCCTAAGCTCTAACATCGCTACTTTTCCTGTCCTTCCTCCACCACGATTTCTCTCCGCGGCACAATCCCCAGCCGCTCATAAATCGGGCGCATCTCCCTGCGTATCTTCGGCATGCGCGACCAGAACATCAGCGACCCGAGGATGCACGCCACGCCGCTCACAATCACCGTCCGCGGCGCGCCGATCTTATGCGCCAGCGCGCCCGCCATCAGGCTGCCGAACGGTGCCATCCCCACGAACGCCATGGTGTAATAGCTCATCACCCGCCCGCGCACCTTCTCGTCCACCAGCGTCTGCAAGATGGTGTTGCTGGTGGTCAGCCCTTGCATCATCCCGAATCCGGTCACCAGCATCATCGGCAGGGAAAACCACAAGCTGGTCGAAAACCCAAAGCAGATCAGGCCCACGCCAAAAATGGCGGCCGCGATAGGAATCATCTTCAGCAGTCCGCGCACCGACTTTCGCACCACCAGGGCCAGTGCCGACGTCAGCGAACCCACGCCCACAGCGCCCATCAGAAATCCAAGTGTATGCGGACCTCCATGCAAGACCTGCGCCGCGAACACCGGCATCAGCACCATGAACGGCCATCCCATCAAGCTCAGCAGTGCGAACAACAGCAGGATGTTTCGGATGGGCACAGACTCCGCCACGTAATTCCAGCCCTGTTTCAACTGCTCCATCATGGTGGAGCCGGCGTTTTGCAGTGCTTCGTGTGGAATCCGCATCATCAGCAGCGACGCAATCACCGCGATATAGCTGATGCCGTCCACCAGGAAGCACCAGCCCTCGTTGGTCACCGCAATCAACATGCCGGCCAACGATGGCCCGATCAGGCGCGCCACATTCACCATCGATGAATTGATCGCAATGGCATTCGACAGATCGGCCCGATCCTCCACCATGCGGATCATGAACGACTGCCGCGCCGGCATATCGAACGCATTGATTACGCCCTGCATCGCGCTCAGCACCAGGATTTCGGTGATATTCACGCGATGCGAAAGCGTCAGCCAGGCCAGCACCAGCGATTGCACCATGGCCAGCGCCTGCGTCCACACCAGCACCTTGCGCCGGTCGATGCGGTCGACAATCACGCCCGCCAGCGGCGCCAGCAGGAATGTTGGAATCTGTCCCGCGAACCCCACCGTCCCCAGCAGCAGCGACGACTTCGTCAGTCGGTACACCAGCCACGACGTGGCCACGCGCGTCATCCACGTCCCGATCAGCGAAATACTTTGCCCGCCAAAAAACAATCGGAAATTACGATGCCGCAGCGCCCGCCACGCATGGGACAGGCCGGAGCTCTCGGGCGCGGACGTCTCCTTGCTCCCGGACTCGTTTGATTCGGAGGTCATGCCTTGGTTTTAGATGCGTCGCCCCTGCGGAACGAAGCGCGCCTACTTTGCCACCGTCAGCCGCACCGGCGTATTCTGATCCACGCGCGCTCCGGCAAGCGGTTGCTGCGCAATCACCGAGCCCGGCGCCACCGGCGCCTTGGGCGCCGTATTCGCTCCACCGATATCCGGTACCTGCACATCGGCAAATGTCGGTGGAGGCCCCTTCAATCCCACGCGCGCCAGCGTCGCCTGCACCGCCACGATCGGCTGCCCGGTGAAGTCCGGCATCACAAATCCATCCGCGCTTTCTTCCCTCGCCGCGGCCACCAGCAGGTTGATGCTGGGTCCCTCGATCCCTTGTGCATGGGCCGGCGGATCCTGCGCCAGAACGACGCCCTCGGTCGCCTTCGAATCCGGCAATTGCGCAGTCGCTCCCACCGCAAGTCCCACCCGTCGCAGTTTCAGCGCCGCCACTCGCTCGTCCACCCCCACGGTGTCCGGCACTTCCACTTTTTGCGGCCCCAGGCTCTCTGCCACGCGAACCCGCCACTCCCGGCGAACCACGCTTCCCGCTGCCGGCGATTGCGTCAGGATATGTCCCGGAGCCACATCGGACGAGTAGTAGCGGTTATCGACCTCAAGATTCAGCCCCAGCCCTGTGGTTTGGCTGCGTGCTTCGGCCACTGTCATTCCTTTCAGTCCCGGCACCTGCACTTCCGCGCCGTGAATCACGAAATGCATGGTTGTGATTGCCGCCAGCAGCGCCACCGCGATCAGGATCATCACCAGCGACGCAACCTGGAAAAAATTCACCAGCCGATGCCGCATGCGGGCGGCGCTCATGGCTCCGGCTCTCCATCGGGATAGACAATCTCATACTCGATCTTCGCTGCCTTCTCCAGCATCAGCGACACCGAGCAGTACTTGTTCTTCGATAGCGATACCGCGTCTTCCACCGCCTTGCGGCTCAGCTTTCCACTCGCCGCATAGGTAAGTTTGATGTGCGTGAACACCCGTGGCGGAGCGTCTGCCTGCGTCGCAACCGCTGACACCTTCAACCCCGTCAGGGGCTGCCGTTTCTTCTGCAAAATCCCCACCACGTCCACGGATGTGCAACCACACAGCGCCATCAGCACGGCCTCCATCGGGCTCGGCCCGTGCGCGTGCGCCGCATCGGCATCGAACACGATCGTGTTGCCGTTCTCCGCCGTACCTTCGTACACGTTCCCGTGTTTCCATTCACTGTGAGCAATCATCTCTTTAGCCCTCTCACCGTGTGTTGTCCGTAACCGGCTCCGGATGGATCGTCACCCGCGATACCTCCGGACACTCCAGCTTGAATCGGTCTTCCAGCGCGGTAATCACCTCGTGTACGCGCAGCATCGTCAGCTTGTCCGGCAGCGTGCAGTGGCACGAGAGATCAATATGATCCCCTCCATGGCGCAAGCTGATCTCGTGCACATCCACGATCTCTTCGAAGTTGCGTGCCGCTGCTCGCAGAGCCACTTCAATCCGCCGGTCCTCCACTTCCTCTTCTTCCGGCAGCTCGATCGTGGCAGGCTCGCTCTCGATATGCGTCAGCACCGAATCGATCTCCGGCGTCTCCCGCAGAATCTCCGCCTCCATGGCACTCACGAAGTTGTGCGCCTCCAGCAGGGGCATATTTTCATCCAGCTCCACATGCTGTTCCACCCGCAAGCGTCCGTGGTGCGATTGCACGCTGAGCTCATGCACGGAAACATTGTTGCGGGCCGCCACTGCCCGTACGCGGTCGAAGATACTCTCCGCCCGTCCTTTCCTTGGAACCGTGTGGACCACAACATCCGCGTCCGGCAGCGTGCGATGGACCGCATCCGTCGCCTCGCGCACAAGTTCGCCTGTATGCTCGAACGTGTAGCGGCGAGGCAACGCCAGCGTTAGGTCGGCAAAGTGCGACGCCCCGGAACGCCGAACACGCGCCTGCTCCACGGCCAATACTCCCGGCACATTGGCCACGTCGCTCACAATCTGCCGCCGTGTCTCCGCCGGAATTTCATCCATCAACACCGCCACCGTCTCTCGTGTCAGGTGCAGCGTGATCCGCAATATCATGAGCGAAACCACAATTGCCGCAAATGGATCCGCATACCGCAGCCATCGGATATCGAACTGCGTTCCAGCCCAGCTCGCACCCAGCCCCGCCAGCACCGCCAGCGTCGACCAGATGTCCGAAGCAAAGTGGAATGCGTCCGTAGCCAGCGCCGGCGATCCCGTTCGGCGCGCGACATCACGTAGTTGACGCGATCTCCAGAAGTCCACTGCCACCGAGGCCAACAGCACCAGCACCGGCCAGATCGAATGGTGCAGCTCAACCGAGTGACGAGCGATCCGCGCCACCGCTTCCCAGATAATCCAGGCGCACGAGATCGCCATCAAGCCCGCCTCGGCAAATGACGAAATGTTCTCGATCTTCCCGTGCCCGTACGTATGATCTTCGTCCGCCGGCTTGTCTGAAACCCGCACCGAGAAAAACGTAAGCGCGGCACCCGCCAGGTCGAGACCCGAATGCGCCGCATCCGACAACACGCCCAGCGATCCCGAAAATAATCCCGCCGCCAGCTTCAGCACCGTCATCGCCGCCGCCGCCAGCATGGAATGCAGTGCGACCCGCCGCTTTTCAGCGGAAAACCCAGCGACAGTCGAGACGGCAGATGACATTGCTTAGTGCACTCCAGGCTAGACTACAAGCGGCCGCTTCGCTGTGTACAACCCCGCAATTCCGAACGTGTAAGGCTGCCAGCCGCTCTCCGCGTAGCCCATCCTGCTCATTAGAGCGCGCATAGCGGCCGGAGGCGGAAAATTATTCACCGAGCTCGGCAGGTAACTGTAAGGCCCATCCTGGCCGCAGATCAATCGCCCCACCGCCGGCAGCACGCGCCGGAAATAGACAGCATAAGCTTTGCCGACCAGCCCGCCCGGTTCGCTGAAATCGAGAATGCCCAGCTGTCCGCCCGGCTTCAATACTCGAAAAAACTCCCGCAGCCCCTCTTCATAGTTAGCCAGATTGCGAAATCCAAACGCGGTCACAACTAGATCCAGCGACTCCGATCGAATGGGCAGATGCAGGGCATCCGCTTCCAGAGCCACGGCCCCGCGTCCGGCAAACTTCCGCTCTCCGCGGCTTAACATCGCGCGCGCAAAGTCCGCTGCCAAAATGGGCCGGGCCCCCTGCGGGCGAAGCTTCAACAGCGCCATCGTCATATCGCCCGTGCCGCAGCAAATATCCAGAATCGCCGCATCAGGATTAGCCAGCAGTGTCCGGAATCGCCGCGCCGTACGCCGCCACCACAGCCGGTCGATATTGGCTGAGAGCACATGATTCAGAAGATCGTACCGTGGCGCGATCGAGTTGAACATCTGCCGCACCGCTTGCGCAGCGCTGCTTTCGTCCTCCGAGCCCATCGGTTTTGCGCCCCCGCTCGGCATCAGGCTTGCCTCTCCGCAGCCCTCGACAGCATGAACCGCGCTGCGGCCTCCAGTTCGGCTGCCGTCACATCTTCCACCACCCCCGCGCCGCCAATCCCCACCGGCAGCACGAACCGCCGCACTCCGCCCACATTCTTCTTGTCCGCGCCCGTCGCCGCCACCAGCTTGGCCGCGCGCAGCTTGAGCGTCGGAAGGGGACCATATAAGTAGATAAGGTTCTCCAGCCTTTCCGCTTGCTTGCTCGAAATCGTCCCCCGTCGATGGCCGATGTAGAGTGCGGCCACCATGCCCCACCCCACGGCCTCGCCGTGAAGCAGCACTTTGTAGCGAGTCACCTGCTCGATGGCATGCCCCAAAGTGTGGCCCAGGTTCAAAATCATGCGCAGTCCATTCTCGCGCTCATCCTTGTTCACCACGTCAGCTTTCATCCGTATCGACGCGGCAATCACTTTTTCCAGTGCTCTCGGCTCGCGCTTCAGGATCGCGCCGGAATTCTCTTCCATAAATCGAACCAGGGCACGATCGCGAATGATGCCGGCCTTGACGCTCTCCATCAGCCCCGCACGCAATTCGCGATCCGGCAGCGTACCCAGAACTCCGATATCGGCGAACACCGCCAAGGGGTGATGAAAGGCGCCCACCAGGTTCTTTCCTTCCGGCAGGTTGACGCCTGTCTTCCCGCCCACTGAAGAATCCACCTGCGCCAGAAACGTAGTCGGCACCTGCACGTACTTGACTCCGCGCATATACGACGCGGCCACAAACCCGCCCACGTCGCCCACGATCCCGCCGCCGAACGCGATCAGCAGGGAGCCGCGGTCTCCCCCGGCTGCCGCCATTTGCCGCAGAAGCTTCTCCACGCTCGCCAGCGTCTTGTGCTTTTCTCCCGGCGCCAGAAAGAGAGTGATAGGAGCCTCGGCGAACGACCCGGCAAAGGTCTCGCCCCATAGCGACCAGATCTCCGGCGATGTCACAACGAAAACCCGCCGCGGCAGCCGGCCCGCGACACGTTCAATGCGGGGAGCCAGCGTTTCGATCAGCCCGCTTCCCGCAACAACCTCATATTTGGCCGATGCTGTGTCTACTCGTATAGTTTGCACGCTGCATTTATCGTAATGCACGCCCGCAACCCAACCCGCGTCCTCAACCGCCGGAGCAGATGTCATTGGGTTGCAGAGGCGTGCAAAGAAAACCTCCCCGGGTTCGTTCCTCGCTCGCTCCACCGGGGCGCGGCCCGCCTGTGCGCTGTCTTGCCTAGGGCCAGTTTCACTCACGCTCGCGCCACGCAGCGCAGATCATTTCCCCGTCGGCAAAGACTTTGCATGAATTTCAGCGCGAGACGCTTCCAGATCGTGCTGGAATTTCGGGCTGGAAAGCATAAAGCCGAACACCGCGTATGCGACTCTTCGGCTTGCCTCGATATCACTGGGATAATGCACTCCGCAGACAAGGCGGTTACGCGCATATTCGTCGGCGCGCTCAAGGATCGCGTTTCGCTTGTCGGGGAACAACTCCGCCAGTGTCAGCGCCTCGAGATAGCCAGTCAGGGCATGACCGCTGGGATAGGAGTCGTGGGCTGACTTCAATGCGCATATCGGGTGCAGCGTGCTGTCGGTCTGATAAGGACGGGGGCGCTGGAAGTTGCGCTTCAACAGACCGCCGACTACGCTTTGCTCATTCTTAACGTGAGTCCCCAACTCCGCGGTCAAGGGAAGTAGCTCCGGCGTGAACTGCGAACCGAGCACGGACTTGAAGGCGAACATGTCTTCTTCGTCTTCGTCAGCCTTGGCGCTGGCTGCCAATTGGGAGGTGCGGGCGGCTTCGATGCCATGCAGAGTGGCAAGTTCGGCCTTGTTTGCCGCCGAACCAACCGCCGGTGGATCGGCAACCAATGCCTGGACATTGAGGACCGCCGTGTCCACGTAGTAGGCAACGCGCGGCGGCTTGCTGGTGCCGGAGCTCGCCACTTGCGCGTTCCACGCAGGACACAGGACGACCAAAACCAAGGCGCAGAGTGCGCAGTGAATTCTTGTTTTGAACACGTAATTCTCCGTTTCCGATCCGTTGACAAAGTAAAACTGGTTTCCCGTGGGGTTGGGCTTAGAGAACAATCATCAGGATGGGAGTGACAATTCCGGCTGCGACCAGCAGCGCGAGCAACAACCGGCTGCTCTTGTAGCGCCACGACATGTACAGTCCCGAGAGAGTCGATGCAAACAGTCCCGCACCGACAAGCAGGAAAAATATTTTGAGTGGAAGCGGGTTGTGGGAAGGTTGCGGCGCAGGCGGGTTTTGCGGTTGAGTATCGGCTTTTGCCGCAACACTGGAAATGCCGGATGCCTTGGGAGGGCCCTTGCGCACGGGCACTTCGGGCGTCTGCTTTTTGTGGATCTGCGCAAGAACGACGATCCATTGATCGGGCTTGTAACTGCTACCGCGGGACGTTTCGTGCAGCGAGAACGTTTGCAGCACCCCCGTGAAGGCAAAGAAGAGTATCGCCGGGGCGGTGAATACGCCGACATAGAGATGCAATTGACGCAGGAAGTGCAGAATCCTGGAACGTGTTGACATGTTTGAGAAAATTCTCCCGGCTGGATTGTGTGGTGGCCGCTGGACGAACCGACTGAAGGGGTTCGGCGTCCCGCGTATCTTTAGCGTCATTCTAACGTTCCGACTGAAGACCGAAAGTTAATAGAACATGACGCTGCGGCCGGGGGGCAATGTCAGCGTGTCACCCAGGAGAGAAGCCGTGATCACGAAGTACGTCGACATGGTTCCATTAACGATTAACTGGAACGTGCCGAAGTCCAGATTTTTCTGCTCGTGGGCGAGACCGGTGCACTGCGTGCAGCGAGGTGTTTTCGCAACTCAGCAGGTGCTGTCGGCTCCTGCGGTTTATGGAGGAGAGCTGCAGCACGACCGGGTCAGCATGATGACCCGGTCGGCAGTCAGTTGGCTACAGGTCTATTTTCTTCATGTACTCGACGTCCTCGCGCAGTTCCGTCATCGGGTCGCCGGTGAATTCTTCCTGCTCGATGAAGTAGTGCTTCAACCCGGTCGCGGCGCGCAGGATGGGTGTATAGTCCATCGAGCCCTTGCCCATCACCTTGTTGTGATATTTGCCGTCCGGCCCCTTCGACATGTCTTTCACATGCATCAGCGGGAAACGCTCCGGGGTCTTGCTCAGGTAGTCCACAGGGTTGTGGCCCGATGCAGATACCCATCCGCAATCCATCTCGAAATACACCAGCTTGGGGTCAGTCCTCTTGAGCAATTCGTCGTAGACCAGTACGCCGCCTTCACTCTGGAATTCGGGAGTGTGGTTGTGCACGCCAAAAGTCATGCCGGCCGCCTTCACCTTTTCGCCGATGGTGTTGAACTCGTCGGCCACGTAGCGCCAGTCGTCCATGCTCAGTTCGCCCTTGTGCGACGGATCGCGATGCACCCCGCCCGAGGACGAGCAGACCATGTATTCCAGGCCGAGCTCGTGCCCGTACTCGATGAACTCACTGAGCTTTGGACGCAACTCGCCCAGCGCGTGATGGGTGCTGATGCAGCGCAGTCCGGCCTGGTCCATTGAATGGCGAAACTCCTTCGCGCTTTTCTTGTAGTAGCCCGCGGCCTCCACTTCTTTGTAGCCTATGGCGCTCAACTGGTGCAGCGTTCCATCGAAGTCCTTGGGTAGCTGGTCACGTACGGAGTAGAGCTGCAGGCCAACCGGCATGCTGAGCGGAGCCCCATGCAGATGTTTGGCGCTTAGGCAGGCAGCTGCGGCAACCGCGCCTGTCGTCTTCAAAAAAGTCCTGCGCGAAGAATGACTCATGTATTTCTCCTTGCGGCCCTCAGGCCTTGATGGCTTGCGCAGACGCATCCCACGTGGCCACGCTGCGATGGAAGTAAGAGTGATTTGACATGTGACACGCGATCGCTGCGTTGTTGCCGAAGACCTCGTCCTCAACTACGTGCTGACGAGTCACGACAGCGTTCAAGAAGGTAGCAATGTGGTCGGCGGTGTCGTTGTATCCGTTCGGCGCCGAGAATGTTTCAACCAGGCCCGGCTTAGCCGGCCGCACCGGATGCGCGGCATGCCAGTCGTCGAGATATTTCTTTTTAGCCTCGGCAGTCCAGCCGTTCAGCGCGTAGCCTTCGGGCTGCGGGTTCGTATCCTGGGGCGCCACCGTGAGCGTGTTGCCGTTGATGGTCATGGTGGCTTCGCGGCCGTAGAAGAGGATGGGTTCTCCGGCGGCATTGTTCTGGTTGCAGTGCAGATTGACCGTCATGCCCGGATAATCGTAGAGCGTGGCGAGCAAATCGGGATAGTCGCGGCCGTCGTTGAAATGAGTCAGGCTTCCGGAAGAGTAGGCCCGGCTGGGAATCGCGTTGATGCCGCTGACGCATTGGATTCCCGAAAGCAGGTGCACGAAGAGGTCGCCACCAACGCCTTCTCCATAGTCCGCAAAGCAGCGCCAGCGGAAGAAGCGTTCCGCATCGAAAGGCCGTTGGGGAGCGTCGCGCAGCCATGCGGTCCAGTCGATGGTCTCAGGGCTGGCATCCGGGGCGACCGGATATACCCAGGCGCCCGAAGGTGAATTGCGATCCGAGTGCCCTTCGATCAAGTGCACCTCCCCTAAGCGTCCCGATGCATAGATCTCAGCAGCCTTTTTGTACACGATATTGCTCACGCGCTGGCTGCCAGCCTGGAAGATGCGCTTGTTCTTCTGTACCGCTTCCACCATGGCCATCCCATCGGCCACGTTGTGCGACATGGGCTTCTCGCAATAGACATCTTTGCCGGCATCCAGACAGTCGAGCACCACGCGTCGATGCTGGAAGTCCGCTACGGCTACGATGACTGCCTCGACATCCTTGCGGTCCAGCAGGGAGCGGTAATCCCGCGTGGTGGGAACATCTGCGCCGTATGCCTCTTGTCCCGCTTTTTGATGCATGGTGTAGAGATCAGCAGTCCCTACGCATTCGCCCGCAGGCACCTCGCGAGCGGCTCGAAGAAGGTCGCAACCCCGAATGCCGGTTCCGATGGAGACGAAGCGAATCTTGCGCCCTGCCGCATTTGCCGCTGCGGCCTGGGCCTCAAGCTTCGGTGGTTCAAGCAAAGTGCCCTTGACCGCCACTCCGGCCGCCATTGCGCCAGCGCTGAGGCGCACGAAATCTCTGCGCGTAATTGGTGTCATCATGGATACCCTCTCCGCGTGCAGCGCAATTCTCGCTCGCAGGGCGCTGTGGTGTAAAGAAAACATCCGTGTCAAACGGTTTAGCAGGCTATTTGTCTGCGGGTTTGTGGAGATGGGGGCGGCCTTGTAATATTGCGGCGGCGTCTTACTGGAAGACAACAATCCATGAAAGCCGGGGAAGGGAATGAACGTTGATAGCCGCACGCGCGGAGTAGTAAAAACACTCGCCGGCCGCCAGGCGCGATTCGTGGTGGCCTTTCTCGGTTTGTCGCTCAGTTCCGCCATAGCGAACGCTCGTACCGAGTCGAACATAAAGCCTGCTCAAACTCCGGATTTCGGTCCCAACGTGATGGTCTTCAATCCGTCAATGCCATCGGACCAGATTCAAGCGCAGATCGACAAGGTGTATGCGGTGCAGGAGCACAGTGAATTTGGCACGGGCCGCAACGCGTTCCTGTTCCTGCCTGGTGAGTATCACGTCGATGTGCCGGTTGGATTTTATACTCAGGTTCTGGGGCTCGGCGCCTCGCCGGATGCGGTCCACATCGCCGGTAATGTGCATGCCGACGCCAGCTTGCCCAGGAACAATGCCACCTGCACGTTCTGGCGAGCCGTCGAGGGCTTCAGCGTCACACCCACGGGCGGCACCATGCAGTGGGCCGTCTCGCAGGCGGTTGCGTTTCGCCGCATGCATGTCCTCGGTGACATCGTCTTGCATCAGAAAAACGGCTGGGCCAGCGGCGGCTGGATGTCGGATTCCTTAATCGATGGCAACGCCGACTCCGGATCTCAGCAGCAATGGCTTTCCCGCAACAGCGAATGGAGAAGTTGGACCGGATCTAACTGGAACATGGTCTTTGTCGGCGTGGTCCACCCGCCGCAGGGAGAATGGCCGAGCCCGCCGTATACCAAAGTTGCCGAAACGCCCATCGTTCGCGAAAAGCCGTTTCTCGAAGTCGATGCGCACGGTGAGTGGAGCGTCCGCGTTCCATCGCTGCGCACCGAGAGTGTCGGTATCACGTGGCATGGCGGCAGTACGCCGGGGCGTTCCATCCCGCTGCGGAATTTTTATATTGCCCACGCGGGGAAGGACTCCGCACTTACAATCAACGCACAACTCGCGCTCGGTAAACACCTTTTACTCACACCCGGCATTTACGAACTTGAGGAATCCATTCGGGTCAAGCGCCCTGACACCATCGTCATGGGACTCGGCTTCGCGACTTTGAAGCCGGTGAAGGGCACGGCAGCGATCACCACGGCCGACGCGGACGGCATCATCCTGGCGGGATTCCTGATTGATGCTGGCGAGACAAAATCTCCTGTCCTGATGGAAGTCGGTCCCGAAGGCAGCCATGCTGCGCATGCGAAAAATCCGATCTCGCTGCACGACGTGTTCTTCCGCGCAGGGGGAGCCGGAGTTGGCCGTGCCGTCGTCAACCTGCGGGTGAATAGCAATGACACCCTCATCGATCACACCTGGATATGGAGAGCTGACCATGGTGCGGGCGTGGGATGGGATGCGAACCTCAGCGCCAACGGGCTGGTCGTTAACGGCGACAAGGTTACGGCGTATGGACTGTTCGTGGAGCACCATCAGCAATTCCAGGTGTTGTGGAACGGCAACAATGGCCGCACTTACTTTTACCAGTCGGAGATTCCTTACGATCCGCCGGACCAGGCGAGCTACACCAGCGCTGCCGGCACCAATGGATGGGCCTCCTATAAAGTTGCTGACGGCGTTACGTCTCACGAAGCCTGGGGACTCGGCATTTACAGCGTTTTTCGCCATCCCGGGGTGACGCTGACCCGCGCCATTGAGGTACCCAGAAATCCGGGAGTCCGGTTTCACAGCATGATCACGGTGGCGCTGGACGATAAGGGTGAGATTTCGAATGTCATTGACGACGCCGGCGGCGCGACCTCTATCAAGCCGCGCGTCACACCGAAGGTCACGAGCTTTCCATAGCTCAGATGGTGCTGGCAGCGATCGGGGGGGCGGCAAATATTGTGCGGGCTGGCCAGCCGGACATGTGCCGATCGCGCTCCGCCAGGCGATATCGGCAGCTCCGCCCAATCCAACCCCAGGGAATCGTGGGACAATGGATGGGTATACGCCATGACAAACGAGACCACCCCGGAAGCCCAGCCCAATGACGAAACAACTGCGAACCACGCCGTAGAGCCCGTCGCCGCAAGCGCCGAACCCGCCGAAGATTTTGGCCAGCTTCTCGCGCAGTTCGAGAAGAGCCATGCGCCTACTTCGGAGGGCGGCCAAAAGCAGTTGCAGGGCACAATTATCTCCGTGTCGGCCGAACAGGTCTTCGTCGACATCGGCTACAAGGTCGAGGGCGTTCTGCCGCTTACCGCGTTCGATAACAATGCGGCGGGCGTGAAGCCCGGCGACGCCGTAGCCGTCTCGGTCACGGGCCGCAACGAAGAGGGCTATTACACGCTTACGCGTTTCCGTGTTGCCCAGCCCCGCGATTGGTCGGCGCTTGAATCGGCATTCGAAAACAAAGTCGCCGTCGTGGGAACAGTCACGGGAGTTGTGAAAGGCGGGCTCAACGTTGACGTGGGCGTGCGTGCCTTTATGCCCGCCAGCCGCAGCGGCACGCGCGATGCCGCGGAGTTGGAAGCGCTGGTTGGCCAGCAGATCACCTGCCGCATCACCAAGCTTGACGTGACCGACGAAGACGTGGTCGTCGACCGGCGCGTGGTGCTGGAAGAGCAGGCCCGTTCGGCCGCCGAGGCTCGTCATGCCGCGATGAACGAAGGCGATGTGGTCACCGGCACTGTGCGCAGCCTCATGAGCTACGGGGCGTTTGTCGACATCGGGGGCATCGACGGCCTGCTGCACGTGAGCGACATGGCATGGAACCGCGTCGCTAAGCCGGACGACGTGCTGACCGTGGGACAGGAAGTTCAGGTGAAGATTCTCAAGGTCGATCCGGACACAAAAAAGATTTCACTGGGCTTGAAGCAGTTGCTGGCTGAGCCGTGGGAGACCGCTCCCCAGCGCTTCCAGGTGGGGCAGCGGGTCAGCGGAAAGGTCACGCGGCTGGCGGAGTTTGGAGCTTTCGTCGAACTGGAGCCCGGGGTGGAAGGGCTCATTCATGTCTCCGAGATGTCATGGGGCAAAAAGATTCGCATTGCCGGCGACGTGCTCAAGCAAGGCGAACTGGTCGACGCCGTCATCCTTGCCATCAAGCCCGAAGAACGCCGCATCTCCCTGGGCCTGAAGCAGACGCTTACCGATCCGTGGACAGAAGTGTCGCGCAACTTCCCAACTGGTTCGCAGGTGGAAGGGCCAGTGACGAAGCTGATGGCTTTTGGGGCGTTTGTGCAGGTGGCGGAGGGCGTTGAGGGGATGGTGCACATCAGTGAAATCGTCGCCGACCGCCGTCTTCATCACCCGTCGGATGCACTGCGCGTGGGCCAGGTCGTCAAGGCGCAGGTCCTGGCCATCGATACCGAAAAGCGGCAGATGAAGCTGAGCATGAAGCAACTGGTACCCACCAGCATTGACGAGTACATCGCCGAGCACAAAGTGGGCGATAAGGTCTCCGGCCGCGTGGTGGAGGAGTCTCCCGCGCTGGTTGAATTAGGCGAGGGCATTCGCGCTGTGTGCCGCACCACTGCGGCTTCCACGACCAAAACGGAAGTGAAGTCCGAGGCCAGGGCCGACCTTTCTTCTCTCTCGTCCATGCTCAAGGCACGGTGGAAAGGCAATGCACCGGCTCCCTCCGCGCAGCCGGAACCGCTGCAGGTGGGACAAATTCGCAGCTTCAAGATCCTCAAGCTCGAACCCGACGCGAAAAAGATTGAAGTAGAACTGGCTTAACTCAAAGATACGTCTCGTCGATATAGCACCAGCGCCAGTCTTCGCCGCGTTCTGCGCTTTGAATGAGCGGATGCTGGGTGCTGTGGAAGTGAGCGCGGGCGTGCCGATTCTTTGATGAGTCGCAGCAGCCGACATGCCCGCACTCCAGGCACATGCGCAGATGCACCCAGGTGTCGCCCAGCTGCATGCATTCTTCGCAGCCCTTGGTGTGCGGCTTCACTTTCTTCAGGTGTTCGGCAGCGTGTGTACAAGTTGCAGCCATTTTCGGAATAAACCTCCGGGCACATCTGTGTGATGCGTCCACGCGCGAGCGCGCTTCTTTCAAATTTTCTACAAAAGCTTGTGGGGCAGCGCAACGCCCGCCTAAGGGACGACCACACGATATTGTTCGGCCAGTTGGCGAAACTCGGCGACCTGGGCATCGATCCAGGCTTGACCGCGGCCGAGTTCCTTTGCCAGCAGTATCGCAACCGCTGGCGCCATCGAGATTGCTGCGTTTGCATTGAGAAAGAGCGCGCGCGTATGACGGGCAAGCGCATCCTCCACGGTGCGCGCCATCTCGACTCGCGCCGCCCATACAATTTCCGCTGCGATGTAGGGGAGTTCGGGATGTAGACGCTCGCCGAGAGATGTCCTTGTTAAGGCCAGGGTGCGAATAGCTTCGGCATCTGATCCGTACACGGCCAGCGGGTCGTAGCCATTTTGAGGCGCGTCGATCTCCGAAGAACTCCGGCTGGCGCCCTCAGGGTAGCCATGGATTTTCAGGTTGCGCGTTTTGCAGGGATCATCGCGGAGTCGGCCCAGCGTGATGCAATGGTCGACGCAGTCCTCCGCCATGTGCCGATAGGTGGTCCATTTGCCGCCCGTGATGGTCAGCAGGCCCGAAGGGTCGACGTGAATGATGTGATCGCGCGAAAGCGCCGACGTTTTGCCGTCGCCCTTCACGAGAGGCCGAAGGCCCACATAGACACTCAGCACATCAGCGCGCGTGGGTGGCCGCGTCAAATAGCGCGCGGCGGTTTCCAGAATGAATTCGACTTCTTCATCAAACGGCTTCGGTTCAAGACTGGCCGCATCCACCGGCGTATCAGTCGTGCCGGCGACGGCATGCCCGTGCCACGGAATCACAAACAGCACGCGGCCATCGCTGGTTCGCGGCACCATCAGCGCCGTATCGCCCTTCAGGAAGGAGCGATCGAACACCAGGTGAATTCCCTGGCTTGTTACCACCAGCGGCTCTGCCTGGGCATCAGCCATGCGCCGGATTGAATCCGTGAATACGCCGGTGGCATTTACCACGATGCGCGCTGGAATCGTGAGCTCCTGGCCGTTCTCTGCATCTTTCGCTGTCAAGCCGTTCACGTATCCGTCCGCGTCCCGCAGCAAGCTCGTGGCAGGGCAGTAGTTCACCACCGACGCGCCATGGTCGGCCGCTGTCATGGCAAGATGGATGAGCAGTCGGGCATCATCGAACTGCCCGTCGTAATACACTACGCCGCCGCGCAACTCTTCCGGCTCGAGGGCAGGAAGCCGCTCCAGCGTCTCTTCTTTCGAAAGCACTTTCGACGCGCCAAAGCCGTACTTGCCCGCCAGCAGATCATAGAGCTTGAGCCCGATGCCGTAGAACGGCGCCTCCCACCACGAGTAATTCGGCACAACGAAAGCCAGGTCGTGCACCAGATGTGGCGCGTTCTGGCGCAGAAGGCCGCGTTCTTTCAGCGCCGACATCACCAGCGGGACGTTCCCTTGTTCCAGGTAGCGCACGCCGCCATGAACCAGCTTGGTGCTGCGGCTGCTGGTGCCTTTACCAAAATCGTGTGCCTCCACCAGCACCACGTCGAGACCGCGCGCGGCCGCATCCACGGCCACACCCACTCCTGTGGCGCCTCCGCCAATTACAGCGATGTCCCACGGTTCTTTGCGCTCGCGTATGTTGCGCAGCATGGCTTCGCGTTGCATTGCCCGCTTCCTTTCGCTATTCCATCCAGCTTCTGGAACGCTCCACGGCTCGATGCCAGAGCGCTCGGCGTGCGGCTGCTTCATCGCCCGGCATCTTTGGTTCAAATTGAACATCGTTGCGCTTAGCGCGCAGATCATCCTGGCTGGCCCAGAATCCTACCGCCAGCCCGGCGAGGTAGGCGGCGCCCAGCGCGGTTGTCTCCGTCACCCGAGGACGTACCACCGGCACTCCCAGGATATCGGCCTGGAATTGCATCAGCAGATCATTCACCGAAGCGCCGCCGTCGACGCGCAGTGCTCCGAGCGGAGCGTCGGTTTCGCTGTGCACTGCTTCGAGTACATCGGCCACTTGAAACGCGATGCTTTCCAGTGCCGCGCGCGCGATGTGGCCCGGCTTTGTATCGCGGCGCAGGCCGATAAGCAGGCCGCCCGCGTGGGGATCCCAATGCGGCGCCCCGAGGCCCACAAAGGCCGGCACAAACACAACGCCCCCCGTGTCGGGAACGCCCGCAGCCAGCGCCTCGACCTCCGCGGATGAGCCGATCAATCGAAGATTGTCGCGCAGCCACTGCACTACCGCCCCGCCAATGAAGATGCTGCCTTCGAATGCGTACTCCAGCCGCTGCCGCGCGCTGGCCGCCAGCGTCGTAATGAGCCGATGCTTCGAGCGCATAAACTGCGTGCCAATGTTTTGCAGCAGGAAGCATCCGGTGCCGTAGGTGTTTTTGGCTTCGCCTGAGTTCCAACACAATTGGCCGAACAACGCGGCCTGCTGATCGCCTGCAATGCCGGCGATCGGTATCCCGCCCAGTCCAAGTGTCGTGGTGACCTCGCCCACGCGCTCGCTTGACCACACCACCTTGGGCAGAAGGCTTTCAGGAATATCGAAAATCTTCAGCAACTCCGGATCCCACTCCCCCTTCACAATGTTGAAGAGCAACGTGCGCGAAGCGTTGGTCATGTCCGTCACGTGAGCCGTGCCGCTGGTGAGATGCCAGATCAGCCAGCTGTCCACCGTGCCGAATGCCAGTTCACCACCTTGGGCCCGGCTGCGCGCACCTTCAACATTGTCCAAAATCCACTTGAGCTTGGTGGCGGAGAAATACGGATCGATCACCAGGCCGGTGCGATTGCTGATCGTCTCGCCGGCGCCACTTTGTTCCAAATCTCCACACAGCGCCGCAGTGCGGCGATCCTGCCAAACAATCGCGGGATGAATCGGCTTACCCGTGCTGCGATCCCACACAATTACGGTCTCGCGCTGGTTGGTGATGCCAATGCCGGCCACATCGCGCGGCCGCACCCCGGCCTTGCCCAGCACTTCAATCGCGCAGGCCATCTGGCTGGTTAAAATTTCCATGGGATCGTGCTCAACCCACCCTGGTTGCGGGTAGGACTGCTCAAATTCATGCTGCGCCACGGCGGCAATCGTGCCTGCCTGGTCGAAAAGGATGGCCCGGGAACTTGTCGTCCCCTGGTCCAGCGCGAGGATATAACTCATGCGTGGTCTTCTTCCGGCAACCAGTCAAACATGCCGGGGCGGGGTGCTGCAAGGACGAGCTTGCTCCAACCCGTCCTTTAAAGTATTTCCAAGCCGTCTGGATTTCGTTCGCGCCTCGATTGCGACTTTGCTGTAACACAATTTCAAACTTGCAGGCAGCACGCGGCCCCCATTTCGCGTCTCATCAGAAGTCCGGCGCGTATCCGAATCTCTATTTCGCATCCCCGGCGATCTGACGCACTGGCTATATGACAAAACAAAATCGAAGCACCATTGGTATTGCTGCGGCAGCAAGGAAGCTGCTTGGATTCCCCACATTGCGCCCCGGACAGGAAGAAGCTATTCGCTCCTTGCTTGAAGGCCACGATACGGTGCTGGTGCAGCCTACCGGTTCCGGCAAGTCCGCGGTCTATCAGATCGCGGGAGCCTTGATGGAAGGTTCCACCCTGGTCGTCTCTCCTCTCATCGCGCTGCAAAAAGATCAGTCCGACTCCATCCAGGCGAGCAGGCTGCAGGAAACCGCAGTCGTAAACTCGACTTTGTCCGCCGGCGAGGAACGCGACACCCTGGAGCGCATTCGAGAGGGCAACGTCGAATATATCTTCATGGCTCCTGAACAACTGCGCAAAAGCGAGACAATCGATCTTCTGCGCAGCGCCGACGTCTCACTCATCGCTATCGATGAAGCCCATTGCATCAGCCAGTGGGGCCACGATTTCCGCCCCGACTATATGGGCCTCGCGCACGTCATCGAAGCGCTCGGCCATCCGCCCACCGTGGCCATGACCGCGACCGCTTCGAAGGAGGTTCGCAAGGAGATCATTGAGCGCCTCGGTCTTCGAGCCCCTCGCGTCTTTGTGCATGGCTTCGACCGGCCCAACATCTCTTTGCGCGTCGATCAGTTTTCGTCCAAGCAGGAGAAGCGCGATGCCGTTCTTCGGCGCGTGGAATGGGCAGAGAAGCCGGGTATCGTCTACGTATCGACGCAGAAGAACGCAGAGGATATCGCCATGGAGTTACGGCAGATTGGCGTCGATGCCGTCTTTTATCACGGGGGCCTGAAGCCGAAGGAGCGCGAAGAAATTCAGAATCGCTTTATGAATGGCGATGTGCCCGTCATCGTAGCCACCAATGCTTTCGGCATGGGCGTCGACAAACCCGATATTCGCTTTGTCTATCACGCCGACGTGAGTGAGTCGCTCGACGGCTATTACCAGGAAATCGGCCGCGCCGGCCGCGATGGCGAGCCGGCCGAGGCGGTGTTGTTTTTCCGCTCCCAGGATATCTCTTCTCAGCAATACAAAACCGGCAGCGGCACCGTGGATTCGAAAGCCCTCGAAACCGTAGCCCATGCCTTGGCGAACCACAAGACTCCAGCCACGCGGGACCAGCTTGTTCGTGAAACTTCACTGTCTTCGCGCAAACTCACGGGCATCGTGCACAAACTCGAAGAAGTGGGTGCTGCCAAGCAGTTGGAGACAGGCGAGATCGAGGCCGCAAAAGAAGGCTCCATCGTCGATATCGCGGAGGCAGCAGCTGAACAGCAACACAAGTACAAGGAATCGCGACGTATACGGCTGAAGCAGATGCAGGATTACGCCGAGTGCCGCCGCTGCCGCAGGGAGTGTCTCCTCCGCTATTTCGGCGACGACTACTCAGGCCCATGCGGCAATTGCGACCGCTGCGAGCAGGCGGGGATCAAAACCAAGAAAGTTGCAGCTTAATCAAGAAGTCCCCCTGAAGCAGCTAAGGCGGCCCTCTGCGAGAGCCGCCTTATGTTTTGCAGGACGTTCGCGCTTACTGAACTTCGCCGATATAAACGCCGAACGGCCCCAACTGGATCGCGTCGAGCGAAGCAGGATCAGTCCCGCCCGGCGACTTCAGCAGCGTCTTCACCGGTCCTGCCTTGAGGCCGGCGCTGCCGCCGGTCAGATTGACAGTTTGCGGGTCGGCGGTAAAGTTGGCCGTCACCACCACCTGCTTCGAACCGGACCCCTGCCGCATCCAGCTCAACACCTTCGTATTCTCCGTATCCAGCATCACGTTTGTACCTTGGGCCAGCGCAGGGTTGGTTTTCTTCAGCCGAATCAGGGTCTGATACCAGTCAAAGAGTGAGTCTGGATGCGACTCTTCAGCCTTCACATTGACCTTGGTGTATGTTTCGGGAACCGGCAACCACGGCGTTCCCTTGCTGAACCCCGCGTTCGTGCTCGCATCCCACTGCATCGGGGTTCGCTCGCCGTCGCGTCCCTTGTCCTTTGGCCAACCGGTCAGTCCCACCGGGTCTTTTACATCTTCTTTGCGCGTGGGCGGCGTGGTCTTCATCCCGATTTCGTCGCCATAGTAGAACAGCGACGCTCCGCGGCTTGCGAAGAGCATGGTCGAAATCACGCGCTGAATATCGCTGTTGTGGACGCCATCCCCGTAGCGCGCATCGAGGCGCGGGTTATCGTGATTATCGAAAACCAGAAGAGGAATGTTGGAGCCAAGTTGCGTCTCCGCATCATTGATCCTGGTCCGGAAAGCTGCCACGTCCAGCTTGTTGATGAAGCCGATCTGCGTGTCCATCGGCAACTGAAACTCCGGATGCTCCGGGGTTCCATATTGCTTGGCAAGTTCCGCGATATTGGGTAGATATGTTTCGCCAATGAAGACGCGCGTTCCTGGAAAGCTGGTGGGCTTGAACTTATCCGCTGCCGCACGCATCTCCTGCATCACCGGGTGCACGCCAGGCAGATTGTTGGTCTTTGTATCATTGAGAGCCACGTCGCCATAAACGTTTTTGTACGAGTTGCCGTCCTTGTCCTTCAACACGTCGTCATCCGCCATGTTGCGATCTTCAAACAGCGTCGTAATCGCGTCGAAGCGGAAGCCCGCGACGCCGCGCTTGAGCCAGAACCCAATGATGTCCTTGAAGGCCTGATGCACTTTCGGATTGTTCCAGTTGAAGTCGGGCTGCTGGATATAGAACTTGTGATAGTAGTACTGGCGCGTCGTCTCGTCCCATTCCCAGGCGGAATGTCCGAAATCCGATTGCCAGTTGTTGGGGACTTCGCCCTTGTCGGTGGCGGTCTGGCCCTTGCCGTCGTGCCATACATACCAGTCACGGTAGGGGTTGGTTTTCGACGAGCGCGATTCGATGAACCACTTGTGCTTGTCGGAACTGTGGTTCATCACCATGTCCATGATCACGCGGATCTGGCGCTTTTTCGCTTCGCCAACGAGGCGATCGAAATCGGCGAGGGTGCCATATTGCGGATCGATGTTCTCGTAGTCGGAGATATCGTAGCCGAAATCAACTTGCGGGGAAGGGTAGATGGGCGATAACCAGATGGCGTCTACGCCCAGCGTCTTCAGATAATCCAAACGCTGTGTAATGCCATTCAGATCGCCGATGCCGTCGCCGTTCGAGTCCTGAAAACTGCGCGGGTAGATTTCATAGATGACTGCGTTCTTCCACCAGTTTTCCAGATTGGAATTGGAAGTTGGGGCTTGTGCGGCTTGCCCTCGGGCGGCCAGCGCTGATCCCGCTAACAACAGGGTCAGGGCGCCGGTCGCAATGCGTTTGGTCCAATGCATTGCGGTCTCCTTGTCGTACTGCGGAGCAGGGGTGCCCGATCTCTCCCGGATGAGACCGCGAAATGGCGCTTTCCATCAAAAAAGCACCATTCCGAAATTCATCGGGAAGCCAGGCTGTTTCTGGTCCGCTTATCCCGCTGCTCGTGGATTCGGCAACGGTGTGACGAATGAAAAATTAACACATTCCATCGGGCTCAGGCACTCTTGTCACGCCCAGTTGTTTATGCTGTCACTTCACTTCTGCTACCACGGCTGCGAATCGCGGCAGGACCATTCGCGCCAGGCTCAACGAACCGGCATCCCACGCCGGTGCGCTATAGAGCAGTGTCACGGTGGTTCCTTGAATTCCCTTGTCCTGCAGGTGGAAGGAAACCGTTTTTTCGTGGTCGCTCATGTTCAGCGCCACCAGCACCGTGGAGTCCCCATTGCGCCGCACAAAGGCAAACACATCGGGATCCTCATCGTTCAGGCTCTCCTGGGTCCCGTCGCGCAACGCGATGTTGGTTTTGCGCAGCGCCAGCAGCCGCTTGTAGGCGTTAAGAATAGAGTTGGGATCCTTGCTTTCAGCTTCTACGTTGTAGATCTTCGCGCTCGCAGGTACTGGCTGCCACGCCTTCGCCGCGGTTGTGAATCCAGCGTTCTGCGTGTCATTCCACTGCATTGGCGTGCGCTCGCCATCGCGGCCCTTCTCTTTCGGCCAGCCGAGCTTGCCGATGGGGTCATGCACGTCTTCGATACGCGCCGGGTCGGTCGTCCTCATCCCCAATTCCTCACCGTAATACATCTGCGGCGTACCCCGCGTCGTCAGTTCCAGTACCGCCATCAACTTTGCAATCTGGTCGTTGTGCCGGCCGTCCCCGTAGCGGTCCCATTGGCGCGGCTGATCGTGATTGCTGAAGAAGTACTCCGGCTGCCCATGCGCCGGGTTGTTCTCCACCTCCTCGAAGAGCTTGCGGAATCGTGTCGCGGAGAGCTCGTTCACATCCGCTATCTGGAAATCCATCGGCAACTGGACTTCATCCCCATTGCCATACATCTTGGCCAGTTCTTCGATGTTCGGCTCGTCGGCTTCCGTGATCAACACCGGGTCGCCGGGATACTTGCTCACCACCCGGCGCACTTCTTTCAACACGTCATGCACTTCGGGAAAATTGTCGGTGTACTTGTGCTCGATGTTGCGATCGCCGTAAACGTTGATCCCTGGCTTATCGGGATCGTCGTGCAAATCCGGATCTTCAAACAAGCGCGAAACCGCATCGATGCGAAATCCTGCCACGCCGCGCTTCATCCAGAAATCCAGCACGCCGTCCATGGCTTTGTGCACTTCGGGGTTGCGCCAGTTCAAATCCGGCTGCTGCGCGTAGAAATAGTGGTAGTAATATTGCCGCGTCGCTTCGTCCCACTGCCACGCCGAGTGACCGAACCATGACTGCCAGTTGCTGGGCGGCTGTCCCTTGTCGGTTGCCGTCTCCCCTTTGCCGTCCCGCCAGATGTACCAGTCGCGCTTGGGATTGGTGCGCGACGAGCGCGACTCTTTGAACCATGCGTGCTGATCCGACGTGTGGTTGATGACGTAGTCCATGATCACGCGGATATCGCGCTTCTTCGCTTCGGCCACCAGGTTGTCGAAGTCCGCCATGGTGCCATAAACGGGATCGATGGCCGTATAGTCCGAAATGTCGTAGCCGTAGTCGATGCCCGGCGAAGGGTACATGGGCGTGATCCAGATGGCGTCGATGCCCAGGTCGCGGAGATAATCGAGGCGCGATGTAATGCCCTTGATATCGCCCACGCCATCCCCATCGGAATCCTGAAAGCTGTGCGGATATAGCTCGTAGATGACCGCGTGCCGCCACCACTCGTTGGAGCCCGGCTGAGAACTGGAATGGGGGCCTGCGGTTTGCCCATAGGCTGTCCCCGACCCTGTTGCCAGGACCACCGAAAACACGCTGCCTGCGATGATACGAAAAGCCTTACCGGTCCACTGCATTGCTCTTCCTCGTCTTCCATCCGCTGCTCGTTAAACCGGCAACGGTGCGACGAAAGCCAAACTAACACACGGACCGCGCTTGAGGCAGTAATCAGTTTTGCTGCTTCTGCCCCGGCGACTGCGGCGAAGTCTTCTTCATCCGCCCGAAGTCAACCCCGAACTCCGGCGCGTCGTGTGGACCCCTGATTTGAATGGCAACTACCGTTCCAGCGCCATCCTTCTTGAAAAATCGGTCCGCCGGCTTCAGCAGAAATCCCTTCCATCCTCCCACAGCCTGGGAAACCGTAGCCTGCATCTTCACAGTCCCGTCAAAATGCATGAACCCGTCCAGCGGATACGTTCCCTTCAACTGGATGGACGCGCCCGGTACGTTGTACTGCAAATCCGGGAGCCCGATGGCAGCATTGGCCATGTGGAAGCTCCCTTCCATCTCCGACGTGGTGTCGTTGGCGTCTGTCGTTTTGATCGCCCCCGGCTTGCCCTGCCCTCTGAGACTCAACTCCTGGATCTTGTCCTGGAACTTTGCATCGGTAAAGTGCGCCTCGTCGAGTTTGAAATGTCCGTCAAGTTGCATCCGCTGGTGAACCGGATCCCGGCCCGGGGGAATGTGTAAAGTCGTCCGCACCGCCAGCGAGCCGGTCAGAAGCGGCGCTTGAGCCCGAGTGGCCAGCTTAAGAAAATCCTCGATGCGGCCGCGGTCCACATTCACTGCGAGGTCGATGTCATGCCCGCCGTCTGCCAACGGAGGCAAGTTGGCCGTAGAAACGGACTGCGCGCCGGTTGCCAGCTTCGTTCGCACCCGCACGATCTTTCCCTTGGTAGTAAAGTGCGATCGTCCCAGCGTAGCGTCCACCGGCTCCAGCCACGTATCGCCATCTGTGCCGTCCACCCGCGCGTGAAACTGCGTATGCAGCGGCAGTGAATTGCCGAAGTGACTCAGGCTGAAGTCCGGCACGTCCGCCTTGCCATCCACCACGATGTCATGCAACGTGCCGGAAAAGTTTCCGGTTGACGAAAGGATTCCGGCAATCCCCTTGAAAACTGACAAGTCCGCGTGGTCAAAGGCGTACTTGCCGCTGATCGCCGTTTCCCCAGGATCGCCGGCCTGCCAGGGCCCCAGATTGCCGGTAGTGTGAATAACGCCCTTGGGCCGCGGATTGGTTAATTCCGCAGTGAACTCCATCGGTCCGCCGGCCCTGACGTTCCTCAGCTGCAGATGCGCAATTTCGAAAGCCAGGGGCAGCTTGTCCGGCTTGTCCGTCTCCAGGATCAGCTCCGTATTGTCGCATTCGATTCGTTGTACCAGGACATTCGACAGCACTCCTGCGCTGCTTGACTGGTCGCCACTCGATTGAGTCCCGCTATTCGACGGTTCGTTCACCGGCGGCGCCGGGTGCGACACCGCGTGCCCGGCGCCGGACGGGGATGATTTCTGTTTGCCCATCGCGGATTCGAATCCCGTGTACTTGTCGCGCTCGGAGCGCGGCGGTATATCGATCTTCAGTCCGCTTAGCCGCACCAGCGAAATTTTCACCGGCTTGCCCGATTCATAGCGCATGGGAACGTGGAACCGGAACTCTTTCAATTGGATCAGCGGAAGCGATTGCACTGCCGTTTCTAAAGGATGATCGCCGCCGGTGCGATGCGGCGGCCAGATGCGCAGACCCTGCCCCGTGGCCCAGATGCCGAACTCTCCGTGCAGCCCGTTTCCCAGCGCCACGTGAAAATTGTCCATCTCCACGTGGGTGCGAAACCGGTCTTGCAGGCCCTGCACAATACGCGCCCTCAGAAATGGCTCGAAGCGATGCGCCAAAACGGCCAGGACGCATCCAAATCCCACCAGGAAAATCACCACCGTTGCCATCATGATTGTCAGCCACCGGTGCCTGCGCCAGAATGATGCTCGGCGTTCCGCCATGCTTCCCCTTTTCGATTGCGATTGAATCGGCCTTCCTCGTTCGCAGGCCGGCTGCTCTCACCGTGCCAAAAGCTCAAAATCCGCTTTGCTTGATCGAAAAAAGACGTCCAAAAAATCGATCCCATTTCATCTCGTATTCAGTTCGATGCGCGCCCGCGTCTTGCGCCATGCTTCGACATCGCACCCGTTCTGGATGTTAGACTTCATTCCACGGATGCAAGAGCAAATCGAAAACCTGGTTAAGCTGCAAACTGTAGATCTGGAGCGTGCCCGCCTGGCCCAGAATTTACGTGCTCTGCCTGCTGAAGTCACCCAGGCTGAGGCTGCTTTATCCACTGCGCAGCGGGCTGCTGCCGCTGCATCCGACGCCCTTTCGCGCGAAGACACCTTGCGCAACCGGCTCGAGAGAGACATCACAGCGCATCGCCAGAAGGCCGTCCGCCTGCGCGCCCAGCTCGACACCGTCACCACCACTGCCCAGGCTGAAGCCATGGAGCATGAGATCGGCTTCGCGGAGCGCGAAATCGAACGCTTGGAAAACGAGGAATTCGCCAGTCTGGAACGCACCGAGACCCAGGAAGGCGTGCTTGCCGCAGCGCGTGCCCAGGTCGAATTGCTGGCCGGCGCACTCGAGAAAACGCGCGAGCGCGGCGCCGTCCGCCATCAGGAATTCAATCGCGAACTAACCGCGCTGCAATCCGAACGCGAAGGTCTGCGCAAACTCATCGATGAACAGTGGCTCACTCGCTACGATCGCTTGGCCGGCAGCCGTGGCACCGGCTTGGCGCGGGCGGAAAACCAGCAGTGCACAGGCTGCCGCATGGGCATCCGGCCCCAGTCGTGGAATCAGTTGCGCGAAGGCGAGTTGCTCACCTGCGACAGCTGCGGCCGCCTGCTCTACTGGGACCCCGCCATGGCCCCGGCGCCCAAGTCTCCGCAAGCCGATCCTGGCAATAGCCCGCCCCCGGCTATTCCCAAACCGCGCCGCATCGGCACCTAGAACCTCGGCCACCTCGCTTGGTATCTTTCAGTAAGGCCATACCAACAAATTGGCTTCCCTGAAGGAGCGGCGGTGCTTCGGATCTGCGTGGACATGGACGAAGTTATGGCGGATACGCTCTCTGAGCACCTGCGCCGCTACAATCAGGAATTCGACGAGGCTGTCACCGTGGACGACCTGGCCGGTAAAGGACTGTGGGAGGTCACCCCCGTCGATCGCCAGAAACAGCTGCGAGCCTTCCTCGATGCCGAAGATTTCTTTGAAGACCTGCCCTTGATCCCGGGCGCGCAGGACGTCCTCAAGAACTTGAGCCGCCGCTTTGAGATCTTCATCGCTACCCAGGCCATGACGGTGCCTAACTCCCTGGGGCCAAAATATCGCTGGCTGCAGCGCCACTTCCCCTTTATCCCGCCTACCAACTACGTCTTCTGCGGCAACAAAAGCATTCTGCGCGCTGATTTCCTCATCGACGATCTGCCCCGCAACATGCAGCGCTTTGAGGGCAAGGGCTTGCTTTACACCGCTCCCCATAACCTCTCGGTTACCGGTTTCACCCGCGTCAACAACTGGCAGGAAGTCGCCGACTACTTCGCCGCCATGGCCGAGTAGGCAGCCCACCTCAGCGCGTCGCTTCCGCCTTGGCCAACGCCACTGCCGACTTCCGCGATGCCGCCTCGTAGTAGCTGACAAACCGCTGCGGTTCGGCGGCTTTATAGGGCGCCAGGTTGTGCGCCCAGCGATAACCCACCGGCTGATACCAGAGTTCCGCTTCTACGTGAAACGGTCCGCTGGCAGAGGATGTGTCGACCACGTAGCGGATGGTGCTGCCCTTATCGGTGAAGTTCTTGTCTTCGCCGGCCCCGCCCACCACCGCAATATCGTGCGTTGCGGTCCGCTTGTCAAAACCCGAAGGCAGAAGCCGATTGTCTTTCAGGTAGTTCACGGCCGTCAGCAGCCCTGTCGTCACGTGTCCTTGCGAGTCTCCCAGGATCGGCTCGAAGATCTCCACCTCATCGGGCTTGGTGATCTCCGTGTAATGCGGCTCAAAACGCGAAGGATCTGCGTCGTTTTCATTCCCCACGATGGAGCCGTCCGCATTCAGCGCTCCCGACTCGAAGACTGCGCGCCCCTGCTGATCGCGCACCGTCACATGCAGCCATACCCGCCGCGACGGGTACGCCGTCGGCAACTTGTGCCCCGTCAGGTTCTCCGCATGCACCTCGAATGCAATCCCGCTTGCGGTCTGCTCGAGGGAACCAATGCTCACCCGCGCCGCGCGATGCTCCAGAAACTCCGTCGTCCGCGCCGTCGCCGCTGTCAGTTCGTCCGGCAGCGCCTGAACCCCTAGGTCGTCGTGATGATCCTTGAGCATCCCTTCGATCAAAATGTTTCCACCTACGAATACATGTCGATGCATGCCTTCGCGCTCTGGCCCATAGACTGCCGACACACGGGTCGGTTCATCTACCTGCGGCATGTGGCATGACTGGCACGTCTCCTTGTTCGGATAATCGCTGTGCAGCCACTCCAGGTACGGCATCTGCTCGGGCAGCACGCCAATTGCCTTGCCCCCCGGTCCGCGCGCCGTCGTGTAAAGTGTGTGGCAGCTGCCGCACAGCCCCGAGTCGCGAATATGCGCAGCCGCAAACGGCACAAATCCCGCCGTCGACGACTTCATCACCCGCTGGTGTCCTGGATCCACCAGGAACGGCCCATACTCAGGCCTCGACATTTTGTCCGTCACGCTCGCCACTTCAACATTGCCGCTGTACGTCTGCGGCGTCCCCAGCCCTGCGCTTTCGATCTGGTGGCACACCGAGCAGGAAACGCCGTCCGCCGCATCGGCGCTCCCTGTATGCGCAGCGGTCAGCGGCAAGCGTGAGAACACCGCGCTCTGGTGTCCCTCCGCTTTGTCCTTAAGGTGTTCGATTGGCATGTGGCAGTTCGCGCACTCGTCTTCGATCGTCGCGCTCATCTCCGGATGATCGATCGATTCGCGCCGCACGCTGCCTTGCCAATAAGGGTCGCGCGCCGAGTTCCCCATGATGCTCGCCCGCCATTGAATGCCAATCGAGATATCTTCGCCCGCTTTGGTTTTCAGCCCGTTGTGGCAGGCCACGCAACGATCCGAGGTGCGGAACTCCACATGCGCGTCCTTCTTCGACGCCGCATCTACGGCGCCGACCTTGAGCAACGCGACGCACCCCAGCAAAACACCCGCGAAGAGTGCTGATTTCGTCAGAAGGGTCTTCATTTCCACCCCTTCCAGAACTTGCCGTCCGCCCAATCCCACAGCACATAAAAATCAACTTGCGGTGTTCGGCCCGCCGTGTCGGTGAACGGCTCTCGCACCCCAACCGCCGCGCGTATGTGTTGTCGTCTACTTAGGGTCACCTGCATCTCCGGCATCACATCCCAATCCGTCTTCGCTCCGTCCTTAAGATCGCGCGTTGCCAGAAACTCCACCATCGGCGACCACTCGCGCCCCAACCGGTGATCCGGGGACCACGTCTGTCCCAGCGTCGTGTAATAGAAGAGGCTCTGCGGCGAGATATCCGGATGCCGCGGCAGCTCGGCTCCCATCTGGAACTGCACCCACGTATTGCTCTTGAATAGCTGATCGAACGCCGCAAATGGCTCGAAAACCGTGGTTCCCGCACCGCCCAGCTTCGTGCTCCCCGAAGGGGGAAGCACGCCCCCCTGCAAGCTCAATATCGACCCCGTTCGCAGGCTCGACCACATCACGTGCTTCAGACCAAAGGTGATATCCCCGACATGGCTGGCATAATTGTGGTTCTGGTCCTGCATGTCCCACGGCACATCCACTTCCAGCTGGTCGCGCTTCCCGAAGCTCTGCTCATGAATAAAGTCGGTCGTCCACCCCGGCGCTCCCGATGCATTCAGCGCCGTCGAAATTACCAGCTCATCCTCGGGAAAAGCCTTTTCCGTTACGATGGCGCGCGGTAAATTCAGCTCGCCCCGCGGCCAGTGAGGATTGGTGCAGAACCCCCGCAGATAAGCGATGGTATCGTCGATCTCGTCCGACGAAAGTACGCCGCTGAACGAGGGCATGATGGTCGAGAAGCCGCGCGTAGGACCGCCGTGCTCGATCACCGCTTTCCATGCGGAGTCGGCCTCCGGAGTGGTCTGATCGCAGCGTGTGAAATCAGGAAATGTTTCCGGCCGTTTGAACCCCGTGCTGTTCTGATCCGCTCCGTTGCCCTTCGGTCCATGGCAGGTGACGCAGCCGTTGTTGTAGATGGCTTTTCCGTTGCTGATGTTGGGAATGTGCGAAGAATTTAGAGTTTGAGAAAACACCAGCAAACAGCTGGTCCCAGCGAGATAAATGAGGAAGAGCAGGGATGCTCGCAAAAGTGCGGACCGCTGCCGCGCCGTGAATCGTGACTTCATTCGTCTCCAGGAATAAACGCTATAGCAGGCTTTGACTTACTTCTTTATCGGTAAACGCCGATGCAATTTGTCAGGGCCTGACTTCTCTCAACCCTACCGCCTGAGATGCGGTAGAGCGGCGCGCGGTGCATGGAATTCGTACGCGCTTTTGACTTGCTCGAAGATAATCAGCGTTTCTCTGGCGTGCCTTGAAGCTGGTTGATCGGTTGCGGCCGATTGATTGTTGCCCCTGGAATGTGGCGCGGCGAAACCGGCGCTGGCGACGGCAACGGCTGATGCATGGTCACGATCAAGGCGCTGGCTGGTTTCGGGCCGGGGCAAAGGTACGTGTGGGCCGTGCTCGAGTCGAAGTAGACCGCATCGCCCGGCTCCAATGTAGCCTGGTGTTCCCCGTGCTGTAACCCGAGATGGCCCTCAAGCACATAGAGAAACTCGTACCCCGGATGCATGTGCGGCTTCAAGTCCGGGCCTTGAGCCTGGGGTACAAATTCGGCAAAATAGGGATCCATGTACCTGTCCGGCACCATGTAGCCCAGGCTCTCAAAGAAGTAGCTCGGCGACTCAACCCCGGTCTGCGGCAGGCGCACCCGTTCCTTGCGGCGGTGGATCCGGAATATCGATTGCGGCTCCGACTCAAAGAAGTAAGACAGGTCCTTCGAGAACACCATCGCGATTCGCGCCAGGTTGCGCAAAGTCGGCACCACGCGGCCTGTCTCCAGTTGGGACAGGAAACTGGCGGATAGCCCCGTGTGCTTCCCCAGTTCGACCAGGCCCATCGATTTTTTCAGGCGCAGCCGCTTGATGCGTTCGCCGATATGCTTTTCGGAGATGAAACGTTCAGTGGTTTCGTCGTCCACTTGCGACTTCTGCGTTTCCTCGCTGCGAACTGCGGTCGGCTCAGTCATCGGTACCTCCCCAAAAAGCTGGGCTGTTGAATTGTTGCCCAGATCAAAATCCATTCTCATCCTACTACATCGGTTGTTCAGTTGTCATAGCATGAAACCAGCGGCCCCACGGCCACCCAGCGCAGGTTGCAGATGGCTGTTTCCGCCTCTTCCGTGCAGCACTTTTTTGAGAAGCCCGGCAAAACGGTAACACCAGCCCTGCTTACTTGAGGTAAAAATGAATTCGGACGGCGGTAACACAACAGGCGGATACCTCCTGAGTGGCGCTTCGGGAATGATTGGCGCCGCCCTGCGCGCCGGACTTTCTCAGCATCAAGCGAGAGTTATTCAATTGGTGCGTCGTACTCCCGTCAGCAATCAAGAAGTGCAGTGGAATCCTGCCTCGACTTCCCCGATTTTCTCCCCTCAGTCTTTCCAAGGTTTCGATGCAGCGATCCATCTCTCTGGCGCAAATGTGGCCGCTCATCGCTGGACGCCCGCCTATCGCCGTGAAATGGCAGTCAGCCGGGTCAATTCAACGCGGGCTCTTGCCACCGCCCTCGCCAGCTTGGATAGCCCCCCGCGCGTTCTCTTAGTCGCCTCGGCAGTGGGAATTTACGGAGATCGAGGCGACGAGATTCTGGATGAGTCATCGCTGCCTGGTCGTGGCTTTTTGGCTGACCTGTGCGCCCTCTGGGAAACTGTCGCCCGGCCCGCGTCTGCAGCCGGCATACGCGTCGTACACATGCGGTTCGGCGTGGTGCTTTCGCCCGGCGCGGGCGCCTTGGCCAGGATGCTTCCGTTATTCCGCCTCGGTCTCGGCGGCAAACTTGGCTCAGGCAGACAATGGATGAGCTGGATCTCGGTAGACGACCTTGTCGCCGCTGCCCTCTTTGCGATCGCCTCGCCTACCCTCGAAGGCGCAGTGAACTTCGTTTCACCTCACCCCGTCACCAATGCTGAATTCACCCGGACCCTTGCCGGCCTTCTGCATCGACCGGCCATCTTCCCCGCGCCTTCATTCGCTCTCCGCCTTGCGTTTGGAAAAATGGCCGACGAGGCCCTTCTCGCCAGTGCGCGCGTGCTTCCACGCAAACTCCTCGGCGCCGCATTCCAATTTTCTCAACCCACGCTGCCCGAGGCCCTCACTGTCACGCTCAAATAGAAACCCGGCTCATCCAATCTGGATGAGCCGGGTCGGTTGCTTTTAATCCGTCTATCGCCGTCCTTGAATCGTTCGCTGGCTATTCCCGCCTCCGCCTAGCTTCTTGGCGGCGCGCTTGGCGGCAATCGCATGCATCTCCTTGCCGATGTGCGATTGATTGATCGAAAGCTGAATGCCCAGGTTGATGAGGTTGCCCGTGCACCAGTAAAGCGCCAGTCCCGAAGCGTACTGCCACAGCGTAAATCCAAAGATGGCCGGCATCATGATCGCCATCATGCGCCGCTGGTTCGGATCCATGCCCGGAGATGGCGTGATGAACTGCGTCAGGAACATGGTCACGATAATGATGATCGGCAAAATGTGCAGCGGGTCCGGCGCCGAAAGATCGTGCAGCCATCCCCAGTGCGCCTGCCGCAGTTCCACCGTGTTCTGCAGCACCCTGAAGTAGGCGAAGAACAACGGCATCTGCAACAGCATGGGCAGGCACCCGCCGTACATGTTCACGCCTTCGGTTTTGTAGAGCGCCATCATCTCCGTATTCATCTCGGCCCGCTTGGGGTCGTTCATCTTGAGATGGGCGTACTTCCTCTTCAGCGCCTCCACCTTGGGCTGGATCCGCATCATCTTCAGCGAGGACCGCATCATCATGATGCGGGTCGGCAGCAGAATCGTATTGAACAGTACGGTGACGATGATAATCGCCCATCCCCAGTTGGGAATGCCATGCTCGTAAAGGAAGCGCAATGCCAGGAACAGCGGCTTGGCAATAATCGTCAGCCACCCAAATTGAATCAGCGGCTCGAGCGTGGGGCCGTTCGGCCTTCCATCCGCGCCCATCGAATGCACGCTGGCCAACAGGTCCAATTGCTTCGGCCCGGCGTAGAGGCGCGCGCGCGTGTAACCGCTGGTATCGCCCACGGCCACACCCAGAACGTCAGCAGGCTTCTTTTCGCTGTTCGGATCCGCCGGGTCCCGGGGCAGATCGATGGCATGATGCAGCGTCACCACCGTGGCACGACCTGGCAAATCGGGAAGAAACGCCGCGGCGAAATAGAGATCCGCAATCGCGGCGTACTCGTAATTTCCATCGAGCGTAGCGTTGTTGCTGACCTTGCCGGCCCCCTGTGTGTCCTGCTTGCCGTCCAGAGACCATGCAAACGACGAAGGAGTACGCGTCAGGCCCGGAACGCCGCCGCTCCTGCCATTGAACTCCTCCATGTCGCCCAGGCCCGCCGGCCATTGCAGCAGGGCGCGCACTGGCTCGCCGTTGCGATGAACCTGCGCCTCCGCTGAAATCACGTAGCTGCTGTCGAAACTGAATTTCTTCACCACGTCGAGGCCGTTCTGCTCGAAGTGGAATGTGAGACTGTTCGGCGCCGTCACTGTCCCGGTCGCAGAGCTCTGATAGAGCGCCTGGTTCATCTGCGTCATCAGTCCCTGGTCATAACTGAACAGAGAAAGCGGGAGCCCGAATCGTGTTGAAGCCTGCTGTTGCACCATGTCCAGCGGTTTGCCCGCCGTGTCGAAATAGTGCTTCAGAATCCAGTGCTTTACCTGCGCGCCGCGGTTGGTGAATACGATGCGATAGTTCGGATTCTCAACCGTGATCTCGGTCTCCGCCGTCGCCGCAATGGCGGGCCCCGCCGAAGAGCTGCCGGCAGCAACGGGCGCGGCTGCCTGTGTCGCCGTGGTCTGAGGTTCAACCGGCGCGCTCTGTGACTGCGTCTGCTGCGTAGGCGCAGGTTTTGGCTTCACGAAGTATTGAAAACCAAAAAAGAGAATGATCGCGACGAAGCCAAACACCATCAGGGAACGCATGTCGCCCCCGCCGCCACCTGCGGCTCCGCCGCCTTGCGATTGAATATTGGGATTTTGAAATTCGGGCAAAGGAAACTTCCTGTCGTAAAGGGAGCGCGGCCTGTGGGTGCCGCTGGTTCTATGGTAACGGTTCGTGAAAGACTTGGTGTGAGATCGCAGCAGGCGGCACTTGATCAAGGCCCCCCTTGCTGAATGGATGGCAGCGCAACACCCGCCACAAAGCGAGTCCCAATCCGCGCACCGGTCCGTGAATCGCAATCGCCACCGCGGCGTAATCGGAACACGTCGGTTGATAACGGCAGCCGCCCGGGTTGAGCGTATGCACCGCCGGCGAAAGCCAGCGGCGATAGAAAGCGAGTACAGCAAGCAGAACGCGCGTCATCATGCGGGTGGAACCGCGGCAGTGCGCAACCCCGGCTGCGCTGTCCGGCGCGCCTCGTCCGCCTTTGCCTGTGTAAGGATACGCACCAGCTCCGCTTCAAGTTTCGTGAATTCCATGCTCAGTACCACCCGCCGCGGGTGCAGGATCAGGTCGGATCTTCGCGGGAACAGTTCAAGATGACGCCGCAACACTTCGCGCATCCGCCTTTTGATGCGGTTTCGTTCGTGCGCCTTCCCCAGTACTTTGCCTACGGTCAGGCCGATGCGCGGCCCGGTAGGCAGTCGATGCGCAACCCTCGTCCCGCCCCCGCTTGCCGCACTCGGCTGCGGAGCCAGGAACCAGCTCATCGACGCGGATTGCCGCTTGCGGCTGGCTGCATAAGCGCGCTGATAATCCGCGTGTCTTTGCAGACGCACCCCCGCCAGCGTCTGTGTTTCTTGCTGGGCAGGCTTGCTTGGGGTATTCATGGCGTTGCCGGAAGGAGTTCGGCCGGGACGCTGAGGCTGTGGCAAGCGTCCCTTGCGGGAACAAAACGGCGTTGCTTAGTCGCGATAGCCGGCGCTGACGGCAACACGCTTGCGGCCTTGCGCGCGGCGGCGGCTCAGTACGGCGGCGCCGCTCTTTGTCTTCATGCGGGCTCTGAAGCCGTGGGTCTTCACGCGGCGATGGCGATTCGGTTGAAATGTGCGCTTGGGCATCGAAATGCGCTCCTGTTTCCTCTGTGAAATCTCAGCCTTGACGGCAAGTTTTAAGTCTACAGTAAGCTGCGCCAGGAATCCAGCCTTATCCCTTTTGCTGGTCCCCGCCGAGCCCGCATCACACGAAAAAAATCACGCGGCAACCCCGCGCTGTATGCCGGTTTCCAACCCAAAATCAGTTGCAGAATTCTCGCTTCAACATAGTACTTCCGTCACTCGAGTAACTGCGCCAAAAACAGTTTCACCACCAATGGTGCAACCCCTCAAACCCGAACCGAAGTTATGTGAAAGACACGTTGCAACCACCCCCAAATGTGCTACCATCGGGACCGTTCAACAAAAGTTTTCCAGCGTCCCACGGACCGAAATTTATCCACGCTCCAATGTTTAAATCCACTAGGAGCAGATCAACGGCAGCAGGCGATAACGACCCAAATCAAGACGGGAATTCATCATCCCGCCTACAGAGAGCCATTGCCAAAAATCACACGGGTGAACCAGGGCCGGGTAGCAGGCAAGGATAGTTCGATGGCATTTGCAATGACGCCGGCAACGGCACTTAATCCCTGGCTTCAGATTCTTTCTGCCTTAGAAAAAAAGGTCATACGCCAGTCGTTTGAAACTTGGCTTAAACCCACTCGATACAGCCATGCGGCGGGCCGCACCCTCTATGTCCGGGTTCCTTCTCCCGAGTTCCAGCACATCGGGGATAAGTACGGCGATCTGATCCAAGAGGCAATCGATCTGCAGTCGCTCGAATTCGATGACGTGTGTTTCGTCACAGTCGAGGACGATCCTTCCATCCCGCCTCAGCGCAAGGATGGTGGCTTCGGTCCTCTCGCCGCCCATGCTCCTACTGCGCCCCCTCCGCCTCCGCAACGCACGCCGGAGCAGGCGCGCTTCGACTGGTCCACCGCGGCCCAGCTCAACTCCCGCTATACCTTCGACAATTTTGTCATCGGCAACGGAAATCAATTTGCCCGCGCCGCTGCCCTTGCTGTCGCCGAACGCCCCTCCCGCGCCTATAACCCGCTCTTCCTGTACGGTGGCGTGGGAATGGGCAAAACCCATCTCATGCACGCCATCGGCCACGACGTGAAACGGCGCCAGCCTTCCGCCAGCATCTGCTACGTCTCCGCCGAGAAATTTACCAACGAGATGATCACCTCGCTGCGCAACGACCGCATGACCAGCTTCCGCGATCGCTTCCGCACCGTCGACGTCCTCCTCATCGACGACATCCAGTTCATCGCTCAAAAAGAACGCACCCAGGAAGAGTTCTTTCACACCTTCAATGCCCTTCACGAAAGCATGAAGCAGATCGTCATCGCCTCCGATCGTCCCCCCAAGGAACTCGCGGAAATTGAAGACCGCCTCCGTTCGCGTTTTGAATGGGGATTGATCGCCGACATCCAGCCGCCCGATCTCGAAACCAAGGTCGCCATCCTGCAAAAGAAAGCGGAGTCCGAGCAGGTCACCCTGCCAACGGATGTCGCCCTCTTCATCGCTTCCAACGTGCGCACCAACGTGCGTGAGCTCGAAGGCGCTCTGGTGCGGCTCATCGCCTGGTGCCAGCTCAATCGCGTCGAGATCACACTGTCCGCCACCCAGCAATGCCTCAAGCAGTTCATCGACATGCAGGTGCGCAAGGTTACCATCGAAGCCATTCAGCGCGCCGTCTCTGAACAGTTCGGCATGCGCGTCACCGACCTCAAGCAGAAAAACAACTCGCGCAATGTCGTCGTGCCCCGCCAGATCGCCATGTACCTGGCCAAGCAGATGACCGAGGCCAGCCTGCCCGAGATTGGCCGCCAGTTTGGCAACAAGCACCACACCACCGTGATGCACTCCATCGGCAAAATCGACGAGCTCCGCCGCACCGACAAGGATCTGCATCGCACCCTCAATAAGCTGCAGGAGCACTTGAACGGCTGACTCTTCCTTCGGGTCGACTCCGGTTTGGGCTTCGCTTATTGAGAGATCCGGATTTGCCTGGCGGGCAGGGTACAAACAAACCCCGCCAGGCGTCCTTCCGCATTCGATTCCATCCCGTCAACGCAACCCGGCTTAATTTTTGCAATCCTGCCTCTCCTAGGTAAAACCCTAGTTACAGACCTGCCCACTGCTCCCTACCATGGAATTCATAGGGTTTGGGTCTCGTGTTCCGCGTGGGCCTGAACCGCCTGTCAGCCGCTACGGATAGCTGATCGGAATTTTCGATTTTCCTGACTTTTGCTCACCCAATACTCGCTGCCGGCACGTGTGACTGCATCATTGCAAACAGTGCACGACTTTCCTTGTCTTGGCGCGATCCCTTCGCCGGAGATACTAATGAGTTGTCAGAAACGCATCTTGGTCGTCAGCCAGGACATGATGGTTTTGCAGACCCGCAAGTTGATGCTGGGCGCCTACTTTGAGGTCAGCGCCGCGGGAAGAGTCCTGGAGGCAAAACGGCTCCTTGACGAACGCGACTTCGATCTCATCATTCTTTGCTATACCCTCTCAGATGACGATTGCGAAACAATTATGGACTTGGCGCAGAATGTGTGCCCGCGCGCCAGGTTCCTGCTTTTAACCGCAACCGGACAAGATGACAGAGAGTTCGATCATCCTCAACTTTCGGCGGAAGAGGGTCCTTTCCTGTTGGTTCGGAGATCGGCCGAAATGCTCGGCTATGAATTCATCAGCAAGGGCCGCATGGTGCCGGCCGCGCAACCGGGCTTCGCTTCCGTGGCGTAGCAGCCCATGGTCGATTTTGCTCATTCCCATTTGGCCCGATCACTCCGTGCCCCATCCTCTTTCACTCCGTATGCGAAAAGGATGGGAATCTGTTTCGCAATCGGGCTATTTTCAAAACAAGCACCTGTGCGCCGCACTTGGGCATCATTCGTGAGCGTCCCTCAACTCACGATCCCGCGCGTAATCGCATACCGCGTTAACTCCGCCGTCGTCCGCATGCCCAGTTCGTCCATCAGGCTGTTGCGGTGAAACTCCACCGTCTTCGGCGATATATTCAGCACCGCGGAGATCTCTTTGGTCGTCTTGCCTTCTGCCACCAGTTGCAGCACTTCCCGCTGACGAGGCGTCAACGCTGCGCCGAACACCTCCGATGGATTCTTGTTCCCCTCCATTGCCGCCAGTTCCGCGGCCTTCTCGCCCATCAGCGGTGTCACGTAATATCGGTCGCGCAAGGCCAGGTGTATCGCCTCCACAAGTTCCCGGGAAGCCGACTGCTTGGCCACGTACCCCTTCGCGCCCGCCGTAAAGGCCGCGTGCACATACGCCGGATCGAGCTGCTGCGTGATAAACACAATCTTGGCTGACGGCACCAGCTTGCTCAGTCGCCGCGCTGCTTCGATGCCGTTCAACTGCGGCATGCCGATATCCAGCACAATCACGTCCGGCCGTAGCCGCTCCGCTTCCGCAATCATCATGCGGCCATCCGTCGCCGTGCCCACAATCTCGAATTCGCCGGTCAGAAGACGCGACAGGCCTTCCAGTATCAGCGGGTGATCGTCGGCCAGCAGTACACGTTTAGCCATGGCGTTCCAGAGGAACCGTTGCCGTCACCGTTGTCCCATTCCCCAGCGCCGACTGCACCGCGATCACACCCCCCGCCAGCCGCGCCCGCTCCTGCATGGAGATCATTCCCAGCCCCTGTGTCGGTGTCTCCGCCTCCTGGTCGAATCCCATTCCGAAATCCATCACCCGCAATTGCAGTTGCCCCGCCGCGCCTGCCAGCACCACCTTCACATGGGTTTTCCCCGCATGTTTTGAAACATTGCGCAGCGCTTCCTGCGCAATGCGATAGATTGCCGTCGCCGCTTCCGCGGACCAGTTCTCCGGCAGATCGTGGCTGATGTAGGTCGCCGGCATATCTTCCCGCTTGCTGAACTCATGCACCATCGCCTTCAACGCCGCAGGCAACCCCAGGTCGTGCAAAATCGCGGGATGGAGGCGGTGCGATATCAGCCGCACGTCCGTGCTCAGCGATTCAACCTGCGCGCAAGCCGCCTCGATGCGGTCCACGTCTTCTTTACTGCACTCCCTCGCGTTGATCTCGTGCAGCAGAATCTCCAGCACGCTCAGACGCTGGCTCACATCATCGTGCAGTTCACGCGCCACGCGCTGCCGCTCTTCTTCCTGCACGGTGAACAAGTGCGCCGCCAGCCCGCGTAGCTCTTCCTGCGTGCGATTCAGATTCCGCGCCACGGTTTCGATTTCGCCTTCCAGGGCTTCCTTCTGCTTTGTGATCAGTAGCTCGGCATTCCGCCGTAACGTAATGTCTTCGATCATCAGAAGCAAAACCCGATTGCCGTCCGTCGACAGCGCCTGGGCTTTGACCAGCAGAATCGTCCCTTCCGATGCCGTGGGCGGCTCATGCTCAAACTCAATGCTCGCTCCCACCGGCGACTGCAGCAGGTTCTCCAGCTTTTCTCGAAGGTTGGCCACCCCCCACAGGTGATCCATCAGCGCCGGCAGGGAACGGTTCTCCAGTTCCTTTGCCTGCATGTGTGTCAGGGCCTGGAAGGCGCTGTTGGTCGTGCGGATCAGGCAGTCGTGATTCAATATCACGATCGAGATCGGCACGCTCTCCACCACAGAATTGGCAAAATCGCGCACGTCCAGCAGGTGCTGCTGGCTCCTGCGCAGCTGATCGATATCCATCAGCACCACCACCAGCCCCTCGATCTTGTTGTCGGCGGTGCGATAAGGCCTCACCCGCAGCAGATGCCAGTACCCCTCGCGGTCCTGCACTTCCATCTCGCGCGGACCCAGGCTCTCCAGCACTTCGGTGAGAATCGGCTCGATATATTCAATGCTCAGCTGCAGCCGGATTTCGCTGATGGGCCGCCCGATGTCCGTCGACCGCACGTTCAGCAACCGCTGCATCGGCGGCGTGAATTGCCGGATATGCAGATCGCTCGTAAGCATCAGTAACGGCACGCTTACGCTGTTCAGCAGGTTGGTCAGGTCGTTGCCCGTCTGCGTCAGAACGTTATTGCGTTGCTGCAGCTCATCGTTCAGTGTCTGCAGCTCTTCATTCGCGCTCTGCAGCTCTTCCTTGGTCGTCTCCAGTTCCTCGTTGGTACTCTGCAGCTCCTCGTTGGCCGATTGAATCTCTTCATTGGCCGAGACCAGTTCCTGGTTGCGCGTGTCGCGTTCTTCCAGCAGCGCCTGCAGATGAAAACGGGTCGAGTTCAACTCATGCCGCAGTTGCGCGATCATCCGGTCCTTCTCGTCGATCGTGAGCAGGGGCTGCTGCGGCAGTTCGTTCGCCTTTGCCCTCTCGTTCTGCAGCACCTGGAACAGAACCAGGAAGCAGCGCGGATGAGCCGAGGCGCTGGTGATCGGAAATACGTCGATCTGTACTGTCTGTTCCTTGTTCTGCTCGTCCAGCGCGGTCGCCACTTCGCTGGTGGGCACGTTTTCCTGGATCGCCCGCTGCGCCGCCTTCGTCGCCTCCTTCGCAATTCCCGCGCGTAGCACGCGCAGCAGGTTCCAGCTCACCGTCCCCGGCGAAATGTTTAGAAACTGCGACGACTGCCCGCGCGATTGCAGCACGTTCATCCGCTCGTCGACGATCAGTCCCGGCGGTCCGAACCGCGACAGCACAATGCGGTCCGCCGACCGCTGCAGGTTTAACTCCGGCCACACCGTACTTTCGATCTCCGCTGCCGGCTGCCGGCTTCCCGACCGCACCACGCTGATCGCATGGCTGCGCATCGGCTCGTAGCTGAACGGCAGCTTCGCCTCTGTCTTCATGTAGATCTTGTACTTGTGGTCGATCGTGTTGAACACGTCCCCATAGTCCCGCAGGCTCTCCGACGTCCCCAGCAGCATGAACCCGCCCGGGTCCAGCGCGTAATGGAACGTCAGCATCACCCGCCGCTGCAGCGCCTGGTTGAAATAGATCATGACGTTGCGGCAGCTCAAAATATCGATGTGCGAGAACGGCGGGTCCCCCCCCACATTCTGCCGTGCGAAGATGCACGTGTCGCGCACCCGCTTCGATACCTGGTACCCCGACTCCATCCGCACAAAGTAGCGCCGCAGCCGTTCCTGCCCCATCTCGCTTACCGCTGTTTCCGGATACACGGCCGCCCGCGCCGTCTCGATCGACCGCTCACTGACGTCCGTTCCGAATATCTGGACCGGCGTGTCCAGCCCGTTCTGGGATAAGTATTCCAGTAGAAGAATGGCCAGCGAATATGCCTCTTCTCCCGTCGAACACCCCGCGCTCCACACCCGGATCGGCTTGTTTGCCGGACGGTCCATGACCACGACCGGAAACACGTTCGCCCGCAGCGATTCCCAGAACCCTGGGTCGCGAAAGAATCGCGTCACGTTGATCAGTACATCGTCCTGCAGGCAGCGCAGCTCGTCGCCGCGTAGCTGCAGAAAGCGCGCGTACTCCGCCATGTGCTCGATGCGCAGCAGAAGCATCCGCCGCGCGATGCGCCGTCGCACCGTCTCCTGCTTGTAGGGGCGCAGGTCCAGCCCCGAGACTCCTCGCAGCAACTGCAGAATCCTCTGGAAGACCAGTTCCTCGCTCGCCGGTACGCCGCCTTCTTCCAGTGTGCGTACATCGCGCCGCGTATACTGGCCCGCCAGCCGTCCCAGCTCCAGCGCAATCTCCCCCGGGGGAATCACCAGGTCCACGTGGTCCGCCGCAATCGAACTGCGCGGCATGTCGACGTGCGTGGCCGTCTCCGGGCTCTGCACAATGGCGATGCCGCCCTCGCCCTTGATCGTCTTCAGCCCCAGCGCCCCGTCGGCATCCGCCCCCGACAGCACCACCCCGATGGCATAGTTCTTCTGCTCCGCCCCCAGCGAGCGAAAGAACGTGTCGATCGTGCGCGGCACCCGTTCCGCCGCCACCCGCGGCTCTACGTGAAATACCCCCCCCCTCAACGTCGCCAATTGGTTCGGCAGCAGAACATACAGGTGATTCGCCAGCGGGCACAGGCCGTCCTCGATCGACAGCACCGGCATGCGCGTATACCGCTCCACGATTTGAGAAAGGAAACTCTTCTGATCCGGCGCCAGGTGCGTCACCAGTACAAACGCCATTCCCGTGTTGGGATTCAGATTCTCGAGAATCTCCTTGAATGCCTGCAGACCGCCTGCCGATGCCCCAAACCCCACCACCGGATAGGGCAATGCCGGTGACTGCTGCGCCCCCGCTTCGTTTTCTACGCTGACCGTGATCCTCGGAAAGGGTACATCCGGACCGTCCTCGAACGATGCCTCGGAGATGATCTCCTCCGCTCCACTCCGCTCGCCCTTTCCGTTGTGCTTCCCGTTGGCGGCCAACTCATCGCGGTCAAAAAGATCGCTGCCCGCCGAAGCCTCCGCCCGACTCTCTGTGCCCTTTCCCTCATTCAGCTCTTCCTTGCGGTCTGTTTCGTGCGGATTTTCGTTTTCCATGAGGCCTCTTTGCGGCTAGATATAAAGCATACTCGCCCGAAACAAAGCCCCCGCCATTCCCAAATCACCCCGGCCCCAAAACCCGCATCTCACGATTCCAGGTAGCCGGAGGTGCCTCCGATGGAGAAATCCACTAAGCACTTGGTCTATCAGTCCCATCGCATCGGTTTGGAGTTCCTGCTCGTCGACGTCGACATCGCGCTCACCTTCCTCGACCTCTCCAATACCACCGGCTCCGAGGAAACCCGCAAACCGCAATCGCCACAACGCGCTCACCGCCTACGACTCGATTCGCCGCCTCCTGCGCAAGCTCTCGCCCTTTCCTGCCGAGCGCAAAGCCCTTCAATCCAGGCTCGCTCTACTCCACACCCGCCTCACCGCAATGGGCTACAAGCTCGATCCCTTCGATTTCGAACCAATGTCCCATTTACACAAGGAAAGCAGGCAGACGGGGCGCCGGCACGTGTAAATCCAGACTCGCGCCGGGGTCCGCCTGCTGATCTAGAGAATTTTTACAGCAGCCTAGTGCTGGGCCGGTTTCGCGGCCGGCTTGGGAGATGGCTTGGCCGCCGGCTTGGTTCCCGCCGGTGCCGCCGCAACCGCCGGAACGATGCGAGCCAGCTTGATCCTGTCGATGTCCCGGAAATTGGCCTTCAAATAGGCGTCGCCCTGCTCGGTGATCAGGTCCTGGCGCGGCATCTCCCCGTAGACAGCATAGATTTTGTCCACCACATCCATGCCTTCCACGACGCTGCCAAAGGGCGCAAAACCCATGCGATCCAGGCGGGAGTTGTCCCCGAAGTTAATGAACAGTTGCGTCGTCCGCGTGTTCGGACCCGCCGTGGCAAACACCAGGTTTCCGCGCTTGTTGCTTTGCACCACCGGATCATCCTGGATCGTGGCCGTCTTCCACACCTTGTTGAGCGCAGGATCGGCGCTCAGCCCGAATTGCACAACGAAACCGGGAACGACCCGGAAGAACGCCGCGTTCGTGAAATAGCCGTACTTAACCAGGTTGTAAAAGCGGTCGGCCCCCAGCGGAGCCCAGTCGCGATGGACTTCCACCACGAAGTCGCCCGTGGAAGTGGTGAACTTCGCCTTGAAGACCGCCGGCGCCTTGGCCTTGAGCGATGCGGGATTCAGAAGCGATGGACGCGGCCCCGCCACGGCGCTGTGTGCGGCGCTGGTCTTTGCGGTAGAGCTCTTCGCGGGCGAACTCTTGGCAGCCGGCGTCTGGCCGTGCGCCAGAAGGCTCGCACTCAAAACAAGAACAATTGCGATAGCTTTCATGATGACCGATTGTACGAAACCGCGCGCCCATTCGGCGTTGCCATATCGCAAAAAACAAGGCACCGGCCCGCCCCGGTAGCGTCTTCTTCACTTACTCACTTCTTCACTCATTCACATCTTCACTCTCTCACTTCTTCACTCACTCACTTCTTCACTGTCCATTTACCGGTAAACCTCGGGAATGAAGTTCTGTTCCTGGATCGGCGGCCGCACATATTTCGATTTCCCCAACGGCGGCAGCGTCAACGGCTCCGGCGTCAAATCCTTGTAATCGAACAGCGAAAGCAGGTGCCGGATCACGTTCAGACGCGCCACTTCCTTGTTCTCGGAATTCACCACGTACCAGGGCACCTGTTTCGTATCCGTCACTGCGAACATCTCGTCCTTGGCTTTCGAATAATCCGCCCAGTGCTTGCGCGACTCTAGGTCCATCGGGCTGATCTTCCAGCGCTTGGTTACCTTGTTCATCCGGTCCTGGAAGCGTCTTTCCTGTTCCGCATCGCTCACTGAAAACCAATACTTGATCAGCCGGATTCCCGACCTCACCAGCATCCGCTCAAACTCCGGGCAGCTCTGCATGAATTCCTGGTACTGCGACTCCGTGCAGAAGCCCATCACCCGTTCCACGCCCGCCCGGTTATACCAGCTGCGGTCAAATAGCACCATCTCGCCCGCCGCCGGAAGATGCCCCACATATCTCTGGAAATACCACTGTGTCTTCTCGCGCTCCGTCGGCGTGGCCAACGCCACCACCCGGCACACCCGCGGATTGAGCGTCTCCGTAATCCGCTTGATCGCTCCACCCTTGCCCGCCGCGTCCCGCCCTTCAAACAGCACCACCACCCTGAGCTGCTCGTGGCGTACCCACTCCTGCAGCTTCACCAACTCGATCTGCAGCCTGCGCAACTCCGATGCGTATTTGCAATCATCCCCAAGGTGCAAAACCTTGCCGGCTCCGGATGCACCCGGGTTCTTCTTCGGTTTCTCTTCCACGGAGGCAGTTCCATTCCGTCCGTTCTTTTCTGCATGATGCGCGTGCTTATGTTTCATCGGTCTTTCTCCAGCCGCGCCCGCGCAGCACGCGCAGACGCATGCGAACAACCCTCCGAATTTGTTTCTCGGAATTTAGCCAATAATTGTACTCTCGATGCTGCAGAGCATTCTCTTTCCCCTGATTTGCAGCGTCGGACCCATTCGGTCCGGCAACGTCCGCTCCACTTCGTACCTGAGGGAAGCGGCGTCACTCGCTTTGAGCCAGCCCGGACGCCAGGGCTTCAGATCCGGAGGCACAGTGATTCACTCGATGCTTTCAAGCGGGCGCAGTTTCAGGGCTTGCAGGGCTTTAAAGCGGCTGCAATCTCAGGACTTGGGGGTTTTCAAACGGGCAATTTAAGCACTCGCAGGAAACGCGTCAGGATCGGCACGAAGTGTCAGGACACGACTTCAGTCGTGCCGTAAAAGACTCAATCGAAACGTGGGATTTAGCCCCTGGGCGGTTCCGGGCGCCATGAAAGGCCGTCGCTTTTTAATCTGTTTGCCCGAAGACAACACCAACGTAACCCTGAAGACTTTCTGACGTTTTGCTTTTAACTGCTCCAGGTCAAAGATCATGGAGGGCAGCATCAATAACAGTCAGCATGGGGTAGTCACAGTGCACAAGCATGATGCGAATTCTGATAATTGAAGATGAACGCAAGCTGGCCGACGCCATCGCCGCGGGCCTCATGGGCAACGGCTATGAGGTGGAACTCGCCTATACGGGCGAAGCGGGGCTGAAGCAGCTCTACGAGCGGGCCGCCGACCTCATCCTTCTCGACGTGATGCTCCCCCGCGTGAGCGGCCTTGAGGTCCTGCGCGAAATTCGCAGCAACGGATTCAAGCTGCCCGTCTTGGTCCTCACCTCGAAAGGCTCGGTCGACGATCGCGTGCGCGGGCTTGACTCCGGCGCCGACGACTACCTCGTCAAACCCTTCGCCTTTCCTGAACTGCTCGCCCGCCTCCGCGCGCTCCATCGCCGCGCCAAGCCGGAATCGCCCTCCCTCCTCCAGCTGGCCGATTTAACCATGGACACCAGGGGGCATACCGCCGTGCGAGCCCAGACCGCCCTCGACCTGACTGGCCGCGAATTTGAACTGCTCGCCTATCTCCTGGTCAACCGCGGCACCGTGGTCTCCCGCGAAATGGTCGCCCGCGACGTATGGAAAACCTCCGTCCGCTATACCTCGCTCGATAACGTGATCGATGTCCACATCGCCCGCATCCGCCGCAAGATCGACGACCCGTTTTCCCGCAAGCTTCTCCACACCGTCCGCGGCGTGGGCTTTGTGCTTCGAGCCAACGAGGAGAATTAGTGCTCATCCCGCCCACCTCCATCCGCACCCGGCTGACGATCTGGTACATCGCCATCTTCAGCCTCGTCATGGGACTCTACGTGTGCGGCGCCTGTTCCCTCCAATACTGGCAATTGAACGACCAGCTCTACCATGCCGAAGTGCAGGACATGGAGACCGTCGAAGGCCTCCTCTACTTCACCCCCGACGGCCACCTCATGCTCCATGAGGATTACCATTCGCGCCCCGAGTCCAGGCTTCTTCTCGACCGCCTCATGGAAGTGCTCGATCTGCAGAGCAATGTGCTGTTTCGGAATGAAAAGTTGAATGGCGCCGATCTCGGCGGCCGCATCCTTCCCCCCGAGCTGTCGACCAGCCATTTTGCACAGCGCATGCGGCTCCCCAATGGCATGCACGTTCTCGCCGTCAGCCACCCCCATCCCGTCCAGGGCCGTCGGGTTCTCATTCGCATTGCCTACAGCACCGATCCGCTCCGGCTGCGCCTCATCGAGATGTTCGGAATCCTGATGCTGGTGCTGCCTTTGGCTCTCGTGGCCGCCGGGTTCGCCGGGTATCGCGTCGCCGGAAAAGCACTGAATCCCCTCTCCGCTATGGCCAATTTGACCGAGCAGATCACCGCCCGGCGATTGAATGAGCGCATCCCCATTCAGAATCCCGACGACGAATTCGGCCACATGGCCCGCGTTTTGAACGGTCTGCTCGAGCGCCTTGAAGAGTCCTTCAACAAGCTGCAGCGGTTCACCTCCGACGTTTCGCACGAACTGCGCACGCCCCTTAGCTCCATCCGCAGCGTTGGCGAAGTAGGCTTGCAGCGAAGCCAGGGAGAAGAAGAGTACAAGGACATCATCGGCAGCATGCTGGAGGAAGTTGCCCGGCTGACATCCATGGTCGATACCCTGCTCACCATCGCTCATGCCGATTCCGGCGGCGTCGAACTAAATCGCAGCGTCTTCCCCATCATGGACCTGGTCGAGGAGTCCGTCGGCGTCGTGTCGGTCCTCGCCGAAGACAAGCGGCAGACCCTCCTCGTCGATGGCGATGGCAAGGTCGCCGTCTCTGCCGACCGCGGTTTCCTGCGTATGGCCGTGATCAATCTCCTGGACAATGCGGTCAAATACTCCCCCCAGGGCAGTGCCATCCACGTTCAACTCGAGTCCCGCGAAGATGATCGCAAGCAGCGCTACGTCCGGCTTGTGATTCAGGACCAGGGCCCCGGCATCCCCCCCAAAGATGCCGCCCGCGTCTTCGACCGTTTTTACCGCATCGACGAGGGCCGCACCCGCGAAGCCGGCGGCGCCGGCCTCGGCTTGGCCATCGCCAAGTGGACCGTTGAGGCCCACGGCGGCAAGATCCTCTTGGACTCCGGCCCCGAACTGGGCTCCGCGTTTACGATTTGTCTTCCCGCTGCCTGATTTCCCGCCGACAACCAAGTCAAAGAACAGACCTGAATCCCCACCCCCTCGCTCGACATCCTTCCTATAGTCGTTCCAACGACTAATCCCGTCTCGCCTTCAGGAGAAAGCCATGTCCGCATCCACCCTGCGCCAACCCGCCCTCTTTATCCCTCACGGCGGAGGCCCCTGCTTCTTTATGGATTGGACCTGGGGTCCCGCCGACACATGGCATGCGACCCAGCGATTCCTTGAAGGTCTGGCTGCCACTCTCCCGGCCCCGCCCAAAGCGCTGCTCGTGATCAGCGGCCATTGGGAAGAGCCTGCCTTTACCGCCGGCGCCGCCGCCGCCCCCGGACTGATCTTCGATTACACCGGCTTTCCCGCCCACACCTACAAGCTCACCTGGCCCGCGCCCGGCAATCCCACCCTTGCCTCCCGCGTCGCCGGCCTTCTTGAAGAGGCTGGACTCCCCGCTGCCGTCAGCCCCACCCGCGGCTACGATCACGGCGTCTTTGTGCCCCTCAAGGTCGCCTTCCCCCACGCCGAAATCCCGGTCGTTACCTTGTCTCTCGCAGCCGACAACACCGCCAACTTCGATCCCGGCCTCCATCTCGCTGCCGGACGCGCCCTCGCGCCCCTCCGCGATGAAGGCGTGCTCATCGTTGCCAGCGGCATGAGCTTCCACAACCTCCGTGCCTACATGCGTCCCGAAACCCGCGACTCCGCCCGCGCCTTTGACCAATGGCTCACCGCCGCCGTCGAATCGCCCGGCCCTCGGCGCGACACTCTTCTGGCCAACTGGCAGAGCGCGCCCTATGCCCGCTTCAGCCATCCCCGCGAAGAGCACCTCGTCCCCCTCTTCGTCGCCGCCGGTGCCGCCGCACAGGCCCCCGGCACGCGCATCTTCTCCGACGAACCCATGGGCGCAGCCATCAGCGCCTACCGCTTCGACTAGTCGCCGCCGCGGCGGATCATTCCGCGTCCGCGCTCATCCGCGCCTCAGCAGCGCCTCCACGCGGGGCGCAAGATCCTCCGGCTTGGTCGAGGGCGCAAACCGCTTCACCACCCTCCCGCTCCGGTCCACCAGGAACTTCGTGAAGTTCCATTTGATGCGTTCCGTCCCCAGCAGTCCCGGCCGTTCCTTTTTCAAGTACCGGTAGAGCGCGTGCGCCGACCCTCCGTTTACCTCGATCTTTGCAAACATGGGAAAGCTCACCCCGTAATTCCGCTCGCAGAATGTACCGATCTCGCCCTCCGTGCCTGGCTCCTGCGCGCCAAACTGGTTGCACGGAAATCCCAGCACCTCAAATCCCTGTTCCTTGTACGCCCGGTACAGCGCCTCCAGCCCCGCGTATTGCGGCGTAAATCCGCACCGGCTCGCGGTGTTCACAATCAGCAGCACGCGCCCCTTGAAAGCGCCCAGGCCGATCGTTTTCCCGTCCAGAAGATTCGCCGAAAATCCATACAGACCGCCCCCACCCTCACCCATTTCCAACAACCTCTTTCCTGCAGGATGTCATGTTGTCTCCTCCTGCGTCTAAAGGGAAAGCATCCATGGCAGGCGCGATCCAATGAACTAGGCACGCCGGCCCGATTCCGTCCGTTAGACTGAGAAGGGTTCCTTGTACGGTCCCGGCCCAGTTCCGAAGGCGGCATCGCGGGGCCTCTCATATAAGGGTGTGATCTTTCGCGCACAGCCCAACGTTTCAGCAGCATTGGCGCGGCTGGAACCGAGGCGCATGGCTCGCACGCTTTGAGGGGCGCATCTGTGCGGCAGGCATTTTTCGAGGACGATTCGGTTTCCGAGCCCGCTGCCAACCCAGTCCGTTTGGGGGGGATGGCCGCGGTCAAATATAATCAGTTTTTCCTCGAGGGCAGAAACAGATTTTTCAGCAATGAGGGTGTGCATATTTTTCGCGTGAATCTGAACCATGGACCGCACCAGGATCTTTTGTGCTCGCCGCGGGGCTACCGCCCGGTGAAGATCAAGCACACTCCCATCGACCGCGCCCTGCGGCTCGCATGCCGCTTTGCACCCACTGTCCTCATCCTGGCACTGGTGTTCACGGCCGTCGCAGCCCTCGCCCAGCAAGCCCAGACCATCGATCAGATTCGTGTCATCGGCAATCGCCGCATCCCCAAGGAAACCGTCCTCGCCCGCCTCTTCACCCACGTCGGCGATACCTACGACCCGGTCTCCATCGAGCGCGATTTCAACTCCCTCTGGAACACCGGCTACTTTGAAAACCTCCGCATCGAGCGGGAAGAGTCCGAGAAGGGCGTCATCCTGAATGTCTTCGTTCAGGAGCGGCCCACCATCCGCGAAATCAATTACCCCGGCCTCAACTCCGTCTCCCAGTCCGACCTCCTCGACCGTTTCAAGAAGGAAAAGGTCGGCCTCACCCAGGAAGGCCAGTACGATCCCACCAAGGTCAAGCGCGCCGAGTCCGTCATCCGCGAAGTCCTCGCCGAGCATGGCCATCAGTTCGCCACCATCAAAACCGTCGTCAAGACCATCCCCCCGGCCTCGGTCCAGGTCAACTTCAACATCAAGGAAGGCCCCACCGTCAAGGTCGGCCAGATCCGCTTCGCCGGCAACCAGCACCTCAGCGGCTTGCTCCTGCGCCGCGCCATGGTCAACCTGCGCCCCGTCGGCATTCCCAAGTCCCTCATCTTTGAAAATCTCTTCGCTAAAACCTTCGACGCCAGCAAACTGGAAGAAGATACCGAGCGCGTTCGCCAGGCTTACCGCGACAAGGGCTACTACAACGCCGCCGTCGAAGAGCCCAAGACCCAGATCCGCGATGAAGGCGGCCTCAACTGGTTCACCTTCCGTCCCAACAAAGGCAAGCGCATCGACATCCTCATGCCCATTGAAGAAGGTGCCCGCTATCGCCTCGGCACCATCACCTTCTCCGGCAACAAGGCCGTCAGCAACGTGAAAGCTCTGCGCGCCACCTTCGCCGTCAAGGACGGCGACTGGTTCAACGCCACCCTCGTCAGCAAGGGCCTGGACAACCTCAAGAAGGCCTACGGTCAGCTCGGCTACATCAACTTCGGCGCCATTCCCAAGCCCGTCTTCGACGACGCCAAAAAGACCGTCTCCCTCCAGATCGATATCGATGAAGGCAAGCCCTTCTACGTGTCCCGCATCGAGTTCCAGGGCAACACCATCACCCGCGACCGCGTCATCCGCCGCGAACTGATGATCGACGAAGGCAGTGTCTATAACTCCCAGCTCTGGGAATACAGCCTCCTTCGCCTCAACCAGCTTGAGTACTTCGAGCCCCTGAAAGTCGATCAGGATTCTGAAGCCCATCAGGACGCCGACGCCGGCACCGTCGACCTCCTCCTCAAGGTCAAGGAGAAGGGCAAAAACTCCATCGGACTCAACGGCGGCGTCAGCGGTCTCTCCGGCGCCTTCCTCGGCGTCAACTATCAGACCAACAACTTCCTCGGTCTCGGCGAAACTTTAAGCGTGCAGGGCAACCTGGGCAACGTCAGCCGCCAGTTCCTCTTCGGCTTCTCCCAGCCCTACGTCCACAACCGCCCCTTGAACGTCGGCTTCCAGATCTTCAATAACAAGCAGGACTTCAACGCGTCCAAAAATTACCAGGCCACCTCGGGCGCTTCGGTCAACCTCACCGCGGCCCAGCAGTCGCTCACCCAGAACTACAACCAGGCCTCCACCGGCTTGAACTTCTCCGTGAGCTACCCCCTCAAGCGCCACGCCTTCCAGCGCCTCGGCTTCACCTACTCTCTCAGCCGCTCCTCCATCACCGCCTTCAGCACCGCCTCGCAGACCTTCTTCCAGACCATCAGCTTCCGCTCCGGCATCCAGGGCTCCAACGCCCTCAACGGCATCGTCAACAGTTCGGCGTCCTTCACCTACATCTACAACACCGTGAACAATCCGGTGCGCCCCCGCAGCGGCAAGGAATACTCGGCGGCCTTCCAGTTCTCCGGCATCGGCGGCAACCTGCGCTACATCGCTCCCTTCGTGGCCTACAAGAGCTTCCGCTCCATGCACAACTTCCTGCCGTCCCCCAACGGGCGCAACGTCCTCGCCCTCCGTGCCCAGATCGGTTATGTGCAGGGCTTCGGCGGCGACGTGGCTCCTCCCAACAACCGCTTCTATGCCGGCGGCGAAGCCGAAGTCCGCGGTTTCGACGTGCGTGGCGCTACCCCCTACGGTTACGTGCCCAACCGCGTCAACGTCCAGCTCACCAATCCCGACGGTTCCTGCGTCCCGCGCGATCCCACCAATCCGCAGTTGAACCAGTGCATCCAGGTGCCCCTGCCCGTCTATGGCATCGCCTCCATCGGCGGCGACACCCAGTTCACCGGCAACATGGAGTACCGCATCCCCATCGCCGGACCGGTCATGATCTCCTTCTTCGACGACTTCAGCATCGACTCGGCCCTCAACAAGGGTCAGTTGAAGCAGAGTCCCGAAGGCTTTGCTTCGCTGACCGCACCCCTCTATGGCTGCCCGGTCTTCAACAACGGCGCCTGCCAGGGCGGCATTCCCGGATCCCAGGTCGGCTTCCTCCGCGACATCCGGCCCGTGTCGGGTACCAATTTCGTACCCCGCATGTCGCTCGGCGGCGAGCTGTCGGTCATTATGCCGATCGTGAACGCGCCCTTCCGTCTCTACTACGCCTACAACCCGTTGCGCCTCTACGAGCGGCCCTACTGCAACGATGTCCTCCACACCGGCATCAACCAGAGCTGCTCGGCCCAGCTCATCACCCGCGATCTCTTCCCCCCCGGCGGCGCCGGCGACTACACCTATGCGGAAGCCCTCCAATCCTATGGCGCCCGCAATCTCTTCCGCGAGCCCCGCAAGACCTTCCGCCTCACCGTCTCCACCACCTTCTAACCCGGCAAAGTTCGTGCGCATCGCCAAAGGCCGCTCCCTCCGAGCGGCCTTTTTCTGCGTAAATACACAGCACGATGAGCACGAAGTAGGGGCCGCCGACGGAGGGAGCAAGGGTCGCCGACGGAGGGAGCAGGGGCCTTCAGGCCCCTGAACGCAACTTTGCAATCAGAGCGGCTTTAGCCGCGGGCCTTTCGTTCATGCTTCCCGTCTGCGACGGGAGACGCAGGAAACCCGTAACTTCCGCGTCCGCGGTAATACACTCAGAACCGGGCATTGCCCGCTGCAAATTGCGCGACCAAAGCTTCCGGGGCGCATCCAGGCCCCAACCCAATCCGGAGACGCGGATCGCATCCATCAGAATCCAAGGGAGACCTGCTATGAGAGAAATTACCGCAGAACTGGCGCATTTGTTTGTCCACAACGTGACTCTGGGCCTTCTCAAAAACGAAAGCCGCACCACCAGGTCCATTCTCGCTGCCGTTCCCAATGTCAACCTCGATTACCGCCCTGATTCATGCGCAAAAACAGCCATCGAACTCCTTCGGCACATCGCCAGCGCAGACAACTTCTTTCTGAAGTCGGTTGTGGACGGGGAGTTTGTGCCGGGCAGCGTGAAGATCCCGGAAGATGTGAAAACGCCGGAAGAGATCGCGGAGTGGTACGGAAAAGAGTACGCGGAAAACTTCGACGCCGTCAGCCGATTGTCGGGGGAGGAGTTGATCAGGGTCGTGGATTTCCGTGGCCTGTTTCAGCGTCCCGCCTACACGTTTCTCCAAGTCGGCCTGCTACACGCCGTTCACCATCGAGGCCAGTTATCCACTTACTTGCGCCCCATGGGCGGCAAAGTGCCGGCGATTTACGGCGAAAGTTACGATTCTGCGGAAGCGAAAAAAGCTGCGCAAGTCCTGGCCTGATGTGCCGTGCCGCAGCCGTATCTTCGTCCCCGGCTGAGACCTCCCAATAGGCGGTCCCCCCCGAGAATCAGAAGTGACAGCGCCATCGACGGAAACGGAGCCAGGGTCGCCGGGCGGGTGGCCCCGGTCCCGGATCTTTCCAGACCACAAATGAGGGTGCCCCCGGTCCCTCGCATTTGGGGACCGGGGATGTTACGGACTCAACCCTGAATCCGCTCGGCGATGCTTTTGATCAGTCCCCTTAAAGTCAGCCAGTGTCCAGCGATCTCACCGGTTCGGCTGGGAACTGTCGATATCAGTCCAACCCGCTCATTGACGGGATTGCGGTCGAATCCTGGACAATCCGGAACTTACCATGCAACGACCCGCTAAAAGCATCGAGAAATCCGCCGTCGCCTCTGTTGCTGACCCGCCCATAAACTAACGCGCCAAATCGCAATTTCGTTTGATATGCTGTGCCTGCCGCCTTGGAAGAAGAGGCGGCACTCCGTCGTCCCTTCCTTCCCCACATCGTTTGTATCCGCCTGTTCGTTCCCGCCACCGCCACTTCGGGAAGGCGGAAGTATGCCCCTCGTCGTTCGCGTTGGGATGGGGCAATAGCTTTGCCAAAAATCGCCGGACTGCGCGCCGGCGCACACTCAATGGAGGACATTTTCATGGCCAACACAGCCCAGGAAGATCTGCTTGCCATTTCGGCTTTCAAGGAAATTTCCAGGAAGTACGCAGCCTCTTTTAGCATGAACCCGTCCGTGACCGGCTTCAGCCAGGCCATGTTAATGGGGAAAAACATCGGAATCTATGTGAAGTTCATGGACAACGCTTCGTTCATGAACAACTACAGCATGGGCGGCAGCCAGAAGCAGGGAAGCAAATGCGCCATATGCGGCTTCACCTCTCCCAAGACTGGGAATAAATACGACCGCGAAATGTTCGTGAACCGCCAATACGCCAATTCCAGTACCGTGGTCCACGAAATGCTCCATTTCCTCACCCATCCCCAATTCTGGATGTACGTCCCGTCAAACATTACGGAAGCCGTCACGGAGTACTTCACCCGCAAGGTCGTCAGCTCCACTGCGGATGCCAACTTCGACATATCGCAGCGCGCGGGCCGATACGACACGCATCACTCCTTTCTCAGCATGGGGCGAGGCGATATCAAGTCCCGCACCGCCAAAGGGCTGGTCAATCCCGGCAAGGGGTATATGAAGCGCGCCTACTTCCAGGGCGACCAGGCGGCCATTGCTTTCATCTTGAACGAGTTCTCCAGTCTCGAGGAAATATTGGCGGCCGACACCGAAGACAAATGATAAGAGCCCTCTTATTCGAGTGCCCTTGAACCGGGTGCCCAGGTCTCGTCGCCGCGGCGGGAGACCTGGGAAGCCACCTCTTCGACCCCTGACTCGCCAACCTGCCCGCTGCGAAGGGCAATCTGGATCGCTAAGGACACCGGCCTGACCTCTTGAATGGCAGACATCCGCCGGATTAGCTCCAAAATGGCGAGTCCCCGTTGTGATCAGAGCGCCAACAGAATCACGATAATCCCCTTGTTTACAGCATCTTGCGTTGAAACGCCGCGGAAAATGCACGCCAAAATGGGGCCATAATTGCACCCGATATCGGAGTGTATCTCGCTCATTACATGGGTGATACGAGATACGCGGAGTGCCGAAAATGCGGAAAATCGTAAATGTCAATAAAATTCCCGATTTTTGTGATTCGCGGACTCGCGTGTAAATATATGTCTCGTCAGCGCTTAGCTGCAAATTGCTAAAAATGCCAAAAAGCCCCTTGCCCAAACTCGGCAAGATTGACTCTCGTTCAACAGAAAGCTTCGCGCCGCCGAATTGGGGTACCATTGTTACTGGAACGACAACAGGCTGGACGCTTCCTGAAACACGTGCGCCCGTTCCGCAGTAAAGCACAAATCTCCTCGAACAACCTGCTCTTCGACGCCTTCAAATGGCTCTTCGCTCATTGACGCTCCCACCCCGCCCTCCTATAATCCATACAGTTCCTGCTGACGTCGCCGTCCGCGTCTTCTTCTCTGCCCCAAGGGCGGACCCCCCCAAGAATGACGAGAGGTTTCTCAGGAGGCACAGGCTCGCTTTGGTGATGGATCGCCAACGGCCATTCAGGAATCCCGAAGGAGTTTTTGATTCAAATGAAGCACTCGTTTGCACTAGCCATAATGATGGCCTCGGGCCTTGCCCTGGGTGCCGCCGCTCAAACACCCGCTGCGCCTGCTGCTTCCGCGCCTGCCGCCACCGCCGCAGCCGCCCCCGCCGGCCCTCCCAAGATCGCCGTGGTCGCCTTCCAGGTCGCCGTCGGGCAGACGAACGAGTTTCAACGCAACTTCGCCGACCTCCAGAAAAAATACGACCCCAAGCGCCAGCAACTCAAGGCGCTGAGCGATGATGTCGACGGCCTCACCAAGCAGCTCCAGGCCCAGGGTGACAAGCTCAGCGAAACCGAGCGCGCCAACAAGGCCAAGTCCCTCGACGACAAGAAGAAGCAGCTTCAGCGCGACGGCGAAGACGCCCAGAACGACTTCCAGAACGAGATGCAGGAGATGTACACCGGCCTCGCTTCCAAGGTCTACGACGTCCTCTCCGCCTACGCCCAGCAACACGGCTACACCCTGGTTCTCGACGTCGCTCAACAGCAAACGCCCGTACTTTATGCAGTAGACTCGACCAACATTACCAAGCCGATCATCGATGCCTACAACCTGAAGTCGGGTGTACCGGCTCCTCCCACGCCTCCGGCTGGCGCGGCGATGCCCCCGTCCTCCGCTCCCAAGGCTCCCGCTCCCAAGGGTCCGTCCGCTCACTAAGTTCACAAACTGCTGATCCTCCACGGGCCCGGTTCAAAGAACCGGGCCCGTTGCAATTGAAGTCTCCTCCGCGATGGGAAAAAACCGGTTGCGGGGGAGTCGGCCTCAGCGGATCCGTGGCCGACATTCGCAAGTAATTCGTCAGAACAAAGGGGTTGACGAATGTTGGCGAATAAATTTCGCGAGACCGCCCTGATTGTGGAAAAAAATGTGGATTACGAGTGGCAACCATAAGGAAAATTTGGATTTTCGGGACTTGTCAAATCGGCGCAGCTTCTGTTAGTCGACGCAAGCTTATATTTATCAATAACTAATCGATGTCGTGATCGGGTGCCAAGGGTAATCCTCCGAGTTCGGTCGGCGACCAACGGCAATCGATGGTTTCCACAGTTGACCATGAATAGGCGGTTACTGAGTTGGTGCGTCAGGTCACGGAGAGCGTTACTTCTGCTGATCTTCCCCTACACGCAGCACGGCCAGAAATGCTTCCTGCGGAATATCGACCTTCCCGATACGCTTCATGCGTTTCTTGCCTTCCTTCTGTTTTTCCAATAGCTTGCGCTTGCGGGAGATGTCGCCGCCGTAGCATTTCGCCAATACGTTTTTTCGCAGCGCACTCACGGTTTCGCGGGCCACAACCTTTGCGCCGATGGCGGCTTGGATCGCGACTTCGAATTGTTGCCGCGGGATCAGCTCGCGCATCTTCGACACCAGCAGCCTTCCGCGCTCGTACGCAAAATCCTTGTGCACGATAATCGACAGCGCATCCACCGGCTCGCCCGACACAAGGATATCGAGCTTCACCATGGGCGACTCCCACTCGCCCGCGAGCTGATAATCCAGCGACGCGTATCCGCGCGAGATCGACTTTAACCGGTCATAGAAGTCCAGTACGATCTCGTTCAGCGGCAGTTCGTAGGTGAGCATCACGCGCGTGGGAGTGACATATTCGAAATTAAGCTGCCGACCGCGCTTCTCCTCCACCAGTTTCAGAATCCCGCCCACGTATTCTTCGTTGGTCAGGATCTTGGCAGTGATGATGGGTTCGCGGATGCTGTCGATATTTGTCGGCTCCGGCCAGCGCGAAGGATTATCCACTTCAAGAACCGAGCCGTCTGTGAGCGTGATGTGGTAGCGCACGCCGGGGGCGGTGGTGATCAGGTCCAGTTCGTATTCGCGTTCCAGCCGCTCCTGGATGATCTCCATATGCAGCAGGCCAAGGAAGCCGCAGCGGAATCCAAAGCCCAGCGCGACCGAACTCTCCGGCTCGAAGAAGAACGATGAATCGTTGAGCCGCAGTTTCTCCAGGGCATCGCGCAACAGCGTGTGCTCGTGCGAGTCCACCGTGTACAGGCCCGAGAACACCATGGGCTTGATGTCTTCAAAGCCCGGCAACTGCGAGGTGGCGGGCCGCGCTTCTTCTGTAACGGTGTCGCCGATCTTGGTATCGCCCACGTTTTTGATGGTCGCGGCGAAGAAGCCCACTTCACCCGCCCGCAGCTCGGCAATCTCTACCGGCTTGGGCATCAGTACGCCCATGGATTCCACTTCGAACGACTTGCCGTTGGACATGAGACGAATGCGCATTCCTTTTCGCATGATGCCCTGCATCACGCGCACCAGCACGATGACACCGCGATAGGCGTCGAACCAGGAGTCGAAAATCAGCGCCTGCAGCGGCGCATCCGCATCGCCCGTCGGCGGCGGCAGCCGGTGCACGATGGCTTCCAGAACCTCGTCCACGCCCTGGCCTGTCTTCGCGCTTACGGGAATCGCGTCCGTCGCATCGAGCCCCACCGCTTTTTCAATCGCCTCCTGCGTGCGCAGTATGTCGGCGGACGGCAGGTCAATTTTGTTGATCACCGGAATGACTTCCAGGCCGTGATGAATGGCGAGGTAAGCATTGGCCAGCGTCTGCGCCTCTACGCCCTGGCTGGCATCCACCACCAGCAGCGCGCCTTCGCACGATGCCAGCGAACGCGAAACCTCATAGCTGAAGTCCACATGTCCCGGCGTATCGATCAGGTTGAGCTGGTAGGTGTTGCCGTCCTTCGCCTTGTACATCATGCGTACGGCGTGGGCCTTGATGGTGATGCCGCGCTCGCGTTCCAGGTCCATGGCGTCCAGGATCTGGGCCTGCATCTCGCGCCCGGTAACAGATCCGGTCAACTCCAGGAGGCGGTCGCTCAGCGTCGACTTGCCGTGGTCGATGTGGGCAATGATGGCGAAGTTGCGTAGAAAGCGAGCGTCCATGTGGGATTGGCGGAAGAGGTTGTGCGCGCCTCCCGGCGCGGTCCGCCGTAGCGGTCCCCCATGGCATAGCTTATCATCGGGACAGGGTCTTTCTCTCAACCCAAGGGGCCTCATCGCCGCCGGAACGAACGCGGTACGAATGCGCATGAAGTTGAATCAGTACTGTTGTGTTGGCTGCGCGGCGCTTGCGTTTCTGCTTGCGGGGTGCGATCCTTCACGAACCGCCAAATCTCCCGCTGCCACACAGCCGCAAGCCACTGCGCCCGCGTTGCCGAAAGTGCCTCAAAATCCTGCCCAGGAAATGCCCCAACAGCAGGAGCTTCCTCAACGCCGCGTCGATCAACTCATTCAGCAGGTGGAGAAGGCTTACGCCCAGGGTGACGCCGACTATCGCAAAGGCCGGTTGCCCGAGGCCAAGTCCGAGTTCGATCACGCTGTGGACCTGATGCTGACCAGCGGTATCGACATCCGCAACGACTCCAAACTGTCCGATGAGTTTGATCGCATCGTCGACCAGGTCAATTCCCTCGAGATGGAAGCCTTGAAACTGGGCAATGGATTCGCGCCCAAGGTCGAGCCCTCGCCCGCCGACGTCGCCAGCGATGTGACTTTCGAAGTCGATCCCAACATCGTGGCCAAGGCCAAGACCGAACTGGCAACCACCAAGTCCGATCTTCCGCTCATGGTGAACGACTATGTTGCCGCCTTCATCAACTTCTTTGCCAACTCCCAGCGCGGCCACAACACCCTGCTGCACTCGTTTCAGCGCTATGGCCGCTACAAGGCCATGATCGAGCGCGTGATGGCGGAAGAAGGCGTGCCGCACGATCTCATCTACCTCGCCGTCGCTGAATCCAGCTTCCAGCCGCGTGCCGTCAACCGCGGTTCAGGGGCCGGCGGCATGTGGCAATTCATGCCTTATGGCAACTACGGCCTAACCCGTAACGGCTACATGGACGAACGCTTCGATCCCGAGAAGTCGACCCGCGCCTATGCCCGTTACATGAAGTTTCTTTACGGCCAGCTAGGCGACTGGTACCTGGCCATGGCCGCCTACGACTGGGGTGCGGGCAACGTGCAGCGCGCCGTGCAGAAGACCGGCTATGCCGACTTCTGGGAGCTCTACAAGCGCAACAACCTGCCCGGCGAAACCAAGAATTACGTTCCGGAAATCCTGGCAGCTATCATCATCGCCAATCATCCCACCCAGTACGGATTCGATGACATCACGCTCGATCCGCCGGTATTGACCGATACCGTGACCATCAACTATGCCGTTGACCTGCGGCTGGTCTCCGACCTTGTCGATGCACCCGTCGATGAACTGATGGCGTTGAACCCCAGCCTTCTGCGTATGGCCACTCCGCCCGACACTGCCTTCGATCTGCATCTGCCTGCCGGTGCGGCCGCGGTCTTCGAGCAGCGCATCCATGGCATCCCGGAAAGCAAGCGCACCTCGTGGCGCTATCACCGCGTGACGGCGGACGATTCGCTGGCCGCCGTCGCACGCACTTATCACGTGACGGTCGCCGATCTTGCCGAAGCTAACGAACTCAATCCAGATCAGAGCATCAGTGGGATCGAGGCCCTGGTGGTGCCGGTTGCGCCGGTGGCGACTCCCTCGCTGCACACCCTGCTCTACACCTCGCGCCGCGGCGATACGCTGGTTTCGATCGCCGATCGTTTTGGAGTTTCGCTGGACCAGCTGCGCCGCTGGAACAAGATCCCCGGCGGCATCAAGGTGGACGCGGGCCGCCGTCTCCACGTGGCCGAGCCCGCGTCGCTGCAACGGGCCGGCAGCAAACATCGCGGCGGAGCAGCATCATCGGCGTCGGCAACGAAAACCGCATCGCGCCAGGGTTCTCATACCAGGAGCAGCGCGCCGTCTTCAGCCAGGGGAAGCACCGCGAGTCAATCGCATGCGGCTGATGGGAAATCCGGTGCGCATGCTTCATCGCGCCCATCCACGCGGGTTCCCAGCCATAGCGCAGCGCAAAAAACAATCGCGAAGAAACAAAAATAGCGAATGAGCCTTACTACATACTTGTCATTTCATTGCCATTGCGTAAAGCTATAGCTACAATTGCTTCCGCATGCGGGATACATAGATCCGCAGCGCCAAGCAATGAAGGACAGCGCGAGCCGCTGGAGGCAATGTGATGGATGAATTTTTCAAGATGTATGCAATGAGTGATGGCGACAACGAACCTGCGGAAGTTGATCCCGATCACGATGAAGTTGTAGACGACGAGGACGAAGAAGTAGAAACCTCCAGCGTACTGACCTCTTCCGACGACGATGAGGGAGTGCCCGAAGAGACCTCCGTCGTGATCACCGAGACTCCTGAACCCAAGCCTGCCAAGAAGGCCGCCAAAAAGGCGCCCGCAAAGAAGGCAGCCAAGAAGGCTCCTGCAAAGAAGGCGGCCCAGCCCCCCGCCAAAAAGGCAGCCCCGAAAAAAGCTGTGGCCAAGAAGGCCGCTAAGAAGTCCGCCGCGAAAAAAAGCACTACTGGCGCAAAGGGCGGAAAGGCAGTAGCCAAGAAGGCCACAGCCAAGAAGAGCGCCAGCAAACCCACCAAACGAGGTAAACCGTTGGCCGTTAAGAAAGCAGCAAAGAAGGCGCCCGCCAAGAAGGCAGCAGCGAAGAAGGCTGTTGCAAAGAAGGCTCCGGCGAAGAAGGCAGTGGCCAAGAAAGGCCCCGCAAAGAAAGCCGCGAAGAAGGCCCCTGCTAAAAAGGGAACCAAGTAAAACCAGGCAATCGCACTACAAGGCAAGCAAAAGAGCCCGGCATCGTGCCGGGCTTTTCTGCGTCTGCGCATTCCAGTTTTTCAGCTTCCCGCCAGCGGCGCGTTGAGCTGTTCAAAGTGCCAGAACTGGTGTCGGGTGTAGTCCTCGATCAGGAAGCGCAGGGTGACGGGAGCTTCACCTTCAACAGAGCACAGCGCATCCAGCCGCTCTTCGGGAATCCGCTCCACGGCCGCCAGAAGGATTTCGTGCTCAACGTTCCACCACTCCACCAGGGTCTTCCACGACTGGTGCGCGTACCCGTGCGCTGCCACCCATCCATCCTGGCTATACTTGGGGCCGGTATAGGATCCGTCCAGCGCCGCGCGCACAAAGCGCTGCCGGTTGTTGGCCGCCGAATCGAGCAGGTGCCCAATAATCTGCTTGCGGGTCCAGCCGCCGGCGCGCCATTGCACATTGGCCAGGTCTGCCGGCACTCCAGCCAGCGATTCACGCAACTCGTTGATCTCATCGCGGAACGTGTTTGCGGTTTGGGTCGACATCGGATTCCTCTGCTTTCAGATTGGTGTGCACACAACAACGGCCCCGTCTCCGGGGCCGTGCATGCGATGAGCCTGAACCCCGTTCCCGATGCGGTCTATTCGTCCGAGAGGGGAAGGCGCCGGCCTATTATCCGCATTTCACTTCTTCAACTCATCCAACGCCGCCAGCACTTCTTCAGAATGGTGCGAGGGATCGACCTTGGTCCACACTTTCACAATTTTGCCTTCGGGATTGATGAGAAACGTGTTCCGCTGGGCGATGGTCATGGTTCCGAAGTGGCCCAGCGATCCGTATTCATCCACGACCTTGTGCTCGGGATCGGCGAGGAGCCGGAAGGTCAGCCCTTCCTTGGTGCAGAACTGCTTGTGGCTGTCCGGCGTGTCTACGCTTACGCCCACAATGACCGCGTTATCGGCATCGAACTTGGCCTGGTCGCGCTGGAAGTTGTGAGCCTCGATGGTGCAGCCTTGGGTCATGTCCTTGGGATAGAAGTAAAGCACCACCCACTTGCCGTGAAAGCTGTCCAGGGCTATCTGCGAGCCGTCCTGCGAGGGAAGGGTAAAGGTAGGGGCAATTTGTCCGGCCGACGGCATCGTCTGATCGGCCGCGTGGACAGATACCAAACCAACCGCAACCATGAGCGCCGCGGCAATAAATAAGAAAACTGATTTCTTCACGGGAACCTCCATTGAGACAGATGGGAAAATCCAGCCGGGGGAAACAGGAAATTTCTGCCGACTCCAGTATCCGCGCGCAGCCTTGGCGAAGGCAATCGTGTAATTGTCATTGTTTTGTCATCGCGACGGGCCAATCGGAAGCCCCACAAATCTCAGCGCGGAACCGCAACGATCGCAATTCCCGCCGTGCTCGCATGTGCGAGCAGTGCTTCGCGATCGAACAACAGGGTCCGTCCCGCCTCCACCGACAGGCAACTCGCCCCGGCGCGAATCATCGTATCCACCGTCCGCATCCCGATCACGGGCACGTCAAAGCGCATATCCTGCTTCGGCTTGGCCACTTTCACCACTGTGAGCCGGCGTTCCAGTGTCGAGGCTTCTTCCTCCAGCGTTCGCATCAACGCGCCGGCGCGTTCGATGGCTGCGTCCGTGCCCTCCATGGCCTCCACAGCCACGCATGCCTGTGCGGCCACTACCACTGTCTGTCCAATGTCGAATGCAGCCACGGAGCGCGCTACGCCCAGGCCGTACTCGATGTTTTTCCGCTCTTCCTCGTCGGGCTCACGGCGCGTCAACACGCCCTCCTGGGCCAGCAGCGGCTCAAGGAATGCGGTGGAGCTGATCAACTCGATCCCTTCATCGCCCAGCACCTTGGCCACCGCTCCCAGAAGCATGTCGGTGTTGCGCGTGCGCAGGTTCAGCAGCAGCTTGGCCAGGCGCCAGTCGGGCCGGATGCTCGAGAAGATCTGCTTGTGTTTCACCTGGCCGGCCATCACCGCCATCGACACGCCTTCCTTGTGGAAGATCTCGATGAGCCGCGACAACTCGCCCAGCGACAGCCAATGTACCGTGATCTTTTCGTCGACAGCGCCGCGGTGGTTGATCTCCGGGTCGGTCTCTTCGCGAAGGGCCGCCACCGTCACCGAAAACCCCTGCGCCCGCGCCGCATCCAGCAGCAGGAAAGGGAAGCGCCCGTTGCCGGCAATCAGGCCGAGCTTCATGTCTACTTGATGACCCCGCGCTGGCTCTTCTCGATGAAGTCGGCCACGATCCTCGCGTCCTCTCCGTCGAGTGCGCGTATCTTCTCCACTGCCTGGGAGGTATTCAACCGCGACGACAGCAAGAGCCGGAACGCCTTCTGCAGCGTGCTTAGTCTTTCCGCCGTGAAACCGCGCCGCACCAGGCCGACCTTATTGATGCCGAATGCCTTGTTCTCACGCCGCGACGAGGTCAGCGAATAGGGCAGCACGTCCTGCGTCACGATGGTGCCCCCTCCGATGAATGCGTATTGTCCCACCGTGCAAAACTGGTGCACCGGGCAAAAAGCCCCCAGGCTGGCGTTATCTTCGATGACCACGTGGCCCGCGAGCGTCGCGGCATTCGCCAGGATACAGTTGCTTCCCACCTGGCTGTCGTGGCCGATGTGCACATAGGCCATCAGCAGGTTGCCGGAACCGATGCGGGTAATGCCGCCGCCCTTGGCGGTACCGCGGCTGATCGTGATGCATTCCCGCAGCGTGTTGTTGTCGCCGATCTCCGTTTCGGTGGGTTCGCCCCCGTATTTCAAGTCCTGCGGAGCCACCCCGATCGACGTGAAGGCATGAATCTGATTGCCCGCGCCGATGCGCGTTCGGCCGTCGATGACCACGTGCGAGACCAGCGTGCATTCTTCGCCCATAACTACATCGGGGCCGATGGTGCAAAAAGGGCCCACGGTACAGGACTCCGGAACTACCGCACCGGGCGCCACAACTGCGCTGGGGTGGATGCTCACTCCGAGGTCCCCACTGCCTGCGCCTCGGGAGCCTCGCTGCTCGCCGCCGCTCCTTCGCCGCCGCTCGGCCTCGGTGCGCGCATCCTCGGCACCACCTGGCATGTCAGCGTTGCCTCGCACGCCAGTTTGCCGTCGACATACGCGCTGCCCTGGATGCGTCCGGCACGCGGACGGAACGACAGCACTTCTACCTCGATCCGGATCTGATCGCCGGGCGTCACCGGACGGCGGAACTTGGCCCGCTCGATGCCGGTAAACACCACCAGTTTCTCGGAGCGATCGGGAAGCTCGTGCATCATGATGATGCCGCCGGCCTGTGCCATCGCTTCGACCACAAGCACTCCGGGCATGATCGGGTAGCCGGGAAAATGTCCCTGGAAAAACGGCTCATTGATGGTGCAGTTCTTGATTGCAACCAGGCGCTTCTTCGGCTCGAATTCGACGATCCTGTCGATCAGAAGAAACGGGTAACGGTGGGGAAGGAAACCCAGGATCTCCTGGATGTCGAACGTCATTCTCTAGCTCCCGGAACAGGCGCGCCCATCGCGCGTCGCTCGTCAGGATTATAGCGAATGGGGATGCCCTGGCCATCCAGGGTAACCCTTACGCGATCCCGTATAACGGATCCGCCTGGCACAATTCGCTTTGTCCTGCAAACCCCAGGCTCGTCTTCATGGCCGGCCATCCGCGCAGGAACGAAATGAAGTCTTCCGGAGTAGCCGGGCGCTGAAAAAGAAATCCCTGTCCGGCGTCGCAGCCAATCTGCTGCATCACGTCCAGCTCTTCTAACTCCTCGATGCCTTCTGCCACCGTCCGCAGCTTCATGTGCCGCGCCATCGCGATGATCGTGCTGCACAAGGTTCGCATGTCCATCGACTGGTGGATCCCGCGGATGAAGCAGCGATCGATTTTCATGGTATCGAGCGGCAGGCGCTTGAGCAGGTTGAAGCCCGTGTAGCGAGTACCAAAATCGTCGATGGCCAGTCGCACCCCGATCGTCTTCAGCTGCCGCATCCGCGCCGCAAACAATTCCTCGTCGTCAAGCAGGAGGCTTTCCGTCACCTCGAGTTCGAGTTCGACGGGGGCGATCGGCACCTCGGCCATCACCCGGCGCACGTGCCGTGCGAAGTCCTCGCGCCGCAGGTTGGCCGCCGATACGTTCACTGAGATCACCGATGGCGCAATGCCCAACTGGGTCCACCTGCGCGCATTCTCCAGCGCCGACCTCAAGCTGAAATCAAATACCCGGTGAATCAAAGTCGACCGTTCCGCGATGGGTATGAACTCCGATGGAGGCACCGCGCCCCACTCCGGATGATGCCAGCGCATCAGCGCCTCGGCTCCCAGAACCTTGCCGCTGATTAAATCCACTTTGGGCTGAAACATCATCGAAAGTTCGTTGCGATCGATTGCCTTGGCGATTTCCACTTCCAGCAGGTGGCTGCGCATCAACAACATGCGCATCCCTGGCTGAAACGTCAGTATCGACGAACTGTGCGTGTAGCGTGCCCGCGACGCCGCCAGGCTCGAGTAGCGCAGCAAGTCTTCAGCGCTGTCTCCGTCCAACGGGTAAAACGCAACCCCCGCCGCCACTTCCGGAGCAGCCTCTAAATCTGTCGACTCCAGATGCAAAAGCGCATCGAGCACTTTCTGCAGGCGCTGACGGCCAACCGGGTCGCCCTTGGCAACTGGCAGTGCGAACGCAAAACAATTACCGCTGATGCGCCCGATCAGGGCGTCCCTGTCCGTGGCCCCGCGCATTGCATTTGAAACCCCACGCACCAGCGCTTCGGCCGCTTCAACTCCCCACAAGGCAAATTCTCTGCGCAGGTTCAGAACATCGATCCACACGGTCGCCACTTCCTTGCCCGCGGGCGTTCGCTTCAGCATCTGGTCGAGTTCATTTTGAAATGAGGCAAAGTTCAAGAATCCGGTAAGCACGTCATGCCGGTTTGCATAAGTCAGGATAAGCCGGCGCAGCTCGTCGTCGGCTGGTGCCGCCTGCCCGTGACGCTTGTGCGGGCGGCCTGAATTTCCAGGCAGAAACGCGGGATCCCCCAAGGTTTTCGCACGCTGCAGGACAGACGTACCGATCTCGGCAAGTTGAGATTTGGCTTTAGGCATAAGGGAAAGAACCAAGGCAACCTGAATTCTGCGAAAGAGTAAACAGTCGCTCAACAGTTGTACTTCTCGTTTGTAACGGCAGAAGTGTGTCCGCACAAGGTACACAAAGTCCTTATGCCTACAACCTAAGTGTTAGCTTGTTCGGAAGTTGAAGCCCGCTTTGGTGCGACGCCCCGGCTGGACCGGCGCGATTTTTACTTCTTGATGCGATGCTCGGCAGCATCGATATTCCAGAAGTCTCCCGGCAGATCCTGGTTATACGTCACCTTGTCCAGAAACAGCTGCCTCGTCATATCGTCATTCTTGAACCGCGTAATGGTATACGCCGTTGGAATGCCGTCAACAAGGTGATAATCGTCATACTCTTCCGCGTCGGTGTTTTTGTCCTTGTACACAGGGTCCCGCCACTGAAAAGTCCTGCGCAGCGGCAGATGGGTTTGCGCGTCCATCTGGATCGTGATGGCTTCGTTCTGCGCCGAAATCAGCGTCACCTGGTCTGCAAGGTGCCTTTCCGCCAGGCGCTGCCCCTCATAAATCAAAATCGTGTTTGGATCCTTCATCCACACTTTGACGGCCATCTCCACGGAGTGATCGCGCCTGCGCAGAAAGTCGTCTACCTGGTCCTGTGGCAGGGGCTTCTTGCCCCGGTAAGTAACCTCCCAACCCTCCCGGCCGACGTAAAAAGTCAGCACGTCCCGATGGGTTGTGAACTCCGTCCGGTCGTGATCTGGCCACACATGAAATTCCCAGAATTTTGTAGTGCCCGGGTCCGGCTTGCCCTGGAAGAACGCCGCGAGATGTCCCTGGCGCACCTGGTTCTTGATGTTCAGCCACGCATCGCCGCCCATCGCCTTCACCATGGCGTCCAGCGCCGTGCGAGCCTGCGCCGCATTCTTGGCGGCGTCGTCCGTTGGGTTTTGCGGCTGCGGTGTCTGTCCCTGTACGGCCAACGGAACCCCCAACATCGCCGCCGCCAACGCCACTGTCAGAATTGCTTGCCTCACTGACTCTCCTCGTCAAACTGCGAAGACTGGGTGCAGGATGGATTCCTGCAGAAGATCGGGTGCCCACCCTCGGGACGTGTCTTGTTTTGTCGCCGGGGTGGGCTGCCACGAACCTCAACCGTCTTGCTCACGCTCCAAACTTCATCCCACCAACACCGCGCCGCCATTCACATTCAGAACTTCCCCTGAAATGAATCCCGCCATGGGCGTACACAAAAACAAAACCGGCCCGGCAATCTCCCGCGGACTCCCCGGCCGTCCCACCGGAATCCCAGCCGCAATCTTCGGACCCACTTCAGGATGGCCCAGCGCCGCTGCCGACATCTCCGTCGTCACCCATCCCGGTGCTACGCAGTTTACCCGAATCCCCTTCGGCGCCAGCTCGCTCGACAGGCTCTTTGTCAGACTGATCAGCGCGCCTTTCGTCACGGCGTAGTCCGCGTGATAGGCCTCCCCCCGCTGCCCCGCCGTAGAACTGATCAGCACAATGTGCCCCGCGGTTCCGCCCCCGGCGGCTCCTGCCTGCTGCCGTTCCATCTGCGCCACCGCTGCCTGCACCAGACCGAACACCGAGTCCAGGTTGATGGCCATCGTGCGCCGCCATTGCTCTTCTGCCATCGTCGCGATCGGTGCATCCTCCGGCGGCCATATGCCGTGATTCACCACCAGCACGTCCAGTCTGCCGAAGGTACGCACGGCTGATTCCACCAGCGCCCGTCCCTCCGCCGGAGTGCTCAATTCCTGTTCGAACGCAACGCACCGTGCGGCGCCGCCGCACTCCGCGGCCAGGGTTTCGGCTCGCCCTTTTGCCTGTCTGTAATTGAATGCGACCTGCGCTCCAGCTTCCCTAAACAGCCGCACTGTCTCCGCGCCGATTCCGCGCGCGCCGCCCGTGATGAGGGCCACCTTGCCCTCCAGAACCAAAGAAACTCCTGTCATGCTCTCACGCTAACGGGTCCATCCACCGCCAGTAAAGAGGAGCACCGGTGCTTCCGCGCCGCCTCCTGAAGCCGTGCATTTCGGAATAGGCGGACAGAACGCACGCCCTCAGCGGCTCTTTCCTCGTACAACGACCGCTTTCGCGAGATTTCCAAAACTGCAGAGGATTAGCTGGTTGCGGAGCATAATGAAAGCATCAAGCCGGAATCAACTGCCAGTCTCTCCTGACCATTTTCACTCCTGCTCCAGATCGAAATGCGCCCTGGAAACGGGTTGAAAAGGGGCATATACCCCCCTCCCCCCTTTGAATGTTGCGAACCGGTATCGAAAATCTGCAGACTCTTTTTTATCTTTACTCGCATATAGCCGCTATCTTCAAGACAGCGCATAGTTTAACCAATGCCCCCGCATCGGGGTTGTCAAGAGCAGCCCGCCGCGCGTGCTTCAAAAATGCCCGAAAAAAACCCCGAAATTCGCCACAAATCCTAATCCGCCTTCGATTTTTTCGGCGCCGGGAGATATGTCAGATTGCCCGCACCAGGCGCACCGGAAGGAAGATGATGGCGCTGACCAGTTCCAGTGCGCCGCCAACCGCGATTCCCACCAGGCGAAAAGGCAGCAGCAGCAGCCACACGAACGGATAAAGCACCAGCGCCACCAGCGCCAGCGGCCAGCACAACACAAACAGAATGCACCACAACAAGAACTTGATCATCTCTGCTTTCCTCGAACTCCCTCAAGAGAAGCGTGACACCAATGACTCTACGCACTTTCAGCGTCGTCGGTTCCGTTCAAGATTTCTTGGCCTTGGCGCGTTTCGCCGCCACCTTCTTCCGCTCCTTGATCAAGCGGGCGCGGTCCTTCTCCGGCATCGCCAGAATCGTCCTGGTTCGCTTCGCCAACTTCTCAAAGATCAGCGCGTGGGCCTTCTGCAGCTCGTCTTCTATCTCGCGCGGCCGCAGCGCATTCCATCGTTCCACAGTCACCCAGTGCGCCTTCGCCAGGTAGGGAGAAGCAGAAATTCCCTCCACTTCCAGCAACTCATGAAACCGCTCCGCCCCGCAATGAAACCACAGTACGCCGAAACCGGTTCCATCCAGGTCCGTCATCGCAAACATCTTGCCGCCAATGTCGCGGTCGCCCACCCAATAAACCAGGTGGTGTCCCCAGTTCAACGTCTCCGCCACATAGGGCAATGCCAAACAAATCGCGCGAACGCGTTCGTTATCCATGGCAGACAGTGTATGCCGAATCCGGCGCCCGCCGATCGGCCTTCCACGCAACTGCGGCGGGGATTACATTGAAACGCTAAGCCACTCCGTGCCACTACCAGTTGAGCGCATTCCTCCCAAAGGGGAAATCGCACAGGTAGAGGCTGAGGATTCTTTGCGCCAACTTGCGCAAGAACAATAATTGCGCGGCTCTTCACGCGCACGATCGTTCTTGCTGCAAGCCGACGCGGTTCGGCGTTGGCGTTTGACCAAATGTTTCACTTCAGCCTTGGGAGAACAACATGAAAGCAAGTTTTTCAGCCGTCTGTGCGACGGCCGTTGTGGTGTTTGTTTCCGCATACGCTGAGACCAGAACCTCTCCCCAACTGCATCCGGCCTCGCTGGCGCGCACTGAAGCCATCACTTCCTACTGCGAAAAAGTCGATCCGGATTCAGACTCCCTGTATCTATCCAGGTTGACCGCCAAAATGCGTGGCCACTCTGTCGCAGAGATCCAGCGGGACCGCGACTCCCTCGAATACCGTGAGGCCTTGGCCCAGGCCCATGAAACGTTAACGAAGACGCGCCCCGGAACTGCCATCAAGGCATGCAGCGAATTCCTCGCTCAAAAGTAGTCCGCGTATCGAACGGCTGCGATGATCGGTCCTGGAACTGGCCCGATGCGAGTTCCTGTCGCGTAAATAAGATTGCCTGCCGTTGGGCGTTTCCCATGGGGCCTCATGGATTGGTTCAGGGCGCCTGCCCAACGGACATCCGTTCAGTTGCTGCGATTGACTCGTATTATGCATCTAAAACACATGCCAGGTATGGCGCTGCAGCGCACGTACCGAGCAATGATTGCCGGATGAATGTATATAGCTATTTCTGACTAAAAATCAGCCTCTACCTAAATTACCCGCCTGGCCTTCGACGGTGAAACTGTCGAGCCAGATGCAATTTGGAGACAGCATGCCATCAAAAACAGATTTCTTCCGATCGGAAACAGGACACTTCCACGGGCAGTGGCGCTTGAAGGGGCGAATCAAGGATATTTTGTTCGACGCGAGACTGCGATGGGAATGGATGGGCCTACTGGCCGGCGGACGAATGAACGAAGCGCCGGCCAGAAATATCCTGATCGCAGCCGTGGAGGTCCCGTCGCGGAAAGCTGACTTGAAACAAGTCATGCAGAAGTTATCGCGCACTCGACATAAGGTGACAACTATCTATGCACCTTGTTCAACAGGAAAGGGCAAGTTTCAAAATATCAATGACGGCCTGCGCGATGTCGACCTCAGCCCCTTCGACTGGATGATCCTCGTAGATGACGACATCGCATTTGATGAGGGGTTCCTGGACAGGTTCATCTACCTTGCCGAAGCGACGAGTCTTCAGGTTTGCATGCCGGCCCATAAATTTCGCTCAAATCAAACATTCAATCTCACAGTCCGGCACTGGGCTAGCCTGGTCCGATTCACCTGCTTTGTTGAGAGCGGGCCTGTTACTGCGTTCCGGAAACCGATGTTCCCGCACGTCTTTCCTTTTCCTGAACTGAAGTGGGCGTGGGGTACAGATATTGCATGGAGTGAGACAGCAAGAGAGTTGGGACTCAGCATCGGCATTGTCGACGGCACTCCAGTTCGCCATTTACGCCCCGTAGGGGGGTCGTATGATGTTCGCCTTGCAACGGACGAGGCAGAAGCATTTCTCGCCGCGCGCAACATCTCGCGCAGCCGGGATGACATTTTGCAGACCGTGAAGACTATGTCTGGAGCGGACGTCTTGTCGGCTGCGCGCAGACGCCAGGATATTCTGACTGCTTGACCCACAGGACAATGCGCTGCACGTAAAGGCGTGAACGTCCGATTCAAGGCAACTCGACTTAAGATATCAACCATCCTACTGGAATCAGGCTTCCGTTTTCGCGGCTGTATCTTGCGTGGCAGATCTTTGGCGGTATCTCGATTGAAGCGCGACTAACCGTTCGCGATCCCACGCAATTGCTGACTGCTCAAGAAGCAGGAGCAGATCTGATCATGCCCAGTAACGTCGATCTGAAAATCCTGTTGGAATTGAATTCGCTGGTCCCTCAGAGCCATCTGGGAGCGAAGCTGTTTTATTTTCCTGCAGACAATGCGTTAGTCCGGGGCTTTCCCATTTTTTTCCCGCTGAGCGCCTTATGGTTTTCCCCCACTTGGAGAAGCCAGCGCGGGCGAATCCTGATTGGATTATTAACTGGATGCGTGGCGACGATCTTCTCCGTCTGGCTGCAGTCTCACACCCATTTCAATGTCAGGCCATTCCTGGACCCGAATCTGCATCTTCGAGGAATGGAACTGATTACGAGGACCGGCTGGGACCACTTGTGTTCTTTCCCTAGCGATACCGCAACGCTCCTCTTTGCTTTCTCGACAGTTGTGTTCCTGCAACACAAACTGGCCGGTGTAATCGCATTCATTTGGTCATTCTTCATAAGCGGCATCATTCGCGTTGCCGTAGGATGGCATTACCCAAGCGATGTGGCTGCGGCCTTTATCCTGGGCTGCTGCTCTGTTTTACTGCTTACTCGTGTTCGGTATTTAACACATTTCGTTGATGAACTACTGCAACGCGCCGAGCCGCGGATTTATATCGTTCACGCTTTAATGTTCTTCCTGCTCGCCGATGCTCTCTCTTTGTTTTATTCAGGTTTGCAGTTTTTACATGGCATTCGGGATATCGCACATTTCATTCTGCAAAGATGACAATGACGTTTCATTGCTCCTATCTCTCAGCCTTTGCAGAGTTAGGGAAGCAGAACAATTTCATTTTCCCACCGGCTTCAGCCTCAAAACGGAGACCGTGTCGTAAGCCTCAACGGAAACCGAAGCGGACGGATTCAGTTGCCGGGCTCTTGCTTCCCCATCTTGCTGCAGCGTGACCAACTCGATCGATTGGAACTGTTCCGGAGAGGAGAAAGTGACCGACTTTCCGGGAACCGCTTGTGGTCTTTTGCTATCTGGATCAAACGAAGGCTGCTCAATCCAAAAGAAAAGAAGATAAGTACCGTCGCCGCGTTGAGCCAGAAGATGATGCACATTTTGCGTATCGCCCGATAGTTGAAACGAGACATCACGAAGATCCGGGTGCGAACCGGGATCGACAGCTAACTCCATCAAGCTCTTCAGGGCTGTATAGGCCGGCTTTTTGGAGCCATCATTGCGTACCAGTCCGAATGCCGCGTCATTCTTACTGATCTTCGGCCCTACATCGATCAATTCATAAATATAGGTTCTTTGAATACCGTGAAGCAGTTGCTCCAGGATCAGCCTCGGCATGTACCTGGCATCAACATCTTCAGGGATACCTTGCTTGTTTTCTGAATCGGTGTTGTACCCGATCTCGGTGGTCATGATCGGTTTGTCACCCCACGCGCCCTCCGCCAATCGCATGTTCCAATCGATGCTCCCGTACCCTCCGCCGCCCCATCCAGCGGTGCCTGGATTTCTTCCAGCAAAGTAGTTGTGAAGATTTGCAAAATCGAAGTACTGCTGCAGGCCGGCGGCTTTAGGGTAAGCGTCCGGTTGGGTGAGAGAGGGGCCAATCACCAACGTACGGCTGCTGAGGAGTGGATTCCGCTTGGTTATCTCATAGAGCTTGGGCATGAAGCTCTTCAATGTCTCAGGCCATTGCGGATCGCCGCTATTGTTGTATTCATTTGGCCCTTCATAGCCCTCGAAGGAGGCTTTCATTCGGCTTGGATAGCTCGCCAGAAGAGTATCGCTCTGTTTAGGAGACGTCACGAAAAGGCAATGTATCCCTTGCTTGGCCAGCGCGTTATGCCTTTTGTAGTACTCATCCCAGGTAGTATCGATGACACCGTCGCGAATGTGACGCACCCTGAGATCGGCAAGCAGAGCCTGGACCAGGTTGAAGTTCGCATACGGGGTATCGGTATAGTGCAGATGCACGTTGATGCCGACGCTGTCTGCAACCGTATCGGCGCTTATGGGCTTCTCTGCAAATGCCGGCAAGGGCAGGCAAGCAGCAAGCGCTATCGATATTGAGCTCACGCTCCACTTCATAATTGAAGGTAGAAGATCAAGTCTGGGAAGTGTCAGGGAAGAGCATCTCGCAGACAGATAATCGTACATACATTTTAATAAGGAACGCATTCCGCCTCGCATTCATCTATCTGGTTTGCAGATCGATAACTGATATCGACACCGCAGGCAATCTATTGTGGTACCGGCACGGTTTGATCACCCGACCCCGATCCGCGCTCATATCCATGCAAGTAAGCAGTCCGGTACAAGGTCTTGTATGTGGCGCGGGGGATTCCGGGGTGCAATCCATGATCTGGCGCAAGCTTGTACCGATCTTGGTCGGCCGGCGCTGGATCCTTGCCTACTTCGCGATCGTGTTGCCCATCGCGCCAACCGTCTGCATATCCCCATCGAGTGGCAAAGGCCGTGGCTTGATCTTCGTTACGATAATAGTGTTCATACCCTGGCGCACGTGCAGGAAGACCGACCGCAGGGGCACTTTGCTGAGCGATCAAAACCACGGCGGATGTGGCGAAGCAGAAGCAGAGCAGAAGCCCTGCGATCCGGCGGCGCCCGGAGCAGATATTCACGCGCGCTAAGCTTGTGTTCGAGATCAACCGTCTCACAATCGTCGCTCCTTTCAAGCACTGCACTTCTGTTACGTTGGATGCTCTCTATCTTCCCGTTGTAAACGAGAACATCTTCGATTTATCCTTGCTGCGTACTTCAACTGTGTCGCGAGTTAGTTTCTTCATTTACAACTCCAAGGCGCGAATCTAAGCAATCGAGGACTGAGGCTTGCGCATCGAACTTTCGCGCGAAATGTGCATCTGAAGCGAACATTGCCGGCAGGTCGTCCTCGCCCAGCAGTCTTGGATGGTGCCCTTCCTCCCAACGGATGAAGTGCTTGCTTTCGGAACGGAGTTTCAAACTCTTTTCATTCCCGAGCACCGTGGGACAGAAGGCTTCATCAGGAGGGAAGCGTCCTGCGAAGTATTTCAGCAAGCGATCGGTCTCCGGAGCAAGCAGGGTGGCCGCCGACTTAGAGTTAGCTGCAAACCATTGATCCCCCGCATAACAGAAAAAGTCTTCAGTGAACGGATGAAAGGGGCGCAACATCGTCGGATTCAATAAGTGCAGATGCCTGGCAGCAGGTCCGCGATGAGGATGTCTCAGAGCTGGTATCGGAATCGACCTCCCAATATACCTCTGATATGCCAGACGGGCGTAACTTGCGCTTTCCAGACCTCCACTGTCAACAGCGGCACGCCGGGGTACACTCCGATGATCAATCTTGATATGACGTATATATGCGTCGTACGGAGTCTGCCTAAGTTCGTTAATAATCGAATCGCGACCCCGAATTGGATAGTCTGAGCCGCTCAAAAGGTAAAACCAATCTGGAGCGCTCTCGTCATAAAGCATTCTCAGTCCGCGCAGCATGGCGTTGACGAGACTAATGTGGCCCCACTTCGTTGTTACATGGGGCCGGACAAAGTGGACATTGGATGGGAAATGTGCGGGTACAAAGTCCGCCCGTGAAAAGTCGTGATGGCAAACGACCGGAGGATGATCAAAGATCCGATTTAGTCGATCCGTCAGCCGCAGGACCTGTGGCTCATTCGCATGCGTGAGCAGAATGAATCCAATTGAAAGCATGTCGTGACATCCATAATCTGTGAGTATTCATCGAGAGCAAGGAAAACTTCAATCAAAAGAAGTGGCCCCGAAACTTTATGTCAAGAAGGACGTGGGCACTGGCCAGCGTTAGGATCCGGTCCCTGCGAAGACTACTCCAATGGTGCGAACTATGATTTTTAGGTCGAGCCATACGTTCCAATTTTCGATGTATGCCAGGTCGAGCATTATGTAGCTGTCGAATTCCGGATGTTGACGTCCTTGCACTTGCCATAGTCCTGTAATTCCCGGCGTAACGTCGAGTCGGCGGAGATGCTTAAGTTCATATTCGCGGACCTCGCTTGCGATCGGAGGCCGGGGGCCAACGATACTCATATCCCCGCGCAGTACATTTACAAATTGCGGTATTTCGTCGAGCGAGTATTTCCGCAGGATCCGTCCAAGCTTTGTGACCCGTGGGTCATTCTTTATCTTGAACAGAATTCCCCTGCGCTCGTTCATCGAAAGAATGTTGGCACGGATCGATTCTGCGTCACGAACCATCGTTCGAAATTTGATGCAGCCGAAGACTCGTCCTTTTTTGCCGATGCGTTCGGAAATGTATAGGAGGGGTCCTGGAGAGTCGAGCTTTATCGCGATCGCGAGTACCAGCAGGAGCGGCGACAAGAGGATCAGAATGGCAGTGGAGATGAGGACATCGAGAATTCGCTTGACCACGAGAGCCAACTCCGGCACGTGGCCGCGATGTAATGAAATTGTGGGGAACTGACCGATGTATTCAATCTGCCGATTCCAGGCAAGCCCGTCGTACATATCAGGAATCACGCGCAGATCCACCCCTTGGATGCGAGCGTTCTTGCATATGTCCGGCACGATCCCCGATTCACACGGTCCCGCAATAAAAATTTCATCGACGAAGTGCTTGCGCGCATATTCAAACAAAGAGTCAAGTCCCCCCACAATATCTTTCGAAGCGGCGCGCGCGCGGGATACATTTCCAGGTAACTCAATAAATCCTTTGAATGAATAGCCGAGATGGCGCATATGCATGAAGTGCTGGCGCAACGCCTGCGCTTCCCGGCCGGTTCCCACGATCAATACATTGCGCGTCCCGGTGCCTCGCTCGAAGCGTTGATACATTTGCGAGCGGTAAATCAGGCGTCGCAGGCTCAGCGAGATCATCACCAGCCCGAGCGTCATCATCACGATAGTGCGTGGTATCTCGGACGCGTGCAGTACATAAAGAGCCCCGGCCAGAAGCAGGCCGGAAATGAAGCAAGCCTGGAAGGTCAGGCGTTGTTCATGTAAGAATCCGCCGAGCCTCGTGGGGTCATAGAGATGCATTCGCCGGCTTGTTTCGATGAGTGCGGCTGTGAATCCCAACAGCATTGTCAGGAGAAGTCCCATTGATTCCCCATGAATGAGCGTGCCGTGCCAAAAGTTTTTGAGTCCAGTTATGGGGCTGGCATGACGTTCGAACAAGGTCACAGCTGTCGCTACACCGATTACCGTCAACCCATCCAGGATCATCCAGTATCTGGAAATCCTGCGCGAAGTTCGTTCCCAATGTCCACCTTCGGAGGGATGCCAATCTGGAGGAGCAAGGGGAACCTCGATCGAAGTGTTCGACGAAAGCTGTGATACAAACATATGTCTATGACCTCTTTAGTGGTTCGAATGACTTATCAAATAGTTTCGACTCTCTGTTGTGCGCCCATATCATTCGCAGAGTGACGTATCGATAGCGGCATGCGCTCAGTGGAGTTGATTGATTGCCGCGGGATCGCATCGTCCAGTGAGCAGGTGCCACATCGCAGTCATATTGCCCTTTAGACGGTTCAACCGGTCGTCTTCCGGTTTTCCCCAAACCACTCCCACACTGTTTGCTACCAGGCACCTCATCCAATACTGGATCACGATGTGACGCAGCGAAAAGACGCGTGCCTTCCGCCACAGGTAAATTGGGTTAATGATCTGGGAATATCCCATCCTTCGCCCGGAAATGCGACTCCCCCTCCAACCGAGATGTACGCACTGCGCGGAGAAATTCGTTACCGGGGGCTTCTTCCCGCGTGTGCAGTGGTAGGAAAAGTCGCTATCTTCGAGCCATGCGTAAAGAGCCAGCCTTTCATCAAATCGGTTCATCCGGGCTGATGATGCGCGCACTATCAAGTTGCACCCATATCCATAATCAAGGGGCTTAGTGTCGACGGGAGCGCCGTTTCTCAGTTCAGCCTCAGCGATGGCGCAGAGTGTTTTTGCCGCGGCCCGTGATACTTGCGTACCGCGCCCACCATCGGCGAGCATGTGACCGGATGCAACGATGACATCAGGATCATGCTGAAACAGGCGGGTCATGCTTTCGAGATAGGAAGGGCACAACTCGATATCATCATCCAGAAAGGCAACTATGTCCGTGTCGCGGATATGATCAAGAGCAGTATTACGCTGATAGGTCAAACCTCGCCGGCTCGCAATGAAGCGCACGCGTTCGCGCTCCAGCGTCTGTTCCTGTACATGTTCAAGCGATGGGCAGACGATAAGGATTTCCTCTGGACAAACCGTTTGATTCAGAATTGACTCGACAGTTTGATCGAGAACAGCAGGACGACCGTAGCTGCACAACACAATCGAAATCTTCATTGCGCCTCCTTCCGTGGGGCAAGAACGTGCGTCGAGCCAAGCGCAACCTGTGAGTGCACAATGACGGAGCGCTTGACAGGGCGCGGATCTACTCCTTCAGGTAGTTTGCTGACCTCTTCCCGTAAGAGTTCCGCGGAACGCATGGTTGCCGCCAAACCAGATCCGGCCGCCAGCCAGAACATGGCGCCCGAACTTGAGATAAATATCAAACCCGACAACATTTGCAAAAGAAAGGTCACAACGATGGTTGTGGACGTTACAAGGAGTGGATCGTGGGATTTGCGTCGCGAATACAAAAACCATACGATCTGTAAAACACCGATGGAATAGGTGAGAGTCCCCAGCCAACCCAGGTTGAGCAGCATCCGAATCGGCCCGCTATCAAGCGGATAACCATGATAAAAGTCGGCATTATTCAGGCCTATTCCAACCGGCTCGCTGAGAAGTTCCTTTGATAACCCGGAATAGAGCCTTGTGCGGTCTTGGACACTTTCATCGTTCTTTAAGTCGCCCAATGTCTTGAAGCGGTCTTGAAGGATAGGTATATCCAGCGAAGAGTTAGCCAGTAGGGCAAGTCCAAGTGTACTCGCCCCTATAGCAAATACCACCTTCAAGAACAGTTTTCGATTGCTGCTTCCAGCAAGGTAGAGAAGCCCTAACGCCCCCGTTATCCAAGCAGTACGGACCAATGAAAGCATGAGGGAGTAGATCCCAGCCCCTACAGCGGGCAACTTGAGAAGAGATCGCTTCGGGATCACAAGAAACAAGAGGGCGACAGCCACGTTGGCGAAAGGTCCGGGAGCGTTCAGCGTGCTCCATACCCGAATCTCTTGGGGCTCGGGCCGGCCGAATGTCGAACTGGCAACTCCCCCAGGTAGATTTTCCAGCCACATCGTATCCCACACGGGCGCTTCATAGAATTGCACTATCCCGTATATTCCCAAGACGAGCAAACCCCAGAGTGCCACCCGCTGGATGACCGCGGCATGAATGTCCAGCTCTCTCCAACGGAGGTAAACGTGCAGTCCAAGCAGCATCGGAGAAAGCCAATCCACTAATCCGTAGACCACCTCGCCCGAAGGATGAAGCGCCATTCCAACCAGAAACCCATACCCGATGGCCGCTCCACATAGTGCGAAGGGTGCAACGCGCAAATTGAGAAGCGATTTTCTATCGCGCAAATCGAGTATCGCAATTCCCGACACCAGGAACGGCGTAAGCAGTACAAGATTCTGATCGGCAAAACCTACGCGCCAATCCACGACACGACGAATAAACGGCGTCAGTATCCAGGCCCACAAGCCGAACTCTAGATACGCGGCAGGCTTGCGGATATAGAGCGACAGTGCGACCAATGTTGCCGCCGCCGGTATGGCAGCGCGAAGCAGGCCGCCCTTACCTGCGGCGAATAGCGCACCCAATGCAAGGCAGCTCGCAGTCACAAGAAGCCAGGTCGTAACGTCGGGTTGGTTATTGGTTCTTGCCATATCAGAACTCAGGCTTTCCCTCATGCCGCTTCCGACGCACGCTTGGAATTGAATAGACCTGATTGTGCTTCGATGGCGGGCAGTGGACAACCGGCACGCACAAGGAAGGCGCGCATTCGTTCCTGAAATACCTCTCTCCGGAAGTTGCTCGCATGCACCTGTAAAGCTACAGGCGACCAATCACGTCGCTCGAAGTCCTCGATACACTCAGCAAGATCTTCGGGGGTTTGTTGATCAAAGAAAACTCCGGTGGCTCCGTCCACGATCGTTTCGAGCGCCCCGCCCGCGCGGTAGGCTATGCAGGGACGTCCCGCAGCGGCCACTTCGAGTGGCGCAATTCCAAAGTCTTCTTCACCCGGGAAAATGAGTGCTCGGCATCGCGAAACCAAATATTCGACATCTTCGTCTGGCAATCGACCCATGAATTTGATGGTTGGTCCAGCCTTCTCCATCAGTTGCTTGCGATGTGTACCTTCCCCGATGACTATGAGGTTCCGGTTCAGGAGAGTGCAGGCTTGTACGGCAAGGTCAATCCGCTTGTACGAGACCAGGCGGGAGAGAACAAGATAGTAATCACCTTGCTCGCTTGAGAGCCGAAAGCGGTCGACGTCAACTGGAGGGTGAATCACTTCAGCGGCGCGACCGTAAACGAGCGCAATTCGCTTGGCCACTGTTTGAGAATTCGCGATAAGGTGATCCGGTTGCCGGGATGCATCTTCGTCCCATCGACGCAACAGGCTGATGAGGGTTGGGAGTATTGTCTTCCGTGCGATTCCCATTTGTTCGCGCGCGGAATAGTCATCAAAGTTCCACGCCCAGCGCATTGGAGTGTGGCAATAACATACGTGAAGAGCGTCTCGATGCGTCCTCACACCCTTGGCGTACCCAGAAGAACTCGAAAGCACCAAATCGAATCGGGATAGATCCAATGAGCGAACCGCCATTGGATAGAGAAGGAAGTAAAGGCGAAAATACTTCTTCATCCCAGGCATTCCCTGCAACCAGGATGTGCGAACACCCGCACCTTGCAACGAAGCTGGCATTCTGTCTCTCAAGGCGACGGTGGAGACGAGCGTCGAGCCCGGGGCCAGTCGGTATAACTCTTCGGCTACTTTCTCGGCCCCGCCCAACTGGGTGAAATAGTCATGAACGACGGCAATCTTCATGAAGCACCTATGCCCGTTTCAACCGCATTCGTTCGCTGCACAACCATGCGGAACGTTTTGGTTAAAATCTTTAAGTCCGTTCGCAGCGACCAGGAGTCCGCACATGCCACTTTGAAATCCGAGGTATGGGTTCCGCGCATTTGGATTGGTTCGAAGTCGGTACATTCCGTTATGCCCGGGCGAACATTGAACCGTCCGATCAGGGAATTGATATCGGCGCGGTAAGTCTCTTCTACGGAAAGAGGCGGCGGCCCAACCAGTGACATCTCTCCCCGCAAAACATTCCACACCAGTGGAAGTGTGGTCACGCAAAGTTGAAAAAGTCGACCTCCGGGTACAGAGCGTATTCGAAATGTCCGGAATGACTTGCGGCGGAACCCCAATTTCATTTCCGGTTCGCAGATCATGCGACGGCGGCGCACAGCCGCGAACATGACCGCGACGAGTAACATCAGGGATCCGAAAGCGAGAATAGCGGCAGAAACTCCTACATCAAATCCGCGCTTTGCAGCCTGTCGCAAGCCTTGAAGGCGCGCGGCCGGAACAAGTTCAAAGAAAGCATCGTCGTCGTCCCTTGCCAGGGCTTCGTGGCGAACTCCGCAGACATCTTTCAAACAAACGATTCGGGAGCCCATCGCTCCTGCAATGTATATCGCATGTTCGGCATCAGGAAAGTTTCCGGCCAGAGGGGTGGCGACAATCACATCATCGATATTGTTCTCTACGATGATGCGCGACAATTCTTCGAGCCCGCCTAGATATCGGGCAGCAATATCCGGGCACATGTCAGCCTCGGATGCTTGATCGACAAACCCGACCAGAGTTACGTCGGAGCCCGGCTGGGTGCGGAATTCACGCCAGGCTTTCGTCGCAAGCCTGCCGCTGCCGATAATGATGGCCCGGTTTTTCGGTCGTTGTAAGTGGCTGATGATAACCAGGCGCAAAAGCTCGCAAACAATTGCGCAGAAGAGAAAGGCGGCAAGTACCTTTGCCAGTTGTGGTTTCGATTGTGTCGGCCAAATGTAAAGCGCAAGGAGAGCCGTCATAGTGCCGGCACACGCTGCAATTCGTGGTACGCTGACCAGCCAACTTTCGTTGGGATAGCTATAAACGTCAAACAGGGCCGCGCAAAATTGCCAAAGTACGGCAAAAGCGGCGGCAAAAATCGCGCTGGAGAGCGTCATATGGATCGCGGCCAACTCTGAAAATCTGAGCGGAAAGAGTCCGTTCCAATGTGGTAGCACTACCGCCGCAGCAGCGAGAGTGATCGCGATTAAACCAGAAGCCACGGACGACGATGCGCGCTTGTCTGAAAATGGATTCATACGCGCTCCCCCCGCTTTGGCAACGTGTCAATCCACGAATTCGACCGGGCTTCTGTTTGACCCCTCGTGTTTTCCTGTTCGCGCAACACGGCCCGATAGACTTCTTGCAGCCCATCGATGACTTTGTTCCACGTCAGTGTGGCAAGAACCTTCGAGCGATTGTATGCTCCCATCGCGGCTCGGTTGTCGGGGTGGTCAAGCAACAACGAAAGGGCATCCGCAAGCAGTCGCGGCTTGCGGACCGGTACACGGTACCCCCCATTGTCGTCAACGATGCAACCTAATCCCCCGCCGTCGGTGACGACCACTGGCAGCCCGCAACTCATCGCTTCAGCGACTGTCATTCCGAAAGGCTCCCCATGCGAGGGAAGGCAATAGATGTCCGCCTTTCGCAGTAGGTCTAATGCCTGTTGGTGATTCTGAGCCCCGAGAAAGTGGATTCGTCTGCGCGACATTAGCTGGGATGCTGCGTCCTTTGCCGAAGCAAGAGCCTCCCCCGCGCCCGCAACCCACAGCTGCACTTCCGAGAACCTCTTCGCAACCATTTCAAAAGCCTGTAATAGATCGAATATTCCTTTCCGCTCTGAAATGTTGGCATAAAAGAGAATCACCGGCGACTCAGTATCATTTGCGATACCACTTCTCTGGGAGGTCGCGGGGCTAAAGAAATCGCTGTCAACCCCATGGGGGAGGAAATGAATGGGAGCCTGCCGTCTATCTCCGCCGATGACACGCTGTCGCGCAGCTTCTGTTGTCAGCAGCAAAGCATAGGCTTGGCGCTGCTGAGCGAAAGCCACGAGATTCTTCAACTGTCGCAACAGCGTTCGAAGGCCGGCGCGCGCGGCCATGGCATGAGGATCATGCGGCCAGTCCGCAACATACGGTCCCAGCACCAGCGGAATCTTCGAACCCCATAAAGCCAGGCTGACTCCTGTGTAAACAGGATTCAGCTGATGTACGATGTTGAACTGTATTCGCTCTTGAAGGCCCTTGAACAACGATCGGACCTGCAACATGTATTCAATCCGATTCAACGCCGAATTAGCTCTGCGCGCCCTGATGGGGAATATAGTTACATTCGGGTGGAGCGGTTTTGCCAACTCGACCTTTTCGGCGGCTACGTACAGCCTGTGCCCGCGCTCTGCCAAACGCTTAATGAATCCATAGGCAACTAGCCCGTCGCCGTGCGCGACCTCGTCCGTCAGCAATCCTGAACAATGGGGAATAAAAATATTCAATGGATGATCCACACTACACCTGCCATCATTGTGTTTCTTCTGTTGACGAGACCGCGCGCAGCTTCTCACGCTTCGGTGCCCGCACTGGACAGACGAGTAGTTTGTTGTGTCGGCTCTGGCTATATCCTCCGCATCAGCGACGAGCGCTTGTCAACGAAGTCTATGGAATCCCTGCGAGCGGATTCATGTACATTCCAACGTTGGCCACTTGGAGGTAGTGCTCGATCTTGCTGATCCTGTCCTGAGGTACGAGGATCATGTCTCCAGGCTGTAGAGCCATGTCTTTTTCCAATTTGGAGGTCTTATCGATCCTCGCAAGATGCAGGATCTTTACCTCTGCGATCGAGTCGTTCACTTTGCGGAAGACGATCACCTGCCCCGCCTTGGCATTCGGTGTGAAACCGCCCGCCATCATGATTGCACCCAGCGCCGTCGTATTTTCCTTCAACTCGATCTGGCCCGGCTTCGCCACTTGTCCTGCTATCACCACGTACGGATGCGTAAACGACTCGAGTACAAGCGTTATTTCCGGGTCCTTGAGCTTCTCCGATGCCTTGCTCACTATCAGGTCATGAGCCTGGTCCACCGTGAGGCCACTGACAGAAACAGTTCCAGCCACGTTGAGGTTAATGTATCCGTCGGGTTGAACCATCACGGTCTGATTGAACTCGGGAGTAAGGCGATACTGAAGATCGAGGGTGTCTCCAGCGCGAAGAATATACCGCGGGCGTGTCTGGAGTTTATCTTCAGCGTGAGTGGCACCCGCAATCAGCAAGATAGCCAATGCCAGCTTAAGTTGTCTGTTGAAAGTTGCATTCATACTTATATGCCTGCCCTTTCCATCATTGAGTTGACCCACTTGGGCAATGGGTAAATTGTCTTATTCAGAACCGAGCCCAGGATCGTACCGCCGTAAGTTTCAATATTGCGCTCCAGATAATCGATTTGCGCATTTGTTGTCTTGTTGCACTCGACAATCACAATTGTTCCATCGACCAACGGCGCAAGCCCTAATACGTCCGTCTTCTCTTTCAATGAATGACAGTCAAGGAGCACGAATCTATAAAGCTCCCTGAGTTTATTCAGATGGCCGACGCGATCACGATATCTCGCCACCGAATTGCGGCGGGATAGGCTCGTGTCATCATCGTCCCCCTCATCGCGGAGAGCGGCACCGCGCCTCCTGGTTTCGGACGGCGCGCGATCGGTCGGTAAGCCCAAGGCGTCACAATCAAGGGCAATTGCACAATTCGCTTCGTTCTCGTTTAGCATCTGTCCGATCAAGCTGTGAATATGAGATACTCCCGCACCGGGATGGGCGGCGACGAATGCCAGTACCGATCCCTTGCCCGTCTCGAGGGTCCCGCAGCGTTGCAGCAGGCTGTAGACCAGGGCCTGGCAGGCTGCCAATTGACCCGGTGATAAATCCATGGCCATTGCTCCCATTTCTTTAAACTTCACGCGCGTCGTTCAGGTGTTGCATCACCGGAATCAAGCCGGAACGTCCGCCCATCACCGGTGCCTGGTCGCCGGGAATAATCGGTGTGGTCATGGCCGCGACTCGCAAACCCGGCTCAACGTCGTCCAACGGCAGCGTCGCCAGGACCGCATAGCGTGAGGCTGCGCCCAGTTCCCGCGGAGTAGCTATGGTGCTTCTGAACGACTCAGCAAAGTACACAGCGCTCGCTGCCAGGAAAACGGCTGTCAGGCCTCCCAGCACGCCGTAGAGCAAAGGACGCGGTGCAGTCTGGGTGAAATTCATCGTGGGGTTTTCTGCGATCGCGATATTCACCAACTTGTGTTCGTCCATGGCGTCTTCAATGTTTGACTGATCGCGCTTCTGCGAAAAAATCTGGTAGTTGTTTCTTGCTTGATCAACCTGCTCTTGCAGCTCGTTGTACTTCGTGGTCAACGGCTGGATCTGGTCTAGCTGCCGGTGAAGGTTGACCAGATCCGCTTGCAGGCTTCCTATCCGACTCTGCAGGGCTTTCTTTTCGACGATCGCCTGAACTTGGCCCGTGCGCAACTGCTGCCACGCTGGATTAACGTCAGTCGTGTCTTCACTCTGGCGGTTCTGAGTCATGCGGCGCAGTGCGGCCGATGTGTCAATGATCTGTTTATCTATCTCCGTAACCAGCCGGTCAGACTGTTGGTAACGGGTCAGCAATTCCGTGCGCCGGTTCTGGAGTTGAACCAGCAGGGATTGAAGCTGCTCGATGCCGCCTTGATTCGGAGTGAGCTTCTGCTGCGTAGGTTGCCGTTGGGGCACTTGAGAGACGAGCCGTGTGGCTTCCTGAACCCTCTGATCGGTCTCTGATGAGGATGCTTGCGCAGCCCGAAGATCATTTTCAGTAGTAAGTATCTGTTGGCTGATCCCTTCCTCCACATCGCTTACCGAATTCAACTTGTTTGATTGCTGGAATGCCACGAGCTCCTGGTTCGCATGGTCCCATGCGTCCTTGTAGCGCTTCGACTCTTCTGTATAAAATTCCGATGTGCCCGGCGGACGAGTGATGTTTCTCCGCTCTGCAAGATAGGCGGCAGACAAACGATCGAGAGTATTTGCTGCAAGTTCGGGGCTCTGCGCACTGAAGGTTACCGTAATCACATTCGCTTTGTGGGCCGACTCCATCTCGAGGTGCTTTATGAAAGACGCGATCTTCGATTCGTGCTCTTGAATCTCAGCCGGCGACTTGCTTTCGCGGCTCGAGGCGGACCACTGTGGATCGACCACAGCACCGATCACATCCTCGCTCTCCAGTAGCTGCATCTCTGAATTGATCTGTGCTTCGGTGACATCCTGAGAAGGCGCTGCTACGGCAGAGCGGTTTGCGGAGATAACCGCATTCGACCGCGATGCTTGGACGAGAAACTTCATCTCGGACTTGAATTGTTTCTTCTTCAGCACTGTCACCGCGGCCGTCATTCCCATCACCATGAGAAAGATGCTGATCAAAAGCCACTTCTGCCTGAACATGGCTTCGATCGCCAGACGAACCGGAGAGTAGTGGCTCGATTGAACGGATAAATAATTCGCACCGTTCAGCGCGAGCACGTTCGGATGGCCAAGCTCTTTCGACATAATTGAAGTAGACCCTTCTTCGCGCGAAAGGTTTTCGCTGCAAGGTTGAATTGTGGCGTTTTTTTAATTGGTTTCTAGGCCCATGTTTGTCCAGCACCGATCACAATTATGGCCAAGTTAAACAATCAACTCGACCTTCCATCATGAGATGCCGTCGACAACAGCCGACGACGTTTAAAATAGCGAACATTCTAAGAGTTAATTACAGCAGACACCTTTAATTCGAGAAGCATCCGCTACTTCTGTTCGCAGCCATCAAGCCTTGCCTGTGTCGGATGCCGACCTTCATCATATGGGTTGCAAAGTCATTATTGCCCAGTGAAGATTGGTAGAGATTCTCCGGCGGAGATCGTCGAACAAATTGAGTTCGACAAAAACTGCATTGATAAAAATACTCTCAATGCAACGACAGGGACCATCCCGTTAGGGAGACAACTCGAACTCCTTCGACTCTATATCGAAGTTGCATACAGTGCAAGCCGGGTTTCTATATGCAGCCCTCTTGATGATTCATGCATCTCTAGCAAGTTGCATGCAAAATATCAAAGCTCTTCGCACAACGCGCGTGCTGTTTATCGATCACACCGCTCAATTGGGCGGCGGGGAAATTGCGTTGCGCAATCTGATAGCACAATTTGATCCAGAACAAACCTGCGCAATCGTGTTGTTGTGCGAGGAGGGACCGCTCGCAGCGCAATTGGAAGAGCATCATCAAGTTCATATTCTTCCAATCAGTGCACGGGTCGCCGGAACACGCAAGGATACCGTTGGATGGAAGTCTCTTCTGCGAGTAAAAGAGGTCTATTCGGTCCTGTCTCTAGCATTTCGAATGGCGCACCTGATGCGTGAAATCGATGTGCACGTTGTTCACACCAACAGCTTGAAATCGCATGTGATTGGTGGATTAGCTGCAAAGATCGCGCGGCGTCCGTTGGTGTGGCATCTGCGCGATCGCATCGCGCCGGATTATTTGCCGCGCCCTGCCGTCCTCTTTGTGCGGACACTTGGAAGGTTGCTTCCCAATTACGTGATTGCAAATTCGCAAGCCACCTTGGACACATTGATTGACCCCAGGTCCGGAACCGCGAGCCCCAAACGCAAGTTGCGATCAAGAGTAGTTCATGACGGTTGCTCAGTTCCGGCCGAGGTCGCGAGTATCAAGCCAAATGGCCCGGCAAGAATCGGATTGATCGGAAGAATCAGCCCATGGAAAGGGCAGCATATCTTCATCAAAGCCGCGGCCCTCATACGGCCGGAATTCCCTGATGTGCAATTCCAGGTTATAGGTGCGGCACTCTTTTCCGAAAATGATTATGAATCGAGTCTCAAGGCTTTGTGTCGCGATCTCGGTATGGAAGATCGCGTTGCGTTCCTGGGGTTTGTGTCCGACGTTCAAGGTGCCATTGCGCAATTGGAAATTGTGGTTCACGCTTCCACAGTTGGAGAGCCTTTTGGCCAGGTCGTGATTGAGGGCATGGCAGCCGGCAAACCTGTGATTGCTACACGTGGCGGCGGCATACCTGAAATTGTGGTGGACAAGACCACCGGTCTGCTTGTGCCGGCGGGCGATGAGCGGGCATTAGCCGACGCCATGGCAACGATGCTGCGTGATCCGGCTAAGGCCCTGGAGATGGGTCGGCGCGGCAGAGATCGGGTGAAGGAATGCTTCACGATCGAGCGCACTGCGCGTGCCGTCGAACAGGTCTATCGCGACGTCGTGAGGGTTTACAGTGCCGACCTTAGTCGTCATGAAGCACCGGCGGAAGCGATGGACCTGAAGCAGTGAAGACAGTTCGCCAATTGGTCGCTCATTGTCCATCGGAGGTTGCACGATGACGAAGGTCGGCTTCGTTCTGCTTACGCATTCGCATCCGGAGCAGGTCCTTGCCCTTACACAAGCACTAAGTGTTCTTTATGATACCCCGCCGATCGTATGCCACCATGACTTCGGCCAATGTGCACTGGATAAAAAACTCTTCTCCTCAAATGTGCGATTCGTTGAGCCTCATTTTCCAACCTTTTGGGGCTGTTTCTCAATTGTGCCTGCCGCTCTGGCCGGTATCCGTTTGTTGATGGACGGAACGAATCCTCCCGACTGGTTCTATCTCTTGAGCGGATCAGACTATCCCGCCATGTCGCCAGATCGAGTACTCGAAACCCTGGCGCGAACCAACTATGACGCCTTTATCGATCATCGCGAAATTAAAGTCAGCAATCGAAAATCCAAAAACGTCGCAGACCATCAAAGCGGATTCGCGCGTCCGTCTTATCTGCCTCTTGCATATCGGCGTTACTGTGCGCTTGCAATTCCTCGACCCTCCCTCAAGAAGCCACTGGCAATACCTCCGGTAGGTCGCTTTTATGCCCATCATCCTTGGTGGCGATCGATATTGCCTGGACCATTCTCCTCCAGCTTCCGTTGCTATGCGGGTGAACATTGGTTCTCGGCAAATGCCAAGGCGGCTGCTTGCCTACTCAACGAGACAGAGCAATCGAGGCGCTTGTTTGCCCATTTAACGCGGCGCGAAAGTCCTGAAGAGTGCTACTATCATTCAATTCTTGCAAATTCGCCGCTAAGGCTGAACTCAGATAATTTGCGCTACATAGATTGGCCGTCCCCTGACTCGTGGCATCCTGCCACCCTGACAGTGTCCGATCTTCCCGCCATCGTGAGATCCGAAGCACATTTCGCACGCAAGGTTAAGTACGGTTCAGCTTTGGTGGCCGAATTAGACCGGATGTTGGGAATTTCTTCACAAAGGATCGCTAAAGTTGGTTAAACCCCAGGAACAACGTCGATCGGTCGAGGCAGCAACCCATAAATACATCGAGGTCTTTGATGGTTCCGACTAATACTTCAAACGAGAAGAGGCCGCTCCGGGTACTGTTCTTTGACCTGAATGATCCGTTCGATCATCTCAATTGGTCGGGAACGCCCGCTCAGATCATTCGTTGTTTGAAAGAAGCAGGCGCCCAGGTGACTGTTCTTGGGCCTAACTTCCTGTTTATTCGTAAATCGATCAACTGGATTATTCACCGGTATTACCGTTACGTGCGGAAGCGCTTTTATCACATCGACCGCGACCTATTCTGGGTGCGCCTCTTTACCCGTTTAAGTAATCGACGTCTTCGCGCAGAGACCGCTGATGCCATCGTCACCGCGTTTCCGGCGTTCACCTCGTTCCTACAGCAAGGCTTGCCGATATTCATGATTCACGATGCGACTTGGGGCCAAGTGCTTGAGTCCTATCCTTGGTTTCGTGTAGAAAATCAGCCACCACGCATCGTTGACAATGGCTTCGAACTCGAGAAAATCACTTATCGTCGAAAAGATGTTTATCCGGTCTTGACCTCGGCCTGGGCAGCCGACAGGGCCGAAAAAGACTATGGTGCAGATCCGGATCGGATTTCCATTCTTCCTCTCGGGCCTAACCTTATGATCGCGCCCGGCCGGCCGGAATTGGAAGCCGCTCTTCGCTGCAGAGGCAAGGGCCCATGCAGGCTGCTGTTCATTGGCAAGGAATGGCTTAGGAAGGGCGGTCCTTCCGCTGTAAAAGCCGCGGCTGCATTGATCAAGGCAGGCATACCTGCGGAACTCCACGTTGTCGGTCCCGCCGAGTTGAAACCCCAATCGAGTGCGGCCGCGGACTTGCCGAGCTTCGTTCGATTACATGGATTCCTGAGCAAGAGCGACCCTCATGACGCAGGCGCCTTGAAAAAGCTGTATCTCGAAAGCGACTTCTTTATCTTGCCGACCTTGGCCGAAGCACTGGGCGTGGTGTTCGCTGAGGCTGCCGCTCATGGTCTGCCCAGCCTCGGTACATCTGTCGGGGGAGTTCCATCTGTTCTGCACGACGGTGTCGATGGGGCAATTTTCTCTCCGGACGATCCTGCCCACGAAATGGCCTTATGGATCAAACGACATTATCTCGACAGGTCATCGTACGAAGCCCTGGCTTGGCGAGCCCGCTCGGATTATGAAGTGAGGCTGAGCAGCCTCGCGTACGGAACGCAGTTGGCGCGCATCATTCGAAATACGATTGACTCAAATGCGTGTAAGCCCGACCTTCCTGGCGAATCACTGGCTCAGAGCGCCTGACAGGACAACGCGCCCTGCCTGTGATTAACCTAGCGTAGGCGAAGACGCGCGGCCGTCCAGATGCGAACCATCAATCGCACGCTCTCCACAAGGATGGATTTACCCCCCGGACGAATTGCGGTTATTCCGACTGCCGCTACATACGAAACCAGCACCGCTAGTGCAATTAACGATATCCCGTGCAGGCTGAGGATCCCTCGGAACACATAGTGGACAATCAGCAGAGTAATCCCGGCTGCAGCCAGTAGCGGGAGCTGTTGCCAGCATAAGTCCCACGCACTTACAGGGCCCAGGCGATGCAGAACTGCATACTGAATCGGGGACTTCAAGAAAAACTCAACGAACGCGTACGCAGCGGCGAGGCCCACGGCCCCGCCGAAGTGCAGCCCAACAAAGAACGATCCCACAGTGATCAGTGAGGTGATGACACTTACCCGGAACATGATGTCGGTGCGCCCTTGGGCGATAAAAATCCAGCCGGTTGCATTGCCGAGCGGTTGCAGCAATCCGTTGATGCCGAGATAGAAAAAGATAGGGGCAACCGGCAGCCATCGAGCACCGAAAACAAGCAGGACGACTTCGTGCGGTACTGCAACCAGCGCCGCCATCGCTGGCACGATGAATAACGTGAGTTGCCCCGTGCTCCGCAGGAACATCTCGCGGAAACGCACCTTGTCGTCCTGCACGCGGCTCAGAAGCGGGGTCATTACCCGGTACAACGGACCGTTGATATTCTGAATCGGAAAATACAACAGCTTGTATGCGCGGTCGTAATAACCAAGGCTTACGCTGCCCGCCTGGTGTCCGATCAGGATATTGTCGAGATTTCGTGCGAAATAATTCACAAACGTAAAGCCGGTAAGATTGGCGCCGAACGCTCCAATCTCGCGGTCAACGAATCGAGCCTTCGGGCGATCGGGCTTCCACCGTGCGCTATTCCAATACCCTAAAACAATCACCGCGCTTGAAACTGCGGATGAAATCATAAGCGACCAATAGCGGGCGCCGAGGTAGGCCGCCACGATCGCAGAGACAAGACCCAAGATGGCGCCCAGCGCATCGGAGATGGCGAGTCCACGGAAGTTCAAATGCCGGTTCAGCAGTGCGCTTGGCACTGACATCAGGCTTCCAAGGAATAGCGGCACGCTGGCTGAAATCGTAATCAGCAAAAGGCGTTGGTCATGAAAGAACCATGCCACGGCAGGACTGGCCAATGTCGTTGCGACCGCGCATAACAAACCCAGTCCCGCCGTCGTCCAGAACACCGATGATATCTGTTCCCGGGTGATGTCGCGGCGCTGCACAATGGCCTGCCCATACCCCAGGTCCTGAAACATGGAAACGAAGCCGATCACCGGTGTTACGGCTGCGACCAGGCCAAAGTCTTCAGGCAAGAGAAGTCTGGAAAGCACGACTACCGAGACCATCTGAACTGCGATTCGGATCAGCTGGGCTGAACCGATCACAACCCCTCCCCGCACAGCATGTCCGGCGAGCCCCGGTGCAGCGCCCTCCGGTTCTTCCGCAGGTTTGCTATCTTGTTCTTCAGCGGCAGCGGTTGTCGTAATGTCCACCGAAGAATGACTGTTGTCTTCTCTATTCATCAATATTGAATTCCACTCATCGTGCCCATCTGATTTCGATGACAGTAAGCCTCGATTGTTCCTCCCGTTGCATCCTCATTTCCTTCGTCATGATCGTCGGGGCCAAGAATTGATTGAGCAAACTGTCGATCGCCTTACTCATTGTACGGAGCACGGTTATAAGTCAGCACCATGGCCTTAATGCTCGGAATAAGAATTTCCATGATGCCAGGTTCGCCCAAATCGTTCTCCCGCGCTATATCAACAGCAACCAACAACAGCGAGTGCGCACCGCTGTGAACCGGGCCCGTTTCAATTCGATAAAAATATGGGATTACAATCGTGAGGTTAATTTGATTGGTCCAGCGTGGCGCGGGAAGCAGCGAAAGTTCATATTGACACTATAACGATTTTTGCCACATGAATCCTGCAACGCATCATGATTGGCATTGCCAATAAGATGCCTGCCCGGAGTTGGAAGTTGTTAACGATGCGCCGGTTCGTTGTCGGGCTCTGATTATCACAATCGATTCGGCAAAATCGATGGCATCAAATCCGTGTTGGTTCTTGCGGTGCCGCGACTCGAAAAGACAATCCGGCGAAGATCAGAAACCTCATAGCCGAAAATCGCAAAAGCCATTTCGTTTTGCGCGCTCCTTTAGACGAAGGGCTTGCTGGATTCGGTGGATCTGCCGACTTCGTGGTCTTTGCCCTGTCGTGGCCATTCCATTCCGGCTCGTTTAGCCCGTACGGTGAGCCATAAAAGACGCGAGAGAAGGAATTGGTTCAAACCGAATAACCTCCGCTGATTCCGGAATCTCTGGCTCCCAACTGGGGCCAGTTGGGCTAAAAGAATCGGAAGCAGCCATTCTCCTCGAAAGCCAGGCTCTCGTCCTTCCCAAAAGAACTGTCTCCGCCTTGAAACGTGTCGAAGTCAGTTTGCCGGATCAAAGAATTGATCTTGGGCATGCGATCAGTTATTCCCTTTTCCTTTCCCTCTGCTAAAGTGAAAGGGTTGCGGAGGGTGCCCTGCTTCTCGCATTCGAAGTGGCGGCCACTCACCATTCCGCAGCGCCATCGTCACAACAGGCAGGGACGGCTACTATGGCTGGCGATCCAAACTCGACCATCACCGAACTGGCGCCGTTTCTGGTCGAGCCGCGATTCGTGACACGCGTGTGGGGTTTTCGCGATCTTCGGCCCTGGTATGACCGTGTCGTCGATGCCGGAGCCGAACCTGTGGGAGAAGTCTGGCTAACCGGGGACGAATGCCGCGTCGCCACCGGAAACCACGTCGGCATGACCCTGGGCGCGTTGTTCGAGCACTCTCCCAATGCGTTACTTGGCGCCGCGGCGCCCGGGCCCCAATCGCCGCTCCTGATCAAGATGATCTTTGCCCGCGAAAAGCTGAGCGTCCAGGTTCATCCTGACGATCGACTGGCACAGAAATACGGTCAGCCGCGCGGTAAGACCGAGTGCTGGTATTCACTGTATTCCGAGCCTGGAGCCCAGGTGGCGGTCGGCCTGAAGCCCGGAGTCACGCTGGATCAAGTCCGTACCGGGATTGCCGACAGCACGTTGGAACACAGTCTTAACGTTGTGCCGGTTTCTGCCGGCGATATGATCTTTGTCGATGCCGGAACCGTGCACGCCATCTGGCCCGGCTCGATCATTCTGGAGACCCAGCAGAACTGCGACATCACTTACCGCATGTACGACTACGGCCGTCCCCGCGAACTCCATATCGAGAAATCCCTCGAGGCTACCCGGCTCGAAACCCGTGCGGGCAAGGTGCCGCCCCGCCGCCTGAAGGATCGAACCATCCTCGTCGACGTTGAATACTTCCGCGTCGAACGCGTTCCGGTCGAGAAACTTCGCCCTTGCAAAACTCTGCCGGCGCCCGATGAAGCGCCCGCCGGACTGTCCTTTCTGTTTGCGGCGGCGGGCTCGGCGCGCATCCATGGGCCTGCATTCGAACCCGTCGAACTCCCCGCGCGCGCCATCGCCGTTATTCCGGCCGCTTCGTCTGAATTTGCCGTCGAAAATCTCGGCGGGCTCGATCTCATCCGCATCTCTCCCCGCTGGCCGGCAGGTGCACACTAATGCCCGGCACCTGGCGGCTCTCGGTCATCGCGTACGTCCGCGCCGAAGCGCAACCTGTCGATAAGTATGGTCATCAGCCGCGCCTCTACGCGTTGGCTACCGCGGTAGGGCAGGGAACCGAGTACGACGACGACGTCCTCTTCGCCGCGGCATGGATGCACGATCTCGGCGTCTATCTCGGACATCGCCCCCGCGACCCGCTGGAATTGACGCGCTGGAATCACGTCCCCTACACCATCGCCCGAAGCTGGGAACTGCTCGATGAGATGGGCTTTCCCCACACCAAGCTCGACGGGGTCGCGGAGGCAATTCGCACCCATCAGCCCCAGGACACCCCCAGTACCATCGAAGCCACCATCCTCCGCGATGCCGACATTCTGGAACAGCTCGGCGCCATCGGCGCTCTCCGCGCCATGGTCAAGGTGGGGCGCGACACGCGCTACTCCACCTTCTCGTCCGTCGTCCCGGTTCTGCGCAGGGCTGTTGATGAACTGCCCGGAAAACTACTCCTTCCCACCGCCCAGGCCCTGGCCGAGCCGCGCGTAGCCATCCTCAAGGCCTTTCTCGCCGCCATCGCCAGCGAGGCGGGAGATCTCTTGTACTGAACCCCGGCCTCATTGATCGAGCCCCGGGGCAACCTGTTGCTTCAAGCTTCCATCTGCAATGCGTGATAACGTAATCTGCCGTAGAGTCGTTAACCCATTTAGACGCCGGACGAATTGGTTTCCTGAACCCAATTCTGAATTGAGGGCTCAATGAGCGCATTCGCTGACTTCCCCCGCGTTACCCCGTTTCTTTGGTTCGATGGCAATGCCGAAGAAGCTGTCGATTTCTACCTCGGCATCTTCAAGAACTCTCGTAAGCTTGACGAACTCCGCAGCAGCGGCGAGGGCCCCTGGCCTGCCGGTGCCATCGCCACCCTCTCCTTCGAACTCGACGGCCAGCCTTTCACTGCCATGAACGGCGGCCCCGGCTACCCGTTCACGCAGGCCATTTCACTCGTTGTGCGTTGCGATTCCCAGGCCGAGATCGACGACTACTGGGCCAGGCTCTCGGCCGGCGGGTCTGAGATTCAATGCGGATGGCTCAAAGACAGGTTCGGCATGTTCTGGCAGATCACGCCGGCGCGCCTGCCCGAACTCATCAAGAATCCCAAAGCCATGCGCGCCATGATGAACATGGTCAAGATCGACATTGCGGAAGTCGAGCGCGCCGCCCAATCCTGACCCGGCAACTTCGGCGACGGGGATCTCCTCAGGTCGGTCCGCCGATTCTCGGCTCTCTGGAAGCGAGACCTCGACCACAATTGTGCTAATGGATCTGGTAATGTGTGCGGGCCCGTTGCTTGGGGTCGCGGGCGGGTAGACCAGTAAGTGATTCGAGAGATTCAAGAGGGATCGTGGCGAGCAAGGGCTGACTTTCTAATGCAGGTCCTGAATACTCGGGATTGACGATCGGAGATCCATTGCTCGCAATCCACAGCACCGCAGTGATTGATCGGCTTGAATCTCTTTGCAGGTCGAACGTGCTTCTCCAGGTCTTGAAGCCGGGAGAGCGTACCCACACGGCGTAAGCGCCTGGGTCAAGTGACAAGACAGCTTCGCCTTGTAAGTTCGTTTTGCTCTCAATCTTTGTTCGAGAGGATGAAGAGATGATCTGGATCATTGCTGCTGGAACCAGGCCTCCTGCCTGGTCTGCGACTTTCACGCTGAAAGGGATTCGCGCAGGCGGTTGAGCTGCTACCGTTGCGGAAAAAAGGATCAGAGCGGCGACGATCCGGGTAGCAGCCACCGGAAAAGACTGACACAAGCTGTTGGTATTGACAAGATGAGTGGGAAATTCAAGGGTTTCAATTATCCCCCATCCTCGCGGCTAAAACAGATTCAAACTCAGCGGCTTCGCAGGCTCGAACCCGTTCTCGCTCAAATCCCGCGGCAGACAATGGCGCGTTGATTCGAGCGGCGTCGCATACGCGCGCGTAACATGCAGGCGATCCATCACCACGTAGCGTGTCCTCACCCCGCTCAACACCTGCGGCAATTGCGCCGGCACCTGTTTGCGATCGAGATAGATCACCAGCGCCGGGTCATGCGGGTTGTCCAGGCTCTGTCCCACGCCCACCCCGAAGAATGCCGGATTTCTCTGCATCAGCCCCCGCGCCACTTGCCGCTTGACCGTCATCGCCTGGTTCAGTGCGCCACTCGTCAGTGCGGCGGCGCTGGATATAGAATTCGCCAGCGGGGCCGTCCCCACCGACACTGCGTGCGCATTCGTCGGAATCACCAGCGTGCGCACTCCCTGCACGGTCTCCGGCACACTCGCACTCCCGGACTCATTCACATAAACAATCACTGCCGCTTCGCCGGGGTGATCGCTGCTCTTGCCCATGCTCACCCCCAGAACGCCCGTTGCGGGATTCACAAGCAGGCGCGCCGCCGCCAACGCCTGTTGGGCCCGTTCGATCTCGCCATCTGTCAGCGGCATCTCCTGCGCCGCGGACACCGCGCTGTAGCCGTAGCTCAGGCAACTCACTGCATGATCGGCCGTCCCCACAAATGTGTAGCTCATTCCGTTGCCCGCCTGCGCGCCCAGTTCACTCAGAACGTCCGTTGCCGGATTCGCGACACCCTGCCCCACGCCCGACGCGTCGGTTCCGCCCGCAAAAAACAGCCCCACCGGCTCGGCGTTGTTCGCGTCCACCACCAGCGCGCCCGAGTCTCCCGCATCGCTGAAACGGTCGCCGCTGATCGCCGTCTGATTCGTAAACAACTTGGTCAAATAGGGCTTCGTCTCCGCGCAATCGCGATAGTAGTCCACCGATACATCCAGGCCGATTGCTGAGACGCTTGCGCAGGTCAGTCCCGTCGTGCGGCCGCTCTTGGCCACCCGCATCTGCAGCCCCGCCGTCTCACCCTTACCGCCGCTGGACGACACGCCCGGCGGCGCCGGCGCCAGCGTCCCATCCGCCTGGCGTGCGCCCAGTTCCAGAATGCTTCCCGCCGCATCCAGCGTCCGTGACGCCACCTGCGCAATCGCCGCGTCGGCATTGGTCTGCGCCGATTTGAGCGGCAGCCACGCTGAGAGCGCCCCCACCGGCACCGTCCCTGCCCCTTCGCCGCTCGGGGTGCAATTGTTGTCGATCAGGCCCGGCTGCACAATCGCATCCCCCACCGTGGCGTGATCGCTGCGCGCCAGCACGTGGTTATTGCTCAGCAGGTATTGTTTCCCGGCATTGTCCTGAATCAGTGATCCCAGCGTCCCGCTGCAGCAGTCGGCGATCGTATTGCCGCGGGTGTCGAAGTCGTTATTGTTACCGCCCGAACTGCCCAGCGGCATCAACGTCGCCAGTTGACCCTGGTGCGCCGCCGGATTGCTCGTCACCCCCGCTGTGTTCAGCAGGATCTCCGCCTCCGTCCGCGCTGGGGAACCATCGATCCTCGCCACCAGGTAAGTCACATCCGTCGACCCGATGGTCGCCGGCGCTGTATAAGTCACCGCGCACGTCGTGAAATTTTTGCTCGATCGCTGGCAGGTGGTCGCGCTCAATGAACCCTGCCCGCCGCCGTTGCCCGTAGCTGAGTTCGCCAGCGCGAATCGAATGCCCGCGCTTCCCCCCGCCACCGCCAGGTGTCCCGTCAGTGTGGCTGTCTGGTTGGCGCCCAGGGCCACGTTCTCCGGCTTCAGCGGTTGCAGGAATCCAGGCGTTACCGTGATTTCGGTGCTGGCCACAACCCGCGGATCGGCCGTCAGGCGGGCGGTCACCACGACCTTCACCTGGTCCGTAGTCAGATAGCTGGGCGGACTGTACGCACCCGCTGCATTGATCTTGCCCGCTCCGGCGCTCGTGTCCCCGCCCGATACCGACCAGGTAACCTCCGCCGTTCCGCCCCGCGCCAGGTTCGCGGTGAACTTGTGCACCGGCAGCCCGCGTGCATCGGTCGCATTGCAGCCTGTACAGTTGGTGTCGATCGCCGCACTTCCGGGCGTGATCGCGAACGTGGAATTCGCCGGATTCGCCGTAACCGCTGCGGTTCCGCATCCGGCCAGAAGCAGAACCAGCGCTGCCGCAATGGCCGATCCCGCCGCGAACACAACTCGGCGCAGCCCCGCTGTCGAGGGCAATCTCGTCGCGATGCCGGTGCGGTTCAGCAATTTAGCTCAGACTTTCCTGTGCCGGGTCCCAGGTGTCTAGACGGTCTTCAGCACAGTATGAACCCATCGCCTGTCGGAAGCGATCAAAAACGAGTTCCTGGCCAATCCAATGGCCTTCCCTGATTCTATTAGCGGGCGCTGGGGCGGCAGCACTTTTGAGCCATGTCCAACAACAAAATCGGACTCCCTACGTCGGGCTGCCTCGCATATGACCGCGTTCCGTGCGGTCGTTTGTGGGCGGCACAAATCTCAAATGCAGGCCGTTTCCACACTCAAACCGGCGAATCACCCTGAGAAACGCGCCCCGGCATTGAGAATGACGGTCCGCTGATGTCAACCCGCAACTAATCTGGAATGAATAATTTGGAATTACTTTACACCGGCAATTAAATCGCGCAACATGCGCAATTTGCCAAAAAATAACAAAATCGCGTTTTTCGTGTTTCTTTGCAGGCACCCAGAAACACTCACATCTCCAACAAAATAATAAACTTAGTGCCAATTATCCGGACGCAGCGATTTGCGCCTCTGCCCAAACTCGGCAAAAAACTCTCTCCTTCAACACACAGCAGATCTTTCCTTCGTTTGGGTCCGAAGTTTACTACTTAAATAACATTTCTCTACGCCCTGACCGGCTCCCGCGATCCCGCCCGGACCGACTTCGCAACCTCCGCCACCCGCCGGTACGACTCGAGCCTGTCGGTGTGTTCATAGGTGTCCGTCACCACGATCACCTCCGACGCACCCGTATCCTTCACCAGCTTCTCCAGTCCCGCCCTCACCGTGGCATTCGAACCCACAATCGCCGCGCCCAGCTTGCTATCCACGGCCGCCCGTTCCCACTCCGTCCACAACGGAGCCATCGAATCCACAGGCGGCAGCAACTCCACTGGCTCATTCCGGATCAGCCGCAGGAACCGTTGCTGTGGCGTAGTGAACAATCTCCATGCCGCCGCATCCTTCTCCGCCGCAATCACCTGCACCCCCACCATCAGGTAGGGCTTGTCCAACACCGCGCTGGGCCGGAACTGCTGGTGATAAAGGTCTGCCGCCGCATACAAAAACTGCGGAGCGAAATGCGCCGCAAACGCAAACGGCAATCCCAATCTCGCCGCCAGCTGCGCGCTGAATCCGCTCGATCCCAACAGCGTGATCGGCACATGACTCCCCTGTCCCGGAATCGCCTTCACCGCCTGTCCCGGGCGCTCATCGCCCAGGTACGTGCGAAGCTCTTCCAGCAGCTCCGGAAAGTCATCGCCCGTCTGGCGCGCGTCGCGGCGCAAGGCTCGCATCGTGGCATATTCGCCGCCCGGCGCGCGGCCCAGGCCCAGATCGATACGGCCCGGATACAGCGCCTCCAGCGTGCCAAACTGTTCTGCCACGACAAGTGGCGCATGATTGGGCAGCATCACACCGCCGCTGCCTACGCGCATTGTCTTCGTCGCCGCCGCTACGTGCCCAATGAGCACCGCGGTCGCCGAGCACGCCAACCCATGGATCGCATGATGTTCTGCGAGCCAGAACCGTTTGTAATCCCACTCTTCAACGTGTCGCGCCAAATCGACAGTCCGTGCTATCGCCGGCCCCGCTCCCTCGCCGCTGTGCATTCCCACCAGGTCCAACACCGATACCGTCAACCCATTCGCCATGCCCATTAGATTCGCCACTGGTCCCGAAGATGCCGCACCCATTTCACCAGCTGATAGGCCTTCTCGACTGCGCTTGAAAAACAACCTTTGCCGGGGGCGTATTCTCAAACCGATCTTGTTTGGAGGATGCATGACGCAATTGATTCCCGTCTCCGGCGACATCACCAAATTGCACGTCGACGCCATCGTCAACGCGGCCAACACTTCATTGCTTGGTGGTGGCGGAGTCGACGGCGCCATTCATCGCGCCGCCGGTCCTGAGCTTCTCGAGGCCTGCCGCAAGCTCAATGGCTGTCGAACCGGAGACGCCAAGGCAACGCCTGGATTTCGCCTGCCCGCGAAGTGGGTCTTCCACGCTGTGGGCCCGGTCTGGAACGGCGGACATCGCCACGAAGATGAACTTCTCGCCGGCTGCTATCGCCGCTCCCTCGAACTCGCCGCCGAGCATCAGGCCCGCTCCATTGCATTCCCCGCCATCAGTACCGGCATCTATCACTTCCCGCCTCACCGCGCCGCCCGCATCGCTATCGAAACCGTCAAGGCGCACGTTGAATCCAGCGGCGTCGATTTGGTCAACTTCGTCTGCTTCAATGAAGAGACACTTCGCATCTACCAGGACCAACTCGCCGCGACCGCCTGATTGCCGTGCGGCGGCGGACCACAACGTGGTAAATCTTCACCCGTCAGAGCGCGCTTGCATTGCATCTTTCCTCTCGCCCTCGCACTCCAACGACCAGCAACGACTTGAACGGAGAAGCAATGGATTACGTGAATCTCGGTAAGACCGGACTGAAAGTTTCCCGCATCTGTCTCGGCTGCATGACCTACGGCTCGCCCGCGGTCGCTGGCGAAGCGAAGGGCGGCCGTCACGCATGGGCATTGAACGAAGAAGAGAGCCAGCCGTTCTTTCGCCAGTCTCTCGACCTCGGCATCAACTTCTTCGATACCGCCAATGTCTACTCCAGCGGCGACAGCGAAAAAGTTCTGGGCAACTTCCTCAAAGCGAATACCCGTCGCGAAGCAGTCGTCATCGCCACCAAGGCACACGGCGTCATGCGCGATGAACCCAATGGCCGTGGTCTCTCCCGCAAGGCTATCCTCTACGAACTGGATCAGAGTCTTCGGCGCCTCCAGACCGATTACGTCGACCTCTACCAGATTCACCGCTGGGATTACGAAACGCCCATCGAGGAAACTCTCGAAGCGCTCCACGATGTCGTCAAAGCCGGCAAGGTCCGCTATATCGGCGCCTCGTCCATGTACGCGTGGCAATTTGCAAGGTCACTGTATCTCGCCGACCTGCACGGCTGGACGCGTTTTGTCACCATGCAGAACCACTACAACCTTCTCTATCGCGAAGAAGAGCGCGAAATGATCGGCCTCTGCCAATCTGAAGGCATCGGCGTTCTTCCCTGGAGTCCTCTGGCGCGCGGCCGTCTCACACGCCCATGGCAGGCTGAAACCACCCGGCGTTCTGAAACCGATCGCTTCGGCAATTCCATGTATTCCCGCACCGAAGAAGACGATCGCAAAGTCGTCGAGCGGCTGGTGGAAATCGCTTCAAAGCGCGGCGTGCCTCCGGCGCAGGTTGCGCTCGCGTGGCTGCTGTCGAAGCCCGCCGTCACCTCGCCCATCGTTGGAGCCAGCAAGCCCCACCACCTTCAGGACGCCGTCTCTGCTCTCTCTCTTCACCTCGAGGCAGAAGAAGTCAAAGCTCTCGAGGAGCCTTACGCACCGCATCCGGTTTTGGGATTCAACTGATTTACGCTTCTGGGATTCGGCTGACCGCATGTTGCTTTCAACGAGTCTCGCTCCAATGTCTCGGGCCCATCCTTTCGCCTTGCTTCTGGAGAAAGGGTGGGATACCGCGACTATCAATTTTCCTTGTGTTGAGAAAATGCAGCGATTCAATGCGTGATTCGCATTAAACTCCGCTCTTCGTCATCGCCCGAACGGCGGGCTGGTGCGTAAGCCCCGGGAACTTCTGAGCACAAACCTAGTTCTGCGAAGCAATCGGCATCGACTCTGGAATCGCCGGACCGCGCAACGGCGCAAACGAATTGAAGAAGCGCGTCACATCCTGCTCCCGGCGTGCGCTCGACGATGGAAACAGCGCGATCAGCATGTACAGCCGGTCTCCCGCAAAAATGAAGCGGGCGTTCAAAACCCCGCCGCCCCCATTACGTGCCGAAATGTCGAGCGTTGGATTGCCCCGCTGTGCACCGCGCGATTCGCTCACCAGCGAAGTCTGCGTTCGCGCCAGCATGCCGTCGCGCGCCATGTTCAACGTCCGCTCCGGCGTGTGACTCACGCGGGCCACAGGCGGATTGTCTTCCCATGTCACTCCGAATGTCGTGTCCGCGTCCGGATTGGCGACAATCATCTTCACCTGCTCCGAGCCGCCGTCTTCGTTGTAGGCCGGAACCTGCAGATCTTTGGGGTCCGCCGGAAGATCGACCTTAAAGCCCTCATCCGGCCGTTCTTCCATCTTCCAGTGCAAGCGCGCCGGACGCCCGGACCCTTGGCCCGGATCGCCGCCGGACGAAGCCGCATGCAGGAGTCCGCCGATGCCCGGTCCCTCTCGCTCGATGTAGAGATACACAGCGCCTCCCACCAAAGCCCCCGCCACCGTCATGTAAATCCAACGTTTCACTGGTTGTAAGTTTAACCCTGTCCATTTAACGTCAGGGAGTAAAGCCGCGCTGGCGGCCTCCATGTGTTCCAGGGCCTTGTTTCCCAATTTGGAACTTGAAAACGCCCTCCTCTATTCCTAAAACAACTCGAAAATATTTTAAGCAACCAATTCAGAAGGCCTGACGTCCAACCTTTTAACAAGCAGAGGCTTCCCCGAATTATGGCCCTTCCAAGGTAGGTGTTCTCTCCTTTTTGAAGGTCCGGTCAAACGGACCCCTTCTCACAAAATCCCTCCAGGACCCCCTCCATTTAAATGCCTCTCAAGCGGGCCTGCCGGAAGGCAGGCCCAAACGCTTTTACAGCCCTGCAACGCTCTTCCGTCCCCGCCTTTCACTCATTTTGTCCTGCAAATATATGCATCCAAATCACTTGCGTCTCGGTTGGCGGAGCAGGCGATTGTTCGATCCACTCCCACGCTAAAATCAAACTCGCATGCCACACTCCCCGATAAAGCGTCCCTCCTCTTCTCGGCGGGTAAACACGTCAAAGATGGATGGGGACTCTAAAACCCCCGAAACCGCGCTCAAAAATCAGGAAAACGGCCGTTTGAACAACGACGCCAGCGAAATCGGCGCCCTTTTTGAAACTGCCGGCCTCGCGCGCCGACGGCGCAAGACGGACGTTGGCGTTGCCCGCGATTCCAGTTTTCAACACGCGACCCCCGAAGAATTGGAACTTGCCGCCCCCGTTCCCACTGTCGCGCCCAATGGAATTCAGTGGCTGCCCGTGACAGGCTGGCAGAAAATTTCCTGGCTCTGGCACGGATTCAGTACCCGACGCGGCGGCGTCTCGCACGCCTACAGTACCGAGGGCTCTCCCGGTGAACTTAACCTGGGTTTTACCCCTGACGACGATCGCGCCAACACCCTCCGCAACCGCCAATTGCTCGCCGAGGCCATCACCGGCGATATCGATACGCCCCTCGTCACTCTGCGCCAGATCCACTCCAGCGTCCTGGTGGTTGGCGAAACAGCCTCTGCCGGGGTGGGAGGATCCGAGCATCCCGCCAAAGGCGACGGTCTCATGACGGATGACCCCGGCCTCCTGCTCGGTATTCAAACTGCGGATTGCATCCCGGTTCTCATCGCGGACCGCAAGCGCAAGGCGGTTGCGGCCTTTCATGCTGGTTGGCGCGGCACCGTCAAGCGCATCGTCGAGTCAGGCGTCGGCCGCATGCGCATGGAATTCGGTTCCCGCCCGGAAAACCTGGTCGCGGCCATCGGCCCGGGCATCGGCCCTTGCTGCTACGCTGTCGGGGAAGAAGTGCTGTCCGAATTCACTTCCCAGTTTAACTATGCCGATGAATTGTTTCGCGAAGTGTATGACAGTGATGTCATTCGAACTAAATATCCCATGCTCTTCTTGACTCAGCGCGCACCCGGCCACTCCAAAATCGGCCCGGCTCTGCACCTCGATCTCATCGAAGCCAACCGGCGCCAACTCCTTGCGGCCGGTCTCAAGCCCGAGGCCATCAGCATCGTGGGCGGCTGTACCAACACACAGCCCGGACTTTTCTTCTCTCACCGCGCATCGCACGGGCGTTGCGGACGCATGATGAGTGTCATCGGCGTCCGGCGTGGAAATCCCATGCGAACGAAGCCGTACTGAGTTCCCGGCTCCGTCCATGTTCCATCAAGTTCGTTGCAATTCGAATCCCGCGGGTGGATTTCCTGGAACGACCAGGGGCGTTTGGCTCAACACGAAGAAGGGAAATGAGTTCCGTCTACAAACATCAGGCCTTGCCTGCCTCCTCGGGGTTCACAAGGTCGCGCAATTCCTTCGATGGTTTGAAATAGGGAACTCGCTTCGCGGGAACCTCGACGCGTTCCCCGGTCTTCGGATTGCGGCCAATCCGGGGGTTGCGCTGGCGGATGCGGAAAGACCCAAACCCGCGAATCTCGATCTTGTCCCCGCCTTGAAGAGCCGAAATTACGGAATCAAAAATGGTTTCGACGATGACTTCACCGTCGCGGCGAGTCAAGTCGCCCAGGCGGGTCACTTTTTCCACCAGGTCTGCCTTGGTCATTTTCCTACTGGCCTCCGCTCACAAGCATAACCAAATTCTGCGCTTATGTGAGTGAAAAAGAAGCGCCTTTGTGGATTTGAGCCTTTGCGGATCAGCAAGTTGCCCCTAATCTCTTCCCGAGAAAATTGAACAACGCACTCCCCATCGCCATGCGTATATCATGTCCAGAGTCTTTCTGTGAAGCTATGACATCTACAAATGGGCCTCCTCGAAAGGAATGAGCCGAGTTGGACTATCCGCAATACAGCATCGTGATCCCGGCGTTCAACGAAAGCGCCCGCATCCCCGCCACACTTCGCTCCGTGGTGGACTGCATCCGCGCCCGTAGCTGGAACGCCGAAGTTGTGGTGGTTAACGATGGCTCCCGCGACGACACCGCTCAAGTCGTTCGCCAATTCGCCCTCCAGGCTCCCGAAGTTCGCCTCATCGAAAACCCATCCAATCGCGGCAAAGGCTACAGCGTGCGTTCCGGCATCCTCCATGCCCTGGGCGATATCGTGATGTTCACCGATGCCGACCTGTCCTCCCCTATCGAGGAAGCCGAGGGCCTCTTCACCGCAATTGCGAACGGGGCCGATATCGCCATCGGATCGCGCTGGCTCGCAACCAGCCGCCAGACGCATCGCCAGCCTCTTTACCGCCAATTCTTCGGCCGTTGCTTCAACGCGCTCACCCGCATGGTGATGAGTCTGCCTTTTGCCGATACGCAGTGCGGCTTCAAAGCCTTCACGCGCAGCGCCGCACAAACCGTCTTCCAGCTGCAGACCATTGAACGATGGGGATTCGATCCGGAACTTCTGTTCATCGCGCTCAAGCGCGGCTATCGCATCCAGGAAGTCCCAGTTAGCTGGGCCCACGATGCCCGCACGCGCATCAGCTATCTGCGCGATGGCCTTAAGATGCTCAAGGAACTCGCCATCGTCCGCTGGAACGCTCTCACTCGCCGCTATGGTCGTGCCGTCCCTGCCATCCAGCGCACCGGCGAGTCCCGCTAGTGTTCGTCTCCATCCCTCTCCCCCATTCCGAAATCACCCGCATCACCGCTGGCGCCGTCTTTGTTCTCCTCGCCGGCTTACTCGTCTGGCGCCGTGCCCGCCGAGGATAGGTTCTTGAGAACGTGGGTACTGGTAAAGTTTCAACCGAGCAGCCCGACCAATTCCTCGATTGACCAAACGTGATTCGAGATTCCAGCTTCCATTGCATTACCAGTACCAGAACGTGCCCCTGCGCGCCATCCGCCGCGGTGTAGGCTACACTGCATGGTCATGGTCATGCGATCACTGCAGCTTCTTCTGCGTTTTTTCTTTTGCATGATCATTGCCCACATTGGGCAACTCGCATGCGCGCAAGTCCCTGGTAACGCTATCGGGCAAGTCAACGCCGCCGGCGCGCGACCCGCCTCCTTCTCTTTCCCTGCCGATCATGAACCGGTCATCACACTCGATGGACTGTGGCGCTTTCACCCCGGAGATGACCCTGGATGGGCCTCCCCCGACCTGGACGACTCTGCGTGGCCCCTGCTGCGTTCCGATCAGTCGTGGACAAGCCAGGGTTACAAAACTCCGGACAACTTCGCCTGGTATCGATTCACCGTGCAGGCTCCTTCACCGTCGATGCCCCTCGCCCTGATTGTGCCTTCCATCCTCACCGACTATGAAATTTTCCAAAACGGACGGAAAATCGGTGGTTTCGGCCAAATGCCGCCCCACGGCAGTCTGCGATTCAATCAGACGCTTCTCTATCACCTTGATCGGGCGCCCGCTGGGACCACCATCCAGTTCGCGATTCGCGTCTGGCATCATCCCATCTTCGCCACCTATCTGGGAGGTGGTCCGCGCTATGCCGGCGCCCGCCTGGGCGAAACCGGACTGATGGAGAGCCAGTTTCGGCTCATCCAGGACGAACGACTTAACCAGGTCGCCAGTTTCTTCGCCGTCGCCATACTCAACACCGTTATCTGTGTCACCGTCTTTGGGCTCTATTTTTTCCGCCGGTCCGAGCGCGAGTACCTCTGGTTCGCCCTTCTTCTGCTCGCAAGCTCGCTGCAGGCGGCCCTTACCATCGTCGCTTTCATCTATCACCCTCCCGTAGGGATCAGCGACTTCCTCGCCGAGTCACTCGGAGCGCTCGGGCTCGCCTCCTCGCTGCTTTTCTTCTCCACGGTGCTGGAGGCGAAACCTTCCTGGGTGTGGCGCGCGGTTCTGGGCCTGGCCCTTCTCGATCCCTTCAACGTGATCTTCTACGTGCTCGGATTCGTTCCGCCGGCCGCCTCCACCAGCGCCAGGATCTTTTTTGATATACCCATCGAAACCTATATCGTCGTGCTTCTCTGCAGCCGCTCGATCGCCGGCAGCCGCAATGCCCGCCTGCTTTTTGCGCCCACTATCCTGCTCTATGGCACGGGCATTCTCGGCGGCGCTCTCTTGCTCGAATTCCAGCTTGGCTTGCGTTTGCCAACGTTATCCCGGATCAATGAGTGGAATGTCGTGCAAACTCCGTTCCCCGTCCAGCTTCAGGCGTTTGTCCAGATCATTTTCATCGTCGCTCTGCTCGCCTTTCTGATTCGGCGCTTCGCAGCCTCACGCGCAAGCGAAGAGCGCTATACCGCCGATCTTGAGGCCGCCCGCACCCTGCAAAGCGCCCTGATCCCCGAAGTCTTGCCGGCCATTCCCAACTTCGAGATCGGGACAGCCTACCATCCGGCCCAGGAGGTCGGTGGCGACTTCTACCAGATTCTGCCCCTGCCCGGCGCCATCCCGGGCTCTCCATCCGACACCCTGATTGTGCTCGGCGACGTTGCGGGTAAGGGATTGCCCGCCGCTATGACCGTTTCCTTGTTGGTCGGCGCGCTGCGCTCGCTGATCGAAACCACCACCTCGCCCGCTGAGATCCTTGCCGGACTTAACCGGCGCCTCCTCGGCCGGGGATCGGGTTTCACCACCTGCCTGGCCATGCGCCTCTCTCCCAATCGCACTTTCGTCTTCGCCAATGCCGGTCATCTCGCCCCCTACCATAACGGCCAGGAACTGGGCAGTCCGCCCGCACTGCCGCTCGGGCTCGACCCCGATGCTGTGTTTTTAGAACAGAGTTTTCAACTTGCCCAGGGGGATCGCCTCACACTGCTCACCGATGGCGTTCCTGAAGCCACCCGTCACCGCGAACTCTTGGGCTTTGAGCGGACAGCCACCCTCAGCCGTTCCCCGGCGAATGCGATTGCCGCTGCTGCCATCCGCTTCGGACAGGTGGATGACATCACCGTTATCTCCCTGGTAGCGGCTTATCCATAGTCGTCACGCCACACACCTGTTCGCTGTACCAACACTCGGGAGCCAGGCCACAACCCATAATTGACGTAAGTTGGATAGGCGGGCACTCCGGATCGCGGAAACTTCTTCGCGCGTACTCTCTTTCAAAACCTGCTCTGCCCCAACTCCACATCGATCACTTGAAAATCCGTATCCCTGTCGCGCAGCGTCAGCAGTATCTTCCCTGTTCCATCCGCCACAAAACTCGACCCGCCATAGGTCTGTCCGGCCCACGGACCATGCGTCATCTCGCCTACCAGGTCCACGCCCGCCATCGGACACGCCATCTCTGCCGCCCGCTTCTTCACCAGGTCTTCCAGCACTTTCGCGTGTTGCGGCCATTGGTCATTCGGGGCAGCCCATCCATACGGCACCAGCATCAAGTCCGGCTTCAGGGCTTTCAGCCGCTGCAAATGCGCATCGGTAAACGTATCGGCACAAATCAGCACGGCGATGCGGCCGAACTCCGTCTCCACCACGCCGATGTCTTCCGCCTTGCCCTGCGCATACGGCGGCGTCATCAACTCAGGAAGCACGTTGATCTTGCGATGTTTCCACAGCAGCTTGCCCGTTTTATCCACCAGGATCGCCGCATCGTACAACTGGTTGCCATCCTTCTCGTCCAGCCCCATCGCGATCATCAAGTGATATTTCTTTGCCAGCGCAGCGATGCGCTCGCTATCCTTGCCCGGAATCGCCGCAGCCGTCCGATGCGCGTCCGGATTCTCCCACCCCAGAATCGCGGACTCCGGGAATATCGCAATGTCCGCATGCTGCGCTTCGCCCTGTTCCAGCGCATATTCGATGCGCCGGAAATTTCCGTCCCGATCCCCATCAATCACCAGGATCTGGCAAATCGCCAATCGCACCGTCTTCGTCGCACCCAACGCCGGCATCATCATTACGCACAGCAAACACACCGCGACAAACAGCGAAAATCTCCGCACCCCACCCACTCCCATCACCAGCCTTTACTGACCCCTGACCCCTGTGCCCTGCCTTACGCCATCTCCACCTTCGCCACCGCCTGCAGCCCCCGCGCCTCAATCTCGAATTCGCGAATCTTGTACTTCTGAATTTTTCCCGACAGCGTCGCCGGAAAATCATCCACGAACCGTATGTGCTCCGGGATCTTGTAATACGCAATCTGCCCCTGGCACCATCCGCGAATCTCTTCTTCCGTTGCTTCCTGCCCCGGCCGCAGCCGCACCCACGCCGCCACAATCTCGCCCAGCCGGGCGTTGGGAATCCCCACCACCTGCACCTCGCCCACCTTGGGGTGCGTGTAGAGAAACTCCTCCACTTCGCGCGGATAGATATTCTCGCCGCCGCGAATAATCACGTCGCGCGAACGTCCCGTCAGGTGCAGGCAGCCGTCCTCGCGCATCACACCCAGGTCGCCCGTCTTCAGCCACCCATCGGGTTGAATCACCAGTGCCGTACCTTCCGGATCGCCGTCGTATCCCTTCATCACCACGAACCCGCGCGTGCAGATCTCGCCCTGTTGTCCGCGCGGCAGAGTCTCGCCGGTCGTCGACATGACCTTGATCTCGGTCTGCGGCATCGCCCGGCCCACCGTATTCACGCGCACTTCGATACAGTCGCCCGCATCGCTCATCGTCACCACCGGCGAAGTCTCCGTCTGCCCATACGCAATCACCAGCTCCCCAATGTGCATCTCGTTCAACACCCGCTTCATCAGCTCCACCGGGCACGGCGCACCGCTCATCATGCCCGTCCTCAAACTGGTCAGGTCAAAGCTCGTAAACTCCGGCAGCCCAAACTCCGCCACATACATCGCGGGAACCCCATATACCGACGTGGCTCTCTCCGCATGCACAGCCTCGAGCGTCGCCTTCGCGTCAAATGTCCAGTTGGGCAGCACAATCGCCGCGCCCGAGTTCAGCGCGCTCATGGTGCCGATCACGCACCCGTAGCAGTGAAACAGCGGCACCGGCACCACGATCCGGTCTTGCTCCGTGTAGTGAAACCCCTGCGCCAGGAACTGCCCGTCATTCACAATGTTGTGGTGCGTCAGCATCACGCCCTTCGGCATTCCTGTCGTCCCGCTCGTGTATTGAATATTGGCGACGTCCTCCACCGCCACGTGATCCGGCAGTCTCCCCGGTGCATCCAGCAGTGCCGTCCACTCCGGCCCATCGAAATAGATCGTGTGCTTCAGCTCCAGCGTGAGCCCATGCCGGGCTCGCCCCAGGATCTCTTCATAGTCCGCACGCTTGTCCCTGTGCCACAGAAATAGCACCTTCATCCGCGACCGGGTCAGCGTGTAACTCAACTCATGGGAGCGATACGCCGGGTTCACGTTCACCAGCGCCGCGCCCGCCCACGCGCAGCCCATGTGCATCATGATCCACTCGATGCAGTTGGTCGACCACACCCCCACGCGATCGCCGCGCCGTATGCCCAGCGACCACAGCCCCCGCGCCACCCGATCCGCGGCCACGCTCAACTCCGCCCACGTCATCCGCTTCGACTGGTGCCGCGAAGCGACGGCAAGGCGGTCCGGATAGCGGCTGGCGGTCCTGTCCAGCAGGCCGCCAACGGTCAGTTCCAGCAGTGGCAGGTCCGGCCCCCGCGAATAGCTCAGGGTGGTCACAATCTCGTCAATTGGCATGCAATAGGCTAACCAACACGAAGGGCAGTGTAAACCTATTTCGCCGCGACGAGGTGTGATCTACCACACAGATTTGCGAACGTCATAATGCCCCTCCGACGTATCTCTTCCGCCAGACTCTGCGATCTGGGGGAGCGATGAGGACGAAGAGGTCACCCAGCTCACACATGATTCCGGTCGATCACACCTGACTGCGGACGTGATTCAATGTTCGTCAAAACTAAATAATTGTCTGACACTTACGTGACAACGTGCCCAAGCCGGCCCCGCTAAGCTCGCCTCCAGAACACCACCAATCAGGAGTGTTCTGGAGGTAGGAACTTCGTGGCTGAATCTACAACGATAATGAAGCGTTCGGTAGACCGTCGTTCTTTCATGAGAGGCGGTCTTATGGCAGGAGGCGCCGCAACCATTGGCGTCGGATTGTTAGCAGAAGCAAGTTCGGCACGCGCACAGGGAGGCAGTCTGGATACCGGGGACATTGCCATCCTCCGGTTTCTGGCCGCTGCGGAATTGCTCGAGGCTGACCTCTGGCAGCAGTATGCGGAACTCGGTGGCATTGGAGATCTGTCTCCTATGGAAGTGAATCCCAACCAAGCGATGAACGGCTATCAGGTTGCCCTCTCGAATCTCGATGGCGATGGTCCGCAATATATAACCAGCAACACCATTGATGAGATAAGCCACGCGACATTTCTCAACGCTTATCTCCAGTCCAAGGACGCCGATCCGGTCAACCTCGATGAATTCCGTACGCTCCAGGGAAGCACGGCGACGGGGGCACAGGATATCGGAAGGCTCACCAACCTGATGCATTTGAATGTCGATACCAGCTGGTTTATCCGCTATCGCAGCGAGACCAATCCAGACTTCGGCGCCACCTATCCGCAAGCCGTGAATATCACAAACCGAACCGCCATTCCCGTCACCGACGCCGACTTTGGCGATCTCAACCACATCCAGGTCATCGCTAATATCGCGGCTTTTCACTTCGGAATGATCGAGCAGGGAGGGTCGAGCCTTTACGCGGCGATGAGCCAAAAGGTGAAACATCCCGAAGTGCTTGAGATCACGCTGGGCATAGGCGGAGACGAGGTGGCCCACTTCCTGGAATGGGTCGACTTTGCGGGAAATGGTGTACAGGCTCCCATCGCACCAGTGACGGACAAAGGCTTGACGTTCCCAAATTTCTTTGCCAAATTCCCCGATCCGCAGGTTCAACCTAGTCTCATTTTTCCCGTCCCCTGCGAATTCATTAGTCCCAAACTGCCAAAGTGCGCAGTCATTCGTCCCCTTACCGATAAGTTTGCTGGCGCTAGCGCCGCTGTTGCAGCCTTGACCGCCAGTGGGCTTTTCACGGGACAGAGCAAGCGATTCTTCAAAACGCTCACCGAACTCGCGGCCGCAGCCGATGCGGCTACTCGCTAAAGCCTGACGGCCATCTGCTTGCGCGTGGCACGAGGAAGCGGCTTCCTTTGCAAGTAACCCGGCATGACAATGATTGATTGGAGCACCCTTCGGACGTTTCGAGATTCGACAAATCTTGAATCCCCGGGGGATCGGACATATTGATCCGTCTTGATCCAGGAACCCCTCATCCCGGATTCCTGGATCAAATTCTCGAACGTTCGTTGCAGTTCGTGTCTTGGACCTGTGACCTGTCCCACAGCCAGGACCCGCACAGCGGGTCGAATGTTTGTGCATGCCCAATTCACGACGGGAATTCCTGCAATCTACCGCGGTGATGGCCGCCGGTCTCCTCGGCGCGAACCCGCAATTATTCGCGGCGGAAACGTCGGCCGCCGCGTCAGCAGCAACGACCGCAGCCCAGGCCACTTCCGACTCGCCGGTCCAGATCCCGACCATGAAGTTTGGCGGCGTCGAGATCAGCCGCCTCGTCCTCGGCGTCAATCCGCTCTATGGATTCGCGCATTACAACAATAACTATTCCAAGGTCATGGCCGACTGGTACACCCCGGACCGGGTTTGCGAAGTCCTGCATCGCGCCAATCACTATGGAATCAACGCGTTCAACTATGTAAACTTCGGCCGCGCACCGCAGGACCTGGCGCGCTTCCAGGCTGAAGGTTGCAAGATGCACCTGATCGCGCAGGTAGCCGCCGGTCACGACGCAGCGCACTCGTACGGGATCTGAAGCCCCTCGCATTGCACCGCCAGGGCGAGGTTGTCGACGTCGCCTTCCGCGAAGGGAAAATGGACACCGTCCGCGACTGGTGCAAGCTCGTGCGCGACCTCGGCGTACAGGTCGGTGTGGGGACCCACAAGCCCGAAGTCATCGAACTCGTCGAACAGCAAGGCTGGGATGTGGACTTCTACGCTGGGTGCGTATACAACCGCACCCGCACAGTCGACGAGTTGAAGCAGATTCTCAACGGGCAGGAACTCGAAATGCCGCAGGAGGTTTACCTGCAGGGCGATCCCGCGCGCATGTACAAAGTCATGCGTCAAACCACCAAACCCTGCTTCGCCTTCAAGATCCTCGCGGCCGGACGCATCGCGGACAGCGGCGTCGAGCGTGCTTTCCGCACCGCGTTTGCAAGTATCAAGACAAACGATGGCGTCTTCGTGGGGACATTTCCCCAGCGCAAAGATGAGGTCAAAGAGAACGCCGAGATTGTGCACCGGATCCTGACCGCAGCTCAATAGCAGCCAGATGGTTTCCCCAGGTCTCGATCTCCAGACCTGGGAAAACCTGTGAAAACTAAAGCACAAAGCAATGCAGGTCAGCTACGCTTCAACTCCAGCCCAACCGCCCACTTCCGCGGACTTGAACACCGCCTCAATCACCGCCATGTTCGCGATCGCGTCTTCCAGCGGAACCGGCACTTCGCCCCCTTCCAGAACCGCCTTCGAAAATGCATCCCCCTGCATGGTGTACTGATCCGCCGAAGCGAACTCCTCCGTCACAATGCCGCCGCCGAAGATGTCGCCGGTCTCATCGATAAACAACCGCGTGGGCCGGTCTTTCGGCGCGTTGAACGGAATTTCGATCTCAATCCGCCCCTTCGTCCCCAGAAAATGCACTCTCTGGTACGGCACCATCTGCGTGCTGCAGGTAAAGATCGCCTGTCCCCCTGGAAAATCCAGCAGCGCCGAGGTCAGCCGATCGGTTCCAAACTCGGGATCCTTCTCGATGAGCCCCACCGCCCGCGTCGGTTTCCCCCCAAACGCATACCGAGACGCATGAATGCAGTAGCACCCGATGTCATACAGCGCCCCGCCCCCCGACTCTACCGCATTGCGAATATTCTTCGGGTCGGTGTTGAAGTAGCTGAAAGCCCCCACAACCGCCCGCAGTTCCCCGATCCGCCCCGCATCCAACAGCTCCCGCAGCCGCAGCCACTGCGTATAGCTGTGGATCATGAATGCCTCGCCGATCTTCACGCCCGTGCGTTCCCGCACCGCCAGCAGGGTCTTCGCTTCCGCCACCGTCATGCTCAGCGGCTTCTCGCACAGCACGTGCTTGCCCGCCTCCGCGGCTTTGATCGTCCACGGCACGTGCATCTGGTTGGGCAGCGGATTGTAGATCGCGTCAATCTCCTCATCCGCCAGCAGTTCTTCATACGTCCCGTACGCCTTCGCGATTCCCAGCGCGTCCGCTGCGGCCCGCGCCCGATCCAGTCCCCGCGAAGCAATCCCAGTGACCGTCGTGTATTGCCCCAGCTGCATTGCGGGCAAAACCTTTTTGACTCCAATATTTGCGGTGCTCAGCACGCCCCAGCGCAGTTTCTTGTTCATGGCATCATCATAAGACCGCCGACCTCCTCTAAACCCGCTTCGATCGCACTCCTATCCCGCAAAGGTGTTATACGCGATGTCAGAAATCACTGTTCAAGTCGAAAGATTTTGTCTATTCTTCTTTCAAACACACATAGCGATCCTCGCTTACATAGAACGAACAATGCGAGGTAAGCGTGCCTGCCCCTCCAGTACGAGTGCGGCATGCGGGCCCTTAAAGGAGTCTGTTTATGGCTGTTCAAACCTTGGAATTGAAGCCTGTCGTTTCGTTTGCCGCGGTCCTCCATTACATCAAGTCGCCCTTGCGCATCCCCGCCTGGTTCGTCGTCCTGGTCGTCCTCATGGCCGGCGCGTACGGCTACGTCTCCGGCCGCCAGAATCCCGTCCACCATTACGTGCCCTACGTCGGCTATCCGCTGGTGCTCGACACCACCACGGGCAAAGCCTGCTATTCTTCCGCACCCAAACCCGGCGACGACGCCTCGGCCATCAACGCCGCCTATCCCGCCGACACAGAATCCACCCCCGGCCCCTCCATCCCCATGTGCGCCAGGTAGCTGGGATCGTTTTTCGCCCAACTCCGCTTGTCTCCGCGCCGTTGAATGCTTAATCTCGCGGTGCCGCAAACCCGTTACGGCACTCTCGACGGAGCGCTTGGCCGCCACCCGCAAGGCAAGGCTCCTCCTCCCATCCATCCCTCCATCGACGCAGCAACAAAGATACTTCTCACTCTTCCCGAAGCATTTCAACCGTACGGCTTTTCGTATCAGTATTTCGAAAACCATGATTTTTGCGCATTTTCTGAAAGTAATCGTGGAAAATGGCCCCGTTTAATGGTACATTCGCGCTGGATTGACGCTCGATTTCGCTTGATCGTTGACCAAATTCCTCTTCATCGCCGCGTGTCTACTGCGACAGTTTCTTACTTCCCGAGGGTTCGTTCGCGAGATGAACGGTCAATTTGCGCGCCAAACAACGGGGTCTTTAGTTCTGACTGTCCTGCTCTTGCTGTGCCCCATAGCGAACACAAAGGAATCTCGAGTTCCGCTCGACTTTATTGGCGGGGCCGCCGTTCGATGCGGGGAGATACCAGCCTTCTTGACCGGGCTTAAGGGAGCCCGTTTGGCCGAGGATTCTCTAATCCCTGAAAAAACGTTGTTGTTCGATCAGGGCGCCTTCGCCCATTTGTCGATTCCACTGCAGATGTTCCTTTATGAACACGAATGTGAACATTTTCTGATGAATCATTTTGATCTCGGGTACAAGGAACCAGGCGCTCTCGTCGAACCGGACCGAAAGCGCAGCGCTTGGGATGCTTACAGGATTCGCAAAGAGTCTGGACTTTATCGCGAGTCTTCAGAGGACAGAGAAGACGGTTCTCGCTCCAGCTATCCAGCTCTAGAAATGTCAGCCGATCGAGAGGCAATCAGAATAATTCGCGAGAAGGGGCTCTTGACCACGGATGAAATTGAACAACTCATGGCGGCTGTGGCCCTTGAAAGGTTTTCGCTCCACGACTACGGGACGGGTCAAGGAAGAGCAAGCTGGCTGACCAATTGTTATAAAACTCAAAATGAGGACTGCACCAGCACTTCTCAGGCACAAGAGGCCAGCGTGCTGCATCAACCGGAACATTTTAGCGGCCACTCTTCAACCGACATCACGGAGGTGGAGTCTACTCTTTCCCGCCGACTAAGCGAAGCCCGGCAAGACTACGAAGACGGCAAAAAGCAACTAGGTCTGCTGGGGCATCTCGGCCTCATGAACACCCCGCATCTGGAAAGGGTGCAGAGTTCTCCCCATGATCGACTGAATCGTGAACAAGAACTGTTCCTGAAAAGCACTTTGATGGATGCACAAAAGATGTTGGGAGATATCGGTCTTCGCGGACTGGCAGACTTCGTACAGCAGCGTCAGGCGGTCCTGGCGGAACAAGCTGATAAATCTCGTGCTGTATGGCTGGTAGACAGCGTGTTCTCGGTACTTGCAAAGGCTTCGACAAATATCGCTGTCGACGTTGTCGTCGTCAGTAATCCGGTCAAGTTAGCGCAGCTCACTCTGAAAACGATCGACGGACACGTGGAACTTCAGACAATCACTGATTCCATTACGATTCACAACGTGTATCGTGGAATTTATCAATACGAGTTGATTCGAGACAATTGGAAGGGAAGATCGAACTCAGAGATCAACCTCATTGATCGCATCGGAACTCGAATCACCTGTACACTTCAAAGTTCAAAATCTGAATTGCAATCTGCTTGCGAGGCTAACTGAGATGTGGAGGAGGATGCCCTCCAAATCCGGCGCCTGGGCCAGGCTGCTTCTTGGAGTATGCGTGAGTGTCCCTGTTGCACTCGCCCCGCTTCTCGGCAAACTCCCTGTTCCTCTGTTTCCTTCATTATTACAGTTGATTCCAGAGTCCATTCGGGGCGTTGTCTTGCCCCTTAGCACAGCCGCAATGTCCATCGTTTCGATCCTTGCCGAAGCGAGTGTCGGTGAGAATGATTCAAAAACAATTCGCCTTAAACGCCTTCGCAGATCGATAGTTTACTGTTTTGTAAGCTTGATTCTCTTCGCCGTCGCATACACAGCCGTGGTAACCCGTGTTGAGATCCTGGGAGGTAAAGCCTTCGTTTCCTTTGTGACGGGTTGGCCCGGAACTCCAACCCCGCCTTGTTTATATATGGGCAGCGCCGAATGCGTGTCTCGTCTCTCATTTCGTGACTCTGCTATCAGCAGTCACTTCGGCGATGCTCAAATTCGCAGCAGTTCTCTTGTTCTTGAATGCCTTTACACTCTATTTTTTTCCATGCTCGGACTTTCTATCGCCAGGATTCTCGAGCTTAGGGCAATCAAATCCCTAAGAAGCGCAAAACCAATCAAGGCTCCCAAAACGCCCAAAGCCAAATGATCACCGTTGACGCGGAAGAAATCGATAAGTACATCGCGCTGCCCACAGGCCGGCGCTTTTTTAATAGTCTTCAGGCCGGACCTACCGCCTATCCGCGCCAACTTCAAATCAAGCAAAATCATTTCAGGAAGCGGATTTGAGATCCTGCATCCGAGCTGCTGCCCAAAAAGGAATTCCGGCGCCTTCACTCCTTCGTGCGCAACCTTGACTTCGTTTCTTATGTTGTTCTTTTTTAATGCCCGCAGGGTTAAGAGTTCGTTGTCAGGATGGTTTTCCTCGTAACGAACGAGTGCGAAAGGCAATCGGCAAGCGCTCAATCCAAAGCTCGAATCGATTTGCTCAGTTCTGAATAGAGCGCCTCCGTAAAGGGCCCGGACGTCCTCCATTGAACCCGGCCGCTCGGTCCCAGAAACATCACACAGGCCCGGCGCTCATTGCCGGCTTGCAGCCGTTCTCTCCAGAGGCTTTCATCCCTGTAAAGAAGGATTGTTCGATCCTGCAAGGCGGCCGGAATTCCATCCTTGATCCCGGAGACGGCCATGGGACGAAATAATCCGGGAACAGACTCCAGAAAGATGGCGGTATAGATTACAAGATGGGGATCGTCTTGCATGAGGCGTTGAATCCACATCTGTGCGTCTCGGCCACCGGCACGACTGAACGAAAAGACCACCACCGCCGGAGTACCCTTGAATACCGATGCGATGTCGAGCCACTTCCCGGTGAGCGCCTGACCCGCGAGCGGCGGAAGGGCGTCGCCGGGCCTCAGATAGGGTGAGTTTGTTTGTGCGGCGCAATGCGCAGAGAACAGGGATGACAAGAGAGCGAGGCTCAAAACGAAAATAGAACAGCGACTCACAATCCCCCCGAAGCACAGAACTTGATTTTCCCCGCACGGTGATGCTTAGGGCAGTCTTCCTGCCTTGCTCGATAAGTTTTGTACAACCATCCAGAACACGGCCAATCCGTTCAATGTGATCAAGGTCGCGCGTATCCAGTGGGTGCTCATCGCGCGAACATACATGGGGTCGAGCGATCCGTCCGGTAGCTTTGCGAAATGGGTTTGTGCCTGCCAGCGTGCCCAAAAAGCGGCTGTCAAGGTATAGGTTGCCACGTGAAGGGCAATGTTCAGCCAAACGGGTGCCGACGTAACGCCTTCGGGTCGCCACCAGATCAATGCAATCGACCCGAACACCGCGATCGCTGCCATGGGGAAAATGACCGGCTTGATCATTCCCCACCAAGCGTTGTGATAGGCGCTAAAGTCATCGGGAGCGACATAAGGCCAAAGGCGCCAACCGAACTGCGTCATCCAGATATTGCCAACACCATAGAAACTGGCCGCGAATGTGATCACAAGGATCCATTGGGATCCTCTCATGGTCTCCTCCCTTTCACTGGCGATGTACTCTGATCCGGCCCCGATCAGTCGATTCTTCCCGAGTCTCAGGTTCCGGATTGACGTAGAGCTTTTCCGAGCCCGGAAGACCCTGCGCAAACTCCTCGAGAAGCGATAGGAACTCGCGCCGCCGTGATTCTTTCATCGACCCCAGCCTCTTTACGAGAACGCTGCTCGGGTCCATTTTGGGGATCTGGTCGAAGAGCGCCGCACCCTTTTTCTCCAGTAAAAGTGGTTCGCGCCGGCGGTCGTTCGGGTCCTTGCCACGCCTCACCAGTCTCTTTTTAACCAGCCCATCCACAACGTATACCAATGTGGAGGGAGCGACCCCCATCAACCGGCTGATTTCGGCCATGGAAATCACACCGTGGGAGAGATGACGAAGGACTCCGTGTTCGATGGCGCTGATTCCGGAATCCTGGTTATCCAGCCGCATTTGAAGGTCTGCGCGGGCGATTTTCGTAATCACGGAGCACATGGACCGTATCTTGTCTGCCATGGCGATCGTCTCGGCCGACGCTACAGGGTGCTCACGATCAATTCGCATAATTCACTTCGCATCATTCGATGTGAATAGTTCGAAATGAATGATATTTGGAGATAATGGGAATTGTCAATGGCGCGCCGCGAGCCGCTATCTGAACTCCAGGCGCAAGTGCCTGACGATCGCAAAGATCCTCTCTCTCGTCGCCGAAGCAACGCTCTCTTATCCGTTAAAGATACGAGAATCGTTACCGGGGCACGCCGGCCGGCTTAGCGGCAAGTTCCAGAGTCGCGTCCGGCATCGCACCCCCTCATTCCGCGCGCAGAATCTCGGTGGGGTCTGTGCGCAGCGCGCGAAACACGGCGGGCAGTGTGGCAATGAGAGCAGCGAGCAGAATGGCGCACGCCGGCAGCGCGATCATATCCGCGTCGGTTGCTTTGGCTTGGTAGAAAAGCGACGCGACATAGCGCGCCGCGCCGAATCCGAGCGCGACGCCCGCGCAGCTTCCGAGCGCAATCATCAGGAAGGAATCGAGGCTCACAAGGCGCACGATGCCGGCACGCGTCGAGCCAATGGCCATGCGGATACCGATCTCGCGTCGGCGCTGGAGGACGGAATAGTTGAGTACAGCGTAGAGTCCGATGCCGGCGAGCAGCAGCGCGACGGCGGCAAAGAAGGCGGCGAGCGTGGCGATCAGGCGTTCGCGAATCGTCTGGTCGCGGACCAGATCGAGCTGCGTGGTGATGTTCGAGACGCGAAGTCCGTTGTTGCGCTGCGCAATGAGCTGGCGAAGGGAATTGGCCAGGGCGAGCGGGTTCTGGCCGCTGGTGTGAAGGACGAACGTGGCGAAGTTGACGGCCTGGGGGGCGGATTTGTCGTCGATTACATTGATGGGGACATAGAAGACGGCGCGGTTGGGCTCGCGCAGGTCGTGGTCCGGGATGTCGGGGGTGACACCCACGATCTTGTTGAGGGGTTGATTGGCGCCGCGTTCAAAGGTGCGGCCGATCGGGTCCTGGCCGGGGAAGAAGGTCTTGGCGAAGGTTTCGTTGATGATGGCCGTTCCCGGCGAAGTGTCTTCCGGGCGAAAGTCGCGGCCGGCAACCAGCGGGATCTTCATCGTCGAGAGCCAGCCCGGGGAAACGTTCAGGAAAAAGGCGGGAGTTGGACTGGGAGGCGCGCCGTTGATGGAGATGTCGCTGTTGATTTTGATGTGTCCCAGTAGGGGCCAGCCCGAGATGGCGACCGAATCGACGCCGGGGGCGGCACGAAGCGCCTCGGCAGTTTGATTCCAGACGACCGGGAGCTGCCCCTTACCGGCAACGGTTTGAAGCAGAAGCAGACGATCGGTGGAGAAACCGAGGGGTCGGTTCTCAAGGCGTTGGAAGGATGCGACGAAGAGCGAAGACAGAAAAAGGACGAGGAAACAGAAAGCCACCTGCAGAGCGATGGCTCCCCGCATGAGACGGCGTGGCGCGCGCGCATCTTCGCCACCTTTAAGGGCGGCGACGGGCCGAACCGCAGAGGCACGGAGAGCCGGAAGTAAACCGAGCAATAGAACCACCAGGGTCGTAAGCCCGACGCCGAAAAGAAGCACGCGCCAGTCGGCGGGAAGGGCCAGGCGCGCAGGGTTGTCGGGGGGATTGACGAGGCTGAGCACAAAGGGCGCCGACCACGCCGCAAAGAATGCGCCAAGAACAGAAGCCAGAAGGGCGAGCAGCGCGCTCTGGCACAGGATGAGCTGGACGAGGCGACGACGGCCGGCGCCAATCGAGATGCGGAGAGCCATCTCCTGCGCGCGGGCGGTGGCCTGGGCGGTCATCATGTTGGCGACGTTGACGCAGGAGATGAGCAGGACGAGAGCGACCATGAGGCCAAGGATGGCGAGGAATCGGCGATAGTCCTTCTGGAGTTCGGAGATGCCGGCACCCGCTGGATGGAAAACCAGCTGCTTGTTGAGAAGTCGGTCGATGGTGGCCTGGGGCACGCCGCGGAAGCATGTGGAGCATCCGGCCTCGAAGGCGTGGCTGACGGCGGCGAGGTGCAGCCGGAGCGGCTCGAGGGCGGTGGCCGGGTTGACGCCCGGTTTCAACATCAGGAAGATGTGGTGCCAGGAGTCGCTTTCCCGGGTGGCGGGGCTGTTGCTGTTAAGGGGCAAAAAGATGTCGGTGACTGTTCCGGTTTCGGTTCCAGTGAAATCGCGAGGCCCGACGCCGATGACCTCGAAGGTCTGGTTGCCGAAGCGGAGCGAATGGCCGAGGACATGGGGGTCGCGCCCCAAGCGGTGATTCCAATAGTCCCACGAGAGGACCGCATAGGGGCTGGCGCCAGGGCCGCGGTCATCGGCGGGGGCGAGCAGGCGGCCCAGCGCGGGCTCCAGCCCGAAGACCGGAAACATATTGCCCGAAACATAGGCGACGTGGGCCTTCTCCATGTCGTCCTCGGTGCCCCAGGTGATGTCGGTGCGGTCGGCGTCGCTGATGGCGATCAGGTCAGCCTGGTCCTTAACGGCATCGCCCATTAGTTTGAAGTCCTGCGTTGCCCAGTAGCCGTCCTCCATAGGCCTGCCGTACAAGCCGATCAACTTGCGGGAGAGGGCGTAAAGTCTGCTGGCGCCGGAGATGGGCAGCGGGCGCCACAGTAGGGCGTCGATCAGACGGAAGGCGGCTACACAGGAACCGATGCCGAGAGCGAGGGAAAGCACAGCGGCCGCGGACGTGACCTTGTTGCGGCAGAGCTGTCGCCAGCCGAACTTCGTATCGGCGAGGAGAGACTGAAGCCATCCGGCAGCGCGAATGCTGTGGCTCGCCTCGCGCTGGCGCAGGATCGAACCGAAGGTGCGGCGTGCTTCGTCGGGGTCGCGTCCCGAGGCAACCGCTTCTTCAATGTGTGACTGCAATTCTTCGTCGATCTCGCGGTTCAGACGCTCGCCGCGCACGGCATTCGAAATACGCGACCACCATGACATGTCATGCCTCCCGGAGAACTCGATTGATGGCCAGGCTGACTGACTGCCAGCGCGACTCTTCCGCGCCCAGTTGCTTCTTGCCGGCCGCCGTCAGTTCGTAGATCCGGGCGCGGCGGCCGGTGTCTTTTTTGATCCACTCGGCGCGGATCCAGCCCGATTCCTCCATCCGATACAGCGCGGGGTAGAGCGAACCCTCCTCTGCGCGCAGCACTTCGCCGGATGTACTGGCGATCGCGGCCATGATGGCGTATCCATGAAGCCGCGGGCGCCGCGACAAAATCTTGAGCACCAGCAAATCGAGTGAACCTTGCAGCGCATCGGTCTTCGCCATACTAAGATGTCTTTATATAGATGTCTTAGTATAAAGTCAAGGTTGCGCTCAACTTCATGCCAACACTGCGATCACCTGCACAATTGCCGCAAAATGCCAACAATCGCATTCGCCTGACCTCCCGCACACACCTAGAAAATGGACACGCACTTGCGAAGTCTCCGAGGCGGCATGTACCAAGGATGTTGACAGCGATCATTTCTTGAGCGACTATTACGTCATGCGTAATAGTACGCGAAACGTAGTAAAGCAAGAACAGTTCTCCGATCCGCCTTTGCTGGTCCTCGCTAGCCTGGCGGGTGGACCTAGGCATGGGTATGCCATGATCGATGAAATCGAGAGCATGAGTGGGTCGAGGCTCGGTCCCGGCACGCTTTATGGTGCAATCGCCCGGCTGGAGCGGCAAGGCCTCATTGAACCTCTGCCGGTCGAGGACCGGCGCCAACCTTACCGGTTGACTGCATCGGGCCGGCGAACGCTTCACACCAGGCTTGTTATGATGCGGCAAATCGCCCTCGTCGGTCTGCGGAAACTGGAGGCCCAGTGACCTCGAAAACCGCCTCGCGTCTGATCCTCCTCTACCCGCGCTGCTGGCGCAAACGCTATGGGCGAGAGTTCGCTGCTTTGCTCGAAGAACATCCGTTTTCGCTCAAGACATTGGCCGACGTGCTTTGGTCGGCAGGGGAGGCCCACGTGCAATCCGCATTTTCGCAGGAACACAACCAGAGCATCCTCATCGGTTGGGTCTGGTCCGCATGGATGATAGCGGTGGTCGCCGGCCTCATTCTCTACGGCATGGTCGATGACTCGCGGCTGTTAGCCGCCATGGGTCAGAATTCGATCTTCGCAGCCGGCTGGAAGGTCATTGAGGTTGGCTGTGTGCTTTCCGTCTCCGCTATCGCCATTGCGGGACTACCGCTCGCGGCGTCTATGTGCCTCTATGCAGTGCGTGAACGGCGGCGCGGTGTCTACTTGCGGCTCGTGATTCCCTTCATTTCCGTCTTCGCGCTGGCGGCCTGGGTTGCCGTGGTGCTCATGTTCACAGGGGGGCACTGGGCCGCTTCGCCATGGGCAGTAGCTTTCTCCCGTCCAGACTGGCCGTCAGACTCCGTCCGATGGATCACCGGGTCAATAAGCGCAATCTTGCTTCTATTCTGTTGCTTTGCGAGCGCCGCCGGCGTTGCGCATCTTGTGCGCGGCAGTCAGCTTCCGGATGTGCGAATTCCGTTTTTCCCAACCAGCGTCCACGTGAAACCTATCTCGTTTGCCGCCGCCTTGGCGCCTCTGGCCGCAGCCGGAATGTTCGTTATGTTGTCGGGCGTTGTCGTATGGGGCTGTATTGCGAGCCAACTGTCGGTCAGCGCCTTCCGCGGCCTTGAAGGTCCCCTCGGATTGTCCGGTCTCGCTTCCTGGATTCTCGCCACGGTCATCCTCGGTTTCGCCGCTGCCATCTCCGCGCAGGCAGTATGGCGTGGCAGGACTACCGCCGAGCGCTAACTCGTCGTCTTGCGGATGACCTTTGGCGACCATGCCCCCATCTCTCGCCATCGCGACTCGTGACTTGGCCTGCCCCTTGGTCCGTCTGTCGAAGGAAAGCCTTCGCAAGAATACCCAGGTGTCGTGCGGAGGCCCTAATAGGTTGGGTATTATCCTATAAGTTTTTCATTTTAATTGGCTTATGGTGGGCGCTGCAGGATTCGAACCTGCGACTTCCACCGTGTGAAGGTGGCACTCTACCGCTGAGTTAAGCGCCCCAATAGGAGGGTTGGCGGAGATTACGCCGGATGGGGCATCCCGTAGGGTAGAGTAACACCAGCGAGGCTTTACGGCCAAACCGGCGCCTGCACCCAAACCGCCGGCTTTTGACCCACCCCGCGCACGACTACGCATGCTCTTTCGATCCCGACCTCTTCGTCCAATTGGCGACCCCTCCCCCAGCGGAGAGGCTACTTTTGGCCGCCTCTCCAGGCCGGGAGACGCTTCTAACCACGATATGCGCATGCCCGCAGACAACGAGGACACGGCCGGGACCTCCCCTATCGGACTCCCGCCCCTCAATGCCCGCGGCACAGGCGGCGACGCCGGCACCGGCCCGGGCGCATCCCGGCCCCGGCTAACTCCCGCCGATCGCGATGATTCCCAGCCGGAAAATGATGCAGAACCGCAACCTTCCTCCGACGATGGGGTTCCAGAAGATATGGCTACCCTGGTCCTGGATAATGCGGTCCTGGGGGCCGGCCAGGCAGTTCGGTCCGGCCCGCAACTTGACCGGCTTCCTGCTGAACCGCTGAATGCGGCTGCGGACCCGGCCAGCGATGCAGCCATCATGCTCCGCGTGGCCGCCGGCGACGAAGCAGGGTTCAACTTTCTGGTGGGAAAATATCACCGGGCCATGATCAGCTTTTTGTTTAGGATGGTCCGCAACCAGGCTGTTGCCGAAGAACTCGCGCAGGAAGTGTTCCTGCGCGTCTACCGCTCGCGCGAAAGTTACCGGGCGGAAGCAAAATTTACGACGTGGCTGTACCGTATCGCCACCAACCTCGCGGTGAACCACGCCCGCGACACCAAGCACGAACGGTCCGCCCAGAACGTTTACCTGGACGTGCCGGATGAAGAAACGGGCTCCACGCCAGAGGTGGCCGACGACGAGCCCACGGTCGAACAGCGCATGATGCGCGATGAACGCATGGCTGCCATCCGCACCCATGTCATGGCCCTGCCTGAACGGCAGCGCATGGCGGTGCTGATGCATAAGTATCAGGGTTTGGATTACCGCCAGATCGGGGACGTGCTGAAACTCAGTGAGTCGGCGACCAAGTCGCTGCTCTTTCGCGCGTACCAGACATTGCGGGACAAGTTGAAAGATTTCGTCTAACGGGGTTGGGAGACGCCCGCGCGGCGGGCAGAGTGGGGTGGGAGCAATGGAACTCAACAAAAACAAATGCACCGGAATGGAGGAGAGGCTGGCCGATCTGCTTCTCGATCCCGACGCGGCGCCTGAAAACGTAACGATTCATGTTGCTGAGTGTGACGACTGCCACCGCCAGCTTGAGGAGTTGCGCGCCGCCATGGCTCTGCTCGACGCATGGGAGGCTCCCGAACCCAATCCCTATTTCATGACCCGGTTTGAGGCGCGGATGCGCGAGGAGCGCAAGGCCGCGCCCGCCGGGTGGCTTGAGCGTCTGAAAGCGCGCATTCTCCTCGGACCGCATATGCACGCCCGCCCCCTGGCCGCTATGGCCCTGACCGTCCTCCTCCTGCTGGGCGGCGGAGCTTACCTTGGAGTTACGAATTGGGAGCAGCCCGTGGTGCCCGACAAGGATGCCGCGGTCGTGCACGATTTGCAAACCCTCGACAGCAATGCACAATTGCTCGACCAGCTTGAATCGCTTTCTGGAAACGACGCCGACGATCTGAATCAGAACTGAATCTGCACCGCTTGGCTTGATGGGGAAAAACGGGGAACGGGGAGATCATGAAAGGCATACGCAACGCGCAGGGAAGACGCCGGGCGGCTTGGGCTGCCTTGGTCGCCGCCCTCGTGTTGCCCGCCGCCGGCCTCCTCGCTCAGCACCCTTCTGCTCCACGTTCGGCTCCCCCGTCGCACGCCGCTTCCCGTCCGCAGGCCAACCGTCAGCCGAATTACCGCCCGCCGCAGAATCGGCCCAACGCCGTGCGCCCTGCATTTCCTCGGAACCAGACCGTTCCCCAGCCCGGCACTCCGTTGCGCGGAACCGTGCGTCCTGCCTACCCCAGCGCATCCTACCCCACCCCCCGGCCCGGATATCCGGCTTCCAGCTATGCCCCCCCCGGACACCTCGGCTCCTGGCTCAACGAGCATCACAACGTTCCCGTGCCCGATCAGGAAAGGGCGCTGCGCAACAATCCCAACTTCAATCGCCTCCCGCAGGGCGACCAGCAGCGCCTCGTGCGGCAACTGAACGACATCAACAAAATGCCGGCCGCGCAGCAGCAGCGCCGCCTTGCCCGTGCTGAGAACCTCGAGCACCTGCCCCTCCAGGACCGCATGCAGGTGAACCGCTCGATGCGCGAATGGACGACGCTGGCGCCCGAGCGCCAGTCGATGATGAAGAATGCATTCCGCGACCTGCGTGCCGTGCCGCCGGATCAACGAGGCATGGTGCTCAATTCCAGCCGTTACCAGGGCCAGTTCAGCCCTCAGGAGCGCGGTATTTTGTCGGACGTGCTGCGCATCGAGCCGTACGAACCCCCAAAATAAACCCCGGGCTGTCTGTCCCCAGATCGTGAATCCCCAGTGTTCATGGGCCTCTCCGGCCCCGCGCTCCCCAATCCGCGCTTTTTCCGGCGGCTTGAGTCGATTCCCGTATCGGAAATCCCCTGTATTCATAGGCCTTTCCGCGTTCTGGTCTCGCAAGCTGCATTTCTTTCGCCCGCGGGCGTAAACTTCGGTATCGCAAATCCCCGCTATCCATGCCCCTTTCACGCGCTTCTCCCCCAGGCGCGGGCGGAAAATGCCAAAAAAGAGGCAAAAAAGCGCTGCCTGTTCGGTGATGTCATTTGTGATTTATCTAAAACAAAAAAATGACTTGCAAGCCAAGGCGCACACAGAAACGAGTGCGAATCGCTAAAAATCCAATTTTGGCGATTTTGCGGCGTCGCGCAAAGTGCGCGTAATGACTTCAAAATAAGTGACTTGTTCGATAATTGGCGAAACGCCGATTTTCCCCTCTGCCCCAACTCGGCAAAAAAGCCTCTGCTTCTACACAGAGGCTTTTTTGATCTCGTTTGGGTACAAAGTTTACTCATTTGATAGCAGGCCGGGAACCGCGGACGGAAGCAGCTTCGGTGCCCCGCTGAAGCCTGTTATGCGCGGCTCAGGTACGCGCCTTCGCTGGTGTCCACGCGAATCTTTTCGCCCTCGTTGATGAACGGCGGCACCTGCACGACCAGCCCCGTCTCGGTCTTCGCCGGCTTGGTCACGCTCGATGCGGTCGCCGACTTCAGTCCCGGTTCCGTCTCCACCACCGTCAGCTCCACAGTCCCTGGAAGCTCGATGCCGACTGCCTTTCCATCGTAGTAGCTCACCTTGATCTGCAGGTTCGGCGTCAGGTACTCCACCGCATCTCCCAGCGTCGATCCCTTCAGTACGGTCTGCTCGTAGTCCTCGGGATTCATGAAGTAATAGTCATCGCCGTCGGCATACAAAAAGTCCATCGCGATTTCATCAACAACCACGCGTTCAATCGCATCTCCCGAGCGAAAGCGGTGCTCGAACATGGCATTGGATTTGAGGTTGCGCAGCTTGGCCTGGATAAACGCGCGAAGATTGCCCGGCGTGCGGTGTTCGACCTTGAATACCAAGTGCAACTGGTCGTTGTGCTTGATAATCATGCCCGGTCTCATTTGGGTGGCGGGAATCGCCATAAGAGTTGGAACTCCTTGCTGTGGTTGCGTCTATGCGCAAAAGAATCGGCCTGCCGCGCTTGGAAAGATTGCACAGGGCATCGAGGTTACAGCATTTCGAAAAGCGCGTTAGCCCAATCACCATTGTAGCTTAGGGTGGTTCAGGCCGATGTGTTTTGATGGGGAGCATGGCTGCCGGCGGATTGCTGATCCTGTGTTTCCTGTGGGCGCTGGGTTCGCTGCGGTCCGACCTCCTTCCATCATTTGATTCGTTGGCGATCCCTCTCCTGCAGCAGCAGGCGATGCAATTTGCAGCGCTGGCGGCTGTCAGCGCCTTAATCGCAGTGGTACGCAATGCGCCATGGCCGAAACGAAGGCAGCTTCGCTCGACGGTCTTGATTGGCCTTGCATTTTTCGTCGCGCCCACGCTGCTCGGGCACTTTGCACGCGATGGAGTCTCGAGCCTGATGCGCGTCGCACTCTATTCTCTTGCCCCGGTGTTCGCAGTTGTACTGGAGCCGTACATCGGCCGCTGCCCCGCGGTGAAGGGCGGGCTGATCGCCGCCATGCTTGCGTTCACGGGAACCTTGTGTATCTTTCCGGTTGAGGCTCCGCGCTCCTTCGCCAACGCCATCGACGTGGGCGCGATGGTTCTGGCTGTGGCGATCGTCGCTGCTGCGAATTGCGGGGCAGTGGTGCTGGCCCGCGAGTTGCCCTCCACCGCATCATTCGCTGCAACCACCGGTGCCGTTGCCGCTGCGGGCCTCGGGCTTGCGAGTGCATTTACCGAGCGAGCTGTCTGGTCTTGGAACATCGCGCGTCCCCATCTGATCTGGTCGGCAGCGGTTGAGTTGCCTTCCATGCTGCTTCTCTTTTGGCTAATGAAGCGCATGTCCGCTGCGCGCATGTCGATTCGCTTTGTGGTCGCGCCGCTGATCGCCAACGTCGTCGGGATGATTCTGTTGCGGCCGCCATTCGACCTGCGCACCGGCCTTGGTCTGTTGCTCATTGCGTGCGGATCCGGCTGGCTCTTGTTTGCCCGCGAGGAAGAAGCGGATAAGCGCAGCGGGTCGCTCCATCTGAACCTCGATTGAAGTTGAATTGTCTGCCCCAAAATGGGGCCGCCTGATTTGGTGGCCCTTGTTGCTATCCGCTAGTATTGCCTCCGAACATACGCAGGCCATGAACCTGCACCCGGAGCGTGATCCATGCGTCGTAATGCTGCGTTTCTGTTTTCCGCTTTTGCCACAGCTTTGATTGCTTTCATCCCGTCCAGCGTGAAGGCACAGAGTCCTGTGCCCGCCGACGCGCCCTACAAGAACGCGAGCCTTGCGGCGGAAGCGCGCGTGAAAGATCTGCTGAACCGCATGACGATGGACGAAAAAGTTTCAATGCTGGCGGGGTCGGGCTGGATGGAGTCCATGCCCATCGAGCGTCTTGGCATTCCGGCCATCAAGATGGCGGACGGACCCATGGGCGTGCGCTCGTGGATGGGCAGCTCGGCCATCACCAGTGCCGCCAACGCGCCCATGAAAGTCCTGACCACGTCGTTTCCGTCGGGAGTGGCGATGGCGGCAACCTGGGATAGAGACCTGGTCGAGCGCGAGGGCCAGGCGATCGGGCAGGAAGTGAAGGCGCTGGGACGCGACATGATCCTGGGACCCACCGTGAACATCAACCGCGTGCCGTTGTGGGGCCGCAACTTCGAAGGCTACGGCGAAGATCCGTATCTATCAGGCCAGTTGGGCGTGGCCTACATCAAGGGCGTGCAGAGCCAGGGCGTGATTCCTTCAGTGAAGCACTTCGCCGCCAACAATGAAGAGTATGAACGGCATCGCATCGATGCACACATCGATGAGCGCACGATGCACGAGATCTATCTACCGGCCTTCAAGGCGGCGGTCCAGGAGGCCGATGCGTGGACGGTGATGTCGGCCTACAACAAGGTCAACGGCATTCACTGCGCGGAGAGCCCTTACCTGCTCAGCGATGTGCTGAAGAAGGAATTCGGATTCAAGGGGTTCGTGATTTCCGATTGGGGCAGCACCTATTCAACTGCCCCGACCGTGAATGCCGGCATGGACCTGGAGATGCCCGGCGGCCCACCCGCGAAGGCCTGGATGGAACGGCCGGCCACCAAAGAAGCGGGCAACGACGACCGGTGGCTGATTCCGGAAAAAGTATTGGACGAGGTGAAGGCCGGCAAGATTTCCGAAGCGGCCATCGACGACAACGTCGGCCGTATTCTGCTGGTGATCTTCAAGGCCGGACTGTTCGATCATCCGCACCCGGGCGGCGGGGAAGTGGATACGCCGGAGCAGAAGGCGATCGCCTTGAAGGGCGCGACAGAAGGCATCGTGCTATTGAAGAACGCGGGCGGCCTCTTGCCGTTGGACACGGCCAGGATGAAGTCGATCGCGGTCATCGGACCCAATGCGGCGGTCGCGCGCACGGGCGGCGGCGGCAGTTCCCTGGTGCGCCCTAAGTACGCCGTTACGCCGCTGGATGGAATCAAGGAAAAGGCCGCAAGCAATCTGAAAGTGACTTATGCGCTGGGCGTGGGCATGGAAGGAGAAGACCCGGCGCAGGATACTCCGGAAGCCCGCGCCAAAGCACTCCAGGAAGCCACGGACGCTGCGGCCGCCGCGGATGTGGCGGTGGTCATTGTGGGCCGCTACAACAAGCTCGAGGGCGAAGGCTTCGACGTAAAGACGATGGACCTTCCGGCCGGTCAGGACGAGCTGATCGAAGCGGTGGAGAAGGCTAATCCGCACACCGTCGTGGTGTTGAATACCGGCGACCCGGTGACCATGACCAAATGGCTGGACAAGACCCCGTCGCTGGTAGACATGTGGTATGGAGGACAGGAAGGCGGACATGCGCTGGCGGCCGTGTTGTTCGGCGATGCGAACCCTTCCGGCAAGCTGCCGGTATCGCTGCCGAAGAAGTTTGAGGACTCGCCCGCGTACGGACATTACCCCGGCGAGAACCTGAAGGTGGATTATGCCGAACGCATCTACGTCGGATATCGCTACTACGACACGAAGAAAGTGGAGCCGGCCTTTCCCTTCGGATTCGGGTTGAGCTATACCAGGTTCGGGTACCGAAACCTGATGTTGTCCCAAACTGAAAATGCGGGAAGAAACGCGCGCTGGAAATTCACCGTAGACGTGACCAATATGGGAGGCCGCGCCGGCGCGGAAGTGGCTGAGTTCTATGTCCACGACGGGCACGCCAGGATCGACCGGCCGGTTCATGAGCTCAAGGGATTCAAGCGTGTCGAGTTGCAGCCCGGCGAGACGAAAACGATCGACTTCTTCCTGGATCGGGCCGCGTTTTCCTACTGGAGTCCGGAGACCAAAGACTGGACGATTGACCCGGGAACGTTTGATGTCGAGGTAGGAAGTTCTTCGCGCGATATACGGCTGAAGGTACCGGTGAAAGTGCCGTAAGCAGGTGATCGAGATGCGCGGACTCCCCATTCCCCCGCCCGCGGCTCGATCAGATAAGTGGCGCCCACTCTTGCACTGTTACGGGAAAAACCACCGCTGGTTGACGGTGGTTTTGCGCCGGAAAGAGCGGAACTAGTTCGCACTCTCCGGCAACTTCACGAGTTTGACTTCCAGCAGTGCTTCGATCTTCAAGAGTGCATCGAGAACGGTCTGCGGCACGGGCGCGTCCACCTGCACCACGGCCAGGGCGTGGACAGGCTTGACGCCGGAGCGGTCACGGCCGAGAGCGAAGTTCGCGATGTTCACGCCGTACTCGCCGAGTATGGTTCCGATCTTGCCGATGACGCCGGGCACGTCGATGTTGCGGCATACCAGCAGCGTGCCTTCCAGCGGCGCTTCCACGTCGATGCCGTCAAACTCAAGCAGGCGGGGCTGCTCGCCATGAATGACGGTGGCGGTAGCGTGGCTGGTGCCCGCGGCGGAGTGCAGCTCAACCGCCAGCACGGTGGCAGCCCCGCCGCGCTGGCTCTCCTGCTTTTCTTCGTGGACGCGAATCCCGCGTTCTTCCGCGACGGCCGCGGCATTGATGCGGTTCACATTCTCGGATTCCTGCAGCAGGCCGGCGATGGCGGAGTTGCGCACCAGGTCGGTTTTGGCCTCGGTGAGCGCGCCTCCGTATACAACCTCAATGGCCTCGATCCCGCCCTTGCCCGCTTGCGCCAGAAACGAACCGAGCCGGCTGGCCAGGTCGATGTAGGGCGCCAGCTGTACATATTCTTCGTGGCTCAGCGACGGCAGGTTCACCGCATTCTGCACCACGCCCAGCTTGAGATATTCGCGCACCTGCCGAGCGATCTGGATGCCCACAGCCTCCTGCGCTTCCGCGGTCGAGCCGGCGATATGCGGGGTCAAAATCACGTTGTCCAATCCGGTGAACGGCGAGTTCTTCGGCGGCTCCTCGACAAACACATCGAGAGCCGCGCCGGCCACCTGACCCGACCTGAGGGCTGCGGCCAGGGCCGCATCGTCGACCAGTTCTCCGCGTGCGCAGTTGATGATCCGTACGCCCTTCTTCATGGCCGCAAGAGTCTTGGCGTTGATGATGCCGGCAGTCTGCGGGGTGAGCCCGACGTGGAGGGTCAGGTAGTCGGACCCCGCGATGAGTTCGTCGATGCTAACCAGGCGCATGCCGTTCTCGCGAGCCACGGCCGCGGAGACAAAAGGATCGGCTCCGATGATTTCGAGGCCAAAGCCGCGGGCGCGTTTGGCTACTTCGAGCCCGATGCGGCCCAGGCCAAGAATGCCGAGGGTCTTGCCGCGAAGTTCCGCGCCTTGAAGCGATTTCTTTTCCCACTTGCCCGCGTGCATCGTGGCATTCGCGAAGGGAAGCTTGCGCGCCAGCGCCAGCATGAGGCCGACCGTGAGCTCGGCAACAGCAACGGCGTTGGCGCCCGGCGTGTTCATCACCACGACCCCGCGGCGGGTGGCGGCTTCGGCATCGATGTTATCGACGCCCACGCCCGCACGGCCTACGACGCGCAGCTTGGGCGCTTTCTCCATCATCGCGTCGTCGACCTGCACCGCCGAACGGACAACCAGCGCATCGGCATCGGCCAGCGCCGCGGCCAGCCCGTCCGGGAGCTTGTCGTGAGTCAGAACTTCCCAACCCGGTTCAGCCGCGAATACGGCCAGCGTTGCCGGGGATACCTTCTCGGCCAGAACAATCTTCATCGCTTCTCCCTTGTCTTGGTGCGCGGTTTTGTATGCGTCGAAACGGATGCCTTCTTGTTCGCACATGAGGTCAAACATCCGCAGGACGGCCGAGTGGGGCTTGCCTTCGCCGCGCTCGTATTTCCAGATGGAGTTGGGGTGGACACCCAGCCGCTCGGCCATCTGGTACTGAAACAGATCGAGCTGCTTGCGCGCGATCAGCAGCTTTTCTCCGAAAGATAGGTCGGTCATGAGGGCTCCGGTGGGGGCTGAATGAAGTGAATAAGTGAAAGAGTGAGTAAGTGAAGAAGTGAAACAAGTGAATTAGTGAATGAGCGAGTAAGTGAAGAAGTGATGCGGTAATTCAGTGGCACTTCTTTGACTGCCTCTTTCACTCTTTCACTTGCTCACTGTCTTTTCACTCGTTCACTGTCTCTATCCCTCGTTCACTGTTCCCGCTTCGCATACACTTGCTGCGCCGCGGCCACGGCCTGGCCGTAGGTGACAGGAAGCTTGAGGACGTCCTTCGCGATGTGTTCCATAGCGCCCAGGAAAGCCACCGTGTCGAGATAATCGAAGAAGCCGAGGTGGGCAACGCGGAAGATCTTGCCCTGCATTTCGCCCTGCCCGTTGGCGGTCACAAGGCTGAACTTCGTTTTCAGAGCCTTCACGACGTCGCCGGAGTTCATACCTTCAGGAACGGCAACGGCCGTGGCTGCGGCAGCGGGCGCGGTGGGCGCGAACAGCGTGAATCCCAGCGAGACAAGGCCGGCACGCGTGGCTTCCGCGTTGACCTGGGCATTATCGACGAGGGCGATGCGGCCCTTCTCAAGATCGCCTCCCGCCTGGCCGGCGATATAGTCGAGTGCCGCCCCGAGCCCGGCGATCAAAGCCACGGCCGGCGTGTAGGCGCTTTCGCCCTTGACCGCGTTCTTGCGCTCCTTGCGGAGATCGAAGTAGTAGCGGGGGTTCTTGGAGCCTTCCATGGCCGCCCAGGCCTTTTCGCTCACGCTGAGGTAAGCAAGACCTGGCGGGATCATGACCGCTTTTTGCGAACCGCCGATGAGGATGTCGATGCCCCAGCCATCCACGTCAAAATGCGTCGTGCCCAGGCCCGTGATGCCGTCCACCACGAGCAAGGCCTGCGGGGCCGCTTGCTTTATCAGCTTGGCGATGGTTTCGACATCGTGGCGCACCGCCGTGGAAGTTTCAGTGGCCTGCATGTAGACCGCCTTGATCTCTGGCGTGAGTGCTGCATGAATGGCGGCCGGATCAAAGGTCTGACCGTAAGGCGCGGTCACCAGGTCTACCTGGCAGCCGAACGCCTTGGCCAAATCACGCCAGCGCTCCCCGAATTTGCCCGCCGTCAGCACCAGCACCTTGTCGCCGGGCGAGGTGAGGTTGGAGACCGACGCCTCCATGGCGCCGGTCCCGGAGCAGGAGAGCAGCAGCACGTCGTTCTGGGTGCCGACGAATACCTTGAGCTGTGCCAGTATCTTCAGGAAGAGAGATCGGAACTCGGGCGTGCGGTGATGGATGTCAGCCCCCGCCATGGCGAACTGGGCGGCGGGCAGGAGGGGTGTTGGTCCGGGAGTAAAGAGGCGGGTTTTGCGGATCATCGTGTTCTCCTTATGGAGAGGGCCGTGATGGCCGTCAATCACATAATACACATTTATGTGGGTAATGTGAATGAAGGATGTTGTGAAAATTTGTAGCCGCTTCGGTCTGGGAAACGCCCCGAATCTGACTTCCGAACGTAAAAGGGCCTGGAGTAAAATTGGGTCATTCAAAACACTCGGGCAACGAGGTCGAAAACGCTGCCCGGGACCGCAACTCGCTTCAATCATCCTCTTTGAGAACGAATGGCCGGGAGGCCCAATATGACGTCGCCTGCTCAGACATGGACGGATACTGGCCTGGAGGTTCTGGACGTCTGGGAGGATTCGCTGTTTTCGATCGGGCGCGAGCATGGCCGGGACGTAACGGTTCAGATGGAGGGAATGCGGCGCATTGCCCACGCCTTCGTGGAGAATCCCGAGACGATTTTGCAGCAACTGGTGCAAGCCGCGGTGGAGTTGTGCGGAGCCGACAGCGCGGGCATCAGCATCGAGCGGGAAGATCGGACTGACGCGAATTTTTATCACTGGGTGGCAACGGCGGGGAAATATTCGCAGTTTCTGAATGCCATGTTGCCGCGATACCCCAGCGCGTGCGGCGTCTGCCTGGAGCGTGGACGGCCGCAACGTTTTCGCGTGGGGCAGAGATTTTTTGATTTGATGGGTATCGAGGCCCCGCTGGTCACCGACGGTATCCTGCTGCCGTGGCAGGTGGAGGAAATGCGGGGAACGATCTTCATCATGGCGCATGGCCGGGAAGAGGCGTTCGACCAGGACGATTGCAGTACGATGCAGGTTTTGGCTGATTTCGCCGCCATGGGCGTGAGGCAGCAGCGCCAGCAGAAGTTGCTGCTGGAACGGGCCAGCGCCAAAGCTGCGGCGGCGATGGCCAACGACCTGGCGCATCAGATCAACAATCCCCTGCAAGGGTTGACCAATCTCCTCTATCTGGCCGCGGAAGGGCCAGACGGAGATGAGGCGCGGGAGTTGGCGCGTCGGGCTTTCGGCGACCTGGAACGGCTGTCCGCGTTGGTGCGCAAACTGCTGGCTCTCTCGTGACTGAAACCGCGACCAGGAAATTTGCTTCAAAAATGAAACGCAGCGAGATCGGTGGACCGTCCTCGCTGCGTCGTAGAGAACCATGGGCTGTTGAACAAGACGTACAGATCGTGCAAAGTAAGCTTTAGCGATGGCCGCCGCCTCCACCGCCGTGGAAGCCGCCCCCGCCCATGCCGCCGCCATGGAAACCCCCTACTTCGCCCCCGCGTGCGACTCCGCCGTAGCCGTGTCCGTAATATCCATGTCCGTAATATCCACGGCCGTAATAGCCGCCGTACCATCCACCCCAACCGAGCGGATAGAAGCCCCATCCGAATGGGCTGTAGAAGGGACCTGCACCGATGAAGGTGTATCCCCATCCGTAGGGATTCCAGTACCAGCCCGGATAATAGCCGGCCGCGGCATATTCGCCCGCAACTTCGTTATTGGATTCGGCCAGGTATTCCGAACGCAGACTGCTCCAGTTGTAGAGATCGTCTTCCGAGGCGTGCGTGTCAAAGCTGGCCGATTTTTCTTTCGCGAGCGATTGATCGGCGACACCGCCGAGAAGAAGATCGTGGTGTTCCTTGATTTCGCGGCTCCTGCCGTCGCCCAACTCCACCGAGGCCTTACCTTTGAAGACCATCGCCATGGGTTTGTTGGCATCGAATTCGTAGTAGCCGTTCTTGTCAAGACGCGTCGTTACCCCTGCATCAACAATCTGCAGGTTGTTTTGCTGGTGGAGTTCGTCCACCTCAACGCCCGCGCGGCCTTTTTCAAGCTCGACCTGCGTGAGGGTGAGATCCGGCGAAACCATCTTGATGGTGCTGTTTGAATTAAGGCGGAGAAAGACCCCCGGCGTTAGCAGCACTTCTGCCTTCCCGGCACCGGTTCTCAGTTCCTGGCCCGGCTCCAGTGTGGCGCTGCCGACATCTTTGCTGTTCAGCGGTTGGCCTTCGAGATACGCCGCTCCCTCCACGTAATTTACGGTCCCCGGGCGCGCCGGATCTGCCGCAAATGCCTGCGCCCCCAACATCCCTATCCCCAGAATTGCAATCGCCATCGATCGCGGTGTCATTGTTAAATACCTCACTCCGTTAGATCGAAGAAATGAAGAAAAGTTGCGGTGCGCGCCGCAACCGGGCGATTGCCATCTAGAGTGCGCTAAAACGTTTTCGTAGAGATGATTCATAGCATGGCAGTTAACGAATCGGTTGCCGGAAGCGCAACCTTTGCGGAGACGATAGACTTGATGAGTCATTGAGATGAAAGAGGGAAACATGACCGACGCAGGAGCGCTGGAAGCGCAGGTTAGCCAAAAAATCATTGTTGCCATGAAGGCGCACGATGCGGAACTCACCCAGACGCTGCGCCTGATCAAGAATGCGCTCAAAAATAAGGCCATTGAAAAGCGCGCGCCCCTGACAACCGTGGAAGAGCAGCAGGCCCTGGCCACCATGATCAAGCAGAGGCGCGATTCCATCGAGCAGTTCACCAACGGCAATCGTCCGGAGTTGGCTGCCAAAGAAGCCGCGGAGATCGTGGTCATCGAGGAGTTTCTACCCAAGGCACTCGATGAAGCAGGATTGCGCGCGTTGGTTGCCGAGGCAGTGGCGGCACACGGTGCAGCGACAGGGCAGAAGCCCACCCCGAAAGATATGGGACCGGTGATCAAGGCAGTGCAGGCAAAGCTGCAGGCAGCCGGGGTGCGCGCCGAAGGCCGCGTCGTGAGTGAAACCGTGAAGGCCGCGCTGGCCAGTTAGGGATTTTTGCGGCTCTGTTCGATGTAAGCGGGCGTGTAGCCTTCCCACTCCCACGGAGTGGCGGTGTCGCCCAGGATGGTTTCCAGCAGGGGACGGAAGGCAAGTTCGCCGTTGTCGCTATTGGTGAGCAGAATCATGCAGGACTTCTGTTTCTCGAAACAGATCATGTAGTTTTGTGCGCCGTCGCCATGGCCTTCCTTGAAGAAGGCCATCCCGTAACGGGTCTGGGTCAGCAGGCCCCATCCCACCCCGTACGCAACACCCGCCTCTTCTGCTTCCGCACTGTTGCCTTCATCGGGCCGCAACGGAAACTGGTGCTTTGAGTCGATGATAAGCACGGGCTTGAACATTTGAGCACGCGTGGATGCCCGGATGAGTTCGTTGTTCAGAAGGGCAGTGGTGAAACGGGCCAGGTCTTCCGCGCTCGTGGTCATCGAGCCTGCGGCGCGCGCGGGGAAGCGCTTGGTCTGCGCGCGGAAGTTTTCCTTGAGATCGTAGCGGTCCGCCACGTCCGCCTCGAAGTCTTTGCGATAGATAATGCCGGTGCGGGTCATGTGCAGGGGTGAAAAGATGGCGTCCTGCATCAACTCGTCGAGAGGTTTCTGTTTCTTCTGCTCAATAACAAACTGCACCAGGTTGATGCCTTCGCCGGAGTAAAGGAACTGGGTTCCGGGCTTGAAGCGCAGGTGCATTTTCTTGTCGGGCTCGATGGTGGCGAAGTTGGCCAGCCCCGACGAGTGCGATAAGAGCATGCGCGGCGTGACCAGGGGCCATGCCGGATCACGCACCAGGTCGGCGGCAGTTTCCTTGTAGGCGTCGTACTGGTTGAGTGGCTTGTCGAGTTGCTGGGCGATCGGTTTGTCCAGGCTGAATTCGCCGCGCTCCACCAGCTGCATCACGTAGGTGGCGAAGATGCTCTTCGTGATCGATGCAGCCCACAGCGTTGTATCGCGGTCCATGGGCAACGGAGGATCTTTACGGCGCATTCCGAAGGCTGCGCTCCACACCAGTTTGCCTTGGTTGATAACGGCGATCTCGGCTCCCGTCACGTGCGCGGCCTGCAGAGTCTTGGCCGCATACGCATCGGCGTCAGCAGCGGACATCGTGGTTCCATCCAGGTGGCGGATGACACCTGCGGTTTGCGCATGCAGCGAACAGCAGCAGAAGACGAGCGTGGCGGCCGAACCGATAAATCGCATGTACTCATGGTACGGGCAGGGAGTGGGCCGCTATGCTCTAGTTGGACAGTGAAGGTCGAATTCTGCAGATGAGGGAAACGATGGATTTCATATGTGCCCGGGCTATGAAGAATTGGGCGGGCGGATTTGCTTATGCGGTGCTGGCCGCTGCACAACTAGTGAGCCAGGCGCCGTCGCCGCATGCGTTCTTCCGGGTGCAGGTCGCGTCCACAGTAACCGCGCCCATCAGCGGGCGTCTCCTGGTGTTTCTGAAAAAGGGAACGGAAGACAAGGAAGTCAACGTGAGCGAGTTCCACCCCGGTGAGGTGTGGGTGGCGGCGCGCGAGGTGCATGACCTGGCGCCTGGTTCAGTGATCGAATTCGACGCCGACGAAATTGCCTATCCCAGGCCCTTCTCCTCGCTGCCCGCCGGTATCTACGAAGCGCAGGCTGTTTTGGACGTGGATCACAACTACAACTATCGCGAGCGCGTCCCTCAGGACTGGATCAGCCCGGTGGCCACGCTGGCCGGATGGAAGGCGGGAAGTTCGGAAGAGCCGATGCTGACGCTCGACCATCATCCGGAACCAAACCCGCAGCGCGCGGAGGCGATGGCAAAGCTCAAAGCCGCGGCCACTCCCGATGTGGCGCAACGGGTGGAGATCGAAAGCCCAGTGTTGACGCGGTTCTGGGGGCACCCGGTCAAGATCCGGGCATGGGTAATTTTGCCACCCGCGTATGCCGCGCACAAGTCGGAGAAGTTTCCTGTTGCCTATTGGACCCATGGATTCGGAGGCGATCTGGAGTCCGGGCTTGTCAGCGGCCTGCGGATTTACGAACGCATGAAGGCAGGCAAGATGCCGCCCATGATCTGGGTCATGCTGGATGAGTCCCTGGCGCAAGGCACGCATGAGTTTGCCGACTCAGTCAATGATGGGCCATGGGGCACGGCGTTGAGCACCGAGTTGATTCCCCAACTGGAGTCGAAGTACCGCATGGATGCGAAACCTTCCGGCCGCTTGTTGAATGGGCACTCCAGCGGCGGGTGGGCAACCCTGCAACTCGAGGTCAACTATCCAAAAGTTTTTGGCGGGACATGGTCGACGTCCCCCGACCCCAGCGACTTTCACGACTTCACCAACGTGGACCTCTACGCACAAAACGCCAATGTCTACCACAACCCCGATGGCTCGGCTATTCCTCTATTCCGCGACAAGGGAAAAGTGGTGGCGACCTTCGAGCAGTTTGCGCGCCTGGAGCAAGTGCTGGGTGACTACGGCGGCCAGATCGCATCATTCGACTGGGTCTTTTCGCCGCGCAGCCCGAGCGGCGCGCCGGAAGAGATGTTCGATCGTGTGACGGGCAAAGTCCATCCTGAAGTGGTGGCGTATTGGCGCGAGCACTACGATCTCGCGCACATCGTTGAGACCACGTGGGCCGAGCGCGGAGCCGACCTCAAGGGCCGCATTCATTTGATCGTGGGAACCGCCGATACGTTCTATCTCGACGGTGCGGCGCACAAGTTCGATGCCGTGCTGGCACGCCTGGGCGCCGACGCCCACTTTACCTACCTGCCCGATCGCACGCACATGGACCTCTACATGGATGGCAAGGACCGCTACGCCCTCTTCGACAAGATCGGCGCGGAGATGTACGCGGTGGCCCGCCCCGGCGTGAAGTGGGAACCGCCTCCCGCACCGCCCAGGCAATAAGCCCATTGCGCACCGCCCTCGGTTTTTGCTGCATCTCGTCGATCGCCTACGCGCGCGGCGCCGAGCCGCGCGTTTAGATCCAGGTTCCCACGGTGTGGTCGAGAAACGAGCGGGAGATTTGTGGCAACCATCCGGCAACAGTGAAAGCGCCGAATCTCGAGCAGCAGACAGAAATCAGGACGCACCGCTAATGGCGTTCTCCTGCCAACTGCGCGCGGCGATGGTCGAGGAACTGCCGGACCGAGGCGTCGCGTTCGAGACCGATGGCGATCTGGTAAGCATGGTCGGCATCCGTATGAGCACCGGAGCGGGCCAGGAAGTCGGCGCGGGCGGCCCAGTAAGGCTGGTATTCCAGAACCCGCGGATCTGCGGCGATGGCGTGCAGGGCAGCAAGAGCGGCAGCGGGGCCGTCTATCTCCGCCAGCGCAACCGAGCGGTTGATTGCGGCGACAGGAGACGCGGTAAGGGCGAAGAGGGCGTCGTAGAGCTTGACGATGGCGGCCCAATTGTCGAGGCCCTGGCGTCGGCGGGCGATATGGGCCGACTGGATGGCGGCCTCCAACTGATAGCGCCCGATGCAGTCCAGCGCGCTCGCCCGCAGCAGGGCGGACTCGGCTTCGTTGATGCGCTCGTCGTCCCAAAGGGCGATGTCCTGCTCGGCGAGGGCCACATAGGCGCCTTCGCCGTCGCGCCGGGCACGGCGTCGCGCCTCGGCATACAACATAAGGGCGAGGAGGCCGAGAGCTTCCGCTTCCCCGGGCAGCAACTCCACCACGACGCGGCAAAGGTAGATGGCTTCTTCAGCCAGATCGCGGCGGGCGAGGTCGGCGCCCAGAGCATCCGTCCATCCCTCGGCGAAAGCGGCGTAGATGGCGTCCAGCACGGTATCAAGGCGCTCCCCTAGTTCCACGTGCTCGGGGATACGGAAAGGAATGCCCGCCTGCCGGATCTTGGTTTTGGCACGGACAAGCCTCTGTCCCATGGCGGTGGGCGACATCAGAAAGGCCGAGGCGATACGCGCGGCGTCGAGACCGACCACCGCCTGCAGCATCAGCGGAGCGCGGATGGCCGCGTCGATGGCGGGATGCGCGCAGGCGAACATGAGGGCGAGCCGCCGGTCCGGAATTTCAGCTTCGCCGGCCGCGGCAGCAAGGCTGTCGGCCATCCGCTCCAGTTCGTCGGCGGGCTCTTCACGCTGCTGGCGGCGGGAAGTGTCGATCAACTTGCGGCGGGCCACGGTCAGCAGCCACGCTTCCGGGTTCGCGGGGCAGCCTTTGACCGGCCAATCCTGGAGAGCGGAGGCAAACGCGTCCGAGAGCGCGTCTTCGGCTGCCGCGACATTGCCGGAACGCGCCGCGAGGAAGGCCACCAGCTTGCCATAACTGCGCCTCGCCACTGCTTCCGCGGTTTCATTGGGCGTGGCGCCGTTTTCACAAGGGGACATGGGAACGCTCAGATTGCCGATCGGGAAAAAAGGATGGCTCCCATATTTCGTCATTCCTGACGACGTCATGAGAGCCATGGGTGGCGGACACTGGCCTACATCGCCCATATCGCGCGTACTTCCACAACGCCGTGACCGACTCCGGGGCAGCGGCCCGCCCAGGCCAGCGCGGCGTCCAGATCCGGCACGTCGATGAGGTAATAGCCGCCCAGTTGCTCTTTTGACTCGATGAACGGGCCGTCGAGAACCTGCGTCTTGCCGTTTGTGGTTCGCAGCGTGGTCGCGGTGGTGCCGGGCTGCAGGCGATTGGAGCCTTTGAGCACGCAGGCGGCGGAGAGTGCCTGCGTGTAGGCGCCATAAGCGGCAACGCCCTGCTGCTGTTGTTCGGGAGTCATCTGGCCCCAGCCCGCCTCGTCCGCGTAAAGAGTCAGTAGATATTGCATGTCGAACCTCCGTGGTGGATTGTAGGCGGACTGAAAAGCGCCGCCACTACCATGACGGATGAATGGCGGCTGTTTCGACAGCGAAAAATGGCAATTGAAAATCTATTTGCCCTCCAGCCGTTCCGCTTCATTGAAATCCTGTTCCGCTCCTGCGGAATCCCCGCGCTCGTCGCGTACGCACCCCCGGGACCAATAAGGCTCGGGTTTGTCCGGAGCGATTCGTATGGCCTCATCGTAGTCCTGCAGGGCTCCTTCTTTATCTCCGGTCCGGGAGCGAACCAGGCCGCGATGCCAATAGCCTTCTGCCAAGTCCGGCGACAGCCGTATGGCTTCATTGAAATCCCGCATTGCTCCTTCCGGATCTTTTTGGTCCGCCAGCAGTTTGCCCCGGTCCATGAGAACTAAGACCGCGTCGGGCCGGATGCGAAGGGCTTTGTTGAAATCGCGCAGCGCAGCCTTGAAATGTTGCTCGTCCCGATGATAGCGGCCCCGGTTATAGAGAACGTCCACATTGTCCGGTTCCAGAAGGGCGGCCTGATTGTAATCCTGCAGTTTTCCTTTTTTATCGCCGAGATTTCCCCGTGTTGCGCCACGGTTGAGGAGAAACCATATATTCTCCGGCTCAAACGCGAGAGCGCGGTTGTAGTCTTGCAGCGCGCCTGCCAAATCGTCCTTGGAGAGAAGCGTCTCCGCCCTGTTGCCATAGGCTGTTGCACAATCAGCTTTGATGCGAATGGCCTCGGTGAAATCCTTCAGCGCCAACTCGACCTCACCTTTCGCCTTCCAGGCCAAGCCGCGGTTGATCAACGATTCGATGAGGGTCGATTCGAGCTGGAGAGCTTCGGTAAAGAGCCGAATCTTCTCGTCAACGTCCGTCGCCAACATGGCTTGTTCCTGGATTTGTTCGGCAGTGAATGCATGAAACGACGCTCCGCCCAGAATCTGGGCCAAAGTTGGCAGGGCGGTCGCGGCCCGTCGTGCAGGCGCTGAGGCAGGATGAAGGACCGCGCTCAGTGGCACATTCAAAAATTGTGTGCGCAGGCGGTCCATGCCCTCGTCAAAGAAGTCGGTGTGAATCCGCGGAGCGTTGTATTGCTTGAGCCGGGCCAGCGAACCGGTCAGCTGCCGTTCCACGGTCGCGAAGTCAAAGCCATCGAGCTGCAGGGGAATGATGTTTCGGCCCGTTTCAAGAGCCGTTTCTATCTCCCGGCGCACCCAATCCCCCGGATCGACGCACCTTTCCAAAGCGGTCGGAGCGAGCAGGACGACGAAGTGAGCCCGCGACTTTATGTTCTGAACGATGATTTGCTCGAAGTCGCCGCTGCCGATCCCTTTGTAATCGAAGAAGACGTCGAAGCCGTGTTGGACCAGGTTCTTATAAACCAAAAGCGCCCAAGATCCATGGGTACGCCGGTAAGAAAGGAAGACGGTCTTCTCAATACGTTGCATTGCGCCCTCGCGTGCAGAAGGACAGAAGCAATCCGAAATCGATTACGGCAACAAATGGGGGAAATCGGCGGCTTCGCTCGACAACGAATTGTTGCACAGGCTCGAGCCTGCGATCCAACTGAACGAGGCGGAGGAATAAACCGGTGAAACGCTTCGGCCAGGTTACTGCTGGTAAGCTGCGCCGGATGTGTTCGCCGGGTGCGCGAACTTCAGCAGGCCTAATTCTCCGGCGAGCTTCTCAAGCCGGATGCGGGTGGCCGCCATGGGAGGCACCAGCGGCAGGCGCACCGTATCGCCGCACTTGCCCATGAGATTGAGCACGGTTTTTACCGGGGACGGATTCGACTCCCAGAAGTTGGCTTCGAAGAGGGAGGCGAAACGCTGCTCGATGGCCCGTGCTGCGGACCAGTCATTTTCGAGGGCGGCGGCGATCATGCGGCTCACTTCGGCGGGGGCCTCGTTGGAGGCCACGCTGATGAGACCGTGGGCGCCGATGCCGATCGCGGCCAGGGCCAGGTTATCGTCGCCGGAAAAAATCTTGAAGCTGGGCGGAAGTCCCTGGACGAGCTGGGCGATCTGGGGGAGCTTGCCGCTGGCTTCCTTGATGGCCTGGATGTTGGGCGCGGCTGCGGCCAGGCGGATCACAGTTTCCGGCTCCAGGTTGGCGGCAGTGCGGCCGGGCACGTTGTAAAGCACCACGGGAAGTGGATCGACGGTCTGTGCCAGGGCCAGGAAGTGCTGGAACTGGCCTTCCTGCGTAGGCTTGTTGTAGTAAGGATTGGCCGAGAGCACCGCGGCGAGACCGTTCAACTGGCCCAGCAATCCGGCCTGACGCACCAGGACGCGCGTGGAGTTGTGGGTGCAGCCGGCAAAAACCGGCACCCGGCCCGCGGCGGTGTCAAGCACGATGCGAATGGCGTCGAGCCACTCGTCTTCGTCAAGGGTGGCTGCTTCCCCGGTGGATCCGCAAGCGACCAGGAAGTGGATGCCGGACTCGATCTGCCAGTCGACCAGGGAGCGGAGCGCGCCTTCATCGATAGCTCCATCCGCCCGGAAAGGCGTCACGATCGCGGTGCCACAGCCAATTGTTTCCATCACAGGAGAGTTTATAACGAAGGGCGGGCTGCCAGCGACGCTCCGGTTGCACTTTGATCGATTGTCCGAATGTTGACGCCATCCGTCGTGTCCTTTACTTCAATCGGCACCCCCGGTGGGTATCAAGCAGTCCGCGGCTGCCTTGTCGTTCCGATCGTGCCCCATCTGGTAGCATCTCTCTTCGGATACTTCTCGGATATTGATCAGGAGACTTACCAGGATGGACGCCATCGGCACTGCGGGCCTCGGGGCTCGCCGCAATGAAGACATCGCACTCGACTTACTCAAATTCGTCGCTGCCACCGCCAACATCGGACGGCCGGCCGCGTCCTCGACCGGATTCATCGCTTCCGGCGGCACCAAGCCCGAAGAGCACGTGACCGAACTCCTGCAACTGTACGGCCGCTGCCTCAAAGCCGTGGAAGGAAAGTAAAAATCGCCGGCGAATCCATTGTCCGCGTAGCTGTCGCCGGTGCGGGGGCCTTCGGCCGCAACCATCTTCGGGTGTACCGCGAGCTCGAGGCAGCCGGTTTGGGTGTGTCTCTCGTCGCTGCCATCGAGCCGGATTCGGCGCGGGCTGCCGACGCTGAAGCCAGGTACGGAATTCCCGTCTTCGCCACGGCAGAAGAATTGCTCGCAGCCGATCTTCGCCTGGATGCGGTCTCCGTGGCCGTGCCCACCCTGCATCATCACCTCGTAGCTTCCGTCCTGCTGGAGGCGGGAATCGACCTGCTGGTGGAGAAGCCGCTGGCAGGGAGCCTCGACGAGGCCGACGATCTGATCGCCCGCTCCGAGAGAGGTGCCCGCATCCTGCAGGTCGGACACCTGGAACGCTTCAACCCCGCGGTGCTGGCCGTGCAGCCCCGCCTCAAACGTCCCATGTTCTTTGAAGCCCACCGGCTCTCCATTTTTACACCGCGTTCGCTCGACGTGGACGTGGTGCTTGACCTCATGATCCACGACCTCGACATTGTCCTCACTTTCGCCGCATCCCCTGTGCGGGAAGTGCGTGCCGTGGGTCTGCCAATACTATCGCCCAAAGTAGATATCGCCAACGTCCGAGTAGAGTTCGAATCCGGCTGCGTCGCCAACTTTACGGCCTCGCGGGTTTCAACGGAGCGTGTGCGTAAGCTGCGTTTCTTTGAGCCGCGCCAGTATGTATCGATCGATTACGCGCGCCGCGAACTGCTCGTCATCCGGCTGGAGTCGGGCGTGCCGGGTACTTTGCCGCCGGAGATTGCCGCGCTGCTGGCTTCAGGCAAGGCCGATCCGGCGGTCTTGGCTCAGTTGGCCGCGGCCGGCGGCAACCACCCTAGCCCCGGACTGACGTTCGTGAAGCCGGAGGTTGCCCCCGGCGAGCCTCTGCGGCTGGAGATCGAGTCGTTCCTTGGTTCCGTACGCACCCGCAAGGCGCCGCGTGTGACAGCGCGGCAAGGCCGGGCCGCGCTGGCATTGGCGCTGGAGATTCAATCGACGATGGTCGCCCATGCGCATCGCGCGGGACTGGGTGATTTCTTCGAGCCCGAACAGTGATTGCCTCACAGTTCTCGGTGAACAGCTGACACCGCTCTCAGGCGATACCCAGCGTTCGATTCACAAACGCTACTACGTACTTCCACAGCAGGTAGTAACCGGCCAGTGCGCAGGCGAATGCCGGCGCGATCCACGCATAGGGAACGTAGAACGAGTGGAACCACGTAACCCCGTGCGATCCCAGTGCCAGGATACCCAGGCAAGTAGCCAGCAGCGCCCCGGATGGAAGCAGCAAAAGCGGCAGCAGCGCTCCATGTACTCCGATGGAGAGATGGGTGCGTGCATGCGAGGCAATCCACAGCATGTTCCACAGCGCCCAAAGGCTGGGCACAAGGGCCAGCGGAAAGATGAGGCCGCGCTCGATCGGGAAAGGGAACTGAAGCCCAAAGCGCAGCACCACAAAACCGCACAGCAGTATGGGCAATACGATTGTCGGTATAAAAGCTCCCGCCAGAAACGCGCGTAGATAAGGATGTGTGTTCATGCCGGCAGTCCTTTCCGCGGACCAATCGGCCCGCAGGCTAAAGTTTCAGAGATAGTAGAGAAGCATCGGGATCGCCGCCGGAAATGCGACGACGACCGCTGCAAGGCCGCCCATCAGAACCCAGTCAAACCAGGGCACAGCCGCTGACCGCTCATCGAGCCTGCGCAACATCGCCGGCCAAAGATCGTGCGCCAACTCGGCATCGTCGTCAATGCGCGGCACCGCCGCCCGCAGCAGCTTCTCCAAGGACTCTGCTCCCTGATCCCTGACCCCTGATCCCTGTTCGTTTCCATTCATGGTGTGATCCCCTGTTTCTGCAAATCTTTTCTCAGCAGGCGTAGAGCGCGAAAGACGCGGAGTTTGACAGCGGTGACTGTGATTCCCAGCGCCTCGGCCACTTCCTTGTGCGGACGCTCCTCAACCACGACAAGAATGGCGGCGATGCGCAGCACTGGCCGTAAGCGTGCGAACGCCAACGCTGTCCTCGCGCGGATTTCGGCCGTGATGGCCGGATTCGTGCCCGCCCGCGCCGCCAAATCGGCGAAGAAATCCGCAGACACACCGATCTCGGGCCGCCGCGCACGCAGCCAATCCAGTGCGGCGTGGGTGGCGATGCGCCGTGCCCATGGCTCGAATCCACGCTCCGGGTCGAAGCGCGCGTGAGCCTGGTAGATTCGCCAGAAGGTTTGGATCGTGAGATCTTCCGCCGCCGCCGGGTTGCGCACCATGCGCAAAATCCATCCGTAGACCGCGCGCTGATGCTGGCGAAAGAGCGCTTCGAAGGCAGCCTCGCGTGATTCGGCGGTCCCTTGCCGGAACTCGATCAACTGTTCCAACTCGGAGCTGACGCCGCTTTGCATCGTCTTCCTGCCTCTGCTAGCACATACGAAGGGGGCAGGGGCAAGGTTACACCGTTTCGACAAACGCGCGACAAGCTGCAGCCATGTCGCCGGGATTGGCGGTGCGGCGGGCTCGCTGGCCAAATCGGCGGCCGTCCCATCAATAAACCGATTTTTCTGATGCGAACCGCTGTGCTTGCTCTCCTTGACAGACCATTCCGCGGCCCATTAGGGTGGCAGCCGGAGAGCCGGCAAACGATTTCCGGTTCCGTACCAGAAATCGATGAAAGCTGGCCCACGATGAGGGATGCGATGAAAGGTTTACGTTTGCAGGCGGCCACGGTGGCTCTCATTTGCTTGAGCATGTCTGTGTGTGCACAGGATACGCAGAAGGCTCCCTATCTCGATACCAGTCTTTCGCCGGAGCAGCGCGCGGCCGACCTGGTCAAGCGTATGACGCTGGAGGAGAAGGCGACCCAGCTGGTGAACCAGGCGCGCGCCATTCCGCGTCTCAACGTGCCTGCGTACGACTGGTGGAGCGAGTCGTTGCACGGCGTGGCGGTGAACGGGACCACAGAATTCCCTGAGCCCATCGGCCTGGGAGCCACGTTTGATGCGCCGGCCATTCATGAAATGGCGATCGCCATCGGCACCGAGGGCCGCATCAAGCATGCGCAGGATGTGCGTGCGGGACATAGCAATATCTTCGAGGGCCTTGATTTCTGGGCGCCGAACATCAACATCTTCCGCGATCCGCGCTGGGGCCGCGGACAGGAAACCTACGGCGAGGATCCGTTCCTGACCGCGCGCATGGGCGTGGCCTTTGTGACCGGCATGCAGGGCGATGACCCGAAATACTTCCGCGTGATCTCCACCCCGAAACATTTCGCCGTTCACAGCGGACCGGAGACAACGCGCCATACCGCCGACGTGCCCATCAGCAAGCATGACGAGATCGACACGTATCTGCCCGCATTCCGCGCCACGGTAACCGAGGCCAAGGCCGATTCCGTGATGTGCGCATACAACAGCATCAACGGACAGCCCGCATGCGCGAATGAATTCCTTCTTGAAGATCAACTGCGTGGCAAATGGGGATTCAAAGGGTACGTTGTCTCCGATTGCGGCGCGGTCATCGATATCTTCCAGGGCCACAAGTTCAAGCCCACGCAGCCTGAAGCTTCCGCCATCTCGCTCAAGCGCGGCATGGACAACGAATGCGTCGACTTCACATTCAAGGTGAATGACGATCACGATTACAAGCCCTATCTCGATGCGGTTAAACAGGGCTTCCTGAAGGAAAGCGATATCGACGTTGCCGTCACCCGGCTCTTCGTGGCGCGCATGAAGCTGGGCATGTTCGATCCGCCGGAGATGGTGCCTTACACCAAGATCGATGAGAGCGAACTCAACAGTGCCGAGCATCGCACCCTCGCCCGCAAACTGGCCAACGAGTCCATCGTGCTCTTGAAAAACGACGGCGTCCTGCCGCTCAAGTCGTCCGGCATCAAGATCGCCGTTGTCGGTCCGCTCGCCAACCAGACCAAGGTATTGCTCGGCAACTACAACGGCCAACCCACGCACACGGTTTCGATTCTCGAAGGGTTGAAGGCGGAGTTTTCCGGAGCCACCATCAACTACGTCGCCGGAACGCAATTCCTGCTCCACGATGCCGAGCCGGTGCCTGCCTCTGCACTTACCACCGATGGCAAGCCCGGCATCAAGGCCAGTTTCTCCAAGCTCGACATGACCAATATCAACAACCCCGCCGGCGCCAAGTCTCTGGCTGAACGCATCGATCCGGGCATCGATCCAGCCGCGACCCCGCTCCCGCCTGAAGCCGCCGATGTTCATCCGCTTTCGATTCGCTGGGAGGGCCAGCTCACCGCTCCCGAAACCGGTGAATACAACCTTGGACTCAAAGCCAATGGCTTCTTCCGCATTCAGCTTGACGGCAAAAACGTGACTAACTCGTATAACGGCGATGCCAGCGAAGCCAAGCTGGGACGGGTCCACCTCGAAGCCGGCAAGCCTGCACAGTTACGCGTTGAATACACGCCTCCCTTTGAGGGCGGCGCGCCCAGCGCCAGGCTCGTCTGGTCCAAGGTCGATCTGGCGCCCCAGCCCGCAGCCATCGACGCAGCCAGGAGCGCCGATGTCGTGGTCGCGGTAGTCGGCATTACCAGCGAACTCGAGGGCGAGGAGATGCAGGTGAGCGAAGCCGGCTTCAAAGGCGGCGACCGCACCAGCCTCGACTTACCCAAGCCCGAACAGGATCTGCTTGAGGCGATCGCCGCCACGGGCAAGCCGCTCGTTGTAGTGCTGACCAACGGCAGCGCCCTCGCGGTCAACTGGGCGCAGGCGCATGCCAACGCCATCATCGATGCGTTCTATCCCGGAGAAGAAGGCGGCGCGGCAGTGGCGGAAACCCTGTCGGGCAAAAACAATCCAGCCGGTCGGTTGCCGGTTACCTTCTATACCGGCGTCGATCAGCTCCCCGCATTCGAAGACTATGCGATGAAGGGGCGTACGTATCGCTACTTCGACGGCAAGCCGCTTTATCCGTTTGGTTATGGACTCAGTTACACAACGTTCACTTATGGTGGACTAAGTGTTTCGAAGGGCGCAATCAAGGCGGGTGATCCAGTTACGGCGGAAGTTACCGTGACCAACACCGGCAAGATTGCGGGAGATGAGGTTGCGCAGTTGTACCTCAGCTTCCCCGACGTCAAAGGCGCACCCCTGCGGGCTCTGCGGGCCTTCCAGCGCGTCCATCTCGATGCGGGCGCATCGCAGAAAGTCCACTTTGAGTTGAAGCCGCGCGACCTGAGCATGGTGACGGAAGCCGGCGAGCCGGTCATCCCGGAAGGTCAATACAAAGTGAGCGTTGGCGGGGGGCAGCCCGGCACAGGCGTCCCGACAGTTGCTGGCACTTTCAATGTGAAAGGTACGGTTACACTGCCGGAGTAACTCTAAATCGGCAACTCAATGGGGCGTCCGCAGCTGCGGACGCCCCATTGAGTTGATAACTGCCAGTTAGTTCGAGGCTGCCGTTGCGGCCTGCTGCACGAGCTCTTTCATCTTGAGATAGACGGCATTGGTCCAGCCGAAGCCGATTTCATTGTGCTTGTAACCGGTACTTACCTGCACGTTGGCGTTTTGCGAAACCACGTTGTACTTCTCGCGAATGGTGCCATCGATTGCGAAGTTCACATCGACGCTTCCATCGAAATGTTGTCCGATGCGCGCAGCTTCGGCGTGAAATCCGGACGACTCCAGTCCCGCTACCCCGATCCAGTTTGTCGGCGCCCACCCGAATGGCTCATCCCACTGCAGGCCGGTATTGGTGTTACTCATCGACAAGCCGCCCGGACGTTCGAACAGGTTAAGTTTGGCGACCACTTGCTTCGCCTCTTCGCGCGTGGCAACGCCGGCCCACAGTGGATAGAGTGAGGCGATGTACGCATAGGTCGATGTCCGCGCATGGCCAAAGTCATAGTCGGCGAAGACGCCATCCTTGGCGCGCCACATGTAACGATGGATAGCGGTATTGCGAACCTGTGCGCGATGATCCCAGTGCGCTGCTTCGGTGGGTTTGCCCAGCAGGTGAGCGATATGTTCGAGATCGCGTTCATAGCGATAGAGCAGGCTGTTCAGGCACACGGGCGCGAAGTGATGCGTGGCTCCGGAAAACGGTCCGAAGCGATTGCTCGGATCGAATCCGGATTCGCGCATGGCGCGGTCGCCGATATAGAAATCCTTGCTGAGCCGATACCCGCCAGCCCATGCGCGCATGCAGACCGCGCCCACATTCACATCGCAGCTGGTCTGCTTCAGGTGCATGGCCTCGGCGCTATCGGGATGCTCGGAACCTTTCACCAGGAAGCTGTCTCCGCCTTCCTTCGGGTGCGCGATCAGCCAGCGGATAACATCCGGATAGTAAGTGCTGTCGTCGGCCATCTCGGGCACCGGGCCGCTGCCATAGTCGAAGTAGCGCGCCAGGCCGGTTGTGCCGGCAAGATGTTCGGGCCGCGTCCATGTTGAGTAGTCTTTCTCTGCGAGCGTGTAAGCGTGCTCCAGCCACGTGCGCGCCTCCGAGCGTCCTGCCGGCGTGGCGGCAAAGCTGGCAGGGTTTTCATAGACGGCGCGAATCATCGATGTCAGAAACGGAGGCTGGGACCGGGTTAGATAGTAAGTGCGGTTTGCGTTAAGTACTCCGCCATAGTGTTCTATCTCAAACAGGAAGTTATCGACCATCCCTTTGCCTAAAGCCGCGCGATGATCGGCTTCCAGTCCCAGAAGAATGAAGTAACTATCCCAGCCGTACATCTCGTTGAAGCGCCCGCCGGGAACAACATAAGGATTGGGCAGATAGAGCAGTCCGGCATTAGCCAATTCTTCAGGATGCACATCGCCGAGTTTTTCGATGCGCTTCGGCAACGCGGCAATCTTCACGTGGCACTTCTGTTCCAGTTCCGTCACTGCGGGAGGTGCAGGAACCTCGGCCGGCAAGTACAGGATGGGATTAGCTGTGACCTTGATGTCAACCAGCGAGTGGCAATCGGTCATGGAACGAGTAAGCGTATCCCACGCTGCGTGAATATAGCTCAACGTGGCTTCGGGACTGGGCGAATGTTCGGCGGCTGCACCCGGAGAGGCGTCCTGGGCACTGGCGATGGAGATTGCGGCGATTGCGAAAACGAACAAGCGAAACAGTTTCATGAGTATCTCCGAACTAACTTCCCTTTGATGTTCTGGAGTGTAACGCAACGACTGCGCTCCTTGTTTGCGTTACGAAATCGCAAAGCTTCGCGCATTGCCGGGAACACTTCGCGGGTCCGTGGTGTCTACACAAGCACAGTGGTTCCGATTGGGTTGAGCAGAGGCCCGGAACTCCGGACGAATAAACTTCGTCGCAGGGGTGGCGCGATGCCTTGAACTCCGCTTGCCGCGTGATGATGAACGCGTAGAGCGGCCGAGGCTGCTTGCGCGCAGGGTGATCTGCCTCTTGATCAGCGCGGCTGAATGGATGTTCGAGAGGCAAGCCATGTTTGAAGACTCCACCTTCGAATCCACGGGCAGAATCCGCACACGCAGCCGCGGCTGGATGATCGCCGCCTTCTTCTTCAACGGATCGATCCTGCTCGCATTGATCCTGATACCACTCATCTACCCCGAGGCATTGCCGCGCCAGATGATGAACATTCTGCTCGAAGCGCCGCCGCCACCACCCCCGCCTCCGCGGCCCGTGCCGCAAGCCGCACCGCAGACGTCGCGCAACCACTCGGAAATTGAGAATGGGCATATCTTTGCCCCGCCCAGGATCCCAACCACGATCGCGCTGCTCACCAAACTGGAGCCCGCGCCCAGTGCGACAATTCCGGGCCTCGATCCGAGCCAGGCAGAGTCGGGCATACCCGGCTCTCTTTTCCCAGGCCAGACAATCCGTCCGGTTGTCCGGGGCGAGCCCAAAGGCCCCGTGCATCTCTCTTCAGGAGTAGTGTCTGGGCTGCTGCTCAAGAAAACTCCACCCGTCTACCCGCCCATCGCGGTGGCCAGTCGCACCGAGGGCGTAGTGGTCTTGCAGGCCACGATCTCTACATCGGGAACCATTGAAAACCTGCACGTCATCAGCGGTCCGGCCATGTTGCACCAGGCGGCGCTCGACGCCGTGAGTAACTGGCGTTACCGGCCCTTTCTACTGAATGGTGCGCCTGTTGAGGTGGAGACGACCGTGAATGTGATCTTCACGATGAATCGCTGAGTGCTTCAGTGTGGTACGCACGCCGGGAGCGAGAACGTGCGGTACCACGGCGCTCCGCCGCAACCGGTCGCGGCGGAGCGAGTTTTATCTCACCGATAACTACCCGCTTCCCGCTTGCAGTTTCTCGCGCGTGAGTTCGTTCCAGGTGGCAATCGCATCGGGCATCGGCGGGCTGATAACTTCGGGGAACACGACTTCCAGCACATTTTGCGGATTCAAAGCGCCGCTTGCATCGCGCAGCATGCCCTTGACCCAGCCGACTGCGGCCAGGCCCTGCTTTCCGGTGAAAACCTGTTCGATATAGAACCAGCGCTCGTCCCAGCAGATCAGCTTCGAACTGAGCGTGAACTTCGAAAACAGCGGAAGGGAGCGCCGGTACGTCATCCACACCGCACCCACCAGCGGAGTCCATCGCGCGCGCAGGATGTGATCCAGCAGCTGCATGCGAGCCAGCAGATGGGTGCGCCCAAAGTCCATCATGCTGAGGTACCGCGCATTGTTCAGGTGCAGGTTCACGTCGATGTCGTTCGGCCACACGCGCATGCGCAGGCTGTCTTCTTCGAGAATGCCTGACGCAGCAAGCGGCCGGATGTGCTGGCGGATGGCGAGAGCCGGAATGCGCACAAAGCTGATGAAGTGGGACAAGTCTGGCTCCCTGCTGCCAGTTTAGAAGATCGCGCCCCGCCACGATGCTGGCGCCGGCAAGGTGCTATCGGCGACAATCGCTTCTGCCATGTTGAGTCTTAACCGACGCCACTTTCTTAAAGCAACTTCCGCTGCCACCGTTGCCGCAGCCGCTACGCGCAACTTCGCCGCCACTGCACGCCAGCGTGTATTTATCGGTTCCAACAAGCCCGATGGCATTCTCGCCTACGATTGGGATGCAACGACCGGGCAGCTGACACCTGCCGGAGTGGCCGCCAAAATCGCAAACGTCGACTGGATCACTTTCGCGCCGGGCCACAAGTTCCTTTTCGCCGCATCCGAGGTCGACAGTTTCAACGGCAAGTCTACCGGGGAAGTTGCCAGTTACGAGGTGCAGAATGGCACTCTCCATCCCTTGTCGGCCCAGAATTCCGCCAACACCGGCACGTGCCATGTAGCCCTCGACCACTCCGGCAAAGTCTTGCTCTCCGCGGACTACGGCGGCGGCAGCGCGGCCAGTTTCCTCATCCGCGAAGGCAAGTTGAGCCCCGCGGTGTGGACCGAGCAGTACTCCGGCCATGGCCCGGTCGCCGACCGCCAGCAGAGCGCGCACGCCCATTTCGCGTCCTACTCGCCCGATAACCGGTTCGCGTACATCAATGACCTGGGGAGCGACTGCATTCACATCTACAGCCTGAATGCCGCCACCGCCGAGCTGAAGCCGGCGGGCAAATATTCTTCCAAGCCCGGCAACGGTCCGCGCACGCTGCATTTTCATCCCAACGGCTTCACCGCCTACTGCGTGAACGAGCTCACCTCGAGCGTCGATGTGCTCAAGTGGAACAAGGCCGATGGAAGCCTGACCTTTGTCACCCACATCGCGTTGCTGCCCTCCGGTCCCGACCCCAAATCCACCGGCTGCGACACCGTGATCTCGAAGGATGGCCGCAACGTGTACTTCGCCAATCGGGGCGTCGACTTCCTCTATGGATTTACTGCCGACCCGGCTACAGGCGCCCTGACGCCGATCGGCCGCACCAGTTGCGGAGGCAAGACGCCTCGCAACTTTACGCTCGATCCTACAGAGCGCTGGATGCTGGTCGCCAATCAGAATTCGGATCTTCTGTCCGTGTTCGCACGCGATCCGAAAACCGGGGCGCTCGCGAATGAGGGGAAGAGCTACGCCGCTGCCGCACCCATGTGCATTCTGTTCGCATAACCAGCGCGGCGCGCGAGTCCCGCGTGTCAAGCCTTTGAAGGCTTGCCGAAGTTGGCGAAGATGCCGCCGGCGATACACGCGATGATGGGCCCGATGAGTAGAAACGCCGTGATGGTGTCGAGCGACTGCACGAACGCCTGCATGGCGGGCGTGCCGATGGCCAGGCCCTCGTACTGCTTCCAGGGATCGGCCGTGTCGGCCGCCTGCCCGTTGGCGAAATAAACTTCGGCCAGGATCGCGGTGGTGGCCATCAGCGATGCCACCAGCGCAGCCCAGATGGAGCACACCATGCAGAAGCCGATGGCGTGGCCGGCCCTCGCCGTGCGCAGCCCCACTAAGGCAAGCACCAGCGCCCCGGCAGCCAGCAGCGCCCACTGCGCATGATCCGGCTCGGCGGTATCGGAGATACCCCCGCGCGCCGCCAGCACCACCTGTCCCACCAGGAACAGTCCCGCAACAACACCAAGCAGCGCGGCCGATAAGAGCGATTTCTTTGCAGATGAAGTGCGCACGCCGCCGATCCAGAAGCCCAAGCCAACATAGGCCGCAAGGCTTATGGCGGGATCGACCGCGGTCGTCCCATTTCCGGGCAGGTTCATGGCGTTTTGCCATGGCCAGAGGCGGGTGCCGAGGACGACGAGATTGACCAGTGCCAGCAGAATGATCGCGAATCGAAAAGTCGGCGTCCGGTCGGGCGCCATCACTTGTGCTTTCACTTCGGCCACGCTGCTTTGACCCCTTCCGCTGACAGCCTGCGACAAAGACTTTGAAGTGCGAACGTCGAATCCAGTCTAATGCCGCGGTTTGCCTTCGCGAGCGAATCGGAAGGGTTATCCCAGGCGGGCAGAGGGGAAGAATCTGCAGAGGGAATCAAGAGAATTTGAAAGCAGCTCTTGGAGGAGCCGGCATCTCTTAAGGTTGCAAAGCCGCCGGTTCAAGCCTCCAGAAGAGTTGCACCAACAAAAGCACCGTCCAACTCGCCAGCGCTTGATTCCTTGGCCGATTCGACCGGGACACGCGCAAACTCCCAGGCCGAACGGTCCTTGAGAAGGCGGGAGACCAGCGCCGTATGCATGGCATGCCCGGCGCGCTCTGCCACCACATGGCCTTCAATGCGCCGCCCCGCGAGCGCCAGGTCCCCGATCAGGTCCAGAACCTTGTGGCGCACGTATTCATCGCCGAAACGTAAGGGCCCGTTCTCCGGGCCGTGCTTGCCCAGAATAATGGCGTTGGCGGGGCCCGCACCGCGAATCAGGCCCATGTCGCGCAACCGCTTCTCGTCGGCCTTGTAGCCGAAGGTGCGCGCCGGGGCAATCATGGTGCCGTAGGTTTCGGCGGCCAGGTCGATGCTCGCTGTTTGTTGTCCGATGGGATAGGGGAAATCGATGGCGTATTGAATGCTGTACCCGGAACCTGGATAGACGCCAATAAACTTGTCCCCTTCGCGCACCTCAACCGGGCGCAACACACGGACATACTCACGCCGTCGCTTCTGGGTCCGGATGCCTGCACTCTGAAAGGCCTCGACGTACGGCAGGGCGCTGCCATCGAGGATAGGCAACTCCAGGTTGTCGAGCTCCACGATCACGTTATCCACGCCCATGCCGATAAGCGCAGAAAGAAGGTGTTCCGTGGTCGAAATCAGGACGCCATGGCGCATCAGGCTGGTGGCGTAGCTGACCTTGGCAACGTTGCGGCCGTTGGCGGGAATTTCAAAGTTATCGAGATCGGTACGACGAAAGACAATGCCTGAACCGGCCGGCGCGGGCAGCAGGCGCATGGTAACCGGTGCCCCGGAATGAAGCCCAACCCCCTCAAACGAGAGCGGTCCAGCGATGGTCTGTTCCAAATGCTCAGTCTGGGACAAAATACGACTCCAACCAGTTTCTACGTGTCCGTACTGGTAGGTTAGACGGTACCTTCGGAATCTGTCATGTGGCTTTTTTACCACACGTTGAGGTTCTAAGCTGTCTCTTCTCAGCATATCGGGCGTGCCCCGGAGACCCGAAAGCGTAGAATCGGTGAAGTTTCTCAGTGAGGATCCTCTCAAAGTGCCTCCTACATCGCCACCCTCCGCCGAATCCGTACCCTTGCGCGCTCTGCTCGCGGGCGCTCGCCGCAAAGAGCCCGCGCTGCTCAACCTGATCCAGAAACTGGTGCGCGCCGAGTCCCCTTCCGATGAGAAGTCCGCCGTGGATGCGTGCGCAGACCTTGCTGCGGAAACGGCCCGAGCCCTGGGCGGACGCGTGAAAGCACATCGCCAGCGTGCGTATGGCAACGTGCTGGAGTGCCGTTTTGGCTCCCGGCGCGCGCCTGCGGCCAGCCGGCGCTTGCTGCTCGGACATATCGACACGGTGTGGCCCATCGGTACATTGAAGTCCATGCCCTGTCGCATCGGCGAAGGCCGCTTGTGGGGACCGGGCACTCTTGATATGAAGGCAGGCGTGGCCATGGCTTTCACAGCCATCGAAATGCTCGCCGAGGCAGCGCTGCTCGAAGGAGAGATCGTGCTCCTGCTCAATAGCGAAGAAGAAATCGGGAGCCCGGTGTCACGTCCCATCACGGAACTGCTGGCCCAGGAGTGTTCGGCCGTTTACGTATTGGAGCCCGCCCAGGGCCTGGCTTATAAAACCGCGCGTAAAGGCACTGGCAACTGGCGCATCGATATCCAGGGAGTCGCCTCGCACGCCGGTGTCGATTTCGAAAAAGGTGCCAGCGCCCTGCGCGAGTTGGCGAGCGTGACAGAGACAGTTAGTAGCTGGACCGATCTGTCGCGCGGATTGACCGTGAGCGTCGGCATGGCGGGCGGCGGCTCCAAGACCAACGTGATTCCTGCCCAGGCGTGGGCGGAAGTGGACGTGCGCATCGCGCGCAAATCCGACGGCCCGCGCATCGAACGCAAGTTCGCCGCGCTCAGGGCCCGCGATCCGCGGTGTTCCCTGGCGGTAACCGGCGGCATCAATCGCCCGCCCATGGAGCGGACCCGTGGCACCGTGGCCCTTTACCGCCGCGCCCGCACGTTAGCCGCTGAATTGGGCCTGGTTCTCGACGAAGCCGCCACCGGAGGCGCCTCCGACGGCAACTTCACTTCTGCGCTGGGCATTGCTACGCTCGACGGGATGGGCGCCGTGGGTGAAGGAGCCCACGCGTCGCATGAATCCATCCTGCTTGAACACCTGGCCCCCCGCACCGCCCTGTTAGCCGGAATGCTCGCCGGCCCCGCATGACTTACCGTTCGTGACATTTCCCTAGGGCCCTCGAACCAGCCGGCCTACCATCGAAGCGCAGCCGAATCCGCCAGGAGGAATGCGCGTGCCACGCTTCGGATGGTTCACGTTGTTTGTCATCTGCTTGTGTCAAATTTGTCCCGCCGCGGCGGCGGAGAAGCCTGCCGGCATCGATGCCCTTCGTGCCTACGAAGGAAATTGGGACATCACCATCGACCGCATCGATACCGCCCACAGCAAGGCGGGACACGAAAAGTCCTCGCTGCATAACGATTGCTGGAAGAGCGGAAGCTACTTCGCCTGTAACCAGTATGTGAACGGCGAATCGAAGGTGCTGCTGGTCTTCACATTTGATGAACATGCCAATGAGTTCACCAGCTACCAGATCCCCCTTGGTGGCGGCCAGTCGGGATCCGGCAAGTTGACCATTGATGGAAATGTCTGGACCTTCCCATGGCAGTCCAGGGAAGGGGAGACGGTGACCTATTTCCGCGTAGTCAACGTGTTTACCGGCAGCGACAAAATCGAGTACCGGCAGGAATTCTCGCCGGACAACACACACTGGACGGTGATGGCGAGGGGATCGGAAGTGCGAACCGGCACCAGGTGACTCGAGCGCCGGTTTCGTCGCAATCGGTGTCACCAACTGGATGCGTTCACCACGTCAGGGCGCGCAACGCCGATACGCCCGCTCCCAGAAGCGCGGTAGCGTCGTCGGGCGGCAGCACTTCCAGTGAGAAGCTTTGCAGCGGGCTCATCTTCACCATGCTCTCCAGGTGTTCCCGTAACAAACTCACATCTAAAAATCCCACGTTGTGCCCGGTGAAGTAGAAGCGCCCCGGCCCGGCGAGATGAATGAACGAAGCTGTGCCCGCAGCCAGGGCACGGTGCCACAGGTCAACGAATTCGCGGCAGCGTACATCGCCTTGCTTGGCGTGTACGAAAATCTCTTCCGGCTCGCGGTCGAGGAAGCGCAATCGCATGGCGCGATAGCCCATGATGCCTTCGAGATGTCCCACGCCGCCGCATCCGCAGTAGCGCTCCTTGGGATCGAGAGTCACGGTGACGTGGCCGCCTTCCCATACCCCCTCGACATAAGGCCAGCGTCCGTAGCCGATGCCGTTGCCGATGGTCCACACCCGCGTAAGGCGGTCGAGCTGTCCGCGGGTCGCCGCCACTCCGGCAGCGATGGCGTCGGCATCGTTGGCGACGTGTACCGGCGCGGTGATGCCCCGGCCCGCCAGCACTTTGCCGAGTTCCTCGGCCATGCGCATGCCTTTGATCTGGGAAAGGTTCGGCGAGTCTTCCACGATACCGTGTCGCACAATACCGGGCACCGCCACCCCGATTGCCTGCACCGGGTCCTCGCCCGACAATTCGGTGACGAGGTTGGCGAGCATTTCCACCATGTCGCCGCCGGGGAGAATGCTCAGCGCGTCCATCTCTTCTGCGTCGCCGGGGTAGCGCACCGGCGTACCGACCAGCCGGTGATTCTCCATTCTTCCGGCCACGATGTGTTCGGTCATTACGACGCCGATGGCGGTGGTCATTCTATCCTCCTGAGACTTCCAAAAAACGCGGCCGCGATTTGCCCGGGTCCGGGCAAAAACTATGTGCGCTTGCCGCCGTTTACCCTGCCTGGTAGCGGTGCAGGCGGCCCAGCCCGTTGAAGGCCGCGGTCTTGTAGCACTCCGCCAGGGTCGGATAGTTGAATACGGTGTCGACGAAGTAGTCCACGGTGCCGCCCAGGATCATGACTGCCTGGCCGATGTGGACCAGTTCGCTGGCTCCTTCGCCGATGATGTGAACGCCCAGCACCTTGCGGGTGTCGCGATGAAAGACCAGCTTCAGGCGGCCGGTGGTGTCGCCGCGGATCTGGCCGCGCGCCACTTCGCGATAGTAGGCCATGCCCACTTCGTACGGCACGTCCTCGTCGGTCAACTGCTCTTCGGTCTTGCCGATGAAACTGATCTCGGGAATGGTGTAGATGCCGTAGGGATAGAAGCTGGGATTGGAGTTGGTGATCTTGTCGTTGAAAGCGCGCGATGCCGCGATGCGGCCTTGCTCCATCGAAACCGAAGCGAGGGCAGGGAAGCCGACCACGTCGCCCACGGCGTAGATATTTTCAACATTGGTCTGGTAGTTGGCGTCGACGATGATGCGGCCGCGGTTGTCGGCTTCAATTCCTGCGGCGGCGAGGTTGAGGTCGTCGATCGCCCCTTGGCGGCCTACCGCGTAAAGCAGCGCATCGCCCGAGATGCGCTTCTTGCTCTCAAGATTGGCAATCACGGTGCCGTCCGGCAACTCCTCCACGCTTTCCACTTCTTCGCCCAGGCGCATGGTCACGCGGCTGTCGCGCAGGTGATAGCTGAGCGCCTCCACGATCTCCTGGTCTGCAAACTCGAGCAGCTTGGCCCGCTTTTCAATGATCGTGACGCGCACGCCGAGAATGGCAAACATGCAGGCGTATTCCACGCCCACCACGCCGCCCCCCACCACGATCAGCGAGCGCGGCAGCGTCGGCAGGTCGAGCACCTGGTCGCTGTTCACAATCGTCTTCCCGTTGATGGGCACCTTGGGCGATGAAGCCGGCCGGGTGCCGACGGCGATGATGATGCGGTCCGACTCCAGCGTGTTCTCGCCTTGAATTCCCTCTACCCGTACATGCTTTGGATCGACGAAACGCGCCAGCCCGTGAACGATGTCGATCCCGTTGCGCGATAGCTGCGCCTCGGTCACGTCCACTTCCGTCTTGATCACCGCCTGCACCCGGAACGCCAGGTCGGCCATCGTGATCTTTTCTTTCACCCGGTAGTTCATGCCGTAGACAGACCGGTAGTTGTACCCCGAGAGATGAAGCACCGCTTCGCGCATGGTCTTGGACGGGATGGTGCCCGTGTTGATGCACACGCCCCCCACCACGGCTCGCGATTCCACCACCGCCACGCGCTTCTTCATCTTGGAAGCGGCCACGGCGGCACGCTGCCCGGAAGGCCCGGAGCCGATGACGGTCAGATCGTATTTGACGGCGCTCATGCGGTCTCTCCCTCCCGCGCATGGTTTCTTGAACTTCGATGCGGGATGCAGTTGAACCACCACCATTGCAAGGGGCAGTGATGGTCCTACAGGGGAGAGCCTACCATAGAGCCCGACGAGCGAAGCTAGTGGGAAGAGTTGAATTTGTTGGTAAAGTCCGGACAGCAAAGCCCTATAGCAAAGCACAGACAGCACGAACTGCTCTTTCACCAGATGGGACGCTGCCTCGGCTCCTCAGCGGGGGAAAAGCTGAAACTGCTCAATGCCAATTTTGGGGCTGATCGTCGAGTGTTCCACGTCCGGCAGAACCATCACATGGATCGTGTCAAACTGCCGAACGCCGCCGCGAGCCGGCACCGCAAACCGCAGCGTCTCAAACACCGGCGACGACTTGATCCTGAAGTGTCCCGGCTGGCTGCTCACCAGTGTCTGCTGCCCCAGGTACAGAGAGGCCTCGGCGGGCGCCGATGAATCGCGCAGCAATAAAGCCAATGCGATCGTCCCCGGAGTGTTGTCGCGATTCTCGATTTCAACCTGTATTTCGCGGCAGCGTCGGATAGGCACCGCGCCGCCCAGGTGTTGATGGGCCTGCATCACGATGGGTATGAAGTTATTTGAGTGAATATTGACCGCCACCGGCGTGCCGCGCGCCTGGTGTGCATCCGCGCCGGGATCTTTGCGGGGCGGTTGAAAATACCAGTAGACGCCGTCAAATCGAATCACCAGCGGCTGCGTTGTTCCCGGTGCAAAGAGAGAACTGCGCACCGGGATCGGCGGAACGATTTGCTTCCGGGGCGGAAACGGCCATAGCACGAGGCTCTGGTAGCCCCCCAGTCCGTAAGGCGAAGCCTGGCCGTCGGCTTTCCTTTTGGCATCGCCGCCTTCTCCGGAGTCGCCGCGCGCAAGCGCCGTGCCGTCCCCGCTGGCCCGATTGCGGTGAGCCACGCCGCCAAGCAATGCCCACGCCGTAATCAGGACAGCCGGCACCGCCACGCGCGCCAGTCGCAAGACGGCGCGCCTGTTGCCTTCAGTGTTGCCTTGCCGTCCCCGCGGCACAATCCAGTTCCACGCGAAGACAAACGCCCCCAGCGCAATCAAGCCGCTCGCCGTCAGGGCAGAATGGTCGCGGAGAGCATACCCGGCGGCATAAATGCCGAGGGCGACGACATACCCATCTGGGCGAAGAGGCTCGGCGCGCAGCGTGTCGGCGAACATCGGCCGCCGCTCCATTTCCGATGGATCCGCATCCGCGTTGATCGTAGGAATCACGCCGCGCAGTCCGGCCGCCAGCAGCCATGCGCCAACGACCGAAAAAATCGCGGCGCCGGCCGAATCCTGGTCCGAAAGAATCGCCACCGCCGGCACCCAGACCCAACCCGCTGCGCAGGTGAGCGCGAAAAGGCCGAAGGATATCGGAAAGCTTCGCTTGGAAGGATGCGACGAGCGCTTCCAATAAAACCATGCGCCTGCCACCCCGGCCATCGCTCCCACACCAACATAGATCAGCGCCCTGAAGAAGATGGAGACAAGCGAGGGAGTATGCGATTCCGGCAGCCGGCATACCACAAACGCGGCGATCAACGCATTCAGTAAGCCGGCGCAGATCAGGAAAGCAAGGAAGTTTTTCGCCGGGCGCATCTCTCCCCGCATAGTGAACTCGCCGCCGTAACCAGGGGAAGCCATTGCACTAAGCGGAAATCCCACCGTGGATGCGGCGCGAACGCGGCGTGGCGCGCCACAATGCGCACAAAAGGATCAGAAGAAAAAGCAGCCGCACCAGCACCGTCGAGTTATGCATGTCGGTCAGCGCGGAGAGCGGGCTCACGGCTGCCGGCACCATCGGGTTGCCGAACTGCGCGCTCCACTCCTGCTCGGGCGCGAGGCGAATCACTTCAGCCGGATGAAGATTGGTGATGGCGTAAGTGCTCACCCGTCCCAGGGCGCGTTGATCCGTGGTCTTGACGTCAATGAAGTATTTCGGCACCGTGATCAGCGCTACCCAGATCACCATCAAGACCGGGAGACTCCCTGCGATTCCGCTGCGAAGACGATGAGGCCTTCGCGGGCGGCCGGCAGCAAAATCGGTAAGCAGATAAAGAACAATGCCTGCCCAGATAAAAGCCAGATTCGCCACCAGCAGAAGCCCCAGGTCGCACACTGTGGACCACGGCCACTCCATGCGGTAAAAGCGGCCATTCAGATGAGCATGTTCTTCCACTTCCGCAATCACCAGAAGCCACACCGGCGCCAGCATCGCCCATACCGACGCAAACACCATCGCCGGGCCGCGATTGCCGGCTACGCGGAAGATCCCGGCCGCAATCGCGCCGCTCACTTGCCGCCAATACCATCCGCGCGATCGGCCCGCGCCAAACTCCTCCAGCAGATCGCCGGCCAGCGCGTCGTCGCTGCCCGCGGCCAGGTGAGAAAGCATCCATGTGGCGAGTCGTGGGGGATCCTGTCTCATGTGCGTTCCCCTTTCAAAGCAGGCAAATTGCGCCACAGCTTTGTCAGCACGCGGCGCGTTTCGTGCACTTGGCGCAAACCTTCCGCAGTAACAACAAAATAACGCTTGGCCTTTCCTCCGCGCTCCGGCGTCGGATCGCCCAGGCTCGATCTGATCAGCCCTTTCAACTCCAGGCGTTCGAGCGCCGCATACACGCTCCCCAGGGAAACATCGCGCCCCCGGTGCGCCTCGAGCTCGCGCGCAATCGGCACCCCGTAGGCTTCGCCGCCCAGCCGAAGGACTGCAAGGAGAATCACCAATTCGAATTCGCCGAGATAACTTCGCTCCGTCATCGGTTCGATCCAGAATTAATTCAACAATAGCGAAGAAATAGATGCCGCGCAACAGAAATCGTGCGCGGAATGGTTTTCCATCACTGCGTTTCGAGTAACTCGACTTGGATGAAGTTACAGTGCGAACATAACTGACTAACCGAAAGGACTTTCATCGGCGCTCGGTCCGTAGATTGATGGCAGAGCAACATCCAGCAGGCGCAGGTAAACCGAAAGCTGACCGCGATGGTGGTACCAGTGATTCAGCATGATCGATCGCCAGGCCACGAAGCGGGGGATCGCAAAAATCTCTCGATCGCCGCGCACCATGCGCCACTTTGCATAAACCGCTTCTTCCGGTGTGGACTTGAACGCAGTCTCCACCTCCTGCACGCTTCTTTCCAATGCGGTGAAGATCTCGGCGGTACTCGCCGGCGTGGGCGGCAACGGCTTCGAATTCGTCAGATCGAAACTATCTCCCCTGGTAATAGCCGCGATGCCGCCCGGTACCATGGCGATATGCATCGCGAGAGTTCCCAGCGACATGGACTTTTCGTGCGGCTTCCAGGGCAATTTGTCCGCGGGAACTCTCTCCAGAACGCGCCGGGTCGTCGCCAGCTCCTGCCGGAACTCCATCAGAAATTCTTCGCACTTTGTCATTCGCGCTCTCCTCGGCCGAATTGTCGCATAGAGAACGCCTGCCAGGATGTGCCCCTCGCTGAAGGGACGATCCAATCCGATCGTCCCTCGGCTTTGACTCATGCCAGCGACCCATGCGCCGTCCGCAACCCGGCGGCAGACGCCGGCTTGCGCGTGCCCGCCGCGCTTCCCCCGCTGCGATGCTCATCCTCCAGCCGGAATTGCCGCATCATGCCGTCCAGTTCTCCGGCCAGCGCGGTCAGGTTCTTCAATGCATCCACGGCTTCTTCCGCTCCCTGCGAATTCTCGACCGCAAGCTGCGAAATCTGCCCCGCCGATTCTGAGATTTCCGCCGCCGCCGAGGTTTGCTCCGTGGCTGCCGTTGCAATCAGCTGGATTTGATGCTCCACCTCTTTGGACGAGCCGATAATGGCCTCCAGGCTGGTCCGCGCGCGCGCCGTCTCGCTGATGCCGCTTTCCACCGCCGCCCGGCTCTCCTCCATCAATTCCAGCGTCGAGCGCGTCTCCTCCTGGATGCTGCGAATCGTCCCTGCAATCTCCTCCGTCGCCCCCTTGGTGCGCTCCGCCAGCCTCCGCACTTCTCCGGCCACCACCGCGAATCCGCGCCCGTGCTCCCCGGCGCGCGCCGCTTCAATCGCCGCATTCAAGGCCAGCAGGTTCGTCTGCTCGCTGATCTCCTGGATCACGTTGACTACCTTGCCGATCTCTTCCGAACGACGCGCCAGCGACGTCATCTTCTCCGAGACCGACGTCGTGGCGGAAGAAATCTTCTCCATCGTCTCCGCCGCCGCCTGCATCACCGCCCCGCCCTGGTCCGCCGTCTCCGCCGACAACCGGCTGGCGCTGGCCGCGCTCTCCGCGTTGTGGCTGATCTCGCCGATCGTCGCCGTCATCTCCTGGGCCGCCGCCGCAATCTGGTTGGTGCGGCTCGATTGCGTATTCGCGTTGCCGGCCGTCTGCACCGCGCGCGCGCTGATCTGCACCGTCGCCGCCGAAAGCGTCTCCGCGCCCTTGGCCACCGATTCCACCACCGATCGAAGCGAGGCGGCGCATTCGTTCAAGGCCACCCCCATCCGCCCGATCTCATCCGTTCCCGTCACCTTCACATGCAGGCTCAGGTCCTTGGTCGCCAATTGCTCCAAAGCCGACCTCGCCACCTGGATCCGGGGCGCGGTGACGCGGGTCAATACCATGCCCACCAGTCCGCAAAGCCCGACGATCAGAATCGTCATGCCCAGGTTGATCCAGATGGCCCGCGCGCTGGCCGCGCTGGCCGCCTCGGCAGTCTTTTTTCCTTCGTCAACGTTGAATGCAACGAGGTCCTGTAACGATGTCTTCGCCCCGCTGAATAATTGCACGGCGCTGTCTGAACTCATAAGATCCAACGCATCGCCGGTTTTGCCCCCGACCGCCGCTGCCGACCCCCGGTCGCTGAGTTCCTTGTAGCGGCCGATCGCCTCTTTGGCTTTGTCATATAACGCGCGCTCGCGGCCCGCATCCACCATGGGTGCATACAAAGCGTCGCTGGCTTGAAACGATTCCAGTGCCTTCAGCCGCAGAGACGAGTGCAGCGCAAGCCAAGCTGGCGTCTGGGACAGCAGGAGATCGAGATCCTGCTGGCGGATCGTGTCCAGTGAGCCGCGCATTTCTACCAGCAGCACGATGGAAGGCAGATCTCCTTCACTCACCGCGACTACCTTGGAGGAGATATTCCGGAACGTAAAGTACGAAAACATGCCTAAGCCGACACAGAGTGCGCAGACCAGGCCAAAAGCCACCGAGAATTTGCGCGCGATGGGTATGTTGCGGATAACAGACATTGCAGAGTTCCTTTCGCGACCGGACCCGAGTCTTTCGAGATCAGCCAACCGTGTCGACCGCTCGGCTGCGGATCCCGCTCGTCTCGTGACACCCTAAGTCATCGGCAGTCGAAGAACAATCTTGAAGCCACTGCAGATTCGCGCGCCCGGCGGTGGTGCCCGCTCCAGCACTCACCCAACCTTCCTCCCGATCGCTCATTACCTGCGTCATTCAAAACCATCTTTCGCTTGAAGGTTTCTCATGAAGTAACTCTCACCTCCGCCGATTCAGAAATACAGAATGCTTCCCCGGACGGAATGAGATGAAACCACTTGTCCTGCACCTCCTCATCGCCTTCTCCCTGTTGGGCAGCTCTCTCGCAATCGCCGAAGAGATTGAAGTAAGCGATGCCGTCCGCCCCGTTCCCAAAAACATCCAGCCCTTCGTCTCTCGGGAACCCGGCGTCCCGGTCAAAAAGGCTGATCCCTGCGTCGCTGCGGACATTCAGCCCAATTCGAATCCGCCCACCTGGGACACGCCCGCTTCCACGACCCAATGCGGATTGGTCGAAACCGACAATCTCTTCATCGCCCAGCCATTGGGCGGGGGCGTCCGCCAGCAGATGTTGGTCACCACGGCCAAGTACGGCCTGACTCCGCACTTCGAAATCCGCTGGGGCCTGCCAGGACGGATGTTTCAAAACGGTGGCGGAACTTCGCGCATGACCGGATCCACCGATCAATGGCTGGGCCTGCTCTTTCGCTTTCACGATCAGGGGCGAAGGGCCCCCGACCTGGCCCTGGATTACGCCCTCAAGATTCCGGCCGCCAACCCCGCCAAGGGATTTGGCACCGGCTACACCGACCATCAGCTCGCCTTCATCGCCAGCCGCGATCTCGGTGCGCTGCATGTCGATTTCAATACCGCGGCCACCATCGCCGGCAGTCCGCAAGGCCGCCATGCCGCGGTTCAGTTCGGTCTGGCTCTCACCCGCCCCCTCACTTCGCGCAGCCTGGCCACCATCGAAGCCTTTGGCGGACCGCAGCCGGGCACCACCGACCGCTATGGCGCTGTCCTTGCCGGCGGTGCGTATGGCATTCGGCCGTGGCTCTCGCTGAATGCGGCATACACGCGCGCCTATACCGCGAGTTCCCCCCGCCAGCAGTTTCTGGCCGGATTCATTTACACCCTGCGCCCTGGATTCCTTCCCCCGCGGCCATCGCGCTTCATTCGCATGCTCGGACATCAATGAGAACGCACCCGCGCGTCCGGCCGCGTCCTTGCCACTGCCCCGCTAAATCGATATTCTTGCCCGGCAATCCAATTCGGCACCATTAGGGGTTCTCATGCCCGCAAGGCTTCCAATCTACCCTCGCGTCTTCGCAGCGTTGGCGCTGAGTTTTGTGTGCGTTGCGGGCCCCGCAAGACTCGTCGCGCAGGCTGCCGCGCCGCCCCCCGCCGCGCCTCCGGCTCGCCCCGCTCCCACTCCCGAACAGCTCGCCATTCAGGCCGCGTCCGAGAAAGATCACCAGCGCGTGATGGACGAACTCGGCATCAAGCAGCTCCGCCCCGGGGCGGACGGCGATGCCAAGTCCCCCCGAGCCGCCAACTACGACGAGTCCAAGGCCGACGTCTACCCCAACCTCCCCGATCCGCTCCTGCTGCCAGGCGGCAAACGCGTCACCACGGCCCAACAGTGGTGGTCCCGGCGCCGCCCCCAGATCGTCGAATTGTTCGACCGCGAAATCCTCGGCCGCACCCCCGCCAACCTGCCCACCGTGAAATGGGAAGTTGTGAGCACCGTCAACGAAAAGAACGGCGACGTGCCGGTGGTGACCAAAACCCTCGTCGGCCACGTCGACAACTCCGCCCACCCCGCCATCCAGGTCAACATCGACCTCACTCTCACCACCCCCGCCGATGCCGCGGGCCCCGTTCCCGTGATCATGGAACTCGGCTTCAGCAAGGAATTCATGGCCCAGCTGCTCAAGCGCTTCCCGCAGTTTGCGCAGCAGGCTGGGTCCGGCCCCACCTGGCAGCAGCAGGTCCTCGCCAAAGGCTGGGGCTACGCCGAATACGTACCCACCAGCGTCCAGCCCGACAACGGCGCCGGCCTCACCGAGGGCATCATCGGCCTGGTCAACCAGGGCCGCCCGCGCAAGCTCGATGATTGGGGCGCCCTCAAGGCCTGGGGCTGGGGCGCCAGCCGTGCTTTGGATTACCTTGAGACCGACAAATCCGTGGATGCGAAACAAGTGGGCCTCGAAGGCCACTCCCGCTACGGCAAGGCCACCGTGGTCGCCATGGCCTACGATCCCCGCTTTGCCATTGCCTACGTCAGTTCCTCCGGGGAAGGCGGAGCCAAGCTCTACCGGCACGTCTTCGGAGAAACCCTCGCCAACGTCGCCGCCCCCAATGAATACCACTGGATGGCCGGCAACTTCCTCAAGTACGCGGGGCCCCTGACTCCCGGCGATCTGCCCGTCGACGCCCATGAACTCGTGGCCCTCTGTGCCCCGCGGCCGGTCTTTATCTCCGGCGGCGCCACCGACGGGGACGGCTGGGTCGATGCCAAGGGCATGTTCCTCGCCGCCGCCGGCGCCGGACCCGTCTACCGCCTCCTGGGCAAAAAGGACATGGGCACAACTGAATTTCCGCCCATCGAAACAGCCTTGATCGACGGCGACATCGCCTTCCGCCAACATTCCGGTGGACACACCCCCGGCCCCAATTGGCCCACCTTCCTCACCTTCGCCGGCCGCTACCTCCATGCAGGTCAAACTTCGGCAGCCGGGGCGCCTCCGGTTCACTTGACCGCCGCCCAGGACCGGCAGCGGATGCTCGCCCTTCTCGGCCTCGACGATTCCCGGATGCGCAAGCGGCCGGCGGGCGATCCGAAAGCTCCCGACGCCACCAACTACGACGAGTCCAAAGCCAACCTCTATCCCCATCTGCCCGATCCCTTGCTGCTCAAAAACGGGACCCGCGTCACGTCGCCTGAGATGTGGTTCAACCAGCGCCGTCCCGAAATCGTCGCCGACTTCGAACACGAAATCCTCGGCCGGGCCCCCGCCAACCTGCCCACGGTGACGTGGCGCGTAGTCACCACCACACCGGAGAAATACGGCAGTGTCGACGTCATCACCAGGAGGCTCTCCGGCCACGTCGACAATGCCAACGATCCGCACATCGACGTCAATATCGATCTCCTCCTCACCCTCCCCGCCAAAGCCCCCGGCCCCGTTCCCGTTCTCATGGAACTATCGTTCCAAAGAGACTTCGAGCGCGCCGTCGCCCGCCCCCTCTCCGAACCCACCGCCAACACCCCCGGCGAATACGGCGTCAGTTGGCAGCCCGTTTTAGACAAAGGCTGGGGCTTTGCGGTCCTTTTGCCGACCAGTTACCAGCCCGACGACGGAGCGGGGCTGACCGAAGGCATCATCGGCCTCATGAACAAAGGCCAGCCGCGTGCCCTCGACGACTGGGGTGCTTTGCGTGCCTGGGCCTGGGGTGCCAGCCGCGCCATGGACTATCTCGAATCCGACCCCGCGGTCGATCCCACCCAGGTCGGCCTGGTCGGCCACTCCCGTTTCGGCAAAGCCTCCCTCGTCACCATGGCCTACGACCCCCGCTTTGCCATCGGCTACAGCAGCTCCTCCGGCGAAGGCGGCGCCAAGCTCTACCGCCACATCTTCGGCGAGCAGATGCCCAACCTCGCCGGGCCTGCTCTCTATCACTGGTTCGACGGCAATTTCCTTCGCTACGGCGGCCCTCTTACCCCCGGCGACCTGCCCGTAGACAATCACGAACTCATCGCCCTGTGCGCCCCCCGGCCTCTCTTCATCGGAGGCGGCGCCAGCGTCGGCGACGGATACGCCAACCCCAGGGGCGATGCCTGGGCGGATGCCCATGGCATGTTCCTCGCTGAAGTAGCAGCCGGCCCGGTCTACCGGCTTCTGGGCAAGAACGACCTGGGAACCACCACCTACCCGCCCATCGAAACCGCCCTCATCGAAGGCGACCTCGCCTTCCGCCAGCATCCCTACGGACACACCCCCGCGCCCAACTGGCCCGCCTTCCTCCAATTCGCCAGTCATTATCTGCATGCCCCCCAGTCCACCCCGGTGTTGGCCAGCACCGCCCGCGACGTCCGTTGACGCCTGTTCAATCCGACAAAAACTGCGTAATTTTCCCCGCCGGCGGCGCCTGCGCCGAACGCATAGCCATGCGCCCCCGGGTCAAGGCAAATTCGCGATCCATGGCGCCGCGCCGCTACAACGTCTTCTTCATCACGATGCAGTGGCACTCCAGCCCCGGCGCCAGCGGGTGAGGGTAGTGGAACGGCTCCGTTCCCGTCTCCACAAATCCCAGCCTCCGGTAGATCGGCAGCAGCTCCGGCCGCAGGCTCAGCACCGTGATTTCCAGCGCCTCGCACCCCACTCCGCGAAAGCGCTCCGCCGCCGCCTCCATCATGCGGCGTCCAAGACCCGATCCCTGGTGCGCGGGATCCACCGCCAGCATGCCCAGGTAGCCATGTCGGTCGCGCAGTTCCGTATACACCGAAGCCAGCAGGTTCCCCTCCCTGTCCTCGGCCACAAGGATCGTGCCTTTTTCCATCGCGGCTCCAAGGCGTTCTTCATCCGTGCGCGGGCCCTCCAGAAAAGTCTCCACCGAAAATGCGGAGTTGATGAGCGGGATCAGGGCGCGCCGGTCCGCCTCCCTTGCCTCGCGAATATGAAATGACGGCAGGTGCTTATCAGGTAGCGGCATATCTTCTGTGTGTGAAGAATAGCCCGGCTCTGCGAACCAGATCAAAGTATGCCAGTCAAAAAACAGGCGAAGGGCAGCCGGACATTCGTTCCGCGCCTCCGCCCCTGCTTGCGGCTCAGTTGGGAATGATTCCGCGAGCTTTGAGAACCTGCGCAATATCCTGGCTCGCGAGATAGAAGACGATCTTGTCGGCGACGGTGTCGTGAATGAAGACCGAATCAACCACGACATCCTGGGCAGCGTCGTTGTCGCGCGCAAAGCTCATGCGCCATTGCGTCGCAGCCAGCACGTAACGCGCATCGAGCGGCGTCTCTTTGAGAGATGCGAGCGCCGTCGATCGACAGCCCCAGGCATCGAACATCTGCTTCCGGCGCGGCAAAATCACCGCAAACTCGCTGGCCTTGACAGCTTGTGTGCCTTGAGGTCCGGCAGCCATAAATACGTCGGCGAATTTGTCGATCGAAGAGGTGTTGGCTTCAAACGCGCGAAAGAAGCGCTCCGTGGGCGTAGCAATCGGTTCCATAGTCCTCCTGTTTCCGCCCGGACACAGAGAAGTGCGCAACGTGCCGGACCTTTAGTATTATATCAAATTTTTACGATAAAGTCAACATAAACAACGATTTGAGGTTAAAAGCCCGCCTCATCAGCCCAGAGGCAACGTGGCGCAGCCATCGATCCTGACCACACCAACGGCGCGCTCTCCGGCGCGTAAAGAAAAACTCGTGCGTTTCTGTTGACAAAGACGTACATGGACGGCGGTCATACGCCCCGAAAATCAGAAATCGAAAGGGCCATAGACGGAGACGGAGCAAGGCTCGCCGGCGGAAACGGAGCAAAAGTTCGCCGACGGAAACGGAGCAAAGGTCGCCGACGGAGGGAGCAGGGGCCTTCAGACCCCTGAATACAAGGTTGCAAGCAGAGCGGCTTTAGCCGCTGGCCTTTCGTTCATGCTTCTCGTCTGCGACGGCGCCGCCAGAAACTCGTAACTTCCGCGTCCGCGGTAATTCTCTCAGAACGCTGATTCTCATCGACCATCCGTTGGTCAAGGGTCTGCGACCACTCGAGAAGTTGAACCGAACTTGTGGTAATCGATGTATTGAACCACATTCAGGTGTCGTTCAATCCCTAATCCGTCTATACGCTCCATCTTGGCGTTGTGGATCGCCGTCATTGCGATACTTCGCACCGGGCAGACGTAGGCGCGACCGCCAATTTCGACTTCTCCATATTGAACAGCGAGATCCGACCCGACGATCGGAGCGGAATTGTCTAGATCCGCCTGAATGGTAATGCGACGGATGACACCTGAATCCGGGCTTAGAACAACTTCTCCGTGGTACGCCGGATGATCGCGAAAGGACAACTCCTGCGTTTCGTCCTCAGCGTTCCTATAACAGCAAAAATCGACGAGGTAATGAGAAGCCGATTTGGGGACGGAGTAATGAAACACAGCCAATCGCCCCTCTGCGGGATCCAATTCCCACCTGGCCCATGCGACGTTGCTCTGTGCGAAATCCCTAAAGACCACCGAAAGAATCGGGCCGAATTCCCCCATCGACATCATTCCCGGATGCACGGTCTCCGATGTTCCCTGTTGAAGACGAGAATCATTTTCGATCTCGGCTCCGTTGCGATAAGTGATTCGATCCTTGAACTCTCCAATCCAGTGCAACAGTATTTTCGGTTTGGCATGTTTATTGCCCGATCCCAATGGCGTGTTGTCGAATCGACGTGTGTACCGGATAGCCATGAAATCAGGAAGATGATGTAAGGCCGTCTGGGCGTACTCAGTTCCCGCCGCAACCATCCGCTGCTGTACTTCTGGACTTGGAGCCGGAGAGATGGAACTCTCCCCACTAGAAGGAGGCGCATCGAAGATCGAGTAATCGGCCAACAGGCGAAGCTGCTCAAGGCTCTCAGGTCCCGGCATGGCTTCAGTGATGATCCGGCTCAGCGCCTGCTCATTGAGCCGCTCGGCAAGCGTGACCGAACTGAGGCGCTCGGCGGTTTCAATGTCGGATTGTAACGATTTAGGCTGGGTCAGCAGAAAGTCGCGGAGCTGTGTGATCGTGACTTCCTCTTGCCCCAGGGCGCTAGTGAGAACACAGACTATGAACAAGCCCGCGATGATCCTGACTAAACGCACCGCCTCCTCCGATTGTGCAACTACATATTCTATTGGACGCGCACCAAACGGCCTCATTACCAGCGTTGCGGTCGTTTCGTAGACAACTCGTCCGTAACGCCTCGATACCCGATCAGCGCACCGTGGCGAGCAGCACTGAAACCGCCCAAACCCCAAACCGGCCTTACCGCCGTAAGCCGGCGCTTCACGCCCATGCTTCCGATCGCATGCTTGCCTCCGTTTCGACCCGAGTCTCCGCACGCTTTCGAAGAGAGGACTGGCTCCCCCCGCTTTCCTACGCAGCGCGCAGCGACCGGACAGGATCGGCCGCGGCAGCGCGGCGCGCGGGCAGTACCGAGGCCCCCAGCGCCAGCAGCGTCATAATCCCCACGCCGGCCACATAAATCCACGGCTCAGTCACCTTGACATCAAAAAGCAGCGAGGCCACCAGGCGGATCGCGCCCAGCGAGCCTATAACCCCCAGCGCGCAGCCCACCAGCGCAATTCTCATTCCGGAACCCAGAATCAGTCGCGTGATGGAGCCCCGCTGCGCGCCCAGCGCCATGCGGATCGCGATTTCCTGCGTACGCAGCGACACGCTGAATGCCATCACCGCGTAAATTCCCATCACCGCCAGCAGCAGCGCGGCCACCGTGAAGATGCCGATCAGGCGGGTGTTGAAGCGGCGCGGCGCCTCCACATTCGACAGTGCGTCCGACATGGATCGCACCGGGTCGAGAGCCAGCTGCGGATCGATCCCGGCGACCACCGACCGCAACGTGTGAATCATCTCCTCCGGCGGAAGCGTCGAGCGCACCGCGATGAAGCCGCTGGAAAGAGCGGGCCTGTCCTCCGACGGGCCGGTGCCGGTCAGGATGGCCGGCTGCGCCACCGGAAAATAAAACTGGTCCGGCGCGGGCTGATCGGGGGCGCCCATCCTTGTGTCCGCGACGATGCCCACCACCGTGGCCCACGGCAGCGGCGCGTGCGGGTTTCCAAGATGCACCCGTTTGCCGATCGGGTTCTCGCCCGGCCAGGAATGGCGCGCCATCAATTGATTCACGATGATCACCAGCGGGCTATCCGCCCGATCCCGCATCGTGAAGCTGCGCCCCGCAATCACCGCAATCCCCATCGCCCGGAAGTAATCGCCATAGGTCTCCACAAACGGCGCGAATCGCATCTTCCATCCGGCAAGGGATGTTCCCTCCACCGTGTAGTCCGCTTCCCCGGCCCTGCCATTGGCAGGCAGCACGTTGCTCAGCCCCACCGCCGAAACCGAAGCCTGCCTGGAAAGGCGATCCACCACTTCGCGGTTGAAAGTAGCCGCGGACGCCTCCGTCTTGTACTGGCTGTCCGGCAACTCATAGCCGGCGGCCAGAACGTGTTCGGGGCTGAATCCCGGATCCACCGCCAGCATCTTCTGGTAGCTGCGCAGAAACGCCAGCGAGACAGTGAGCAGGATCAGGGCGATGGCGATCTCTCCCACCACCAGCGACGAGCGCAGCCAGCCATGCTGCGCACTGCCCGTGCTGGTGCGGGCATCGCCCCTCAGCCCTTCCAGAAGATTGGTACGGATCGCCGCCCACGCCGGCACAAGACTGCATCCTGCCCCCGTGACCACGGCGAGCAGAAGCGCGAAAAGCGCAACCCAGGGGTCGAGCGACACCGTGTCGGCCCGCGGCAGCGAATCGGGCAGCAGACTGCTCCCCATGCCGATCACTGCGAAGGCAAACGCCAGCCCCAGCACCCCGCCCGTAAGGCTGAGCAACAAGCCCTCGCACAGGGATTCGCCGAGAATATCGCCAACGCTTGCACCCAGGGCCAAACTCACAGCGAAGGCCCGGCGGCGTCTCAGTGCGCGCACCAGCAGCAGCACTGCGACGTTGGCGCAGGCGATCAGCAGCACCACCGAAACCGCCAGGAAAAGGGTGCGCAGCAGCGGCCCGGCCGCGCCTTGGACGAAGTTGCGCAGCGGGCGGACTTCGCCATGGATCCGGACCGCCGCCAGGGACGGAGGAAAGCCGCGCATCACCTCCTGTCCAATCCGATCGGCATCCTGCCCCGCCTGCTGCAGCGTGATGCCCGGTTTGAGACGAGCCACCAGGTGATATGCCCACGTCGCCACATTGGCGTCGGAAAGATCGTCCGCCGTCAGGCTCATCGGCACCCACACTCGCACCTCATCCAATCGCCCCACCGCCAGTGGAAACTCAAAACCGGGCGGCATGACGCCGACGATGGTGTAGTTGCGCCGGCTGAGCGTGATGTCCTTCCCCACCACGTGCGGGTCGCGCCCGTAGCGTTTCTCCCACAGTCCATAGCTGAGAACCGCCACCGGAGCGCGGCCGGCATCTTCCTGGGAGGTAAACACGCGGCCCAGCAGGGGCGCGACTCCCAGTGTCGGAAAGATACTCGCGGTCATGCGGGCTCCATGCAGAAGCGACGGAGTGGCATCACCGGAGAGTTCGAAGTCAACCGTGCGCTCGGCTCCCATCCCGGAAAATGCCATCGCCGTGGAACTATAGGTGCCGATCTCGCGCGCCGTCACAGGCAGGCCCGGGCTCTCCCCCAGGCGATCTCCCAGGTCGACCAGGCCATCGGGATCGTGGAACGGCAGGGGGCGCAGAAGAATTCCCTCGATCAGCGAGAAGATGGCGGTCGTCGCGCCGATGCCGAGGGCCAGTGTGAGCAGAACGGTGAGAGTGAAGCCAGGAACTTGCCACAACCGGCGGGAGGCGATCCGGACAGAGGATACGATGCGCGACATAAGGGGGAATCCTTAGGGCAGCGGCCTGCCTTCAGAATGCCACGGAATGTCGCTTCGGCCCAGGATTTCGGTGGCGCCTTCCATCGCGAGCCTCTCAAGAAGGAGGGGTTCGTCTCGGAGACGCGAACGCGCGTTTGAAAACTCCGGCCGTACTCGTTGCTTCATCCGGGAGTTTCGAAATAGGCGCTGAAACCCGCATAAACACTCAGCTTCAGCCAGCGCGATCGAATTTTGTCTCCCCGCTTCCTCCTTCGATATCGCGAAAACCAGCATGAACACCGGGCTTTCGCCACATCCCGTCAATTTGCGCCAGGAATGCACATCGCGAAGACCGCATGAATAAAGGGTTTTCAGCACATCCCGGCTCATTCGTGGCCTAAAAACCGGGTCCGGTAAAGTGCGTAAATTCAGGCGCAAATCACGCATAACAAATAATTTACCCATTTAGGAAGCGCGCGCAATTGCAAAAATTTGAAATATCGTTAAATTCGCCGTATTCCATAAATACGTATATGATTAACAAAATAAATGGCTTACGCGCAATTACGTGTTTTCGCCAAATGGCCCATTGCCCCAACTCGGCAAAAAATACTCTCGTCCTGGCCCCAGCCGTTTTCGCCGCGGTTTGGGCTCACTTGTTACTACAACGACAACACCTCGAACCGGCGCGGTTCTTCTGTGCATTCCGGACATATTCGCTCCACAAATCTTTGCTCGCATCACTGACCGCACGTGCTCCATTGCCCGATAATGATCCTTCACCAGGGGGAGATTTCATGATCGACGAAGACCAGCGAGAGATCCTGAGGGTGCTTGAAGAAGGGATGAATGCGCTCGTCGATGCTGTGAAGAACGTCGATGAATCGGCCGCGCGTCAAAGGCCGTCCGTTGACAGTTGGTCGGTCCTCGAATGCGTCCAGCACCTGGTCATGACCGAAGTCGCGCTCATGTGCCGGCTCCGGGAAGCGGAACAATCCGAAGTGTCCCGCGAGGATCGGGCGCGCGAAGCTAAATTCCAGGACTTGGCCATGAACCGGCTGAGGCGCATCGAGGCGCCCGCCCCCGTCATTCCCAAAAAAGTAGCGGAACTTCCTGAAATGCCCTCTGAAAGTCTAGCCGGCGCACTGCAGGAACTCCACGCCGTCCGGCGCGATACGGTGCGCTTTGTTGAGCATTTCGACGGGGATCTGCGCTGGTGGCAGGCCCGGCATCCCATGATCTTCAAGCCCGTCAACTGCTACGAGATGCTGCTCCTCATCGCGCTCCACCCCAAACGCCACGCAATGCAGATTGCCGAGATTCGCAGCGCCCTCGCCTGTGTCATCCACAAAGAAAGTTCACCCAAAGTGTCTCCGCCACATTTATAGCGTTGCCGCGCGACGCCGCCTGCCGCTCAGCAAATAGATCGCAGCTCGCAATTCAAGCAGCGGATCGGCCGAAGCCTCGATCCCTTCGACGCGTGGAATGGGATCGAAGATGATGTGCTTCTGCTCGGCCGGCGTCTGCGCGACCACTTCGTTGAGTTCAACGGTCCCGAAGTCAACCAGCGCGCGGCTCTCCGGCCAGTGGATCGTCGCATCATCCACCGTGTCTTTCTCCGCCGCAATTTGCACCTTCACCAGGAAACGCACCGGCCCCTTTTCGACCCGTGCCGCAATCTCGTCGTAATGATAATCCGCTGTCAGCGCTGCCACCTGCGCATCGCTTAGGTAATCGTTGCCGGCTTCGGGCACGATCCGATAGCGGCCGAATTTTCTCTCTCCCGCATTGTTCGTGAAAGCAAAAGCAGTGACCCCAAAGTACGTCTCGCGTGCGAGGCTGGACGGAAACGGCTTGGGCGTCTGCACAAACGCCAGTGCCGCTGGATGAGTCCCCAGAAATTTCTCGATCGGCTTGGGGGAAGGCACGTCCGGTCCACTCGCTCCCGCCGCCCGCAGGAACTCCAGGAATTGATTTGCATCGCGGGTCGGAAATCCGTCCGTCGAGTGGCTCACAATGTCCGTGTGCACGTGTTCGGCGAGGTTGAATCGGATGGCGAAGCCGCGCGGATTTGCCTCCGGCGCGTTGTCAGGAATCTGGGGAAGTCCGGTTGAGTTCGAGAACCGCACCGTCACTGGCGTCGATTCCCGCGTGATGTGCGGAGCCTTGGTCAACGACTGCGCCCCGGCAGCGGGCTTGAATGTGCCAGTGAGCATGAGGCCCTTGGCATGGGCCGGGCGAAAGCCCGGATGCAGCCCGAATAGCTGGTCAAACTGCTTTAACAGGTCGTCCGCGAGAGCGACGACACGTTCATCTTTTGGCAAAGGCATTTCACGATCTCCTTGACGGGGGAATCTTTTGCGGCATCTTTCAGATGATCCGGATCGCCGCACGGGTTACCATTTTTCTTCGAGCGCGGTTCGCCCCGCGTCCTGCCTTCACTGATGGCACCGGCCTTTCAATTGACGCAGCGCCCTGTCAGCCGTACGCTCGTATTCATGGAATTCAAGATTAGTGAACTGGAACAGGAGCCGATCCAGTTCGATCTCCAGTTCAAGCCAGGGACCATCGATTACGGCGAAGATGCGGAGCAGACTGGGCCACTCGCAACATCGGGCCTCGCAGAAGTATTGCACGAGCACCGGGGACCCAGGGACATTGTGGCCGACGTTCGTCTGCGCGGTCGTTTTGAAGGAAACTTTGAAGTCCCGTGCGCCCGCTGCGTTGAGCCCGTCACCATTCCGCTGGCCTCGGAGTTTGACCTCATCTTCCGGCCTGCGGGCGCCGATTCCGAGGCTCCGGAACGCTCCATTACAGCACCGGAAACAGAAATCGGTTATTATCAAAAAGACAGTCTGTTGCTTGAGGATGTGCTGCGGGAGCAGGTACTTTTGTCTCTGCCGGTCAGGACCCTGTGCAAGCCTGATTGTAAGGGACTTTGCCCGCGCTGCGGCCAGAACCGCAATAGCCAGGCCTGCTCCTGCGATGAGGGTCCGAACGACCCCCGCTGGGAAGCGCTGGCTGGACTCCGTGGCCGGATCAAGTCCTGAAAAATGCCCCGATGAGAATCATGGTGTTTCTGTCCATGCCGGAAGGCTGTTGAGACCGATTGCGGTCTGATTTTGACTGCAATAGCGAGCGGGCAGAAACACGAAAGGAATAGCACCATGCCGAATCCGAAAAGGCGCCACTCCACGCGCCGCACCGCACTCCGTCGTTCACACGACTTCCTGACTGCCAACGGCCTCTCCGAGTGCCCCAACTGTCACGAGAAGAAACTGCCCCACCGTGCCTGTGCCAAGTGCGGAGCCTACAAGGGCCGCGCCGTACTGGACGTGAAGGAAGCCGCCAAGTAGACTGGGCGCCATGCTCATCGACATCGCTCTGGACGCTGTAGGTTCCGATAAAGCACCTGAGCCCGAGTTGCGCGGGGCCATCCTCGCGTGCCGGGCTTTGCCTGTGCGGGTCCATCTCATTGGGCCCGAGCCTGAGCTGCGCGACCTGCTCGACGAACACCTCGAAAACGAAGATCTCCCCATCGTCATTCACCACGCCTCCGAACGCATCGGCATGGACGAGAAGGCGGCGCACGCTGTGCGCGCCAAAAAAGACAGCTCCATGCGCGTGGGACTCAAGCTGGTGCGCGAACGCAAGTGCGCCGGGTTTGTCACCGCCGGCAATACCGGCGCCGCCATGGCCACCGCCAAGATGGTCTTGGGTGCGCTGCCCGGTGTCGACCGCCCCGCCCTCGCCACGGTGATGCCCACATCCACGGGCACGCCCTGCGTTCTTCTTGACGTCGGAGCTAACGTCGACTGCAAAGCCCACAACCTCGAACAGTTCGCCGTCATGGGTGAAATGTACTCGCGCAGCGTGATGAAAGTGAAAGAGCCACGCGTCGGCCTCTTGTCGATTGGCGAGGAAGAGACCAAGGGCAACGATCTTACCCGTGAAGCTTTCCCGTTGTTGAAATCGTTGCCCATCCGTTTCATCGGAAACGTGGAGGGCCGCGACATCTTCAACGGTCATGCCGACGTGATTGTGTGCGATGGTTTTGTCGGGAACGTCGCGCTGAAGACCAGCGAAGGCATCGGCCGTTTCGTGCGCGATGCGCTGCGCGCCTCGCTCAACACTACGGTCACCGCCAAGGTGGGCGCGCTGCTCTCACGCCAGGCCTTCAATGATTTTCGCCGCCGCCTCGACTACACCGAGTACGGCGGCGCTCCGCTGCTGGGCGTGCGCGGCGTCTGCATCATCGGTCACGGCTCCTCGAACGATAACGCCATTTACAACGGCATTCGCGTGGCCTACGAATTTGCCAAGGCCGGTACCAACGAACGCATCGAGCAGGAATTTGCCGGCAACGCCCGGCGCACGGCGGATGGTTCCTCGCCCGGCTCCGACGCCACCGTGCAGTAATGTCCGCTGACCCCAACGCCTCGCATCAATCGCCGACCCTGCTCCAATCAGTCCTGGATCAGCTCGCCTGTCCCGCCTGCCATGGCACTCTGCGCGCCGAAGAGAACAAGCTTACTTGCAATAACTGCGCGCACATGTACCCCATCCTCGACGGCATCCCTGTGCTCATCGCAGAGCGGACCGATAAGAGCGCTGAGGCAACGAGAGACATACGCATGCCTTAGTTCATTGCGATCGGCGAAACTGTCTGGGCTCCGTCCACCGGGAAGAGTGGACTCGTCAATACGCGGTACCTGCTGCACATTACCGATGCCGAGGGCCAGAATTTCGTCCAGACTTTCCAAGAAGTCCAAGACCGGCGAAGAACGAAAACGCCACCACGGCGAACACCACCAAGTGCCACGGCTGAATATGGTCAAAGAGTTCGCGCATTCAGGCACCCCCGCGCCATTGTTGCACAACCCTCGCCTTGCCGCGCTGACGCTGGGTTAACCCGCGAATTTCTGATTTCGGCATTGCCCGCCGCACCACCCGCTGGCTTACTTGAACAGCGCCGCAATCTCCGACATATACAGTGTCTCTTCCGCGAATTCGAACGTGCCGTGGTCCCGCACTTCGCGAGCGGCGTGAAGAAAAGCCGTGATGGCCGCGCGCGCAAACCCCGATCCCACGCTGATGCGCCGCACCCCCAGCGCGCCCAGTTCCCGTACCGACAACGCCGGCGCGTCTTTCAATCCCATCAGCACATTCACGGGCTTGCTGACCGATGCACAGACAGTTCGTATGTCCTCGCGGCCGGTGATGCCTGGAGCATACAGCACCTCGGCACCCGCAGCCTCATACGCCTGAAGGCGGCGGAGGGTGTCGTCGAGGTCGGGCCGGCCATGCAGATAATTCTCCGCCCGCCCCACCAGCATGAACGGGAAGGGAAGCGCGCGCGCTGCCGCCGCTGCTGCGGCGACGCGTTCCACGGCGTGATCGAAGTCATAGATCGGATGCGCCGGATCGCCGCTCGCGTCTTCAATGGAACCACCGACCAGGCCCGCTGTCTCCGCCGCCAGGCGAATCGTTTCCGCAGCCTCTTCGGGAGTGTGCCCGTAGCCGTTTTCCAGATCAGCGGCCACCGGCAATTCCGTGGCATCGACAATCGCCCTGGCGTTGGCCAGGGCTTCGTCGCGGCGGATGCTGGCAGTGCCGTCGCGCCGCCCCAGCGTGAAAGCCAGCCCCGCACTGGTCGTCGACAGGGCTTGAAATCCGAGCCCGGCTAAAATGCGCGCGGTGCCCGCATCCCAGGGATTGGCTACGACAAACGGTTCAGGCCCTTGATGCAACGTTTTGAATTCTGCAGCTTTTTCGGCTTGCGTACGCACGTCTGCTCCTCGAATGGATGAAAGCTATCGCCGATTGTAGAACGGAAGCACCACCAGCGCCGCCACCGCGATCGCGGCCAGCAGCGCCAGCGCCATGAGACTGTAGATGAGGACCAGGTTCGGGCCCCTGGATCCCGGTTCCGCGAGGCTTTCCTCCGGCTTTTGAGGCCGCAGCGGGTCACTCATATTTCAGCGACTCGACCGGATCCAACTGCGCGGCCCTCGTTGCCGGTACAGTCCCGAAGACCACGCCGACAAGAGTAGCCGCACCCAGGGCAATCACTACCGACCACGGATCGACGGGCAGCACATAGTCGGTAAAGAGCCGCACGGAAAGCGGAAGCATCAGTCCCACCAGCGATCCCACGATGCCGCCGGCCAGGGAAATGATCACCGCTTCCGCAAGAAACTGGAGCTTGATCTCGCGTGACGTCGCCCCCAACGCTTTGCGAATGCCGATTTCCCGGATGCGCGACCGAACCGTGGCCAGCATGATGTTCATGATGCCCACGCCGCCCACTGCCAGTGTCACCGTGGCCACCAGCACCAGGATGGCCGTCAACGCATTGGCGATGGTCGCGGCCATCGCCAGCAGCGCAGTCAGGTCCTGCGCCTTGTAAACGGAGTTGGGCTTGTGCCGTGCGTGGATTACGCGCACAATCTCTTTCGTCGCATCGGGTACTTCCTGCATGCTGCGAATGGAGAAATAGAGCGTCTTCACCGCATCGGTGCCGGTGAAGTAGCGCGCCACCGAGTATGGAATCAGGATCGTGTTGTCGGTGATCTCCGATTGGCCGAACGTGTCGACACTCTCTTTGAAAGTTCCGACAATCAGAAACGGTATGCCCAGAATCTGAAACTCGCGCCCCACCGCGTCATCGGCGCTTCCAAACATCTCGCGCGCAAACGGCACCGTCACCACCGCGCACTTGATATGCGCGCTTTCGTCCTCTTCATCGAGAAAGCGCCCCGCCAGCAGTATCAGGTTGCGCACATCCTTGTATTGAGGACTGACTCCCATCACCAGCGTGTCCTTGACCACACCGCCGCCGAAGCTGATGCGCTCGTGCATCTCCAGGATCGGTGAAGAATAGAGCACGCTGGGAACCTGCGCTACGACCGCCTTTTCGTCATCCCGCGTGAGCGAGTCGTTGTACAAACTGCGATCGGACCCCGTGGCCCCGCCCCCGGAATACTCCACTTCGACTTCGTTGGTCCCGATCTTTTGAATCTCATTCAGGATGAATTGCTTTCCGGTCAGTCCGATGGTCACGACCAGGATGACCGACGCGGTTCCAATCACCATGCCCAGCGCCGTCAGCGCAAAACGCAGTTTGCTGGCGCGAAAGCTGTCCAGGGCGAGCTTGAGAATCTCGCTCAGCATCATGGTTCGCCGCGCGCTCAAAAGCGTCTGCTGAAAAGCAATCTGGCGATGGTCGCTCGTCGTGGGAGTCATGATCCTCAAAAATTGCTTGCTAAACAGCAGATGCGCCAAAACCCCAGTCGGCTTCTACAAGTTCATCCGCAAGGGATTGAGACTATGCGAGGCTGCTGTTGGTTAACGCTACTTCCCATCATATTTGTCGAGCCACCTCAATTCCTCGCGCACTTTCACATATCCGTGCCACGGATTCTTTCCCAGGCCGTGTCCTTCCCCCGGAAACACCAGAAACGTGTGCGGGATCCCCAATTGGTCCAAAGCGCGTTCCATCGTTACCCCCTCCAGGTAGCTCACGCGCACATCCGCTCCGCCCTGCACCAGGTGCGTCGGCGTCTTCACCTTGTCGAATTGGAACAGCGCCGCCTCGCTCTGGTACAGCGCCGGATCCTGCCACGGCTGCCCACCCAGGTACCATGCGTCGTCCCACGTCTCGTCGTCATTGCCCCAGTTCGCGGCATGTTCCACTGCGCCCGCACCCGTCACTGCCGACTTGAAGCGGGTCGTTTGCGTCAGCAGCCAGTTCGTCATGTAGCCACCGTAGCTGTAGCCGCCAATCGCCAGGTGGTCCGGATCGGCGTAGCCTTCCTTCACCAGCGCATCGACGCCCGCCAGGATATCGCGTCCCGGCTTCGATACCAGGTGCGGCGCAATCTCCAGCATGAAATCGTCGCCATACCCCGACGACCCGCGATAGTTGGGCCGGAACACAAGCCATCCATTGGCCGCCGCCAGCGTGGCCCAGTCGTACCAGTCGGCGCCGAACCGATTGCCATCGGCGTCTGCCGGTCCGCCATGAATGAAGGTCAGCATCCGCAGATGTTTCGCGTCTTTCTTTCCCGGCGGATAGATCAATACGCCCTCCACGCTGCGCCCGTCATCCGACTTCCACGTATAAGTCTTCCACTCCGGCTGGGCCCGCTGGGCAAAGATGGGATTGAAGGTAGTGATCGCCGTCAGCTGGTCGGGGTGCGTCGGATCGGCTGCCAGGTAGACCTGCGTCGACTCGTTGATCGCCGAATGCCGCACCAGCAGCGCGTTAGCCGCCTTCGCCGCGCTCATCCCTGCATAATCGCCGGCCAGTCCTGGCAGTTTGACGGCTTTGTCGCCATCGATCGAGTAGATTTGCTTCTCAGTGCCTTTCATTCCCGAGGCCAATTCGCGCCCGTCCGGCAGCAGCACAAACTGGTCGAACGAGCCGTCAAATGCACTTCCCAGCCGCTCCACTTTGCCCGTCGCCGCGTCCAGCCGATACAACCGCCCCTGCACGTCGCGGTACTTTCCTTCGAGCGAGCCGGCCGCAGCCTGCACCGTGAAGTAGAGTGCCCGGCTGTCCTTTGACCAGGCCAGCCCCGACTCGAGAGCCTCATTGTGCGTGATCTGCCTGACTTCGCCGCCCTCCGCGCCCACCGTGAAGATCTCGTAGTGTTCCGGCCCTTCCAGCCGCTTGTGCACCGGTTCCGTCGTGAAAGCCAATGTCTTGCCATCCGGCGATGGCGTCACTTCGCCGATGGACAGGTTGCTGCGTGCGATGGTCGCCGCGGTGACCGGCAGAACCGGCGCTGTCTTCTCTTTGTCTTTTGTTTTCTTGCCGTCGGCAGATTTCTCCGGAGGCGCAACCTGCAATGCGCGTTCCAGCGCCGGCGCAACTTCCTGCTTCAGCAGCAGGTCGCCCCGATGCTGCTCGCGCCACCGGATCACGTCCTTCCATTCCTCTTTTTGCGCATCTTCCTGCTCGTGCGTCAGCGGCGTGGTCACTGAGTAGTAGATAGCTTTGCCGTCTGTCGACCACGCGTAGGAATGCACATCCAGCTTCTCGGTGTAGAGAGGCAACGCTTCCCCTCCGCCTACTGCGATCAGCCACAGCCGGCTCGCCTTTTCGCCCTCCTTCGCGGGCTTGCCCCCGGCATCGGCATTCTCGTTGGGCAGCGCCCGGTCGCTGAGGAATGCGATCCACTTGCCGTCCGGGCTCCACTGCGGGTTCTCCTCACTGCCCGAGTGCGTCAGCGGCCGCAAGCCCGTCGCCGCAGTCCACACCCATAGGTCATGGCGAAAGACATTGTTTTTCCAGTCCGGAGACTCTGTGCCGACAACCGCCGCTGTGCCATCGGCCGAAAGCCTTGCGGCAGTGATTTCCGTCGTGTTCAGAAACTCGTCCAGGGTGATTGCGGGCTTGGCCGATTGGGCCGGTATGCTGATGGGAAGCGCGCACGCCAATAATGCCAAAACCAGGCAAGTCTCTCGTAAAGTCATATAAGCAATATAATTGCGGGCGGGCGTCCGCCTTCCGCCTGCGCCCATGCTCACCCCGAGGTTCCCCATGCGCATCGACGCTCACCAGCACTTCTGGCAATACAATCCCGTGGAATACGACTGGATCAACGACGCAATGGGCGTTCTCAAGCGCGACTTCCTGCCCCCCGATCTGAAGCCCCTTCTTGAGAGCCTGCATTTCGAAGGCTGCATCGCTGTGCAGGCGCGACAGAATCTCGAAGAAACCCAGAGGCTGCTGGAACTGGCCGACCGCTATTCGTTCATCCGCGGCGTCGTTGGCTGGGTCGATCTCTGCTCACCGGAATTGCCTACCCAGCTCGTGCAGGTTGCCCGGCACCCGCGCCTGGTCGGTGTCCGCCACATCGTTCAGGCCGAGCCCGACGATCGTTTCATGCTGCGGCCCGACTTCCAGCGCGGTATCGCGCAACTGGCCGAGTTCGGCTTGACCTACGATGTGCTGGTGTTTCCGCGCCAGCTTCCCGCCGCGTTCCGCTTGGTCGAAGCGTTTCCAACCCAGCCCTTCGTCCTTGACCACATCGCCAAGCCGCCCATCGCCGATGGCAAAATCGAGCCATGGGCAACCGGCCTGCGTGCGCTCGCCACCCTCCCGAACGTGTGCTGCAAGCTGTCCGGCATGGTCACCGAAGCCCAATGGAAAACATGGCAGCCAACAGATTTCCGCCCCTACCTCGATCTGGTACTGGATGCCTTCGGCCCGGCCCGTCTGATGATCGGCTCCGACTGGCCGGTCTGCCTTGTGTCCGCTGCCTACCAACGCACCATGGGCATTGTTCTCGACTACATTGGAGAGCTTTCTCCCTCGGAGCAGGCAGGCATTCTGGGAGAGAATTGCGCCCGTTTCTACGGTGTCCCCTGAGTCCGCCGTACTTTAATTCCTCCCCCAAAAGAAATTTCGTGAAGGCGGTAAAACTCTTTCTTTAAGTCGAGCATCAGAAACATCTATAGCGAAAATCTTGTACCCGGGCTAATCCTCAGGGGCACGAGCAGTTTTCCTGGCGCCGACGCGATTCCCGGACGGGTTGTGATCTACAGGAAGGGCAAGATTCGCTCTCATGATCCGGTCGCGGTCCCATTTTCTCCGGTTTTTGCCGGTCCCCTGTCTGATCTTCGCTGGCTGCGGCGGCTTCAACGGCGTGGTTGCGCCGGTTCTCACTTCCATCACCCCCAGCACGATCGCCGCCGGTAGTGCCGCATTCACTCTCACCGCCACGGGCACAGGCTTCGTGAATGGAACGACCCTTCTGTGGAATGGAACTTCGCTCCCGACGACAGTGAAATCGAGCACCCAGCTGACCGCGCCGGTTTCGGCTGGACAGGCTGCCAGTGCCGGCACCGTGGCCATCCGCGCGATGAAGCCCGATAGCACCACTTCCGGAACGCTCTCTCTCACCATCACGGGTGTAGGGCGGCTCGCACTCCAATCCATTTCTCCTTCCTCTGTGGCGGCGGGAAGCGCCTCGTTCACCTTGACGGCAACCGGTTCAGGCTTCGTCACCGGGGCATCGATCATTCTCAATGGCGGTGCCATCCCCACCAGCTTTGATTCGGCTACCCAACTGCACGCCACGGTTGCGGCATCGGCCATCACCACCCCAGGAATCATCAGCGTTGTCATCTCCGACCCGGACAACACGATGAGCAGCGCCTTGCCGATCACGGTTACCGGCACATCGATTCCGGTCCCAACCCTCGCATCGATCACCCCCAACACCTCTGCCGCCGACATCACTTCGCCGCTGACTCTCACCGCCAACGGAACGAACTTCATTACCGGTAGCCAGTTGATTTGGAATGGCGTGGCCATGACCACGGCTTTTGTCTCCAGCACGCAATTGACCGCCTCCATTCCCGCAAGCTATTTCGCCGACGCCGACATCGGGACCGCCAATGTCTTTGTTCTGAATCCCAACCAGACAGCGTCGAATGAACAACCGTTCACCATCAAGGTTTCTCCACAAACCACGCCAAATCTGGAGTCGATCTCGCCCAATCGGTCAGCGACAGGCGACGCGGGTTTCACGTTGATCCTCAACGGCAACCTCTTTGCTACCGGCGCGACAGCGTATTTCGGGACTCTCGCGCTTCCCACTGCGGTCGCGAATAGCACTCAGGCCAGTGCGCAGGTGCCGGCTTATGCGCTCACTGCTGTTGCCGAAATACCGGTGACCATCCAGAATCCGCAATCGAAACCCTCCAACGCCGTCCCCTATCTGGTCGGAATCGCCGTTTATCCAGGCCAGGTCAACGATGTGGCCTGGGACCCCCAGCGCAATCTCCTGTACCTCTCGCAGCCTTCTTCATCCTTCTTCCAAGCCGACACCGTCATCGCCATCGACCCGCTGGCCCCCACCGCCCCGCCCCTGTGGACCTGGTCGCCGGCTCCCGGCAGTGATCCCGATCGAATGGCCCTCTCGGCCGACGGGAAATATCTTTATGTCGGGCTGGACGGCAGCGGCACGGTGCAGCAACTCGTTCTCGGCAACCAGGATGAAACCCCCGGAATCACCATTCCCCTCGGCTCGGATCCGAACCTCGGCCCCTATTACGCTATCGACCTCCAGGTCTCACCGCTGGACTCGCGAACCATTGCGGTCGCGCGCGGTATACCGAATCAACAATCGATCATCGTCGCACTTGGGGGTGTGGCCGTTTACGATGGCGTGGCGCAGCGGCCGCAAGTCGTTGACCCTGCCACGCAACCAGTCAAGGTGTTGCTCGACACCATCCAGTGGAGCGCCGATGGCACAACCATTTTTGCGGCCAACAATGAAACCGCCTCCGGCGACTTCTACAAACTGACCGTCTCAAACACGGGTGTTGTTTTGCCGGACGGAAATGATTTCCCCGGCACGTTTCCATTGGCCGATCCGTACATTCATCTTGATCCCGCCTCCGGACTTCTCTATGGAGACGATGGGCAGGTTGTGAATTCCGCGACTGGGGCGGTGATGGGCAATAATCTCTTTCCTGGCATCATGACGCCTGCCCCCTCGACGCAGACCGCGTACTTCGTCGCCCACCCCGCATTCGATTCGAACGTGCAGGATTACTATGTGCTGGAGTTCGCGCTTGCCTCGCTCGCACCCGGTCCCACGCTCCATATGTACGATGTGGAGGGCATTCCCCAACATGTCGTGCGTTGGAACGACTCCGTGAGCGGGACTAGCGGCCTGGCTTTCAGCACCAAGGCAATCAACTGTTTTAGCGCGCTGTGCAACGTTGGAAACAGCAGTCTCTACATAGTGAGCCTGCCCTTCTAAATGATTAAAGGCAAGGGCGCTACAATGTTCAGTCGGTGCGGAAATGCTTGCAGGAGTTGACTTTGCTTGAACGCTATCTCATCGCGGCAGTCCTGTTGATCGCCTCGATTCCGGCGGCCGGGCAATCCGACTATGATGCCAGTCGGTCACCGATCAGTCTCAATGCCGGGGGCTCATACAGCTACTTCGATGCCGCGTACGGTGCATATCACCTCATGGGCCTGACCGCGTATGCAAATATCTCCCCTCTCATTTGGGACCGCCTGAGCCTTGAAGGAGAGGGCCGGTGGCTCACTCTCAATGCATCCCGCGGTTTCAGGCAATATACCTATCTGATTGGGCCGCGCTATCAATTTGCATCATCAAAGCGCCGCGGATTGCATCCATACATAAAGGTACTATTCGGCGAGGGAGTGATCGATTTTCCTGACCATCTTGCCTACGGCCGTTACTTGGTCATGGCCCCGGCAGGTGGTCTTGACATCGCCGTCAATCATCGTTGGAGACTGCGTGCGGAGTACGAGTATCAGTTCTGGCCCGACGCCCCCGGAATCCCCGGTTCGCCGAGCTCCTTCATGACGCCAAATGGCTTGAGCGCCGGTCTCATTTATCGGATATTCTGACTACCGGGCACCCTAAATTTTCCGCGAAGACCGCGGCGCGCCGAATTTGTATAAGGACTGAATTTCAGTTGACCCCGCAGGATGTTGTGCCATCAGGCTATAGGACACCGGGCCCCTCACGTACCAAGGCCAATGTCGCACGCGTCCTCCTCGATGCGCTTGCAAGCCAATGCAAGGCCTATTGCATCCTCTCTGGTTATGAGCGGCTGCCCGAGCAGTTCGATACCGGCATCGACTTCATGGTTAACCACGAAGATTTTCAACGCATGCCCCAGATCATCGAGCAGATCGGGCGTCAGACCGGCACCTCGCTTTTTCAATCCATCGATCATGAATTGACCGGGCGTGCCTTCTTTCTGGGCGGTATCAGCGGCGCGGCTCTTACTGTTGTTCAGCCGGATTGCGCATCCGATTACAGCCACTCCGGCCGAACCTGGCTCACCGCCCGCGAGGTGCTCGCGGCGCGCCGCATGCACTCGAACGGTTTCTATATTCCATCCGCCGCGCACGAGTTTATTTACTTCCTCATCAAACGTTTGTATCAGCGTGACTTCACCCACGACCACGGCTACAAACTCCATCGCCTGTATGTTGAAGACCGGATCGAATGCGGACGCATGATCGCGCGCTTCTGTAGAGGCCCCGAAGGTTCGGCGCTGGTCCGCATGGCTTCATCCAATGACTGGACGCGCATGCGCGAATCCCTCGGTGCGTTTCGCGAGTCTGTCATCCGCAGCCACAAGGAACCGTACTCTCGAAAACTTGCATCTATGCCGCTGCAGACAATCCACGCCCTGCAAGGTTTCATTCGTCCGACTGGATGCTGGATTGCACTCACAGGACCGGATGGCGCCGGGAAATCGTTCATCCTCAACGCGGTGAGCCGTCAATTCGCGCCTGCATTTCGCAGCGTGCGTTCGTATCACATGCGGCCCCAGGTCGTGGGCCGCAAGACCGCGCGGCCCGCGCAGGCGACCGATCTTCCCCGCGGCCTGGCGGCTTCCGTCGCCAAGATCGTCGACCTCACCGCCGACTACGTTTTCGGTTATGCCACCCGCATCCTGCCTGAAGTTCTTCGCACCCAACTCATCCTCTTCGACCGCTGCTTTTACGATTTGCTCGTCGATAGCAAACGCATTCGCTACGGAGGACCGCCCTGGCTTCTGCACGCTGCTGCCCGCATCTGTCCAAGCCCCGACCTCGTAATTCTGCTTGATGCGCCGCCTGAGGTTCTGTGGGCGCGCAAGCAGGAATTACCTATGGAAGAAATAGCGCGGCAGCGAACCGCCTATCTCGAACTGGCGAAGCGACTTCCCTCCGCCATCGTCATCGACGCATCCCAGCCAGCGCCGGATGTTATCCACGACGTCGTGGTTGCAGTCACTAACCATCTCGCACTCCGTACGCGCAATCGTCTTAACCTCCCGTAAAAAAATAAGCGCTTCGGTAAGCCACATCCACTGATAGTCACGAAGGTATCAATTACGTCCATATTACGTTGGTGCCTTGGGAAACGGTTACTCACCAGCTATACTTCAGAAAATCCCACAACGATGGGAATGCCTCTTCCCCGTACCTCAACGGACTCACTCCTGGAAGAGTGTCTTTGTCCGAAATGTCTCCAGAACCCGGGTTCAGAGGGCGAAGGCGCAGGTTCAATTATCAGGGGGTTATTCCGGGCATGAGTTCGTCCGCACTAAATGAAAACGTCATTCCGATCGATGGCACCGTACAAGATAATTCACACGGACTTCATCAGGGAAATTCCGAAAAAGTGGAAGAATTTGTACTGAGAGCCCGCGCGGTTTTCGCCGTTACTCTGTTAGGGGCAGGCTGCTGGTACGGATTGTGGAAGATCGCACTTCACTTTTTACCGGCGCAGTAGTTACATTGCTCGAGATAATCGTGAGTTACATAGATTACTCATATCTATAAGTCAAATATCTTATGCAGATCGTGCCGGGATGTTCCATCACTAGAAAATAAATTAAAGCCGCGAACATCCCGCGGGGTACAAGAATGCAGCATCAAGAAAGATTGCATACCTTCCGATTGCAAGCATAAGCTGAACACATCTTCATAGGAAAGCGTCATCGACGGATGAACCCACGCCACTCAGCGTCGACGCCTCGACAGGAAACAGAGGAGGGCGCGGCAGTGGTAATTTCCAGTCAAACATAAATTCTGTTGCCGGCCCGCAGAGTCTGCCTTGGCATGGCCCCATCCCGCAGCGCGTGTGTAATTTGGCTTCGCGCCAGGAGTTGCACGATGCAACCGCTCCATACCTCACGTCTTCGCACCTGCAGACGACCGTTTGTTCGTTCGGCAGAGCTCTTAACTCATTCCGCAGCTTGAATGCCGCGGCCATTCGACGCGCAAACCGCGCGTGGCGATCGCGTGCTTCAAAAAGGGTTGCTGCTTGCTCGTTCTGCCCGCTCGCCGATAACGCTGCGATACGTCCCTCAATCAGAGCTTTGTCGACCCCGCCGATGCCTGCTGCTTCGCCAACGCAATAGACGCGGTCGATCGACGTCTGCTGCAATTGGTCCACATCTACGTACCCGCCCGCGACCCTGCACTGTAATAACTGCGCTAACTCGATGTTAGGAACGAGGTGATATCCAATGGCAAGCATATCTGCCTCAACTTCAATACTCCGCGTGCCGGATTGTATCGCGACTGTTTCGAGATGCGCGCCGCCTGAGGCTTTCGTCACCCATGCCCCTGTCCAGTGACGAGTTCCCGCCGTACGCAGTACATATCCTGCTCCTTCGATGAGCTTGTTGATGTGGCCGCGCGCAAGGCCAATGCAGAACACCGCAAGCTTCGATGCAGGAACCTGCTCCACAATCGAAACGATGCGCGCTCCCGCCGTATGCAATCCCGCGGCCACGGCAAGAAGCAACGGACCCGTGCCGGCAACGACGATTCGCTTGCCGGCAACATCCAGTCCCGATTTCGCAAACGCCTGCAGCCCGCCTGCGCCGTAAACACCCGGCAGCGTCCAACCCGGAAAGGGCACAAACATTTCGCGGGCCCCAGTAGCCACTATGAGCGCGCCACACTCGATATCAACGCCGCGGCCTGATTGCTCTATTCGTAATCCATGATTCCCGGGCCCGCATTCAGGATGTGCCGATACGACGCGCCAACCCGTTCGAATCTCGATGCGGTCGTTGCGGATGCGCTCGAGCCAGTTCTTCTCTTCCGCTTTCAGCGCCTTCGCTGCGACACTGCTGCGCCATGTCTGGCCGCCGGGCGCGAAGTTGTCATCTACTAGGCAAACTCGCATTCCCGCCTCGGCGGCTGTGGCCGCTGCGGCTAGACCTCCGGGTCCGGCGCCTACTACGATCAAGTCGTATCGGTGGATCACTCTGTGTTCACCCGCATGCCCGGCGCGCACACGATTTGGCATGTGCGCTGATGTTTCTGCCCATCGATTTCCGCACGGCATTCGTAACACACTCCCATCCCGCAGAATGGCTGCCGCGGCTCACCACAAACTGATGTGCGGCTCATCGCACCAGCCTGCAACAAGGCAGCGGCAACGGTCGTCCCTGCCGCGACCTCGACTGGACGTTCATTGATGGTGATCTCGAATGCTCGCGTCAATGAAGGCTTTTCTCCATTCTTGCCGTCACTGTTGCGCCACGGCTTCACTGCAAGTTACCCGCAAGACATCAGAAAATTAAGGAATATCAAGGATAACCTAAATCGGTTACCAAAATGCCGCAAAGCCCATGATGGCAATTAAGCCATTGGCAATTGGTTCTTACGCCAACTCCACTTCAAGACGCCTCCACGATTAGCAGCGCTGGTACGAGTGAATTTCTACTTGCAACGGTTCGCGTGTAGACTTAAGTGACACATCGACCAGCCGTCGCATCTGGGCGCTCGGTACAATATATGGACAACAGTTACCGCAAAAATCCAATCGGAGACAAGACAAATTCCAATCCCTTTTGGATTCCATCAACTCCTGAAAGAATGAACGGACTCCTTCGAAAGGTCTGGAGGCTTCGATGAAGGTCGCACTCGTTACGGGGGCAGCCGGTTTCCTCGGTTCGAACATGGTCGACCGATTGATCGGCGATGGTTATCGAGTCATCGGCGTCGATAATCTCCTCACCGGCAATCTTCGCAATCTCGAGCATCTTTCGGGAGAGGCCCGTTTCGAATTCCTGCAACACGACATCACTGAATCCTTTGATCCGGGCAAAGTCGACTTGGTTTTTAATATGGCCAGTCCCGCAAGCCCGGTCGACTATGCCAATTACGGCATCGAGACCTTGATGGCCGGGTCGCTGGGAGTCAGGCAGACCCTTGAGATTGCCAGGACCCACAACGCCCGGTATCTGCATTGTTCCACGTCGGAGTGCTATGGCGACCCGACGGTGCATCCGCAGCCGGAGAGTTATTGGGGGCACGTCAATCCCATCGGCCCTCGCTCGGTATACGACGAGGCCAAGCGCTTCGCCGAAGCTCTGGTCATGGCATACCACCGCTACCACCATGTCGATACCCGGCTGGTCAGAATCTTCAACTCCTACGGGCCGCGCCTGCAGGCAAACGACGGGCGTGTCATCTCCAACTTTCTGCGCCAGGCTCTGAGTGGAGAAGACCTGACCATCTATGGGGACGGTAGCCAGACGCGCAGCTTCTGCTATGTCACCGATCAGATCGAAGGTCAAATACGATTGATGCATTCCGATGAGCACGAACCGGTAAATATTGGCAATCCCGTGGAGTTCACGATTCTGGAATGCGCCGAGGAAGTTCTGGCGGTCACCAAGTCCCGCAGCCAATTGTCATTCAAGCCCTTGCCGCAGGATGATCCGAAGCAGCGGCAGCCTGATATCACCAAGGCCCGTGCAATTCTCGGTTGGGAACCGAAAATCCAATTGGCAGAAGGCTTGCGTTTGACCATTCCGTGGTTTCAAAAAACAATGAGACCGACCCCCTCAACGGGAGCGGCAAACGCAAGCACGCCGGCGCCGAGAAATTGGACCTTGACACCGCTCAGGCAGGTCAATCGAGGGACTAGGAACCCGCGAAAATGGGCTTTCGAATGAAGCTTTGTCTAGTTATCAACTGCGCGCCCCATCGCTTCCGCTTTCATCATTCGCTCAGTTGAACGGAAAAAAATGAACTTCGCGATCCTTCTGTCAGGCGTGCTTGGCGATCATCGTTGCACTCGTGTTGAACGCCGTGTTTGATCTGGCAATGCCGGGCCGCATCGCCATTGCTTGACGAACAGTCTCGCGCACCGCATCCAACTCAGCGCCCACCAGCTCTCGCCGCGGACCGCGCACCCGCGCGCTCCCCACGCCTACCTCCTGCTGGACCTGCTTGATCAGTTGAACGAACTTCGGCACCGTATCCATGCGCAACAGGGGCAGAAACCATCGATAGAGCTCGAACGTTTCCTCTACGATGCCGCGGCTGGCCAGGTCGAACAGGTCCACGCTCTCGCGCGGAAATGCATTGACAAGTCCCGCGATCCATCCCACCGCGCCCGCTGCGATCCCCTCGACAATCGCATCGTCAACGCCAACAAATACCGCCAGCCTCTCGCCGATCAATGCGCGAATCGCCGTCACGCGTCGAACATCTGTCGATGATTCCTTTACCGCCTTCAGCGTGGGAAACTCTGCCGCTAACTCTTCGATCTGCTCCGGCGTAAAGTCCGTCCCATACGCGACCGGATTGTTATACAGCATCGCTGGCAGCGGCGACGCCTCCAGCACCGCGCCGACATGCGCCTTCATCTCCATCCAGTCGCCCTTGTAGACATAAGGCGGCAGTATCATCAATCCGCTCGCGCCGCGCTGCTCTGCACCTTGCGCCAGGGTGACCGCTTCGTCCGTCGACAACGCGGAGATGGCTCCAATCACCGGAACCTTGCTTTCCGCCGCTTCCACAAGCGTGTCGATCACTGCGAACTTCTCGTCCAGCGTCAGGGTTGCGGCTTCGCCCAGCGAGCCCAGCCCCACCAGCCCGCTGACGCCGTTTTCAATCTGCCATCGGGCGTGAGCACCCACGAATGCAAGATCGACCTTGAGGTCTTTATTGAATGCCGTGGTCAACGCCGGCATGACTCCAGTCCACTTCATGCTTCTCCTCATCGTTTAAAGTTCTGTTGTTTGCAATATCCACTGCATAACGCGCGGGCAAATACGGTTCAGGTGAGATCGCGGAACGTTGTTCAGTCAACATATCGGCGATCAATTCGGCAGTTGCCAGCGAAGTCGTAATTCCCAGGCCTTCGTGGCCCGTGGCGAGCATCAACCGCGCATCCCGTGAGTCGGGGCCGATCAACGGCAGCTTATCGGGGGTCGCCGCGCGAAACCCTGTCCACACCCGGATCGCGCTCAGATGGCACAACCCCGGCAGATACACCATCGCTCTCTTCAGCATCGCGCTCACAATATGCTCGTCCACTGCGGCATATTCGGAGCCATACTGGCGCGACGATCCAATCAGCAATTGGCCCGTGCTGCGCGGCTGTACGTTAAACGCCACCGAGTCGCCGCTCACGCTGTGCGCACTCTTCAGATAACCAAGCTCGACTAACTGATGATTCACATATCCCGGATAACGATCGGTGATCACCAGGTGTCCCTTGCGCTTGCGGATTGGCAGATCCGGCCTGAGCGAAACTGACTCCGCTCCCAGTGCAAGAATGATCCGTTGCGCGCGCACTTCCGATGCATCCTCAAGCTGCAGCACACCATCGCCGAGTCCAATCACTGCCTTGCCCATCAAGAGGTGCGCCCCCATTGCCTGCGCTCTTCTCGCTAACTCCAAGGCCGCCGTTGGTGGATACACCACGGCATCCTCACGAACCAGCAGTCCCCCCGCGAATCCTTCTGCCAGGTTCGGCTCTGCTTTGCGCAGTTGATTGGCACTCAGCAACTCGCTTGGAACAGAACGCGTCGCGTACCAAGCATGTTTGCGCTCCGCGGCATCCATCTCCTCGCCGTCGGCCGCGATCCAAAGCGTCCCGCGCTGCTCATACTCCGAGGTCGATGGCAACTGCGGCGCCAGCTTGTGCCATAGCTCCTGGGAGTACTGTGTCAGGGCAAATTGCGCTTCCGAATCATCCATGACCACAATGTGGCCCATGCCCGCCGCGGTCGCTCCGCTACCCAGCACATCGCGCTCCACCAGCGCTACGCGCAAGCCTCGCTGCGCGCACGCCAATGCGCACGCGGATCCCACGATACCTCCGCCCGCGATAGCCACATCGAATGATTGATTGGATGACGTCATGCCCCTTCGCCCGCCGCCGGTATCCCGCTTCGAAACGGATCGCTCTCATCGAAGATCAGAGTGTTCTCCGCGGTGACATAGGCAGATCCCGTGATCTGCGGAATGATGCGGTCTCCCTCGCGCAGAATGCTTCCCTTGAACACGCTTCCCAGGATCCCTTCCTGCCGCCACGTCTGCCCTGGTTTCAGCTTATTGTCTGCTGCCAGGCACGCCATCTTCGCGCTGGTGCCTGTGCCGCATGGGGAGCGATCGTAAGCCTTCCCCGGGCACAACACAAAATTGCGGCTGTCATTCTCCGCATCCTCAGCCGCGCTGTATAACTCGATATGATCGATCTCCGCCCCGCCCGCCCCGGTGACACCGTGCGCCTTCAGAGCCTGCCGTATCTTCCACGTAAATTCGGTAAGTTCCTCCACATGGTCGAGCGAGAGCGTGTGCGCATGTTCGTGCACCAGAAAAAACCAGTTGCCGCCCCACGCCACATCGCCGCGCACCATTCCGTGACCGGGCACCTCAACCTCAACCTGCGCACGATGGCGATACGCATCCACGTTTGCGATCGTTACCTCGCCATCGTCTGCAAGCACCACGCGGACATCGCCAACCGGAGTTTCAAAGCGATGCTGTCCCACCCCGATTCGTCCCAAATACGCGAGTGTCGCCGCTACGCCAATCGCGCCGTGCCCGCACATACCCAGGTACCCTGCATTGTTGAAAAAAATCACGCCAGTTGCAGCTTCAGAGTTCACAGGCTTCACCAGCAGCGCGCCCACCAGCACGTCCGATCCGCGCGGCTCGCATAAAATCGCGCGCCGATACACATCGTGTTCCACGCGCAGGCGCTCCAGACGCTCAGCCACCGACCCAGTGCCCAACTCGGGCCCGCCCGCTACCACGCAGCGTGTCGGTTCCCCCGCGGTGTGCGAGTCGATTACGTCGATGCGTCGCGGCAGTTCAATCATCGTCATGCCCATAGGCTACAGAGGAACGCTATGTTTTGAGAAACCTTCGGTCGCTACTGGACGGACGCAACCGTCTTCTGCTGTGCCAGCCACTTGTGCACATGTTCCTCCAGCACATCCAGCGGCAGCGGACCCTCTTCCAAAACCGCATCGTGAAATTTGCGAATATCGAAACGATCGCCGAGCTGACGCTTCGCATCTTCGCGCAGCTTCAAGATCGTCATCTGTCCCAGTTTGTACCCCAGTGCCTGGCCAGGCCACGCAATATAGCGATCCACCTCCGTCGCAATATTCTGGGCGTCCATCGCCGTGTGTTCTGTGAAGAAGTCGATCATCTGCTGGCGCGACCAATGTTTGTAGTGCACGCCCGTATCCACCACCAGCCGCACCGAGCGCCACATTTCATTCTCCAGACGCCCGTATTCGCTGTATGGATCCTGATAGAACCCCATCTCCCGCGCCAGCCGCTCTGAATAAAATGCCCATCCTTCCGAGTAGGCGTTATACGACGCATTGCGCCGGAACTCCGGCAGATCCGGCAAACTCTTTGCAATCGAAAACTGTAAATGATGCCCGGGAATTCCCTCGTGATACGCAATCGCCTCCACATTGAGCAGCAGTCGCTTGTCCGGACCATATTCATTCACATTGATCCGGCCCGGCCGCGATCCATCGCCGGTGCCCGGCGAGTAATCCGCCGGCACCGCATCTGGCGCACGAAACGAATCCATGGCTACCACTTCAAGCCGCGTCGGCGGCTGCTTGCCAAAATACTCCGGCAGCTTTTGCTCCATCTGCTCCGCGTAATGCTTGTACAAATCGAAGATCTGCTGCCCCGACGTCCCATACATCTTGCGGTCGTCGCGTATATGCGCATTGAAACTTTTCATATCCTTGTAGCCCTGCGAATTGGCCAGCTTCAGCATCTCTGCCTCGATCTCCGCCACCTGCCGCAAGCCCATGGCGTGAATCTCGGCTGGACTCAAATTCGTCGTGGTCTCCGCCTTCACCGCGGCCCGGTACATTGCGTCGCCATTCGGAAGAGCCCACAAGCCATACTCCTCGCGTCCATGCAGCGCATACTCCTCCTTCACAAATTTTGCCAATGCGGCATACGCGGGATTCACTTCTTTCTCGACAACTGCCGCCACTTCTTTGCGCAACCGTTCCTGATCCGCCGGCGCGATGCCTGCCGCAAATTTCGCCACTGGTCGCACAAACGGGCTATGTTCCGGCGTGTCGTCGGCGATGCCCTGTGCCTGCTCTCCTACTTTGTCCAAAAGATACTTCGGAGGCATTAGCCGGTCGCGCAATCCCTGCCGCATCACCACCGTCGTCTGTTCCAGAACACGCGGTATGGCGTGCAGCCGCGCAATATAGTTCTCGTAGTCCTTTATCGTGTTGAAGGGCATCTGCGAGGGAAGCTGCGCCAACTCCAGGTGAATGCCATTCATCTGGTCCACGGGCATCTCCCAGCCCTTCAGTTGCGCCTGTTCGATGCTCTGCCGCAGGCTGCGAATCATCAGCTCCTTGTTCAGCAGTTCCTCCGGCGAAAAGCCAGTCGAGTCGATTCCCGAGAACAGCGCGAGCTGTTTCTGATTCTCTTTCAATTCGGAAGCAACCGCCTCCGCCGACAAATCGCTCAGCCGGTCGTTGTAACGCGCATCTCCCACGTAGGTCGCCAATTCCGGATGCGTCCGCAATTCGTACTGCCACTCCGCCGCGATAGCCTCGCGAAATTGCGCCCGTCGGCTCTCCAGGCCCAGTGATTGAGCCGTTAACGCGACGCTGGAGGAACAGAGCAGGGAAGCGGTGACTAGTCCTACGCCAAAACGTCTCATTGCACCTCGCCGTTTCAACTGGTTCCCTAGGAGTATAGGACGTCATTTACAATTCTCCAACTGAAGCCGTGCGGCGCCCGCGTACCTTCCGGAGTCTTCCCGGCCTTCTGTTCTGGAGAAAAGGATGATCAATGTACTACGCGCAGGAAAAACGCTCCGATCGCTGGCGTTAGCCTGCGCATTGGCTGTTGTTGCCACTGCCGTTCCCGCCCCGGCTGCGCCCCCCGCACATTCTTTTACTGTCTCTGGTAAACGATTTCTATTCGACGGCCAACCCTACCAGGTTATCTCCGGCGAAATGCATTATCCGCGCGTCCCCCGCGCCTACTGGCGCGACCGTTTTCGCAAGGCGCGCGCCATGGGACTCAACACCATCACAACGTATGTGTTCTGGAACCTCCATGAGCCGCATCCCGGCGTCTACGACTTCACCGGACAAAATGATATCGCCGAATACATTCGCGAGGCTCAGCAGGAAGGCCTCAACATTATCCTTCGCCCCGGCCCTTACGTTTGCGCCGAATGGGAACTCGGCGGCTATCCATCATGGTTGTTGAAAGACCACAAACTTGTTCTCCGCAGCGACGATCCAAAATATATCGCCGCCATGCAAAGTTGGTTCTCGCGTCTCGGCAAGGAAATCGCCCCGCTGCTCCTGCGCAACGGCGGCCCCATCATCGCCGTGCAAGTCGAGAACGAGTATGGCTCTTTCGGCGACGATCACGCTTACATGGAATCCGTCAAAGCCGCCATTCAAAAGTCCGGCATGGCGGCAGACGTCTTGTACACCGCCGATGGCGCTGAGCAAATCCCCAAGGGTTCTCTTCCCGAGCTGCCCGCTGTCATCAATTTCGGCACCGGCGACGCGCAACACAGCTTCGCTACTCTCGATAGCTTGCGTCCCGACGGTCCGCACATGAGCGGCGAATATTGGGCCGGATGGTTCGATCACTGGGGCGAGAAGCATCACGAAACCGACGGCTCCCGCGAAGCGTCAGAACTCGAATGGATGCTGCGCCAGGGTTACTCCGTCAGCATGTACATGTTTCACGGAGGCACCAGCTTTGGCTGGATGAATGGCGCCAACAGCAACGGCACCAACTACGAGCCCGACACCACCAGCTACGATTACGATGCGCCCCTCGATGAACAAGGCACGCCGCGCCAGAAATACTATCTCTTTCGCGATGTGATCGCGCGCGTCACGAACCGTTCCTTGCCGTCTCTTCCCCCGCCTGCGAACATCCAGACCATGCCCGTGGCCCCAGTCGCGGATTCTGCTTCTCTCTGGAAAAACTTGCCCAAGCCTGTTGAATCCAACTCGCTGCTCACCATGGAAGATATGGACCAGGCATACGGATATGTTCTCTATCGCACTGCCATCGATAGCGGCGCCGGCGGCGAACTCTCTATCGAAGGTCTTCACGATTACGCGCAGATCTATCTCGATCAGAAATTGATAGGCACCCTCGACCGCCGAGTTGGCCCTTCGCAGCTTACGCTGCCGACCGCGACCCACGCGTCGACGCTCGACATCCTGGTAGAGAACAGTGGCCGCGTCAACTTCACCACGGTCATCCGCGGTGAGCGCAAGGGCATCACCGGTAAAGTCACGCTCGACGGCAAAGAACCCCGGCGCTGGCAGATATTCCCGCTCCCCATGGACAATCTCAGCCGCATCCATTTCACGCGGCAAGCTTGCGAGGGTCCATGCTTTTACCGCACCCAACTCACCGCCTCTGCATTGGCCGACACTTATCTCGATACGACCGCGCTCCACAAAGGAGAACTATGGATCGATCAGGCTCCTCTCGGCCGCTTTTGGTACATCGGCCCGCAACACGCGCTCTATCTCCCTGGACCTTTCTTGAAGAAGGGTGCGAATGAGATCACTGTGTTTGACCTCGTGGGCGACTCCACGGAATCGTTGAAAAGTACAAACAAACCAATCTTCGATACGGGTGCTGGAACCAGGGAGCATTGATCCGTGCGCCCGGCCATCCCGCTTGCGCTGTCTCTCGTCGCCTCTCTTTTCGCGTCATCTCTGGGTGCGCAGCAACAACCGCGGCCCGCGCACGGGGCTTCGCCTGCGAGCCCGACCGTCTCTCCAACCGATGCGCCTTACCCGCAGTTGGTCGATATCACCTCTTCCACCCGCATCACCTTCGAACATTTATCCAGTCCCGAGCAGAGATACATCGTTGAATCCATGAGCGGCGGCGTGGCCCTCGTTGATTACGACCGCGACGGCTGGCCCGATATCTATTTCACCAATGCGCAAAGTGTCGATATGGCGCTTGCCGGTAAAAAGGCGCGCAGCGCCCTCTACCATAACAATCACGACGGCACCTTTACGGACGTCAGCGAAACAGCCGGCGTAGCCTTTCCCTGTTGGGCGCAGGGGGCGGTTGTCGGCGACTACAACAACGACGGCTGGCCCGACCTCCTCGTTACCTGTTTCGGCGGCGTGGTCCTCTATCGCAACAACCACGACGGCACCTTTACGGATGTCACCAAGGCCGCAGGCCTGGGTTCCGATAACCAGTGGGCCACAGGCGCTGCCTTCGGCGACTACGACAGCGACGGTTGGCAGGATTTGTTTGTGTCCCACTATGCCGACTTCCATCTCGATAACATGGCCACCTTCGGTTCCAGGGACACATGTCGGTACGAAGGAATCGAAGTGCAATGCGGCCCGCGCGGGCTTCCCGGCGCATCCGACAATCTCTATCACAACAATCGTAACGGCACCTTCACCGATGTCTCCGCACAGGCCGGAGTCTCCGACCCCGATCAGCGCTACGGCCTCACCGCCCTCTGGTCCGATTTCGATAACGACGGCAAGCTCGATCTCTTTGTTACCAACGATGGCCAGCCGAACTACCTCTACAAAGGCGACGGCGCCGGTCATTTCACCGACACCGGCTTCGTCTCAGGAATCGCCTTTAACGAAAATGGCGCCGCCCAGGCCAACATGGGCCTTGTCCTCGGGGACTTTCAGCACTCCGGCCGCATGTCCATCCTCATCTCCCACTTCGACAACGAATACGCCGCTCTCTACCGCAACGACAGCGGCATGAACTTTTCTGAAATCTCCACGGCTTCTGCCGTAGCCAAAGCCACCCGCGGCTACGTCGGCTGGGGCGATGCCTTTGTCGACTTCGCGAACCAGGGCTGGCCCGACGTCTTGATCGTCAACGGCCACGTCTATCCCCAGGTCGACAGCGTACCCACCGGAGCCCGCTATCGAGAACCCAAGGTACTTCTGCGCAACCAGCGCAATGGCACATTCAAAGACATCAGCAAAGAAGCGGGCCCAGCCATCCAGGTTCCACAGGTCAGCCGCGGCATGGCGATCGGCGACCTCTTCAACGACGGACGTCTCGAGGCAGTGGTCGAAAACCTCGTCGGCCAACCCATGATCCTCCGTCCCGAAGGCCTCGCGCCCAATCACTGGATCAGCTTTGAACTGGAGGGCGTCAAATGTAATCGCCTGGCATTGAACGCCCGCGTTCGGGTCACAGCGGGACACACCGTTCAGCTCGGCGAAATCCTCAGCGGCGGCAGTTACCTCTCCCAGAATGATCTGCGCCTCCACTTCGGCTTGGGCGCTTCGCAAAAAATAGACAAGGCCGAAATCCTGTGGCCCGATGGCCGCGTCGAGATTGTCGCCGGTCTCGCAGCCGACCGCTTTTATCGCGTCCGCGAAGGCGCGGGCGTAGTTTCGTCCCAGCCCCCGCCGTCCGTGAAGCCCGTTTACCCGTGATTGCGGTCAACATCTCACCGCGGCGCCCGTCTTCTACTCATGTCAGAAATCGGTTACCTGATCCCTGATACGGCACCGTTCAGCCCATTTGCCGCACCCGCTCAAACGAATTAGTAAAGGGATTTTATTGGGGAATTTCCCTGACCGTACCGCTGCTGAATGCCTCTCCTATTTTTCGCATTGACAAGCTCTAAGTTGTGGAGTAAGAATTTCCCCGCCAAGTAAACGCTTGCTGAGAACGTCTCTGCGTCTCCCGATGCTTGAAGATTCAAATGCTTTCCCGGCAGGTTCACTCGGTTCAGGCAGGATTGGTTCGAAAACTGTTCCCCGTAGTTGTTGAGGCGCTCACGCGCGCCTGTTGACCTGATGCAACACAGTTCGAACTGGCCGTATAGCGGTTATAGAGATCCTCAGGACCCAAACCCCCGATGCGACCGTTGGTCACGCGCACATCAACAGACACGAAACCGATTTAGAGCGAAAGCCGTTTTCTCAGGAGGCGAATTATGAAGAAGCATTCCACCATTCCAGCGACGTCCAATTCCAGGGCGCGCGGAACCCGTCGGCACGTCAGAGGATCCGGGGTCATGTGGCTCGCCCTGGCCGCACTGCTCCTGTTGCTTGCTCCCCATGCGTGGGGACAAGACAACGCAACCATTACCGGAAGCGTGACCGACGTCAGCGGGGCCGTCGTGCCCAACGCCGCCATCACCCTCACCAATCCCGCCACCGGACAAACCAGGGATACCGTCTCAAACAGCGTAGGGTCCTACCGCTTCGCCAACATGGGCATCGGCACCTACACTTTGAGCGGCACCGCTTCGGGCTTTCAGAAGTTCTCCAAAACCGGCATCGTCGTTCATCCCGCCGATACCCTCGAAGAGAACGTAACCCTCACCGTCGGCAGTGCCGCGCAAACCGTCACAGTCGCCGCGGAAGCCCTGCAGGTGCAGTCGGAAACCAGCGAAGTCAGCACCCTCATCAGCGGCGAACAAGTCGAGCAGCTCGCCACCAACGGCCGCAACATCACATCGCTCGCTGCTCTCGGTCTCGGCGTTTCCAACAACCTGCCCCCGTTCGGCGGCATCGATGCCCTCACATCCTCCAACGGCATCAGCTTTAACGGCACCCGCCAGACTCACAACATCTACATGATCGACGGCGGCGAGCAGAACGATCGCGGTTGCGGCGGCTGCTTCATGAATCTGCCCTCCCAGGACGCCATCGCCGAATTCCAAACCCTCGACAGCAACTACAGTCCCGACTACGGCGTCGGCTCCGGCGGCACGGTGCTGATGGTGCTCAAGTCCGGTGCTCATAACTTCCACGGCGAAGTCTACGAGTTCAATCGCAACACCGACTACAACGCCAACGACTACTTCCTCAAGCAAGGCGGCAAGGCCCGCCCCAAGTTCCAATTGAACGAGCCCGGCGGCAACATCGGCGGTCCGGTCTGGATCCCCCACGTCTACGACGATGCCCGCAATCGCACCTTCTTCTTCTGGAATGAAGAATGGCGCAAGTTGATTCAAGGCAGTTCGCCGTCCATTCAGAACGCCATCCTTGCCAACAACTACCCCACCGCCGGCGCCAACCTGGCATACACGCCGCCCAAAGGCGTGCCCCCCATCGTTCCGCTCACTACCGATCCCGCCAAGCTTGCAATCTACACCGCTGACGGGTTAACCCCCGGAAGTCCCTTCCCAGGCAATGTAATCCCCGCCAACCTCATCGACCCCAACGCCGTCCTTGAAGTGAATGCGGGCACTTTCCCTAAGCCGAACTTCAACGGCGGAACCCAGTACATCGCGTCCATCGCGGCCCCTGAAAACATTCGCGAAGATATCGTCCGCATCGATCACGCCATCAACAGCAAATATCAGCTGATGGGCCACTACCTGCACGATGCCATGAACAAAACATTCTTTCCGCCGCTGTGGGGCGACAGTACCTATCCCACCGTCGGCACAGCCATGACCAATCCGTCTTACTCGGCGGTCATCAAGCTCACCCAAACCTATTCGCCCAACCTGCTCAACGAAACCGCCTTCAGTTACAGCGGCAACAAGATCGGCCTCACTCCCATCGCGGGTCCGGGCGGCGGCAACTTCGTCGATCCCAGTGGCTGGTCTGCCACAAGCTTCTTTCCCATCGCCAACAACCTCATGAGCCGCATGCCGGAAATTCAGCTGCAGGGCTCTCCCCTGAACGTCACCTGGAGCCCCAGCTACTTCCCGTGGAAAAACGGATATGAAGGCTTCCAGTATCGCGACGACATCTCCTGGACCAAGGGCCGCCACCAGTTCAAGTTCGGCGTGAGTTGGCTCCACGATTACAAAAACCAGCAGCTTCAGGCCAACACCAACGGCACGGCCGTCTTCAGTTCCAGTAACTTCTCCGGCGACTCCTACATCAACTTCCTGCTCGGCGATGCCTCTTCCTTCAACCAGCTCGAATACCTGGCCGGCAAGCATTGGGTCAACAACAACTACAGCGGCTATGTCAACGACAACTGGCACATCAGCCCCAAGCTGATCCTCAACCTGGGCGTTCGTTACGACGGCCTCCCCCATGCCTTCGAGCGCTATAACAAATTCTCGAACTTCGTCCCCGCAGACTACGACTTCTCCCTGGGAAATCCGGTTCGGACCGACGGAACGCTCGCGCCTGCATCACTCTCAACCTTTAGCCAAACCGGCAGCGAGCAGTTCTATCTCAACGGCATTCGCGAAGCCGGCGTCAATGGTTTCCCGCGCGGCAACGTCCGCAACATCTACAACACCTTTATGCCCAGGGTCGGCTTCGCCTACGACGTATTCGGCCGCGGCAAAACCATTCTCCGCGGCGGATTCGGCGTCTTCTACGAGCGCGTACAAGGCAACGACGTCTACAACGCGGCTCTCAATCCACCCTTCGCCTACCAGCCTTCCGCCACCAACGTCTATTTCTCAAACCCCAACACCAGCGCGCTCACCGGCCAAACCACGCTCAATCATTTCCCGTCCAGTCTGACCAGCATCAAGTACGACTATCCGCCTCCAGGCACGGCCAACTTCAGCCTCGGCATTCAGAAGGAAGTCGCTCCTTCGGTCGTCGCCGTCCTTCAATACGTCGGCTCTCGCGGTTGGGACCAGGACGACGATCGCCAGATCAACACCTTGCCGCTCGTCGATACCGACTCCACCGCCACCGGTCCCTATGATCACCGGCAGGCTGTTGCCACCGGCAAGGCCAACGCGAACCAATACCGCATCTTCCCCGGCTTTGCCTCCATCAACCAGGAAGAAAACGAAACCAACTTCAATTACAACTCGCTGCAGGCTGGCATCCGCGTCGAGAACAAGCATGGCCTCACTACCCAGGTGGCCTATACCTGGTCGCACAACCTCGACGAGGTCAGCAACGATCTCGGCGGCCTCTCCAATCCCTTCAACGCCAAGTATGACTACGGCTCCGACACATCCTTCGACCGCCGCCATATCTTGAACGTCAGCTACGTCTACAGCCTCCCGTTCTTCAAGGCCGGTTCCAATCTGGCGGCCCGCGAAATCCTGGGCGGATGGCAGATCTCCGGCGTCACCTACGCGGAAAGCGGCGTGCCCCTGTTTATCCACTACACGGGCTCCGATGTTCTCGGTCTCACTGCGGGCAGCAACCGTCCCAACCTCGTCTCCAAGGTCAGCTACCCCAAGAAAATCAGCGGATGGTTCAGCACCAGTTCCTTTGCGGACCCCATCGCCCCGTGGAACGGCGGACCCAACCAGGGCTTCGGCAATGCACCTAAAGACTCGGTTGTCGGCCCCGGCATCTTCAACTGGAACATCTCCCTGATGAAGAACATTCCCATCTACAAGGAAGGCCCGCGCATCGAACTCCGCTTCGAGTCCTTCAATACCTTCAACCACACCATTCCGCAGGGCGTCGACCAGAACAACCACGACGGCAACTTCGGACAGGTCACCAGCGACTATGGGCCGCGCCTCCTCGAGTTAGGCGGCAAGTTCCAATTCTGATTCCTCCATCAACCCAACCGGGCGCGGCAAAGATCACTTTGCCGCGCCCTTCTTTTAGGATCCACCTCAACCAGCAACCGTTGGGTGCCCCCTCTCGCGACGTCTTTGTTTTTGTCGCTGGGGTGGGCCGCCACGACCCCTTCAAGCGAAAGCGTCCCGACCACAAAAGCCCGGGTGCCCATCCGTCCCGACAACAAATGCCCGGGTGCCCCATCCTCGCGACGCCTTTGTTTTTGTCGCTAGGGTGGGCCGCCACGAACCCTTCAAGCGGAAGCGTCCCGACCACAAATGCCCGGGGTGCCCATCCGTCCCGATAACAAATGCCCGGGTGCCCCATCCTCGCGACGCCTTTGTTTTTGTCGCTAGGGTGGGCCGCCACCAATTTCAACCGTACTCGTCTCTTGACCTTCACAAGCCAGTAAAATGCAACTGGAGATTCCTCTCGTGAAGTCCGCCGCGGTCCTCGTAATCGCACTCACCTTCGTCCTTCCGTGCGCAGCCCAACGCGACACCGCCTTCGCCCTCGAACAACAAGGCAAGTTCTCCGAAGCCGAATCCGCATGGCGTTCCATCCTCAAAACAAATCCCGCCAATGCCGAAGCCTGCGCCCATCTCGGCTTTCTTGAGTCGCGGCAGGAACACTACAAGCAAGCCGCGACTCTCTATCGCAAAGCCCTGGCCCTCGATCCTTCCATGCCCGGACTGCGCATGAATCTCGGCCTCGCCCTCTTCAAAGCAGGCGATCTCAAGGAAGCGGTCCAGACCTTCACGCCACTTCTCAAAAGGGCGCCGGCCAATTCTCCTGAAGCCCAGCGTCTTACCGCCCTGATCGGCATTGCCGACTACGGCATTGGTCAATTCTCCGCGGCCATTCCTTACCTCAAAGCCGCCGCCGCCAACGACTCAACCAATCTGCAGTTCCGACTTATGCTCGCGCATAGCTGTCTCTCGGCTCGCCAGTTCCAATGCGTCCTCGATGTCTATCACGAGATACTCACCCTCAACGCCGAATCGGCGGAGGCTGACATGCTCGCTGGCGAAGCGCAGGACGAGATGCGCAACCACGGCGCCGCCATTGAACAGTTTCGGGCAGCGGTCAAAGCCGATCCCAGGGAGCCGAATGTGCATTTCGGCCTCGGCTATCTTCTCTGGACACAGAACCTATTCGACGAAGCGGCCGGCGAATTTCAGGCCGAGCTAACCAACGTCCCCAACAGCGCTCCCGCTCTCGCTTTTCTGGCCGACTCCTACATGCAGCTGAATCGCTCCTCTGAAGCTTTGCCCCTCATTCAGAAAGCCATCGGCATCGATCCCAACTTTGCACGCGCCCACCTCGATCTCGGTGTACTCTACGCCGACGCCAATCGTCGCGACGATGCCATTCGCGAACTCAAACTCGCGGCCAGGCTCAGCCCCGAAGATGCCAATCCCCATTGGCGTCTTGCTCGTCTCTATCAATCCATGGGCAGGAAACAGGAAGCCGCCCTCGAGTTCCAAAAAACCAGCAGCCTGCACAAAGCCGCCAACGACACCATCTTCACCCAACTCAAGGCCGCGCAGGACAAAGGCAAACCCGCCGACGCCCCACCCAATTAATCGGCATGCGCGCCGCCTCGAATTTCAAGCGGATCCGTCCCGACCACAAAAGCCCGGGTGCCCCATCCTCGCGACGCCTTTGTTTTTGTCGCTAGGGTGGGCCGCCACGACCCCTTCAAGCGGAATCGTTCCGACAACAAATGCCCAGGTGCCCATCCGTCCCGACAACAAATGCCCGGGTGCCCCACCCTCGCGACGTCTTTGTTTTTGTCGCTAGGGTGGGCCGCCACGACCCCTTCAAGCGGATGCGCCCCGACCACAAAAGCCCGGGTGCCCCATCCTCGCGACGCCTTTGTTTTTGTCGCTAGGGTGGGCCGCCACGACCCCTTCAAACGGAAGCATCCCGACCACAAATGCCCGGGTGGGTGGGTCCCCACGAAACCTCGATCTCGGGCTAGGCCACGAACGATCAACCACCACCCACGCTCACCCACTTTTTCCCTCAAAATGTGTACGTATATGCACACGTTGCAGGTTTTTCACCCCACGATCGTGTGTGGTGATAAGGGAACTGACCAGTACAATACCCCTCAATAACGCAACTCCAGCACGTTCACCGAGAACGGTTCGAAGCTGTGTTCAAACTTCGGTCCGGCCACCTGGATCGCATGTTCCTTGGGCTTGATGTTTTCAGGCTGAGTAATTGTGTTGGTCGCGTTCGGCGACCTGCCGCTCATCGTCACCAGCGTCGCCTCGTGCTTCAGCGCCGTAACTCCTTCCAAATCAATCTGGAAGCGCGGCGCGTCCGAAGTCCCGTTCACTAGCTTGATAAAGATCTTGTGCCTTTGCGCGTCGCGGGTAACCGACGCCGCCACGCGCGGCCCCGCATTGCTCAGCGTCGATTGCACAACCTCTGTTCCAGTCCGGTCCGCAAACATCACCTGCGTCCAATAACTCGGCGAACCGTAACTGGTCAACGCGTCGTAGCCGATCAAATCCGCTTCCCACTGCATCCCGCCCGGATTCACATTCACCAGCAGGGGCGCATAGCTTTCCATGAGGACGATATCGCTGTTGCGCTCCATCCCCGTCATCCATGCCGCATCCCCCAATGCCGATTCCAGGTTCGGCGTCGGTTCGCCTTCGCGCGTCGCCCACTCCCCCACGAAGATCTTCGGCCCGCTGCGGTCGTACTTGTCATAGTGAATCGCGTCCGCGAACGACTTCTCCGCCGACATATAAAAGTGCTCATCCAGCACGTCCGGCTTCACGCTCTTGACCGCCGTGGTTGCGATCAATTGAAGGTCCGGATACTTGGCTTTGAATGCCTTGTAATACTGCGTGAAACGACCGTCGTAGGAGCCCGAGCGGTCAAACCAGTCCTCGTTGCCGATCTCCACGTAGTGCAGCGGGAACGGCGCCGGATGGCCGTCCTTGATGCGTTCCGCGCCCCACTTCGTAGTGGCGTCCCCGGTAACATACTCCACTTCTTCCAGCGCGTCCTGGATGTATGGATCAAGCGCGGGGCCAGGATCGACATGTTCCTGCTGCATGGAATAGCCCGCGTACACAGCCAGCACCGGCTCCATGTGCAGGTCTTCGCACCACTCCATGAACTCCAGAAGACCCATGCCATCCGACGAGCGATAACGCCACGGGCTCGGATGCGTGGGCCTGTCGACTAAAGGTCCGATCGTCTTCTTCCATTCATACCGCTCCGGTATGTGGTCGCCCTCAAGATAATTACCGCCCGGCAGGCGCAGAAACTTCGGATGCATGGCCGCCAGCTTCTCCATCAAGTCCACGCGATTGCCATAAGGCCGGGTATGATACGTCGGCGGAAACAGCGAGACTAAGTTGAACCACACCGTCGCCGGTCGCGCCATCGTAAGCTGAAAATGATTGTTCGCCGTAACTGCAACCTGCCCCGTCTTCAACGTGAACGTGTATTGCTTCCACTCCGTAGTCAAGCCGCTAACTGTCGCAGTTGCCGCAGTTGCGCCGGTTTCGTCATTGGTGATGCTCGCTGTTACCTGGACCCCCTCCGTGTCCGCTTTGGCAAAAAACGATCCCGTATAGGTTGTATTCGGCCGCACCGGGATTCCCCAGAACCCATCGTTCTGCAAACCCGCCCGCGCGGTATCTGTCGCCGATGTAACAGTCACTTTGATACTGCGCGCCAGCGCAGCACTGGGCCCGGTGTGGTCGTCCAGGGCCACATCCACGACCGATGGGCCGTTTGCCACTTGAGTCCAGTGAAAAAGAGGGCGGCGGCCGGGGCCGATAGCGCGATCGCGAATCAATTCCGCATACAATCCGCCATCGTAGGAGAAGTTGATTTCCTCGGTCATCAAACCGTAGAACATTGGATTGACTTTGGCAGTGGGATGATCCACTTGAATCGCGAGGGACGGGGTTTGCGCCAAGACGCCTGCCTGCAGCGCAATCGAAGCGAAAAATGCATACATGGAAAATCGTTTACTCATCGCCCGCCATGATAAGCAAAGCACTTTATCTCTGGCAATTGAAAAAACGTTTTCTTGCACACGCAGTCGCAACCGAAGACCGGAAGGTATGCACAAAAGCATATCTTGGGCTATCTCGTTCGGAGATAGCCCAGCCAGTGCGTTAAATGAGCGGGCTGCGTCTACTGGAGTTGCTAAAGATTGGCGGAGCGATTACCCGTCACGAGCCGCAACAGGACCGTGAGCACAACTGCTCCGATTACGGCAATAAAGATACTGATGATGAGCCCGTGCTGGTCGACCCCCCCGAATCCCAGGTGACTTGAAAGAAAGCCGCCGATAAGAGCGCCGATCAGGCCAACGATCATATCCATGATGAAGCCGAAGCCGGAGCCCTTCATTAGTTTTCCTGTGATCCAGCCAGCAAGTACGCCGATGATTATCCACGCGATCAATCCATGCCCCATAGTTCGGTCTCTCCTTGAGGGCTTGGATGCAGGCAGAAGATCGCTTGAAGAATTTGGAACACATAAATTTCGCGGTCGATTCAGGAAAACTCCAGAAGCCGATCGTGGTTGACTACCCGTCGAGGTCCGACTCCTCATCGCCCCAACGGAGAGAAGCGGAAGCGACCAACGAGGGTCCAAACATCACCACAATGAATCCGATCACACAAATGAAATCGCGCATTTCCATCCCTTCGCGACAAAAGCTCATAGAGAGCGGTGTCACAGCCTATATCGGCGCAAGGGGGGTGAAACATTAATTCGAGTCAATTACTTTGGTATGGCGATTCGCTCAGAGAGCAGCGCACTTCAATCCGATGCGGCGGCGGGTTCAACGGACTGAGCCTCTTTCGCGTTAACGCTTCACTCGGTTCGCGCAGAGACGTCGGCGCTTCCAAAGGAAATGCCGGTCGCTTTCAGAAATTCCGTTGGCGGAGTGCCGCCCGCAAAGATCCAAACGAAGTCGTTGGGGAATTCCTTGACCTCGCCGCCGCAATCAATCAGGACGCTGCCCTCGCGAAACTCCGTGGGCATTGAGTTGAAGAGGACCTCCACCTGGCGTGAGCGGATATGTTCTTCGATGCGCTTGGTGTTGCGTTCTTTCAAGCGGCTGAATTCGCTGCGGCGATAGGAGATCGTCACTTTATTCCCGCGCTGATGGGCAAGCCCCATCGCCGCTTCCACGGCGCTATCCCCGCCACCCACGATGAGGATGTTGTTATTTGTATAGTGATCGGCTTCGATCAGTCGATAAAGCACATGGGGCAAATGCTCACCCGGTACGCCGAGCTTGCGCGGTGTGCCCGCGCGGCCCAGCGCCATCACCACCGTGCGCGAACGATAAACGCCTTGTGGCGATTGCACCGTGAATGTGCCGTCTTCCGCTTTGCGAATCGAGTCCACGCCTTCGCCAGTCTTGATGTTGAGGTCGGCGCGTTCCATTACCTTTTCCCACAGCGCGAGCAAATCCTCCTTGCTCAGTGCGGTTTGCCGAATCTTGCCGTACAGGGGAAACTCCACCGGGCTGGTCATCACCAGCTTCTGGCGCGGGTACTTCGACACTGTGCCGCCCACATTCTCGCGCTCCAGTGTCATATGGGTGAGGCCATTCTCCGTGGCACGTAAAGACGCGCTGATACCCGCGGGACCCGCGCCCACAATGATGACATCGAGCACACCGGAGTGTCCGTTCGTTCCCGTCTCCTTGCGCAATTCCGGAAGGCGCGAGGTGATCAAATCCACGCAATCCCGTCCCTGGTTGATCGCATTCTTGATCAAGGCCAAGCCACCGAGTTCGCCGGCGATAAAGAGATTTTGAACACTGGTCTCGTACTCCGGCGTAAGCGAAGGCATGTCCGCGCTGGCCGACGCTTTGGCCATGACCATGGTGATGGCGCCCACCGGGCAAACATCCGCGCAGATGCCGTGACCGATGCACTTATGCCCTTTCACTATGGTGGCTTTGCCATTCAAGATGCCCAGCACGTCCCCTTCGGGGCATGCATCCACGCACGTTCCGCATCCGATGCAGGAGTCCAGTTGAATGTGCGGGTGCTGTGCCTTGGGGCCATCGGAAAATAGTTTTCCGTGCTCGGCAGCTGCGTAGGCGGCGGCTTCCCGTTTACGGTGCCCGATCCAATAGCGGACGACGAAAAACAAAACCACGACGGCTGCAATCAGCCAACTAAATAGATTCTCCATCAATCAGAAGTACCCCAAACGAATGGCGTTGATGATGTGAATCACGGCAAGCACCGCGAACGCATAACTGAATGGGCGATGAATCACATGCCAGAGGTGAAACACGCGTTCAGTCCGATCAAGGAACAGGATTCGCTTTGAGAGCGAAGCTTTTTGGCGAATCAGCGTGACGATGTTTTCGACCTCCGGATTTCCGGTCGAGAAAAGCCCGCCAAACGATCGAACGACTTGTCCAAAACTCGATGCCTGCCGACGCAAGGAGGCGATCTGAAACGGGCGACGAATATCCAGAACAACCATCTCGAGAAGAGTCACCATCACCGAACTCTTGCGAACGTGTTCGGACGACGGCATGGCAAAGATGCGTGCCAGTTTTTCCTGGGAGTAAACGGATTGCCGTTTAAGCGCATCGGTCAAAGAATCTTCGCCCGCTTCCAACTCCTGGTACGAGACTTGTGCGGCGCTGAGCGATCGCGGAATCTGCGCATAGAGATATCGGCCACCCACGCCGCTCAACGCCACCGCAAGCATGATCCAGAATGCAACGCCGGCGATGTTATTGAATTTGAATGAAGCGTGGAACGCGATCACGACCGGCGCGGTTACGCCAAGGATTACGTGGAAATCCATCCAGTGCTTTGCGGTACCAATCCTACCCAACCATGGGATCACTTTGCGCAAGGCGTAGAGAAAGATCAGAAAGAACATCAGTGTGCCGAGGACGCCGAGGTTGATGCCGATGGGGCCGCTCGGCCGCAGCAGTTCGTGCTTCTCAGAAAAGGGGCGCAGCTCGCGCGGCAGAGTGTAGTAGTCGAAGCCATAAATCCCGATGGCCGCGCACAGCACGATGGAACCAACGAGCGCCAGCCAGACGCGAACTTTATGACCATTTTCTGCGGCCTGGCGCGAGCGGGATGCGGTGGATATAACAGTGGAAGTATGAGCCATCGCTAAGGCTGCTCCTTGAGATTGGGTGGAGATTGCTGCGGTGTCGCCTGGGGATCGGCAGCGCCGTCCGGGGTCTTCACCTTCACCGCTGGGTCCTGCGTGGCCTCCGCCGAGAATGTCTTGTAGTTATGGAATGTATGGATATTTCTCCAGTGCTGGCGTGGCGTTTCGAGGTCAACGACCGCGCGCGCCGGAACCATGAACCGGTCTGTGTTGTTCGGTGAGGGGGCGTAATCCACCTGAACTTTGAATGTTCGCAATCCAACGTCGGTCAGGTCTTTTGCCAACCCGGCGTCCATGCGCACCACCTGTCCGGTCGACGCGTCGAGCCATGCCGTGCCTTCCAGATCGAGCGGGTATTCGCGGCCGCGCAAGGCCATCGCCGCGGGAGAGCGCGCGCCTGAAATGTGCACGAAGTGAACCGGTACAACGAAGCGCCCGTCGCGATTCTCAGCCGGGCCCTGGCTGAATTCGAAGCCATTGCGGTAATAGGGGTGGAAGACCAGCAACAGCGTTGAGAACCCATTACTCAGCAACATGGATGTATGCGCAGGCTTTGCCGTGCCGATCTCCAACCGCGACTCGGACAATTGGAAGTCGTAGCTATTTCCCTGCATGTAAAGGAAGTAGTCGTATTCGAAATGCCGGGATACTTCAACATTATTGTTGGCGCGCAGCTTTTCCTGCACCACGTCTTCGGTGCAATGCAGATCTGCGAGTTTGCCGACGTAGTCGACAACCTGCTGCTGAGCCTGGTCAACAAGCTTCGCAGCATCAGCCGGCAGCGCGAAGGCTCCGCCGGGCACGAGGAGCAAAAGTGCCAAAACGAGGTTTGGCCAAGCGCTAGGGTTTTTGCGCATGGGCAACCATCCTTTCATGGGAACGGTTATCGAAGCGATAACCAAAGGTGGCGGTGTATTGGTTGTACTCTAGGGCGCCGCCTCGCTGGGTGGTATAGCTACTTTCCAAAAAGTAGCGCGAACCAAGGTTCGTATCAACTAAAAGATTCGCAAAATAATCTCCATTATCTTTAGAAACCGGTGAAGCGAATGATTGCTTTCCTGCCTGGAGATTGAGGCGGAAGCGCTCTCCTAAGTCGCGCGAAACGGTGAATGTCCGGTAGATGCCGGATCCGAACGCGCTTTCAAATTTAGAATACCGCATATCGACCGACAAGTCAGTCTTCCAAATGCGGGACATTGATGCGCCGAACATACTGTTCCAAGAATCTTTCCGGTCGGTGGATGCGCTGCTCTGTCCGAGGGTGAAATAGCCCGTAAGGCGCAGCGGAAATTGGAGCCGCCCGCCGCCATTTATTCCCTGGAAGAGATATTTGTCCAGCAAACCTGTACCGATCAGGGTCGCATCGTAGGTCGGCACGTCGCGAAAATAAGTGTCGGTCAGTTCAAATTCGACGCGCGGATGGGCCTGAAAACGCAGCGACAAAAGGCTTTGGCCTATGCCGAAAGGAACCGGCGGCGTGCCAGGATTGGGGGCAGGCCGGTCGATCTGCATGGAATGATAAAGCGAAAACACGCGCTTGAATGACAAATCGTTTTCGGTGAAGAGGAATGGTTTATCGACACTCCACTTCAGCAGTTCAACGCCCGCGCCCTCGGTGCTCGAATATCTGAAGCCATCGTAGTCCCCACCATGTGTGTTCACGAATGCGCCCGTGATTTTGCGGTCGGGATTGTAGTTCCAGGCGGTGGGATCGGGCGTTGATCCGGCAAAGACCCCGAGATAGCTTTGCTGCGACATGGAGCGAGCCACGTAACCGCCATCTATTACTTCCAGGCTGCTGGCCCAGGGAAGATAAAGGCGCCCTATACCAGCCGTCCAATGCGAGGCCGGATTCACATAAGTCAGGCTCATCTGATAGGTGCGATTGATGAGGTCCTGGATCGAGGATTGAGCGGGCGTACTGGTGGTTTGCACGCGGCCGCGCCAATAGCCATTGAGGTTGAAGTGTGTGCCGCCGATGCGGCTGATGTCCGCACGCACCACCATGCCGACCACGGTGGATGCGATACTGTTCGCGCCCAGCCCCCGGATGGTGCTGACATCGAAACCGATCCGGCCCCGCGATTGATTGATTTCTGGAAGAGGCGGATGGGGAATCGCGTCGCGTACTTCTTCATCCAGCGGGTCGCCCTCGCTGAAACTGACGACCATTGGATAAATTCGCGAAACTCCCAACGCATTCTTCTCTACAAGTTTTTCGACTTCGGCCTCAGGCAAAGTGACAACATCGCCGACGACGAGATCGCGCGTTGACGCATCCACCTCGCAAACTGCGGATGTCGAGGCCGCGGAGACCACGGTGAGGTTGGCGAGGATGCCCGGTTCCAGCGCCTTCTCGGGCTTGCTGCTATCCGCCTTGGAAGGGGCTTGCTTCAATACGATCCGTGTGCCTTCCGCCAGTCCCGCGTCGCGTCCTCCATCGATGTAAATACTGGCGCCGCTCACATAGCGCACGTGAAATTCAGTGCGCTTCAGCGCGGCTTGCGAAGTCTCGGATGAATCTGGCGAGGCCTGCTGCGCCGCGATGGACATAGGCGCGGCCACAAATATCGAAAAGAAAAGGCGAGGCAAGATGCGCATCAATTGCCTCCGTTGCGGTGGCACGCATAGCAGTTCGTGCTGTTATAGACATAGCCGGAAACGTTGCTGTGGCGTTGATCGGTTGCCGTCTTTGCGTGGCAGTTGGTGCAGGTGAAAACTGAATAGTCCGCGGAATTGGTGTGGCACGTTGCGCAAATTCCATTGGCTCCGCCGTGGTTGGTGGGGAACCAGGTGTGATTGAATGTTGCGCCTGACCAGGATGTAGTTGTGTGGCACGTTGCGCACGTGGTGGGGAATCCCGCCGTGGTGTGATTCGGGTTGGTGGTACCGGCGTAATCCGCCTTGTGGCACGAATAGCAATCCGTCGGTGTGCCGACGAACACGTTGTTGAGGTGGCACAGATTGCAGGCTACAGTTATGTGCGCTCCAGTCAGAGGAAAGGGTGTCTTGGAGTGATCGAAGACCGCACCTGCCCAGGAAGTGGTGCTGTGACACACGCTGCAGTCGGTCGGGAATCCCGCCGAAACATGGTTGGGATTGTTCGTGCCGGCGTAATCACTCTTGTGGCAGCTGTAGCAATCGGCAGGCAGCGTGGTGTAGTTATTGTTGACGTGGCAAAGCGAGCAGGCGACCGTGATGTGCGCGCCGGTCAAGGGGAACCTGGTCTTCGAGTGATCGAACGATGAGGGATTCCATCCGCTGGTCGAATGACAGATGGAGCAGTCGGTCGGAAACCCCGCGGAAATGTGCTGGGGATTATTCGTCGACCTGTAGTCCGCCTTGTGGCACGAGTAGCAGTCTGCGGGCAGTCCCACGTACTTGTTATTCGTATGGCATTGGGCGCAGGGCACGGTCAAGTGCATTCCCGTGAGCGGATAGGTTGTAAACGCTGTGTGATCGAATTTCGCGTTCGACCAGTTCACCGTCGAGTGGCAGATACCACAGTCGTGCGGCATGCCGGTCTGCACGTGCGGAGGATTGCCTGCTCCGGTGAAGTCAGCTTGATGGCATGCATAACAAACCGCGGGTGTTCCTCTGAATTTGTTGTTGATGTGGCAAGCCGTACAATCCAACGTTGCATGCATGCCGGTAAGTGCGTAGCCTGTGACCTTGAAGTGATCGAAGCTTGCTCCAAACCAACTGTCCACGGAATGACAGCTTTCGCAGGTGGTTGGAAATCCTGACGTCACATGATCGATAACCTGGGTTTTGAAGTCCTGCTGATGACAGGAATAGCAGGCAGTTGAAAGTCCAACAAACTGCCCGGTTGCAGCGCCTTTGTGGCATGCCTCGCATTCCAGCAAGGCGTGAGCGCCAATCAGTGGAAACCGATTCTGGTGGTTTTGTATCTCGCGACTTGAAACTTGCCAGCCCTTCACCGAATGGCATCTCTCGCAGTTTGCCCCGAACTGGCGACGGTGTATGTCGGCATGGCAATCGGCGCAATGCGTGCTCACGTTTTGAAATTGAAGCGAGCTATGGCACCGGGTGCAACCAACATCCTTGTGCATGCCGCGCAATGGATAGCGCGTGCTGTCGTGGTTGAATTCGGGGAAAGAACGTATTGGCTTCCAACTGGTGAAGCTATGACAGTTCTGACATGATCCGATCGCAGGACCGTGGGGATTAGTGACCTTGGCGCGCGGCGCTTCCGCAGCTTGTTGTGCCGCCGGAGCATGCGCGTCCTCTCTTGACTGCGCGCGCATAGAGATAAATGCCGGCCAAACCACGTTAACCGCAGCTACGGCCAGCACTGCTTTTTTTACACCGAGAGTAAATTTCATCCCGCACTCGCCTGAAGCGCTCTGATCTCTCGATTGCTTTGTGATCTGCAATCGGTTTCTGACACACGAATCCTGCTCCCCGTGCGATGGCCTGACTGGCAAGGGACGGAAGTTTTTACTTGCTGTTCCCCGGAAATGGCCCTGCTGAAAGCTCGTTCAAGATGGCCGGCGTGCAATAGGATGCGAGATCACGCCGAAATGGGTTGAGGCGCCGAAGGCAGTGTCGTACGCCATTGCGGTTGGGCCCAGATGAATGTTGGCGACGGAAGGGCACTTTCTCGCAGGCCTCATCTACGTCGGGTCAGATCATCCACTAAACAACTAACAAGGGTCAGTAACTCAATCTTAGACTTTCTAATTACCAAAAAAGTACACTCGAGATACGAAATCCTGTCCTTGCGATATAGCAAAGACGCAAATTTCATTCGCGCGTCATTTTCAGGATGCCGGGGCGGTTGTGGCTTTGGGCACTCCGTTGGAATGGCAAGCTTCACAAGCCTTGGGTGTCGGTTTGTAGAAGAGGACCATCTCGCCATTGACGGGCCGCCTGAGCGTGTGACACGCGGAGCAGGCCACATCCTGATGGCCGCCTTTCAGAGAAAACACCGTCTTTTCATGATCGAAGAGTGAAGGCTTCCACTTGGAGGCGTTGTGGCACTCTGCGCATTCCTGCCCACGCTCGCCGAACTGGTCCGCGTGCGGATTCTCATGGCACTCCCTGCAGGCGACTGGAGCTTCGGCGAAGTTAACGTGCAGCATCGTGCGCTCCATGTTGGGCGGCTTGTGGCAATCGATGCAGCCCACCGCGCGATGGGATCCGTTCAAAGCAAACTTCGTTGTGCCATGATCAAACCTGGCAAGGTCATGCCAGTCCTTGGTACCATGGCACGCTTCGCAGCCCATCGGGAGATGCGACGGGGACAGGGCCGCCATGCGCGTCGCGAACTCGCCATGGTGAATATCTTCATGACAGGTGGAACAGGTTAGGTTATTGAAGTGATACAAGGCCACAGGCGAGCCGGCCATGGGCTTGTGGCAGTCGTTGCAGGCGATGGCGACGTGCCCTCCCGTGAGCGGGAAAGCGCTTTTCTGGTGCTTGGCAATGGTGAAGTTAGTCGCCTTCCACGTAAGTCCGGTGTGGCATTGATCGCACCTGTTCAACCACGGAGCCGCGGCAAACTGACCGTTGTGTTCGTCCTTGTGACAATCGACGCAGTGCGCATACGGCATCTTGAAGAGTGTCTTCACACCCGCCGGCTTGTGGCACTGGTCGCATTCGACCTTGGCGTGCGGCGCCACCAGGGGAAAACCTGTTTTAGCGTGGTCGGCCACTTTGAAAGTGGACGGCTTCCATCCGTCCACCGTGTGACAGCTTTCGCATTTGCCTCCGTCGGGGCGCTTGGCAAATTGCCCTTCGTGCGGATCGGGCTTGTGGCAATCCGCGCAGAGCGCGTGAGGGATCGGCGTCTTGAAATCCGCCGATTTGTGGCAATCGATGCAGTTGACGTCGGCGTGTTTGCCGAGCAGCGGGAAGTTGGTTTTCGAGTGGTCGAATCCGGAGATGGTTCCTGACTTCTTCCACGTCGTAGTTGTATGGCACGCTCCGCAATCCTGTTTGAATTCGCCCTTGTGGGGATCGGGCTTGTGGCAGGCCGCGCAGTAGCCGAACGTAATTCCGGTATAGCGAGGTCGTCCATCCGCATCCGCTGTATGGCATTTTTCACATGCCACGGTTTTGTGCAGACCTGTCAGTGGATAGCGAGTTTTGGAGTGATCGAATTCGTTTGCGGCGACCTTGGCTGCTTTCCAATCGCCGGTGTTGTGGCACTGTGCGCAGTTGGGACCGAAGCGTCCCTGGTGCTTGTCTTCGTGGCACGATCCACATTGCGGCGTCAGGCCGAAATAAGTACGGTTCAGGTCCTTATTCTTCAGAAGTGCGCGTGCTGAAGCGGCGATGTTCTTTGATGAGTGGCACGACCGGCAACTTACGCCCACGTGCTTGCCGTCCAGCGTGTAGCCTGTCTTGGTGTGATCGAAACCCTTCGGCGTCGGGTCCCAGTGCAGTAGCGCGAAACCTTCTCCGTTGTGATCGGAGTGGCACTTTACACAAGCCGCGCCCGCTTCGCCGGTCTGCGGATAGGTGCTATGCAACCCCCTGTGCTGCTCCAGTTCCGCGCCAATCTCGCGATGGCATTCGACACAGCGGAACGCGCGCGAACGCACCGATTGCGTATGGCACGATGTGCAGTTAGCGGGTCCATCCAGATCGTGATGCGCCCGTGCCAGCGGTCCCGGCGAAATCTGCGCGCGCGCGGCTTGCGCGACGAACATCAGCATCAACAATGCGGCTGCAACACCAACTCGATGCAGAAGGCGGATGATTTTACCGTCAAAATATTTTGCGGAATTCGATACGGATTCGATGTGACAGGTCAGCCCTGCGGACTTACTGCACAGAGCGGGGGAACAAGTCGTTCTACTTTCGTGCTTAACCATCCGTCGCGCACCATACCGGTTTATAGATAAGTTTGAGTGAGTATAGATGCTCACTCCGGCAAGGCACAATTACGGAAATGTCACAATTCGATTGCCGCGCAGGCAGCGCAATCAGAACAACTTCAAAGAAATACCGGACCCTGATTGTCGATCTTACAACCATCAGGCCCGGCGCCCATGCTGGGAGCTATCATGCACACAACGGATTTCTCGCAGGGTGGGCCGCACGAATCCTTCTACTTTCGCCGCGCCGTAACCTTCAGGAATTCGTTTTGGACGATGGTGTGGTCAGGCCTATCCATGGCCGTATTTGCCCCGGCAAACAGATTTTCCAAATCCGTTGCCAAAGCCTGCTGCCCCGCCGCATCCAGCCGGTTAAACGCCATTTGTGTGGGTCCGAAATAAGTGCGGAAGAACAGAACGGCTCCCGCTGGACTGGTCGGCATATCGAACAGAACCGGCACAATCTCCGTTGCCATACCTTCGAAATCCTGGCCGAGCCGCGCGCGCACGGTCTTGTCATCTCCCCACAGCACGGGCGCCGTCAGTCCCGGAGGAGGCGGCGCATGCCGGCTGGTCACCTGAAACATCTTGCCAGCGAAGCTCGATGGATGCCAATTTGCCATGGCCAACAGGCCGCCGGGCTTGAGCACGCGTGCGAACTCCGCCGCCACTAATTCCGGCCGCGGTGCAAACATGGCTCCGAACATGGTTACAATCGCATCGAATGTGGCATCGCCGTAAGGAAGCTGTTCCGCGTCGCCCTCATCGAACGCAACGGTAACGCCCTCTGCAGCGGCCCGGTCCCGGCCCTGTGCCAGCAGGTTGGTGGCGATGTCGACGCCGGTAACTTGCGCCCCTCGGCGTGCCATGGGGATGGCGCTGTTGCCGGTTCCGCAGGCTACGTCCAGCACCCGAGCGCCGGCCGGGACGTCGAGGCCGTTCACAAACTCAACCGCGGCGCCTGCGACGGTCTTCGCGATTACGCCAAAGTCGCCGGCCATCCACGCTGCTCGCATGGATTCTTTCAACTGCTGCATCGGGGGAAGGGAAGGGGAAGGGTTCAAAGGCACTCTCCGATCAAAGTCATTCGAGATTCAAGCCTGTGGGCTGCGCAGGCTTCACGTCAAGCGCTAGTTCTACCCAGGCTGCGATCGGCGAGATCAATTACCGACGCTTCAACGCCAACTCCACCGACCGCAGCATCTCCGCCTCCGGAGCCGCCTTTCCTGTCCAGATTTCGAACTGCCGCGCCCCCTGCTGCACAAACATCTCCAGCCCGCCGATGGTGGGAATCCCTCGCTCCGCCGCCAGCTTGAGCAGCGGCGTCTGCAGCGGGTTGTACACCAAGTCGAACACCAGTCCCGCATTCAACTCATTCTCGTGGATAGGCAGCGCCTGTTTTGAGCCGGCCATGCCGCACGGCGTCGAATTGATCAGCACATCGAAGCGGGTCTTCGCCAGCTGCTCATGCTTCAGCGCCTTGGCTTTGGCTGCTTTGGCCAGCGCGACCGCGTGTTCATGCGTGCGATTGACGATGACTACCTCGGCTCCCTTGTCCACCAGCCCGAACACTGCTGCCCGCGCCGCGCCGCCTGCGCCCAGCACCGCCACGCGCGCGCCCTTCAGCCGCAGCCGCTTTTCCAGCGGCCGCACTACTCCCGCCACGTCGGTATTGAATCCGTGAAGCTTGCCGTCGGCGCTGGGGCGTATGGTGTTGCATGCGCCAATGCGCGCCGTCAGTGGGTCCATTGTCGCCAGGTGGGGCAGGATTTCCTGTTTGAGCGGCATGGTCACCGCTACGCCGCTCATCGGAAGCTCCAGCACCAGCGTCAACAGGTCGGCCAGCGACTTCACCTTCAACGGCAGCAACACTGCATTGACATGCTCCCGGCGAAAAGCTGCGTTCTGCATCGTCGGAGACAACGAATGCCCAATGGGATTGCCCGCCACGCCAAAGATCCGCGTGGCCGCGTCCAGATGGTCCAGCCGGTACAAATCGCGCAAGACATGGGCCGTTACCTGTCCGGGAGCGGTTCCCGCGCCATCGTCCAGCGCGGCAAACGTGAAAGCTCCGCCCGCTCGCGGCCCCAGCACACGGCTGACCAGGCCTTCTTCACCCATCGCGATGCCCACCACTTCGGCCGAACGCGACCGGTCCTCAATAAGCCGCAACACCGCAAGGTTGTCCGCCAGGGTGTGCGCGGTTGACACGACCTTGACGAACTCGGGCCTGAATGCCGCAATGCGGTCCGCGGCCTGCTCCAGGGCTCGCGTCTGTGCAAAATCATGAAAGCTCACGAGCAGCGCCGTGCCGGCCGCCGCCAGCCCCTGGCGAAATTTCTCCAACTGCGCGGGCTTGGCCTCTTCTGCCGACTCCACTTCCAAGTCGACAATCCGGCACCCGGCCTCGGAAGCTTTCAATAAAATTTCCAACTCTGCCTTCAGCGTTCCTGCAAAGTGGCCGCCATGGTCCTTGCGGCGGCAAGTTGCAATGGCCGTCACCTCCCGGTGCTCCGCCAAAAAATCCTGAACGCCGCTGAGCGCGCTTGCGGGCCTGGCCAGGGAGTCCAGGCGAAACTCGAGAAACTTCGCGTCGCGCAGCGCCGAATTCGCTCGCTCCATCAACTCTGCGGGCGTGCTCCCCTGGATCGCAATGCATAGCTTGCCCAGCTGCGCGCCAAGCTTCAGCCGGGGACGAACCGCATGCGCGGCAGCAAGCACAGGATGGGCAGCGTGCGTCATAGGGTCAATTGGGCATATTAGATGGCCCAGCCCCGCGATGCAACATCCACGCTACTCATCGCGCAGCGTGGTCGCCGGATCAATACGCGCAATCCGCAACGCCGGCATGATTGTCGCCGCCAGAGTAATGGCCGCCAGCGTTGATATCACCACGATCAGAGTGGCGGGGTCGTATACGCCCACGCCATAAAGCACACTGCGCATGGCCCGCAGTCCCGCCGCACAGAGCACCAAACCCAAGCCCAGGCCCAAGGCGGACGCACCGATGCCTGCTCCGCCAATGTGAATCATGGCCTGGCGAATCGTGGAGCCCAGCGCGATGCGAATCCCGATCTCCCGCGTGCGCTGCGCAACCAGGTTTGCTACCAGCGAGAAGATGCCCACCGCACTCAGCAGCAGCGCCAGCCCCGCCATTGTACTCAGCAGTGCCACTTCGATGCGCTGCGTGGCCAAGGTCTGCGCCAGCAGATCGTTCATGCTGTAGAACCCGGAGAAGGGAAGTCCGGGGTCGACGCTCGCCAGAGCCTTCTGCATCTGCGCCGTTACACCCTCGACGGGCGCGCTGGTCCGCACCACCCAACTGGGCTGAAACCACACATGAACCACCGAGAGCCCCTTGGGATCCAACTGCGCTGCAGGGATGTACATGGTCTCTTCCGTCATCACCGGCGCCGTCGGGTTCAGCCCCGAAGACAACTGCACATCCGCCACCACGCCGACGATGACAATTCCTTTGTCGATCGCGTGTCCCACCGGATCCACGCCGTGGAAGAATTTCTCTGCAAATGTCCGGTTCACGATCGCCACCTGCTGCGTTGTCGGACCGTCCGAATTGCGAAACGTTCTCCCCTCCAGCAAAGGAACCTGGAGCGTTTCGAAGTACCCGGGGCTGACATAGACAAGATCCGTCTGCACGTTATGCCCGGCATTCGGCCCATCATGCACCGCAATGTTATCGTTCAACGTCCGTTCGAACGGAAGAGTCAGCCCCATCCCCGCGCTGTGCACGCCGGGAATCTTCGCCATGGCTGCGGTCGACTCGGCAACCAGGGTTCGGAATACGGCCGGATCGCGATACTTCACTTCATCGAGCGAGGCCTTGGCTGTAATCACACCAGCCGGGTTAAACCCCGGGGCCAGCGTCTCCAGGTGAACCAGCGTCCGAATCAGCAAGCCCGACCCCGCCAGCAGCACCACCGTCAGTGCCACCTCGCCTGCGATCAGCGCCTGCCGCAGCCGCACACGCTCCCGGCCTTCCGCCGACCGGCTCGCGATCGCCGAGCGCAAGTCCACTCGTCGCACCATCATGACAGGAAGCATGCCGAACAGCACGCTGGTCAGCAGGGAAACCGCCGTCGTAAACGCCAGCACCCGCATATCCAGCGGCACCCTCGCCACCGGCAGGTAGTTCTCCGGCAACAGGGACAGCAGCCCGCGCAAACCTGCAAACCCGACACCGACACCGGCTGCTCCGCCCATGCCCGCCAGCAGCAGGTTCTCGATCCACAACTGCCGCTGAATCTGCCAGTGCGAAGCGCCCAGCGCCAGCCGGGTTGCAGTCTCCGGCATCCGCCGCGCTACTCGCACCAGCGTCAGTCCAGCCAGGTTCGCGCACGCAATCAGCAGAATGAAACCGGCCGCCACCATCAACGCAATGGCCTTGGGGCGCAGTGCGCTCGTGGCCCCCTTTTGCAATGGCACAAGGTAGTACGAGATGCGCGAACCGGGATGACGGCCCGCATATCCCGCGGCCGGCGCCGCCCAAGCCCGATTCAGCTCCGCGTTCGCCTGTTGCCACGTGGCGTCATCGCGCAGGCGCGCGATCATTTCAAAATTCGTGCCACCCCCCTCGCCCTCGCGGCTGGGTTGAATCGCGGTGTACAGGTCGGCATTCAAGGGCGTCGATGCCCTCTGCGGCAATACCCCCGCCACGGTATAGGGTTCGCCTTTCAAGTGGATCGTCTGCCCGATCAGGCTTGGATCGCCATTGAATGTACTGCGCCACAAGCCATAGCTCAGGATCACCGCGGCAGGCCCGTGCGGCCTGTCTTCTTCTTCGGTGAAGTTCCGGCCCATTGCCGGGCGCACTCCCAGCACATCGAGATAGTGCGCGGAAATGCGGCCGGCATGGAGATACTGAACTCGCTCGCCTGCCCGTAGATTCACTCCCGATACGCCGCCGCTCGAGACAGCCGAAATCAGCGATGGAACATTATCACGCAGCAGTTCCCATTGCGTTCCGTCGATGCCGTTATGAAAGTCGGCTGGTTCCGGACCTTCCACCCGGGCAAACACCGTGCCCATGCGCTCCGGCTGCGCGTAAGGCAGGCTCTTGAGCAGCAGCGCGTTCACAATCGAGAATATGGCCGTATTGGCGCCGATTGACAGCGCCAGGGTTAATACCACGGTGGCCGTAAAGCCCGGATTGCGCCGCAATTGGCGGACCGCATAGCGCATCATTTGTCCGAACATACCCACGCCTTCCTCCTGCTCGGGAGTTCGCTCTGATTAGATGCTTACGTCGCAACCATAAAGCTGGTTCCGTCGATCTGGGCGCAGTTCGCCCGTAGGCTGTAGAGGTGCACGGCAGATTGACTTGTGCGCGTCGGCTCCAACTTCGCTTACACCCATACCGCTTCGACGCGGTAACACGACATATCCACACGCTGCAGTAAATTGGGAGCCGCCCTTCAAAAAAAGAGCGGCAGTATTTTCCTCCTGCCATCCGGACAAACAACGTGCCGGTAAACTCATAGCGCCTCAATACCTTGGAGTGTTATGCTTTCCGCGCTATGAAGCAGAAGTCGAACGTTGCTTCCGCTTTCCTCATCGCCCTTTTTCTAGCCGCGGGCATACGCACCCACGCCCAGCAGCCGGACCCGGCCATCGCTGCGCTGTCCGCGCGCCGCTCGCCCGACTGGCTCAAATCCGCAGTCATCTATCAGGTTTTCGTGCGCTCCTTCTCGCCCTCCGGTGATTTGAGCGGCGTTACCTCCCGCCTCGACGACCTGCACTCGCTCGGCGTCAACATCCTCTGGCTCATGCCCATCCATCCCAACGGCCAGCTCAAGAAGAAAGGCTCGCTCGGCAGTCCCTACGCGGTCGCCGACTACTACGCCATCGATAAATCTCTGGGTACCAAGGATGATCTGCGCAAGCTCGTACAGGAAGCCCATCGCCGCCAGATGAAGGTGGTTATCGACATCGTGGCCAACCACACCGCATGGGACAGCGTCATGATGGCTCATCCCGACTTCTACAAGAAGGACAAGGATGGCCATATCACCTATCCCTATGACTGGTCCGACGTCGCGGCCCTCGACTACTCCAATCCCAAACTCCGCCGCTACATGACCGACATGCTGGTCTATTGGATCAAGGATTTCGACCTCGACGGCTATCGATGCGACGCTGCCGGCGAAGTCCCTACCGATTTCTGGGAACAGGCGCGCAAGGAACTCGACGCTGTCAAGCCCGACATCATGATGCTCGCCGAAGCCTCCAAGCCCGAGCTAATGAAGTCTGCCTTCGACATCGATTACTCTTGGCCGTTGCTGCATACCCTGAACGACGTCATGATGGATGGCCAGCCCGCCAGCGCCATCCGCGTCAACATCGAACAGCAGCAAGCCCTGTTCCCCAAGTCCGCGCTGCACATGCGTATCAGCGACGATCATGATGAGCTGCGCGCCACCACCCGCTACGGATTTCCCGGCGCTCTTGCCACCTCGGCTCTCTTGTTCACTCTCGACGGCGCGCCCCTGATCTACAACGGCATGGAAGTCGGGGACTCGACTCAATCGGCAGGCCCCGCACTCTTCGAGCCGCAAAAAATCTTCTGGAACTCCGCGCAATTGCACCCCGACGGTCTCAAGTTCTATACATCCCTCGCATCCCTGCGCCATCAGCAGCCCGCGCTTCAGCAAGGCGATCTCGTCTGGGTCCACAACTCCGACGAACAGCACGTCGTGACCTATCTGCGCCGTTCCGGTTCCGAGGAATTTCTCATCGCCGTCAATCTCTCCAGCACTCCTTTTCGCGGAACCGTCGAAGCCGATGCCGGTGACTGGAAAGAGATCGTCCTTCCTGCATCGAAGACCGAACCGACGGCCGTCCCCTTTGTCTCACTCAATAGCTTTGGAGCCCGCATCTTTCAAAAGCAGGCCCGCTGAAAATCCAGTTCTCTTGCACCACTGACTCGAGCCAGATCACTTTGGAGAATCGCCAGGACCAGCTATGACCCCATCGCCCGTCGAACCCGTCGCCGTCGTTGCGCCCTCTTCCGTTACACTGCCCAAGCCCGCCGTCACCTTCCGCAAGCCTGAACTCACCTTCGGCCAGATCTGGAACATGAACTTCGGCTTCCTCGGCATCCAGTTCGGCTGGGGACTTCAGATGGCCAACATGAGCGCCATCTATGAATACCTCGGCGCCCGCGCCGACCAGATTCCTATCCTCTGGCTTGCAGCTCCGCTCACCGGCCTCCTCGTACAGCCCATCATCGGTCACGCCAGCGATCACACCTGGGGCCGCCTCGGCCGCCGTCGCCCCTACTTCCTTACCGGCGCGATTCTCAGTTCGCTCATGCTGCTCTTCATGCCCAACGCCTCTGCTCTCTGGATGGCGGCCGGCATGCTCTGGATCCTCGATGCTTCCATCAACATCAGCATGGAGCCCTTTCGCGCCTTCGTCGCCGACATCCTTCCCGAAGGTCAGCGCACCTCCGGCTTCGCCATGCAGAGCCTCTTCATCGGGCTCGGAGCCGTCGTCGCTTCCGCGCTCCCCTGGCTCCTCACCAACATCTTCCACATGCAGCAGGCCGTAGGCGATCTCCGCGCCATCCCCACCACAGTCCGCATCTCCTTCTATATCGGTGCCACCGCCTTCCTCTCCGCCGTCCTCTGGACTATCTGCACCACCAAGGAGTATCCCCCCGACGATCTCGAAGCCTTCCGCCGCACCAAGGCCCAGAAAAAATCCCTCGCTGCCAGCGCCCGCGAAATCTTCACCGCCATCGCCGAGATGCCGGAGACTATGCGGAGGCTTGGCCCCGTACAACTCTTCACCTGGCTAGGGCTTTTCTGCATGTGGCTTTACTTTCCTGTTGCGGTTGCGCACAACGTGTTTGGCGCTACCGACCCTGCCTCGCCGCTCTTCAAAGCAGGGATCGAATGGGGCGGAATCTGCTTTGCTGTTTACTCCGCGGTGTGCTTCGCGTTCTCCTTCGCGCTGCCGAGCCTGGCGCGGATTCTGGGGCGCAAATATACCCATACGGTCTGCCTGCTGTGCGGGGCGCTGGGCCTGATTTCTGTTTCTGTGATCCACAACAAGTACGTTCTGCTGGCCACCATGGCGGGAGTGGGCATCGCCTGGGCCAGCACCCTCTCCATGCCGTACGCTGTGCTGGCCGCGTCCCTGCCTCCCGCGCGCACCGGCGTGTACATGGGCATTTTCAACTTCTTCGTCGTCACCCCAGAAATTCTCGCCTCGCTCTTTTTCGGATGGATCATGATCCATTTCCTTCACAACAACCGCATCTACGCTATCCTCGCCGGGGGCATTTTTCTCCTCATCGCGGCGGCGCTGATGCAGCGCGTCAAAGACCCTCGCACCGTCAGCGTCCAGGACGTCTAAGCCGCTTCAGGAGCTGCATGATGCTCTCTGATATCCGACCGGACACAACGGGGTCCGATGTGGGGGCGCGGGGGTTCATGGCCGAGCCGTTTCCGATCCCCGTACATTTCATTTCCGTAAAAATTCCTTTACCCTTACAGAACGCGCATCGCACGCTTTGTACGCCTGCAAGGAGATCCACCGCACCCGCATGACCTCCACATCCGCCCGCCTTCTCGCCCTCGATTTCCCCGCCGAATTCGGCCCCGGAGCCCGTTCCGCGGTCACGACCTGCCTCCGCATTGACCCCGCCGAGAAGGTCACCCTCATCACCGACCGCGTCACCGAGCCCATCGCCGCCGCCCTCGCCGCGCAGCTGGCCGAACGCGGCTGCGCGTGGAACGCGTTTGTGCTGGAAGACATTGCCACGCGGCCACTTACGGACATGCCCGCCGCCGTCCTCGCGGACATGGAAACCTCGCATGTGTCCATCTTCGCGGTGCAGGTACAGCCCAACGAACTGCGTTCCCGGATGCAGATGACCGACGTGGTCAACCGCCGCCGCATGCGCCACGCGCACATGGTCAACATCACAGCGGAGATCATGTGCCTGGGCATGAGGGCCGACTTCAACCTGGTCGACCGCCTCTCGCAGCAGGTCCTCGATCGCGTGCGCCGCGCCACCCGCATCCGCGCCACCACCGCCGCGGGCACCGACATTGTTGCCGACATGAATCCGGCTTACAAGTGGTTCAAAACCTCCGGCATCATTTCTCCAGAGAAGTGGGGAAATCTTCCTGGCGGCGAATGCTTCACATCGCCCGGCGAAGTCAACGGCGTCTTCGTCGTGGATGGGGTGGTGGGCGACTGGCTCTGCGCGCGTTACGGACTCCTCGCCTCGACCCCGCTCACCATCCACATCGCCCGGAACCGGATCGTGTCGTGCCACAGCGCAAACAAGCAGCTCGAAGCCGACTTCTGGGCCTACACCCACACGGATGAAAACTCCGACCGCGTGGGCGAATTCGCCATCGGCACCAATCTCGGTGTGGAACGGGTGATCGGGAATATTCTGCAGGATGAGAAGTTTCCGGGCATCCACATCGCCTTCGGCAATCCTTACGGGGAACACACGGGCGCGCCGTGGCGTTCCGGCACGCACATCGACGTGGTGGGCCTCGGCTTCAACATCTGGCTGGAGTCGGAAACAGGCGAGGAGCAGATCATGCGCAACGGGCACTTTCTGATCGCCGCATAGCCAGGCCGCGCGCCGTGAATCGGGCTTCGCGCCGGGGCGTGGAGGGGGTTGCCTTTGTAGTAACAATGGCGCCCAAAACGCCGCATGCCAATCCCTCTGTACGACGAGAGTCTTTTTTGCCGAAAGTGGGCACACGGGGAATTTGGGAAAACGGCAAAATGAGCGCAACCCTATTTCTACGTGCGGGATAGGGGCGTTTTCGCAGAACGCAGAAAAGCGCGTTTTTGTCGTTTTTTTGTAATTTGAGCTGGTTCTGTATTGTTTCAACCTGCTTATTTAATTGATATTAAAAGAGATATGCGACATTGCGCGGTGCTTAACGGGAGCGCGTTTTGGGGTGTTTTTTGCGCGTTTTGCGATGGAGTGACGCTGAAACCCGCATGCCTACCGGGCTTTAGCGATTCGTCGCCGCGGCGGTTGCTTGCAGGGGAGTGCGCGTAGACGCTTTGATCGCTGCGGACTGCGGCTTCTTGTATGGAAAAGGCTGATCGAAACCGTACCTTCGGTCTGTACCGGATTCCGAAACTGCGATCGAGGCAATGTTCCTACTGGTTCTGCTGAGATCCCCGGTCCCCTCATTTGTGGTTTGGAAAGATCCGGGACCCGGGCTACCCGCCTGACTTTAAGGGGACTGATCGGAAGTTCGCGGGCGGATTCAGGGTTGAGTCCGTAACATCCCCGGTCCCCAAATGCGAGGGACCGGGGGCACCCTCATTTGTGGTTTTGGATAGATCCGGGACCGGGCCACCCGCCATGAACGAAAGGCCCGCGGCTAAAGCCGCTCGGAACGCAAACTTGGGTTCAGGGGCCTGAAGGCCCCTGCTCCCTCCGTCGGCGACCCCTGCTCCCTCCGTCGGCGACCCCTGCTCCGTCCGCCGGCGACCCCTGCTCCGTCCGCCGGCGACCCTTGCTCCCTCCGCCGGCGACCCTTGCTGTGTCCGTCGGCGACCCTTGCTGCGTCTCCGTGGATGGCCTTGTCGATTTCGATTTTCGGGGCGGACTATGTCCAGCAGTTTCTGCAGTTCTTCTGCAGTTCGTCCTGTGGGGAGCGGTGCTCACGGCGAGAAACGCCTAGGAATGGCCGGCGGCCTTCTCATCGGCCAGCAACAGGGACATCAGCGTGGCGCGCAACTCGGCCGCCGCCTCGATCTCCGACTGCTGCCAGGCTTCCGATTTGCCCCGCACTTCCTGTTTCCAGACCTCGAAGGACTTTCGCGGCGCGAGGCGAAGCTTCTCCCCGTCAAACTCCACCGGCTTGGCCGGCTCGCCGCCCCAATGGACCACCTGCACCTGCTCGGTCCTGAACCAGAACACATGAAAGTCGTGTGCCTTGGAGACCGTGAAACAGAGCACCCCGCTGGCCGTATCCGTAAAACCACGTCCCTCGATGACACGATCCTGCAGCCGGTTGGTGGCAAAGATCGGGGAGTTTCCCCGGTTGAGCGTATTGACAAGAATGCTGCGCATCCCGTCATCCTCGGGGCAGCGTCCCAGCTTGTAGATGCGGCTTTTGAAGAAGACCGCGGCGCCGGTGGCGGGGATGAAATCGAGCAGGTTGGGCGCGTGCGCGACCAGCGCGGTGGCAAAGTTTGGCCGCAGCGGCAGTTCGGCGATGAAGCGCGCCTGGAGCGTATTGGTCTTCGATCGATACGCATTTTCTTCGAAATCTTCAAGCGCCGCGATGCGAATGGACAGCACCTGTCCGAGCAACTCGCACGCCGCCCTGAACTCATAGGGCAGGTACCGCGGCGTCTCGTGATGGCAAGCAATCAAGCCCCACAACCGTCCAAAGCGCAATATCGAAACGCTCAGCGAAGCCGAAACACCCATGTTACGCAGATACTCGCAGTGCACGGGCGAAACCGCCCGCAGCACGCAATGGGTCATGTCCGTGAGACGCCGGTGATCTTCGTCGACCACTGGAATCAAGGGCGACGGCGTATAACGGGCATCGGGAATATAGCGAATCCAGTTCTCCCGATACAACCGCCGGGCCTGCTCCGGTATATCGCTGGCCGGGTAATGCAGGCCCAAGAAAGACTCCATGCCGTCGCGTTTCTTTTCCGCAATGACCATGCCGTGGTCGTCGCGGTCAAACTTGTACACCATGACGCGGTCGTAGCCCGTGATGCGCTGCACCTCCGCGGTGATGGTGTCCCACAGCGCCGGTATGTCCATCGACTGCTGCAGCCGCGTCAACGATCCCTGCACCATCTGGTACGACCGAGCCCCGGTCGCGACCTCCTTGGCCGAGACTGGCTCCAACTCTACAAAGTCCAGCCCGTCGTACTGGTGCAGGATGCAGTTGCAGGTTTGCGTTCCGCCGCGGACCGCGACCTTGAGCGGATTATGGTCTTTGAAAGTGCCGGCACGAAAGACCTCGTGGATCTCCGCCGCGCCTTCCGGCCCCACCAGATCCTGCAGCGTCTGCCCCAGCACGCTGAGCGGTTCGAGTCCCAATACGCCTTCGGTGTTGCTGCTGACCTGGCTGATGCGCTGGCTGCCGCTCGGCAGCGCCATTAAGATGCCGAAGGGCTGGATGAAGCCCGGCACATGGATCGGTTCACGCGCACAATTCGACAAGTCCAGAGTTCCTGAAAATGAAGCGCCCGGATCGCTACCCATCCGCCCTTACCTTTCTAATTTTGCTTCGTTCAGTTCCGGCGGGCCGCCTACTCCTCGACTCCGGCATAGGGGAAAAACAGCGAAACCACGGTCCCGTGGTAGCGGGCATCGGTTCTGCTGCGAATCTTGATCCGGCCGTTGTGCCGTTGCATTATGCCCTTGGTGACCCACATGCCCAGGCCGGTGCCGGTCGCATCCTTGGTGGACACAAAGGGTTCGCATACGCGCGGAAGCAAATGGGCGGGAATTCCCGTTCCCGTATCGCCAATCACCACCCGGACCCCGGACTCCCCCGTATCCAGCCGCCGTGCGCTCCGCATGTGGATCCGGATCTGTCCCCCCATTCCCACCGCATCCATCGCATTTCCCAGGATGCTGGCGAAAGCCTGCCGCACGTCCTCGCCATAACAAAACAAATTCCCGCACTCCTGATACTTCCGCTTCAAAATGACGGACCGGTCCTTCATGCGGGGGGAGAAAACAGAAAGGATCGAATCCATGATCTGGCACACATTCGCGGACGCCGGCTGGCTCGACTGGTGGTGAAAGATGAGAGTCTGCCTGGTTACCTGGCCGATCCGCGCCAGTTCCTGGTCGACCAATTTCAGGTAAGTGCGCGTGGTCTCGCTGAGGGCTCCGTCCTGCATAGCAAGAAACAACGCATTGGTCATCGACATGAGCGGATTGTTGATTTCATGCGCGATATTGGCCGCGAGCCTGCCCGCAACCGCCAGTTTTTCTGACCGGCGCATCGCCTCTTCCACCAATCTCTGCTCGTGGATATCAGTAGAACTGCCCATCCACTGCGTGATCTTCCCCGACGAATCCCGGATGGGGGTGCCCCGCGCCAGGTGCCACCGGTACATCCCGTCCCTGCGGCGCATGCGATATTCACACTGATAGAGCTCTCCGGTTCGAGTCGATACTTCCCAGGCAGTACGCGCCTTGGGCCGATCGTCGGGATGGATCAGGTCGAGCCACGACGTGTTCATCTGGTCGAGCGACGAGTATCCGCTGTAGCGAAAATATTGCTCGTTGCAAAAGGTCTTGGTGCCGCGTCCATCCGCAGTCCAGACCAGTTGCGGCAAACTCTCCGCCAGCTCCCGGAAGCTTCGTTCGCGTTCGGCCAGCTCTCTCTGCAGTAGTTTCTGTTGAGAAAACTCCAAAACAAATCCGATGAACTTCGGATCGGGGTTTCCAGGAAGGGTGAGCAACGTGAAACCCACCAGCACCGGCACACGGCCGCCGTCTTTGCGGATGAGTTCCTTTTCGTAGGGAAGGCAGCTGCCGCGCTCCAGTGCTTCCGCAATTCTGACTGTATCGGCGGGCTTGAACTCGGCGGGGGTCATCTCATCCCAGCGCACTCGTCCCGCCACCAGGTCCTCGTGGGTATAGCCCAGCAGTCGAAGCAGCGCCTCATTCCCGTCGAGAAAACTTCCGGACAGGCCCAGCACGCCGATTCCGATCAGGTCCGAATCGAAAATCTTTGCAAATCGGTCGTCGCCCTCAATGGAGCGTGGTTCGGGAATCTCCGGCTCATCGAGGTCGATATGCATGCCAAACCACTCGACGATGGCTCCCTGCTCATCCTTGACCGGAATGGCGCACCCCTGCATCAGGCGGTACGCGCCGTCGAACCGGCGCACCCGGTGGTTGATCTTGCCGGTCCGCCCCTCCGCCATCGCTTCATCCCAGGCTCGAAGGGTACGGTTGCGATCATCCGGATGGATGGCCAGAATCCATCCACGGTCGCTTGCTTCCTGCCGGGTTTGCCCGGTGTACTGGAGCCATGCGGAGTTTTCTGCGACGCGATCGCCACGTACCGGAATCACCCACGTCATTTCGGCGGCTGCGTGAACCAGCTGGAAGAATGGCGACGGGGCGGACAAGGCATCGTTCCTGAAGGCCCGAAACCCTGGTTCTTCGATAGGCGTGTTCAACTTTCACCTATTTTCCGTCTTGCTGAGCACAGGACTTGTCGATTCTGAGGGAAGGAGGAGACGTCAGGACCTGGAAATCGGAGTAATCACAAACCTACCATACTAAGAGGCGGGCCGGTTTGCTCCCCGGATGACGCAAGAAGATTTGGATACGGTCAAACGGAAGTCTTGGTTCGGTGGGCGGGATCTGAAATCTTCCAGAATCCGGGTTGGCGTTCGCGTTGTCTCAGGGCGGGCAGCCGGAATCGCCCAGCGGGATCATGCTGCCCGGCGTGTGAACCCTCATCGGCGACGGGCCGTGCCCTATCCGAGATGGAACGTATTGCTTCTGCGCAGACAACGAAAAGCCCCGGCATGATACCGGGGCTTTTCGTTCTAAGGAGGGAGGAATAATTAAGTTAGGTGGAACGTCGATTACATGGCGGCGACGAAGTCCGGCAGAACCATGGCGGCATGATCCTGGAGGAGCTGGGTCATGCGGGCAGCCATGCCGGTGTACAGGGACGCAGTGCGAAATGCATTCACGCGGACGCCTTCACTTGCCTGGCTGAATCCATATTGCGCGAGTCCCATAAGCACACACACGCGAATCTGCATCGCATCACTGCGCAGGGTTTCCAGAAGAACGCGATCGATATCGGGGCTGTTCCTGGCCGCAAAATCGGCCATTTCGAGCATCACGCTCGCGTTTTGAAACATGCACCACAAACCCTTGGGGCCTTCCATGCGCTGCCAGGCATCCTCAGGGGTGGCATTGACACCGTCTTTCCAAAGGAATTGCTCATTGAGTTCGCGGGCGCTCCACTCAGGTCGGAGTCGAGCCAAGAGTGAATCCCACGATTGGTTGTTTCGCCGACGGACACTTGCACGCCACCGGACGAAGTAAACAACCAGGGCAGAGACGACAACAATTTGAAGCAAAGCCAATATCATTCAAGGCATCCTTAAGCCGGGGACTCGTTACCAACTGCTATGGCAGAAACCGCGGCCGTCATTGCTGTACCCACTATACATATCAGAGTTTGAACCAAGGAGGAAGAAGAAATCGTGTTTTGGGTACTCAGTTTTGCTGTCTAAAGGTACTCAAAAGGGTGATGCACCTAGGTAACGTCGATTCCGGAGGGCATGGCAGATAAAGCGATTCTCTAGCCTTTCCGGCAGAGATTTACTTATTATTTTTAGGGTTATGCGGGCCAGGGAGATTGGAATCGCTCACCGATATCCGGGCGCTGCGGGCTGCCCCGGTGACAGCGAGGAGGAAGTTGCTCATTTGAGGCGTGAACTCCTGGCGCTCTTCTTCCTGCTGGGCAAAGCTCACGATCCAATATCCCAAGGAGCAAATGTAGCTGGCTACGCCCAATTGATCCAGGGCGGTGTAGCCTGGGCCAAAATTCTGGTGATTGTGGGTCACGGAGATGGCGAGGCTGCACATGGAATAGAAGCCGAGTCCCGTTGCGATCTGCAATTCGCGATTTCGCCAGCCGATGGATAGCATCTGACTGAAGCCGGCCAGTCCGATGAAGATTGTGATTCGGAGAACCGCAAAGGTCTGCTGCATCTGCACAAAGAATCGGTTGGGACCCTTCACCCATAGGGGGGTTGTCTGGGCAGCGATGGGCCAAATGACAACTCCGGCAACGATGATGAGGAGCGCGACAATGAGGATTGATTGCCTGGGAAGGGAGGCCCGGATGGGGCGCAGAATGTTCCAGCCTAATTCCAGCAGGACGGCGAACTGGAAGAACGCGTCCACGGTCATTTCTACTTCGTATGCGCGGAAATAGAAATAAGGGAGCGCGTGATTTTTCATCGAGTAAAACAGCAGGTCGACGAACAGGCTCCAGATCAAGTACCAGCCAAAGACGGGCGTCGAGGAGAATAGCCTGGCACGAAAGCAAAACAGGATGACTGTTGCTTCCGCCAGAATTCCGCTTAGCCAGAGAATCGTATCCAGACTCAACGGCGCACTCCTGCCCATAACTGATGGCCGAACAGAGTCAGTGTAGCAGCCACTATGCTAAGCAGTTCCCGCCGTGTGACCAAAGTTCGAGGCTAGGCGGCGGAAGCGGTCAAGATGCGATCGGAAATAGCGATGAGGCTGCCATTTCCTTGCGTCGGCGGCGGCACGGGAATGATGGGGCTGGCTACAGCGATGAGGCTGCCACTGCCTTGCGTCGGCGGGGGTACGGGGATGATGGGGCTAGCTACGGCGATGAGGCTGCCACTGCCTTGCGTTGGCGGCGGAACGGGGATGATGGGGCTAACTACAGCGATGAGGCTGCCATTGCCTTGCGTCGGCGGGGGCACGGGAATGATGGGGCTGGCTACGGCGATGAGGCTGCCATTTCCTTGCGTGGGCGGGGGCACGGGCATGATGGGGCTGGCTACAGCGACGAGGCTGCCACTGCCTTGCGTGGGCGGCGGCACGGGAATGATGGGGCTGGCTACAGCGATGAGGCTGCCATTGCCTTGCGTGGGCGGCGGCACGGGGATGATGGGGCTAGCCACGGCGACGAGGCTGCCATTTCCTTGCGTGGGCGGCGGCACGGGAATGATGGGGCTGGCTACAGCGATGAGGCTGCCACTGCCTTGCGTGGGCGGCGGTACGGGGATGATGGGGCTAGCTACGGCGACGAGGCTGCCATTGCCTTGCGTGGGCGGCGGCACGGGAATGATGGGGCTGGCTACAGCGATGAGGCTGCCACTGCCTTGCGTCGGCGGGGGTACGGGAATAATGGGGCTGGCTACAGCGATGAGGCTGCCACTGCCTTGAGTGGGCGGCGGTACGGGGATGATGGGGCTGGCTACGGCGATGAGGCTGCCATTTCCTTGCGTCGGCGGGGGCACGGGGATGATGGGGCTAGCCACAGCGATGAGGCTGCCACTGCCTTGCGTCGGCGGCGGTACGGGGATGATGGGGCTAGCCACAGCGATCCGGTTCCCAGAACTGGGCTGCACGGAACGAGAAACAAGCATCGACACGGTGAACGTAGCGAGGAAAAGAAGGAATGCAAACGAGGAAGCAATGCGGATTTTTGATGTCAGAGAAATCATTGGGTGAAGCTCCTTGAGAGAAGATTAGTCGTAATCAAGAGTACCCCAGAAGGGTGAGACACTATACGACAAAAGTAACGTATAAGTGCGAATCTTTAGATACCCTAACTCAGGTATCTACTATCAGATTGTTAGATTACCCATTGTGTAGTGATATGAATCACTTGGTTTGCTCGATTTAGGATGTTTCTTCTGATGCAGCGTAATCAGTTTTGGCGTATCAATATCGCGATCAGTACGGCGCACGACTTATTTACTGTTAGCCAGGAAGAGGACTTCTTGTGATCCAGGAATTGCGAGACCGGTTCAAACAGTCTTTTTCGCCTGTCCGTTATGCTTCATTGTTGACCTGGCTGGATAACCGTTGCGGTGCGCCGGTGCAGTTCAGAGTGGCTGAAACACCTGTATTCATGCGGCTCGAGCTTTTGGAGGAGATGGCGTCAGCGGGAGCGGAGCTTGCACTCGAGTTGATTGGCAATTCTGCATACAAGAGCGAGGCCCGCCAAGCCATACCGGTTGGGTTTAACGTTGCCGGGGAGAGCGATCACCCTCACTTTTTGACTGCCGACTTCGCGCTGGTGGCAGATTCAAACGGCAATCTCGTTCCGCGCCTGGTTGAGATTCAAGCGTTCCCCTCAGTCTTTGGATACCAGGCAATGCTGGGGAATGGGTATCGGGAAGTTTTCGGCCTTGAAGAGTCGCTGGGTATGTTTATGAGCGGACTCGACGAGCAAACTTACTGGGACTTATTGGGACGTACGATCCTCGGAGGACACGATCCCGAGAACGTGGTGTTGACCGAAGTAGATCCATTGCACCAGAAGACACGGCCTGATTTCGAGGTGACGGCAAATCGACTTGGGATCCATGTAATCGATATTGAGCACCTCGAAGCGATCGGCAGCAAACTTCACTATCGCGATCGGGATGCAAGGTTAATACCGATCGATCGAATCTATAACCGCGCCATCGCGGATGAGCTCATCGGCCGCAACATCCGCTTACCATTCGACCTGGAACGCCCCTGGGACGTAGAGTGGGCGGGTCACCCTAATTGGTATTTTCTGATCAGCAAGTTCTCGATACCGTGGTTATCGCGTCCGCCTGCGCGCAGATCCGTTGTACCGCCCGCGGTGTTCCTGAGCGATTTTCTGGCAGGGAGAGGCCGCGAAGAACTGGCAGAGGCGGGTGTACCGCTGCCGCCCATCGGCGCCTCCGATGGGGTGTACCGCGAACTTCTTCTTAAGCCGCTTTTCTCTTTCGCCGGCAAGGGAATCCAGTTCGATCCGTCGCATGAACAGTTGCTATCGATACCGGTTGACCGTCGCGGCGAATTCCTTCTGCAGCAGCGCATGAATTTCGTGCCCACGATCGAAACGCCATGCGGACCGACCCAGGCGGAAATCAGAATTCTGTACATGTGGCCGGATGCAGGCAAACTTACCGCGGCGCTCTCACTGATACGACTCGGTCGAGGCAAGATGATGGGCGTCGATCATAACCGCAACCAGGAATGGGTCGGGGCATCTGCAGCTTTCTATCCGCGAGCCGACGGCGGCTGATTGGTCGATGGTGCGACGGATTGTCGAGCCTTGCTTTTTCCTGACGATCCAGGACGCGGGGGGCGGGGGTTACCTTTCAGAAAACTTTGGTGCCGTAGGTGCGGCGTTTACTTTTAGATTAGAGTCTAACGAGGGCTTCCTCGAGATTGGAGCTCTCTTATGAATGAATTATCGAAAACAGACAACTCAATGGTCGCCGAACCGCACGACAGCCACGCCACGGGTCAAGAGGTCCGCTGCGCGGTCCGTTTCCCTCTGACGCTACCCGTCGTGGTGTCTTCAGGCCTCAGCGAATACACCGCGCTCACGCGCAACGTCAGTGCCAGCGGAGTCCTCTTCGAAATGATCGGGGCATTGACCGTTGGTGAGGGAATTCAATTTTCTCTACGCATGCCCGGTTCCATTCTTGGCACATCGCACGATGTTTTGGTTCATTGCATGGGACGTGTGGTACGCTGCTCAATGAGCAACTCCCAGTCTCAGATTGCCGCTACAATCGACGATTACCAGTTCGTTGAGCAATAAATCACTGGTTGGGCAGAACTGCATCCATCTATGGATTTTATTGAGGATTCAAACGAGATCGAAGCACCAGACGTGCCGAACAAGCCGGGTGTGATCCGTATTGTTCTGGCAGATTCGCAGGCTATTTATCGGGTGGGGATTCGCAAGATTTTTGCGCTCGAAGACGATCTGCGGGTTGTGGCACAGGCAGATTCGCTGGAGAACCTGCGCGCCGCCATTGAACGCTACCCCACCGATGTCGTGCTGCTGGAGGGCGCTCTTCTGGCGGGGACAGCCAATGTAATTCCCGAGTTGTTGCAAGTCGCTCCCCAATTGAAACTTATCGTTCAGGCCGTTTCAGCCGACGAGAGCCATACGGTGGAACTCTATCGCCGCGGGGTGCGGGGCATTATCTCCCGGTCGATTTCTCCCGATCTGCTGGTTCGCTGCGTGCGCCGTATCGCGGCGGGGGAAACCTGGATTGACAATCAATCCGTGAACTGGGTGATCGAGGCCTATCGCGCCCAGGCAGCGGCCTTGGTGAGTCCCAAATCGCAGCCGCGGCTTTCGCCCAAGGAATTGGCAATCATCACCTGTATCACGCAGGGCAAGCGCAACAAGGAGATCGCCTTCCAATTGGGAACCACGGAACAGGTAATCAAGAATTATCTGCGCAAAATCTACGACAAGCTGGGCGTATCCGACCGCCTTGAACTGGCCCTCTATTGCCTGCACAACAAGATCATCCAGGCGGACGCAGACGAAGAGTCGCTTGCACAGAAGGTCGTTGGCCGCTAGTTTCTGCATTTGGCCGCTGTTTCTCCGCCAAGTCACGATCGCTCCCGGTTATCGCTCCCCCAAAGCAACGCGCCGGAAGGAAGGCCCCTTTTTCAGGAGCGGGCACCTTCCTTCCCGACAAGCTGTGAAGCTCTACTGAAGCTACTCGGTGACAACCAGTTGGCTTTGCAAGCTGGCCGTCGAGTCCTCTCCCGCCCAGACATCGAACGTTCCGGGTTCGACCGCCCACGCTTTGGTCTGGGGACTCCAGTAGCTCAATTCATTTTTTCCCAGCGGAAATTTAAGCGTCTGCGTCTCTCCGGGCTTTAACGCTACGCGGTGGAAGCCCTGAAGCTGGCGCACCGGGCGCGAGGCCGACCCGGCACGCTGGTGAATGTAGACCTGGCCCACGACATCTCCGGCAATGGAACCGGTATTGGTCACATCGACTTCAACCTCTGCCGTTTCGTCCGCTTTCATGTTTTTCTTGTCGAGGCGCAGATTGCTGAATTTGAAAGTGGTGTAGCTGAGTCCGTAACCGAAAGGAAAGAGCGGCTTGCTGGAGAGATCCCAATAGCGCGAAGTGAAAGTCGGCCTGTCTTCGGGTTCGTGGGTGAGGTTGTGGTTGTAGTAGATTGGCTCCTGGCCGGCGGTCCGCGGCCAGCTCACGGGCAGCTTGCCCCCGGGATTCACGTCGCCAAACAGCACATCGGCTACCGCGTTCCCGCCTTCGGTCCCGGGATACCATGCTTCAAGAATTGCCGGAACGTGGTCGCGCGCCCAGCGAATGTCGAGGGGCCGGCCGTTTTCAAGCACCATCACAACGGGCTTGCCGGATTGCGCGACAGTTTCAAGCATCTGCTGTTGTGCGCCGGGTAGTTCGAGGCTTGAACGCGACGCGGCTTCGCTGCTCATATTGGACATCTCGCCCAGTACGGCGATGACCACATCGGCGTCGGCCGCTGCGGCCTTCATCTTTGCCAACCACTCAGTGATCTCCGCAGGCGTGGGCGCCGGTTCGGGTTTGATCCCCTGGATGGAGTCGAGCATCGATGGATAGTCGCGCGCCGGTTTTGGTCCCGCAACGTAGTTGATCTGGACCCCCGGCCCGAGCTTGTTTTTCAAGCCCGCGAGCACGGAGACGGGATGGTTTTTGGCGCCGCCGCCGAACAAACCCTCGACCGTCCATCCACCTTCAACGTCGCGCGTCGAATCCGCTAAAGGCCCGATCACCGCGACCTTCTTCAGCGACTTGGTGAGCGGCAAGGTGTGATTCTCATTTTTCAGTAGCACCATGGAGCGGGTCGCGACTCTTCTCTCCAGGGTCAGCCCTTCGGGCCGGTTCAGCACCGAATCTACATTGGATTCATCCACGTACGGATGGTCGAACAAGCCCAGCTCATACTTGATTTCGAGAATCGGCAGCACGGCCTTATCCAAGTCGGTTTCGCTGACCTTACCATCGGTCACCAGTTTGGCGAGATTATGGGTGTAGGTCTGGCTGGCCATGTCCATGTTGAGGCCCGCATTGATTGCCTTATACGCGGCGTCAGAAGGATCGCTGGCGTAACCGTGCGTGACCAGGCTGCCGACCGCGAACGCATCCGAGACGACAAAGCCCTTGAACCCCCACTCCTTGCGCAGAATGTCAGTGAGCAGCCAGCGGTTGCCGGTCGCGGGCACGTCGTTCAGATCCATGTAGGCGCTCATGAAGCTTCCGGCGCCGGCTTCTTCGGCGGCGTGGAACGGCGGGAGGTAGATATTGCGCAACAGGACCTCGGGAATATAGGAAGAGTCGTAGTCACGACCACCCTCGGCAGCGCCGTAGCCCGCATAGTGCTTGACGCAGGCCAGGACGCTGTCGGGGCCTAATGCCGTGCCTTGAAATCCGCGCACCTGGGCGCGCGCCATGGCTGCGCCGAGGTAAGGATCTTCACCGGCTCCCTCGACGATGCGCCCCCAGCGGGCGTCGCGGGCGATATCCACCATGGGGGTAAAGGTCCATTGAATTCCCGCGGCGCGCGCATCGGCGGCCGCATATTTCTGCGCCTCTTCCTCCACCGAAGGATCCCATGAAGACGCCATGGCCAGCGGAACCGGAAACACCGTACGGTAGCCATGAATGACGTCGAAGCCGAAGAGAATAGGGATATGAAGCCGGGACTTATCCACCGCGAGATGCTGCAGGCGGTTGATCTCCTTGACGTCGATGAGCCACAAGATGGAGCCCACCCGGCCTTGCGTGATCAGTTCGTCCGGCTTCTCGGCGCCGAGGCCGGGAATGATCACTCCGGCCGATTGGTTCAATTGGCCGACCTTTTCGTCCACTGTCATCTGTTTCAGCAGCGCCTCGGCGCGGCGCGCTGCTTCCTGGCTGGTAACGCTGGTTTGGGCTGTGATTGAAGCGGCAACTCCCAAGAGCACGAGTGCGGCGAGCGTGGGTGGGATCAAGACTCTTTTCAGCATTCTGATGGGCCTCTCGAATTCAAACCAATGAGGATAGAGCATCCATCAGGACTTGGCTATGCGCGAGAAGACCGTTGAAGGGAATGGGAGGCATTCCGTGAAGCGAAAGGAAGTGTATCTAAGCGGCGGGACATGGAGCACTTGCCGCATCGTGATTTCCATCGCAGCTCACCGGCAGCTGGGTCTCCCCACAGTTCTTGCGCGCCAGTTCGAGCAGGCGAATCAGCTCGCTCAACTCCTCAGGCGCGAGATGACCCAATAATTGCCCCGGAGACTCCCGCACCATTGGATCCATTTCCGCCAAAAGCGCAAGTCCGGCCGCGGAGATCTGTGTCCAGATCACGCGCTTATCGCGCTTATCGCGTTGCTGGCGGATGAGTTTCAGGGCCTTGAGCCGGGCCAGAAGGCGGGTGATGTCGGGCTCCGCGGTGATCATGCGATCCCCGATAGCCGAACAGGTCAGCCCGTCGGGTTGAGACCCGCGCAAGATGCGCAGCACGTTGTACTGCGTGGAGGTAATTCCCCAGGCGCGCGTCTTGCGCTGCACGGCGCGCTGCAGGCAGTCGGCGGTACGCATGAGGTTCAGCAGTGCTTCTTCCGCGGGACTTGAAAAGGGGCGCTGCTGAGCGATTTCAGATTTGAGATTTCCCAACGATTCGCCCCCTGTTTTTTGTTGTGCAGGAAGTCCGGCCGGCAGGTTCGCCGGGTGCTACTGCTTGACCACTTCCAGTTCGATGGTCAGCTTGATATCGTCGCCCACCATCGCTGCTCCGAAGTTAGGTCCGATGCCGAAGTCCTTCCGGCTGATGGTTGTGGTTGCCGAAAACCCGGAATGCGGCTTCTTGTCCATTCCCGGTACGGGCGCGCTCGGTCCGTCAACATCCAGCGTTACCGGACGCGTGACCCCATGCAGGGTGAGATTGCCGCTTACGTTCAAATGCGTGCCGCTCTTGGCAACGCTGGTGCTGGCGAAAGAGGCTGCGGGAAACTTTGTCACGTCGAAGAAGTCGGGGCTTTTCAAATGGGTGTCGCGCTGGGCCACGCCGGTGTCAAGGGTGGTCGTGTCGATCGTTACCGAAACGGTGGACTTGGTTGCATCGGCGTCATTCATCAGGATGTTGCCCTGGATGCCGCCGAACCGGCCATGGACATTGGAGACGCCCATGTGCCGAACCGTGAATTCGATTTCGCTGTGTGGCGGATCGATCGCCCAGGTCGAGGTTTGGGCCATGACCAGGGGGGCCGCGCAGGCAAGAATGCCAGCTACGAATGCTGAACGCTTCATCAATCTGTTCCTTTCGATGCCGGGCCGTTCGAGCCGCGGGGTTAGTCTTGAAATTTTCGGTTCAATGAATTCAAAGGGCAACGCGAGGAAGGGATGCGGTTGCGAATTCCGGTCCTACACTTAAAGATGCCCGAGGAATTTATTTGTTGCAACAAATATTATTGCTCATTGGTAAGAAAGATCTTAAGTGCCATGCCGGGAAGACCGGTTTTCGAAAGAGGAGTGCCCGGTTGGAAGCGTCGCCCGATTTTGGCCAGGCCTGCGAAGAATTTAATTCTTCTGAAGTAACACTTTAGTCATCTACCCTGCTTACTGAGAGCCACGCGGCAAATCAGTCTCTTGGTTATGTGGCTGATTCAAAATTGTTTAGGGTTAGCACCATTTGGCCATTGCGTCCCTGGAGCCGGCCTGCATATGATCATCGAAAGTCAGCAGAACCAAAACTGCGGCAGGCAGCAACTCATAACCGCTGGGGCGGCTGGGGCCAGGTTTGCTGCGACTCAGGGATTAAACCAAAGACCGTCGGAGGCAGCGGAGAACCGCTGCAGTCTCATTCGTCGAAGTGGGTCATGGGACTCACAGGGCGAAGCTACGCCTTGTTCGAACGGCGCTGAAGCGCGCAGTTCGATGGAAGAAGGGCAAGTCAAGTGGTCATTGCAGAGCCAATTCAGCCTTCCGCATCCGCATCCGACTCCGTTCCGTGGCATGCCGTCTATACCCGCCATCAGCATGAAAAATCTGTAGCCGCGCTCCTGGCTGCAAAGGGCATTGATGTCTTTCTCCCCCTCTCTGCTTCGGAACGACTGTGGAGCGACAGAAACAAAACCCTTGAGTCGCCACTGTTTCCCGGATATCTCTTCTTCCGCGCGGGGGCAGACGTCGGGCTTCAGATTGCCGGCACACCCGGCGTGCACATGATCCTCCGCCATGGAACCCGCGCTGCCCGCATCCCGGAATCCGAAATTGCGGCCATCCGCCGTCTGGCCGACAGCCCGCATCCGATCGCGCCGCATCCCTTCCTGAACTCCGGAGAGAGAGTTCGTATCAAGCGGGGAACGCTGCAAGGCGTGGAAGGAATTCTGCTGCGCCTTAAAAATCAATCCCGCCTGGTTCTTTCAGTGAACATGCTGGCGCAATCCGTGGCCGTGGAGATCGATGTTGCGGACGTCGAATGCGCGGGACCGGCTCAATGTGCTTACCCATTCACGCCGCCGGCACATTCTGGCCGATCCCATTGCCGCTATCCCCGAGCGTTGTAGCTGACAGGAGCATTCATTGTGAGAACACTTCGCGTCGCCGATGTGCCGGAAACCACGATTTCCGGGCTCGAAGCAGGACCATCGGGGGAAAGAAAAGTCCTCTCCGAAAAGCCTTTCAAGGGCGCAATCGCTATCGAGCGCAAAAGAACCGAGCGCTCCGGAGAGCCCTTCCTTCTGATGCTGTGCGGTGTCACTGGCGAGGGACAAGAGGGGGATGTCTGGCTCCGCGACAAGATCGTATCTGTTCTGCTTGCCGCAAGCCGCGAGACCGACGTGGTGGGCTGGTATACCGACCGCGACATGGTCGGCGTCCTGTTTACCAGCTTCGTGGACAATGATCGCAAACTCATTCTCAACACGATTCTGAATCGATTTAGTTCCTTGCTTGAGGCGGAATTGCCTCTCGAACAATTCGCTCGCATCTGTCTCTCGTTTCATTTCTTCCCCGATGATTGGCATGCTTTCGAGTCCGGCTCCGCCAGCAACCCCGCGTTGTATCCCGACCTGTTGGATCCTGGCAGCCGCCGCAAATCCTATTTGCTGGTCAAGCGGGGCATCGATCTGCTGGGCAGTGTTTTGGCCCTGATCTTCTTCTCGCCCTTGTTTTTGTTGATTGCACTGGCAATCAAGCTGACCTCGAAAGGGCCCGTTTTTTTCCAGCAAAACCGAGTGGGCCAGTTTGGGCGGCAGTTCATGTTTCTCAAATTTAGAACCATGTATTGCAATTGCGACTCGGCTGTGCATCGGGAATATGTAACCAGGCTGATTGCAAACCAGGCCGAGCGCAACCTTACCGACCCTTGTGGCCAGGGCATCTTCAAATTGACCAACGATAGACGGATCACATGGGCAGGCCGGATCCTGCGCCGATATAGCCTGGATGAACTGCCACAGTTGCTGAATGTGTTGCGCGGCGACATGTCCCTGGTAGGACCCCGTCCCGCGATTCCCTATGAACTGGCCGCGTATCAGACCTGGCACCGCCGCCGCATCCTCGAAGCCAAGCCCGGAGTTACCGGCCTCTGGCAAGTGACCGGCAGAAGCCAGGTTCGATTTGACGAGATGGTCCGGCTCGATCTCCGCTATGCGACGTCCCTGTCGCTCTGGCTCGATCTGAAAATCCTGGCGCGCACGCCACTGGCTGTGGTTCGCGGTGCTGGAGCCTGTTAACTCCGCGGCAGCGACGCCCAACGATCTTGAAACTAGGTGAAGTGAAGTGAATTTCGGTGTGATTGGATACGGATATTGGGGGCCCAATGTCGTAAGAAACCTGGCCAGCCTTGAGGATTCCCAAGTTGTCGCCATCGCGGACCTGGACCCTGCGTCAAGAGCACGCGCTCAAAAGGCCTACCCGACGGTGCAGGTGACAGCCAACGCCGCAGAGCTTGTTGCCTCGACCAAGATCGACGCCATCGCCATCATCTCTCCCGCTCGCACCCATTATGAATTTGCCAAGGCCGCGCTCCTGAACGGCAAGCACATATTTGTCGAAAAGCCGTTCACCAGCAACACCGCGCAGGCAGAGGAACTGATCAACCTGGCTCGCAAGCGCAATCTCCGCATCATGGTGGACCACACTTTCCTGTTTACCGGTGCGGTCAGGAAGATCCTGGAACTGGTTAAGGAAGGAACGCTCGGCAAGCTCTATTACTACGACTCCACGCGCGTCAACCTGGGCAACCTTCAGCAAGATATCAATGTTCTCTGGGACCTGGCGCCGCACGATCTCTCCATCATCGACCGCTTGATCGCGGACAGTCCCGAAGCCATCGTCGCGACCGGGGAAAGCCATCTGAACGGCCATGAAGACGTAGCGTTCATGACCCTCTACTTTCCCGGGAAAGTGATCGCTCACATCAACGTGAACTGGCTGTCCCCGGTTAAGGTGCGCACCACCTTGATCGGCGGCGAGAAGCGGATGCTGGTGTGGAACGATCTCGAGCCCGATGAAAAGATCAAAATCTATGACAAGGGCGTGGAAGCGACCAGTGTGGAAGGGGTTTACAGCATGTTCGTCAACTACCGTTCCGGGGACATGTGGGCTCCGCGCCTGCAGCAGGTCGAGGCGCTGCGGAGCGAGATGAGCTATTTCGTTGATTGCATCACCAGCGGTCAAGACCCCTTTAATGATGGATGCTCCGGGCTGCGGGTTGTGAAGATGCTGGAGGCAGCGAGCCAATCGCTGCGCAAGAAAGGATCTCTGGTCTACTTATGAGCACCAATAACTGCATCGCCAACGATGTGCACCTGGGCAAAGATGTAAAGCTCTCCACGTTCATCAACCTGTACGGATGCTCGATCGGCGACGGCACGAAGCTGGGCGCATTTGTTGAGGTTCAGAAGAATGCCAGCGTGGGGTCGAACTGCAAAATCTCGAGCCATAGTTTTATCTGCGAAGGCGTGACCATTGAGGACAATGTCTTCATCGGCCACGGGGTCATGTTTACGAACGATCGCTATCCCCGTGCGACCGCGAGCGATGGAAGTCCGCAGACGGATGCGGACTGGGCCGTGGAGCCGACACTGGTGAAGAAAGGTGCATCCATTGGTTCCGGAGCCACGATTCTGCCTAACATCACCATCGGTGAAGATGCCATCATCGGTGCCGGCACGGTAGTCACAAGAAATGTTCCTGCGCATGCGGTGGTCGCGGGCAATCCGGGCAAAGTGTTGCGCTTCGTAGAGACCGCGCAGGAGATCGATCCCCTCGCCGCTATCCCCTTTGTCGACCTGGTTACGCCGCATGTTGAATTCGAACAGGAGCTCGTCTCCACGTTCCGCACGGCCTTGCGCTCCGCATCGTTTGTTGGCGGTCCGGCGGTCGAAGAATTCGAAGCCGCGTTCGCGAGTTTCTGCAGCACCGAATACGCAGTGGGCGTTAACAGCGGAACCGATGCGCTGCGGTTTGCGATGATCGCGTGCGGCGTGCAGCCGGGCGACGTGGTGCTGACCGTTCCCAACACGTTCATTGCCACCACGGAAGCAATCTCGCAGGCCGGCGCGTTTCCGGAGTTTATCGACATCGACAAGCAGACCTATAACTTGTCAGTGAAATTGCTGCAGCAATTTCTGGAGTCGCAATGCACGCGCGATGGGGTGGGAAGACTGGTCAGCCTGCGGAGCGGGCGGCCCGTCACCGCGGTAGTGCCCGTGCATCTCTTCGGTCAGATGGCCGATATGGATGCAATCCTGGCATTGGCCGAGCAGTATCAACTCACGGTGATTGAGGATGCATGCCAGGCCCACGGCGCCGAATATTTCTCAAGGAAGCTGAACCGGTGGATGAAAGCGGGCTCCATGGGACGCGCGGCCGCATTCAGTTTCTATCCAGGAAAAAACCTTGGTGCTTGCGGGGAGGGCGGCGCAGTCACCACCAGCGACAGAGGCGTAGCAACTCGAATCAAAGCGCTCCGCGATCACGGTTCAGTCAAAAAGTATTGCCACGACGAGGAAGGCTACAACGGAAGGCTGGATGCAATTCAAGCCGGCCTGCTGATGCGCAAACTGCCTCACCTTGCGGCCTGGAACGCAGCCCGCAGAGAAAGAGCCGCCGAATACAATTGCCTTTTCGCAGCCAGCGAAGCCATCGTGGTTCCTTACGAGCCCAACTACTCGCGTGCCGTCTTTCATCTCTACGTGATCCGCGTCGATCATCGCGACGCACTCATCTCTTATCTCAAGGAGGGGGGAATTGGAACGGGGATCCACTATCCGATTCCTCTCCATTTACAGAGAGCTTATTCGTTGCTCGATTATGGTCCGGGGTCTTTCCCGGTAGCGGAGGAGGCGGCTCTGCAAATTGTCTCTTTACCGATGTTTCCGCATCTCCCGACGGCGCAGCAGCGCCGGGTAGCGGGCGAGATCCAGGCATTTACGTCAACTGCTTCTGCCCATGCACCGGTCGACGAAGAGGTCTGTCTTGAGACGGCTTCCCATTGATGCCAACCAACGAGAATGCCCTTCCGCACAGCCGTTCCGCACCTATCTCGCATTTCATCATGTCCGATTTCGAAAGCTACGTCATCGTCACGCCGGCCAGGAATGAAGCCCGGTTCATCGAATTGACACTGAGTTCCGTGGTCGCGCAGAATCGTGCGCCGCTCAAGTGGGTGATCGTCAGCGATGGTTCGACCGATGGCACGGACGCGATCGTGCAGCGTTACGCGTCCCAATATCCCTGGATCGAACTCCTGGCATTGCCGGATCGTCAGAAGCGCGACTTCGCGGGAAAGGCGCACGCATTCAACCAGGGATACGCGCGCGTGAAACATTTGAATTTCGATGTCATTGCAAGCCTGGACGCCGACGTCTCATTTGATTCAGACTACTTTGCATTCCTGCTCGGCAAACTTGCTGCCGAGCCGTTACTGGGACTGGCGGGCACTCCGTTCCGCGAAACTTGCGGAGAAAGCTACGACTTCCGCTTTGCCAGCACCGACCATGTATCCGGCGCCTGCCAGGTCTTCCGCCGCGCCTGCTTCGAATCCATCGGCGGTTATCTCGCGCTGCAAGGCGGCGGGGTTGATCTTGTCGCCGTGGTTACCGCGCGCATGAAAGGCTGGCAGACGCGAACCTATCCGGAAAAAGTCTGCCTGCATCACCGGGCCATGAACTCCGCAATGAACCGCGGCCTCAAACTCAAATTCAAATGGGGTCAGAGCGACTACCGGCTGGGCGGCCATCCGGTGTGGCAGGTCTTTCGGTGTTGCTATCAAATGAGCCGCCGGCCGTATGTCGTAGGCGGCATCGCCACCCTGGCAGGCTACTATTTTGCGCTCCTTGCCCGGCGTAAAAGGTCAGTGTCCGCGGAATTTATTCGTTTTCGCGGCGAGGAACAACTGAGACGGCTCAAACGTTTCTTCACCGCGCATCTTTCCACTCCGCGTACCAGCTCCCTTTCATAGCGTGGCGCGCAGTATGTATGCCTGGGCAAGTCCGGAAAGCACCATGATTACAAAGTCCAATCTCCCTTACTACATCTACCGCACGGCCAATACGCTCTATCGGTGGAAGATACCGGTGCTGCCTTTTTTGATCCAGCAGTTTCTTCGTTTCGGCTTCTGCTGTTTCATTCCCTACAAGACGCGGATCGGAAACAGGAACATTCATTTCGGCCACAACGGGCTCGGCGTGGTCCTCGATTACCGCTGTGTTATCGGTAACAACGTGCGCATCGACCAGGGTGTGACCATCGGCATCCGCTGGGATGAAGAAGCCGCTCCCATCATCGGGAGCAACGTGAGAATCGGCGCCGGCGCCAAGGTCCTTGGCAGTATCCGCATCGGCGACAACACCCGTATCGGCGCCAATGCCGTGGTCCTCATCGATGTGCCGGACGGCGCGACCGCGGTTGGCGTGCCTGCCCGCATTGTACGCACGCGAACAGCGGGCGCGGTCGAAAGCATTGCCCGATGAACCATGCATCGGAAACTCGTGTTGCGCCATTCCGTGCGGTCATCCTCAACGCGGATGACTGGGGCCGCACCACCCAAACCACCGACTGCATATTCGATTGCGTGGGCCGCGGTGCGGTTTCAGCCGTGAGCGCCATGGTCTTCATGAGCGACTCTGAGCGCGCCGCGTGTCTCGCTGCGCAGCGCGGCGTCGACGCGGGTCTGCATCTCAATTTCACCACCACGTTTTCAGCGCCGCACGTCCCGCTGGCATTACGAGTCCATCAGGGCAAGCTCGCCGGCTTTCTACTCTCCAGCAGAATGGCCCGTGTTGTTTTTCATCCGGGCCTCATTGCCTCATTCGATTACGTCGTGAAAGCCCAATTGGATGAGTACGAACGCCTGTATGGCTTTCCTGCGCACCGCGTGGACGGCCACCACCACATGCACCTTTGCAGCAACGTTGTCTTTCAGAAATTGATTCCTGCCGGGGCTATCGTACGCCGGAACTTTTCTTTCTTGCCGGAAGAAAAAGGCGTGGTCAATCGCTGCTATCGGCGATGGCAGGATCGCCTCTTGGACCGTCGCTACCAGACTACGGATTACTTCTTTCCGTTGATGCCGCTCGATGCCGAGCGCCTGCGACAGATCTTTGCGTTTGCGGCCGATTCCGATGTCGAAATCATGACTCACCCCGCAAACAGGGAGGAATACCAGTTCCTGCTTGACGGCGAATTATCGCGCCTTGCCCGCGAAGTCCCGATCGCGCCCGGCTACTCTCTCCGCGCCCAACGCCAACCTTCCCCTGTTCCACTGAAACCTGGAGACGCCGCTCCGCAACCCCGGAGCGCGCCATGAAGATCATTGCTGCGCCGGCATTTAAAAATCGCGCCGGCAATCCCTACAATTCGCTTCTGTATTCGCATATGCAAGCCGAGGTGAGCGAGTTTTCCAATCGTGTCGCGCCGGACGGCTCGTACGCGATCCTGCACTTTCATTGGCCGGAGCGGGAATTGAATACGCGCTGGAATCCTCTCATCATCCTGGCGCGGCTGTGGCTCAAGCTCTTCATCATGCGCCGCTGGCGCGCGCGTGGGACCAAGATCGTGTGGACAGTGCATAACCTCAAGAGCCATGAGCACGCCCATCCTCGCCTGGAGCGATGGTTCTGGCGACGGTTCACGGCCCAGTTGGATGGCGTGATCGCACTCAGCGGAGACGGCCTCAACGCGGCGCGCCGCGAACATCCCGCAGTCGTTTCTCTTCCGGGATTTGTGATTCCGCACGGGCACTATCGTGGCGCATATCCCGATCACCCCGGGGTGGACGCCCGCGCGGTGCTTGGAATCGACCCGCAAGCAAAAGTGTTTCTGTTCTTCGGCAAGATACGGCCGTACAAGAATGTTCCAGCTCTAATTGCGGCATTCCACGAATTGCCGGGCGAGGAACTCCGCCTGTACATCGTGGGAGAGCCTTCCAACGCAGACAACGCAGAAGAAGTAAGAAGAATGGCGGCCGTCGATTCGCGGATCCGCGTGCATTTCGAACACGTCCCCGCGGACTTCGTCGAGAACTACTTTCGGGCCGCGGACCTGGTGGTGTTGCCGTATCGCGAAATTGTCAACTCCGGCACGGCGCTTCTGGCGCTCTCATTCGATCGCCCCGTCGTGGTCCCGTTGAAGGGCGCAATGGGCGAACTTGCCGCGGCGGTTGGAGACGCATGGGTTCGTACGTACAGCGACCAACTTGGCGCAGAAGTGTTGCGCCAGTCCCTGGTTTGGGCGGCGAATACGGCGCGTCCTCGGGAAGCGCCGCTCGATGCGTTCGCGTGGTCCACCCTCGCGGCTCAAACGCTCGCTGCCTTCCAGCAGTTGGTAGCTATTGAAACAGGCGCGCATCGAATCGATCGAGTGCGGCCGCGGCTTCCACTGCAGAAGAACACCATGCAAAGCATCAGGAGGGATCAGTGAAATGTTGCGGCAGTGAGCTACTGATCAAAGGAAGATTGATCAAGGTCGGGCATCTCGACTCGGACAGGTACGACGCTGTGACGTCACCATCGGAGGTGGCGCTTGAGATCGGGAAGATTCCGGCGCGCGTCGACATCTTCACGTTCATGCAGATCATGCCGGACACCAGCCCGAGATTCGCTTACGCAATGGAGATGGATAATCTGGCTATCCTGCCCGTCTCCACGTTTGAAGACTGGTGGGACAACCGGATTCGCTCCTACCCGCGCAACCGCGCGCGGCAGGCCGAAAAGAAAGGCGTCGTGCTGCGCGAAGTGCCCTTTGACCATTCGCTGGTAGCCGGCATTCATACGGTGTTTAACGAGACACGGGTTCGCCAGGGAAGGCCGAATTCGCATTACGGCATGGATCTTGACGCCGTCCGCCGGCATATCGGCACGTTTCTGGACCGCAGCATTTTCATCGCCGCGTTTTTCGAAGAGAAGCTGATCGGCTTTGCCAAGATGGTCATCGACAAGAGCGGCACTCAAGCCAGCCTGATGACGGTGGAAGCGATGATCGGCCACCGCGAGAAAGCGCCCACCAATGCACTGATCGCTCATTGCGTCCGCGCCTGCGCCAGCCGCGGCCTTCCCTACCTGATGTATCAGCACATGGTTTACGGCAATAAAGAGCCTGACGGCATTGCCCACTTCAAAAAGATCAACGGCTTCGAGCAGGTTGACCTGCCTCGCTATTACATTCCGCTCACGCCTCTGGGACGATTTGCATTGCGCTACGGCCTGCACCACAGCCTTGCAGAGCAACTGCCGAAACCGCTGGCCGCAAAGCTGCGCCAGTTCCGCAACGCGTGGTATAACCGAAAACTCCAACCCGAAACCGAAGGTTCCTGACTCATGCCGGGAATCGTTGGCCTCATCACAAAAATGCCGCACGCCTGCGCGGAGGCACAGTTGGACCGCATGGTCGCGACCATGCTCCATGAGAAGTCGTATGTCTCGGGCACATGGAGCGACGCGGCCCTCGGGATTTATGTCGGTTGGGTGGCGCGCCGCGGATCGTTCGCTGATGGCATGCCGTTGCGCAACGAGTCGGGCGATGTGGTGCTGATGTTCTCCGGCGAGGAGTTTCCGCCGCCGGAAACCGTGCCGCGATTGCAACAAGAGGGGCATACGCTGAATGGGGAAGGTCCGTCCTACCTCGTCCATCTGGCGGAAGAGTCCGCCAATTTCCCAAACCAGTTGAATGGCAGGTTTCATGGGCTGCTGATGCGGCGTGCGGCCGGCGAAGCGACGCTCTTCAACGACCGCTACGGAATGCATCGCGTCTACGTGCACGAGGCGAAAGAGGCGTTCTATTTCGCCGCCGAAGCCAAGGCTATCCTGTCTGTCTGTCCCGCTTTGCGTTCGATCAATCCTCGCGCGCTGGGCGAATTCATTGCGTGCGGTTGCACACTCGAAAATAGAACCATCTTCAAAGATGTTTCGCTACTTCCGCCGGCCTCCGCCTGGGATTTTCGCAATGGCTTGCTGCAACAGAAGCGCACATACTTCGATCCGCGGGAATGGGAAGATCAATCACCGCTTGGTGAAGAAGAATTCTACGGGCAACTCAAGGATGTGTTTGCGCGCACCTTGCCGCGCTACTTCGCCGGTCCCGAAAGAATCGGCATGTCCCTCACCGGGGGCCTCGACTCGCGCATGATTCTCTCCTGGCATCCGCCCGCGCCGAAGGCGCTGCCCTTTTACTCTTTCGGCAGCATGTATCGCGATTGCCAGGATGTGCTCATGGCGCGCCGTATCGCGCGCGTTTGCGGGCAGGACCATCAGGTGATTCCGATGGCCGGCGAATTTCTTTCGCAGTTTCCTTACTATGCCGAACGCGCCGTTTTCCTCACCGATGGTTCCCTTGAGGTCAAGCGCGCTCCGGATCTCTATGTGAATGAGCGTGCCGCCGAATTAGCGCCCGTGCGCATGACCGGCAACTATGGCGGAGAAGTGCTGCGCCAGACGCGGGCTTTCAAACCTGTGCCGATGATGCCCGGCCTGTTTCATCCCGATGTGGCCGATCCTATTGAGAGCGCGCACGCCACCTATGCTTCAATGGTGCAAGGAAATCCGCTTTCATTCGCGGTGTTTCGGCAGGCTCCGTGGCATCTTTACTGCAGTCTCGCCCTCGAGCAGACGCAACTCACTTTGCGTTCACCGTACATGGACAACGAACTGGTGCGCACGGTTTTCCGCGCCCCGCGCTCCTCGGTAACCGGCGACGCGGTCTGCCTGCGCCTCATCGCGGATGGGAGCCGGGCCCTCGGCGCGATGCGCACCGATCGCGCCATCGGCGGCCATCTTCCGCGCCCGCTCGCTGCCGCACAGCAAGCCTGGCTCGAGTTCACTTTCAAAGCGGAATACGCATACGACTACGGCATGCCGCAACCGGTAGCCCGCGTGGATCATGCACTTTCGCGTTTGCATCTCGAACGGATGTTCCTCGGGCGCCACAAGTTTTATCACTTCCGGGCCTGGTATCGCGACGCGCTGGCAAGCTATGTTCGCGAAACTTTACTCGATGCACGCTCGCTGGCACGACCCTATATTGAGCGTCATGCCCTGGAGCACGTAGTGAAGGCCCATCTGAAAGGCAATCGCAACTACACAACCGAGCTGCACAGGCTTCTCACTCTTGAGCACCTGCACCGTCTTTTCATCGACGCACACTAATGCATCAACTTGCGGCTGGCATCTTCGTTGTGCTCATCGCACTGCTCTTCTTCGTGGAGCGCAGGGCCGAGGAGCGCACGTCCATCGCGTTGTGGATTCCTGTGCTGTGGCTGATGATTGTCGGCTCGCGGCCGGTAACGCTTTGGATTAAGTCCGCACCGGCTTTCGCATTCGCCGGCAGTTTCTCTGAGGGCAGTCCTGTCGATGCAGCCATATTCGGTGTTCTGTTTGCAGCAGGCGTCATCGCGCTCAATACCAGGTTTACGCGGGTCCGCCTGTTGCTTCGTGCCAACGGCCCGCTGCTCCTGTTCTTCGCTTACTGCCTGCTGAGTGCGCTGTGGTCCGATTATTCCGGCGTGGCCTTGAAGCGGTGGATCAAAGCGATCGGCGACGTGGTCATGGTGCTGGTTGTGCTCACCGACCCGCACCCGCAGGTTGCCATCCGTCGTTTTTTCTATCGCCCCGCGTTTGTCTTGCTGCCCATGTCCGTGATTTTGATTTTGTTCTTTCGCGATATGGGTACCATGTACGACCCCATCGACATGATGACGTACTACACCGGCGTTACGACCAACAAGAACACGCTGGGTGTCACCTGCGCGGCGTGCGGCCTCGGCCTGTTATGGTCGTGGATCGGGTTGTACAAAGACCGTACCATGCGTCACCGCACTCGCCGCCTCATCGTCAATGGACTCCTGTTCGCCACCGCTCTCGGCCTCATCCTGCGCGCCAATTCCATGACGTCGCTCTCGTGCCTGCTCATCGGGTCGGCGCTCATGATCCTTACCACGCATCGCGATTTTGTTATCGAGAAAAATCATCTTCACCTGTTGCTCGGCGCCGCGATCGGCCTTCCTGTCTTCGCCCTCTTCTTCGATACCGCGGGATCCATGGTCCATTCCCTCGGCAGGGATTCAACCCTCACGGGTCGCACCGATATCTGGCGCGCGGTCTTGTCGCTGCACACCAATTCCCTGGTTGGCACTGGCTTTGAGAGCTTCTGGCTCGGCAATCGCCTGCAGCAGGTTTGGAATATCACCCTGCAAAACGGCATTCAGGAAGCGCACAACGGATACATCGAGCTTTACTTGAACCTTGGATGGGTTGGTCTCATTCTGCTCGGCTATCTCATCGTCACGGGATACCGTCATGCCACCGATGCATTCCGTCTCGATCCGCACGAAGGCAGGCTGCGGCTAGCGTTCTTTGCCGCATGTCTCGTGTACAGCCTCACGGAGGCAGGATTTCGCGAGATGAGCCCCATTTGGATCGGGTTCATTCTGGCGGCGGTTCTTGTGCCTCGTTGCTTACAACAGTCGGCGCACCAGCCCTTGGTCATGGCGGTCTCGTCTGCGCAGCGCGTCCGAATTCTTCAATGAAACACACGATGATGCGGAATCCAATTTCATGACGACTGATCGGCCAAAGGGCGCACTCGGCAGAACCATGCTTACCGGTTCAGCGCTGCGACTGGGCTACTTTGCCCTGGCCGCTCTCTTCGCCATGTTGCTCATGCCGCTGATGGTTCATCGGCTCGGCGATCGCGCCTATGGCTTCTGGTCGTTCGCCATGGCCTTTATCGGGTATTACGCGCTCATCGATCTCGGCCTCACCAGCGCCATCTCCCAGTACATCTGCATCGCCATCGGGCGCAAAGATGCCGCCGCGTGTCGTGCCGTCTTCAACGCCGCGCTCCGCATACAATCTCTCCTCGGTTGCGTCGCTCTGGCGGTCACCGCGGTTCTCGCCCTTGCCGCCCATTGGATCTTTCGCAACCCGGCGGACGCCTCGCTGTTTGCGCAGGTCATCGCGATCCTGGGCATCAACGCGGCGCTGGCTTTTCCCGCGCGCGTGTACGCCGGTCTGCTCGACGCTCAACTGCGATTCGATTTGCGTTCGGGCCTCGATCTCCTCGCCCTGGTACTGCGCAACCTTCTGGCGGCGTGGGTGGTTCTTTCCGGCGGCGGCCTGCTTGCCCTCTCCTGGACTACGCTGCTTGCATCCCTGCCCACTCTCGTTTTGCAAGTGACTCTCGGGCGGCGTGAAGCATGCTGGGCACGCATCGGCAGACAGACAAGTAAAGGCAGTGCGGCCCCGAGCCTGTTCTCCTACAGCATGTATACTTTCGGCGCCAGCCTCGCTGACTTGCTCCGCTTCCAGGTGGATGCCCTTGTCATCTCCGCTTTCATCGGCCTGGCTGTCGTTACGCATTACCGCATCGCCACCGTGCTGGTCAACTACTACATCAACGCTCTTCTGGCCATCAATGGCCTCTTCCAGCCGGTGATGAGCCGCATGCACGGGGCGAGCGATCGGGCCGGATTGGAGCGCGTGCTATTCTTCGCCACCAAGGTATCGTTGTGCGCTTCGGCATTCATTTGTTGCGCTGTCATCGGCTGGGGAAGGCCCTTTATCGCGCGCTGGATGGGCGTCAATTATGAAGACGCCTATCTGCCCACCGTCCTCCTCGCGCTCGCTGTGTTTCTCGATGTCTCGCAGGGACCCTCGGTGTGCCTGCTCTATGCCACGTTTCGCCACCGGTTCTACACCTGCATCAACATCGCCGAAGGGGTCGTCAACCTTGTCTGCAGCCTGCTCCTGGTGCGCTCTTACGGCATCGTTGGCGTGGCGGCGGGAACCTTGATGGGCGCCATCCTGATGCGTGTGATCTTGCAGCCCATCGTGGTTTGCCGCGTCAGCGGATTGCGATACGGTCATTACGTCCGCTTCTTTTCCGGCAACCTCCTGCGCTTCGGCGCTTTCATGGGGCTTGCCATTTTGCTTTTGCATCCGGCCATTCGCTCCTCCTATCCATGGCTCGCCGCATCCGCTCTGTGCGCTACTTGCCTCTATGCGGCAGGTTCGTGGTTTCTTGGGTTCAATCGCAGCGAGCGGCAACATTTCCGCGACGCCCTTGTCGCCCGCGCGCACAGGCGCGCCGAACCCGAGGCCGCCGTCGTGGCCTCTTGAATCATCTTCAATCAGCCAACATACTTCGCGTTCCGCCCGGGAAGGATTGTGTTTTGTGAGAATCAGTGTATTTGGTTTGGGCTATGTGGGAACGGTCTCGGCGGGATGCCTCGCCGCGCACGGCCATACCGTCGTGGGCGTTGACCCAGTTGAAACCAAGGTCGACTTCATCAACCGTGGCAAGTCCCCCATCATTGAGGAATGCATCGCCGAGATCATTGCCGCCAACGTCGCAGCCGGCAGGCTCCGCGCCACCATCGACTCCACCCCGGCTGTGCATGACACCGAGTTGTCTTTTGTCTGCGTCGGCACGCCCAGCCAGCACAATGGCAATCTCGATCTGCGTTACATTCGACGCACCTGCGAGCAAATCGGCACGGCCCTGAAGAGCAAATGCGATTGGCATACGGTCGTAATCCGCAGCACCATACTGCCCGGAACCATGCGCAACATCGTCATTCCTGCCCTTGAGCAGTATTCCGGAAAAACAGCCGGGATTGACTTTGGCCTCTGCAACAATCCGGAGTTTCTGCGCGAGGGCTCCGGCGTGCGGGACTTTGAGGCGCCCCCCAAAACTGTCATCGGCGAACTGAACCAGCGCAGCGGCGACATCCTTGCCTCGCTCTACAGCCACCTCGACGCACCCCTCATTCGCACCAGTCTCGAGCCCGCCGAGATGGTGAAGTACATCGACAACTGCTGGCATGCACTCAAGGTCGGTTTTGCCAACGAAATCGGCAACCTGTGCAAGGCGCTCTCCGTCGATTCGCATGAAGTAATGAGCATCTTCTGCCAGGACCGCAAACTCAACATCTCCTCCGCCTATCTCAAGCCGGGATTCGCGTTCGGCGGCTCGTGCCTGCCCAAGGACCTGCGGGCGCTCACCTACCAGGCCAAGGCGCACGACCTCGAACTGCCTATCCTTGCCTCCATCTTGTCCAGCAATGAAATTCAAGTCAGGCGCGCCCTCGAACTCATCATGGGCAAAGGGTGCAAGCGGGTAGGCATTCTCGGTCTCAGTTTCAAGGCGGGCACCGACGACTTACGCGAGAGTCCGCTGATCGAACTCATCGAGCGACTGCTCGGTAAGGGATACGACCTGCGACTCTACGATCGCAACGTGAACCTGGCCAGCCTGGTGGGGGCCAACCGCGATTTCATTCTCAACCGTATTCCACATATTTCGCACCTCATGGTGCCCAGTATCGACGCGGTTCTCGACCATGCCGAGACTATCGTGATCGGCAACAGGGATCCGGATTTCCGGGAAGTGTGGGAACATCGGCGCGACGATCAGAACGTGGTAGACCTGGTGCGCATCGGCGAGCAAAGGAACGGCAGTGGCAGTTATGACGGCATCTGTTGGTAGAGGCGCGGCGCGCGGTGAAAGCGCAGCCGGCCTGGATTACATCCGCGATTCGATCGGGCAGCTCTTTGGGTGGCTCGAATCTCATGATTACCGCGGCTATGACACCTTCGACGGTCTAAGCGCCCGTTTCGTTCGCCCCTTCACGTTCGGGAATCCACTGCTGCGGACGGTGCTCCAGCAAGGAGTGCGGCGCTTTCCTTTCAACCTCCGCCCGCTTCTCGGTGTGGCACGCAGCCGCTCCACCAAGGGCATGGGCTACATCGCACGCGCGTGCATCCGCCTTCACCAATTCACCGGGGATGCCGCATGGGCACAGCGTGCCCAGTCCTCACTGCAATGGCTTATTGACAACCGCTCTTCCGGGTATGCGGGTGCATGCTGGGGCAATCACTTCGATTACCAGTCGCGCACCTTTTACTTGCCCGCGGGCGTGCCCACCATCGTCTGGACCGCGCTGATCGGGCACGCATTTCTTGATGCCTACGCCCACTTTCGCAATGAGGCTTATCTGGAAATTGCCACCAGCGCGTGTGAGCACATCCTCCGCGATCTTGATGTCATTTCCGAGGGCGAGGGCGCCTGCATCAGTTACATCCCCGGATGGAAAAGCCTGGTTCACAATGCCAACGCGCTCGGCGCCGGATTCCTTGCCCGCACCTACAGTTACACCAAGGATGAGTCATACCGCACCCTTGCGCAGCGCGCCATGCGCTATGCGGCGGGCCATCAGCGATCGGACGGCTCGTGGTATTACGGCGAAAAATCCAACCTCCATTGGGTCGATAACTTTCATACCGCGTACGTTCTCGACGGCTTCACCCACTACGCTGAAAGCACCGGCGACCGCCGCTTCGACGCAAATCTCAACGCCGGCTACGCGTACTGGAAGCAGACGTTCTTTCTTTCCGACGGCACACCGCGTTACTACAACCACAAGACGGCGCCCCTCGATATTCAGTGCTGCTCGCAGGCCATCGATACGCTGGTCTCCTTCGCCGGACGCGATCCCGTAGCCTTGCCGCTGGCAATGAAAGTGGCGCGCTGGACCATCGACAACATGCAGGATAAGTCGGGCTACTTCTACTACCGCCGGTATGCTTCGTGGCTGGTCAACAAGACGCCCACGCTTCACTGGGGCCAGGCAACTACGTTCTGCGCACTGGCCGGCTTGCTGCTGGCGCTCCGCAACGAAAGATACGAAGCATGAAGAAAAAAGTCCTCATCATCGTTGAGAACCTGCCCGTACCGTTCGACCCCCGCGTGTGGAAAGAGGCCTGTTCGCTGTCTGAAAACGGCTACCAGGTCACGGTCCTCTGTCCCAGGGGTAAAAACTATCAGAAGACCTATGAGTTCTTGAATGGCGTTCATATCTATCGCCACCCCATTCCCCGCGAAGGGAACAGCGCGCTGAGTTACATCTGGGAATTTGCGTGCGCGCTCTTCTGGGAGTTCCTCTTTGCGTCGTGGATTTATCTGCGCAGAGGCTTCCACGTGATCCAGGGATGCAACCCGCCCGACGACATCTTCCTCGTTGCGCTTCCATTCAAACTATGCGGAGTCCGATACATCTTCGATCATCACGACGCCAATCCGGAACTCTATCTCTCCAAGTACGAGAAGCGGGGAACTCTCTATAACATCCAGGTGTGGCTCGAACGCTTGACCTATCGCTGCAGCGATGTCGTGATCGCAACCAATGAAAGCTATCGCCAACTCGCCATAAAGCGGGGCAACCTGGACCCCGCCGATGTCTTTGTGGTGCGCAATGGCCCCGACCCTGAATCCTTTCGCCCCGTTCCTCCCAATCCCGCGTTGAAATACGGCAAGCCCTTTCTCGTCGGCTATGTCGGCAACATGAGCGTGCAGGAGGGCCTCGACATTCTTCTCGATGTGGCGCAACACATCCGCGCAATGGGCCGCAGCGATGTGCACTTCACCTGCGTGGGCGGCGGCCCCGGGCTCAGCGGGTTGCGCCGGTTGGCGGCGGAGAAAAACCTCGAAGACATGGTGAACTTCACCGGCCGCATTTCCGATCGGCAATTGCTCGACATTCTCTCCACCGCCGATGTTTGCGTCAATCCCGACAAGCCCTGCGCGATGAACGATATCTCCACCATGATCAAAATCATGGAATACATGGCCCTTGCGAAACCCATTGTTCAATTCGATCTGAAAGAAGGCCGCGCCAGCGCCGGCGAAGCGTCGTTATATGTTGACAGCAGCACCAAGGCATCCGGCTTCGCTGAAAAAATACGATGGCTCCTCGATCATCCCGAAGAGCGCACGAGAATGGGCGCCATGGGCCGCAAGCGCGTTGAAGAAGAACTGGCATGGACCTTCTCAATCCAGCATCTCCTCGCAGCCTACGACCGCGCTTTATCCGCGCCCGCATTGAAACTCCGTCCCGCCGCCCGGCAATAGCTTCGCCTGGAGTACCCTCATGAGAATTCTGCCCTTGCTTCTGTCGCTCTCGCTGCCCGCATGCGCCCAGCCCTGGTCGCCAATTCTGCACGCGGGCCAGGCCGTCAGTTGGTCCGACGCCGGCGTTGGCGCCATACCCGCGCGCTCCGCGATCTGCGCCACGCTCCAGCCTGCTGCCGGCGTATCGGAAATCAACGCCGCGCTCGCTTCCTGTCCCAAAGATCACGCCGTCTATCTCGCCCCCGGCACGTACCAGGTCGACGGCACCATCCAGGTTCCTTCCCATGTCACCCTGCGCGGCGCCGGCGCCGACAGAACCATCCTCAACGCCAAGGGGGTAAGTGGCGGATTCGTCGTCAGTCTCGGCGGCGGATACGTTCCCTACCATCCCATCAACATCACCGGCGGAGCCACCGCGGGCTCCGCGCGCATCGCCGTCGCCGGCGGCCCCATCGCGCTCGGACAATACCTTGTCATCACCGAAACCAACGACCCCAGCTATGTATCGAGCGAAGGAAGCGAAGGCACCTGCAAATGGTGCGACTCGGGCTGGACACCCGACGGCCAACTAGCCCGCGGCCAGATCGTGCGGGTCACCGGCGTCGGCGCCTCCGGCCTTACCATCGCACCCGCCCTCTACAGCAAATTCACCCGGTCCCCGGTCGCCGTTCCCATCACCATGTCCGCCAGCTATGCCGGGGTCGAAGACCTCCAGGTCTACGCCAACAACACCGGCTACGCCGCCAGCTTCGGCCTTGTTGCGTGTGCCTATTGCTGGGTCAAAGGAGTCGAATCGAACTACGCCGACGGCGACTACGTGCGGGTGTACTGGGGGTATCGCGACGAAATCCGCGACAGCTATTTCTCCAACGCCTACCTGCACAAGCCCGGCGTCTATGACTCCGACATTCAGATCGGATGGAAGACCACGGCCACCCTCGTTGAGAACAACATCATCGAGCGCGGTCACGTGTCCATCATGATCGTGTGGGGAGCCGCCGGCAACGTCATCGCCTACAACTACACCATGGGCGAGTTCGACACCCGCACTCCCGACTTCCTCATCGGCGGCATCTTCTTTCACGGAGCCCACCCCCAATTCAATCTGCTCGAGGGCAACGTCGTCAGCGCCATCTTTGCCGACTCCATTTGGGGCACCTCCAGCGACACCACCGCCTTTCGCAACTGGGTGGTTGGCACCAGCCGCATCTGCTCGCCCCTTCTCGGACGCGGCCCCGTCAAGTGTTCCGCATCAGACGGCCATTATGCATCGCAAGCCGCGCGCGCCATGCAAATTTTCTATCTCTCCACGCGCAACAACTTCATCGGAAATGTAATCGGGAGCGCGCAGATGCAGTCGCTGCTGGGATACGGCAAGGCCCTGCCGCAGGTCGCGCAAGTGGAATACCCCGCGCCGCGCAGCTACGATGGCGCTGTCTATGGCTGGACCTTCGGCTATGGCGAAGCCAGTGATACCGGCAAGGATTCCGGATGCGCCGGAGGCATCGCTCCCTGCCACCTTGCCGGCACCGCGCGCACTGACTTCTTCCACGCCAACTACAACCACATCGACAAGTCCATCGTGTGGGCGCCCGGACTCGCACACGCCCTGCCGCCTTCCTTCTATCTCGCCGGCAAGCCTGCCTGGTGGGGAGATATGCCGTTTCCAGCTACCGGTCCCGACATCACCACGGGCAACGGACCGGCTCATCATAGTTATGGAAATCCTGCCCAGGCTTGCTACGTCCGTGTGATGGGCGGTTCCGATGGCGGCCAGGGCAGCCCGTTGCGGTTCAACGCCGCCGCCTGCTACGGCACGCATGCCGGCCTCGGCGCTCACTGACCCCTGGTGGATCGCCCCTCTTTGCGCGTCGCGCTTGCCCGGCTCCCGAAATTGTGTTCTGCTTCACAATTTCTTCGCCCCATTAGTTTCGTTTTGCGGTTACCGGTTGGGAGCGCCCGGTCCATGTTCGAGGGATTTTATTTTCCCCGCGCCCTCCCTATCCTTTGAACATGCCGGCATTCCGTTTAGGGCGAAATGCGTCTGGCGCACTGAGTTCGACGTGGCCTGGGCAATTCTGCCGCCATGATGCGAATCTCATTCCGGAAAGTTAACCATGAATTGGCGGAATTTTAAGACGGTCGTTGTCTTGCTGTTCGCAGGACTGGTTCCTCCGCACATCGCCCCTGCACAAACTGCACCCGCTTCCACAATTGCCGAAGACCGCGCACACGATCCTATCTCGCAGCCTCCCGATCCGCAACTGAAGCCGAATCCGCTGATCGCCTTGCGCCGGTTCGAGCCGGACGTTGATGAAGAATATCGACTCGGCAGGGGAGACGAAATCAATCTCGATTTTTCCGGGCGTCCCGAGATGCAGGCCAAAATCATCATCGGGCCCGATGGCCGCATCACCTTGCCGCTGGCTGGCGAAATCAAGATGAGTGGCCTCACGCGCTCCGAAGGCGCCCAGGCCGTTGAGTCCGCGCTTAGCCCTTTCTACGCCAATCTCGCCATTCAAATCACCGTCACCCGCTATGTCGCCAATCGCATCCTTCTGCTCGGCGCGGTGGAGCATCCCGGCGCCCTCACATTCGAGGGCACGCCCACTCTGCTTGAGGCCATCACGCGCGGCGGGTTGCCCTTGACGGGGCCCAACAAGCTGCCCCAGATTCCAGATCGCTGCGGCATCTATCGCGGTAGCGACCAGGTCATGTGGGTCGACCTCAAGACGCTCATCGAAAGCGGAAATCCGCTGGCCGATTTGCGCCTTCGCCGCGATGACGTAATCTACGTGCCCAACATGGCCGAGCGTTTTGTTTCCGTGCTGGGCGAAGTACAACACGCGGGCGCCATTCCCTTAACCACCAACTCGACGCTGCCCGGTGTTATCGCCATGGCGGGCGGTACCACCGAGCGGGCCGGCAACAACCCCCATGTCCAGGTAGTCGATCCGGCCGCCGGCACGTCGCGCGTTGTCAGCATGAAGGAACTGCTCAATCCCGCCAAGTCGCTTGAAATTACCCTCCGCCCCGGCGAGATCATTTATGTTCCGCAGAGTGGCGTGTATCGCGCTACCTATCTGCTGGAGCGTCTCAGTCCGCTCATGTCGCTGGCCACCATGGCCATCGTGGATGGCCGCCTATGAGCGCCGTGCGCGATTCATCTGCGATTCTTGAGGAAAACGAGCCTCTGGCGTTGCCGGCTTCCGGTACCACCGTGGCCGTCCGCCCCCTGGCCTCCCGCGAACACGACGAGGTCTTCCTCCACATCGATCTACTGCGCAGCCTGTCTCAGCATCGCTGGCTTGCCATCGCCATCGCGTGTACGGGCCTCGCCCTCGCGCTGGCTTACGTGCTCAAGGTGGGCCCCGTCTATTCTGCCCAGAGCCAGGTCTATATACAGCCTGCGCCGCCTCGGTTGATGCAGACCAGCACTGCGCCCGTGTGGCCGTCCGATGCCAACACCTACGAGTCCTACATTCAGCAGCAGATGCAGAACATGACCCGCAGCGACGTGCTGGTCGCCGCGCTCAAAAAATTGCCGCCCGCCACCTGGCGCACACCGCGGGAGACGGAGCAGGAAGCTGCCGAGCGCCTGGGCCGCTCGATCGAAATCACGCGCCTCGGCTCCAGTTACATGGTATCCGTAGCTTCGCACGCCCACTCGCCCGCTCTGGCCGCGCAAATATCGAATGCCCTGGCCTCGAGCTTCATTGAGATTGAAAGCCGCGAACTCAGGGCAGGCGATCCGCAGCGGATCGAACTGCTGCGCGAAGAGCGCGATCGCATTTTGAAAGCTCTGGCCGAAGATCGCGCCGAACAGGAAGATCTCAATAAGCAACTGGGCGTGGCCGATGTGGGTCCGGCCCCGCCCAATCCTTATGACGAACAGATCAAGGAAATTCGCGCCGAACTGGTGAAAGCGCGGGCCGCCAACGATGAGGCCGCGGCCAAGTTGACCGCTGTGACCGGCGGCGCCTCCGCTTCCTCTACCGCGTTGGACGCGGAGGCCGATGAACTCGTCGCCGCCGACCCCGGTCTCGTCAGTATGAAGACCTCGCTGAATGCGCGCCGCGCCGTCTTGATTACGCAGATGGCCAATCTGACGCCCAACCATCCGCAGTACAAGCAGGATGCCGACGAACTGGCGCAGATCAATGGGTCGCTCAATTCCATGATGCAGGACCTGCGCGGCAAGGTCTCCCATATCATCGCCCAGCGCTTAAAAAACGACCTCGAACGCACCTCCATGGTCGAGGCGCGGTTGAATGCGCACCTGGGCCAGCTTACCGGTGCGGCGGGCGGGGCCACGCCGCGCCTGCAACGATCGAATGAGTTAGCCACCGACATCCTGCGCCTCCAAAATCGCTTCACCGCGGTCGATGAGCAATTCCGCAACCTCACCATGGAGAACCAGGCGCCCGGAGCCGCCTACGTTTCCTCCGCCGCTGTTCCGCCCTTGCACGTTTCCAGCTACCCGGTTTTGCGTAAGGCCATGTTGTTATTGTTCGTGTCCTTGCTTCTGGCGGTGGTTGCGGCCGTAGCCGCGCAGAATCTCGATTCCCGCATCTATATCGCCGAAGATGTTGAGCGCGTGCTCGGATTCAGCCCCATGGCCCAGTTGCCGGATTTTCGCCAGGTCTCGAGCGGTGTCGGCGAAGAATACATGTTGCGGCTGGCCGGCGCCATCGAACACGCTTATCAGCAGCGCGGTCTCAAAAGCTGCATCTTCACCGGAGTTGCCCCGGGCGCGGGCGTCACCACCGTGATCACCCGGGTGCGCACCATGCTGGAAGGCATCGGACGCTCGACCGTAATGGTGGACGCCTCTGGAACTCCTCCTCCCCCGGCTGCTACCGGGGATCGCACCGAATCCACGAATCTGGTCATGGCGGAGAAGGAACTTCGTCCCTCTGCGCTTCTGCAGCAGATGGCCGAGGAGATGGATGCGGATACCATCGTGCTGACGGATACTGCACCGCTTCTGGCTTCCGGTGAAACGGAATACCTCGCGCGATTTGTCGATTCGGCGATCGTGGTCATACAATCCGGCTTAACCACTAGAGCGCAGTTGCGCGAGGTCGCCCAGACGCTGCAACGGCTGGAAGTGGCAGCTGTCGGATTTGTTTTGAACCGTATTGCGGCTCAGAAGGCGAGCCCTTCCTTTCGCCAGTCCATCCGGGTCGTCGAGCAGCGCCTTCGTATTCAAAACCGATCCCATGCCCGTCGCCCGGCAAGAAGCGGGCCGCCCAGTCCGCCAGAACCTGAATCTGCCCAGGAGCCTTACGTTGTGAAACAACCCGATCCCGTGAAGCCTTCGGTTGCGGTCCCGGCACCGGACCCTTCACCTCAACCTGCCGCTCCTGCGCGGCCGGTAACCTCAACTCCGCCAGCGCGCGCGGCTTATCGAGCCGCAGCGGTTGACACCGCCCCCGCCTCCACTCCCCGCCCTGCGCGCGGCAGGGGAGAGCCGGCACGGACCGCACCTTCTCCGCAGGCGCCTGCTCGACCGGCGCCGGAACCAGCAGTTGCGGAGAAATCGGTTCCGCCGCCGCCGGTTGCCGAAGCAGCGCAGGCGCCTGCTGCCGTCGTCGAACCCGCACCGGCTCCGCCCGTCGTTCGTCCAGTTGCCGCCGCGCCCGCTGCGGTCCCCGTGACTCCTCCCGCACCATCCATTCCGCCCTCGCATCCCGCCGTTAACCTGGCGGCTCTTCCAAGCGACGTTGAACCTGAGTCCGACTATCCCGAATACAGCACCGCATCGCGTCTGGGAGGTCTCAGGAACCTGCTGGTCTCTCTCGGGCGCAGGAGTCTTACCAAAGAATTTGACCATCAACCCCATGAGAGCGAACTCGAGCCTCGATTCGAGAGAGCGACCGTACGGCCCGCCTACGCTGCCTCTCCCGCTTCGTCCGCGCAGAGCGAACTTGAGGAGTCTGGATCCGTAGCCATGCGCGTTGTCGCGCAACCGGAATTCCTTCCTCCCAAGCCGATCGCTGAAGTCGAAAAGGAAAAAGAAAAGGAGACCGCACGGGCTGCCGCCCCGCCCGCGCGTTGGGAACCCGGCGACGAACCCGAGACGCTCCCTTCCGTGCGCGGTCAATATCGCAAGAAGCGATACCCGCAAATGTAGAGGCTGTGCTTTTTCCGAGTCCTGAACGTCCGCTCCCACCGTTGCTTAAGGGCTCCATCCCCGATCCTTGCGATTGACTACCCTCGCAGGGATCGGGAACCATTCCTTCTTTCCCTCAGCTGCATCATCCCGAGCGCCGAAGGGCACCCGCGGCTTGTTCTTGTTTTTGTTCCTGGCTCCAATACGCGTATTGCGCAACTACTTCGGACGAATCAACTCCACGCGGTCGCGCGTGCGCACCCACGTATTGCCCGCCATGCGTCCGATCGCATCCAGGCCGGCCGCATCAATGCGGAAGTCATCGATGAGGTCTTCGCGTACGTGGAACCGGACAATCTCTCCCAGCACGATTACGCCTCCGCCCGGTTGCTTGTTGGTGTAGATCACTTGCAGCAGCTTGCACTCCATGTGCGCGGGCGACTCGGCCACGCGCGGAGCGCGCACCGCTTCACTGGCCAGCGGTGTGAGGCCGGCCAGTTTAAATTCATCTACATCCGGCGGCACTTCTGCTGCGGTTGCATTCGCTGCTTCCGCCAGCGCGTCGCTTACCACATTCACAACGAACTCTCCGGTCTCTTCCACGTTGCGCAACGTGTCCTTGCGTGTAGCGTGTTCCTGGCCCGCTCGCAGCGTGGGGCAGAAGAGCAGCGTCGGGGGCAACGCGCCGACTCCGCAAAAGAAACTGAAGGGCGCAACATTCGCGTGGCCTTCTTTGTCAACAGTTGAAACCAGAGCGATCGGCCGCGGCACAATAATGCCGGACATGATTTTGTAAACCTGTTGAGGAAGTTGCCGGGCGGGATCGATGCTGAGCATGGGGCTCGATGAAGAACCGACTTCGTTCATAACGCAAGGGTATAGCATCGATCGCGCGGTGCGGTCCCCGCAGCATTTTTCAACTCCGCTTCCTCGTGATTCCCTTCGCAGAGCGTCTAACACTTTAGGGGAGTTGCCTCTTCCGCAACAAGATCGCGTAATACACGTCAGGAATATTAGCCAGCGTGTAACATAGCATGATGCACAATCGCAAGTAGGGAGTACGAATTTGCCGCGCATCCATTTTCAACAACAATTAGCCGAATTAAAAGACAAACTCCTCGCCATGGCGGCTTTGGCGCAGTTGGCTGTGGAGTCTTCTGTGGATGCCTACTTACAGCGAGACCAGGGCTTGACGCAATATGTGCGCCAGAACGAGACCGCGATCAACACGGCGCAGCGGGAACTGGACGAGATGGCGTACGAGCTGCTCGCCAAGGAGCAGCCCATGGCGATCGATCTGCGCTTCATTCTGGCGGTGATCAAGATCAATGGGGACCTGGAACGGATTGGGGACCAGTCGGTGGCCGTGGCGCGGCGGACGCGCGAGGCGCTGGAGATGGATTTCATCGAATTGCCGGTCGACGTGGCGGCCATGGGCGAGTATGCGGCCAAGATGATCCGCACCGCGATCCAGGCATTATTAGAGGGCGATGCGCGCCTGGCCGATAACGTGCGGGAGATGGACGACGAGATCGACCGCATGAATCGCAGAGCGCACGCGGACTTGCTGAAGCTCATTCAAGAGAAGCCCAACTTCACGCAACAGGCGATGACGGGGTTGTTTATTTCGCGGGCGCTGGAGCGGATTTCGGACCACGCGTGCAATATCGCGAGCGACGTGATCTTCTGGATTCGCGGCTCGGATGTGCGCCATCAGCTCAGCATGTCGATGGATTAACGGGGTTAACCAAGCAGTAACATGCGTGCCCAGACGGGTGAGCAAATCACTGTTCGTACAACGAGAGTGTTTTTTGCCGAGTTTGGGCACACGCACAATTTGCGTCGCGTAACTCCTTTGGAATCAGAGAAAATATTGCGCTGTTTTGCGCGCGCCTTGTGAAAAGTGCAATTTGCGCCACGTTGATGTTGTCTATCTAGTTGATATTAATAGGTTTGCACGTTAAATTGCGCGCTTTTTCAGCAGCAAAAAAACGGCTATTTTTGCCATTTTCGCGTGACACAGCGAGCGATTCCGATGCGGCCAGTCATCCTTCGACGCCATCGTCGTGGTCATTCGCATCGAGATTCTCGAGCGCGCCCAGGGTCTCATCGGGCACATCCCACTGGCGCAGGATTTTGTAGATTACGCCGGTTGAGAATCCCGCCGCCACCAGCCGCCGCATCACCCGCGCGGTTTCCTTCTCGTTCTCCGGTTTGCGGATGCGCTTGCGCTCCAGGTGCTGCCGCGCCAGGGCTTCTTCATCGGTGCCGCCGTAGCGCGCCTCCAGTGTCTCGTTGACGATCTGCGTTGAGACGCCCTTCTGCTGCAGCTTCTGGCGCACATTGCGCTGACCCAGTTTTTCGTTCTCCTGGCGCAGCCGCGCGTAGGTTTCAGCGAAGGACTGATCGTTGAGGTAGCCGTACTCCTTGAGGCGCGCCACGACCGCATCAATCGCCGCATGGCCGGGCTGGCCTGGTTCCGCGCGCGCGGCCATCAGACGGCGCAACTCGGCCTCGGTGCGCATGGCGCGGCCGAGGGACCGCACCGCATACTCATGCAGCCCCGTCTCATTGAGCGGCTCGCGCGGTTTTGTCGATCTACGGCCAAAGGGCATGTGCTCAGTCCAGCGAATCAGCAGGTTGAATTTACGTGTCCGCCGCCAGCGATAGTGCCTGAAGTCGCGGTCGAGGGTGAGAATGTCGCCGGAGTCGAGTTGAATCCACCAGGCTCATTTCGTTCAATCACTGCGACCCCCACCAGCACGAACAAGCTAATAGCTAATAGCTTTAATCTGCTTTCCTCGTCCACTGATCCACCCAGTCGTTCACTGTCTTGTACCATAAGCGCGAATTCTGCGGCTTCAGCACCCAGTGGCCTTCGTCGGGGAAGTAGAGCATCTTGCTCGGCACCTTCAGCAGTTGCAGCGTGTCAAACAGCTGAAAGCCCTCGCTCACATCGAGCCGGTAATCGAGCTGCGAATGAATCACCAGCGTGGGCGTCTTGAAGTTCCTGGCACTCATCATCGGAGCCCACTTGCGAAACGGATTCTCAGCATCCGGCTTCCCGTAGTAGTCCCACGGATTGCCCTTGAACTCCCACTGGTTGAACCAGTCTTCTTCCGTCGATCCAAACGCCGACTCGGGATCGAACATGCCGTCGTGCGACACGATGCACTTGAAGCGGTCCGTATGCCCCAGCACCCAGTTGGCCATGTAGCCGCCGTAGCTCGCTCCGAGCGCGCATTCCTGATTCTTGTCGATGAAGGGATAGTGCTGTTCCGCGTAGTCGAGGCCCGTCATCAGGTCGGTGAAGGGCTTGCCGCCCCAGTCGCCATTCACGCCATCCACAATGGCCTGCCCATAGCCTGTCGACCCGCGCGGATTGATCATCACCACCACGTAGCCGTTGGCCGCAAACAACTCCGCATTCCAGCGATACGACCACGCGTCGCCCCACGCCCCCTGCGGCCCGCCGTGAATGAGAAACTTCAGCGGATATTTTTTGGAAGCCTCAAATCCCGGCGGCCGAATGATAAAGCCTTGCAGCTTCGTGCCATCCTTCGCCGTGAACCAGAAGGATTCCATCTTGGGCAGGTCGAGTTGCGAAAGTAACGCGTCATTAAGGTGGGTTATTTGAACTTCACCGAATTTTAGTAAGGTCCTTGCTTGTTGCGATGCGGCCTTAGCCGAATCTCCGGACTCACTGGTTCTGCTTGTGAGCAGAATCGCCTCCGCTGGCTTTTCCGCGCTCAATTTGTTGGCGACCAAGATGGCTGAGGCGCCGCCCGGTTGACGAGCCAACTCCGGAACAGGGACAACACTTGAATATTCGCCGGTCGTGGGAGGGTCTGTTGTATCTGAATAGGACATGAACTCACCGGAGAGCGAAGTCACAAACACTTCAGCTTCGCCCTTGATTCCCGAAGTGAAATAAATAGTGTTCGGATCCTGTCCCCACGCAAACTCATCCACCCAGTTATCAAACTTCGGCAGCAAATCCTTGGTCGTCTTCGCTGCCCGGTCATAGAGCATCAACCGAAATTTATCGCTCTCATAACCCGCTCTTGCCTGCGACCGCCACGCCAGCCACTTCCCATCCGGCGAATACGCCGGGTTGAAATCCCCGCCCTTCGCCGTACTCACCTTTACAGGTTTGGCACTTGCATCCGTCAGATCGAGCGTGAAAATATCCGCATTGGTCGATGTCGCCGGCTCTTCATCCAGATTCTCCGTAAACGCCAGCTCCTTCGAGTCCGGAGAAATGGCAAACCCACCGCCACCCTCCAGCGAAAACGGCGGCACATCGTGCGCATCGTTGGGCGTCAGGTCACGCATCGCGCCACTCTCAACCGCAACCAGAAACAGATGCGACCTCTTGTCGCCCGTAAAGTGGTTCCAGTGCCGATACAGCAGGTGCGTGAAGATCTGCGCCTTCACCTTGCTCGCCGCCGCCGCCGCATCCCGATCCGCGTTGCACTTATCGCCGGCCTTGTCAGTTTCAGTGATTGCCGGACAGTCCGGATACACGGCGGAAGTGAAAACCACCGACTTCCCGTCCGGCGACCACTTGGCGTTATCCGCCTCGGTCGCAATCGACGTCAGCTTCTTCGCATTGCTGGCCGCGCCCGTCGCACTGTCGAAGTCCGCCAGCCAAACCTGCTGCGAGCCATCGCGGCTGCTGGTAAACAGAATCCGCTTCCCATCCGGCGCAAACTCCGGCCCGCCATCTCCCGGCTGCGCCACCGCCAGCTTCTGCGGTTCTCCACCCTCAATCTTCTGCAGCCACAACTCCGGCGTCTTCGTATTCTTCTCCAGATCAACGGAAGTCACGGAGTAAGCCAGCCACTTCCCATCCGGGGAAACCGCCGTCTCGCCGAGCCGCTTCATGTGCATCATGTCTTCGAAGGTCATGGGCCGCTTGGCCGCAGCGCCCATTCCCTGGGCAAAGCAAACCGCTGACGACGCCACCGCCGCCATCAATACAAAGGAGCACATAGAAAAACGTTTCTGCATGGAATCCCCATCCCCGCGTAGCTTCTTGTCTGGCGCGAAAGAGAAGTCTACACCCAGGACGCCGAGGCGAAGGAGGTCGCAGAACACCGCCGGAAACTTTCTGACGAGCGGAAGGGATTGGGGAAATTTTCGCTCATTGCGGGGTTCGCGCTCCGGGGGGTGTCTGGGCTTTCCCGCATCGGACCGCTTACAACGCGGTCCGAGGTGGGGCACCCGGCGAGCACCGGGAAAACTGGATCAGGTTGAAACCGGATCGAGGCCTAAGCTGCCGCGACAGCAGCCAGTTCCGCCAGCGCCTTCTCCAGGCTGGACGCATCCTCCACGTTCAATGCCTTCTGCGCGGGATCGATCTGCTTCATCAGCCCCGTCAGCACCTTACCGGGTCCAACTTCGACGAAGATCCCGGCCCCGGCGGCGACCAGCGCATGGATGCAATCGACCCAGCGCACGGTCCCCGTGACCTGGTGGATGAGCGCATCGCGTGCCGCAGCCGCAGTGGTCACCAGCCCGCCGGTCACATTGGCTGCCACCGGGATTTTGGGATCGGCCAACGTCAGCGCACCGAGCACCCGCGCCACTTCCTCCTGGGCGGGCTGCATGAGGGCGCAATGGAAGGGGGCGCTCACGGGGAGCATGACCGCCCGGCGGGCGCCCCTGGCCTTGGCCAGGGCCGAGGCTTTCTCGACCGCCGCCAGCGCTCCCGAGATGACCGTCTGTCCCGGCGAATTGAGATTGGCCGCGGTCACCGTCAATCCCGTCTCTGCCGCGGCTTCGGCGCACACCGCGGCCACCTCGGACGAATCCAATGCCAACACCGCGGCCATCGCGCCCTGGCCCGCCGGAACCGCCTGCTGCATGGCCCGTCCGCGCGCTTGAACGGACCGCAGCGCGTCGGCGAAGCTGAGCGTTCCCGCTGCCACGTGCGCCGACCACTCGCCGAGCGAATGTCCCGCCGCCATCACCGGCTGGATGCCCTTGCTCTGCAATACGCGCCAGGCCGCCACGCTCACGGTCAGGATGGCGGGCTGGGCGTTTACGGTCAGGCGCAACGCGTCTTCGGGCCCCTCAAAACATAGCTTCGAAAGGGGAAATCGCAGTGCGTCGTCGGCCTCGGCGAAGGTGTCGGCGGCCAGAGGGAAGCGCTCGAAGAGTTCGCGGCCCATGCCTACGGCCTGCGAGCCCTGTCCGGGAAAGAGAAATGCAATTTTGGTAGTCATGCCAGAGAGGATTGTAGAAGACCAGGGGGGTCCTTGACGGCAAGGACGAGCCAGGCGCTGCGGAAAACCGGATTCAATTCCAGCGGCTCTTGTCTTCCGGATCCTCGTCGATCTGGCGCCCGCGTCCGTCAAAGCGCACGGTGCGCCCCTGCTTGCGCATGTAGACTTCGAACTTGCGTCCGGCCCGCTTCCGCTTCCAGCGGTAGAACTGGTTGCGCAGGCCGAACCAGCCTTCGCTGACCATGAACGACACGCCGCGGCGCGGGGCGAAGCGGATGTAGATGAGTCCCGCGAGTGCTCCGCCGAGTTGTGCGAAGGCATACATGCGGCTTTGGCCGAACAGCATGGCAAAGGTGATGAGGGCGTAGATGGCGGCCATGTAGCGGGCCTTGATGCCGATGGCGAAGAACAATAAAAACTGGGTGTCGCCGTGGAGCACGCCGATGGCGATGAGCATGCCGAAGATGCCGCCCATGCAGCCGTACAGGGGCATTTCGTTGATGGCCAGGCCCATTCTCTGGCCGACGATGAACAGCGCCACGGCCGCTAATGCGGTTCCCAGGACGGAGACGGCATACAGGCCCATGACCCAGGCGTCGCCGCGGCTCATCTCAAGAAAGCTGGCCAGAAACCACAGCGACAGCAATTCAAAGAGCGTGCCGATCAGGGAAGGATGAATAAAGCTGTAGGTGAGCGGCTGCCATAATTCTCCGCGCAGAAACAAGCTCGGAATGAGCTGCAGATGGGCAGCGAACGCACCGCCCGTGGAGCGAAAGGCAAGATCGGCCAGCAGCAGCGCAAAAAAGGTGCCAACGTTCACCAGCACCAGGCGCCGCGTGGCACCACTGAAGTCGGGAAAAGCAAACGGCATTGGCCCCATGCGCGCCATACGTCCTATCAGAGTAAATCGTTGACCAGTTGCATGTCATGGACGCGCGGGTCTGGATTAAGGCACAACCACCAAACCGCGGTGGCCTGCGGCATCGACGGCGCGCACGCCAAAGACGACATTGTCTTTGGAGACGGGCACGGTGAGGGTGATGGCGGCGCCCGGTCCCTGGGGGTCGACTTGCTGGACAAACTGCCAGTCGGAGGCTGTGGTCTCGCGCCACAGAATTTCGTAGCGGGCCACGGCGCCGGGAACGGGTTCCCAGCGCAGGGTGGTGCCGTTCTCCAATTTTTGCGCGTCGATGGTGACCTTGACGGGCTGGGCCGGCGAGGCGGCCAAGGTTGCCAGTGTTGCCGCATTCAGCCGGGCAACCTTTGCCACGTAGTTGAAGTCTACAAACTCCAACAGGTCGCCGAGTACGGGATCGCTGGAACCGGCCGCGGGCTGGACGACGTTCTGATGCTGGTGGTTGAAGTCTTCACGCCACTCCGTCAGGCGCACAGCGGCGAATCCTTCGTGGTTGAAGGAGCTATGATCGCCGCCGCGGAGATACCGGTCGGGCCGGGATACAAGAAACGCAGTGAACGGGGACGGAGAAGGGAAGTAGGTGCGTGCTGTGTCAGCCATTGACCGAGCGAGCTGGCGGCTGGGGGAATCGTTCTCTTCGCCGAGAGCGCGAACCCGGCGGGCTTGTTCCGGCGTGTCTGCGATGGGGACGCCTTCGGAGAAGACGCGGATGCGATCCTTCAACTGCAACATATCGCCGGGAGTTGTGTTTCCACCGACGATGTCGTTATTGAGAACACCTTCGAGCTGCCATCCTTGTTCGCGGGCGAGGTGGGCCAGGTGAGCGGAACCGACCAGGCCCTGTTCTTCGCCGGTGACTGCGACAAAGACCAGCGAAGCGGGAAAGTGCAGGGTGCTGAGAGCACGCGCGCACTCCAGCGACACGGCTACGCCGCTGGCATCGTCATTGGCGCCGGGGGCTGTGCCGCGGGCGTCCATGACGTTGGTGTTGCGGGAGTCGTAGTGGCCGGTGACGAGATACATGCGTCTGGCCTGTGCCGGGTCGGTGCCGCGCAGGATGGCGTAGACGTTGGTCATGCGGGTGGGCTTGGGAATGCGCTTGGCCCAGGCGGAGCCCTCGGCGCTGGCGGGATCGGCGATGAAGGTATCTCGCTTGACTTCAAGGCAGCCGCCACAGGCTTTGGAGATGCGTTCGAATTCGGCGGCGATCCAATCGGCAGCGGCTTCAACGCCGGTGCCGGCGGGCAAATCGGGTTCCATGCTGGAAAGAGAATTGCGAGTATTGAATCGAACCAGCGTTTGAATCGTCTGATTTATGCGTGAGGGATCGATCGTGGTGAGGGCATGCGCAATGGAGGGGTCGGCGGGAGCGGCACTGACCGGGTGGGCGTCACGCTGGAAGTCTGGTTGCGCAGCGCACATGGACCCTGCCAACGCAAGAAACAGAGAGAACGCTGCTGCGGCAATTTTCATTGAATCGTCTCCACACGCGAAAGTTGTATACGGAGGTGCGTGCAGCCACTTGACCGGAAGCTGCGATGCATCTCAAACTACGAATATCACCCCAATCCAATGGAGTCGTGCCGGAAGGTAACGCCATCCTACAACGTGGAACAATGACCTACACTTTTGGAAACAGAAAACCTGCATATGAGAGAGAGGAGGCTGCCATGCCCAGCTGTCCGGAATGCGAGAATGATCTAGACCTCGAAATGGACGAAGTCGAAGAGGGCGACGTGGTTGCCTGTGACGAGTGCGGCACCGAATACGAGGTAGTTGGGACCGAGCCCCTGGAACTGACAAAGGTCGGCGACGAACTCGACGAGGATGACGACGAGGCCTTTGAAGAGGAAGAAGAAGAGGACGAATGAAGTTGAAGCGAGCAAGTTGGGCGGCGGGGATCACGTTCGCCGCCCTGGCAACCGGTTTGTTCCCGCTGGCGAGTCGCTTAGCCGTTCCCCAGGCGCAGGCACAGAATCTTGGCCAGCGAACAGTCACGGGTACGGTGATGGACAGTGGGTCCACACCGATTCCCGGCGCGATAGTCTTCCTTCGCAACGTGAAGACAAAATCGATCCGCAGTTATACATCGCCGAAGGACGGCCGCTTCCGGTTTGCCCAGGTCAACATGGCCGAGGACTTCGACCTGTGGGCCGAAAAGGATGGCAAAAAGAGCGCCCTCAAGACGGTGAGTTCGTGGGACGCGCGCAAAGAGTTTGAAACCGAGCTGAAGATCAAGTGATGTAGCGGACGAGGTGGGCTGTCCGGTGATGGGTTTAATCGCCGGCTGGCTCTCTATTTCGGCTTGCCCCTGCTCGACAGCACGAACTGATTGCCGTCGGGATCTTTGAAAACAGCCACGGATCCCCACGACTCCGTCTTTGGTTCCTTGGTAAAGGTGACGCCTTTCTTTTTGAGCGCGTCGGCGGTAGCGAATACATCGTCGGACCAAAATGAGATGGACTGGAATTCACCAATGCGCCCTTCGTGGCCTTCAGGCGTGAAGAGCGCCAGACCGGTGTCGGCTCCCGGGATCATCAGTTCGATCCAGCGCTGCTTCGGCGTGAAGGGCTGATCGGTGATGACTTTAAGCCCCAACGATTCCGTGTAAAACTGCAACGCCACGTCCTGATCTTTTACCGGAATTCCAACGAATTTGACTCCTCTGATCATAGCTAACCCCTCAATGTGGCGAGCATAACCGTTAGTGGGACGCACGGCAATGAGCCAGCCGATGCTATAGTAATGATCGGTATAGACATGCCGGTCTTCGATGATTACATCACAGACGTATTGATGCGGGACCTGGTCGGCCACGACCGCAAGCCGGCCAGCTTCCTGGTCTACCTGTGGCTAGCGTCGAGGCAGGGCAAAGAGGCTGAGATCCAGATTAGTTATCAGGAATTGGCCGAGTCCGTGGGGATTTCCAAAAGCTCCGCGCAAGCCGCCATCCGATGGCTCCTGAAACGAAGGCTGGTCATCGTGAAAAAACAAAGTGTCACCGCGACGCCCGGCTACAGCGTGCGCACTCCCTGGCGGGACGCCGCGCGCCGTCTTGCTGCCCGAGGACATTGACAGGGTTTCAGGCGGGGGACTATCCATCCAGCTTCTTCGCCACCAGTTCATTCAGGAGCGCCGGGTTCGCCTGTCCTTTTGAAGCGCGCATGACCTGGCCTACGAAGAATCCCGCCACCGTTTTCTTTCCGGCGCGATACTGTTCCACCTGTTTGGGATTGGCGGCGATGACTTCGTCGATCATCTTTTCGATCGCCGAGGAATCGGTAAGCTGCTGCGGCTTCTCGCGCTCATAGACGGCAGGGAAGTCTTCGTTCTTTTCGAAACACACATCCATCAGCTGCTTCATCTGCCTGGAACTGATCTTGCCTTCGTCCAGCAGATCGGCGGCCAGGACAATGCCCGCCATCGAAACCGGCGAGTTTTCCTGCTCCAGCCCGAGCGCCTTCAAACGGCCGCCCACTTCGCTCAACAGCACGTTGGCCACGCGGCGGGGATTCTTTGCTGTTTTCGCGGCCGCCTCGAAGCGATCGGCGAACTCGCGCGAAGCGGTGAGGGTGCGCGCGTCCTGCTCATTCAGTTCGTATTCGCCAATCATCCGCGCACGCCGCGCTTCCGGCAGCTCCGGGAGCTTCTTCATGGTCTCGGACAAAAATTCGGGAGACACGAGCAGCGGCGGCAGATCCGGTTCGGGGAAGTAGCGGTAATCGTGGGCCTGCTCTTTCGAACGCATGGAGTAAGTGCGGCCTTCGCCCGCGTTCCACAGACGCGTCTCCTGCTGGATGCGCCCGCCGTTCTCGATTACTTCAATCTGGCGCTCGATCTCGTACCCCAGAGCCAGGCGGATGAAGCGGAAACTGTTTACGTTTTTTACTTCGACCTTGGTGCCGAATTTTTCCTGGCCGCGCGGGCGGACGCTCACGTTGGCATCGCAGCGCAGCGAACCTTCTTCCATGTTGCAATCGGAGACAGCGGTATAGAGCAGGATCTCCTTGAGCCGCGTCAGGTACTCGAAGGCTTCATCGGGGGTGCGGATGTCGGGCTCCGAGACGATTTCGACCAGCGGCGTGCCGCAGCGGTTCAGATCGAGATAGGTCCGCGTGGCGGAGTCCGGGAAGCCGTCGTGCAGGCTTTTGCCCGCGTCTTCTTCCATGTGCAGCCGGGTGATGCCGATGCGCTTGATGCTGCCGTCGGCGGCGGGGACATCGATGTAGCCGTTCTCCGCGATGGGCTTGTCGTATTGCGAAATCTGGTAGCCCTTGGGCAAGTCGGGATAGAAGTAATTCTTGCGCGCGAAGATGGACCGCTCGCGGATATCGCAGCGCAGCGCCAGCGACGCCAGGGTGGCAAACTCCACGGCCTTTTCGTTGAGCACCGGGAGCGCTCCCGGCAGGCCCAGGCACACCGGACAGATATTCGTATTCGGCGCCGCGCCAAATTTGTTGGCGCAACCGCAAAACGCCTTGGTGGCGGTCAACAGTTGCACATGGAGCTCGAGTCCGATGACGGGCTCATACCTGGCCAGGATTTCAGGGGCAAGCGAAGCGGCTGCGGGCATAGCTGAATTTTAGCGCGGAAGGCGATGTCTCTTAACCTGGCAAAATCATCAGGGCCAGCCATCTTGCTTGTAAGTCCCGCATCCGGGTCGCACAAGTGAGAGATGGAGCAGTCGTACGCACCTGTGCCAGCCTCAAGGACAGGAAGGCCGACGAGTATCGGTATTGGCAAAGCCGGCCGCTCCATGAGCGCATGGCCGCGGTAACCGAGATCACGCTGGCCGCCTATGCGATGAAGGATGTGGGGAAAGATGTTCGACGAATTCAAAGAACTCTTGTCTGCCTTCAACGCTCACAGCGATAAAGCAGGCCGTTCCATGTCAGCCTGTTTCCGCTTGTTGGTGGTTCACTGCCTGGTCTCCAAGGGATGCAGCGTCTTTTCGAAATACTCGTTTTGCAACCGCAGGCTATCCGCATCCGCTTTAATCGACTTCAACGCTTCGGCAATCTGGCTGGACCACGTCTTCTGGTCGAATGTGCCAAGTTCTTTGGTGGCGGCCGAGCCCACGCCCGAATAGTGATCGGGGAACTTTGCATACCACCAGATACCGGTGTACACGGAATCCGGCAAGTGCTGATGATGCTGATCGGCTCCGGATTCGTTTTCGGCGCGATCCATGTGGACCAGGTCAGGACGCGCCGCCAGCATGGCCGACGTCTCCGTCTCTCCGGCATGCATATCGTTCTTGAGATCGCTCTTCATCGCCGGACGGCCGGGCACGTTCTCATGCGGCAGGCCGAACACATACACCACGTAGTCGCGCGGCGAGGCCAGCTGCGCCTGGGCGAACAACGGCAGCAGGGAATTGTTGCCGCCGTGCCCGTTCACGATGACGACCTTCTTGCAGCCGTTGCGCGCCATCTCCTTGACCGTCTCCTGCAACAGCGTGAGCTGCGTCGTCAGGCTATAGGCGATGGTGCCCGGCTCCTGCCGGGCCTCGAAGATCTGCCCGAAGTAGTACTCCGGAAACACGACCGCATATTCCTGCTGCACGGCATGCATCACCGCGTAGCGGACGTCGAGCAGGTCGGTGCCGATGGGCAGATGCGGGCCGTGCTTTTCGAGGATTCCGAACGGCAGCACGCACACGCCCTGCGACTGGTGGATGGCCTGCACGAAATCGCCGGCCGTGAGCTCTTCCCACTTCGGCGAAAGGTTTTGCCCGTGGGCCGCCTGCCATCCTGCGCCGACAACCGCAATCCCCATCAGGCCCAAGAAAAATCTGCGCATGCGTCTCCTGTTATTCCGCCGGATCATCGGCCGTGAAGGGCGAGCAGCATGGCTTCTCGGTGGCGTGGAAGTTCATCAGCTCGGAGCGGATTCCATCGGGATCATACATATTGAACTGGCCTTTGCCGTCTTTGCCGATCTTGGTGCCTGGATCGCAGCGCACGCCTTCCAGACGCCCCGCGTCTTTCAGCGTTTTGAAGGCCGTGTCCACCGAGTCTTCCCCGATCGCCACGTGATCAAGAACGCCCAGGGTTTTCTGCGACATGTTGGCCGGAATGCCGGTGCCCGAGGGGCCGCTGGTCAACATGTATTCGATCCAGTCGTGCCCGTCCGGAACCTGCTGGCTGACCCAGTCGATCTTGTCGTCCTGCATGCCGCCGAACCAATACGGCTTGAATCCCAGCACGGCGCGGTAGAACGTGTCCTCTTTGGCGCGGTCATGGACCAGGAATCCCACGTGAATAATGTGGTGCCCGATGGCGCTGGGCGTATCGAGCTTCACCTTCGCCGGGGGCTGCACAAATTCGATCTTGTTGCCTTCCGGATCGGCGACCATGAACCATTTGCTGCCGTCGGAGCCTCTGGTAACAGCCGCCGGCACTTTCCAACCCTTGGCGGCGAGATATTTGCGCATGCCTTCGGCATCCACGGTGTTGAGGCCCGCGTGATCCATGCGATTGATTCCGGCGCCCTCCGGCAGGGGCAGCACTTCGACAAACTGCGTGGCGCTCAGCGCATAGCGCAGGCCCTTGGGGTTTTCTGGATCGGCCACCTTCACCGCGCCCACAACGGCGGTGTAGTAGTGGTCGGTGGCCGCGGCATCGGACGTATACACGGCCAGGTGCGAGACCCCGGTGATTGCCGGGCGGCCCGGTGTGGTTTGCGCCAAAGCGGCAGCAGATGCAACAAGCAAAGCGGAGGCAATCATCGTGGAACGCATTCTGCACCTCGAAAGTTGGAACCGCACAACGATAAATCGCTTTGGCGACAAGCGCAACGTGCGAGTGCGGTTCAATCCACACGGCAGAGCACGCCCGCGGCCAGCTGAATGAACTCTGCCGGTTCCATCGGCCCGGGGCCGTACAATGCGCACATGCGTCTGAACGTCCTTCCGGACTCACCCCGAGCCTTCTTCATCGCCTTCGTCCTCAGCCTGCTGTTTCTGGCGCAAGTCTCCGCCGCCCAGGCCGGTATCGTCCCCGCGTCCAAAACCGACCGCGCCGAAGCGCGCGACATCTTCAAGCAACTCATCGAGATCAACACCACGGACACGCCGCAGGGCAATGTAACCACGGGCGCCGAAGCCATGGAGAAGCGGTTCCTCGATGCGGGGTTCGCGCGCGAAGACGTCCTTCTGCTCGGTCCCGACGCGCACAAGCAGAACCTGGTTGTGCGGCTTCGCGGTGGCGGCCCGGCAACGGAGAAGCCGATCCTCTACCTTTGCCACATGGACGTGGTCCAGGCCCTGCGCACCGACTGGCACACCGATCCGTTTCAATTCGTCGAGAAGGGCGGGTATTACTATGGGCGCGGCACCCAGGACATGAAAGACTCCGACGCCGCCCTGGTGGCGACGTTCATCCGGCTCCATCGCGAAGGCTACAAGCCCAAGCGCGACTTGCTGCTGGCTTTGACGGCCGATGAGGAGGGCGGAAAATTCAATGGCGCGGCATGGCTTGTGCAGCAGCACCGCGACCTGGTCGACGCTGCCTACGTCATCAATCCCGACTCCGGCGGGGTGGAACTGGACCACGGGCGCTCCGTGGTCGCCGACGTCGAAGCTACCGAAAAGGTCTATGCGGACTTCCAGGTCACCGCCAGCAATCCCGGCGGGCACAGTTCGCGGCCGCGTCCCGACAACGCGATCTACGAGCTCACGACTGCGTTGAACAAACTTGCCGCCTATACATTTCCGTTTGAAATGAACGCCATCACGCGGACTTATTTTCAAAATCTGGCTGGACAGGAGACCGGCCAAGCGGCGGAAGACATCCACGCCATTCTCGCCACTCCGCCCGACCCTGCCGCCGCCGCCCGGCTCAGCGCCGAGCCCAGTTTCAATTCGAATTTCCGCACCACCTGCGTGGCCACGCGCCTTTCGGGGGGCCACGCCAATAACGCCTTGCCGCAGACTGCCCAGGCCAACGTCAACTGCCGCATCTTTCCCGGGCACTCGCCGGAAGAGATTCGCCAGCAGCTTATTTCTGTTTTCGACGACTCCAAGCTGAACGTGAAGTACGTCTCCGACGCCGGCCAGGTGTCCGATGTTGCGCCCGATCGCAAAGCTATGTCTCCGCCGGAGCCCATCAAGGAAGTGTTCGAGCCTTTAACCCGGCTCACGCAGGCCATCTGGCCGGGAACGGCCGTCACGCCGGTGATGGAAAACGGGGCCAGCGATTCCATTTACTTCGCACAAGCCGGCATTCCCTGCTACGGTTATTCCGCCATCGCTCTGGAGCGCGACGACGACCGCGCCCACGGCCAGGACGAACGCCTGCCCGTGGAATCCTATTGGAAATCACTGGACTTCTTTTACGCCTTCACTAAAGAATTAGGAAAATAAGTGCCCGCTGTTCCCCTCAGCCCGCTCTATCGCAAGATCGCCTGGCGGCTGGTGCCGTTCTTAATGCTGCTGTACCTGGTGGCGTTCCTCGACCGCGTCAACATCAGCTTCGCCGCCCTCACCATGAATCGCGACCTCGGGATTTCCGAAACCCTGTATGGGTTTGCCGCGGGCGTCTTCTTTCTCAGCTATTGCCTCTTCCAGGTGCCGGCCAACATGATGCTGGCGCGCCTGGGAGCGCGCCGCTGGCTGGCGATTCTGATGGTGTCCTGGGGCATCGTTTCCATGGCCACGGCCTTCGTCGCCAACCCACCCACCTATATTGGAGCGCGATTCCTGCTGGGCATCGCGGAGTCCGGCTTCTACCCCGGCGTCATCTACTACTTCACTTTCTGGCTGCCGCGCTCGGTGCGTACCCGCATGCTGGCCCTGTTCCTGCTTGCGCTTCCATTGTGCAACTCCATCGGCTCGCCGATCTCGGCCCACATCCTGCTGATGCATCCCGTGGCGGGTCTGAAAAACTGGCAATGGCTCTTCCTGATCGAGGGCGCACCGGCGCTGATCCTGGGCGCGGCCTCCTGGTTCCTGCTCGCCGACAATCCCTGGACCGCTTCCTGGCTTTCCCAACCTGAAAAGGACCAGCTTGCCCGCGAAATGAAAATCGATAACCAGCCCCAGGGACAGGGAACAGGCAAGCGGTGGCTTCCGGTCACACTGGATTCCGCCGCCTATTTCCTATGGAGCACCGGCATTTACGGCCTTAGCTTCTTTCTGCCCAAAATCCTGGTTGCGGCCGGAGCATCCACTCTGGCCACCGGCTGGTGGGGCACGCTGACCTTCGCCGCAGGCGCGGCGGCCCTGCTCTGGGCTAGCCGCCAGGGAGGATTCCGCGCTCTGCCCTATCTGTTCCTGCTCGGCGCGGCCGGGTTCTTCGTGGTCGGTTTCGCTCGCGACGTCCCGGTCTCAGTCGCGGGGTTCTGCTTCGCCGCCATGGGGCTGCTGTCGTCACTGCCCATGTTCTGGAGCATGGCGGCCAGCCGCCTTAGCGGCAAAGCCGCAGGAACCGCGATCGCTATTGTCAATTCTTTCGGCGCGGTGGGCGCATTCGCGGGGCCTTACGCCATGGGCTGGTTGCACGACCTCACCCATAGCTACTCCGCCGGCCTCTGGGCCATTGCGTCGTGCATGGCGCTGGGCGGGCTCCTGGTCTTTATTGGCGGTACGCCACGTCCATCCGAGTCTGCCCTCGCTGCCGGCGCGACCGCCTGAAACGATAGACTTGTCTGTCATGCAATCAACGGACCGCGAGTAGATTTTATGGCTGGAAGACTTGAACTGATGCTGGGCCCGATGCGCAGCAACAAGACCGCTGAACTCCTGCGCCGCGCCGACATGCGCCGCCAATATGCGCACCAGTGCGTGCTGCTGCTCAAGCCCAGCGACGACACCAAGGGTGGCCCCGGCGTGGTGGAAAGCCGCAATCCCAACGGCCACTGCAAAATGGATGCCCTCGAATTCAACTCCAGCAAGCCCTGGGAAGTGCTCAACGCCATCGCCGCTACCGAGCAGCAGATCGGCAAGCGGGTAGAGTGCATCGCCATCGACGAAGGCCAGTTTGTCGAAGACCTCTTTCTCTTCACCAGGCACCTGCTCGATGCCAATCACGACGTGCTGGTGGCCGGGCTCGACCTCGACTTCCGCGCCATGCCCTTCGGCGAAATGCTCGACCTGACCTGGTTCATCACCGCCTACGGCGGCAGCATCACCGAATGCATGGCCTACTGCGCATGCGGCAACCGGGCTTTTTATTCGCAGCGCCTCATCGGAGGCCAGCCCGCCCCCTACGACAGCCCCATCAAGATGCCCGGCGACTCCTACGAGCCGCGTTGCGCAGAACACTTCATCCTGCCCGGGCGGCCGCATTAATCGCTACTGTTCAGAGAGGTATATCGCGAACATGAGCTCGGATCGCCGCGTCGCAATCATCACCGGAGGCGCCCAGGGCATTGGCCGCCGCACCGCCGAATTGTTTGCCGAGCGCGGCTACCGCATTGCGATCATCGACCTGCGCGAGCCCGCTGCGACGCTTGACGCCATTCGATCCCGAGGCGGCGAGGCTCTCTCTTTCATCGGCGACATCACCAGCGAAGCCGTCGTCCTCGATTTTGCCTCTACCGTCTACGCTCACTACGGCCGCGCCGATGTTCTGGTCAACAATGCCGGTATCAGCCTCATCGCGCCCGCCGAAGAGACATCCTTCGCGGACTACCGCCGCGTCCTCGAAGTCAACCTGGTCGCCCCATTCTTTCTTGCCCAGACCTTCGGCCTCAAAATGCTGGCCGCGCGCAGCGGGTCCATCGTCAACGTTGCCTCCGTCGCCGGACTCCTCGCCGTCGCCGACCGGGCCGCCTACAACGCCTCCAAGCATGGCCTCATCGGCCTCACCCGCACCCTCGCCGCCGAGTGGGGCGGCCGCGGCGTGCGCGTCAACGCCGTGTGCCCCGGCTGGGTCAAGACGGAGATGGACGTCGCCGACCAGGCCGGCGGCAGCTACACCGATGCCGACATTGAAGGCCGCGTTCCCATGGGCCGCTTCGCTTCGCCTGACGACGTAGCGCGTGCCATCGCCTTTCTCGCCGACGACAAGGAAAGCCCCTTCATCAACGGCCACTGCCTCTCCGTCGATGGCGGCTGGGCCTCCGACGGCAGTTGGGATTCAGTCCGCCTGCGCAAACGATGAGGCGAAGCGGAGCCGGTGATGAGAAACCCTAGTCAAGAACCAGCAGATTGCCGTTGTACCTGGTTCCAGCCAGATATCTAATCCCTTTGTCGAACGTGACGAGCACACCGTCCTCTTTGACCGCGAGGCCGAGCAGGTAGGAATCCGTCACTTGCTGATGCCCTAACACACGGGTGGAAAATCCAGCGGTCAACTTAGTCCACGGGGCGGAGATAGCCCAATAGTGATAACCGGGATGGCGGGCGAAGTCCGCCAGAATGGCAGCGGCTTGCGCCACCGTGCGCGTCGCCCCGTTAAATGCCGGGTTCGTAGTTACCCGCACAAAGCCAGCCTCGGTGAGCGGACAAACTCCCCAGTTGGCCTTGCCTGATCTCATGAACCATTTCTGAATGGCCCCGTGGTGCTTGTGGTCAGGATCGGCGAGGGCGACCAACGCATTCAAATCCAGCAGGTAGCGAGGCTTACTGGATGTCACTCTCAGCCTCTTTGACCATCTCCGGCGTCAGCACTTTGCCCGTGGAAGGAAACATGGCGAGCCCGCTTTCCGACTTTCTGATTTCGGGCGCGGGTTGAGGGTGGGCTTCCGCCTTCCGAATCAGCTCACTGATGGCGGCGCCCAAAGTAATGCCCCTGGCCGCGGCGTAGATCGATGCGATCTGGTGCGTATCGTCATCAAGGGTAATATTTGTCCTCATGCAGATATTGTGCACTAGTTTAACAAACTGCACAATATCTATAGGCGGTGACATTTTAGAAATTTGTGACTTAATGGCGAACAGTACAGCCACCGGTCGAAGAGGAGACCGTCATTAAAACGGTCCATCGACGTCTCTGAGTCAAAAGTGGATTCGCCCGCATAGGGAGTTCTTCGCGTCCCAACGGCTGGACCGACGGTTGCTTGCAGTGGCTGTTAAACTAGACCTCGATGATCCTCCCGTTCGTCCGCGAAATTTTCGCGGACCTGGAGCACTCTTCCGCTTTTGAACGCGTTCGCAGGCACCTCAGCCTCGCTTCGGGCCGTCGCCGTGTGTCCGGATTGACCGCCACCGCCCGCTCCATCTATCTCCCGCTCATGGCCCGCGCCGCCCGGCAGACGGTCATCGTCCTGGTGGCCGACAACAAGACCGCCGAGGCCCTGGAACCGACCCTCCGCGCCGGCTGCGAACTTACCGGGGCCATCGATCCCAGCCGCGTCGTGCGCCTCCCCGCCCACGATGTGCTCCCTTTTGAAAACCTTTCCCCGCACCCCGACGTGCAGGAGCAGCGCGCCGCCGCCCTCTACAAACTCGCCACCGGGGCGGTCTCCATTCTCATCGCGCCCGTCGAAGCGGCGGCGCTCCGCCTCTTCAACCGCGACTACTACGCCTCGCTCGCCGTCACACTCAAGCGTGGCGAAGAGGTCGATGTCGAAATCCTTACCGGCCACCTCGCCAGCGTCGGCTACACGCAGATGGACCTGGTCGAAATGCCCGGCCAGTTCACCCGGCGCGGCGGCATTCTTGACGTTTATTCGCCGGAGTCGGACCGCCCCCTGCGCATCGAGTTCTTCGGCGATGAGATCGAATCCATCCGTCGCTTCGATCCTGAAACCCAGCGCTCACAGTCCGGACTTGACGAGGCGCAGCTCTTGCCGCTGACCGAAACCCCCGTCACCGAACACCTTCTCGCCGCCGTCCACGCCCGCCTGAGCAAGCAGCGGGTCCACATCGAAGGCGAGGCCGGCGCAGCAGACAGCACCACGGAAGAACTCGCCATTGAAGCCGCGGCCGCGGGCGGCGTCACCGTCTTTCCCGGCTGGGAATTCTTCGCCTCGGTTGCCGGCGCCGAAAGCCACCTGCTCAAACTCGTGCCCAAGGCCGTGCTCTTCATCGATGAGCCCGGCATGGTCCGCAACCAGATCGACCGCTGGTGGAACAAGGTGGAGCAGCGCCACGAGCGCTCCGGCATCGGCAGCCTCATCCGCCCCGAAGATATCTACATTCGCCCTGAAATTCTCCAGGGCCTGCTCGACTCGCACTTCGGCCTCGACCTCGACCAGCTGGGCGCGGTCGACATCCTCGATGAAGATTCAACCCTCGGCGAAATCGAACTCAACACGCGTCCCACCCTGCGCTTTCACGGTTCCATCCCCGCGCTTACCGAGCAGTTGCGCAAGTTGATGGAGGTGGAGATGCACATCGTCCTCGCCGCTTCCAACCAGGGCGATGTCGAGCGCATGGCCACTTTCCTGCGCGAATATCAGATCCCCTATCGACTGGGCAGCCGCGCCGTGCACGCCAGCAGCGAGACCATTCTCGAAGAAGCCAGTTACTACGCCGGCGATCTGCGCGTGCCCGTGATCGTGCGCACCCAGATTTCCGCCGGAGTCAGCTTCGGCGATTCCAATCTGATTGTTTTCGGGGCCAACGATCTCTCCGACGATGCCGACATCGCCGCCCGCCCCGAGCCCAAGCGCTCCAAGACTGCTGCCTTCGTCTCCGACTTCCGCGACCTCACCATCGGCGACTACGTCGTCCACGTCGAGCACGGCATCGCCCAGTATCAAGGCCTCAAAGAGATCGTGCAGGACTCGCTCTCCATCGAATTCATGATTCTCGAATTCGCCGAGCAGGCCAAGCTCTATGTCCCCCTGACCCGCCTCGATCTCATTCAGAAATACCGCTCCACCGATGCCGGACCCGCGCCCGTTCTCAACAAGCTCGGCTCCCAGCAGTGGGTCAAGACCAAGGCCCGCGTGCGCAAGGCCATGCAGGACATGGCCGCCGAACTGCTGAAGCTCTATGCCGAGCGCCGTACCGCGCAGGGCACCGCCTTCTCCAAGGACAACGAGTTTCAGAAAGAGTTTGAAGACTCCTTCGACTACAACGAGACCGACGACCAGCTCTCCGCGATTCGGGCCATCAAGTACGACATGGAATCGACCACGCCGATGGACCGCCTGCTGTGCGGCGACGTGGGCTACGGCAAGACGGAAGTGGCCATGCGCGCCGCCTTCAAAGCCGTGCAGGATGGCAAGCAGGTCGCGGTACTTACGCCCACCACCATCCTCAGTTTTCAGCACTTCGAAACCTTCAAGCGCAGATTTGCTCAATTCCCCATTAACATCGAAATGATTTCGCGCTTCCGCACCGCCAAGGAGCAGAAGGTCATCGTCGAACGCGTTGAAACCGGCAAGATCGACATCCTCATCGGCACCCACCGCCTACTCTCCAAGGACATCAAGTTCCAGGACCTCGGCCTGCTTGTCGTCGATGAAGAGCAGCGCTTTGGCGTGCGCCACAAGGAACGCCTCAAGCAGATGCGCAAAGAGATTGATGTGCTCGCCATGTCTGCCACGCCCATTCCGCGCACTCTGCACATGTCGCTCGTCGGCCTGCGCGATATGTCTGTCATCGAGACGCCGCCCAAAGACCGCATGGCGATTCAAACCGTGGTCGCCAAGTTCGATGAAAAAATCGTGCGCTCCGCGGTCGAGCTTGAGTTGGAACGCGGAGGGCAGGTCTACTTTGTCCACAATCGCGTCGAGTCCATCTACGAAATCGCTTCGCGCATTCAGGAGTTAGTGCCTGCCGCGCGCGTCGTCGTCGGCCACGGCCAGATGGGCGAAACCGAACTCGAGCGCGTCATGCTCGCCTTCATGAATCACGACTACGACGTGCTGGTCGCCACCACCATCATTGAAAACGGCCTCGACATTCCGCTGGCCAACACCATGCTCATCAACCGCGCCGACCGCCACGGTCTCAGCGAGCTCTATCAACTCCGTGGCCGCGTGGGCCGCTCCAATCGCCGCGCCTACGCGTATCTGCTGATCCCGCCCGAACAGCAACTCAGCGAAATCGCCCGCCGCCGCCTCGCCGCACTCAAGGAGTTCAGTGACCTTGGCGCGGGCTTCAAAATCGCGGCTCTCGACCTGGAATTGCGCGGCGCCGGCAACATGCTGGGCGGCGAACAGAGCGGCCACATCGAGGCAGTGGGATTCGAGCTCTACACCTCCATGCTCGAGCAGGCCGTCAAGGAGATGAAGGGCGAGGCGGACGAAGAACACCCCACTACGCAACTCAATCTCGGCATCGCGCTGCGCATCGACGAAAGCTACGTGCCTGAAGAGAACCAGCGCCTGCGCCTCTACAAGAAGGTGGCCGGAGCCAACAGCGACAAGGCCATCGCCGACCTGCGCGCCGAGATGGAAGATCGCTACGGGCCGCTGCCTGACTCTACCGTCTTCCTGCTTGAGGCGGCTTCGCTGCGCCTCGAATGCGAACGCATCGGCATCGCGCAGGTTGATCGCAAACGCACCGAACTGCAGATCCGCTTTACCGAACATGCGGCGATCGAACCGCAGCAACTCATGCGCCTGGTGGCCCGCAATGCCAAGCGCGGCGCGCAATTCACACCGCAGGGTTTGCTCAAGTATCCTTTGACTGCCACGCGCCCCGACGAAGTCCTGCTCGAAATTCGCGACTTACTCACCAAACTGGCGCCCGCGCCCGTCAATGCTTAACTCAATTCAGCGAGGCATCATGAAGAACGCAATCGCCCTGCTTGCCATGGGAGCCTGCATGTCCACCTTCGTAGCGGCGCAATCCGCAAAGCTGCAATTTCAGAAAGTCTCCGACGAGTACTTCGACCAGGTTTACTTTCCGGCTCAGCCCACGGTCGGCACACTCTCCGGCTATCACCAGTACGACACGCAGCTGGAAGACTACTCGCGCAAAAACATCGATGCGAATATCGCGGCGCTTCATAAATTCGAAACCCGCGTCGCCGCCATCCCCGTGGCATCGCTCGATCTCACTACGCGCGGCGATCGCGAAATGGTGCTGGGCAACATTCGCTCTACACTGCTCACGCTTGAAACCCTGCGTCCCTGGGAGAAGAATCCCGACAGCTATTCCGGCGGCATTTCCAACGGCGCCTTTTCGCTGATGGAACGCAAATTCGCGTCACCCGACGATCGCCTGCGCTCCCTCATCGCCCGCGAAAAGCTCATGCCTTCGCGCCTCGATCAAGCCCGCGCCAACCTCAAAAACCCGCCCCACGTCTATACAGAGATCGCCATCGAGCAACTGCCCGGCATCATCAGCTTCTTCCAAAAGGATGTTCCGAAAGCATTTGAAGACGCCCAGGATCCGGCGCTGAAATCGGAATTTGCCCAGACCAACCTTGCCGTCATCACCTCGCTCGACAATTACCTGGCGTGGCTGAAGATAGACCTGCTCGCCAAGTCCGACGGCAACTACCGCATCGGCGCCGACAACTTTGCCCGGAAACTGCAATACGACGAGATGGTCGATATCCCGCTCGACAAACTGCTGGAAATCGGCTGGGCCAACCTGCGCCAGAACCAGCAGCACTTCAACCAACTTGCGAAGGAACTTGAACCCGCGAAGGTGCCCGGCGCCGTTCTCGAACAACTGGGCGAAGATCATCCCGCCCCCGATCAATTACTCGACGCCTTCCGCGCCACGTTCAACGACCTCATCGCCTTCATTCGCTCCCATCACATCGTGACTATTCCTTCCGACGTGCGCCCCATCGTCGAGGAGACGCCGCCTTTCATGCGCGCCACCACCTTCGCCTCCATGGACACGCCCGGCCCCTTTGAGAAACACGCCACCGAGGCCTACTTCAATGTCACCCTGCCTGAGCCCACCATGTCGCCCAAGGAAGTCGAGGGCTTCATGCACTCGTTCAATCGCGGCACCGTCATCTCCACCGCGGTCCACGAAGCCTACCCCGGCCACTATGTCCAATTTCTATGGGTGCCGCAAGCTCCCAGCCGGGTGCGCAAACTTCTCGGCGCCAACACCAATGTCGAAGGATGGGCCCACTATACCGAGCAGATGATGCTCGACGAGGGATACGGCCAGCCCGGCGCCGGCGCAAAAGATGAGCGCGAATCGAAACTCCTCCGCCTCGGCCAGCTGCAGGACGCGCTCCTGCGCAATGCCCGCTTCATCGTCGGCATCCAGATGCATACCGGCAAGATGACCTTCGACCAGGCCGTCGACTTTTTCCAGAAGGAAGGCTATCAATCCAGGGAGACAGCCCTGGTCGAAACCAAGCGCGGCACCGGCGACCCGACTTATCTCTACTACACCCTCGGCAAACTGGAAATCATGAAGCTCCGCGAAGACCTGAAGAAGAAACAGGGCGCGTCGTTCTCACTGCAGAAGTTTCACGACGACTTCCTGAAGCAGGGCTTCCCGCCCATCAAGATCCTGCGCGAAGCCATGCTCGGCGATAACTCACCGACGCTCTAGCCTTCCGACGCTCTAGCCTTCAAAACCGCCGACGATCGGGTGCCCCACCCTCGCGATGTCTTTGTTTTTGTCGCTGGGGTGGGCCTGCCACCAATCTCGAATCGGTTCCATCAGCCGGGTGCCCCAGGTCTCGCTTTTTGAGACCTGGGAAAGCACGACTCTCAACCCGAGCATTTAAAGAGCTCCGCTTTCTTACCCCTTCCACTTGATATTGCACCCGATCGACGGTCGCTGTTCGCCCTCGATCGCTCTCCCCGCCAGCAGGGAATCGATGGCCGCGCGCAAATCTTCACCGGTTACTGGAATCCCGTTCCCGGGCCGGCTCTTATCAAACTGCCCGCGGTACACCAGCTTCAAATCCGCATTAAACAGAAAGAAGTCCGGCGTGCATGCGGCATCGTACGCGCGCGCCACCTTTTGCGATTCGTCGTACAGGTAAGGGAAGCGGAAGCCCATCGTCTCCGCCTGTTGTTTCAGCCCGTCAGGCCCATCTTCGGGATACATCTCCGCATCGTTGCTGCTGATGGCGACAAGGCTCACCGGTTCGCCATCATAGTCCATGCCCAGCGCCGCCAGGCCTTTCTCGACGTGCTTCACAAACGGGCAGTGGGTGCAGATGAACATCACCAGCAGACCCTTCTGCCCGCGAAAATCATCGCGCCGCACCGTTTTTCCCGTGACTACATCCGTCAATGCAAAGTCCGGAGCCTCCGTGCCCAACTCCAGCGTCATCGTCGATTCCGTCAACGCCATTTCAATCTCCGTTTTTCAGCTAAGAGCTAATAGCTAAATGCTAATAGCGGTTTCAAAACAATCCCGGCTGCCGTCCGGGCATACTGATCCCGAAGTGCTCATACGCCAGGCGCGTCGCCACTCTTCCCCGCGGCGTGCGATCCAGAAATCCAATCTGAATCAGAAACGGCTCGTATACTTCCTCGAGCGCGTCTTCTTCTTCCGCCAGGGTCGCGGCCAGCGTGCCTAACCCCACCGGGCCGCCATCGTATTTCTGCATGATGGTCAACATCAAACGCCGGTCGATCTCGTCGAAACCGTGCGCATCCACTTCCAGCATTGTTAATGCCGCGTTCGCCGTCGGCCTGTCGATCGATCCCGTTCCCCGCACCTGCGCGTAATCCCGCACGCGCCGCAGCAGCCGGTTGGCGATGCGCGGCGTTCCCCGCGACCGCAATGCAATCTCCGCCGCGCCATCGGGATCGATGGGCACGCCCATCACCTCGGCCGAGCGTTCCACGATAAAGCGCAAGTCGTCCTCGGTATAAAACTCCAGCCGCAGCAGGATTCCGAATCGCGACCGCAGCGGCGAACTCAGCAGCCCCGGCCGCGTGGTCGCCCCGATAAACGTGAACGGCCTGATCTCCATCACGTGTGTCCGCGCCGCCGGGCCCTGCCCGATGATGATGTCCAGCTTGTAGTCTTCAAGCGCGGTGTAGAGTTTCTCTTCCAGCACCGGCTGCATGCGGTGAATCTCGTCCAGAAACAGCACTTGCCGCTCGCGCAGATTGGTCAGAATCGCCGTCAGGTCGCCCTGGATCTGCAGCGCCGGCCCCGACGTCTGCTGAAAGCCCACATCCAGCTCATTGGCAATGATGGTGGCCAGCGTCGTCTTGCCCAGTCCCGGCGGCCCGAACAGCAGTACGTGATCCAGCGCCTCGCCGCGCGACCTCGCGGCCTGCAATGCAATTTCCAGCTGCTCTTTGGCCTTCGACTGCCCGATGAATTCCCGCAGCCACCGCGGCCGCAGCTTCAGTTCAAAGCCCTGCTCTTCTTCAGCGCGCGAGGCGCTGACCAGCCGTTCCGGAGAGTTGTCGCGCGCAATGGCCATGCTGGGAGAAGTGTAGCGTTCGCGCCCCACCGCCGCAACCGCCGCTGACATTTCGAACTATGCCCGCAGATTGACAACTCCCGCCACCAACTTGGTGTGAAAGCCGTCATATGGCTCGCCCAGGCTGACGGTGAGGAAAGTCCTCCACTCGCTGCTCCACAAGCAATTTCACAAACACCTCAAATGTGTGCGCGGAGTGCCCGACGGTATATACGGTGCTCATGGCTGATTCTCAGCCAGCATAGCACCACGGCTCTTTCGATCTGAGATCATTCATCCCCGCTTCATCTCCTCTGGTTTCGACATTTACACTGGACTCGGCCCCAACGATCGTGATGACCCACCGTTTCGCCCGCCTCCGCCGCTTCCAGTTCAATCTGCCCCAGCGTATCGCGGCGGGCATGCTTGTGCTGTTTCTCGCCCAGGGTTTCTGGCTCACCGCGCACCAAACCCTCAGCGACGTCGACTATCAATACGCGCGCTGCGGCCGCGAGATGTGGGAGAAGCCCTCGCCTCTCGCCGGCTATTTCACCACCTGCGGCAACATCCACGACGGCATCCTCGCCTATCGCGTCGCCGGCCTGCCGCTCACGCTCAACCTGCTCGCCGAGCGCGCCCTCGACCTCTTCCGCGAGCCGGAAGACCGCGTCGTCCAGGCCGCGCCCGCTTCTGCCGCCCTCAGCATCTGGGAACTGCGCCACCAACTCACCCACGTCCTGCTCCTGATGCGGCTGCCATTTCTCTTCGCGGGCTGCGTCCTGGGCGGTGCCCTCTGGTGGGTGACCCGCCGCCTCTACGGCAACTTCGGCGGCTACACCGCCCTTGCCCTCTACTGCTTCTCGCCTCCCATCCTGAAGGCCTGCGTTACGCCCTCCGCGGAGGTGCTGGCCGCCATCGGCGTCTACGGCGGCGTCTATACCTGCATCGGCGTAGCCCATGCCATGCACGGCCCGCGCCGCAAGTGGCGCCCGCGCATCGTCCTCCTCACCGTCCTTTTCGGTGTCGCCGCCGCTTCCCATATCGCGGCTCTCCCCGTCGTTGCCCTCCTCGGACTGCTCTTCATGCTGTATGTCGCCGACGGCCGCCGCTCCCAGGTTCTGCCCGTCGTCCTGCTCGCCGCCGCCGGAGCGCTGGTGCTGCTCTTTGCCTGCTACGGTTTCTCGCCCGACGCCTTCAGCTATCTCTTCCGCTCCGCCGCGGGATACTTGTCCTTCTCCCTCGAACCCGCCCGCCGCTTCTTCACCTCGCTCGGAAACGCCGGCATCACCGTGGCCGCCGCGGCCGCCGCCGTCCTGTACGTCTTCCTGCGCCGCTCCCGCTATTTCGGGAACACCACCCCATTGCTCTGCGCCTTGCTGCTCATCACCCTCGTGGCGACCGGCGTGCGCTCTACTCCCTGGCTCTGGGCCCTCCCCTTCCTCCTCACCTTCATCGGCGGAGTCTTCGCCGACGCCTACGAGAGCCCCCGCCGCAAACTGGCCCTCGCCGCGGCCGGCGCCATCGTCCTGCTCCAGGCGGTCTTCTGCCTTCTCAGCCTGCCCGGATTGATCTGAGAAGCCCCTCGGGCTCTGCTGACTCTCAACCCCCTTAACGCTGCCCTGGGGGCGCTGACTTCCGATGGTCAAAATTGCTCACTTTTGACCCCGCGCAGCGCCTCGATCCGGCCCCGGAGACGGTTCCCGCCCCCGCCCAATCCAACTGCTGCGCTTGCAAAACCGTTTCCTCTTCATAAGTTGCTCTAAAATAAGGCTTTATTCAGCTGTGTTTGCCTTGCTGAAAGACCCTTTCAGAGCGTAAAATCGAACTACAGTCTGCGGAGCCCGGCCCACCACTACCCGGAACCTTTTGCCGCCCTTCTGCGGACCCCGAAATCTCTATGGCAGACGATAAGAACCCTCAGCTCCCTCTCGACGGCGGCACTCCTCCCGGCGGCACCAATCTCATTCCCATCAATATCGAAGACGAGATGCGCCGCTCCTATCTCGACTACTCCATGTCGGTGATCATCGGGCGCGCTTTGCCCGATGCCCGCGACGGCCTCAAGCCCGTCCATCGCCGCATTCTCTACGCCATGAGCGAGATGGGCCTGCAGTTCAACAAGAAGTACACCAAGTGCGCCAAAGTCGTTGGCCAGGCCATGGGTGTCTATCATCCCCACGGCGACTCCGCCATCTACGACACCATGGTGCGCATGGCTCAGCCCTTCTCGCTGCGCTATCCGCTCATCGACGGCCAGGGTAACTTCGGCTCCGTGGACGGCGACCCGCCTGCCGCCATGCGCTACACCGAGTGCCGCATGGACCGCATTGCCAGCGAACTCCTCGCCGACATCGAGATGGAAACCGTGGACTTCGTGCCCAACTACGATGAGTCCACCGTGGAGCCCACCGTGCTCCCCACGCGTTTCCCCAATCTCATCGTCAATGGGTCCAACGGCATCGCCGTCGGCATGGCGACCAACATCCCGCCCCACAATCTCACTGAGATCCTCAACGCCACCATCGAGCTGGTCCAGAATCCCCAGGCCGGCCTCATCGAGGTTCTCAAGCACGTCCAGGGCCCCGACTTCCCCACCGGCGGCTTCCTCTACGGCAAGTCCGGAATCCCCCAGGCCTACAAGACCGGCCGCGGCCGCTTCATGATGCGCGCCCGCGTCGCCACGGAAAACATCACCAAGGAAAAACAGGCGATCATCGTCACCGAGATCCCCTACCAGGTCAACAAATCCAAGCTCATCGAGCGCATCGCCGAACTGGCCAACGAAAAAATCGTCGATGAAATCAGCGACGTCCGCGACGAGAGCGATCGCGACGGCATGCGCATCGTCATCGAACTCAAGCGCGGGTCTCAACCCGAGATTGTCCTCAACCAGCTCTACAAGCACACCCAGCTGCAGGAAAGCTTCTCCATGATCTTTCTGGCCGTGCTCAACGGCCAGCCCCGCGAACTCGGCCTCGACCAGGCTATCCGCGCATTCATCGACCACCGCGTCGACGTGGTGCAGCGCCGCACCGTCTTCCTCCTCCGCAAGGCCCGCGAGCGCGAACACATTCTCGAAGGCTACAAGATCGCCCTCGACAATCTCGACACCGTCATCCGCATCATCCGCGCATCCGGCTCCCGCGCCGAAGCCCGCGAAAACCTCTACGCCTGGGGGAAGGGCAACGAGATCGTCATCAACCTCGATCGCGACCGCCTCCCCAGCGAAGAGCGCGGCCTCTCCCTGCGCCAGGTTGACGCCATCCTCGAGTTGCAGCTCTATCGCCTCACCCAGCTTTCTGTCGACGAAATCCTCAAGGAACTCGGCGAAATTCGCGCCAAGATCGCGGAGTACGAGTCCATCCTCGCCAGCGACAAGAAGCTGCGCAAGGTCATCGTCAAGGAACTCGAAGACGTGCGCGAAAAGTACGGCGACGCGCGCCGCACCCAGATCGTAGACGAGTCCGCCGAACTCCAGCTCGAAGACCTCATCGCCGACGAACAAGTCGCGGTCACCGTCTCGCACCAGGGCTACCTCAAGCGCACCCCCATCTCCATCTATCGCCAGCAGCGCCGCGGCGGCACCGGCCGCATGGGCATGAAGACGCGCGAAGAAGATTTCGTCGCCCAGCTCATCGTCGACTCCACCCACGCCTACTTGCTCTGCTTCACCAACAGCGGCCGCGTCTACTGGCTCAAGGTTTACGAAATTCCCGACGTCGGCGCCGCCGGCAAAGGCAAGAGCATGCAGAGCCTGCTCAATCTCCAGCAAGGCGAAAACGTCCGCGCCATTCTCCCCGTCCGCGACCTTGAAGAAGAGGGCAAATTTATCTTCTTCGCCACGCAGAAGGGAACCGTCAAAAAAACGCCGCTCAAGGACTTCTCCAACGTCATGGCCCGCGGCATCATCGCTATCGGCATCGACAAGGACGACGAGCTGGTCAACGCCCGCATCACCGACGGCTCGCAGATTGTCTTCCTCGCCACCCACCTCGGCATGGCCATCCGCTTCGACGAGTGCGATGTCCGCTCCATGGGACGTCCGGCTTACGGCGTGCGCGGCATCGACCTTGCTAAAAACGACTACGTCGTCGGCACAGCCATCACTCCCAAAGAGCACGAAGAGGGCGCCTATCGCGTTCTCGCCATCACCGAGAACGGCTTCGGCAAGCGCACTGACGTGGAGGAATACCGTCTCCAGACCCGCGGCGGCAAGGGCGTCAAGAACATGAACGTCACCCCCCGCATCGGCCGCGTCAGCAGCATCCAGATGGTCGACGACGCCTCGGAACTCATGGTCATCAGCCAGTTCGGCAAGATCATTCGCATCGACACCAAGACCATCCGCGCCGCCGGCCGCGCCACCCAGGGCGTCCGCCTCCTCAACCTCGAACCCGACGACAAAGTCGCCGCCGCCGTCATCATCCCCCCCGAAGAGTTGAACGGCAAAGAAGACGAGCAAGGCACGCTGCTGCAATAGCAACTGCGCAGTATCTAACCACAACCGGGTGCCCCAGGTCTTGTATCTGAGACCTGGGATCTGTCAGACGGCAACCTTGACTTTCATGACCATCGACAAAACAATCCGCAAGGTTATTGACCCCAACATCCCTCCGAAAACGGGCCCCGAGAACTAGTTGTTCGAGCCAAGTCGAGGTCTACCCATCGTCCTGCGATCGCCACCCCGCTCTCCTGCTAAACTGAAAACTGAAAATTGGATCGCCGCCATTCTCAACAGCCCAACGTTTCTCTGGCGGTGAGCGTCTAATTATCGGACCCATCCGTATCCGGTCAGATACTTCGAATGAAAGCCGGAACGCCTTACACTGGAGTAGCTCTGGTTTCTCCGCATACTTCCTGCATGTTGCGGAACGTCTTCATCGTTCTGGTGCTGACAGCACTGGCCGCGACAATTGCCTCCGCTTCGCCGGTCGTTCCGGCGAGGTCCCATAAGCGCGCCCAGGGGCTCGTCTCGCACCGAAGGACGGCCAGCCACGTTTCAAGTGCGCGCCGCCGCCTGCGCTCCGGCGGCTCTGTGCCCCATTCGCATCTTGAGCCTGCGGTCGCGGCCAGTTCCCCCAGCCACGTCCCCGTCCACATGAGACGCGCCTCGCTCCGGCATCTGCGCGTCCTGCCGCCCTCGCCCCTCAAAGGATCCTTTGAGTCGCTTGCCCGACAAAATGAACGGGCCGAATCCGAAGGCCTCGAACGCATCCTGGACGAAGACGATCTAGCCGACCGCATTGCCCAGAAACTCCTCATTCCGGTTCCCGCCTCGCCCTACCTCATCGTCAACAGCAGCCTGCCTGAGAATCATCGCTACTGCCGTCCCTGGACAGCCGAATTCCTCACGGACATGTCCCAGGCCCACACCGCCCAGTGGCATAAGCCCGTCATCGTCAGCTCCGCCGTCCGCACCGTCGAATATCAGCAGCAGCTCATGCGCACCAACGGCAACGCCGCCGCCGCCGAAGGCGACATTGTCAGCCCCCATCTCACCGGTGGCACGGTCGATATCGCCAAGCAGGGAATGAGCCGCGCCGAACTCGTCTGGATGCGCAACTGGCTCCTCGCCCTCCAGGTCAGTGGCACCATCGACGTCGAAGAAGAGTTCCGCCAGCGCTGCTTCCACATCACGGTCTACAAGAACTACATTCCACCCCCCGTGAACCCGGTCACTGCTCCGGCACGCCGCCGTCATCCCGCCTCTGCCAGCCAGATCGCCACCCGCGGCCGGTAGCTTCGGCGCACCCCTCCGCTACGAAAATCACGCCACCCTCTCCGCTTTCGGGGTACAATCGCGGGCAAACGCGCTTCAGCCCCGGTCTGCACATTCCAAGCCGGGCGGCCCGTGTCTTCGGAGAATGCAACCGGACCTCGGTTGCGGCCGTCCTTCAGGCCAAGCCGGAAGCGCCGCACGCAAACCTGCATCTCTCGAGAGGCGGAACATGAGTGACCTTGGAGTTCAACCGGTGGCCGAAGCAACTCCCGGCCTTTCCCAGTGGCAGCGCGTCAGCAACACCTTCACCGCGCCGTCGAAGACATTCGAAGACATCAAGCGCGGCCACCGCAGCTGGTGGCTGCCGTTTCTCTTCTATGTCGTGATCGGCTATGCCTTTTTCGCCGCCGTCAACCAGAAAATCGGGATGACGACCGTTGCCGAAAATCAGATCCGCATGGATCCCAAGACTGAGGAGAGATTGGCCCAGGTCCCGCCCGAACAGCGCGCCGTGCAGATGAAGTGGTCGGTCTACATCACGGAAGGTATCTTCGCCGCCACCCCCCTGCTCACCCTCATCATCGTCGCCGTCGGCTCGCTCGTCCTGTGGGGTACCATCAACTTCGTCTTCGGTGGCAAGGCCTCCTACGGCGGAGTTTTCGCCGCCTGGATGTTCGCCAGTCTCCCCTCCATCTTCAAAACCCTGCTGGGGATTGTCGTGCTCTACGCGGGCACTGCGCCCGAGTCCTTCAATATCAAAAATTTCGCTCCCACCAATGTCGGCGCCTTCCTCAATCCCGCCGACACCAACAAGGCGCTCTACTCCCTGGCCAGCTCCCTGGATATCATCACCATCTGGTCGCTCATCCTGATGGGAATCGGCGTAGCCATCGTTGCCGGCGTCAAGCGCAGTTCCGGCTATATCGCCGTCTTCGGCTGGTGGGCCATCATGGTCATCGGCGGCGTCCTTTTCGGCCTGGTCACCGGCTGAGCCGTTCTCGTTCACAAATAAAAACGGCGCGCAGCCATCCGCCGCGCGCCGTTCACTTCTTCACTCTTTCACTTCTTCACTGCTCTTCATCCCATCGCCGCATAATCAGCGTCGCATTGATCCCGCCGAACCCGAACGAATTCGACAACGCCACGTCGAAGCTATGCGCCACCGCTCGGTTCGGCACATAATCCAAACGGCACTCCGGATCCACAGTATCCAGGTTGATGGTCGGCGGCAGCATCTGGTTCTGCAGCGCCATGACGGTGATACCCGCTTCCAGTCCGCCCGCGCCGCCCAGCAGGTGCCCGGTCATCGACTTCGTACCGCTCACCTTCAACTTGCCGCTCAGCGCCTGCTCGCCAAACACCAGCTCGATGGCCCTTGATTCATTGCCATCCCCCGCCGGCGTCGACGTGGCATGCGCGTTCACATAGCCCACTTCCTCCGGCTGGATCCCGGCATCCTTCAGCGCCGCGCGCATACTGCGCTGCGCCCCCAGGCCCTCCGGAGCGATGCCCGTCATGTGATACGCATCCGCGCTCATTCCATAGCCGATCACTTCCGCCAGGATCTTCGCGCCCCGCTTCCTGGCGAACTCCAGCTCTTCCAGGATCACGATGCCCGCGCCTTCGCCGATCACAAACCCGTCGCGGTCTTTGTCGAAGGGACGGCTCGCCCGTGCCGGTTCGTCATTGCGCGTCGACAACGCCCGCATGGCTGCAAATCCACCCACCGCCAGCGGCGTCACCGAGGCTTCCGATCCCCCGGCAATCATCACATCCGCGTCCCCGTGCATGATCATCCGCACTGAGTCGCCAATCGAGTTAGCCGAGGTCGCGCACGCCGTCGCCGTCGCCGAGATCGGCCCCGTCGCCCCATAGCGAATACTGATCTGTCCCGCCGCCATGTTCACAATCACGGCGGGAATAAAGAAGGGAGAGATCTTCCGCGGGCCGCCCTGCAGCAGGTTGGCGTGCTCCCGCTCGATGATCTCAAAGCCGCCGATCCCCGATCCGATAAATACACCCACCCGGTCGGCAATCTCTGGCGTCACCGTCAGCCCGGCTTGCGCCAGGGCTTCTTCCGTCGCCGCGAAGGCAAAGTGAATGAAGCGCCCCATCTTCCGCGCTTCTTTCTTGTCCACAAAATTCAGCGGATCGAAGTTTTTCACTTCCGCAGCAAAGGTCACCGAGAAGCCAGTGGTATCGAAGCCCTGTATGGGCGCCATTCCACTGGCTCCGGCCAAAAGCTGCCGCCACACTTCAGGCGCGGTGTTGCCCACACCGCATACCAGCCCCAGGCCGGTAATGACGACTCGTCGGGTCACCGGCTACTTGCCTTTCGCGGTCTTTTCGTTCTTCTCGATGTAATCGATCGCGTCCTTCACGGTCTTGATCTTCTCGGCATCCTCGTCTGGAATCTCCAGGTCGAAGGCCTCTTCAAACTGCATTACCAACTCCACAACGTCCAGCGAGTCCGCACCCAAATCCTCCTGGAAGCTCGCCCCCGGAGTAACCTCGGCCTCATCCACCTGCAGTTGTTCCACAATGATCTGCTTGACTTTCTCTTCCACCGCCATGCGTGTGTCTCCTCGTGTCCTTCGTAACTTAGGAATCTTTCAGGGTACATTCCAATCAGGTTCCGCGTGCCTACAATACCCGCAGACGGCTGGGGAACACAACTCCCGCGCCCAAAATAACGCAGAAGCCCCGAAAGTCCAAGTCTACCATCCGTCCCGGCCGTGCAAAGACGTGCTGTATCGCAAGTTGCGCCGTTTTCTCGAAGACCGTAACTCTCTTGGTAAATCCCCCGGATTTTGCCCCGAATTGCACAGCCAAAGGGCGTACATTAGGCGAAGAGGCATAATCGACTTTATGCAGGCTCTCATCGCCGCGCTCGCGGCTCTCGCCGGAATCATTCTTGGGTATTTCCTCCGCCATTCTTCCGTTAAAAATGAGAAGCGCTCCCAGGAGTTGAACGCCGCCCAGGCCCTCGACGCTGAGCGCCGCTCCGCCGAAGCGCGCGAGGCCGGGCTGCGCGAACAAATCGAAAATGCGCGCAGGGAAGTGGCGGAGTTGCGCCCCAAGGCAGAAGAACTCGCTGCCAGCCGCCAGAAGCTTGCCGACGAAGAAGCCAAATACCTTCAGATGAAGGCGGAACTCGACTCCGCATTCAAATCCGCCGCTGCCGACGCTCTGCGTGCCAATACGCAGTCCTTTCTCGCCTTGGCCAAACAGGAACTGGGCGGACAGGCACAGGATGCGAAGCACACCCTCGAGACCAAGGAGAAGGCTATTCAGGCCCTCCTCCAACCTCTCGAAACCACCCTCAAGAACCTCGACGTACAGACCCGCGCCATGGAGAAGGAACGCGCCGGCGCCTACGGCGAAATACGCACCCTCGTCGAAGGCTTCAATAAGGAAATTCCCGAGTCTCTCAAGTCACTGCGCACCGAAACCTCCCAGCTCATCACCGCCCTGCGTGCCCCCAAGACTCGCGGCAACTGGGGCGAGCTTCAGCTCAAGCGCTGCGTTGAATACGCCGGCATGGTCCAGTACTGCTCCTTCTCTGAGCAAGTCTCCGCGCGCGACGAAGACGAATCTCTCCTCCGTCCGGACATGAAGATCCAGTTGCCCAACGGCCGCTGCATCATCGTCGACGCCAAGACGCCCCTCGATGCCTTTCTCGGATCCAGCGACTCGGGGGACGGCTACGCCCAGGCGCTTCGTTTCGCTGCCCACGCTGAAACCGTGAAAGGCCACCTGCGCAAATTGTCCGCCAAGACCTACTGGAAGCAGTTCGATCACACTCCGGAATTCGTCGTGTGCTTCCTGCCCAGCGAAGCGCTGTTCAGCGCTGCTCTCGAGGCCGATCCCAGCCTCATCGAATTCAGCGCTCACGCCAACGTGGTTATGGCCACGCCCACGACGCTTATCGCCCTGTTAAAAGCCATCGCCTACGGTTGGCAACAATCAACCATTACCCAAAACGCTAAGGCCATTCAGCAGACCGGCAACGATCTCTACAACAAGCTCGTCAAGGCCCACGAATACTTCGAGAAGCTCGGCAACGCCCTCAAGAACGCAGTGGGCAATTACAACTCCTTCATCGGCGCCGTCGAAGGGCGCCAGGGCGCCTTCTATCAGGCCCGCAAGCTTGGCGGCCTTGTCCACAGTTCGTCTGAAGTAGACGTCGCGGCGCAGCTCGAAGCCGAGCCCCGTCTTCTCACCTCAGAAGACTGGACCCCGCAAATCCAATTGCCCATGTCTACCGAAACCGAAGAGCCCGTCGCCTCCGAATAGAAGCCGGTCGTTCTCTGTTTTTCACCTGCCATCCCAACCCGGAATGTTGGGGCGGCACATCGTCGCGACTTCCGAGTCGCCCACGACACGAGCGTTGGCCAGCGCAGCTCAGGCCGACGTCATTACCCCGGAATCGCCGCTTCTCCAGCTGCCCTGCGCATCGCCTCGCTCACTTCAGATCGCAGCGCTGACTCCTGTTCCGCGGCAACTTCTCCCTGTGCCAGGTCAGCGGACCCGCCGCCCCGCAGTCCAAGGCGGGCCAGTGACTCGCGCAGGATCCTCCCGCAGTTGAAGTCCAGATCCGCGTGGCGGGCAACGAACATGCTTACCCGCCCGGCATCGTGCACGCTGAAGATGACAGCTGTTCGCGGGGCGGCCGCCGCTGTCCGCGATGCCAACAGCTTCACATAGTCGCGGTCCCGGTCGCTCCATGCACCAACCACCAGCCGCAGACCGTTCTCGATGGGGACTTGCGCTGCCAGCTTCTCCGCTTGAAAGGTCGCAAGTTCTTCACGCAGCTTTTGCCGCTCCCGCGCGTTCGCCTTTCCCTCCGTTAACAGGCGCGCTACGGAATCCGTCAGTTCGGGCGTTCCCGTTGAAAGCAGCGCCGCGGTCGCACTCAGCGTTGCCGAATCTCTGCGTGCCGCCCGTACCGCCCGCAATCCGCAGACGAACTCGACCCGCACGCCCCGGCTCACTTTCTCTACCCCTCGCACCAGCAGGCCGCCAATCTGCCCCGTAGAGCGAAGATGGGTTCCCCCGCACGCATTGTGGTCCAGGTCCGCAATGTCGATGACGCGCATCGGGCCTTCCCGGTCCGGCATCTTGCGCAGTTCCCCGGCCGCCAACATCGCTTCTGCCTCTCCGCGCGACACAGTCCGTACGGTCACCGGGCGATCTTCCCCGATGATTTCATTCGCAATCCTCTCCATCCGCTCCAGGCTGGTTTGCGTCAGCGGCCCGCTCGTCAGGTCGATCGTAGAAGCGCACTCTCCCAAATGAAACGAGATCGTGGGCGCTCGAAGTTCCCGCCAGAAGACTGCCGACAGCAGATGTTGACCGGTGTGCTGCTGCATGTGATCGAACCGCCGCTCCCAGTCGATCTGTCCCTCGACCCCTGTACCCACGGGAAGCGGACTGCGCACAAAATGCCACACCGTTCCGTCCTCGTCCTCTTCCGCCTGTTCGACAGAAATCTCTAGACTTGTTCCATCCGGCGCGGCGGCGTTCAGCGTTCCCCTGTCGAATGGCTGGCCGCCGCTAGTCGGATAGAAGGCCGAATGATTGAGCGCAAGTTGCCAGATCGATTCGCCGCGACTGTCTGCACGCTCGCGGACACGGCTAACCGCTCCCGTAAATTTCCTTAGAAATGAATCTGAATAGTAGAGACGCTCAGACGGGGTCAAACTCGAATCTCCAACATACAGTGTACTTCGGCCTTAACTGTTGGCGGTCCCTCATCCCACCTCCAGCCCCTTCCGATCCCACCCCGCACACACCGCCGCCGCCTCATACGTACTCTGCAAGAACTCCAGCAGCGCCCCATCCGGATCCGCCGCCCCCCGCATCGTCTCGTACGGCAGCACAAACTCCCCGAAATTCTTGTCGTACTCCGCCCCGCCCGGTGCCACCCCATACTCCCTGAACCCCGCCGGCTCCGGATACGCGTAGCTATAGAACATCGCCTCCACGCCCGGCATGCCCGGCCAAAACCCGCAACTGCTCACCTCGTGCGAATACGCATCCCGTGTCACCCGGTCCGTCAGCCCCGGCATGCTCGCATGTTCCGGCGCCGTCAGCCCCGAGAACCGCGTGCAAGCCAAATCCATCGCTCCCCAGAACAAGTGAACCGGGCTCACTTTCCCCTGGAACCGCGACCGGAACACCGTGAAGACCCGCGTCGTCTGCAGCAACACCCGCCAGAATTTCTGCGCGTACTCCGGGTCGTAGCTGCGATGCACCGTGTCCTCCGCAAAAGCAATCGGTTCCGCCACCTCCACCGGCTTCGGCCAGATCCGCACCGGCGTCGCCACCTTCTCCAGCGCTTCCATGACTTTTTCGTAAAATGCCGCCACCGTCATCGCCTGCAGGGGAATAATCCGCTGCTCGCCGCCATCCGTCTCCACCCGCAACACATGCGCCAGAAAATCGAATTCGACCTGCACCATGCGCGTGCCGCTCGCCATCGGTCCCGTTGTCACGCCGCGCACCGTCGGATACAGCGTCACGTTCCAGGTGTGATTGATGTGCGGCGTCAGCGCCAGCCGCACCTTGCCCACCACCTGCATCCACAAATGCAGCGTCGCGCACGTGTCGCTCCATGCGCTCTGCGGCAGCGCGGGCCACACTTCCTGAGAATTCGTCGATGGGGAAACCGGCATGTTAGCTCTCCTGAGCGCAGATTCTTTCATCCCCGCCCCCTCGACGCACGAGTAAAAAGATACATGGACTCCACGCCTGCGTTTGCCATTCAATGTTTCAATGAATAACCAGGCCAGACTCGCCCGCTTTGGCCCCGGCCGCGGGCACACGAGAGCCGGGACCAAAGGGTAAAGTGGCCCGAAACCAATGACCGCATCCAACCCCCGTTCGAATCTCGGCAGTTCCGTGTTTGGAACTGCGGCTCTGACCTCCGGCCTCGTCACGCTCCTCTGGCACAATCACAACGGCGGCCATCTTCTGCAATCCATCGTCTACGCTGCCGCCGCGGCCCAGGTCCTCGGCGGCGCTTTCCTGCTGGTCCGTCCGCTGGCGAAGACCGGCGCCTGCCTCCTCGCCGCGGCATACCTCGTCCTGGCCCTGCTATGCCTGCCCCAAATCGTCGCCGCCCCGCAAACCTACAATAGCTGGGGCAACTTCTTCGAGCAGTTCTCTCTCCTCACCGGAGCGGCCCTCAGCTGGGCACGCTTGTCATCCGCATTCTCCCTCGAAACGCTGCAAAAGACGGGCCGCCTTCTGCTCGGCATCTGTACCGCTTCCTTTGCCCTCGAACAGGCGGTTTATCTGGGCGCTACCGCCAGTCTTGTTCCCAAATGGATTCCGCCCAACCCGATGTTTTGGGCGGTCACGACCTCCGTGTTGTTCACTCTCGCTGCCCTGGCTCTTCTTGCGGATCGAATGGCGCTTCGGGCGTCCCGCCTGCTCACCCTGATGGTCGTAAGCTTGGGGCTGCTCGTCTGGGTGCCGCTGGTTCTCTCCCAGGTGCGCAGTCATGCCGACTGGAGCGAAATCGCCGAAACCTTCGCCATTGCCGGAGCCGCGTGGATCCTGGCCGATCTCCTCGCCGGGCATCGCGCTCCACCACCATCTCCCGCCCCACTGTGAGGCCGGCCGCACCCCCTCCGGCGCCGGCCGTCGGTTAGCCCAGGTCAACCGTCCGCGGTGCGCTTGATGGTATAGTGCTCCCTGATCCAGACAACCATGTTTGGAGCTCCCCGGCTCCTGGAGCGGAGGCTTGCATTGCAACCAGGGATTTCGAGCTTCAAGAATCTTCGCTTCCGCGTGTCCCTCAGCTTGTGGCGCAGTGTCTGGTTCCGTTATCTGGCCCTGTGGTTTACCACGCATCCGCTACGCGCTATGCTACTCGCCGTTGGCCTCGTCGCAGCCGGCCTTCTGGCCGTTTTTTTTAGGCGTGTTGTCCCTGCGGTGTGGTCGTTCTGGCACCTGCGCCTTCTCCACCCCGCGTGGCTCCTGCAACTGCCGGTTCCCTCCTGGGGCCAGTTATCCAAGGCCGCCGTGGTTCTGTTCCTGGCCTGGCTCTTCGCGTGGGCCTTTCGTGTACGCACCCGCATCTTCGTTGCCTCTTTTGACGACTATTCGGGCGACCCTTCTCTCAAAGAGTTTGTGGCCGGCCTGCCCCCTTTCCTGCTCAACGAACTCAACCGCATCCGCCAGATCCATGAAGACTCCAGGGAGGCAGGGGCCTACAGCTCAGGGGACAACGCCGTCAACCCGGGAACCCACCCATCCGGAGACAAGGCCCTCAACCCCTCCATCAGTGTTCAGAGCGTGGGAGAAACCCTGGAATCGGCCGTCACCAAGGATTCGAAAGTGGAACTGGGCGTTCTGAGCATCCCCATCGGCGCCATGTTGGGACTCTTTGGAAGGACCGTGCTGCAGGGACCGAAACTTTCCGGCAGCGTTCACAAGCAAGGGGACGTGGTGACCCTGATCGCGCGCATGGAGGGAGGCGGTTTTGCCAACACCGACTGGCGCGTGGACACCCGGGACCTGGGCCCGCAAAATCCCGCCGGCGCAAACCCCGTGCTGTCGCAACTGGTGGAGCAGCTTGCCTATCGCGTCTTCACCGACCTGGTTCCCACCGGTTCAAGACGGTGGGAGGCCGTGCATGCGTTCTCCCAGGGTTTGAAGCACCTTCGCATCACCACCCGAACCGAAACGGATAAATTCTGGAACCTGCGCCAGGCCGAGGCCAGCTTCATTGATGCGGTCGCCCGCGACAACAAATTTGGCACTTGCTACTACAACCTCGGGGTGGTGTACGAAAGACTCAATCAACCGGATTCTGCCAAGGAGGCGTATCTCAAAGCCATCCAGCAGGAACCGGGCTTTGCTCCCTCGTATTACGCCCTGGCCTTTAATCGCATGTATGCGGCCCAGGCCAGCGACAGGGATCTGTTCGCCGAATGCATTCGCTACTGCGATCAGGCCATTGCCCTGAACCCCGAGCTCGCCCGGGCCTGGGACGCCAAGGGGATGGCTTACCGCAAGATGAAAGAGGCAGAGCTGGGGCGGGGGCTGAAAGCCGGAGAAGAGCGCGAGGTTTTCAGACGTTCCGTCCAGGCCAGGAGCTATGCCGCCGCCATCGCCTGGCGTTCGTTTTGCCACTGCGTTTCCGAGCGTCGCGGCGACAAGAGCGAAGGTGCGAGGAGCATCGCCGTGCAGTGTCTGCGCGGCCAGGCAATTTCAACCGCCATGCTGAGAGAGCCCAGCGCGGCGCTCTTCGGGCAGGCTCTTTATCTGAACCCCGCCGATGCCAGCCTTCATTTCGAGCTCGGGAAAACCCTGATCGATAATCGCAGGCACAAGGACGCGGTCCGCCATTTCACCAGCGCCATTCGCATCGATTCCAAGCCCCTCTACTGGGCCTGGCTGGCCAAGGCGCAGGTCGAGGCGCGCGTCCCCTTCCAGGATGTCAAACAATCGCTTCGCCGCGCCTTGCTCGACTCCTGGACCGACGATAAGCCGGATCCGGAGATTCGTTCCACCATCGCCAAATTGTCCGCCGAACCCCAGGCAAAAGAGAATGCGGCGGACCTGTTTGTGAATAAAATCGACGCCGCCCTCCAGGTCGCGGCGGAATTAAAGTTGAAAGACAATCCCAACGAAGACGCAAAGCAATATCTCGATCGCATCGAACGTATCGCGACTCAGAGCGGCCCCGCCGATTGGACGTTCTTTTCTGTCGTCGCCATCTTGCAGGCGCGCCTGCCCGACTTTGAAACCAGGGATCTTGTAAAAGGGGCTGCCGACGTATTACTGCGAGAAAAGGGCCTGGAAGGCACCTTTGCCTTGGGCTACCTGGGCCGCAATGAGCCCGCCGCCGCCTTGCCGCGCGCCGAGCGCGCCGTCATTCTCAATCCCCTCGGCGCCTGGCAGCGGTCGGTACTCGGTCAGGTGTATTCGGCGCTCGGCGATAACGAGAGGGCAGAAGCAGAGTGGAAGACCTGCCTCGATCTGGCCCCCACCGATCCGGAAACTTTGCGCTCCGTCGCCGCGACCTACTGGAACCGCGGCTTGTATCGGCTCCAGCCGGAGCGAAGAAGAGAGATGTTCGAGCGCGTGATTGACAACTTCAAACGTGTGCTCAATGTCTCCGAGAACATGATTCTGTCCAGCAAAAAAGACGACCTCGATGCCCAGATTTCTGTGCGCGGCGAGGCCCACTTCTGGCTGGGCATCTTCCACCAGGAGCTTTTGCAATACGACGACGCCGTCTCCGAGTTGATGAAGGCCAAAGGTCTCGGCTACCGGCCCGTGGAGTCGAGCCTCCACCTGGGAGATGCTTACTTTGAAGCCAGGGCCTACGACAAGGCTGAGGAGGCTCTGCGCGAGGCGGTCAAGACCCTGAACGGGCTGAGACAAAAGGCGAGGAGCGAGAAGAAGCCTTTCCTCCCTGCCGGGACCGCCCCGGGTGAAGTGATGCCGGCCTATGAGTGTCTGGCGCGCTGTCTTCTTATCCGCGCCTCTGTGTGCGTCGAACGCGGGGCAAGCCTGCACAGGGCCAGGCGCCTGGGCCTGCTTGGAAATCTCTTTGCCGGTCGAGCCGGAGACTCCAGTCAGAAGGAACTCAAAGCCAATTACCACTTGATCCTGGGCTCCATTGCGCTCAAATCCGGAGACGTCGATCTGTCCATCAAGGAACTGGAGCAGTCCGTCAACTTGTCGTTCGACAAGGACAGCTACCTGCGTCTTGCCCGGGCCTATCTGGCGCGAGCCGCTAACGACAAAGCGGCCTGGCAGAGTTGGATCGAGAAGGCCCGCGACAACTGGCAAACTGCGAGCACCGCCGATGTGCGTGGACGATGCGCCTCGGAACTGGCGGACATCAAGGCTCGCCTGGATGCCGCGGAGCGCGAGAACAGGGTCTCTGAAAAGGAAAAAGCATCAGCAGCCGGAAGCATCATGGGGCAGGGGAGAGAAGCGTCGGCGGGCCAGATGCAGCCGGACACTTCGCCATCCAAATCCACCTCCGGCAAAGATATCCGCTAACGACGAAAACGATCCGTCCTGTTGGCCGGGCGGCTCCGGGGCCAGCTTGATGATTCCCCCCGCTCTTGAAGGGTGCCGGCGTCAGCCCGTACGTTAAGCGTTGCGTGTCTAGGGCCCCGAGGGTCGCTTCGAACTTTTGTCAGCAGTCTCGGCCGCTGTTTCTTTTGTCAGCTCGCTGTCCGGGCGTGAACGCACCGGCGAACAGTGAAAAACGTCGGATTTGTGCAAATTCGGAACACCTTGTAGTGGCGTAAAGTATTTTTAAATCATCTACTTAGTGCTTGGTGCGTTGTCTCAAACGTCATTTTAGTAAATCGCTTTATAGGCACGGATTTTAGGGCGAATTTCATTAACTAAATCGGTTTATCGCGGTCGAAAGTGCGCATCTTGCCCACTTTCGGCAAAAATCCCTATCGTTCTAAGCCAGGATATTTCCACCGCCGGTTTGGGCACAAAATTTACCAGTCAGTCAACATCTCCCTGCTTCCTGTTCCTGATCCCTGTTCCCTACTCCCTGTTCCTGCTCCCTCCTGCCTGTTCCTGAAATCTCTCCCTGAGTTTTTTCCAGGTAGTTTCCAGCTCCTCCGGCAGCACCCGCGTTTCCGCCACCGTGGTCATGAAGTTCGTGTCCCCCACCCAGCGCGGCATGGCGTGCATATGAAGGTGGCCGGCCACCCCCGCCCCCGCCGCCTGTCCCAGGTTTAATCCGAAATTGAAGCCGTGCGGACGATAAAGATGCTCCAGCGCTTGTTCCGTTTTCTGCGCCAGGTCGATCAGCTCGTGCGCGCTTTCCGGCGTCATTTTGGCCAGGCGGTCCAGATGCGCATAGGGCATAACCATAACGTGCCCAGAGGTATACGGGTAGGCATTCAGGCAGATGAAACAGTGCTGGCCGCGCCATATCAGTCCCCCCGCTCCCTCCGCCTCGTCGCGCGGCATGCCCTGTTCGATGGCGTAATCGATCGACGCGATCAGGTTGCAGAACACGCAGCCCAGATCGCCCGGAAACGCATTCAGCCGTGCCGGAACACCCAGCCGCGGAGCGCCGTCAGCCGAGGTAATGTATGCAAACCGCCAGGGAGTCCAGAGTATGTCCATCGCTAAAACGCCATCGCCGTTCAGTATAGGGTGCCGTGCCCCGTCCTTTGACAGTTTGCCCCCAAACCATTGAGCCGGCGCCCTTTACCCTTCCGCGCCCCGAACCGCTACCCCTTATTGTTGGATTCTCGTGACAATTCCAGGTCCTCAACCCCTTGCATTGACGCGGGAAACACGAGGTTGCTACACTAAGAAGCGTAGCTTCCTGCGCGGATTCCAGCAGCGAGCTGCGGCCGCCCATCAGCCAGCCGTTGCCTGCCGGGTGTTTCCCAATGGAGACATGTCGCTTTCTATGCCGCTAATTGGCAGGGAATACTGTCGCCAGAAAGAGACATTCGCTCACAGCGTCGAGCATGACAAGGTCCGCCCAACACCCACACACGCAGCGGTGCTGGTGTTGAAATGAGTGAAGCTAGATAGTTCACTCGCCTACGGAGTCCTGGAGCTAGCAGTGATGTCAAACGTCCTCAATCCCGAAACCGAGAGCATAACCCTGAACACCGAATTGGAAACGCCAATCTTCGAGCCTGCGACGGAGCTAGAGCAGCCGTCGTTCGAATCCACGTCCAACCCCGAGACCGCCGAAATCAGTGAAGCGATCGAACCTTCCGCGCTGGACGCCGATGCCACAACCGAACCCGTAGCTCAAGCCGTGACGCAAGAAGAAACCGCAGTAGCGCCCGAGCTCGTGCAGGGTGAAACAGCGGAAACTCCGGCGCACGTTGAGCCCGCTGCAACGGTTGAACCTGCGCCAGTAGCTGAAGCTGTTGCTGCCTTGTCCGAGCCAACAGTTGCAGAGCCAGTATCTGAGGCCGAGCCTGTTGCTGCTCCAGTGCAACACTCACCGGTGCCGCACAAGCACGGAGCGCCCGAGCATGGCCTTGAGTCGATGGAAGACTTTTCTGCCGCTCTCGAAGCATTCGAGCGCGAGCAGGCCGCCGAGGCTGCTGCTGTTGAGGCATACGGCGACAAGGTCGTTTCCGGAACAGTCATCAAGCAGACTGACAAGCACCTGGTTGTGGACGTAGGCCTGAAGTCCGAAGGGCTAGTGCCGCTCGAGCAGGTAGTTGACCACACCGGTGCGGCGAAGTTCCAACCCGGCGACGTGATCGACGTGGTGATCGAGCGTGAAGAACCGGAGGGCGGCTATCTCGTGAGCTACGAGAAAGCGCAGCGTCTTCGCGTTTGGGACGTGATTGAAAAGGCAGCCAACGACAAGACACCAGTGATGGGCACAGTGGTCAGCCGCGTCAAGGGCGGCCTCACTGTCGACATCGGCATGAAGGCATTCCTTCCTGGTTCGCAGCTTGAGATTCGTCCCGTCCGCAACCTCGACGGATATCTCGGCCAGCAGATCGAAGTTCGCGTAATCAAGCTGAACAAGAAGCGCGGGAATGTTGTTGTCAGCCGCAAAGAGATTCTTGAAGAAGAGCAGACCAGCAAGCGTTCGCACACGCTGGAGCAGTTGGGCGAGGGCGCGGTGCTTACGGGCACGGTGAAGAACCTGACCGACTACGGAGCGTTTGTTGACCTCGGCGGTATCGATGGTCTTCTGCACATCACGGACATGAGCTGGGGCCGCTTGACACATCCACGCGACCTGGTCAACGTGGGCGATGAGATTCAAGTCAAGGTTCTCAAGTTCGACAAAGACAAGCAGCGTGTCTCACTGGGCTTCAAGCAGCTGACGCCTGACCCGTGGCTGGATGCCGCGGAGCGTTACCCAGTGGGTGCGCATGTCAAGGGTCGAGTTCTTTCAGTGACCGACTACGGCTCTTTCGTTGAGCTGGAGCAGGGCATTGAAGGCCTGGTTCATCTCTCCGAGATGACGTGGTCGAAGCGCCTGAAGCATCCGTCGAAGCTGGTCAAGCCCGGCGATGAAGTGGAGACGGTGGTTCTCAGTGTGAACCCCGCCGATCGCCGCATTTCGCTGGGCATGAAGCAGCTTCTCGAGAATCCGTGGGAGCACTTGACCGAGCGCTATCCGGCCGGCACCGTGGTTGAAGGCCGCGTGCGCAACCTGACTGACTTCGGCGCCTTCATCGAAATCGAAGACGGCATCGACGGCCTGGTACATGTCTCGAACCTGAGCTGGACCAAGCGCGTGAAGCATCCGTCGGAAGTGGTGAAGAAGGGCGAGAAGGTGAAGGCTGTTGTTCTCGGCGTCGAGCCGCAGAACCGCAGGCTCTCACTGGGCATCAAGCAGCTGCAGCCCGATGTCTGGGAGAGCTTCTTCGCCGCGCATCGCGTGGGCGACGTGGTTCATGGCAAGGTGCTGCGCACGGCTCAGTTCGGCGCGTTTGTTGAAATCGCGGAAGGCGTGGAAGGTTTGTGCCACGTGTCTGAAGCGGTGGGCGACGACGGCGGACCGGCCAAGCTCGAACAGGGCCAGGAACACGAGTTCAAGATCATCAAGATCAACGTCGAAGAGAAGAAGGTGGGCTTGAGCCTGCGCGCGGTAGGCCACGAAGCCAGCCGTGCCACGGTGGAGAGCTACAAGGAGCACAAGGCTCCCGTCTCCAGTTCGACTACGACTCTTGGCGATCTGCTCAACTGGCGCAAGAACGAGCGGTAAGTCACTCACAAATAGAATCAACAGCGGCCACCCTTCGGGGTGGCCGTTGTTGTTCCTGGAGCAAGCGGGCGATGAAGTCCATGAGAGACTGGGCCGTTTCGAACGCGAGTGGAGCTAATCAGTATTGAATGGATGCTCCCGCGCCTGACGACGGATTCTCGATAGGGATCACGAACGATGGAAGAGTTCAAAGTCTCCTCTCAACACCTTTGTCGTGCTGAATGGTTATGACGACTTTTCCCTGGGCGTGTCCCTCTTCGCGATAACGGAGGGCTTCAGCGACGTCCTCTAACGGGTATCGCCTGTCGATGACAGGCGCAATCTTACCGGCTTCGAGCAGATCCCTCAGAAGGTTGAGGTCCTTCCCATTCACTCTGGCAATAAAGAATCGCACTTTCTTCCTGCCTATCCGCGACAGCAGCGGCGCCAGGCACATCGCCTGAAAGATTCGAGCCAAGCCACCTCCGGCCAGGACAAAAATTCCGTCCCGACTGAGCGCACGCCAATAATCGAAGATCGAATGATGCGCGTTGGCGCCAAGAATGAGATCGTATCGCAAACCACTGCGCGTGAAGTCTTCCCGGCTGTAATCGATGACGTAGTCGGCACCGAGCATGCGCGCCCTTTCCACATTCCTCGAGCTGCACACGGCAGTGACTTCAGCCCCAAAGGATTTGGCAATCTGGACAGCAAAGGTGCCCACACCGCCCGACGCTCCATCGATCGCAACCTTCTTGCCGGACTGGATCTGGCCCTGATCGCGAAGACCCTGAAGGGCCGTCAGCGCCGCCACCGGCACGGCTGCCGCCTCCTCGAACGAAAGGTTCGACGGCTTTAAGGCCAGGCTATCTTCACGGGCACACGCATACTCGGCAAATCCGCCCAGTCCGTTTCCCCTGAACGAGGCCCCGAACACTTCATCGCCCGGCGCAAACCGATTTAAGTCCCGGCCAACTGATTCCACTCGTCCCGCAATATCAGCGCCAGCGACAATTTGCTTAGGTTTCAGGACCCTCCCCAGCCGGGGGAAGAAAAACAGCGGTCCTCTGATCGTGAAACTGTCGAGTGGATTGACCGAAGCGGCATAGAGCCGGATCAGGACCTCGTCGGCGGCGGGCGCGGGAGTTGCAATCTCGCTGAGCCGCAACACATCCGACGGCGACCCATATCGTGTGGTTACGACGGCCTTCAAAGAGATTGCACTCCTTAAATACGCGAGAACTGTAGCACAGTCTCCGAGGGGCAGGTCCGGTCAGAAGGGATCACTAAGGATGATTGATGGCATGGGTGAATGTGTGGATCATCGATAGCGATGCCGCCTCTACCGGGGGAACAGCGCCGAACATCCTCACGCGTCCCCTACCAAATCCTTACGCTACCTTTGCAAATCAGATCCTAGAATCGGTTCGTTATGGATCGTTATCGCAGTTCCGGTTCGCGTGTGTTCAGCGAGATTGAGCGAACGCCAAGTAACTGCGTTCCACGACGAACTCCATGGGAGTCTCCCGTTCCTCATGAATGAACCTGAAAATTACTTTGTTGTTCCTACCCATCGATTACGCGATGTGAGCGAAACCATCCACGAATACGACGAACATTTCTGGCGCAACGGGCATTCTCCGCAGATGATCGTGTTCGACGACTCCACGCCTACCAATGTGGAGAAATACTTCAGCCATCTGGAAAACATCAAGACTCGTTCCGAGCTCTTCTATGTGGGGCCGCGACAGAAGGAGGAGTTCATCTCCTACCTGAATTCGCGCTTGCGTAACAACCGGCTGGAACCGCTGGTAAAAAATCTGTTCCGCCCCAGTTACGGCGGCAATCGCAATTACACCCTGATGTATTCGCTGGGCGGATTGATGGTGAGCTCCGACGACGATATGCGTCCGTATTCCATGATGGAAGACAGCCCCGAGTCCCTCGAAGCGGATGAAATCAGCAGGGGGCGCCTTCACAAAGTGGGCAAGAACGGGTATGTGCGCAAGTCGTTCGACCTGATGTCGGCATTCTTCGATGTGCTGGGCAAGCCGGTGTCGGAAGTGCCGGAGAATTACGAACGCGGCGAACTGCTTGTGGACACGGGCATGGACCTCGAGACCAATGCCTCCAAGGGCCTGGCCGAAGAGAACGCGGTGGTCCTCGAGCGCGGTCAGGTTGCGGACAGCGCGGTGGTCAAGATGGCGCAGACCTTTCGCACCGGGACCAACGACATCGATGCGATTGATTTTGTCGACATGTTTTTGAACGATGAAGAGCAGGTAAGTCCGGATGACTTAAACGATATCTATGTCCTGGTTAACTTTCGTCCCGCAGTCACCAATAAGAATTGGCGCATGGATTGCGGGGTTGCGGGCTACGACAATAGTTTCGGACTACCTCCGTTCTTTCCGACACGGCTGCGATTTGAAGACTATATCTACCGATTGTGGATACAGCAGGAAGGCATCGTGGCGGCGCACGTGGATGCGGCGCAGCACCACACCAAGAGCAACTACATGCGCAATCCGCCCTCTTCCGAAGTGCTCAACGAAGAAGTGGCCAACCTGCTGAAGAGGAAGATCAAGGCCAGTCTGACCAGCGTGGATGACCTGGGGATTTCATTCGACTATTCAGGAGAAGTTACGGCCCAGGATGCAGAGGAGATCCTGGGAAAGATCACGGGTTTGCATGGCCGCGCATTGAAGGCGGCGGAGAAGGCCAGGAGCCAGGAACGCGTGGATGCGCTGCGGTTGTTTTCCACCAACCTGGAAAAGGCGTTCTACGGCTTCGAGCCTGATTTCTTCCAGCACAATTTGTTGCGCATGGTTGATGATGCAATCAGTTCCATCAAAGCTTCGATCGAGCTCTGGCCGACCCTGGTGGAGATCTGCTACTTCCAAAAGACCCGCCATGGACTTCCCATGCTGCAGTTAGGAAAAGCGATGCTCAAGAAATGAGTTTCGGCCACGGCGATGGCTGTCGCGCTTGTCACAGCGAAAAATCTCGACGGAGGTTTATGATCTTCAGTCCTTCCAATCGAGGTTGACTCATGAAGCCAAATACGTCGCGACGCGCCTTCTTGTCCGCCGGATTAATTCTTCCCGTGGTGGGAGCGACTTCCCGCTTGGGGCTGGCCAACAGCACCATGGGACTGCTGCAACCCTCAGACGCCACAGACAAATTGCAAAAGCCCGCTGGTTCCGCGGTCAAGCTGGACATGCGCATCCTGGGCAACACCGGCCTGAAAATCACCACAGTGGGCATGGGCTGCATGATCACATCCGATCCCAGCGTGATTACGCGCGCCGCCGACCTGGGCGTCAACTACTTTGACACCGCGCGCGGCTACCAGCACGGCAACAACGAGCGCATGGTAGGCGCGGCGCTGGGAGGGAAGCGCCAGCAGATTGTGGTGTCGACCAAGTCGCCCGCCGGCGACAAGGCCAGCCTGCTGAAGGATCTCGACACCAGCCTGGCCGAACTCAAGACGGACTACGTCGACATCTGGTATCTCCACTCCAAGGACAAGCCGGAAGACATTCGCGACGACATGATCGAAGCGCAGCACATTGCCAAGCAGCAGGGCAAGATCCGCTTCGCCGGCATGAGCACGCACGCGCTTCCGAAACAACTGGAGTGGACCGCGCAGAAGAAGGCCTTCGATGTCGTTCTCACCGTTTACAACTTTTCGATGGACGCGGCGATGGACGAAGCCATCGCCACCGTCGCAAAGACCGGAACCGGCGTAGTGGCGATGAAGGTGATGGCGGGCGGGTTTCGGAGCGTGAAGCCCAGCGATCCCACCTACGAGAGACTGCATCGCGACGGCGCCATGTTGTCGGCGCTGAAGTGGGTTCTCAAGAAGCCGCACATCGCCACCACCATTCCCAGCATGACCGACATGGATCAACTGGACGAGAATCTGCGGGCCATGAGCGAAGCCTACTCGGCGCGGGACGAGAAGATACTGGCGGCGCACCTGGAACAGATCAAGCCTTTGTACTGCCGCATGTGCAACCAGTGCGAGGGCACCTGTCAGAAGGGCTTGCACGTCGCCGACACATTGCGCATCCTGACGTACGCCGATGGCTACGGGCAGTTTGCGCTGGCGCGGGAGAGATTTCAGGAACTTCCCGCGCGGCATGCTGAAGTGCGCTGCGGTGATTGCGCGGAATGCACGGTGCAGTGCCCGTTCGGCGTGCGCGTATCCGACCGCATGGCGCGTGCGCAGGAACTGTTTGCATGAGGTGGGCATGCCTGGTGGCGGGGCTCTTGATTGTGCCGGGCGTGGCTGGCGCGCAGGATGTGCTTGACTGTCACTTCGTCTCGGGGTGGGAACCAACCGGGACGAAGCGGCAGTATACGCCGGATCATCTTTACGATTACAAGGATGGCGGCGCAGAAGGCTACCTGGTGTATGGTTTTACGCGCATGCAGGGCGTGGACTGCAAAGCAGGCGCGGCCACACTGGCGATCGACGTGTCTGAAATGGGCGATGCCGATCTTGCCTATGGCATGTTTGCCGCCAATCGCGATCCCAGCTTGCCTGTCGCGAAAATCGGAATGGGCGCGCAGGTGTTGTCGCAGAGCCTCAGTTTCGCGAAGGGCAAGTACTTCGTTGAGATTGTGGAGACGGACGGCAATCCCACCAACAATCTGACCGCGGTGCTAGAGGGCTTTGCGGGCCGCATGGAGAAACTGCTCGAGGGCCGCACGACGCCTCCGGCGGAATTGGATTGGTTTCTGAAGGATGATCTTGTGTCCGCCCGCATGGTTCCTGAAAGCGTGTTGGGCTTGCGCATCCTGAAACATGGGTACGTTGCGAAATACGCGCAGGGCCAGGCGTTCCTCGTGATTGAGGACTCGCCCGCATCGGCGCAAGCCGTGATGAGCAAAATGCGGGAGAAGTTTGAGGGTGCGGCGCCGGGGGGAATTGCGGACGAGAGCTTCCAGCTTAAGGCGCCGTATCTGGAAGGCATGTGTGTGTTTCGCAAGGGCCGCTATTTAGGGGGGTACACGAACCTCGTGGACGGCACCGCGGCCGCGGCCCAGGCAGCCAAGTTGGCCGACCGCATTCCTAAGTAAGCGATGGCCGCCCAGGCAATTGATTCTGCGCACTTTGTGGTGAATCCGTCGTGACGAGGCGTTCGCGCGCTCGAACGCGAAGGCAACTCCATGAATCGTCGCAGGCATCGGATGCCAAGTCGGATGCAGAAGTCCCGTCAGGGGCGTTGGCTGCATCCACGGAGGAAAAATAGTATGAATCGAACCGTGAAGGGATTATGGCTGAGTTCAGTGCCAGTGCTGGTAACGAGCCTGGCGCTGGCCCAGGCGCCTACGGGCGGCGCGCCGGCGCCCAGCATGCCGAGTCAATCATCACCGAATTCGACGACGGGAGCGCCTGCAGCACCCGGGGCGACGGCACCCACAGGACAGTCGTTCGGCGACCAGGCGTTTGTGACCAAGGCGCTTGAGGGAGGCATGGCGGAAGTGCAGCTGGGCCAACTTGCGCAACAAAAATCGCAGAGCCAGGATGTAAAGCAATTCGCGCAGAAGATGGTTTCGGACCATGGCCAGATGGGCGAGAAGTGGTTTAAGCCGGTGGCCAAGTCGCTGGGCGTCAGCGAGCCGAAGGGCCCCTCAAAGAAAGACAAGAAGCTGATGGAGAAGCTGAGCGGCCTGTCCGGCACCGACTTCGATACGCAGTATATCCAGGCGATGGTCAAGGATCACCAGCAGGATCTCAAGGAATTTCAGGCTGAGGCGCAAGCCGCGCAGGATCCGAATGTGAAGCAGATTGCCGAGCAGGGCACCAAGATCATCTCCCAGCACCTGCAACTGATCCAGCAGATCGCGCAGGCACATAACGTTCCCGTTGAGGGCAAGGAGATGTCCAGCAACAAGTAGCTTGCCTGAACGATGCGCGTTCGACTGAGTGGCGTACCATGATGTGGGGCGCCGAGCCGCAGGAGGCTCGGCGCGTAACATCGAGATGGTTATCTTGCTTCCGTCCGGTTGTGGATGCGGCCTAAAGTAACGGCCATGCCGAGCGCGGCCAGTACGCACCCCAGCGCGAAGAGAAATACACTGCGATAGCCAAAGGCGCTGATGACAGCGCCTGCCACGGGGCCAACCATGAAGAAGGACACGTCGGCGAAGACGGTGTAAACACCAAGGGCCGTGCCGCGGTTCTCTAGTGAAACGCGTTGTACGGCCTCCACGCCGAGGGCTGGAAACACCAGCGAATTGCCAAAGCCTGTGAGTGCCGCGCCGGCAAAAGCGGCCCATGGTGAATGCGCCGACCATAGCAGCAGGACACCGGCGGATTCGACCGAGAGGCACACGATCGAAACCGGAAAACCGCCGAAGCGATCGATGGCGCGAATGAAGAGCAGGCGCGCGGCGATGAACGCAACACCGAAGCCGGTGAGACACAGGGCCGCGCCATTCCAGTGGCGGCTGGCATAGAAAAGAGTAACGAACGTGGCCAGCACGCTATAGCCGACGCCTCCCAGCGCCAGGCTGAGACCGTGCGGAATGACGCGGCGTAATACTTGGCCAAATGGCAGGTGCTTGCCCGCCTCCACTTCAACAGGACTTTTGCGCGCCGCGACGGCGACGCTGATCCCGCACACTAGAACGGTGAGCAGCCCGATGGAGGTCAATCCCCAATAGGTCTCCATCACCACGCCTAGAGGAGCGCCCAACGCCAAAGCGCCATAGGTCGCGACCCCGTTGAAGGAAATGACTTTGGCAGTGTTCTCGGGGCCGGCGCTCGCAATGCCCCATAGTGTTGCGCCGGTCGACCCGAGGCTTTCGCCTACTCCCAATGCCAGCCGGCTGGCAATCAGGCTCAAAAAACTCAGCCAGGGCCAGACGTGCAATGCCACCGCGGCGAGCAGAAAAATGCCGCTGGCGGTGCAGGCGCCCATGCCCCAGAGAACAGAAACCTTAGCGCCCCGGCGATCGGAGATGCGTCCCGCCCATGGCCGGCTGAGAAATGTCGCGATGTACTGGATGCTGATAACCAGTCCCGCCAGCACGGCACTAAACCCCATGCGCAGGTGTACGTAGGCGGGCAGGATGGCCAGGGGCAATCCGATGGAAAGATAGCAAACGAAGGTGAAGTAGACGTAGCCGATGATGTGCCGCGCATCGCTTTGAACGGCAAGGGGCCGAGAGATCAAGTGGCTATCGGTTGTGGTAGTCGCCATGCGGTCAGGGAAGCTCTTTTGAGGATTGGTGTGCTTCCAGTATATCGAATTTGATGATTGAGCTAGTGGTTTGGCTTCATTGCCCAGAGGATGCCGCTGTGGAGGATGCCGACGAGGATGGGATTGGTGTAGTCCTCCTTATTGTGTCCAAGGGCCAGATAGAACTCGCGGCCTCCGTCGAATTCCTGATACCAGGCCAGGGGCAACATCTCGGCGAATTTGGACGTATCGATGGTCATGGGCTCAAGGGTCTTGAGGTTTCTGCGATCCGTGGCAAGGACGACGTGAAGTCCGGGGTTGAGATGATCGAGGAAGTAGCACTCGTCTGTCCATTCGAAGTGGGGCGGCAAATTCTTAGCGGCGGGGAAGGAAGGATCAACCACCTGCACGGTGAAGGACTGCATGCGCGGGTGCGCGGCGAACTTGCCGCCCAGCACCGACCAATAGTAAGGCCAGTCGCGTTCCGAACCCGAGGCGGAGTGCAGGCCGACGAAGCCGCCGCCGGCTTCAATGTAGTGCCTGAACGCGGAGCGCTGCTCATCATTGGCAAAGGCCTGGTTGTTGCTGTTGGCGAAGACCAGGGCCGCGTAGCGCAGAAGGTTGGCAGCGGAGAAGACTCCAGGATCTTCGGAGGCATCGACGGCGAATCCGTTTTCGGCGCCCATCTTGCGGATCGCGTCCACGCTGGCTGCGATGTTGTCGTGCACATAACCTTTGCCGTCCGGTGTGTAGTTGCGCGTGTAGACAAGGATGCGAGGCGCAGGGGCTGTTTGAGAAGAGCCGCGCAGCGGAAACACCGAGAGCGCTAGCGCGATCTGGAAAATGCAAACAGCAGCGCGGTTTGATTTTGCGATTGCCCGCATTCGATTTCCTGGGTGCCCGGTGGGCGGCGCACGTTCTCATCGTACAGCGGACAGGGCCGGCGACTCCGGCGTCGGGAGCGGGGGGAAACTGAAGCAGGCTCTACACTGGAGATATGAAGTCGTTCCACATCGAGAACTTCGGTTGCCGCGCCGCGCGTGCAGATGGCGAGGCGGTAGGAGATCGACTGCGCAATGCCGGCATGGATGAAGGCGAATCGGCGAAGGCCGATGTGGTGGTGGTGAATACGTGCAGTGTGACCGCGGAGGCCGACCGCGCCGCGCGGGCTTTCATCCGCCGTGCCCACCGCGTCAACCCGGACGCGCGCATTCTCGTAACTGGCTGTTATGCGCAGCGCGCGCCGGAAGAGCTGGCAGGATTGGATGGGGTGGCTGCCGTTGTGGGTAACAGTCACAAGGCGATGGCTCCGTCGATCGCGCTGGAATTGGCGGTTGGTTCCGACACCAATCGACAGTCCGAACCGACAGGCGTAGTTCCCCTTCATTCGCTGTTGACCTCCGTTTCGGAGAGCGGCGCCAGGATCTGGGCGGACGATCGATTCGCGCATTCGTTTCTTGAAGAGGCGCAACTTCTGCCAGGCGAACAGACGCGGCCCAATCTCAAGATTCAGGAAGGCTGTAGCAATCGCTGCACATTCTGCGTCATTCCGCAAACGCGGGGTTCGTCGCGGAGCCTCGCTCCAGAGGCGATCGTGCGCCAGGTGAACGGTTTTGTTGCAGCAGGCGGACAGGAACTGGTGTTTTCCGGCATCAACCTCGGCAGGTGGGGCCGCGATCTTGTTTCTGAGAGCAGCAAAAACTCGTTGGCAGGACTGGTGCGGCAGATCCTTACGGAATCCGACCTGGCGCGGCTGCGGCTGAGCTCTATCGAGCCCATGGATTGGGATTCGGAACTGATCGGGCTGCTGCGCGGGTTTGGCGGAACGCGCCTCGCGCGCCACGCGCACCTGCCGCTGCAATCCGGTTCCGACACGGTGTTGCGCCGCATGCACCGCCGCTATCGCCCCTGGCACTATGAGCAAAAAGTAGGCGCGCTGATCGATGCGGCGGGGCCGTACCTCACCCTGGGTGCGGACGTCATGGCAGGTTTTCCCGGCGAGACGGATCGCGAATTCGAAGAGACCGTTGAGTTTATACGCGCACTGCCGTTCGGATATCTGCACCTGTTCCCGTTTTCGCCGCGCCCCGGAACTCGCGGGTGGGCGCTGCACGCCGAGTCGCCGGTGCCGGCCGCGGTGGTCGACGAGCGCATGGCGGTTCTTCGCAAGCTCATTGCGGAAAAAAGTGAGACCCACCGGAGGTGGTTCGTGGGACGGAAGGTGGAAGCCATCACGCTCCGCACTCCGCCGGCCTTGCAGGGAAAGGGGCGAACCTGCGCACTCACGGACAATTTTCTGCCCGCCGAAATCGACGCGCTGCTCCCGGCCAACCGGCTGGTACAGTTACGCGTTGCTTCGCTGGATGCCGATCTGACCCTCCGGACGACTGTCGAATCAGCAGAATACTGCGCCAGTCCCGTTTCAGCTATGTCCCTGTAACCAAAACACGTACCGCTTCGGGCAGACTCCCGAAATGGCGCTACCGAGTCGCAGGATATCTGCGATTTCGAACCAAACCGGTGCTATACTCAAGCGTACGTTCGCCCGTTCGATGCCACTCGCGGAGTGAGCCCGGCGCGAACCGCCATGGAGGAGTACCATCGCTTTCGATAAACGCGCAGCAAAGTCTTTTATTCGTATTAACGACCGGATTCGCGCCCGCGAGATCCGTGTAATCGATGAAAACGGGGAACAACTCGGAATCCTTGCGCCGTTCGAGGCTTTGAGAATCGCCCGCGAGCGCGGTCTCGACTTGGTCGAAGTCTCTCCCAATGCCGTTCCTCCCGTATGCCGCATCCAGGACTATGGCCGCTTTCTCTACGAGAAGGAAAAGAGCGAGCGCGCTGCACGCAAGAAGCAAAAGGTCATCACCATCAAGGAAGTCAAGTTCTCCGTCACCGTGGATGAGCATGATTACCAGACCAAGAAGAACCAGGCGGTCCGCTTCCTGAATGAGGGCGACAAGGTAAAGGCCAGCCTGCGCTTCCGCGGCCGTCAGATGGCGCACCGCGAGCTGGGCTACAACATCATCAACCGGCTCATCCAGGACATTGGCGACGCCGGCAGTGTGGAGTTTATGCCACGCATGGAAGGCACGATTCTGCACGCCATTCTCGCGCCCAGCAAGAAGCAGGAAGCGCCCAAGCCCAAGCCGACTGCACCTCCGCAGCAACAGGCCGCACCGGCCGCGCCGGCCGCGCGTTAGTTTCTTCTCACCGAGTCAGGAGAGACCGCCCGCGATTTTGGGCGGTCTTTTCATTTGGCGTTTTGTGTCCAGCACCAAGGATGTTGCGGGGTTGTGCCCATGTATTCTGGCGTCATGCTTGCCGCGCGACGCCTGTTTTTTGCCCACATCCTCACATTCGCATCGCTATCCGCGTGTTCGTTCGTGGCGCGCGCTGAAGAACCTCATTTTCCCACCACGGACGACCTGCGCCACTTGAAAGCCATTGGTGGACCGCAGCTCTCGCCCGATGGCAGGCTGGTGCTTTTCAGTGTCACCGACGCCACCGCGGACGGAGCCAAGAGCCATGTGTGGCTGGTAGCGGCGGGCGGCGGAGAGAAGCCTCGTCAACTCACGTTTTCGCCTCCCGCGGACAAACGCGGAGAGCGCAATCCGCAGTGGGCTTCCGACGGCTCTTCAATATATTTCCTTGCCAAGCGCGGCGAGCACACAGAGCTCTTTCGTCTCGACATGCGCGGCGGCGAGGCGTCTCCGTATGAACTGAAGGTGATGCCCACGGTCGATGAGTCGAAAGAAAAAGATGCGATTCCGCCGCCCGGCGCGGAAAAGAAAGATGCAGACAAGCCCGCGGACAAAAAGGACAGCGAAAAGCCCGGCGTCATTGAGCCCCTCCCCATCGATGTCGCGGGCTTTGCGCCTTCGCCCGATGGCAAGTGGCTGGCAGTGTGGGCGCGCGATCCTGAAACTCCCGGCGAGAAGAAGCAGAAAGACGCCAAGGCCGATGCGGTGTGGGTCAATCACGAGAAGCACGCGACACGCCTGTACCTGGCCGCGCTCAAAGGGGATGGTTCACTGGACGGCGCGTTGAAACCTGTCGGCGTCGAGCCCGAAATTCAAAGTGTCGCCTGGGCCGAGGCTTCCGACCGGTTCCTTGTGATTACGGATCCGCCGAACGATGCCTCAGACCTGGGGCCGGCCAATGGTGCATGGCTGGTGAATGTCGCTACTCCCGCTGCGTCGACGAAGCTGAGCGCCATCCCTCCCACGGTGGGCCGGGCTGCCTTCACGCCCAACGGAGAAGAGATCGTTTTTGCTGCTGCCGCCACGCAGGACGCACCGCCCGGCTACGACGAACTCTTCGGGCTGCCACGCGAAAGCTCTGGACAGAAAGTGCTACCGTTGTCCTCCGGCTTTGCCGGCCAGCTCAACGCCGCCGCTCTTTACTTTCCGCCGGGCGGAGAAGCTGTCACCTTGGCTGGAATCGGCACGCGCTCCTCGGTGGTTCGCCTCGCTCTCGATGGCACTAAGGCCCCGGCGCCCATCGATCTTGGCGCGGCAGTTATCACCGGGCTCACTACCAATCGCTCCCGGACCGGGTGGGTGTGGCTGGCGGAGAGCGGCGGGCAGCCCGTGAAACTTTGCTTTGCTGCGCATCTTGGCGATGCGTGTACAGCGCTCGCGATTCCCGAACTCGCCCCACCCAATCTACGGTCCATTGAGCCTCAGCTTGTCACCTGGAAGAGCGGTTCCTTCAGCGTCGAGGGCCTGCTTTACCTGCCGCCTGCAACCTCATCCGGCAAAGTGCCGCTGGTCGTCGATGTGCACGGCGGTCCGTTGGGCGCCTGGTCAAACCGCCATGACGCGTTTGCCGACTTTCTGGTGGGCCACGGCTGGGCGGTGCTCCGGCCCAACCCTCGCGGCTCGTCCACCTACGGCACCCGGTTCGCCGCGGCCAACAAGAACGACCTGGGCGGCGGGGACTATCAGGATGTAATGGCGGGTGTGGATGCTGTCCTGGCCAAATATCCGCTGGACTCAACGCGCATGGCGCTCATGGGCTACAGCTACGGCGGCGAGATGGCGGGGTTTGTCGAGGGCAAGACCGATCGCTTCAAGGCCATCATCAGCGGCGCGCCGGTGATCGACCAGTTCAGCGAATACGGGACGGAGAAGGGCTCCTGGTACGACCGCTGGTATTACGGCAAGCCGTGGGAGCATCGCGACGATGCGTGGCGGCAGAGCCCCCTGGCGGGAGCCGCCAAGGCCAAGACGCCCTTCCTGCTGATCCAGGGCGAGAGCGACTCGACCGACCCGCCCGGCCAGGCGCAGGAGATGTATCGCGCGCTGCGCCAGGAAGGGGTACCGGTTGAGCTGGTGACCTATCCGCGCGAGGATCATGGGCCGCTGGCGGTCGGCGCGTACGGGCGCCCCTCTCCCGAACCGTGGCATGGTTACGACGTGCGTCAGCGCCTGGTTCAATTTCTCGACAAGGCTTTCAGCGCGAAGTAAGGAAAGCGCAGATTCGGCCGCCTAATTCATCCAGCGCAGATTGGAAGCGCGTCGCGGGGATACGGGGAGAACGATGTAGCCCTCGCGCCAGTGACCCTCTTCGCGGCGCGGCGGAGCGCCAATGATGCGCGCTCCATCGTTATCGGATTCGGCCAACGCCAGTCCCGGCAGTCCTCCCACGATGGCCTGTAACTGGTCGTGATTGGGTGGACGGTCGACCGTGATCGGCATGATCGAATTCAGCGCCGAGAAGGCCTCAGCCAGATCGCTCACGCGGGCGCGACGCTTGGAAGGCAGCGGCTTCAAGCCCAGCGAGCGCCATGCGGCACAGGGATAACTCTCGACCAGTACGCGATCGGGTCCCGCATGAGGCCGGTCCAGTGTATCCAGCCGGCGCCATCCACGACGGCACAAAGCGTCATACACATCCAGGCTGAACTCGGCGAAGCCGCGATAGGTTCCAGGCTTCACCACGCCCGGCAGTCCGGTCTTGCACGCGGTGTTCAGCTGCCGTTCGCTGACCCGGGCATGCTCGTGGCCATTGTCGCGGGATTTCCATGCCTGCGGCCCGTCCAGCATCAGCACGCGAATTCCGCGCACGTTGCACAGGTGATTCAAGCGGCCGGCAAGTATTTCTGGATCGACATTACCGGGACGCGCTGCAGGATCGATCTCGGCATGGGTCCAGGGAATCATCTCGCAGGTGATGCCGCTTCGATGCGCACTCCGCCCGGCGATCGGATGGGCAGAGAGATCGCACTCCGCAGCGCGGTTGAGCACAACAATGCCCAGGTCAGCCCAACGGCGGTACGCGAGATCGACAGAGAGGACGGCCACGCGTTCACGTTACATGGCTCCCCGCCAATCGGCAATGCGGTCCCGCAACCATTCGCAGAGGCAGTTCGCATTTGGCTTATTGGGCCAGATTGAAACCCCGTTTTGAAGACCCCCCGGCTCACTCGCGCCCCGGTGTTATACTCCGACCCGCTATGCGAATTCATCCCTCGGTGTTCCGGAAAATCGTTCTGTCTCTCTGCCTTGGAAGCGCGGTGCTCCGCGCGCAACCGCCCGATATGCAAGGGCCGCATCTTGAAAAGCGCGGCGCAGCCACGCAACTGATCGTCGACGGCAAGCCGTTCCTGATGCTCTCCGGCGAACTGCACAACTCCTCCTCGTCGAGCCTTGAATACATGAAGCCCATCTGGCCGCAGCTGGCGGCCATGGGCATCAATTCCGTCGTGACACCCTTGAGCTGGGAGTTGATCGAGCCCGAGGAAGGAAAGTTTGACTTCACCCTTGTCGATGGACTGCTCGACCAGGCGCGGCACGAACACGAACGCATCGTTTTTTTGTGGCTTGCGAGCTGGAAGAACGGTTTGTCGAGCTATGCGCCGGTATGGGTCAAGCGCGACACCCGGCGTTTTCCGCGCGTGGTTGAAACCGGCGAACAGGCCGAGATCCTCACCCCGCTCGGTACCGCAACCATGGAAGCCGACGCGCGCGCCTTCGCTGCCCTGATGCGCCACTTTAAAGAAGCCGACAGCCGCGACCATACCGTGATCATGATGCAGGTGGAGAACGAGGTGGGCGTGCTGGGTGACACGCGCGACCACTCTGAAGCGGCCAATAAAGCATTCAACTCTTCCGTTCCGGCGGAACTGACCCGGTCGCTCACGGCGCATCGCGATGCGCTTTATCCGAACCTGCGCGCGCTGTGGGATCTGAACGGCGACAAGACCGCGGGAACGTGGGCCGAGGTCTTTGGTGACACGACGCGCGCCGACGAAATCTTCATGGCCTGGCACTATGCCCGCTTTATTCAGTACGTCGCGGCCAAAGGCAAGGCGGCGTACGACATTCCTATGTATGTGAATACATGGTTGGCGGGCGACGACGCCACCCCTGGCGACTATCCCAGCGGTGGACCGGAGCCGTGGGTTGTTGACGTGTGGCGCGCCGCGGGCTCCGCACTCGATCTCTACGCGCCCGACTTGTACGATCCCAATTTCACCAGTTGGTGCAGGCGCTACCACCGCGCCGGCAATCCTCTCTACATGCCCGAGACGCGCGGCGGCGATGCCGGAGCCGCCAATGTCTTCTACGCCCTGGGCGAGGAAGCCGGCCTGGGGTTCTCGCCGTTCGGCATTGACGATGAGATGGATCCGAAGAGCGCATTGGCCGCCAGCTACCGGGAGATCGCCAGGATCAGCCCCTTGTTACTCGAACATCAGGGCGCCGGCGACGCGCATGGATTTGTGCTCGATCGGGGCCACTCCTCGGTAGATTTCACCATCCAGGGCTATAGCGTTCATGTCAGCCTGGACGAGATTTTCGGAGGCCGCGCCGAGACCGGCTTTGGTCTCATCTTTCCCACCGGGCCAGACGAGTTTCTGGGCGCCGGCAAAGGCTTCAAGGTTACATTTGCGCCGCGATCAACCGCCGGTCACCACGTGGGCATCGCTTCGGTAGATGACGGGGAATTAGTCGACGGGAAATGGGTGCCGGGTCGCCGGCTGAACGGGGATGAAAATGCCCAGGGAAAATTCTGGCGTTTTGATCCCCGGCGATTGCACACGGAGAAGGTCAAGTTCTATCACTTCGAGTAACCGAGCTGCCGGCTCGGTCTCACCGGACAGACCGGCGCGGAAGCAGGCGCAACGACTCTGCTGCGAGACCCGCGAGCGCGTAAATGGCGGTATTGAGGGCGATAAAGGTGTACCACTTCGTGGGCCTGTGTTGGCCGATCAGCGAAGCGGGAGCGGAGAGTTGGGTGACAACCCAGTGCCCGAAGTTGTAGCGGGGAAAGGTGACATAGGCGAATATCACCCAGAAACTGGCTACCACGAACCCTGCCAGAGCCCAACAAAGGAGTCGTCTGTTCATAGTTGCCTCGCACCTTGTTGTACACCCGCGCGCACTCGATTGTCCCGCTATCTCCCGTCGGACACCGTCAGTCGTAGCGTTCAAATCCGCCTTGCGGTATACTGATCAAAGCCTCGAGAGGGCAGGGAAGCCCCTGTGTCTCGCGAGCTTTTCGGATCGGGCAACCAAGTCCATCCCAAAACGAGAAAAACAATGCCCAAGTTGAAGACCCATTCGGGCGCGGCCAAGCGCTTCAGTAAGACTGGCACCGGCAAAATCAAGCGGGGCCAGACGAAGACGCGGCACATCCTTACGTCGAAAGCGCCAAAGACGAAGCGCAAGCTGGGCAAGACCCTGCTTGTCTCCGACGGCGACTACGCGAAGGTAGCGCGCATGATTCCTTACGCCTGATCGTTGCTCCCGCTCCACCCGGAGTGGGTGCTTCGGGCCCTAGTCGAATGGGCCCCCGGCCGACAGATTTTAAGTCAGTCGAGAGAATCAGGCTTGTAGAGCGAGTGAAGAGGTTACCGCGCGTAGAGCGCCTCCTGCCTCCAGCCGCCAGACCGACGTAACAAAAACGGAGAAACACCATGCCTCGCGTAAAACGCAGTACCAAGCGGAATGACCGCCGCAAAAAGATTCTTGAGAGGGCAAGCGGTTACTTCCTCACAAAGTCCAAGCTCTATCAGGCAGCCCAGGAAGCCGTCGAACGCGGTCTCAAGTTCGCCTACACCGGCCGCAAGCAGAAGAAGCGCCAGTTCCGCTCCCTGTGGATCGTGCGCATTAACGCCGCTTGCAAGCTCAACGGCGCCAGCTACTCCCAATTCATGAACGGCCTTAAGAAGGCCGGCATCGGACTGGACCGCAAGATCCTCGCGGACATCGCTGTGCATGACGCCGCCGGCTTTACCAGGCTGGTGGAGCAGGCCAAAGCCGCTCTCACCAGCAGCGCAGCCGCCTAAGCCCGGCAGAGCACTCAGTCGTCACGACGGCCCGGAGCTTAGCTCCGGGCCGTCTTGTTTTCCGCGCCTGCAACCTTCCTGAAGTCAACCCCAGCGTAGTGGGTGGGTACGATATTCTGAGCGTTACGCAATGACCAACGAATCGATTCCTAATCTCACGGCATATGACGAAGCCGCGCTCGACCAGGCTTTTGCCGCGCTCGAAAAACAAGCGCGCGCGGCCGCCGCGCAACTCACCAGCGAGGCTGCCGTCGAAGCCTTTCGCCTGGAGTGGCTTGGTAGCAAACAGGGCTTGCTCAAGCAAGTTTCCGACCGCTGGTTGAAAGCCGCTCCCCCTGAAGCTCGAAAGCTCCTGGGCATCCGCTTCAACGCGCTCAAGCCTGTCGTGAAAGCTTTGCTCGACGATGCTCTGGGCGCCGGCCCCAGCGACGCGGCCCTGGCCAACGAAGCCATCGACATTACCTTGCCCGGCACACGCCGCCTCACCGGCGCCGAACACCCCATCACCCGTACGCTCAATGAGATCACGCAAGTGTTTGCCGCGCTGGGTTATTCCGTGGGCGTGGGCCCCGAAGTCGAGACCGACTATTACAACTTCGAGAGCATGAATTTCCCGCCCGGCCATCCGGCGCGCGACACGCAGGATACCTTGGTTGTCGCCAACCAGGAACGCCGTCCGCTGCGCGATCGCCTCCTGCTGCGTACCCATACATCGCCGGTGCAGATGCGCACCATGGAAGCGCAACCGCCGCCCGTACGGATCATCATTCCCGGCAAGGTCCATCGCAATGACGCGCAGGACGCCACGCACTCGCCCATCTTCCATCAAGTCGAAGGCCTCTGCGTCGACACCAACATCACCTTCAGCGATCTGAAAGGCACGCTCGACCACGCCATGAAAGCGCTGTTCGGCTCTTCCGTCAAAACGCGCTTCTTTCCATCGTTCTTTCCCTTCACCGAGCCCTCTGCCGATGTGCAGATCAGCTGCATCTTCTGCGGCGGCAAGGGCTGCCGCAAGTGCAAGAACTCCGGCTGGATCGAGCTGCTGGGCTGCGGCATGGTCGACCCCGCGGTCTTCGCCTTCGCGGCAGAAAAGCAGCCCGCCTACGATCCCAAAAAGATCTCCGGCTTCGCCTTCGGCATGGGCGTGGAGCGCATCGCCATGATGAAATACGGCATCAGCGAAATCGGCCAGTTCTACGCCGGCGATATGCGGTTCCTGGGGCAGTTCGCATGAAAATACTGACCAAGTGGCTTAGAGCCTATCTTCCTGAGTTCCCCGTCTCGGACGCCCAGCTCGCCGAGGACCTCACCCTCCGCGGCATCGCCGTCGAAGGCATCTACGATCTCGGGCCCGGCAATGGTTCGCTGTACGAGATGGACATCACCACCAATCGCGTCGATGCCATGAACCACTACGGCGTGGCGCGCGAAGCGGCTGCCATCTGCGGCCTTGAATTGAAACCGCTCGATTCATCCCTGCCGGCTGGGCAACCAGCCGCGCACGCGTTTCCCGTGCGCATCGAAGCGGAAGATGCTTGCGGCCGTTTCACCGCCCGCGTCCTCCGCGATGTGAAAATCGGCAACTCACGCGACTGGTCCGTCGACGCGCCCGTAGCAACCTACTTCGGCCTTCTCGAGCAGAAACAAATCTCCAACGCCGTCGACGCCACCAACTTCGCCTGGCTCGCCATGGGCCAGCCTACGCATGTTTTCGATCTCGACAAGATCGAGGGCGGAATCATTGTGCGCCGCGCCCGCAAGGGCGAAAAGCTCAAGACCCTCGATGGCATCGAGCGCACTCTCGATCCCGAAGACCTCATCGTCGCCGACCACGTCAAACCGCTCGGCCTGGCCGGTGTCATGGGCGGATGGGATTCGATGATTACCTCGTCCACCACCAACGTCCTTGTCGAGGCCGCCTGGTTCGAGCCCATGGCCGTGCGCCGCACAGCGCGCCGTCACGGATTGCACACCGACGCCAGCCACCGCTTTGAGCGCGGCGCCGATTTCAACGCAGGCCCCGTCGCTTCGGCCCTGGTCACGCGCATTCTCCTCGCCAGCGGCGGCCACATCGAAGGCGATCTCGTGGACGTGCGCGTGCCTGCAATGGAGGCGCGCACCGCCCATCGCAAGCCTGTCGCTCTGGCCCTCAGCGAAGTACACCGCCTCCTTGGCAGAACTGTCGCCGAAGAAGGCATTACGGCAGCGGACGCCGAGGACGTGTTGACCGCGTTGGGATGCGCGCTGTCCAAAAAAGGCGACGCGCAATGGCAGGTGACTCTTCCCAGTTGGCGCCTCGACCTCGAGCGCGAAATCGATCTCATCGAAGAAGTCGCCCGCGTCTACGGTTATAACCGCTTTGCCAACACGCTGCCTGCATTCGGGGAAGGCGTTCATTCTTTGCCGTGGGCCGAGAGCGAATCCGCCGTTCGCCGCATTCTTCTGGCCGCGGGATTTCACGAAGCCATCACCAGCACCTTTTGTTCCGTCGCCGATGCCGCGCTGACCGCGCCGCAACCGGGACTCGCCGTGCCGCTCGGCAATCCCCTCAGCGAGGAAGCCGGCGTCCTGCGGCCCTCGCTCGTCCCCGGCATGCTGACCATGATTGCCGGCAACCTGAACCGCGACGTGAGCGACGTGCGCCTGTTTGAACTCGGTACCGTGTTCAGCGGGACGACCGAAAAAGTGGAAGAGCGCCCCGCCCTGGCATTCGGAGCCGTGGGAACGCTGCCCGATTTCGGCGCCTTGCATCCGCCGCGTTCCATCGACTTTCACGATCTCAAGGGCGTAGTCGAACAGGTGCTGGGTCGCTTCCAATCAAATTCGGTGTACTTCGATCGCTTCCAGGCCGAAGCCGGATTGACTCCCGCCTGGCTGCACCCATATCGAACCGCCCGCGTCGCCGTCGATGGCTTAACCGTAGGCTGGTTCGGTCAGCTTCATCCCCGCGAAGCCTCGGCGCGCAAGCTCAAGGAATCTGTCCTGGTCGGGGAGCTCTATCTCGACCGTCTCTACAAGTTGTCCCTGCGCAAGCCGGCGGCCCGCGAAATCTCGCGCTTCCAACCGGTGCGCCGCGATTTCTCCCTGGTTCTGAACGACAAAACTGCCTGGGATGAGATCGACCGCGCCGTCGCTGCGCTGCACATTCCCGAACTCGTCGAGTGGCGCGCCCGCGAAGTTTTTCGCGATCCAAAGCTGGGCGCGCAGGAGTATTCGCTTCTCCTGGGCGTCACTTTCCAGGCGCCCGACCGCACCCTGCGCGAAGAAGAACTGCAGAGCTTCCAGCTGCGCGTGGTCGAGGCGGTTGGCAAAGCTGGTGCGCGACTCCGGACCTGAGGAAAGATCGTAATGTCCAGGCGCTATACTGGCTCCGGGATCGGAGGTTTTTGAATGTCGGAGTTACCCTGGGGCCCCCAGATTGTGGATGAGGCTCACCCAGACCAGCAAACCGAGCACGCGGAGCCGGGCACACTGGCGATGTCCGCGGATGATTTTTCTTCGCTGGAAGAGCGCATCCTCCGCGCAGTGAATTTGGTCAAGCGCGAGAAGCTCGCTCGAACTGCGGCTGAGGAACGCGCCACGGAGATGGAAGCACGCGCGGCCCAGGCAGAGGAACGCGCCCTTGAGGCCGGCGAACGCGCGACCCAGGCCGAGGCCCGGCTCGCAGAAAGCGCCACGGCGGCGGAACAGCTGCAAAAGGACGTGACGGCCCTGCGCGCAGAGCGCGATCATGTCCGTCAACGGGTAGAAAAACTCCTTGGCCAACTGGATGCGCTCGAACTCTGAGGAATGGTGATGGAATCGAATCCCACCAACTACATCACGGTTGAAATTTACGACCAGACCTATCATCTCTCGGGTCAGGATGCCGACCACATCCGGCAACTCGCCGCGCAGGTCGACGCCAAGATGCGTGCTGTCGCCGCCCAGGGCCGCACCGTCGATTCGCTGCGCGTCGCGGTGCTGGCTGCGCTCAACCTTGCCGACGAATTGTCGCAGGCTTCGCAGGGCACAGACGGCGCCGCTGCCCGGGTCGGCCACGCACGCGCCGCCAGCCTGCGGGGCCTGCTGGACGAGGTGCTTGAAGAGGACCGCAAGACCGGTTCCTAGTTGCGTCGCCGCTCAATCATGGAAGCTTCGCCTCCTGAGCCGAACCCCGCCTCACCACTGATTCTCGTCCTCCCGATTGTGCTGCCGCTGCGCCACGCCTGATTTACCCCGGTTCGCGAACCTGCGCCAGTTCTCCACAGAGGCCAATGGCCAGGTTTAAGCGCCTCTGGTCCAGCCACGGGGCAGCGATCCACGTGTACCGGCGGTCACACGCAATCAAATCTCCCTGTCCTAAAATGGGCCAAATTTAATTTACCGGGAAACGCCTGCCTTGGATTGCGTGGATTTATCCGCCACGCGCTCATCCCCCTTCCATGATGGTGCGGAGGGAGTCCGGATACGGATTGCAAATGCCTGTGACCATTGGGACCTGTATGCGATTTCCCAAACAAGCCGGCACCATGAGCAGGCGGGCACCCGGCTTATCCGCGCGCTGTCTTCGATGCGCCAGGCACATTGCAAAGGGGTGGAAGGCCGCTCTGCAACTGGCCTTGCTCGCGTCAGGCTGCATGTCTTCGCCGGCCCAGACAGCAGTATCTCCCCATCTCCCGCTGAAGACAGTTGATGCACCTCCGGCAGTCTTGCAAGCGCAGCGGTTTCTGGCGCGGCGCGGATTTTCCCCTGGTAAAGCGCCCCTTCCCCGGATGAGTTCACGCTCAAATGCGCTGGTGGCGCGGCCGCAAGGCACCCCCGCATCCGGATCATGGCAGCCGCTCGGCCCTGCCGGCGTGCTCTCTGTCCATTACGGGTTGGTCGGGGGGCGCGTTTCTTCGCTGGCACTCGACCCAGCCGATAGCACCGGCAACCGGCTCTACGTAGGAACAACGGGCGGCGGTGTCTGGGTATCGCAGAGCGCGGCGACCACCAACGTGGCCAACGTTCTTTTCTCCCCCCTGACCGATACCACCGGTGTACTCAGCGGAGCGCCCGATGCCTCTCTCAGTATCGGCGCGCTCACTGTGCAGCCCGGCGGCACCGGTGTGATCCTGGCCGGCACCGGCGATCCGAACGATGCTCTCGACTCCTACTATGGCGCTGGAATCCTCCGCTCCGCCGACAACGGCACCACCTGGAAGCTGATTCAGAGCACGGCCGATCGAAAATGGAGTTTTGTGGGCGAAGGCTTTGCCGGCTTCGCCTGGAGCACCGCGGATCCTCAACGTGTGGTGGCTGCCGTCTCCCAGGCTTGGGAAGGCACGCTGGTCGACGCGCTCCGCTCAAATGTCAGCTACGAAGGGCTCTACTATTCCACCGATGCCGGGCAAACCTGGTCGCTGGCGCGTATCACCGATCTGAATGGTCAGGATGTTCAGGGACCCCACGACGCCTATGCGGGACAGGACGGCAACGCCGCCACGGCCGTGGTGTGGAACCCTGTGCGCAGCGTCTTTGTGGCCGCCGTGCGTTTCCATGGCTACTACCAGTCCAGCGACGGTGTGGTGTGGACCCGCATGGCCAACCAACCCGGTTCTCGCCTGACGACTGCGCTTTGTCCAACCAACTCCACCAGCACCGGATCTCCCGCGTGCCCCGTTTATCGCGGTGCCCTGGCGGTCAATCCGTTCACTGGCGATACTTTCGCCTGGACGGTGGACCTCAACAACCAGGATCAGGGGATTTGGCAGGACGTTTGTGCAGAGATCTCCGGCACCTGCGCCAATACAATCGGATTCACTCAGCAATTGAATACCGCCGCCCTCGAAACGGACATCTCGCAAGGCCACGGCCAGACAATCATCAACGGCGACTACAACCTTACCTTGGCAGCGATTCCTTCCAGCCAGGACACGCTCCTGCTCGCCGGCGCAAACGACCTTTGGAAGTGCAGCCTTGTCATGGGTTGCGTATGGCGCAACACCACCAACGCCTATGGCTGCATGAGCGCGCAGGTGGGCGCCTACCAGCATGCCCTGGAGTGGAATCCAGCCAATCCCCTCGAACTGTTCGTGGGCAATGACAGCGGGATTTGGCGTTCCATGGATGCGGTCGGGCAGCCGGGCGCGCCATGCGCCTCAACCGATGCCGCCCATTTTCAGAATCTGAACAGCGGGCTGGGCTCACTGGCGGATGTCGAAAGCATGTCGGCCATCGGTGCATCGCCGTACACCATGATGGTGGGGTTGGGAGCGACCGGTACCGCCGGTGTCTCCAGCATTACCGGGCCCACGGCGCAATGGCCTCAGATCCTTGGCGGCGAGGGCGGACCGGTCGCGATCGACCCTTCGAATCCGGAGAATTGGTACGTCAACAACGGTGCCGGCGTTTCCATTCATGTGTGCAACGGCGGCGGCGCCTGCGCGCCTGCCGATTTCGGCACAGCTCCGGTCGTCTCCAGTAGCAACGTGAACGGCGACGGGGATACCATGACCTATCCCGCGCCCTTTCTCGTGGATCCTGCCGATCCGTCCCAATTGCTGATTGCGACGTGCCGCGTTTGGCGGGGGCCGGCCAGTGGCACGGGATGGACGATGGCCAACGTCATCAGCCCCATGTTCGACGGCAATCGTGCCACGTCTTCTTGCTCCGGAAACGCATTAGTACGATCTATTGCGGCCATGGCGCTTCCCGGCGGCGGTGAAGTTGTATACGTGGGCACATACGGTAGCCTCAATGGCGGCGCCTCCTTGCCGGGGCACATCCTTGGCGCAACCATGGATGCCGGTGGAACTTGGTCCACCTGGCAGGACCTGACGCTCAACCCCGTCGGCAACGATCAGATCGCGATGAACTCCTACGGGCTCGATGTCTCCAGCCTGTTCATCGATCCCCATGACCAAACCGGCAAAACGGTGTACGCCACCATTGCCGGCATTCCCAACTACCTTCAAACGATTCGCATCGTTTATCGTTCCACCGATGGGGGGGCGACATGGTGGAATCTGCAATCGAACCTGCCCAGTTCTCCCGCTAACAGCGTGGTAGTCGATCCCCGGGATGCCGGCACGGTCTACGTTGCAACCGATATCGGGGTGTACGTCACCCAGGACGTGTCCTCTTGTCCGAACGGACCTTCCAACTGTTGGTCCGTCTTCGGAGGCGGCCTGCCCGCCGCGCCGGTTGTGGCTCTGAGCGCTGCCCCGGTCGCCACATTGCCCAATGTGCTGACGGCTGCGACCTACGGGCGCGGCGTCTGGCAGATCCCGCTGCTGACCGCGGGTACGCAGTTGACCACCGCAGTCGTCAATCCCGCCTCCTTGGACTTCGGTACCCAAGCCGAGGGATCGGCCGGCGCGATACAAAAGGTGACCCTGACCAACACCGGCGCGATCGCCTTGTCACCGGTCTCGGCGGAAATCGACGGCGCGAACGCCGCCGATTTCTCTATCTCGAACGATAGTTGCAGCGGGCAACAAATAAGCGCCTCCGCCCCCTGCCCCATCGTTTTGGTTTTTGCGCCGACAGGACTGGGTGGCCGCGCGGCACAACTGACGATCCAGGCCAACGTGCAAGGGGGACAGATCAGCGTCGCGCTGTCGGGTAACGGGGTCAGCCCCGGGGACATCACTCTGGCACCGGCAACCATCAACTTTGACCAGGTCATGACCGGCCCCACGCTGGTGGGAACGGTTTCCCATGCGGTGAGCATCACCGTCAATAATTCCGGCGGAACGGCAGTGCATATTGCCAGCATCAGTACTGCCGCTCCATTTGCCGTGACGAGCAACGTCTGCGGCAATTCCCTTGCAGCCAATACCAGTTGTCAGATTTCGGTAACATTTGCTCCCACGACGTCGGGACCGGCCTCGCAGAACCTTACGCTTGTCGACGATGCCGGCACGCAAACGGCAGTCCTTTCCGGAACCGGGGCGGCACCGGCTACAGACACTCTCTCCGCTTCATCGCTGACCTTTGCATGCACAGTCGTCGGACAGGCTTCTGCCGCACAGGCCATCACCATCACCAACAGCGGAGATGTGCCGTTGACTTCCCTTAATACCGCTGTGACCGGGCCATTCCAACTCTCGGGCACCTGCACCAAACAACTGGCTGCCGATTCTGTGTGTTCGCTCAGCGTGGTCTATTTGCCAACGCAGGCCGGTGTCCAATCCGGAACCCTCACACTCACCGATTCCGTGCGCGCGTCCCAGACGGTTGCTCTTAGTGGAACGGGCCTGCTGCCACCGGTTTTCTCCGTCAACCCAAGCAGCATTACTTTTCCAGGCCAGGAGGTCGGGGTCGCAAGCGGCCCCTCTAACGTGACCATCGCCAATAACGGCGGCGCACCCATGGCTAACATCGGTTTCGGGATCACCGGCCCATCGGCTTCCAGTTTCAGTTTCGTCAACGGAACGAACCCGTGCGGCGCCGCCCTCGCAGCCGGTGGCAGTTGCTCGGTGCAGGTTATCTTCACACCGGTTGCATCGGGGGGCGCGGCGGCTACGCTTACCGTCACATCCACGACTTTGGGCGTGACCCCGTCCACGATTGTCCTGGCCGGTACCGGGCTCTCAGCAGCCGGACTCCTGGTTAGCCCCACTCAACTGAGCTTCCCGCCGCAGGCACTCTATCAAACCAGTCCAGTGCAAACCGTCAGCATTTCCAATACGGGAGCGATCGCCGCAAATGGCCTGGCACTGGCCGTCTCCGGCCCTTTCACCCTGGCGCAAACCACCTGCGGTACCAGCCTTGCGCCGCAAGCTTCCTGCACCGCGTCAATCACATTCACTCCCACCTCGAATGGAGCACTGTCGGGCGCACTGACCGTCACTTCGACGAATATGACCACTCCCGCGACTGTCGCAATCAGCGGAACCGGGGGGCTTACCGGAGCGCTGCAGATCCGCCCGGCGCAAGTGACGTTTCCCATCACCGGGGTGGGAACTACCAGCAGCCCCGTCTCTATCTCCCTGACCAACGTCAGCTCGGGAGTCGCCCTGTCGAGCTTTCGCATGTTTGCTTCCTCCGGTTTTACGGTCGCCGGCAACACCTGCGGCGCATCGCTTGCACCTTCCGCGAGCTGCGCCGTGACAGTCGCCTTCGCGCCCACCACCACCGGCTTGCAAAACGGCAATCTCACCATCGCCAGCGCGTCGCTTGCCGGCAATGCGACCGTCCCTCTCTCCGGCATGGGCTTTGACTTCCAGGTAATCGCCGCCGGATCGTCCACCCAGACCGTCGCCAGCGGCCAGACCGCGAACTATGCGCTTAGCCTTACTCCTTCGAGCGGCGTTCAGGCCGCATTCACTTTTTCCTGCGGGTCCCTGCCCACGTACGCAGCGTGTGTGTTTAATCCGTCCAGCGAAACCATCGCAGCCAACTCCACCGGCACGGCCGCCTTGCAGCTAACCACCAGCCAAACCACCGCAACGCTGATCTCGCCTCAATTGTTCAAGGGTTGGCACGTGCTGCCCGTTGCGTTCGGTTTTCTCCTGGTCCCCTTCGCCTGGCGGCGCCGGAAGCCGTACTGGGCCGTAGTGGTATTGCTTTTCCTGGCGGTATCGTTCTCCGGCTGCTCATCCTCCGGAGGGGGAGGGGGCGGTTCGTCGCCACCGCCCGTATCGCACAGCACGCCGGCCGGCACGTACATCATTCCGGTCGCCATCACCTCCAACGGGGTGCAACATACGATTTCGCTGACCTTGATCGTCGATTGACGCATTCGCACCGGGCATCCGGGCCATCCATCCACCATAGACGAGGAGCTATACTCAGCTATCGGAAATTGAGCGGCGCCGCCCGCGCGGCGGTGGCCGAAGCGCAGTCAAAAACCGTCCCGACAGGTGCGCGGGAACCGGGAGTGCGGCGTGGCGATTTCTTGAGAAAATGAGACCAGGAACGCAGGAGGGGGCGCTGGAATTGGGGAACGGTTCTAAAGTTACGGTGGAAGACGTGGAGCGCGTGGCTGAACTGGCTCACCTCCAACTCGCAGCCGAAGAAACCGCCGGCATGGTCAAGGACCTGAACGCTATCCTGGACTACGTGGCGGAGCTGGATGAGCTGGATACCACGGGAGTGCCGCCCCTGGCGCAGGTGAGCGAACTGGAAGGCGCGGGCGGTGCAGGCTCTTTGCGCCATGATGTCATTGAGCCCTCGCTCGAACGGGCCGCAGTGATGCCCCAGGCTCCCGAAACCGACAACGTCTTTTTCAAGGTGCCGAAGGTGATCGAACGCTGATCGTACGGCCGGTGCGGAGGCGCCGATATACGTCGCCGCAGTTCGTCGATAAGCAAGGCTGGATCAAAACCCGGGAAGGAATGTTTCATTGCTCAGCGAAACCAAAACCGCCGAAACTGCAGGCAGGAAATTTGTTGAGAAGCCGGCAACGCTCGCCTCTCTGCGCGCAGATATCGCCTCCGGAAGTGTGAAATCCGTTGATCTCGCCGCTCGCTATTACGATCGCATCGCCGCCATTAATCCGCAGCTCAACGTCTATCTAAGCCTCACCCAAGAACGCGCTCTCGGGCAGGCCGCGCACATCGACGCCCTTGCTGCCAAGGGCGACCCCTTGCCTCCCCTGGCAGGCATCCCGGTCGGCATCAAAGACGTGCTGGTTGTGAAAGGCGCGCCCGCCACCGCGGGATCCAAAATCCTCCAGGGCTACAGGCCCCCGTACGATGCCACCGCCGTGTCCAAACTCGAAGCCGCGGGCGCGCTGCTTCTCGGCAAACTCAACTGCGATGAGTTCGCCATGGGCTCTTCCAACGAAAACTCCGCCTACGGCCCCGTGCACAATCCCGTGGACATCGATCGCGTGCCGGGTGGATCGAGCGGCGGTTCGGCCGCGGCCGTAGCTGCCAACATGGCTGTTGCCACGCTCGGCACCGACACGGGCGGCTCCATCCGCCAGCCCGCCAGTTTTTGCGGAGTGGTCGGCGTTCTGCCCACCTACGGCCGTGTTTCGCGCTACGGCCTCATTGCCTTTGCCTCTTCGCTTGATCGCGTGGGACCGTTCGCGGCCAACGTCCGCGACGCGGCCACGCTGCTCGGCATCATCGCCGGCCACGATCCCAAGGACGCGACCAGTTCACGGGTGGCGGTGCCCGACTACGCGGCCGAAAGCGACAAGCCGGTTGCCGGCCTGCGCATCGGCGTCCCCAAGGAATATTTCGCGGAAGGCCTCGACCCCGAAGTGCGTGCCGCCATCGAATCCGGCATCGCGACGCTTGAGGCCGCCGGCTGCACCATCAAGCCCATATCGCTGCCCACCACCCGCTACGCCATTCCCACCTACTACCTCGTGGCTACGGCGGAGGCCAGCGCCAATCTCGCCCGCTTCGACGGCGTCCGCTACGGATATCGCTCGCCCTCTTCCGAAACACTCAATGCCATGTATAGCAACTCCCGCGACGAGGGCTTCGGCGCTGAAGTCAAGCGGCGCATTCTGCTCGGCACCTATGCGCTTTCGGCCGGTTACTACGACGCCTACTATCTCAAGGCCCAAAAGGTCCGGCGCCTGCTTGCCGACGAGTTTCAGCGCGCCTTCGCGGAAGTCGACGCCCTTGTTACGCCCACTTCGCCCATGCCGGCTTTCAAACTGGGTGAAAAAACCGGAGACCCGCTGGCCATGTACCTGGCCGACATCTACACCGTCACCGCCAGCCTTGCCGGCATCTGCGGCGTCACGGTTCCTTGCGGAAACACCGCCGCGGGCTTGCCCGTGGGCATGCAGGTGTTGGCCGCTCATTTCAAGGAAGGCACAGCCTTTCGTGTGGCGCGGGCGGTCGAAACGGCACACGGCTAACAGTCAGGAGCAGTACCGTCATGCACGTTCGGCGGCAGATCGTTTTCGCAGCGGGGGCTCTCGGGATCCTCTTTCTCATTCAATCGCACTGCAGTGCGGCCCCCCGCAAGCCTCACGTGGTTGTCCTGGGCGCGGCCAAGCGCGTGTCTTATTCCAAAGCCGGCGATCCAGCCGGCGCCGCTCCCAATGAAGAAGCGCTCAAAATCCGCCCCCTCCTCCTCGACGGAGCCGTGAAAGAGTGGACCACGGGCGACGCCCATGACGTTACCGATCGCAGCTTCGTGGTGCGCCGGGTACTACGCCTGAACGATTCGCTGCCGGGAGACAAGCTGGGTCACTGGGTGTGGCAGCGCGGTCCCTGGCTGCTCGTCGATCGTGCCACCGGCCGGGTGACACCGCTCAAGTTGCCCGACTACGATCCTGCTGTCAGCCTGGTGAGTTGGTTTCGCGACTACGGCGCCTATTGCGGAGTCACGGCCAGCGGCAAGAGCCTCTACGCGGTAGTGGCACAGGTGGCAGCCCGCAAGGCAGTGCTGGCCAAGAAAATGGACGCTTTTGACCCCGACCCCAAGAACCACGCCGACCCGGCCTGTGCCCAGCCCGACTGGCAGCGCGAGCCCCTGCGCGTGACCTTCCACCCGGCGGGAAAGGATGCTGTCAGCTTCGATATCGTGCCCGGCTCCGCCGTGCTTGTCGAGGATTCCGCCGACGATGCCGAGACACCCGCGGCCGCACCGCATCCATGACTACGTGACACGTTTCCTGGCGTCGCGGCGAGAACTGTACGCAGCCTCAGATCGGGAGGCGGGAAAATAGATCTTTACCTCGGAGACGCGGTAAGTGCGCACCCGCCGCCGGCGTTCCGCCCAAATCTCCCTCGACAGATTCCAAAGCACCCACGAAACAAACACCACGATAGAACCAATCGGTAATAGCAGAAGCCATCTTGCATCGACCACGAATTTCATGGGCGCTCCTGTCGCGCGCCCCTCGTCCTCGACGCGCGCGTTTTTTGCCAGCTTCAGAAGACAGCAGCCGGCGTAAGAATGGAGCAGTCCTTCGCTAAGGGAGATGTAAAGAGAGCTTCTAGGGAAGTCGAGAATCAGAACGATTTGGGCAGCGCCTCGATATAGCGATGCCACATTGCAGAAAGGGCCGCCCATTGCGCGTCCGATGGGCTCTCCTGGGTCGATTCGGTGCGGGTGATGAAGTAGAGCGCGGGAATGCCGATGGACGGCTGTGCCTGCATGTAGCTCCACCACTCCTTCAAATTCGTTGAAGAAGCGTTGTCCGTGTCGAGCACCGGCCATCCGCTGATATGGGCGATCCGCGCCCGCATCCGCATCATGTCGGGCACGTTGCGCGACGCATACCAGATGTCGTTTAACCGCGTCAGGTCAGACGATTCGCGGAACAGCGCATTCACCGTCTGCGTCTCCACCATGGCGTCCGGCTTGGCCTTGTGGGCCTCGCTGTACAAAATCCATTGGAAGCGCCGCACAAACTCAATCCCCGCCAACCCGCCGCTCAACGGCAGGCCCGCCACGGAGGGGGCATCCACCCAGTCTTCTTTGAAGCCATCGATGCCGATGTCCTCGACCAGGGCGCGGATTCGCGCGCGCAGGTACTTCTCATACTCGGGATTGCCCACGTCCGCGCCCACGCATTTGCCCTTGGCCATAAGGCAAAGCGCCTCCGGCAGGCCGTCTGCATTGGCCAACGGAACCCATAGCAATACGTGGCGGCCCCGGGCGTGTTGCGCGGCCACAAAGCCCTCCATATCCGGCCACTTCTGTGCATCGACTTCGAATGTGCCGTAGCCCTTCTGCCACTTGTCGTCGATCACCAGGGTCCCGAACGGAATGTCGCGCTTTTCCAGGACCGCGATCCAATTTTCGTAGTTCGCCTGGGTGGCCAGCTTGTTGGGAACCTCGCCGAAAGGGCTCGACTGCACCGTCTGCTCTGCCCACCCGCAGAACACCGGGAGATGATGCCAGTACGCGTCGTGCGCAGGAGCTCGCGTCGAAAAACCCGCCTTGTCCAGCCAGTCTGTATAGCTTGCCAGCGCGTCGAGCGGGTCGTAGGCGAAGGTGAAAGCCAGCACCGGCGACTCGAACTTGCCGTCCATCGCGCGATAGCCCAGGTAGTCGACATAAAACGACGCGCCGGCATACCGCGACCCCGTGTACTCGAGGGCAGGAAACTGGTATTCCCCGGGTTTGGTCCCGATGCCGATGCCGGTCCACGTCTTGTTCAGGTGAAATGCCAGGAAGAGCGGCGGCGGCGCGAAGAGTCCGGCAATGCGCTCAGGGCGGAAGTCGACATCCGATCCCGCCTTGCTGCCGTCGCTGAATCCAACCGTCTGGGGGACCGCAATGTTGAACTCGAACTGGTTGGCATGGTTGGGGTTCGGTGTGAAATAGCGATCGGCTTCGATGGCTGCGTCCCAGGTGTGTCCGCCGGTTGTGCCGCTTCCCCAGCGCTCGGAAATGCCGTTGGAGAGAAAGAAGCTGCGCCCCAGTTTTCCGTGCCCGGTCGCAAATTGCTGAAACTCGATGTGGTCCGATAGAAACCGCCACGCGAATCGACGCTCGGACCACAAACTGCTCCTGGCGGTGGCGTTGAGCTCGTAGGTCCCGTCCGCGCTCCGATTCAGAGAATACTCGATCGCCGACAGCCTCTCGTCCTGCGTATCGGATGCCAGGCCCGCAACGATGGGGACTTCGAGTACAGTTTCACCATCGCGCTCGATGCTCAGGCGCGGCGGGTCGCCGGGCTTTACTACGACCGAATAGAGCTGCATGTGGATCGGGTTGGCGCCCTGGGCGACGGTGGGATTCTGTGCGATGGCGGGCATCCAGGCGATGGCGGCAATCAGTGCGGCGGGCAGGCAGCGGCGAAGCAATGCAGGCATGGCGATCCTGATCAGTGAATGAAACGCAATGCTATGCTCCCCTTCTGGCTGTGTCCAATTGCGCACCCTCGCCGCCGGGCGTCCATTCGCTGCCTCGTTCATCGGGGGGTGCCGCTGGAAGTGCAGGATGCAGGGATTTGGGCACGTGTAAATACAACTAACCGGGGCCGGGCGTTTCGAAAACGGTATCGTCTTTACCCGGTTTGGCCCCCATTTACGCCCTTTCGCACCTTGACATGCAAGCGGCTCCGCGTATCTTATCTTGCTAGGCCTTCTTTTGGGATTCGTCCGGTAGTGAACCAGTGAAAGCCGCAGGCTCGCCGGAGTGCGGATTTCCATCGGAAAGTCGTGTCGAACAGGAAGCAGACGGTAGTTGGGCCTTCAGCAGGGGAGCGGGCAGGACAGGTTCTTCGTCCTTGGCGCGCAGCAGCCGGCCCTCCTTCCAGAGTCTGAAGCAGTGTCTGGGCCCACGGCGGCCAGACTATTCCCGGAGACAAATTTAACAGGCGTCCGGCAAGTGCCGGGTAAGCCTGTGCCTGAACGAACCGCGCGCATTTTGCGGACGAAGGCAGCAAAGGACGAGTGTGGCAATCAGTTTGGCAATGTTGGCGGCGCCCGCCGGTGGAAGCAGTATCCCGATGCTTCTGCCTCTGTTATTGATCCCGGTTCTGTACATTGTGATGATCCGTCCCCAGCAGAAGCGCCAGAAACAGTGGCAGGCCATGCTGGGCAGCATCAAGACCGGCGACAAGGTGACCACCGCGGGCGGCATTCGCGGCACAATTGTTTCTATCAAGGACGACGTCATCATCATTCGAGTGGCTCCGGATGGGGTCAAGATGGAAATCGCGAAAAGTGCGATCGCTTCCGTGACAACCCAGGAAACCCCCGCGGCCTCCTAACCCCCTTCGGGGGGATTACTCTTCGGATCAGAGAAGTGGAAAAATGAAGAAGAATCTTAACAGCAAAATTGCGCTTATCGTTGTGGTCCTCCTGGTATGCGTCTATGGCATATTCGGAATCCCTTCGGGCGTGTCCGGCAAGGCTTTTACCGAGGCCCTGACGAAGCGTATCCACCTTGGCCTTGACCTCCGCGGCGGGGCTCACCTCATCCTCCAGGTCGTCGTTTCGGAAGCCGTCAGCGCCGAAACCGACAACATGGTCGGCGAGATCCAGCAGGATCTGAAAAAGGCGCACCTGGCGTTCAGCCAGGTGCTCAAGCCCGATCCAGCCAAGCCCGGCGTCATTCGCGTTGAGGGAGTCGCTCCCGCCAACTCCTCCGCCGTGCGTTCCACCCTGGATGCCAAGTACTCCAACGAGTACGACATCGCGGGCGGCTCCGACAACAGCTTCACACTCTCCATGAAGCCCAATATCCAGGCGGCGCTGGAGAAGAAGACCGTCCAGCAAGCCATCGAGACCATCCGCGATCGCGTTGACTCGCTCGGTGTCAGCGAGCCCGTCATTCAGGAGTACGGCCTGGGCGCGAACCAGATCCTGGTCGAACTGCCCGGCATTGACGACCTCGATCGCGTCAAGAGCATCATTCAGTCCACGGCTCGCCTCTCCATTCACGCCGTGGTCGGTGGACCCTATCCGGATGAACAGGCTGCTCTGTCCAGCGTGGGCGGCAACCTCCCCGCCGACCAGATGCTGGCGCACGGTTCCGGGGCCATGGCCTCCGGTTCCGACGCCGACAGTGTCTACGTCCTGCAGCGCGTCTCCGTGGTGGCCGGCAACGACTTCCGGTCCGCCGATCCCAGTACCAACCAGAACACCGGCCAGCGCAACGTCATCTTCACCCTCACCAACGAAGCCGGCGACAAGTTCTACGACTACACCAGCGCCAACGTGGGCCGCAGCATGGCCGTCGTGCTCGGCGGACGCGTTCGCGAAGTGGCCAACATCAAGAGCGCCATCCGCGACCGCGGCGAAATCGAAGGCACCTTTACTGAAGACGAAGTTGCCGTGCTGTCCAAGATGCTTCGCACCGGCGCCCTGCCTGCCTCCCTCAACTACCTTGAAGATCGAACCGTGGGCGCTTCGCTTGGTGCCGACTCCATCAAGGAAGGCGTGACCGCCGCCATCGTCGGCGTGCTTGTCGTCATGATCTTCATGCTCGTCTACTATCGTGGCTCCGGCATCAATGCCGACCTGGCGCTGCTCCTGAACCTGCTCATCCTGCTCGGCTTCATGGGATACTCCACGGCCACGCTCACACTCCCCGGCATCGCCGGCGTCATCCTTACCATCGGTATGGGCGTCGACTCCAACGTGCTGATCTTCGAGCGCATCCGCGAAGAAATCCGCGCCGGCAAAGCCGCCTCGGCCGCCGTCGATCAGGGCTTTGCCCATGCATGGATCACCATCGTTGACACCCACGTCACCACCATCGTTTCGGCCGCCATTCTGTTCGTCTTCGGCAGTGGGCCCGTCAAGGGCTTCGCCACCACCCTGACCTTCGGCTTGTTGGCCAACCTCTTCACCGCTGTCTTCGTCTCCCGCGTCATCTTCGACGCTCACTTGAACAAGATGAAGCCGGGCGAAATGGTCTCGATCTAGTTCGAACGATTTGTACGTGAGTTACTGGCAGAAATATTGATTGCTGGAGCGAACCGGCTCCGGATCGCAGGAAGGCAGAAACAAAGTGGAATTCTTTCGTGGCGTAGACATCGACTGGCTTGGCAAAAAGTGGTACTTCCTCGCCTTTTCACTCATCTTCAGCGTGGCCGGCGTCATCTCCATGGGATGGCACTGGGCCCACATCGGCAGCCCTGTTCCTCTCGGCGTCGATTTCCGCGGCGGCACCGAGGTGCAGGTCCAGTTCGCCCAGATGCCGGATACCAACAAGATTCGTCAGGCCATGGATGCAGCCGGCATCCGCGACGCAAAAATCCAAGCTTACGACCCCAAGGCGAACAGCCGCGAGCTGTTGATCAGCCTGCCTGAGCAGACCGATGAGACCTCGCTCGACAACGGCCGCCAACAGATCGTGAATGCCCTTCAGGCGCACTACGACAACCCTCTCACCGTGCGCAACGTGCAGGTGGTCGGTCCCACCGTAGGACGCCAGTTGGAGAAGCAGGCGGGCCTTGCTACGCTCTATTCTCTGCTCGGCATGCTGGTCTACCTCTGGTTCCGTTTTCAGTTGATCTACGGCGTGGCCGCGGTAGTGGCTTGTTTCCACGATACCCTCATCACCATTGGCTTCTTCGCCCTTACCGGCCAGGAAATCAGCCTCACCGTCATCGCCGCGATTCTCACCCTCATTGGTTATTCCATGAACGACACCATCGTCGTGTTTGATCGCATTCGCGAGAATCTGCGCCTCAGCCGGCGCGAGTCTTTGCCCGATGTCGTCAACCGCAGCATCAACCAGACACTGAGCCGGACCGTGCTTACTTCCGGCCTCACCTTCCTCACCGTTCTCTCCCTCTACATCTTCGGCGGTCAGGTATTGCGTGGTTTTTCGTTTGCACTCGTGGTGGGCATTCTGATAGGTACTTATTCATCGATTGCTATTGCGGCGCCCATGCTCGTGGCATGGCAGGAGTGGCGCAACGGCAAAGGGAACGGAGTTGTTCTCCCCGCTGCCAAGCGCGCCCGCGTCTGAAGGCGCGTCGTTTCCAAAGCTAGCCTTCTCCGTTTCGCTCTCTGCTCCCGAGGCTGATTTGGGGGCTGGTCGTTCAACAGGGTCGTTGCGTGTGCGGGCCCGGAATCGGAAAGCAATACATTCCAATTCCATCAGGCCGCATCTCACGCTCAATTGCATGCGCGTTCGGTAAACCATTTCCGCCGCGCTTTGCATCTCGGTGCGAAGTTCTGGTATAGGTGTTGAGCACGCTGTTTGGCTCGGTTCAGAGGCTCGGGAACATTAAACGTTTCCGCGGTGTCTAAGAAAAAGTAACCAACACCCGATTCGAGGCTGGCCATGTTTGAAGATTCCACATTTGAATCCGGAGGCAGGATCAAGAGCAAGAGCAAGTATTGGATGATGGTAACCTTCGTCACCAATGGCTCCATTCTGTTGCTCCTTATCCTGATTCCGCTGATCTATCCTGAGGCCCTTCCCAAGGCTGCCATGCAGACCCTGCTGGTTGCGCCTCCGCCACCCCCGCCGCCTCCTCCGCCGCCTCCGCCTCCCGAGGTGATTAAGGTGGTCCACGTACAGTCGGAGATGATGAACAACCAGCTCACGGCTCCAACGCGCATTCCGCACGATATCAAAATGGTCGCCGAGAAAGAAGCCCCTCCATCCAATAGCTTTGGTGTAGCGGGCATGGAAGGCCTCGGCGGCAGCAACAGCGGCGTGCTCGGCAGCGTATTCGGCTCCGGCAATGCGCCCAAGGTCAAGGCCGAGGCTCCCAAGAAAGTGAATATCTCGGCTGGCGTCGCGGTCGGCATGTTGTTGCAGAAGACAACTCCCGTCTATCCGCCCATCGCCAAGGCAGCCCGCGTCTCCGGCACGGTGGTTCTTCAGGCCACCATCTCGAAGACCGGTTCCATCGAAAACCTTCGCGTCATCAGCGGGCCGGCCATGCTCCAGCAGGCTGCCCTCGATGCTGTGAAATCCTGGCGCTACAAGCCTTACCTGCTTAACAACGAGCCGGTCGAGGTTGAGACCACCGTCAACGTGATCTTCAGCCTGGGTGGATGATAACTTTTTGGCTCTTTCCCGCATCCCGGAGAGAGCTTCGTCTTTCATGACCCGAATGCGCATCCCGCAAGATCTGCATTCTTACCTTCCGTCCGCCGCGGCGGTTCGTCTCAGACAAAAAGAAACTCCTTAGGAGGAACGATTCAGTGATTCTCGCTCAGCTCGCACATTTCGCTTCGCACACGGTCAGCAGCCTGGCGCTGTTCCAGGCAGAGGAGACAACCAGCTTCAGCCCCATCGGTTTGTGGAATCACATGGCGTGGCTGGCACGCACCGTGGCCATCGTCCTATTCGTTGAGTCGATCTGGTCGTTGGCAGTCATGATCGACCGCTATCTCTACTTCTCTGCCGCCCGTAAGCAGTCGCGCGAATTCGCGCCCAAGGTTGCCGGCGCACTGAAAGACAGCAAGTTGGAAGAAGCCATTAAGATCGCCGACCGCAACAAGAAGTCTCATTTGGCGGAAGTGGTAACTGCCGGCCTGCAGGAATTCCGCGTTTCCTCAGGGATGGCGACCGAAGAAACCATCGAGAGCTCACAGCGCGCCCTGGAACGTGCCGAAGCCATCGTCCACGCCAAGCTGAAGAGAGGCCTGAGCGTCCTGGCCACCATCGGCTCCACCGCTCCCTTCGTCGGCCTGTTCGGTACCGTCGTCGGAATCTTGCACGCGTTCGACGCCATTGCTACCCAGAAGACTTCAGGCATCGGAGCAGTCGCGGGCGGTATTTCTGAAGCCCTCGTCACCACCGCGTTCGGCTTGCTCGTGGCCATCCCCGCTGTGATGGCGTTCAACTACTTCACCGGCCGCGTTGAGGCGTTCGACGTCGAAATGGACAACTCCTCCAGCGAACTGATCGACTACTTCATCAAGCAGAGCCACAAGCGCTAAGCGAAGCGGCTGCAGCTCGAGCGAGCTTTTTGCCGCGGGCGGAGAGGCGATCCTCCGCCCCGGCAGGTTCCTACCTCGCGAAGGCAGATTAAGTTAACGCCGGAAGCCATCCGGACTAGAAATCACAGGCATGGAGTCCCACGATGGGAATAGCGGTTCGCAACGAAGGCAGTAAGGTTAGCTCCAACATCAACGTCACTCCCATGGTTGACGTGATGCTGGTGCTGCTGATCATCTTCATGGTCATTACGCCTATGCTCCAGAATAAGGTGGCTGTCGATATGGCCAAGGTCGACAATCCGACCTCGATGCCGGATGCCGACAAGGAAGATGCCATCGTCGTCGCCATTACGCGAGACGGAGGAGTGTTCCTGGGCCAGGAGAAGGTTGCCCCCAGTGAACTGGGCGTAAAAGTTCGTGACAAGCTTGCTGACAAGCCAGGCAAAACCATCTTTGTCCGCGCCGACGCTCGCGCTCAGTTCCGCGCCGTGGAAGACGCGATTGATGCGGTTCGTACGGCCGGCGTAGACGAAGTGGGCTTGCTGACACAGAAGCGCGAAGGCGCAGGCGGGGCAAGCGGTCAGTAGTCTCACTGGTCCCGTTCAACGAAGCATAGCAATTGAGGAGCTTTAAGCCATGGCAATGACAACTGGGGGCGGGGGTGGCTACTCGTCCGAAATCAATGTTACGCCCATGATCGACGTCCTTCTGGTGCTGTTGATCATCTTCATGGTCATCGTGCCGGTAACGCCCAAGGGCCTGGATGCGCTGGTTCCACAGCCTCCCAAGGATCCCCAGAAGCAGACCCCGCCGAGCGATCGCACCATTGTGGTGCAGGTCATCAACCAGCCTGGCCATGCACCGATCTACAAAATCAATGAAACGGAAGTCCCCAAGACCGAGTTGCTGGGCCGGCTGACCGAGATCTACTCCAATCGAGCGGAGCGCATCATGTTCGTCCGCGGCGACGATGACGTTAACTTTGCCTATGTCGCGGAGGTCATCGACATCGGCAAGGCCGCCAACGTCGATCACATTGGTCTCATGACACCCAAGATCATGGCTGGACAGTAAACCACGGGTAGTTTCACTTGCCCGTGGCGCTGCTGGCTCGTTCTTGCATCGCGCCAGCGTTAGTCCCGGTCGAGGCTATCCGATGATTCCCCGGGGGCCGCGCGTGCGGGGATCAATGCGAAGCAAGCTCCCGGTTGGACGAGGTCAAAACGGTGAAGTCGATGCGACCCCAGGTGCGGAGATTTTTTGTAAAACCGGACCGATGAACACTTCTCCGGTTTTGCCGTTAACAGGAGTACAATTCTTTTTCATCCTGGTTTCGGTTACTCCCGCCCGCTACCAGGTCTGTTAAGATTCCAGCCGCGTCAACGAGAGCGCGGCCTGAAGGAGAAGGATAAGAACATGATTGGACCCGCACGTATTACGGCCCTCGCGGTTGTTTTGACAGGCATGGTGCTTTCCATGAGCGGGTGCAACCGCCTTGCTGCACGTGACCAGTTGAACAAGGGAGTCGATGCATACAAAAGCGCGCGCTATGAAGAAGCCATCGGGCATTTCCAGAAAGCCACCGAACTGGATCCCAGCCTGCCTATGGCCAAGAGCTATCTGGCTACGGCTTTAGCGCAAAACGTTGTCCCGGGCCTTGATACTCCGGATAACATGAAGACCGCCCAACAGGCCATCAGCATGTTCCAGGAAGTGCTTGCCAAGGATCCCAGCGATGTAAACAGCATCAAGCAGATTGCGAGTATTTATTTCGCGACCAAGAAGTTTCCGGAAGCCAAGGAGTGGCAGAAGAAGGTGCTTTCTGTCGATCCCAAGGACCCCGAGGCTGCCTACACCATCGGCGTTATCGATTGGACCTTGGCCCACGAGAACGCACTCAAGGTCCTGGTGCCCGCCGGTGTCAATGATGACGGCGAAGGCAATGTGAAGGCCCCCAAGAAGGTCATGCAGCAGATCCAGGAGCAGAATGGTCCGCTGGTCGCCGAAGGTCTGAACTACCTCAATCAGGCCGTTGCCAACCGCGCCAACTATGACGATGCCATGGCGTATTTGAACTTGATCTATCGCCGCAAGGCGGACGTCGATTACGGTAACGCCGACGCGGTCAAGGCGGACGTGGCTTCCGCTAAAGACTGGAGCCAGAAGGCGATGGGCACTCGCAAAGAAAACGAGGCCAAGAAGGACAAGGGTCCGGGCGGCATCACCATGGACTCGAGCGGCAACCTGAAATAGCTTAGTATCCAATCGTGCTTCAGACCAATGGCCTCCGTTATAACGGGGGCCATTGTTTTTTTTGAATGGCGAATAAAAATCGCGTCGCATCCGTAAAGCGCCGCCCGTCGCGGCACGGGGACTGCCAAACTGACCGCCGATCCTTCGGAAGAACTCCCCCATTCTACGGCGCTCTCGCTGCTCTTCACACGCTTATGCCCTTCTGGAATCCTCGGCCAATAGATCGTCTGGGATGTCCTGTTGCTTTCCAAGAGGAAGCATGTCATTATTCCTGTTGGAAACCTAAAGGTTGGTTCACCATGAAGGAAAAGCCGGACGTTCTGCAAGGCACGCTCGCATTGATGGTGCTCAAGACACTCGATGTCCTGGGACCGCTGCATGGCTGGGGCATTGCCCGCCGCATCGAGCAGATCAGCGGAGACCTTCTGGCCGTCAACCAGGGCACGCTTTATCCGCTGCTGCTCAAGCTCGAGCATGAAGGCTCGGTTGCCTCGGAGTGGGGTGCATCGGAAAACAACCGCCGCGCGCGCTTCTATCGCCTCACCGCAGCCGGCCGCAAACAACTCCGGGCTGAGACCCGCGACTGGGAGCAGACCGCGGCCATCATCGCACGCTTTTTCAAAGTCAAAGCGGAGGATCTGTCATGAGATTACTGCGACGGTTCGTGATCCGCCTGTCTAATCTGGCGACAGGTCAAAGTGCCGACCAACGCCTGCAGGATGAAATCGCCGAATATCTTGCGTTCCAGACAGAGGAAAATCTGCGCGCCGGAATGTCGCCCCCCGAGGCGCGGCGTCAAGCCGCACTCAAGCTTGGCGCGGCGCAGGCGATACGAGAGCACCATCACGCCGAGCACAGCATTCCCCTCATCGAGAATCTGCTCTTCGACCTGCGGTACGCATTGCGCATGCTTCTGAGATCTCCTGGATTCTCCTTCATTGCGATCGCCACCATGGCGCTGGGCATTGGAGCCACCACCGCAATCTATAGCGTCATCAACGCCACCCTGCTGCACCCTTTGCCGTATCCAAACCCTTCCGAACTGGTGCGCATTGTGGACGACCTTCCCGGCGTAGGCGCGCAGGGCGTCGGCATCTCCGTCCCTGAATGGAGGGACCTCGAGAGTTCCGGGATATTCCAGTCCGCTGCGATTACAGGCACCGGCGCAAACGTAAACCTCACCGGCAGCGCACAACCGCTGCGTCTCAGCTTCAAGCAGGTTACGCCAAATTACTTCGCGGTCCTTCGTGTTGACGCGCAATTGGGCCGTACTTTCCATGCGAATGACGCCACTCCCGGCTACAACCTGGAGGTGGTCCTCAGCGACGGGCTCTGGAGGAGGGAATTCGCAGCCGACCCGCATGTACTCGGCAAGGCAGTGCGCCTGGATAACGACGTGTATCACGTCGTGGGCGTCATGCCCCGCGGATTTCGCGATCAGGGCTCAACCAGCGATGAGCAGAATGTGGATCTGTGGCTGGGCGCCGGCTTTGCCGGCGTGCCGTTTCCGCCCCCGCTGCGCGATTCACGTCTACGCAGTCGTGTGGTCATCGCCCGCTTGAAGCCGGGACTTTCGATTGCGGCGGCGCAGGGGCATCTGGATGCGCTGGTGGAATCGCTGAAAAAACAATATCCGGCGGACTATCCGGCGCAGACCGCATGGACCGTGCGCCTGGTTCCGCTCAGCGAAACCGTGGTCGGCAGCGTTCGCCAAACTCTCATTTTGCTGTTCGGAGCGGTAGGATTGGTCCTCCTGATCAGTTGCGTCAACGTCGCCAATCTCCTGCTCGCCAGGACCAGTCTGCGAGGTCGTGAGATCGCGGTTCGCCAAGCTTTGGGCGCGCAAAGAACGCGCCTCATCCGCCAGCTTCTCACCGAGAGTCTGCTGTTGTTCCTGCTGGGCGGGATTGCTGGATTTGCCATTCTCTTCTGCGCCCGGCATTTCCTGCTACAACTTGTTCCTGAGAGTCTCCCGCACCTGAACAACATATCGATCAGCTGGGGCGTGCTGGCGTTCGCTCTGGCCGTCTCGGCGGCAGCCGGAACTGTCTTTGGGCTGGCTCCCGCATGCCTCATGAGCCGTCTTGATTTGACCAGTACGCTCCGGCAGGAAGGACGCAGCTCCGCAGGGTCAATTGGGCGCTCGCACGCCCGCCAGGTTCTGGTCGTCACTGAATTGGCGCTCTCCCTCGTGTTGATGGTCGCCGCGGGCCTTCTACTGCGCAGCTTCTGGGATCTGTTTGCGGTGCAGCCCGGCTTCAATCCTGACCGGGTCATGGCCATTGAAACCTGGCTGCCGGGACCCAACGATCCCACCCTGGATCCTTATCAAACCGCCACGCAGGAAGCGGTCCTGCTGCGCGAGATTCTTCGCCGCAGCCAAACCTTGCCGGGCGTAGATGAAGCGGCGGTCGGCGACGAGACCGCTCTTCCCCTGGGCCACAAAGATCCCAGCCGGCTGCCATTGATCCGCGAAGGTATTGAGACGATGGACAATCAGGCTCCCGTGATCGAGAGTCCCATCGTTTCGCCCGAATACTTCCACCTGTTGGGCATCGCGCTCGAGCGCGGACGCATTTTCAACGAGCAGGATATTGAAACGACACCCCAGGTCGCGGTCATCAATCAGGCCGCGGCCCGCACCTACTGGCCAAATCAGGACCCGCTTGGCAAACGCGTCCGTTTGCACTTGGATACCCGCGGGCTGCCAAACACCGCCCAGCCGGCCTGGACCACGATCGTCGGCGTGATTGCGGATGCGCGCACAGAATCGCTGGCGGACGCGGGAATTCCACAGATCTATCGCAGCGTGTACCAGCGTGGCTCCAAAGAGGTCAGCATCTTCCTCCGCGGACAGCTCGATATCAGCGCCATATCGGCACAAGTGCGCCAGCAGGTCCAGTCCCTCGATGCGACACTTCCCGTCTTCCATGCCGAGACCCTGGATGAGGTTGTCTCGACCTCGCTTTCGGTCAGGCGATTCTCGATGGAGATGGTGGCGTTGTTTGCGGCCACTGCTTTACTGTTGGCCGGGCTCGGAATCTACGGGACCATTTCTTATGTTGTGAATGAACAGAGACGCGAGATCGCCATTCGCCTCGCGCTGGGAGCCCAAAGAGAAAACATCCTAAAGATGGTCCTGCGCCGGGGACTCGGTCTGGCCGCCGGTGGCGCGGGGCTGGGCTTGGCCGGGGCACTCATCGTCTCTCACCTCATGGCCGGCTTGCTCTTCGGCGTGTCGCCTTACGATCTGCCCACCTTTGCGGGCGTAACCATCGTGCTTACCGGTGTTGCGTTGGCCGCCAGCTATGTGCCGGCGCTGCGCGCCATGCGCCTCGATCCAATCACGACACTCCACGCCGAATGACTTCTCGGCACTCCTCCAGACTTTGTTTTCGCACGTTGTGGCCATCCAATGACCCCGTTCGGGATGCGGATGAATTCACCACGCCGAGTTCCAGAGTAGGGGACTCGAAAAACGCCCGGTACGGCCTGCGAAAGCCCTTCGCGTTGCTTATGATCGGGTTCTTAACATCGGGAACATCAGCCGGCCGATCACTTCTGGCGGCGCCTCTTATTGCGCACCCGTCTTCAGAATCTGCTCCGCGAAGTAATTGCGGACGGCTGCCCGGTCATGCAGCATTTCCATGTACGCCGTCTGCAGCAGTTGCGCCTTGCGATCGCGCAGGCCTTGGCGAATCGATTGCTGCACCCGCGGGTCGTTGAGCTCGCGTTGCCCCGCGGCTTCGCGGCTGAGGAGCTTGTAGATCGCGTACGCTATGGTCTTGTGTGTGGGGGCCGCGCTGTCATACACGGGAAGAATGTCGGTGATCTGTCCGGGCTTCAGCTTCGTGATCGCGCTGTAGACGTCCGAATCGCTGCGCAGCTGCGTCTCCGTGACTGTTCCCATGTCTCCGCCGTTCCCCGCGGAGTTTGCGTTCTCTGAGAATTGTTGAGCCAGCGCTCCAAAGTCTTCGCCACCCTCCAACCGGCTGTGCAGGGCTTGAATCTCTTTGCGCGCCTCGGCCTCATTGGTTGCTTTGCGCGGCTGCAGATTGTTGCTCTGGGCCGCCGGCGCACCAGTGACGACGATCTGTGCCAGCCGATACCGCGGCTCGATCAAATTGAATTCGGATTTGTTGGTGTTGTAATACTTCGTGATTTCCGCGTCGGTGATGTTGATCTTTGATTCGATCTCCTTGTTCACCAGTTTCGTCCGCGTCAGCTGCCGTCGCACATCCCGCTTGAGATCATCGATCGTGAGATTGCGCTGCTTGAGTTGCTTGTCAAACTCTTCCTGCGTGTAGGGCGCCTTCATCTCCGTCAGTCGCGCATTCACGTCTTCATCGCTGGCGGCGAGGTTCAGAGTGGCCGCCCGCTGCTGCACGATCTCGTCATCGATCATCGTGCGCAGAACATTCAGCCGCACAATATCCGCTTGCTCCGCCGAAGGTTCCTGCGGAGCGTCGCCCAGGCTTCCCTTGTAATACTTCTCCAGCTCCGCCCGCATGATCTCTTTGCCGTTGACGGTGGCCATCACGTCCGGTGCAGCGGGACGATGGCACCCCGTCGACGCTACCACCAGCAATCCACTAACTGAAATCAATACCGCAAGATAAAAACGCGTACGCGCAAATACTTCGACTTGCAACCTGATCTCTCCTCGGGAGCACAACGCTCCCGGCACTCCAGAATAAATCCCCGCCGCACCCCAGCGATATGTTCGGCCAGGACACACTCCCCCGAGCCGGCCCGGATCTATTCAGCAGCACATCCAACTATTGGCCCGAACCCGCGGGCTTCTCTGCGGGCCCCGGCGATGTCCCTTCTATCGGAGGCGGCGTTACCCCGGCCGCCCGCAAAGCGCGATCGATCACCAACCACAACTGCGCCTCTGGTAGTGCCCCCGGAATCTTCTCGCCGTCAATGAACAGTGCCGGCGTGCCTTCCAGTCCCAGCGTGGCGGCTTCCTGCGCCGAGGCCCGCACATGCGACTCGTCCTGCTTGGCGATGCAAGCATCCAGCTTCGTCTCGTCGAGCTTGCCCAGGGTCGCTTCCTGTTTGGCAATCCGATCCAGTGCCGCGAAACTCTGCTTTATATCGCGATTTTCGCCGTTGATCTCCTGCCCGTGTCCGTGCAGATAATCCACGTACGTCCAGTAGACGTCAGGTTTCTGATCCGCCAGGCAATTCGCGTCCACCGCCGCATGCACCGCCCAGGGATGGATTTCTTCCAGCGGAAAATCCTTGTAGACAAACTTGATCAGGCCCTTATAGTGATCAATCGTCGACGGGAAAAAGGTCTGATGCATCCGCGCGCAATACCCGCACTCCAGGTCGTCGAAGTTGATAATCGTCACCTTGGCCTCGGGATTCCCGCGCACCGGCCGGTCCTTCACATCGATATTCAAAGAAGGGTCCTTGGCCAGGTCAAACGTCTCCAGCCGCGCCAGTTTGGAGTTGTCGGTCGAAATCAAAAAGTCGACATTGCTCGTCTTGGCGCCGTGCGCAAAAATCACCGTTAACGTTTCGTAGCCCGGAATCTGGCTCGGCTTGCGCGGCCCCAGCAGCACGTTGTAATCGGGCGGCACGTTGAATTTCGAGCGGACCAACACTTCAATGCGACGGGACAGCACCGGGTCCGCGGGCGCCCCCGTGGTGGATTGGGCCTTGCAGCCCGCAGCCAGAACAACAATCAACAGACCCGCCAATACGTGAATACGCAACAATTCAGAGTCCTCTCAAAAAAGGATACTCCAGTGGAGCTCTTTCCAACTTGACGTAATCAGTTGACGCGCAGGCGCCCGAAAGGCTACCAGCAAATCGGCACCTTCTCGATCTCACCAACATCCTTTTCCCGATTTCAATACGGCGGCGGTAAGGTCGCGTCCCGGAACACCGTGTTGGACCGCCGAATATCGCCCACCGACCCGAAGTTTGCCAGTGTAAAGCTATACAAGTATTGGGTTTCGTCGCGCAGCGATCCCAGCGCGAAGCGCCGGTACCCCATCGTGATCCCGCAGCAGTTCCAGTTGTAGACCGCCTGCACCCCCGCATATTGCAGGGCTCCGTGCACGAAGTCGTAGCTGCCATTCGCGGCCAGGTTAAAGCCGCTCCCGCTCTGCTTGCCAATCTGCAAAAAGGGCTCCACTTGCTGGCTCTGGGTAATTGCGGCGGCGCTGCCCTGTTCGTCCACTGCATTCAACAGCGAATGGCCTATTCCTACCGTGGTCGCGCCCCAGCTGTATCCGGCATACAGATTGTCGGCCCCGAAGCGTCCCGCTTTCGGGTCGTAATCCAGGTCCCACTGGATGCGGAGGTTGTCGATTGCCTCAAACCGAAGCCGCGACGTAATCGGAGCCAGAGTCCTCGGTTCCGTCAGAAACGCAATCCCGCTCAGGTCCAGCGTGGTATCGAAAACGTTGCGGCGGTCGGGAATCAACGCTCCGCCAAAGTCCGAGTTGAGAAAAACCTTTTGCGCGATCTGCCAGCTGGCCCATTCGCGCGGTTTGGCTGGACACGTTTCCCCGTTTTCGTTCGCCGCATCCGTACATGGCTGGTCCGCGCCCGGCTTCAAATAAAACCGTTGCGTCAGCCTGTATCCCACCTCGTTGGTATCGGTGGCAATGTCGGTCGTGTCCACGGTCAGCACGTTCCGCGCCGCGCTCCCGATTCCTCCCACAAAGTGATAGAGGATCTCCGGCTCAATCACGTGCCGCATCACGCGTCCCGAGTGGCCCAGCTTGAAATCACGCTCCAGCGCCGGCGGCCGGATATCCAGAGACACCTCGCCGTCCATGCGCCGCAGCGGATCGTGGCTCACCGTGGGAATCCCGCCGTTCGCGCCCGTCAAGTCGGGAGACTGGCTTCCGGAGTAGAACGTAAGCCGTGCCGCGGCCTCGGGAATAATGCTCCAGCCTCCCGCCACAATCGGTAACGACAGGTGCGGGTACGCATCGAGGCGTCCGATATTGTGGGCGTGAAATCCCGGCTCCGCGCGGCCCAGGTGGCTGATCGATGAACCCAGTCCCCAATAGACAGGCGAACCTGCCAATGGCTGATCCAGAACATCGTAGCGCAGGCTCGGCAGGTGCAGAATCCGTGCCTCGTCCCCCTCTGTCGATCCCGCGAACGTCTGTGTGCGCGCAACGTGTATCGACGGAATAAACCCGTTGTGTGCGTGCGTCAGAGAGACATCGCTCTTCACTTCCGAGTTCACCGCCTGCCAGAAGTTGTCGTTGAACTCCAGGCGGTATATATAGCTCGAGAGGTACTCAACATCGCCGGCCAGCCGCGTGTTCGGCGAAAAATCCATCCGCCCCAGCGCCACGATATCCACGCCCCCCTGGTTCACATGGATGGTTTGTCCCGCCTGCGGACCCGATGTCTGCAACTGTTCGTAGCCGCGATCGATCAACGCATTCCAGCGCGCGTTCAAGTGGTCGAGCCCCGCCCCCTTAAAGCGAAAGTCTCCGTTGGGCGCCCAACCCCGCTTGCTGTAGTACTCCATGCCCACCACCATGTCCGTGCTGCGGTTCAGCACCCAGTACACCTGTTCGCCGAACGTGTATCCGCGGATCGACGACCCGTTGCTGATCACCGGGATCAGCAGTCCGCTCTCGCGGCCTCCCTCATCCACCGGATGGCGCAGGTAAGGCAAATCGAAAACCGGCACGCCGAACAATTTGAAAATGGTGTTGGTGGTGGATGCCGTGCCATTCGCAATATCGATGTGGCGCGACAGCAGTTGCCAGTCCGGCTTCGGCAAGCGGCAATTCGTCATCGTCCCATCGACGATCTTGTAGGTACCCTCGCCCGTTTGCAGCAGCACCCGCGCTGAAAATAAAAATGGCTGGGCCGTTGAGTACACCACGACCCGCCCCGCGCGTCGCACGCCCACCGTTCCTGTCGCATCGTAGAAGCGCGCCGTGTGCATGTTCAGTCTCATATCGCCATGCGACGCGGTCAGCACGATGTCATCTGGACCGCCTTTCATCTGCAGGTGACCCTCGGCCTCTACCTCCGACGTCTCCTGGTTGTAAGTCACCTTGTCGGCGCGCAGCACATAATCGCGATAGTGAAATTCCTCCACGCCATACAGCGTGCCAACGTGTCCCATCCACGTCTGACGATCCGCCTTGTAAGCAACGGGAAGTCCGTTTTGAGGGATCGGCTCCGGCTGCGCGATCGGCAATGCTTCCTGTCCCGGATCCTCGGGGAGTGAATTTGTTGTCGAAGAGTCAGCCGCGCTTTCGCCAGTGTTGGCGGGCCTTTGCGCCGGGGGTAACGCATTGGTCAATACCTGTCCACTAACCTTCCAGTGACAGAGCACCATCATCGTGATAAACACAAAAGTGCGAGGACGCATCCGGGAACCAAGGCTCAGCATAGCAAACGTGGGCTCTAGTTAAAGGACGCACGCCGCGCAGCTCTGGCAGCAGGACAACCCGGCTTCTTCAGCCCGCGCGGATCACAGAGTCCGGGCGACACCTGCTATTGATCCAGCGATCTCCATCCTCTCGCCAGAACAACGTCCGCCGCCGGCGGACCAACAAAGCGGCCCTCAGCAAAATAGAGCTGCACTTGAAGGGATTCTTGGAGCTTTGAGCACACTCAGCCAACCCCACCTCACGCCCCAGTGGAAAGAAGAAGTCAACCGGCGCATCGCCGCCCACAAATCCCGTAAAGCCGGCTCGCCGGACCAGGATTCTGCAGAGCCGCAGTCCAGCCCTGCCACCAGCCGCGCCGCGCAAGCCGCGGCCCGTGTAGCTGCCCGCTATGCCAAGGCGCCCACCTATAGCCAGATGCAGGCCGAGGAAGCCCGCGTCGCTGTCCGCGCCGCCGAAATTGCTACGATGGTCGCCCTCGATGCGCAGGCCGTTGCCGAGTCCGCGCTGGCTGAGTTGCACGCTGCCGCCAATGAACAGCCGCGCCGGCCCGCCGTGGTCGAGAACATTGCGCAAGCCTTGCCCAGGCGCCAGCAGGAGCCCGCTCAGGTCCAGCAGGCGCGCGTTGACATGCAGCCGGCCGTTCCGGCACAGAACCGCATTCCCGCGCCGCCCCGGGTTGAAGAACGCATCGATCAACCTCAGCCCCAGCCGTCCGCCGCTTCAGCCGCAGTGCACCCGCAGCCCGAACCTGTGCCGGTCGAAGCCGCGCGCGATCCCCAGTTCTTCGCCATTCGCTGGGATCCGGACATGCCCGTGCGCCGCACCGAGCGCGCGCCCGGCCCGCCTCGCGTGCACGAAGATTTCGAGCTCTCTGTCGAAGATTGGTGGGTGCCTTCCGAAGTGGGCGAAAACCTTCGCGCCAAGCCCATCACCATCGATCCGGAGCCGGCTCACGCCAACCTTATCCAGTTTCCGCGCGAACTCGTGGCCACCCGCAAAATGCGCCCGCGCCTCGCCGAAATCCAGGCCGGTGTCACGGAGGCCGAAGGCCAGCTCAGTATCTTCGAAGTGGATCCCGGCTCCATCTCTACTGCGGTCGATGTCATCGCCGCGGATGAAGGGCAGGCCGCCCACGCCCTTCCTGAGTGGTCCGGCATGCGCCTCGACGCCCAACCCTACGAAGAGCCCAGGTACGCGGCTAAATCCGATCCTGCCGCCAAATCAACTCATCTTGCGCCCGTCGGCCTGCGCCTCATGGCCAACGTCGTGGACGGCGCTCTCATCCTCGCCAGTTTTATCGCCAGCGGCTTCATCGCTGCGGCCAACTTCCAGCACCCGCCCACCGGTAAGACCGGGGAACTCGTCGGCGTCGTTGCCCTCGCCATCATCAGCATGCTGTACTACGCCGCATTCTTCTCCATGGGTATGTCCACCCCGGGCATGAAATATGCCGGTATCGGTCTGTGCACCTTCGACGACCAGAGCCCCACGCGTGCCCAGTTGCGCCGCCGCCTCGGCGCCATGGTCCTGTCCCTGCTGCCCGTAGGTCTCGGCGTCGTCTGGTCCGTCTTCGACGAAGAACATCTGACCTGGCACGACCGTTACTCCCAAACCTACCTCCGCAAGTGCTAGCCGCTCTCCCTTCGCCTCAAACCCGGGTGCCCAGGTCTCGATTCTGAGACCTGGGCACCTGCAAATCCCGCACCGCGTGCGCAAAAACAGCGCAATACGGCGCACATTGAAAAACATGAATTATATAGCTCATTCCAAATGGTTTGGAATCCATCGTGACCTTGGAATTTGCGTAAAAAACAGTCAAAAACGTCGAAAATTCGCTGCTGACATTCGTCTGTAAATCATCCGCAAATATTTCAATCTAAACGGCTTATCAGGAGGCCATCTGCCAAAATCCGCACTAAACTTCAAAATTTCATGAAAGTCGACATTTTCATTTTCATCGAAGTGTCGTGCATCTCTTTATGTATCAACCGCTTACATCCACTGTGCAAAATGTTCGAAAATCCCCTTGCCCACTTTCGGCAAAAAAAACTCTAGCTGAACAAAGAGCATTTCTCGCCTCGTTTGGGGCGCCATTGTTACTACAAGGTAAACATCACGGATGGTGTCGGGAATTCTGCAAAAAGAAGTACCCGGCAGTCAAAAAACCGATGGTCGCCACGCTCCACCGCATCACCTTCTGATTCACCCGGGGGCTATAGCGGGCCGCAAGGTAACCGCCGATCGCCGCCACCACCCCCATCTCCACGCAAAACTGCCACGCCACCCGGCGCGCCAGGATGAACGTGATGGCCGGAATCCCAATCGAAACCGCCGCGGTGAGTACCTTCAAAGCATTCATTTCATGAATGTTATGCACGCCGCAAATGCCGAACAGGGCCATCGCCAGAAACCCGCCGCCGGCCCCGAAATAACCCACGTACACGCTCACCGCCACCATGCCGGCAATCAGCCACGTGTTATACCGGCGTCCTCCCGACAGGCTTTGCAGCCACTTGCCCAGCGGAAAGCTCAGTACGAACATGACCGATGCGAACAGCAGCAGCCACGGCAGCAACTCGCGGAACATCTTGTTGCCGGTTCGCAGCAGCAGCATGCCCCCCAGCCACCCCCCGACGCCCGCCGCCGTCGCCAAGGGCAGCAAACTCCAACCGTAGGTGCGCAATTGCCGCCGGAAGGCCACCAGGGAAGTGAGCTGGCCAGGCCAAAGCGCCACGGTGTTGGTGGCCTGCGCGGTCACCACGCCCACTCCCGCGACGGAAGTGCTGGCCAGCAGCGCGGGCAAAGAGAGGAATGAGCCGCCCCCGGCGATCGTATTCAAAATGCCCGCTAAAAACGACGCGACCGGAAGCCAGACTAGGCGAATGGCGGGGAAGAAAAACGGAACCATTGACTGAATGTAAACGGCAATCGCATAAAGATACATCAAGGTTTAACACTCATTTTCAAATCGTCCGTACCCCCGGAAAAGCCCTTGCGATTGCCTGCTAATGATTGACCCATCGCAACTTCAGGCGCCGCATGGTCCTGATACACTCCGCTAAGAACAAGCTGGAGCAATCACTCATGAAATTAAGTGCTTTGATTTTTTGTATGGCGGTGACTGTCGCCGCCCACGCTCAAACTGCCTCCAAGCCGGCTGCGCCCGCGGCCAAGCCCGCTACCGCGACAAAAGCGCATACCGCTGCCGCCGCCGGCACGGATAAGCTGCCCCCCGGCGTGCCCCCGGTAGCCGGCATCAAGAAGACCATGTTTTCCTTGCGCTACCAGGACGTCAAGATGGGGACCGGCGCCGATGCCGAACCGATGAAGATGTACAAAGTGAAGTACACCGGTTGGCGCGCGGCCGACGGCGTCAAGTTCGATTCCTGGGATGAACACCCTGCCCCCGTAATGGACAAAGACGGCAAGCCGGTGATGGGCGATGATGGAAAGCCGAAGATGGCGGATCCCGAGCCGGCCAGCTTTCCGGTTGGCATCGGGCGCATGATTCCCGGCTTCGATCAGGGATTCAACGGCATGAAGATTGGCGGAAAACGCCGCCTCTTCATCCCCTGGCAACTGGCCTATGGCACCCGCGCGATGCCCGATCACGGACCCGGCCATCCCGGAATTCCCGCCAGGTCCGATCTCATCTTCGACATCGAGTTGGTCGATATCGCAGAACTTCCGATGCCGACAAATCACCCGCCGATGAGCGCTCCCCAGGGTGCTCCGCCAAGCCCGCGTCCGGGCGCGCCGAGTACGCCTCCGCCCTCCGCTGCGCCTTCCACGCCTCCGCCGTCGGGCCAGCCGTCAACGCCCCCACCGAGCGGTCAGCCGGGCACGCCGCCACCGGCACCGCAGAAATAGCGGCGCATCGCTCTCAGGCCGCGCCGGTGGGTAGCTCCGGCGTGGCCGCCAACAGCTGCCGCGTGTAGGCCTGTTGCGGTGATCGGCAGAGGCTTTCTGCCTCGCCCGTCTCCACCAGCCTTCCGCGCTCCATCACCGCGATGCGCGTGCTCAGGTAGCGCACCAGCGGCATGGAGTGCGAGATGAAAAGGTAAGTGAGCTGGAAGTCGCGCTGTAACTGCCACAGCAAATTCACAATCTGTGCCCCTACACTCACGTCGAGCGCGGAAACGGGCTCGTCCAGAATCAGAAGTTGAGGACGCAACGCCAGGGCGCGGGCGATGTTGATGCGTTGCCGCTGGCCTCCTGAAAATTCATGAGGATGGCGGCTGAGTGCCGATTCATCCAGCCCCACTTGCATCAGCAATTCGATCGCACGGGCGCGCAGCAAGGCGCGATGGCTGCCGGGCTGCCGAGGTGCGCGAGTCGCCCCATCGCCAGCGCCGATTCCGTGAATCATCCACGGCTCGATGAGGATGTCGAGAATCTTCATGCGTGGATTGAGAGCCGCGAATGGATCCTGAAAGACGGGCTGCATCTGCCGGCGCAGCTTGTGCAGTTCTTCCGCGGAAGCGCGCGCGACGTCCACGCCATTCACCACGACCTGGCCTTGAGTGGGCGTCACGAGTCCCAGGATCATGCGCGCCACAGTGGTCTTGCCCGACCCCGATTCGCCGACCAGTCCCAGTGTCTCCCCAGCCTCGATGGTGAACGAGACATCTTCCACCACGGGACGCATTTCGGTGCGCAGGCCGCTGCGCCGCGCATAGCTCTTGCTGACCGAGTTGACCTCCACCAGGGGCATGTTCAAATGGTACAGGGTAACCTTGCGACGCCTGCACACCGACAGACAAGGCTCGCATCCCGGCTCCGCCGCAATCATAAGCGGGGGTTCACCTGCATCTCACAATCCAAGAGTAAAATCCCGACCAGAATCGACTTGCGCACTCCAGCGCGGTCGCTGCCAAGACCCATATAGAGAGGACCTTCCCCCATGTCCACAAGCGGGTTCAGCTTTGCTAATCCCACCTACACTGCCGATAACTTTTACCAATACAGCGCCGGAGACCTGGAAGGCGATGCCAAACTTCAGGGACTGCAGGTTCTGGAACCCATCCCTGCGCCGCGCGTCAATCCGCCGGTGTTCGATCTAACTTCCGTCTTGCCCGCCGCTGCGGTGGCGCAGATCCAGTCTTCCGGCAGCCTTGTCTTTCATTCCGTGGGAGATACGGGCGGCATCATTCGTGCCGAACCGCAACTGGCCGTGGCCGACGCCCTGGCCGCCGATCTCACTGGAAAGACCTATGCGAACGGCGTGCCCGCTTTCTTTTACCACCTCGGCGATGTGGTCTATTACTTCGGGCAGGAACAGTACTATCCCGAGCAGTTTTATGATCCTTACCGCAACTACGACGCGCCCATCTTCGCCATCCCCGGCAACCACGACGGAGTGATGTACAAGAACGAACCCATTCCATATTCCCTGCAGCCCTTCGTCGACAACTTCTGCACCGCCACACCCACCCAGGCCGCACCCAGTTTTGCGCGCAGCACCATGACCCAGCCGGGCGTTTATTCCGTGCTCACGGCGCCATTTGCGCGCATCATCGGACTCTACTCAAACACAGGGGAAAGCGTGGGCGTATTAAGCGGCGGGCAGATTGGCGATGATCAAATCGAGTTTCTTACGCAGCAACTGCAAGCGGCGCTCGCGGCGCGGCAAGCTGATCCGCAGAATCCGCAGGCGTTGATTATCACGGTGCATCATCCGCCATTCACGGGCAGCAGCCAGCACTTCCCGAGTGTCTCGATGCTGCAGCAGATCGATACCTGCTGCACCCAGGCGGGTATCTGGCCTGATCTTGTGCTGTCGGGTCACTCCCATTTGTACGAACGCTACACGCGCACCATGGCTTCCGATGGGCGACAAATTCCGTACGTCGTCGCGGGCAACGGCGGCTACTACAACTTGTCGAAGATGAAACTCAACGCGGTGGGACAGAAGCCCACGCCGGGTCAGCACACGGAACCGGATGGCCTCGGAAATACCGTGTCGCTCGACCAGTACAACGAAACCGACTATGGCTTTTTGCGCATCACCGTGAATGCGACCACCATCGTGGTTGAGTCTTTAGGCGTGAATGGAACGCCGACGACGACCACGCCGGGCACCCCTATCCCGCCGCCGACTTTGATCGACAGGTTTACCGTAACGCTGGCGACACACTTGGTGAGTTAGTCAGAGTGTCGGCGCGCTTTAGTGAAGCAGTGCGCCGACATTCGCGCGAATAGAAGGGCTGGTCGCCGTGCCGCTGATGAGCAGCGGAATTCCGTGCGCTGTCGTGGAGGAGGAAGGCTTGGCGTTGGGGTGCAGAAATCCTCCGATCACTCCGGAGACCTGATTAACGGCCTGGTTGGCAACGGCCCCCACCGCGTTGTTGGAACTGAGCGTTGCCACCATTTTGAAATCAAGAGCGCCGGAGGGCGCCACTGTGCCTGAGCCGGTGGCGGTGCCGAGTTGCGGCAGGTTGCCATAAATACTGGCAATCTGCGTGGTTTGCGGCGAGGAGTTGATGGTGGCGCGGAGGGTCTGGATGTCGGTGCCGCCTGCGGTGCCCGTCAATGCGCTCAGGCCTTGAATTTTGGAGCCGAGATCAAAGCCTACGAGTTTGGTGTTGTCAACCTCGACAGGGCCGGCGATGGTGGTTTCAGTGGCAGGTCCAGTGATGGCGAGGTTGGCAGTGAGTGTGCCGCCGTGCAGAGACGAACCGGCGGGCACCTTGACGCCGAACGCGGGCAGCAACTCGACGAGTTGATCCACGGGGAGTCCAGGCGCGGCCAGGTGCAGGTCGAGCACGATGGCCTGCGGCGTAAATCGAAAAGTTCCATTGACGTGGGCGGTCGCGGGGCCGGCGTGGATGGCGATGTCAGCGACGTGGCCGGCACGCATATTCAGATCGTTGCTTATGTTGTAGTCGAGTTCGATGGGGTGCGGTGCGGGCGAGCCCGTGCGTGCTAACTGAAGATGGTCGGCTTTGATCTTGCCGGTGCTGGAGAGCGTGGCGCCATCCGACGAGATCTGGGCGTCGCAATCAGCTACGGTCGACACGCCTTTGCTGGAGTCGACAAGCCCGGCCGCAACTGGATCGAGGTGCGCGATTTGTATATTCGCGTGGACGGGCGTCGTCGATGCGTCTTTCTGGGAAATCGGTCCCGCGGTGCCATTCAGTTTCAATGAGCCATTCGCGGGCAGATTCGCCGTGAGATCGAAAGGGAAGTTGCTGGCGAAGGAGAACTGCTTCACGTTGAGGTCGATGTTGGAGTAGACGAACGGACGCGCTGCCGGAGGAACCGAAGCAACCGTCGCGCTTCCATTCTTGATCTGCAGTGCGCGTACGGTGAGATCCGGTGTGCTGGAAGATTGCTGTTGCGGAGTGCGGGGAGCGGTGTTGCCGATGCTGGAGAAGTTCCACTTGCCAGCCTGGTTTTGGATAAGCTGGATGGCCGGCGTATCGATGGTGAGGCTGGTGATGTGTACTTCGTGATGAAATAGCAGCGATCCTGTCTCAACGCCGACGCGGAGTTCTTTGGCTTGAAGAAAAGCAGACGAGCTAAAGTTCGTGTCATCGGCAATCGAGACGGTATCGGCTACCAGGCTGCCGGAAAAAAGCGAGAAAGAGAGATGACCAATCGTGACCTTGCGGTTGAGGGCAGCGGAAAGACGGCTCTCCAGGGTAGGCTTGAACGTTTCGCCATTCACCAAAAGGGGAATGAGGATGAGAACGAGGATGAAGACTGCGATGACACCGATGGCAATTTTGACCCACGCAGCCTGGAGAAGCGTCTTGATTTGCGATGTTGGCATGGCAGCTCCTTCGCACGCACCAAGGTTAATTCGCACGGCGGGCCGCGAACTATCCGGGTTGGAAGGGGCCAGCCGATAAGAGGTTGGCCCACGGGCATTTATCGCAGCGAGCAGGTCCCGCGGATCTATCGTTGGAACGGTTGAAGGCTTTCATCCGTCGAGCTTGGGATGCTGCTTGTGGAAGTCGGTGGCGTCCTGATACGCGCGGGCAAATGCAGCCAGCTTCGCATCCTGATAGTGGCCGGCGAGAAACGTGAGCGATACCGGAGTGCCCGGGCCGCCGATGTTGTCGTTGTCGCCGTCGTCTTCTTTCGGTGGACGGGGTGCATCGGCGCCACGCAGTCCATTGGGCAGAATGATCGCAGGGTGGCCGGTGAGGTTGGTTGCGACGAGTTGCACTCCATTTGTGGGAGTGACGATAACGTCCACCTGTTCGAAGAGCGCCGAGACCTGCTGGACTGCAAGAGTGCGGGCGCGGTTGGCCTGGATGTACTCGACCGCCGGATAGAAGCGGGCGACGCGGAAGTCATTGGGCCAGTCTTCCGCGCTTTGTTCCGTGAGGAGCTTGTCGCGGCCGGACATGGTGAGATCGTCGAATGCCGCGGCTGCTTCGGCGGTCAGCAGAGGGGTCATGGCGCCGTAGTGCAAGTGCTCCGGCAACTCGACCGGCGTGAGCTTTACGCCCATGGCCTTAAGCTTGTCGAGGGCCGCCAGATCGAAGCGGCGATCGTAGTTGCTGCGCGCGCGGTCGGCCTCCATTTTCGTGTTGTCCTCTTCGCGTTTTTTCTTTTCTTCGGCGGTTTCGGTTGCCGTGGCTTCGTGTAATTCGAGGGGCTTGGGCTCGTCGAAGCCGCTTTTCAAATAGCCCACGCGCAGCGAGCGCCAATCGAGATTCGGATTCCAATGGAAATGCGCCGGGTAGACGGAGGCGTCCTTGCCATCGGGCCCGTGGATCGCCTCAAGCACAAGTGCGCAATCTTCGACAGAACGGCAGATAGGGCCGAGCTTATCCATGGTCCAGCTGAGGGCCATGGCTCCGGTGCGCGGCACGAAACCAAACGTCGGACGGAGACCGGTGTCGCCGCAGCGTGTGGAGGGGGATGAGATAGAGCCCAGTGTTTCCGAACCAATGGCGAACGCGACGCAGCCTGCGGCTACGGCGCTGGCGGAACCAGCCGACGAACCGCTGGATCCTTGATTGGGGTTCCATGGATTCCGCGTGCGTCCGCCAAACCATTTGTCGCCCATAGCCAAAGCGCCGAGGGTGAACTTGGCGACGAGCACGGCGCCGGCTTCGTCCAGGCGCTGCACGACGGTTGCGTCCTCGTCGAACGACTGATGCTCAAATCCGCCGGCCCCCCATGTGGTGGGATAGCCCTTCACTGCAAGGAGATCTTTAGCGCCCCACGGAATGCCGTGCAGCGGGCCGCGATACTTGCCGGCCGCGATTTCGGCATCGGCGGCTTTGGCTTTGGCCAGCGCGCGGTCTTCAGTTAGCGAGATAACGAAGTGCAGCTTCGGGTCGTAGCGCTTCAGGCGGTCGATGTACATCTGGGTCAGGGCCAGGGAAGTGATCTTGCGCGCATGCAGCAGGCTGGCCAGTTCGCCGACGGTCGCGAAGGCGAGGTCTTCAATGTGTGCCGGGGCGCTGACGGCGGATTTGGGTTTCCATCCGTCTCCCGCATGTTCCGATTTGCCTTCGTAAATTGCCTTGACTGCGGCCGCGGGCGGCTGCGGATGAAACACAAAAGCGGGCGCGACGGAGTTGGGGATCTTCATGGAGCGGATGGCTTCGTACGAGCCGCGCTGCTGGTTGAGACCGTCAAGCATCATCTGCTTCTGCTCAGCGGAGAAGGGGCCGACGCCGGCGAGCATGGCGGCCTGGTCCAGCATCGCGGGCGTGATTTTGGGAGGCTCCGGATGTTTTGCGTCTGGGGTCGCATCCTGCGCCTGCGCTGCAAGGGTGTAAAGAATGCCGGGGAGCAGGGCCGAAGTGATGCCGGCGCGGCTGCAGGCCGTGAGGAAGCCTCGACGATCGAGTGTCATAGTGTGGGTCCTTTGGGAAAGGAAACGCCTTTCGGACACTATAACGAAATTGGCGGTGGGTCAGGTGGTGAGGCGATCGGAAGAGATTGGGTTCATGGGCCAGAGATCGAGATGGGCAGGTTTTTTTCCGGCGATGGATATTTCGACTTCAGTAGCTCCGGGCTTGAGCGCATAGACGCGGGAGGTGATGGCTTCGTGGCCCCCGATGAAGGACTCGATCACAGAGCCGTCAAGGAAAACGCGGAGATAGGGCTGAGGCCAAGGCTGCGACGGCAGGGGAAACTCGATTTTGCCGCAACGGACCGTGGTGGCGGCGAGGTCCATGGTCAACTCCCATGCCGCATCGCCGTTGACGAGAAGCCGGACAGTCGCGGAGGTCGCGGAGAAGAGGCCGATGGGAACGTGCAGTTCGTAGCGCAGTTCAGATAGCTTGCGGCGGAAGGGTGTGCCGGGCAGAACGATGGCTTTTTCCTGCTGGCCGCGGAGCGATTCGACTTCGGCGGCGGGATGCATTTCAAGTTGGCCCAATGCGCCTAAGGTGAATACGCGCGGCAGCGACATTACGCCGGACCAGCCGGCTGCGGCGAACTCCGCTTCAGGACGCGTCTCGCGAATCCAGCCCCACATGATGCGGCGGCCATCCGGCGCTAGAAAGCTCTTGGGCGCATAGTAGGCACCATGGTCGAGCACGCCCTGCCGCTTCGACGAGTAGGTGTGCGCCACTGCGTCGTATTCTCCGGTGGTCCAGACGACTTTGTCTTCGGCGGAATATTGGAGATAGTGCTGTTTGCCCAATGGAAAGAAGTCGGGGCACTCCCACATCTCTCCGGTGTCGCACGGATTGGGGGCCTGCTTGCCGTTGGGCTTGCCTTCGGCGAGTTTATGCAGATACTCCCAATGGTGCAGATCCTGCGAGCGGTAGAGCAGCACGCACCCGCCTTTGCCGCGCTCGCCGGAGCCGACACCCATGTACCAGTCGTCGCCCTCCTTCCATGGGCACGGGTCGCGAAAGCCGGTCACGTGCACGTCGGCCGGCGGAGTGGGAATCACCGGTGTCTCTTGTTTCTTCCAATGCAGGAGCCCATCGTCTTCGGCGGTGGCCAGCATCTGCGTTTCCCGCAGCTTGTCGCTGCCGTCGCGGATGGTGGCTTGTTCGGGGGATGCATTCTGTACTCCCGTATAGATGAAGGTGGGAACACCGTTGTGGACCACCGCCGATCCGCTGAAGCAGCCTTCGCTGTCCGCGCCGCCCGGCGTGGGCGCGAGCGCAATGGCTTCGTGATGCCAGTGGATCATGTCCGTGCTGACGGCATGACCCCAGTGCATATCGCCCCATACCGCCGCATGCGGATTGAGCTGGTAGAAGAGGTGATACTTTCCTTTCCACCAGATGGGTCCGTTGGGATCGTTCATCCAGTTGTGGGGCGGGAGCAGATGATACGAAGGGCGCAGCGGATCGCGGGCTAAATCATGCGCATCGGCGGCATCGCCGGGCCGTGCGAGGCTCCATGCGGACACAGCGGAGGTATATCCAAGAGCGGCCAAAAAACTGCGCCGGTTGAGGGCGTGCACGTTCATGCCGGGGAGGATAGCACGGTGAGCGAGACTGCCGGTAATGTCGGAGTTACACGCGCCGTGAAGAGTCGTGTCCCCGATCCTTTCCGCTCCAAGTCCGGCAATGATTAACGATTTGCCGAAGAGCATGCGAAACGGAAAGGATGGACACGAAGACACGTGGATTGCCCGCCGATTCAAATCGTGGATCGGTCGCAGTTAAAACCGAATGACGGGGCCGGTTGAAATGCGTCCGTTGGAGTTGAGAATCTCGCGGATATTCTGATTGGTTGCCTGGTAGTGCGTGTTGTAGTAGTCGCCGGTCACGCGCCACGCCAGCCAGCGCGAGAAGCCCGCATCGAGCCCTGCGCCCACGGCGACAGCGAACGTGTTATCCGAGCGCAGATTGGGGATGGCGTTTTGGGTAACGTGTGCGCTGCCCACCATGCCATGCGCAAAAACAGTCGACCTGCCCAAGTGAACGGAGACCTGCGGGCCTAAAAGAAAGAAGTAAGTTTTGGGGTTCAGGTTGGGGTCATTGCTGTGGTTGAGGTAACTGCCCGACACATCGCCTTTGATCCCGAGGAAGGAGCCAAAGACCGGCACCTTGAGGGAGGCATCCCATCCATTTCTGCCACTGGTGGCAATGGTATTTGCAGTGGGGTTGTAGGTGCGGAAGACATAGGAGTAGCCGCCGTACAACTCAAGGTTGGGTGTGGGGCCGCCGCCGCGCATGTCGGGCCTTACCTGGGCATGCATGCCGGCGGATGTTGCCAGCACACCTGAAAACAACAAACAGGAAAATAATCTTCGATGCATCTATTCACCTCAGGAACCTGATTTCAATCAGGGCAGAGGAGCGCAATGCGACAAGGTATCCATATGCGGAAAACGATCGGGGCCCGGAACCGCTTCCTGATTGGACGCGATTCCGCGCAGCCGAGTTTGCCGTAGTTTAGTGTGCCGAGGGCGTCAGTTTGAGGGCGTATCCGTACTTACACGTGGCGCCGGCGGGCAGCGTGACTTCGAGGGCATCGGCGTTCTGGGCCCATGTCACTTTGTCACTAGAACCCAACATCTCGACAGAAGTTACGGGAAGAGATGCGCCTTCGTGCGCGGTGCCCAGCGCGTGAATGGCAGCCTTGCCGTCGGAGGGACAAGCCATCCCGATGGCGTACACTGTGTTGCCCTTGGCGGTGAAGCGGAAATCCTGGGCCGTGTAAGGCTTGGTGTCGGTGTCATGGAAAGCGCCGGCTACTACCTGCGTGGGTCCCTCGCCGAAGGTCTTCCAGGGTGTAGTGCCGTAGATGGCTTCACCGTTCACCTTGAGCCATGCGCCCATTTCCAGCAGCGTGGTGCGAATTTCGTCCGGGATGGTGCCGTCGGATTTGGGACCGAAGTTGAGCAGCAGGTTGCCGTTCTTGCTCACGATGTCGACGAGTTGATGAACCAGAAATTCCGGCGACTTGAAAGTGTCGTTTTCGATGTAACCCCAGCTCTTATCGCTGATGGAGGTGTCGGTCTGCCAGTGATCGGCGATGATGCGGTCCTGCTGGCCGCGTTCGAAGTCGCGCACCGCGGCTTTCCAATTGAGTGAGTAGTCTTTGAAGTCAATGACCGCCGTAGTGCCATGGGCTGCGGCGTAGTTGTAATAGAAAGCCGCGAATTCGGCGACGGCGCGGCGGAAGTTGGGCTGCCCGATCCACCAGTCGAAGTAAACGATCTCGGGTTTATATTTCTCGACGAGTTCGGTGTCGCGGGCGAGCCAGTCGCGCGTCCAGGCGTCACTTACCCAGGTCCAGTCGTTGATAAGCCCATGATCGTCGCCGCCGGCTTCGAACCACTGGTGCGCAGGGCCATAGAGCGATGCATATTTCGGATCGTTGACATCGGAGCGCATGGCGCGTCCGCCGTCGTAGAAGAAGTTGTGTTCAGCGCGATGCGAGCTCAACCCGAAGTGCAGGCCCTGGGCACGGATGGCCTTGGACAATTCGGCCAGCGTGTCGCGCTTGGGGCCCATCTTGACCACCGTCCAGTCGGACAGTCCGGAATCGTACATGGAGAAGCCGTCGTGATGCTCGGCCACCGGGACCACGTATTGTGCGCCTGAGTCCTTAAATACCTTGGCCCACCCAACAGCGTCGAAGTGCTCGGCGCGAAACAGGGGAATGAGGTCTTTATAGCCCTTCGACTCATCGCCCTTGGCGAAGTGTTCGCGGAAGTTCTTGTATGCGCCCTCGCTGGGCTTGTACATGTTGCGCGGGTACCACTCATTCTCTGCTGCGGGAACCGAATACACGCCCCAATGAATGAAGATGCCGAACTTTGCGTCCTTGTACCACTGCGGCTGCTGATAGTTGTTGAGCGTGGCCCAGTCGGGGCGATAGGGTCCGTCGTTCGCCTGGCGGTCGGCCTCGGCGAGCAGGCGGTTGCGCTCCACGTCATACTTCGATACGGATTGCTGCCACTCTTTGTCGATTTGGACCGCGGACTTGGTATCGCGGGTGGGGGCGAGTGGGTCGGCAGGTCCCTGGCCGTAAACCGAAGACGCAATAAGAAGCAGAAACAGAGGCAGCGTAAACGCTAACTTTTTCATAGGCCCGCATCGTAAACCGCCGTGCCGCCGCGTTGCAAACGCTTTCATTCGTCGACAAACCGCGCCCTACTCCCCCGGCGTTGCGACTGGCTATTTAAAATGCGGCTCATCGTCGTTCATCGAGAAAACATTTTTGAAGTCGTCCTCATACGGGAAGACGTGAATCATCCACGTGAAGACCACGGGCAAAAAGGTTCCACCTTCGGCGTCGCATGCTTCCTTTGTATGGATGGAACCAAACATGCCGAACTTCGGATTTGTTCCGAAGTACTCTTTGGTCTTGTTTTCCGGCGCTCCGCAAAAATTCGTGTGCTTGTGCCAGCGGGCAATGCTCAGGGGAATGCGCTGATTCAGTTCATCCTCGGTGGCATTCGGGCGGGCGGTAAACATCACGCCTTCCAATCGAAACTTCTGAGTCGGGGTTCGAAAGTAAAGCAGGGAAGTGGGCCGCGAAGGGTCGAACTGAGAATCGGCAAGTTTCGCGTTGGCTTCGTTATTGAAATGAAATTGAGGCTGATCGACGGTCGGATTTCCTTGAACGAATCCGTCCGCGATGGCTTTCTTGTAATCCCTGTATTTCTCCATCATTGCTTTGACTTGCGCAACCACGGCCTTTGCTTTTCCCTCGTCACCCGGCTGGGGAGGACGGGTCGGAGTAATGCACATGTGGTTCGCCATCGCCGCCATGCTCTCGCCCATCACGCTCATCCCCGCCATGGACTGCATGACGTCACATGGATTCCCAGACAGGTCTTGAGTCGTGATCGAGGTGCCACTCGGTTTGGCCCCGCTTTGCGACTGTCCTGGCCTCTCCGTGAGGACCATGACCGCAACGGAGAGCAAATGAAAAGCGCTCGAACGCGCATATTCCCTGATTCGATTCATGAAGTATCCTGCACCGCCCGTCGGAGATGAAGATACCGTGCGCGGATGCAGCCCAGAGAAGCGATGGTTCGAATGGGAAGTTTCCCCTATCGAACTGGACCTGCCGCGATCTGGGAGTGTCACACACATACTCGGGCGATCGAACTTGGTGCTAAATCTTCGTGTCCGTGTACCGATAGGAATTCTCGATATGCCATGCCTTCGATGATTTTCAAACAATCTGGCTTGACATATTCCCATATCGGCATGTAATGTTCTGTCTATGGCGAGGGCGGCAACCACTTCCGACGTCTTCAACGCCGTGGCAGAGCCGCGGCGCCGCGAGATCCTCACGATGCTGGTTGTGCGCGAGCATGAGGTCGGTGAGATTGTCACGATTCTCCGGCTCGATCAGCCTTCGGTGTCCAAACACCTTCGCGTGCTGCGCGATGTGGGGTTGGTGAATGTGCGACGAAACGGGCGTCACAAGCTTTACAGCACCAATGCCGAGGCGATCAGGCCCATGCATGAGTGGACCGCGACCTTTGAACGCTACTGGAAGAACCAACTGAATCGCATCAAGGAACGAGCGGAAGAGAAAATGCGGAAGGAGAGGAACAATGATTCAGGAAATACAAAGCATTGAAGACCTGATGATCAACATAACCAAGGAAATTCATGTACAGGCATCTCTTGAGGTCACCTTCGAGGCCATCCTGGAAGAGATCGGTCCGAGCAACGAACGTGGAGATGGAGTGCCCATGCCGATGGTGCTCGAGCCTTGGCCGGGAGGACGGTGGTATCGCGACCTGGGCAACGACAATGGCCACTACTGGGCGCACGTGCAGGCTATCAAGCGGCCCACACTGCTGGAGTTCAGCGGGCCGCTTTTCGCATCCTTTCCGTTTTTGTCGAATGTGCAATACCGGCTGACGGAGAAGGACGGCGGTACGTTGATCACTTTCCGCCACTCGGGAATGGGAGTGATCGCGCCGGAGCAGAAGGCAGGCATCAACCAAGGCTGGTCGTCCATCCTGGAGCGCATTCACAAGCGCGCTGAAGGATTGTCGTCCAAGTAGGGTTTCAATCGGCAGAAATTTACTTCCCAAACAAAAGGAGGAATGACATGTCACTTGCACAGCCAATGATCGCGGAGTCGATTGCATCGTCTTTGCTCACCGAGTTTGAATTTCAGGCATCCATCACGCGCAGATTTCTGGAGCGCTTGCCGAATGACAAGTTGACCTGGAAGCCGCATGAAAGGTCGATGACCGCGGGGCAACTGGCATTCCACCTCGCGCTGGTGCCGGGCGGAGTGGTGCGGTTTGCTGCGAGCAGGTCAAATCAGGTCCCGGAATTCAAGGAGTTTCCGCAGCCGGCGACGACTGAGGAAATTCTTACGGCGTTCGACGAGAGCGTCGCGGCGGTAAGGCATTTATTGTTGCAGTTTGATGACGAAGCCATGCATGAAACCTGGCGCCTCTTCGCGGGGGAAAAGGAAGTGCTGGCGCAACCTCGCAGCCAGTTTCTGCGCGATGTGATGCTCAGTCACTGGTATCAGCATCGCGGCCAATTCAGCGTCTACCTGCGCTTGCTCGACATTCCGGTGCCGGCAAGTTTTGGTCCCAGCGCCGACGAACCGCCTCTCTTCATGCAGTAACGACAGCGATTGAGCCCGGGAGGATTTATGTGTCCCGTATGTCTTGCAACCGCAGCGGTCATAGCCGGCAGCGCCACCGGGACAGGCGGGCTGACGGCTTTGGCCGCAACGATTTTATGGAAGAAGAAACCCAAAAGCAAATTCCCCACGAATACCGAGCAGAAGGAGGATCACGATGGGCACGACTCTGACAGAGGTAGGTCATAAGAAGACCGTATCGCACGATGAATGGATCACAGCGCGCAAGGAGTTCCTGAGCAAGGAGAAGGAATTCACGCGGCTGCGTGATGAGCTGAGCCGCCAGCGGCGCGAACTGCCCTGGGAGCGGATTGAGAAGCAGTATGTATTCGAGGGACCGCGCGGCAAGGAGACACTGGCTGATCTGTTCGACAAACGCGGCCAGCTGATTGTCTATCACTTCATGTTTGGTCCCGATTGGAGCGAGGGCTGCCCGAGCTGTTCGTACCTCGCGGATCACTTTGACGGCATGCTTCCTCACTTGGCGCATCGTGACGTGACGCTGGTCGTGGTTTCGCGCGCGCCGTATGCGCAAATCGCTGCGTTCAAGCAGCGGATGGGCTGGAAGTTTCATTGGGTTTCGTCGTTCGGGATCGATTTCAATTTTGACTATCACGTGTCGTTTACCCAGCAAGAGCAGGCCAGCGGCAAGGTGGAGTACAACTACAAGTCGACGGAGTTTCCGAGCGAGGAAGGTCCCGGTGCAAGCGTGTTCGCCAGGGATGCTAACGGCGAGATCTACCACACGTATTCGAGCTATGAGCGCGGGCTCGACATCCTGGTGGGCACGTACAACTTCCTTGACCTGACGCCGAAGGGTCGCGATGAAGCTGGGCTGAAGCATTCGATGGCGTGGGTTCGCCACCACGACAGGTATGATGGCGGCTACTTTGTTGACAAGGAACGAGGTTTCGAACAGCCCAAGCCTGTTGCGGCATCGTCCGGTCATTCCTGTTGCTCGGGCGAAAAGCATACATAGTTTGACCCACAGAATGAACCGGATATGACATTTATGTTCGCTCGGCCACCTACTTGGGGGCAGGAGGAATACGATGGGTTAGATGTCCCGTCACCCCGTGGTATTCCCGTACGCGGCCAAAGCGTGCCTGGCTGCCTGGCTAATGCTGCTGTTTGCACCGGCCACAATGAGCGCGCAAGGCGCTAACTCTCTATCCGGCGTCGGCTCGAAGCTGACGGCACCACAAATCGTCAGCGAGATGGACCATCAGAATAAGCGCAGACTGGATGAACTCAGGCACTATCACTCCGTCCGCCACTACGATGTCTCGTATAAGGGTTTGGCGAAGATTGCAGCCGGGCTGGTTGTCGAGGTGGACTACGATGCGGCAACGGGAAAGACGTTCCGCGTCGTCTCGCAGAGCGGTTCAAAGCTCCTCGTCGACAAGGTGCTGAAAAGGCTGGTCGAGAGCGAGCAGGACGCGGGCGGCGACAAGCACGCCACGGCCCTGACGCAGGCTAATTACGAATTCAAACTTGAGGGCATCGAGGATGTTGGTGACCGCCCGGCGTACATCCTGGCAGTCGAGCCGAAAGTAAGCAGCAAATATCTTTATCGGGGCAAGGTCTGGGTGGATACCGCGGATTTTGCGGTCGCCAAGATTGCAGCGGAGCCGGCCAAAAACCCCTCATTCTGGATCAGCAAAACGGCGATCGACCATAAATATGTGCGGATCGACGGATTCTGGCTTCCCGCTCAAAACCGCAGTGAAAGCAAGGTGCGCGTGGGCGGAAACGCGGTGTTGTCTATCGATTACGGCAAGTACCAGGTGGAGAGCAAGCCATTAATGGCAGCCGGAGGAAGGTAGCCGGTTCGACAAACGCAGACGGGATTGCATGGCGACACGGTGCGGCGTATTGTTTGGCTGAGGTGCCCGATGCGAATCGCCACTGTCTTTGCTGTCGTGCTTGTTTCTGGAGCGCTTTCTTCGATTGCGCAGAAGCCGGCGACCTTCACCGGACAAGCTTCTTTTGTCGCTTCACGACCGTCAGATTGCCCCATTGACATGCGGGTGCGCCAAGGCATTGGCGGCCAATTGCGAGAAGCCAGCAAGGATGGCGCGCGCGCCGAGACGTTTGCGGCGCGGCTGCGTCTGTTGCTGAACGATGCGCGCCTGTCCGACGGAAACAGCGCCCGCATGGTGAAAGCGACGGTGACTGTCCATGGAACAAATGACAACGGGCGGATGATGCCGGCGAAGGCTGTTCCAAACCGTTCCTTCGAGATAGAAAAAACGCTTACCGTTCGCCTGAGCGCGGATGGCGGCCCCGAGGTCGCGGGAAACCTGGTTCTGCCGGGGTTCACCTCGGCTGGCCTGGTCGACTTGATTTCAGTGACATACGACGATGGGACGGTGCGGAAGTTCTCCGCGCCGGGATCGTGCCGCGCGGTGACTGAGGGGCTGATGGAGATAAGCGCACGGTGAGGATGCCTCGCGCCGACGCTGAAAGAGCGTTCGCGGCGCCCATCGCTGTGTTACCGTTGCATTACGTCGTCCCCATGGCGGACCCGGACTTTTTCGGGTCTGAGGCAGCGCCTGGATGGGCAGATCCGGGGAAGGCGAGTGAATTCAAGGAATGTCCCAACAGCCGGAAATGACATCGCCCCCACTCACTGCGAACCCGGCTCCTGGGGCCGCGCCTCTCTCCGATATTCCCCCAGAGAATCCTGCAGCGACTGTTCCTGCCAAGCATACGCAGCAACGCATCCCTCGCTGGCTTGAACGTGCGGAGTTATTTCTGCGCGTGCTTTTGCGCATGTATATCGGGCTGGCGGTTTGCTATGCGCCCTGGTCGCGGATTTTTTGGGATCAGAACCCTCTCTTCCTGCATTTTCCTACGATTTCGATTTTTGCGGCGAACGGCGCGGTCCGCGGCATCATATCTGGTCTGGGACTGCTGAATCTCTGGATTGCATTCCGCGACGCGGTCCGCCATCGGGACGGGTAAGACCATGAACGACGAAGGAAACAAGGAACAGGGAACAGCGGCCTCCCAACCGCCTGAAACGACATCTACCCCACCGGCTCCCGAGAATGTCCGCGCGACGATTCCCGGAAACGCCGCACCTCCTCCCCTTGACCGTGCGCCTCTGGCGTATGAGAATCCTTCTTTCCTGAACGGCGCGGACGGGCGGCTCATCCGGATTGTGGCTGAATACTGCGAACCCCTGGCGCGTTTCCGCAAAGAGCAAATCCAGGACACGGTAGTGTTCTTCGGTTCAGCCCGTTTTCGCGGGCGCGAAGAAGCCGACCACGAGTTGGAATTGCTGGACAACACGGGGTCGAGCCGTCCCGCTCCCAGCGAGGAGCAACCGGCCAGCATTCCCCAGATTGTGGAAGGCAAGGCGAGCAACCTGCAGCGCAAGCGCGCGGTCGCGGCAGTGGAGATGGCCCGCTACTACGAGGATGCGCGCCGGCTGGCGCAGCTACTGACGCACTGGGCGAAAAGGATTCCCTCGTGGCGCCATCGTTTTGTGGTCACGTCGGGCGGCGGGCCCGGAATCATGGAGGCGGCCAATCGAGGGGCTCACGAAGCAGGGGGCAAAACGATCGGTCTCAATATCCGTCTGCCTTTCGAGCAATCGCCCAATCCCTACATCACGCCTTCGCTTAATTTTGAGTTTCACTATTTCTTCATGCGCAAGCTTTGGTTCGCGTATCTGTCCAAGGCCCTGGTTGTCTTTCCCGGCGGTTTCGGGACATTGGACGAGATGTTCGAGATTCTGACGCTCGCCCAGACTCAGAAGCTGGCCAAGAAGATCACGGTGGTGATCTATGGCTCGGAATACTGGAAGAAGGTATTCAACCTGGACGCGCTGGTCGATACGGGCGCGATTTCGCCGAAGGACATTGAGTTGTTCCAGTTCGCGGATACACCGGAAGAGGCATTCGGTATTTTGCGGCAAGGGTTGACCGAAAACTACCTCACACCGGAAGCAGCGAGCCGTAAAGTACCGGAATCCGCCGTGGTGCCGCCCGAACCGGAGTTGATGGCAGGCGGGAGTTTTGACGAGTTCCTGGGACCGGAATTGGCGAAGACCCGAAAATAACCTATGCGGACGGTTTTTGCATCTGCAGACGGTCGATAAGGTTCGGGCAACGTGGGGAGAAAAAGATCCGGCGCTTGGGCCAGATTTAGCCATTTTCCTTCGGAAAACCGGGCAAAATTTCGGGGAAATCGCCGATTTTTCGGGCTTTTCAGGGTCTTTTTTGCGTTGGTTGAATTATGTAAATCGCTTATTATCAGCATGTTAGTATCAAAACCCCATCCCAAAAGGGGGGGAGGGGGGAGGGGGTGTCTCCCTTTTGCCTCGTTGATTGGACAATCCTCGGCCCAGCCCAGGCAAAACCCTCAATGCTTGTGATTATGCTCCAGGCTGGCGTAATTTCCTGCAAAGCTGCCTATCAGCCTGGCGGCCGCCAGGACAGCGGCCAGCCCGATTCAAGTCCGCCTGGACCCGTAACCTGGTTGATTACCCTTTTAAATTGAAGGGTATTTCGTCCTCTATTCATTTTAAATTTATGACCCGCATAGGAAACTAAGGCGAAAGAACAAGCTAGCCAGGATCAAAAGGGGGAGAAATGACCAGTTCATCGATCTCTTATCTGTGGTCTGACAAGCGTGCGGCGGAAGGATTTCGCTCTGGCGTGTCCTTGCACAGTCACACCAACCAGTCCAAGGAAACCCTCAGCTTCATCGCCAACATGGGCAACCAGATTCCGCTTCTTGGCCCCCTGATGGCGCGTCTGGAGCGTAGAGCGGAATCGATGCATGGATTGCGGATCGACTACATGGCGAGCTATTGGACGCCGCCTTTGACTCCGAAATTGGCGTTCGACCTGGAAAGCCGGCAGATCGAGAACCTGGGTGTTGCGCCGATGGTGTCGATCAGCGATCACGACAACATCAAGGCCCCCATGTTGCTGCGGACGGTTCCCAGTGCGCGGCAGATCCCGGTCTCCGTGGAGTGGAGCGCTCCCTATGGCGGGGTGCAGGACTTCCACCTGGGCATCCACAACCTGCCGAGTGCCAAGGCCTCCGAGTGGATGGCGACGCTGGAAGACTACACCGCGCATCCGAGCGATGCGCGGTGCACCGAGATCCTGGCGGCGCTGAATGACGAGCCCAATGTCCTGGTTGTCTTCAACCATCCTCTCTGGGACCTGTTCACAATTGGAGCGGAGAAGCACAATTTCCTGGTGAACGACTTTCTGCTGAAGAATGGACAGTATCTGCACGCGCTGGAATTAAACGGCTTGCGCCACTGGGACGAGAATCGCGCGGTACGGCAGCTGGCGGCGCAGTGGAACATGGTGCTGATCTCGGGGGGCGACCGGCACGGGATTGAACCGAACGCGAACATCAATCTCACCAACGCAGCCAGCTTTACCGAGTTCGTGCATGAGATTCGGCGCGAGAAGCGCAGCAAGGTCTTATTCATGCCCCAGTATGCCGAGCCGTGGAAGCACCGCATTCTGCGTTCGACCATCGATGCCATCCGCGACTACCCGGACTTTCCGCAGGGATCGCGAACCTGGGACGAACGGGTCTTCCATCCCAACGCCCAAGGTGTGGACACGCCATTGTCCGAATTGTGGCCGAGCGGCTCGGCGCCCTTGTGGGCGCATTGGGGCATTGGCATGGTCCGGTTGCTGGGCAGGAGCCCGGTGTCAGGCGGACTGCGCATCGCGTGGAGCGAGTCGCACCAGCTGGGGGCGGCCCTGGGCGAGTCTGAAGGATGACTGCGGCCCCAGTATGGTAGTCAGCGGAGTTAGCGCCGTTGATCGCTACTCCGCTCCTGGCACAGGGATCAAGAGAAATGGCGATGGGGCGAATGGAAGCGGAATCCAGTGTGTGTGCATGGCCGTCCGATGGGCTTCATTTGCCTGATCAGCCGGCGCCGGCCAGGCCGCGCTCTGCCTCGATGGCGGCCGCGGCTGATCGACCCCCGCGGGTGGCCTATTTTCCGGATTCGTTTCACGAAGTGAACGGGGTCGCGCACACCAGCCGCCACTTTGAGGCCTTCGCCCGGCGGCATGACCTTCCGTTTCTTTGCGTGCGCGCGGGCGACCGCGCCCAATCTCTGACCAAGGAGGGGAATGTCTGGACGCTGGAATTGCCACGGGGCGTGCTTTCATTTGCGCTGGAGAAAGACCTTCGATTCGACCCCGCATTCCTGCGCCATATTCCGCTGATCGACGAGGTTCTGGAACGCTTCAAGCCCGACCTGATTCATATCACCGGTCCCAGCGAGATTGGCATGCTGGGCGCGGGCCTGGCCGCAAATTTCAATCTGCCCCTGGCTGCGAGCTGGCACACCAACGTGCACGAGTACGCGGCGCGCCGGTCAGATTGGTTTCTGCGTCTTCTTCCCAAAGAACAAGCGGATGCCGCCAGCCGCACGATTGAGGACCTGGCCATGGGAGCAGCGGCGCTCTTCTACAAGCAAGCCCGGGTGATGTTCGCCCCCAATGCCAAGCTATGCCGCAAGCTGGAAGAGTTAACAGGGCGGCCCTGCCACCTGATGCCGAGGGGTGTGGATGCCGCTCTCTTCCATCCCGCCAAGCGCGACCGTTCGTCCGATCGGCGCGACCACGTACTGGGATTCGTGGGCAGGCTCTCGGTGGAGAAGAACGTCGCGCTGTTGGCGCGCGTGCAACGAGAACTGGAAGAACGGGGGCACAGGAGTTTTCATTTCCTCATCGTCGGCCATGGAGGAGAGAAGGATTGGCTGCGCGACCGCCTGCCGCGGGCGGAGTTTCCAGGGGTGCTGCGCGGAGAGGCGCTGTCAGCGGCCTATGCCAACATGGACCTCTTCGTGTTCCCGTCGCACACCGACACGTTTGGCAACGTGGTGCTGGAGGCGCTGGCCAGCGGTGTTCCGGCCATCGTAACCCCGGACGGCGGCCCCGCAACCATCGTGCGGGACGGAGAAACCGGACGCATCGTTCCCGATGACGAATTCGCGACGGCCGTGGCGGGCGTGCTTGGCGATCCCATGAGACATGCCGCCATGCGTGGTTCGGCGCGAGCCTACGCGGAGAACGCGAGTTGGGACGCGGTGTTCCGAGGGGTCTATGCGGGGTACGCGCCGGCCCTGGCCGGTCAGAGTTTAGAGGGGCGAATCGTTCCTGAACGCTCGCATAGCGCTTAAGGACGTCCTTACTCTACGCTTTGGCGCTGATCTCTCCCAAGGCCCGCACCAGCTTATCGACATCCGCCATCGATGTGTATACATGCGGGGTGATGCGCACGCACTTGATGTTTTCCCACACGATGCCCACGGTGTGAATCTTGTAACGGTCGAAGAGTGCGTTTTCAAGCTCGGATGGGGTCATGCCGTCGACGCTGACGCCGCAGATGGCGCATGAGTACTTGAGGTTGAGCGAAGTGTGCAGCTTGACTTTGGGCATGGCCTGGGCGCGCGAAGCCCAGTAATTCTTGAGGTAGCCGATGCGCGCTTCTTTGCGGGCCGGTCCGATGCCCTGGTGGAAGTTGATGGCTTCGCCGATGCCTTGTTCGAGAGCGAAGCTGCGCGTGCCCAGGGTTTCGAACTTGCGAATGTCGGCGCTGCGCGGCGTGCCGTTGCAGGTCAGGGGCCAGATTTTCTCGATCTTGCCGGCCTTGATCCACAGCATGCCGGTGCCGATGGGCGCGGACAGAAACTTGTGCAGGCTGGTGCCGAAGTAGTCGCAGCCGAGGTCGGGAACCTTGAAGTCGAGCAGTCCGAAAGAATGCGCGCCGTCGGCGATGACCTCGATGCCGTGCGCGTGGGCCATGTCGGCGATCTTGCGCACCGGCATGGTCTGGCCAACCCAGTTGACCATGTGGGTGACATGAATGAGTTTGGTGCGCGGAGTGATGGCTTGTTCATAGGCCTTCACGATGGCTGCGTCGTCTTCGCAGGGGAAGTCGAAACTGATTTGCTTGTAGACGATGCCGTCGCGGACCGCGCGCTGGCGGTAGGCCTGGATCATATTGGGGTAATCCTGTTTGGTGCCGATGACCTCGTCGCCGGCTTTCAGTTCGAGCCCGTAGATCACGGTATTAAGCGCTTCGGTGGAATTGCGGTTGATGGCGATTTCGCCGGGCTGGACGCCGGCCAGCGCGGCCAGCTTTTCGCGCAGCGGCTCGCGGCCCTGGTCGAGAATGCGCCACATGTAATACGAGGGACCCTCATTGGAGAGCTGGTTATAGCGCTCGACCGCTTGCTGCACGACGATGGGCGCGGGGGAAACGCCGCCGTTGTTGAGGTTGATCAGGTTCGGGTTCACGGAGTAGGCGCGCTGGATGACGGCCCAATAGTCCTCGTTCTGCGCAGCTTCCACATCACTGAGCCCGGCGATGCGGGCCGCTGCGGCGTGGAAGTCGGAGGCGTGGGCTTGCTGGAACAGACTGCTGGCGGAGAAGGCGCCGGCCAGGGTAGCGGCCTGGCGGAGGAAGCTGCGTCGGTTGCTCGACATCATGGAAGCATTGTCGGGGATCAGGGCGCGAGACTCAACTGAATTCAGCGGGTGACGAGGCCGGTGGCGAGATCGAGCGCGAAAGAAGTGTCTTTGTCGGTCATAAGATCCCAGCCCTGGCCGCGGAGTAAACCTGCGTCGAGGCCGGTGATGGTGATGCCTTCGTCCGAGAGTTTTTGCGATTGCCATGCCTGGCCATTGTGGCCCCAGGCCAGGATGGAATGGTGGCCGATGAACAGCAATAGTCCGCGGGCTGGAAGGGTGCGGATTTCGAGGACCGGGCGGTGGGGAATCATGCTGAAGCTCCCGGGGTTGGCGGTGTCGATGATGTAGGCGTAGCCGCCGGAGACGGCACAGATTTCTTCGGGATGGGGAGCGGACCACAGCCCCGTGGGCACGGCGGGATCGCGAAATCCAAGAGCACAGGTGGCAAGGAAGGGGTGTAGTTGATGCGATTCCGGGCGGATCAGGACTTCGAGGGCGCCGCGCTCGATCTCGTCCGCTACGAGCGGGTAGGTGAAGTGGCGAGGCGGCAGAATAAGCGGCCGCGCGGGCAGAATCTCGGCCTGCCAGCGATGGGGGAAGCTGAGATCGACGACCGGACTCACGACGCCTGGGCCTTGTAGGCCAGAATCCATTCAAGCTGTTCCCGGGTGTCGGGAATTGAAAGGCCGCGGGCCGCTTCAATGGCGGTCAAAGCGGTTTGCGGTTTCCATCCGAGGTGGATGAGGGTGCAGGCTGCAGTCACAGTAGCGCGCCCGATGCTGCCGCGGCAGTGAACGCCAATGTGCTCGCCCCGGCGCAGCCGTAGCGCGAGATCGCTGACCAAGCCGCGAAAGGCGGCGACGTCCGGCGGAACATGCGTGTCGGGGATGGGAAAGGGGAGGAACGCGAGTCCGACTTTCTCGGCAGTCGACTGCTCGGCTTTCAAGCCCAACCAGCCGGCTTCCTGTTTTTCAAGATGCGAAACCACCGTGTCGATGCCACCGGCCTTCAGGCGCCGCAATTCGTCCTTAAGCCAGTCATCGCCGGCGGGGCATGCGACGACGGCCAGGCCGGGAGGCGGATTTCCATCGATCCAGAAGATGTTGGACATTGCGTTCACACTCCGACGAAGCGTTCAACCCGCTCACACACGCTGGGTATGCCAAGGCCCAAAGTCGAGCCATCCTCGATCAAAGGAATCACCTTGTCGAACTCGCGGCCGGAATGGGCGCCGGTCAGGGCAATCCGGATGGGGTGGAAGAGCTCCTTCCCTTTGATGCCGGTGGCCGTTTTGATCTCGTCGATCCATGTTTTGAACACGTCGGGCTGCACGAGGCTGGAGTGAGTACGCACACGGTTGGCAAACTCCATGAGCACGGTGCCTGCCGAGCCGGCGGCGAGGATGGCGGCGTTTTCCGGGTTGGCCCGGGCGGCGTCCGGATCGAACACCAGCACCGGCGCGGCGGCGGCGGGAAGCTGGTCGAGGTGATCGACCGCGGGAATGAAGAGGGCGAGCAGCTTCTCAAACCACGGCCCCACCAATTCGGAAGCGGCGGCCTCCGGCGATTGCAGTTGGGGGGCAAAATACGGCCACGCCAGCGTAGCCAGCCGAGCCGGCGATGCCAGTTTCAGGTAATGGCGGTTGAGCCAGTTGAGCTTGTCGAAGTCGAAGATGGCCGGCGAAGGCGTCACGCGTTCCAGGGTAAAAGCCTTGATCAACTCATCGAGCGTAAAGGTTTCGGTCTTGCCGTCTTCCGCACCCCAGCCCAGCAGGGCAAGGTAGTTGACCAACGCTTCCGGCAGGTAGCCCATCTCTCTAAACGTAGAGATCGACGTCGCGCCATGGCGCTTCGACAGGCGCTCGCGATCGGCGCCGAGGATGGTGGAGAGATGGGCGAAGTCCGGCACCATCCAGCCGAAGGCTTCGTAGATTGCCACCTGCTTGGGGGTGTTGGAGATGTGGTCGTCGCCGCGGATCACATGGGTGATCTCCATGAGGGCGTCGTCGATGGTGACCACGTAGTTGTACACGGGAATGCCTTCAACCTCGCCGTCCTCCTCGCCCGCGGCCGAGCGCACAATGATGGGATCACTGACGGTGTCGGCGGCAAACTCCACCTCGCCGCGCACCAGGTCGTGAAAACGCAGGGGGTGGTCTTCGATCTTCAACCGCACCGCGAAGGGCTTGCCGGCGGCGATGTTGGCGTCCACGGTGGCCTTGTCGAGCGTGCGGCAGCGGCCGGAATACACCTGGGGCAGGTGTTCCGCGATGGCCTGTTTGCGTTCCGTTTCCAACTCCCCGGCGGTGCAGAAGCATGGGTAGGCCTTGCCTTCTTTCAGTAACTGCTCGGTATGTTGGGCGTAGATGGAAAGACGCTCGGATTGGCGGTATGGTCCGAATTCTCCCTGGCCCGGATCGGACGAGTCGCCGGGGGTGCCGGGGCCTTCGTCCCAGTCGAGACCCAGCCAGCGCAGGTCCTCGATCAGCTGCGTTTCATAGCGCACTTCAGAGCGCTCGACGTCTGTATCCTCAATGCGCAGCACGAACACGCCGCCAGTGCGCCGCGCATAGAGCCAGTTGTAGAGCGCGGTTCGCGCGTTGCCCACGTGGAGAAGGCCGGTGGGAGAAGGAGCGAACCGGACGCGAATGTTGGAGTCAGTCATGACATTACCGATGATAGACGGTGATTCGCGGTCATGGTTTGACGATGCATGGTTCCTGGAGCATGGTTCAAGGTGGAAGAATTCCGATCGGCCGACGGCGCCTCATCCTGTATACAGCAGAGAGAGGGTGACTCCGCTCATCTTGCCATAACTCCCGAAGAGGTCTCTTTTCATGTTGCGAACTGCTCGTCCGCTGCTTTCCCTGGCTGTTTTTCTTTTCTCATTGCACCTCGTCGCATCGGCGGCTGATACTCCGCAAACGCTCACCCAGAAGATTGCCGGAATGGAGCGCAAGGATGGGCTTTTTCCGCTGGACTGGGACGCGAAGACGGGCAAGCTCTATGTCGAGATTCGGCATCTGGATGAAGACTTCCTGCTTCTGGACCAACTACCGTACGGCCTGGGCTCGAACGATGTCGGGCTCGACCGCGGACAACTGGGCCAAGGGCACATCGTGCATTTTTCCCGAGTTGGCGGCAAGGTTCTCCTGATTGAGCCCAACCTGATGTATCGATCTTCGTCGCCGGATGCCGACGAGCGGCTGGTGGTGAAGCAGTCCTTTGCCGAATCGGTGCTGTGGGGCTTTCCGGTTGAAGCTGAAGAGAACGGGCGCCTGCTCATCGACGCCACCGGGTTCTTTTTGCGCGACGCGCATGGCGCTGCCGAGCACATCCAGGCGGCGGGGCAGGGATCGTACCGGCTCGACGCCACGCGCAGCGCGATTGCCATGGACAACACCAAGGCTTTTCCCAGGAACTCCGAAGTGGAGGCGATGCTGACTTTCGCCGCCGAGGGCACTCCCAAGGGTGAATACATTGCTTCCGTCACACCGGACCCGCACGCCGTGACCTTGCGCGAACACACTTCCATGGTGGAGCTGCCCGGCCCCGGCTACACTCCGCGCCGCTTCGATCCCCGCTCCGGATACTTTCCCGTAAAGTTCCGCGATTACTCCCAGCCACTCGGCGAGCCTCTGGATCAGCGCTACATCGCCCGGCATCGCCTGCAGAAACGTGATCCTAACGCCGCGGTCAGTGAGCCCGTGAAGCCAATCGTCTACTACGTGGACCGCGGCGCCCCGGAGCCCATCCGCTCGGCCCTGGTGGAAGGAGCCAACTGGTGGGCCCAGGCGTTCGAGGCCGCCGGGTTCAGGAATGCATTTCGCGTCGAGGTGCTGCCCGAGGGGGCCGATCCCATGGACATTCGCTACAACATGATCCAGTGGGTTCATCGCGCCACGCGGGGCTGGAGTTATGGGGAGTCGGTCGTGGATCCGCGCAGCGGCGAAATCATCAAGGGGCAAGTGACGCTGGGCAGCCTGCGTGCGCGCCAGGATTACATGATCGCGGAAGCGGTGCTGGCTCCTTATGTTGCGGGCAAGCCGATTCCAGACGACATGAAGGCGATGGTGCTGGCCCGTACCCGTCAACTTGCAGCGCACGAAGTGGGCCACACGCTCGGTCTGCAGCACAATTTCGCCGCATCCTCGATCAGCCAGGGCACATCGGTGATGGACTATCCCCATCCGTGGATCACACTGGACGCATCGGGTAAACCGGACATCTCGAAGGCGTACACCGCCGGCATCGGAGCCTGGGACAAAGCTGCGATTCAGTATGGATATTCTCAGTTTGCGCCGGGGGCCGACGAAGGCGCTTCACTCGAAGCGCTGTTGCGCACATATGAAGCGAAGGGCCTGCGCTACATTACCGATGAAGACGCGCGGCCGCTTGGGGGGGCCCATCCCTATGCGCACCTCTGGGACAATGGGCCCTCCGCGCCCGAGGAACTGACGCGCATTCTTGCCCTGCGCAAGGCGGCGCTGGCCCGTTTCGGCGAAACCGCAATTCGCCCCGGGCAGCCCATGGCTCAACTCGAAGACACGTTAGTGCCCCTCTATCTCCTGCACCGTTACCAGACAGAAGCGGCAGCCAAGTGGATTGGTGGTCTGAACTATCGCTATGCCGTCCGCGGAGACGGCTCACCCGTAACTGAGCCTATCCCTTATGACGAGCAGATGAAGGCCCTGCACGCGGTGCTCGAAACGCTGGATCCCGAAAACCTGACGCTTTCCGAATCGCTGTTGCGTATGCTTCCGCCACGTCCGCCCGATTACCCGCGCACCCGCGAATCGTTTGGGGCGCATACCGGCCTGGCCTTCGACGCCGAGGGTCCGGTGGAAGCGTCTGCCGGGATGACGGCGTCGCTGCTCTTTCATCCCAGCCGCGCCAGCCGCCTGGTTGAGTATCATGCCCGCGATCCCAGACAACTTGGGCTCGAAGAGATGCTGAACGCGATTCTGGCGGATACGTGGCAGGCGCAGAGGCGCGCCGGCCTTCAGGCGGAGACCCAGTTTGCAGTGGACGACGTGGTGCTCGAACACTTGCTCGGACTGGCGACGGCCAAAGACGCGTCCAGCGAGGCGCGTGCCGTCGCGCTGGCAGCGGCAACCCGACTGGAAGAATGGTTGAAGTCCGATTCGGGACATGTCTCCGATGGCGAAGTGGCAGCTCATTTCGCTGCCGGGATTGCGACCATCGAGCAGTTCCGCAAGGACCCGTCCAAGTTCGCTCCTGCTTCCGAGTTGCCTACTCCGCCCGGCCAGCCCATCGGCGACGACGAATAACCGCGACCTTCGAGTGGCAGCAAGCATCTCAGAAGACGGGGGATAACTCATGAAAGTTATTCTGTTTGGTGCATCGGGCATGATCGGCAGCCGGATTCTGAAGGAACTCATCCAGAGAGGCCATTCCGTAACGGCCTTTGTGCGGAATCCGGAGAAGGTCACGGCGGATGGCGTGACGGTTGTCCAGGGGGACATGACCGACCGCGCCAGTGTCGTTACGGCGGCAAAGGGGGCGGATGCGGCGATCAGCGCCTATTCCCCGCCGCAGACTGATCCCGGGCTCGTGATCGGCGTTACCCGTTCCCTGGTTTCCACGCTGGCGGAAGCGAAAGTCCCGCGACTCATTGTCGTAGGGGGAGCGGGCAGCCTCGAAGTCGCGCCGGGCGTGCAGGTGGTGGACACGCCGGATTTCCCGCAAGCCTGGAAGGCGATTGCACTGAGCCATCGGGATGTGCTGCCGGTGCTGAAGGAGGCGGACCTGGACTGGACCTACTTCAGCCCTGCCGGGTTGATCGAACCAGGGGCGCGCACCGGCAAATTCCGTGTCGGAACGACCCGCCTGATCGCCAACGACCGGGGCGAGAGCAGGATCTCCGCCGAGGACTATGCCGTTGCGCTGGTGGATGAGCTGGAGAACCCGAAGCACGTGCGCCAGCAGATGACGGCGGGCTACTGAGAATTGGAGGGGGTTCATCCCTCATGGGAGAAATGTTCCCAGCCTTGCGCGGGCAACGGCTCAATGGTGCAGCCTGTCGCCAGCGAGACGAGGGGTTTGCCTGGCGCATGGTCTTCGATCCGGCCGATCCTGGTCACGGCCACTCCGGAAATCAGTCCCGGTATGCGGGCGTTGGGCCGCGCGGTGAACAGGATTTCGTAGTCTTCGCCGCCATGGAGAGCCTGCGCCAATGAGGCCGCTTCGGCGCGCGGCAGCCAATCCGCTTCGACCACGGCAGTGACTCCCGACTCTTGGCACAGGTGGGCCAAGTCAGTGGAAAGGCCGTCGCTCACATCGAGCGCGGCGGTGGCCAATCGCCGCCGCCGCAGCCACTCGCCCTGGGCAATGCGGGGCTGAGGATAAAAGTGCGGGCGCAACAGCTCGGGAAATTCATTCCTGGCATTCATCGGGGGCGCGGCCCGACCAGGCTTTTCTCCGTTTTGAGCCAGTAGAGCCAGCCCCGCTGCCGCTCCACCAAGACTGCCCGTGACATAGAGCAAGTCGCCCGGACGCGCCCGGGATCGCAGCAGCGCCCTGCCGCGAGGGACGGCGCCCACCAGCACAATATCCGCGAGGGCGAGCGGAGATTCTGCCAGGTCGCCACCGGCCAGCGGGGTCTTGCAGGCATTTGCCAGGTCGAAAAATCCGTTCAAAAAGCGGTCGACCCAGGAAGGGCTTCCGGCACCTGCGAGGGTGAGGTCGCGGGGCACGCCGAGCGAAAGAAATGCGGCGACCGGCCGCGCGCCCATGGCTGCCAGATCGCTCAATCCCCTTGCCAGGGTCCGGTGCCCGACGGCTTCGGCGGGGTGCCAGTCCAGGCGGAAATGGCGGCCAGCGAGGGACAGGTCGGTGGTTACGGCCAGCTCCTCCCCCGGGCGCGGCCGCAGCAAGGCGCAATCGTCCCCGATGCCGAGCCGGACTCCACCCCGCCCCTGGAACTGGTTCGCCCGGTGACGAATCGACCGCAGGAGGCCGAGCTCGCCGTTTTCAGGATTGGTGTCCATCCTATTGAGAATAGGGCACAACGGCATCGGCCGGACTAATCTTTCATTGGACCTGGGCGGCCTGCAACACCGTTTCGAGAAGCACCATCCAATGACTTTAGGCCTTGGGAAGGGTAGATTTCCTGATTTCCGCGGTTTTGACCTTCGGATTTCGTTGACCCTGCCGATGAGCCTTTGCTAGGCTAGACGAACGTCCTAAGCACGGGACGCAAGGGCGCTCGTGTGATTTCGACAGTTTGATTTCCCCAGGTCTTACTTTTCAGTCGAATGGGCGGTGGATTGCGACCTCGTCGAAGGCGAGGATGAGAGAGATGCATGGCACGCAAGCGCTATTACATTCTTTTTGTTGCCAGAGATGAGGACGGACGGGTACGTAAAATCCCGCTGCCCCTCCATTACGCTTACGGATTTGTGGCGGCGGCCCTGATCGGGGCGTTCACGATTGTAGGCCTGGCCGGCTCCTACACCCGTATGTTGCTCAAGACAGAGAGCTTTAACCAGGTGCGCGAAGAGCGCGAGACGCTGCGCAAAAACTACAAGCAGATGGCGCAGATCGCGCATGACCGCGATGTGCAGGTAGCCTCGCTGGGCGCACTCGCCAGTGAAGTGACGGCCTTGTACGGACTTCGCCAGAATCGCCTCGCGTCCGCCCGGCCCACCACCGCATCGAAGGCAGCCGCAGCGGCGACACCGCCCAGCCTGGCACTGACCGACGAGGTGAATCAACAGAACGTCAAGTTAACCCTCGACCAGTTTTATGCCCTGCGCACCCAGGCCATGTCCGGCCGGGTCACGCGCGCCATTGAAGGCGGCCTGTCTTCGGCATTCGCCGGAGACTGGACGCAACTTGCCGATGCCCCTTCGTTGTGGCCCCTGGAAGGCCGCGTGACGTCCAGCTTCGGCGAGCGCGAAGATCCGATCAACGGCGAGGGCGCCTTCCACGCCGGCATAGACATTGCCGCTCCGTACGGCTCCCCGGTGCGTGCCGCCGCGGATGGGGACGTAACCGGCACCCGCATGGGATCCGGCTACGGCCGCGAGATCACCATCAATCACGGCCACGATGTGCTCACCGTCTACGGGCATTTGTCCTCCATGGTGGTGGTCCCCGGCGAACATGTATCCCGAGGCCAAGTGATTGGCTACGTCGGCCAGTCGGGACGCTCCACCGGTCCGCACCTTCATTACGAAGTGCGGGTTCACATGGTCCCCGTCAATCCGCACAAGTATCTGCGCGCCAGCTACGACCAGATCGCCACCTCGGACAGCCATTCGCTGGCTTCGGGCGGCAGATAGTCTTCGGCCCGGAAATACAGAAAAACGACGGCTCCCAGCGCGGGAGCCGTTGCTTTTTGTGCACGGGCCGCCCGTTGGGGACGCTCCAGGGAGTATCGTGGGTTGAACCGTCCAACTCATCTTTTGGAGCTCTCTTTCATGCGACTTCCGCGGGCAATGATTGTCCTGCTCTTCTTTTTCGCGCTTCCCGCATTCGCGCAGGAACGGTCCACCGATCAGCAGACCGCTTTCGCACGGGCTCAGCATCTCAAGCACGGCATCAATGCTTCCGAGTGGTTCGCACAGTCGGCCTCTGACTACTCCGCGGCCCGCACCGATCGCTATACCGACGGTGCCGACATCGCCTTGATGGCCAGGCTCGGCTTCGACAACGTTCGTCTCAGCATTGACCCCGTGCCCCTGGAGCGCTCCCCGCAAAACAAGGAGGGCCTGAACGCCGAATTCCTTGCGCGGCTGGATCGGGCTGTCGATGCCATGCTGGGCAGCGGCATGGCGGTACAGATCGACATTCATCCCGAAGAGGCCTACAAGCAGGAGGTTCGCGGCAGCAACGAAGCGGCGCAGAGGTTTGCCATGCTGTGGCGCCGGCTGGCGGCCCATTACGCGTCCCGAGACCCGGAGAAGATTTTCTACGAAGTGATGAACGAACCAGAGGTCAGCGACCCCTACCGCTGGTCCGGCATCCAGGCAGCGGTGGCTGCAGCCATTCGCGAGGCTGCGCCGAAGAATACGATCATTGCCACCGGACCGAATTACTCGGGCATTACCGACTTGTTGACGCAGCACCCGCTTGCCGACCGGAATGTGATCTACAACTTTCACTTTTACGAGCCGCACGAGTTCACTCACCAGGGCGCGTCGTGGGGACTGCCGTGGTGGATTTACACGCACGGCATTCCGTATCCGGCCACGGAGAGCTCCATGGAGGAATTGCTCAAGCAGGTGCCCGATGCAGCAGGCCGTTACGCGTTGGAGCACTACTGGCTCGATGGTTGGGATGCGCATCGCATTCGCCTAGAGATCGACGCCGCGGCGGCCTGGGGCAAGTCTTATGACGTGCCGCTTATCTGCAATGAATTCGGAGCGTATCGCCGGGTTACCGATGCCGCTTCGCGCATGAACTGGATTCACGATGTGCGCAGCGCGCTTGAAGCGGATGGCGTCGGCTGGACCATGTGGGATTATCGCGGGGGCTTCGGCGTGGTGTTCAAGCAGGACGGCCAGCCCGCCAAGGTTGATCCGGCGGTTGTAGAAGCACTGGGGTTGAAGCCGAAGTAGCGAGTCGCGCTGCATCGCCGCGCGGGGTTAGTCGGAACAACGAACCCCGCCCTCGGATGGCCAGTTCCTACTTTGCGCCTACGTAACTCACATGCCAGATCGAATGCGAACCGTCGTCGGAGACGAACAGCGATCCATCTTTGGCAACGGTCACTCCCACGGGGCGGCCCCACACGGTGCCGTCGGGATTAACGAAGCCGGTGAGGAAGTCTTCGTACTCGCCGGTGGCATGTCCGTTCTTCATCGGCAGACGGATCACTTCATAGCCTGAACGCGCTGCGCGGTTCCAGGAGCCGTGCTCGCAGGCGAATCCATCGCCTTTGAAATCGGCAGGGAATTGCGAGCCCTCGTAGAACAGCATTTCGAGCGATGCGAAGTGGGGGTTCACAAGAATGTCGGGAGTAATGACTTTCGATTGAAGCTCGGGGTGCTTGCCGGGGTGGCGCGGGTCTTGCGCTCCGCCGGACGAACCGTGGAAGTAGTACCACGGCCAGCCGTAGAAGCCGCCTTCCTGAACGTGCGTCACATAGTCGGGCACCAGGTTGTTTCCCAACCCATCGCGCTCGTTGGTGGAGCACCAAAGTTCGCCCGTGATGGGGTTGATCGCCTCGCCCACGCAGTTGCGGATTCCGTACGCGTAAATCTTCAGGAACTTGCCGGTGGGCGTGAACTCGAGCACGTCGGCGCGGTGAAACTCCTCCGGATGGGTGTCGGAGTCATCGACGTTGGAGTGCGAACCGACGGAGGCGAACAGTTTGGTTCCATCCTTCGAGAAGATAACGTCGCGGGTCCAGTGACCGCCGCCGCGCAGGCGTCCGCCGCCCGGCAATTCGGCAATGTTTTCCATCGCGCCGCTGGCCTTCAGATCGCCGTTCTTGTAGGGGAAGCGGACGATCTGGTCGGTGTCGCCGATGTAAATGTATTTCGGCTCCGGTCCGGCGGGATAAAACGCGATGCCGAACGGCTGGCGCAATCCTTCGGCGAAGACCGACGTTTGCTGCGGCTTGCCGTCCGCGCCCACGCCGCGAAACACCTTGATCTTGCCGGTTTCGCTCTCGGCGAGAAAGATGTCGCCGTTGGGTGCGGTACGGAGCAGGCGCGGATTGTCGAGCCCGGTCGCGTAGAGATCCACTTTGAATCCCTTAGGGGCCTGGGGCCAGGCATTGGCGGGCCGGGCAACGATCGAGGGGCCATTATCGACAGACTGCTCCGGCGCGGGGGCGGGCAGATCGGCGGCAGTCAGGTGGCGGCGCGTTCCCGGCGACTCGTGCGCCGCATCGGTGAACGCAGCCTGGCCGGTCAGGACGGTGGTTTTTGAACCATCCGCAGCGAATGCCAGGGGCAGGGAAGAAAGGGCAATCCACAGAACTGAACTCTTCAAAAAACGATACATGTGACCTCGTCGGGATTTGTAGGATCGAGTTTCATTCGGAGCGGCGTATCACGCCGGTCCCATCTCGCAGGCGGGCAAAAAGTTCAAAGAGGAAGTGGTGGCGGACTGCTTATTCTGAAGTATGATGTCGTCCGCTACAGAAGGATACACTCTGCATTCCCGGTCGATCTATCTCCTCAACCGGCCGGCTCAACTTGGAGTGAACTCTTGCATTTACAAGGCGTTGAACAGACGCGCCGGTGTCTACTTCGATGCGTCGGACGGGGGAGCAGGTTCAGTTTGCGCGGACGAATTATCGCCGGATGCGAGTCCGGTGAATATGGAGCCCGGAACGGTTGCCGTGATCAAAACCCGGTTGCGCTTTTGATTGACTTCCGCGGTGCGAAGCAGTTCCTTCAAGCCACGGTTGGCGGTGTTTCCGCCAAGCGGCACGGTGAAACCTCTCGCCAGGTTGACGAGAGTAGTGAGGGAGGCCGCCTGGCTGGCCGCAGCCTCATCGGTGGGTGCGATCTCATCCACGCGCAGGCGCAGGGAGCCGGCGTGCGTCAATTCGGGGCTGAGGCTGGCGATGATGGTGGAATCGGACTGCAGGGGCAGACGAAACCCCAGCACGGAAATGGCACCGCTTTCGTTGAAGGGCAGCCCGATTTGGCCGACGCCCCAGGCCAGCGACAGCAGGGGCACTTCGTGAAAATGCTGCGACAGCAGGGTGGACCCGGCGAAGGGAAGGGCAGCGGTCCGATGGCGGTCGAGCATGGAGTGGATCTGCTCGGGCGTGGGCGTGTTCGACACCGCCACCATGTCGTAACCCACCTGCGCCACGCGGACTGTGCGGGCTTCCGATGGGACGTTGTAAATGGTGTGCCCTGCGTAGGATTCGCGGGAGGAAGCGTGCGAATCGAGCCAGCTGTTCAAGCGTGCTCCTGTCAGCTTGCCCACCAACACCATGGAGTAGGCCACAGGTCCATTGGGTCCATCGGCGTCGGGCATGCGATGCAGCGCGATGGCAGCCTCGTCGAGGTCGCGCTCCCAGTCGATGCCCGTCGCCCGGACGAACTGCTCATACTCGGGAACCCGCTGCGGCGGCCTTAGTGTGCCCTTGAAGAAAGTATGGACCGGGCGCAGATTTACATAGATGATGCCGTCCGACTCGGGTAGCAGACGCGCCGCTTCCGGGGGCGCCTTGGAGCGCAGGAAGATCGCCACGGCCAATAACAACAGGACCGCGGCCACCCCCAATAGCGTTCTACGCGTGCGCTTGTTCATTGGAGCCGTCAGGATTTAAGGTACCATCGCTCACCGGCGCCGCCTCACGCGACGGCAACCGCTCTTCCTTGACGGGCGACGCAAGGCCCTGGAACCTTGTTTCTCGAGTTCAGCATTCAAAGGCATTGTTCCGCCGGTCACATTCATTTTGCGACTCCAGGTCGCAGAAAGCGCCTTCTTCACGCGGCCGGCTCACATGACTCCGGTTTGTTTTGGGTGAAGCCGCAACGCTATCCAATGTTTCTTCACCATCCTTGGGGAAACCCCAGCCCGGGCCGGAAGAGTCTGTGCGCGGCTACTTGGCTCAAAACCGCGAGTAATTTCTTTGAACACCGGACCGCCAAAAGGCGTAGACTCGGGTCGACAATTCTCAGGGGCCCACACTCCCGGTTCTTTCAACTCATTTCGGAGATATCGCTATGGCAGAAGAAACAGGACAGCGCGTCGGCGACTATGAAGTCCTGGCGCCTCTCGGTGCGGGCGGCATGGGCCGCGTCTACAAAGTGCGCAACGTGATCTCGAATCGCGAAGAAGCGATGAAAATACTTCTTCCCGATTTCGCTTCGGATCCCGATCTGGCAGCCCGCTTCATGGCCGAGATTCGCACTCTCGCCGGCCTGGAGCATCCCGGCATCGCCCAGCTGCGCACCGCGTTCCAGATCAACAATCAGTTCGTCATGGTGATGGAACTGGTAGAAGGCACGACGCTCGAAAAGCTGGCCGCACAGGCGCCCATCCCGGTCGACCAGGTGCTGGACTACTCCACGCAGGTGCTGGCTGCCTTGAGCTACGCGCACAGCAAAGGCGTCACCCACCGCGACATCAAACCCGCCAACATCATGATCACCTCGCACGGCGTGGCCAAATTGATGGATTTCGGCATTGCGAAATCGACCAACGACATGGCGCTGACCCGGCCCGGCACCACCATGGGCTCGGTGTACTACATGGCGCCGGAGCAGGTGCGGGGCGGCACCGTCGACGCTCGTACCGACATCTATTCGTTCGGGGTGACGCTCTACGAAATGCTCACCGGCCGCAAGCCTTTCCAGGCCGACAGCTCGTACAGCGTTCTCAACGCGCAGCTTAACCAGCCGCCCACGCCTTTGCTGGAAGTCAACCCCGCCATCTCTGCCCAACTGAACGCCGTGGTTCTGCGTGCCATGGCCAAGCTTCCTGAAGAGCGCTTTCAGACCGCTGCCGATTTCCGCGACGCCTTGAAGTCCACGCGCGAGCCTCAGACCGCGAATATCCCGGCAGGTATGCCGGTGGCTGCGCCGTCGCCCTTTAGTCAACCGGCGGCGCCGCCAGCGGCATTCAGCCCGGTACCCCAGCCGCCGGGCCCGCCTCCGCCGGTTCGCAAAAGCAACCGCGGACTTTGGATCGGACTGGGCGCGGCTACGGCCATCCTGGCGTTGATTGCGGTGGCCACAGTGCTGCCGCGTGTCTACGCCATCTGGGCCAGCCAGAAGGCACCCGTAACGGCCACAACCGATACGCATGCGACACCGGTCCCGCCGGCCGGCAGCAGCGAGCCACAACCGGCCCCGGCCTCCGCAGACACCAGTACCGATGCACGACTGGCTGCAGTGGGGCAGTCGACGCCGCAAACCGGTACGGCCGGCGCTCCGGCCACGCCCAGCGCACCCGCTCCCTCCTCGATTGGGACGACGGGAAAACCCGCGCGCCAGCCGTACCAGGCGTCGGCCAGGGGCTCGCAGGCGACTACGGCAACCCCCGCGCCCCAGCCAGCCCAACCGCAACCCGGCTCCGCCGTGTCCGCACCGCCGCCAGGTCCAACCGCGGCGGAGATTCGCGAGGCCCACGATCGCTATTCCAACCTGCAGTCCCGGGCCGAATCGGCTGCGAGCGGAGTGCAGCAGATCCGCGGCCAGCAGCAGGCGCAGGGTCTCGATATTCGCGGCGATATTCTCACCGCCATGTCGCGCATGCAGAACGCTCTCAACGAGGCCAACCGCGCCATCGCGGGGCGCGATCTTGAAACCGCCAACACCTACCTTGATCGCGCCGATCATGAGATCGCGACCCTCGAGAAGTTCCTGGGAAGATAACAAAACCGCAATCCAGGCAGAAAACAAAATGCCCTCCGCGCGGTTCAGCGCGGAGGGCATTTTGCTGTGACAAGCCCTTACTGGGTGACTGTTTTGATTTTGTCGCCGATCTTAAATCCGGTGCCGGAAACCGGGGTGCAGATTGCGGAAACGTCGTCGACATCCGTGGCCTTTACCACCCCCACGTTGGTTGACAGCTTGCGCAGAACCGCCCCCGTGGCTGGATCCTTGATTTCCTTTGTGACCCGCACCACGTTGAACTCGTCGCCCACCTTGATACCGGCCTTGCTGCCCACGTTCAGAACAATCTGGTCCCCTTCGACGGCCGCGACGGTGCCCTCGACGGTGATGGTGCGCGCGACGATCTTGGGGGCGTTCACGGCAAGGTTTCCGGAAAGCTGGTCCACGGCATTCTTGGTGGCTTCGCCGATGATCGTGTTCTGGAAATCACTGGAACCGAAATCGGCATTGCCGCCCCCGAATCCGTGCCAGTTGCTGCCACCGCCCAACATCGAAGTGCTGGACCGGGCCGACTGGCCCTTGCCGTCGGCTACGCCCAGGATCTCGCCCGTGTCGACGTCAATGATGCGCGCGGTAATGGCCACGTTGGCCTTGGAGTTGGAATGGCCGACGTTGCCCAAACCCATGCCGTGCCAGTTGCCGCCCATGCCGCCGAGGTTGGTCTTCTTGGTCTCGTTGCCGAACTCGGTAATACTGCCCACCACGATGGCGTCCACTCCCAGCAGTTTGCCAATCTTGGCGGCGCTATTGGGGTCGGCGCGGTTGGAGTTGGAAAAGTTTTGCTCGGCCATGATCTTGTCCAGGGCCTTGCGTTCAATCACGGAGAATGAGCCGTCCTTCACCAGGCCGGTCACCAGAAGGTCCACGATTCCCTTGCCGATGTCCACGTTGGTCCCGAACACGGCAGAGGAATACGACTGCACGGTGGCATAGTCAAAATCCATGACTGCGATACGTGGCCTGCGTTTCGGCGCGGTTTGTGCAGGTGCCGAAATTGCCAGCGATCCGAAAAAGAGCGCCAGTCCGGCAGCACAGGCCGGAATGATCCGGGGATTTGGCATATAAGTTTTCCTCAGGGATTAACTCGCTAGAAGATTCACGCGGACGGGAGCGTATGTCAAGGCAAATTCTTCGAGCCCGCTCACATCGGCGCCGTGCGCAGCTCAAATTTCCCGGTTTAGGACCGGTGGTTTGAATGCCTCGCACTTCCGGAGAAGTTGTGACTCCGACGCGGCTGTCGTTTCATCGAAATGGTGGAGTTTTCAACCGCCTGGTAGTGTCCTAATTTGGGCAGTGGCGCTAGTCTTGGTATTCCAGATCTGGGTCTTCGGAAACCTCAAAGCGTTCGGCAGTGATATTCCACTTCCGGTAAAACCCGGTTTGTCTTTTGTGCCCGTTCTCGTCGGCGTAGATGATCGTCCCTCGACATGTGGGCCAAGCGCCTTGACTCCCACTACTGTATGGACTCGCCAGCATTTGTACCATCAAGTCGAAAGTTGCCGGGAAGCCGTTATCGTAAGGAATCGCCAACTCCAATGGGTGTCGGCCAGCAGCGGGAATAACAAAACTAGACCATGTGTGGGCGCAAATCGCGGTTGGCTGGTCTTGCCAGGGCAATGGATCATCCTTGATCCATTCAAACTCCATCCTAAATGTCTCAATAGTCGCCTTGGTGCTGCCCGTGTTGACCAGAAGCAATTCGATCTTCCATATGCCATTGTCGGCAGCTTGATACGTCTTGAGATTTCGAGGATTAAGGGAAATTCTGCGGAGGACGATCTTAGGTCGGAACGAGGAAACAAGAGTGGCCTTGGCAATATCAGCCTGCTCCTTAATTTTTCCAAGTGTCCCCCTGAGCAACAATCCCTGCCAGAACATAGTAAAAAACTGGAGCACCGCGACCACCGCGAGGACACCTGTGAAGAGTTCAAGTTTTCTTTGTATGTCGAGGTTCTCCTGTTCGGCAGCGGCATCTTTCTCGGCTGTGCTGGGGAAGGTTTGTACATTTCCGGCTACAGATGGCGCGGTATTGCCGCTGGCTTTCTCGGGGGGAACGCTCTTGCTTGCTGTTGGACCGGGATTCTTTTCTGCGACCCTGTTTACTTGCGTGTCCTGTGTATGGGATTGAGCGGGAAACAAATTGATCGTTGTTATTGTGAGGGCTACAACAGCCATCAATCTCGACATAATAGAGAAAATGTATCACAAAAACTATTGACTCCCGCCATATTGTTGTATTACATTAAACCTATGGCGAATGTTCTGGATATAGATCGGCAAATAACGGTAATAGCGGCACTTGCGGAAGGTTCCTCTATCCGCTCCATTGAGCGCATGACAGGCATTCACCGCGATACGATCATGCGTCTTGGGGTGCGGGTCGGACAGGGATGCACCGCCTTGCTGGACGCCAAGATGCGCGATCTTTCGTGCAACCGTCTGGAGATCGATGAGGTTTGGGGATTCATCGGCAAAAAGGAATCCCGCCTCCGCCCGGACGACGACCCGCAGTTCGGGAACGTCTGGACGTTTTGCGCCATTGATGCCGAAACCAAGCTGGTTCCCGCCTTCAAGGTGGACTCGAATCGCAGCCTTCCCACCACCAAGGCGTTCATGCAGGACGTTGCTTCAAGGATGCGCAACCGAGTCCAGGTATCCACGGATAGCCTGAGGGCCTACCGGGACGCTGTAGAGGCTGCATGGGGATCAGAAGTCGATTACGCGCAGATCGTGAAGGTGTTCGGCCACGAGGATCGGGACGAGCACCGCTATGCCCCTCCCGAAGTGATCGGCACCGAAAAAACGGTCATTCAGGGAAACCCGGATTACTCTCTGATTTCGACTAGCTACGTCGAACGGCTAAACGCTACCACGCGTCTCCACATGCGCCGCTTGACTCGCCTTACGCTAGCGTTCTCAAAGAAACTGGAGAACTTCAGAGCCGCAGTTGGCCTTCACTTCGCGTACTACAACTTTGTGCGCCGTCACAATACCCTGCGTTGTACTCCGGCAATGGCCGCTGGAGTTGAGCGCACTTTCTGGAGTGTGGCCGATTTGGTGGAGGCTGCCCAATGACCTATATAGAGGAATTAAAGGACGTAATTCGCAAACTGCACGGCGTGGAATCTACCCATATAACTAGCGTCCCCGTGAAAGAGGTATTCGGCGGGAAGACGATATGGGAAGGCGTTGTAGAGGTCTTTTTGCTTCGCGGCCATCCAAAGGCCAATACGGCCTATGCTTGGTCGCACGATACAGACAACCCAGATAATCCAAAACGGCATGTGACCGTTTTGCACGTTCCCCCGGCAGTATCCCCGGAAACCGCTGTGCGTGTTGCCATCATGCAGGAGTTGAACGATGCCGAAGCTTAAGACTCCACCTAAGCGCAGACCTGGACGACCGAGACTGGCTGATCACGAAGCCAAGGGAAAGATCGTGCCCGTGCGGTTTACCAGTTCAGAAATTGAACACATAGCGGCGTCAGCACATAAGGCGAATCAAAGCGTCTCGCAATGGATTCGTAGCACATTAAACGCCGTAATGGGGGGATGAGCCTGTGGATTTCAAATTAGGACACTACCAACCGCCTGATTGGTTTGCTCCCCCGGCAGCCGTGTGCTAATCTTGGGTTCTGTGCCGTGGTACGTGCGGAGCGTGAGTGTGTCCGCATTTATCATTGAAATTCCAGGGTGTTTTCCACGTTGCATGGGCTGGCGTAGCTCAGCTGGTAGAGCATCTGATTTGTAATCAGAGGGTCGGGGGTTCAAATCCCTTCGCCAGCTCCAGTTCAGGCAAGCGTTGAATGGAGTTTGAAAAGCGGCATCGAGTTTTACCGGCGCCTGTATTTGGGCACCGGGCCTGTCCTCCGCGGTGATCCCACTTCAGGCGCAGGCTCCGCAATGGCCGGAGGCTTCCGGACGGGGCTTAATGCGCAAAAGAGGTTTCTGAAGTGGAATTTGCGGTGAGGCGGAAGTTGTTGGCAGGGATCCCTGGCGTCAGGTTTTCGCCGCTGGGGAATTGGGCACAGGTGGCCGAGCGGTTAATGGCAGCAGACTGTAAATCTGCCGCTCCTTGGAGCTACGGAGGTTCGAATCCTCCCCTGTGCACCACGGTTCGTGAGGTTTGCAATGCGCGAAGAACAACCGGGAACGCGCACGGGTTCTGATTTGGAACGGCGTTATCCGGTAGCTCTTCTGCTGTACGGTGTCCTGGGTGTGCTGGCTTGGTTTACATTAGGCGAGGGGAAAGTCATCGTCTTCGGTAAACCTGTAGAATTGCGGTTGATCCCGATTCTGATTCTTGCCACCTTTGCGCTTCGTACCGTACTGGTTCGGCAGGCTGACAAGATTCGCCACGGTGGCGAGTGAAGGCGCAGGTAAGGCCTCATCGTTGTAGTAGGCAGAAATGCAATTGGCCGGAGTTTTTAGACCGGCGCGGAAGTCACTCCCCGGCCCGGGGGTGAGGTTTTGCAGAAGGGCTGATGTAGCTCAGTTGGTAGAGCACTCCCTTGGTAAGGGAGAGGTCACCAGTTCAATCCTGGTCATCAGCTCCAGAATTCAGCTTTTAGCTCCTAGCTTCTAGCCGGGATCGCGGTGGGAGCAACCAAGGCGGTTGGCTAAGCAGGAACGGCTTAGGTGCTAGCGGCTATAAGCTGTTCTCAGGGCGGGAGTAACTCAGTGGTAGAGTCACAGCCTTCCAAGCTGTTGGTCGCGGGTTCGATCCCCGTCTCCCGCTCCAGAACGAATTCAGGGATTGTTTAGTTCCAGAAATGGGAGTTTGGTAACGCATGTTTGAACAGGCAGGCATCGCCGTAATAGACCAGCAAGGCTATTCCCAGCTTCATGCGCTGATCGACGCGGCTTTTGACTCGCGCGACCTGGACGTTCTGCTCAACCGGGTTACCCGCTCGAAGCTGCGCATCCGCGACTTCGAATCGGTGCTGCGGCGCGAATTCCTGGGCAAGGACGCGGTGAAGCTTTACGAAGCGCTTCCCGTGTCGGACCAGGCACTGACCCGCGAGCGCTACCTGCGGCTGGTGGAGCAAGTACCGGCGGAATTGCGGCAAAGGTATCTCAAGGCGTACGCCTATTATTGAGGCGGGGTTTTCTAAGGGTTGGTTATCAGGGTTGAGTGCTTCCGGTCGAGACCGTGAGCAAGGAAAAAGACTGACGAAAGGGCAGACAGGGTAATGGCGAAGGAAAAATTTGATCGTTCGAAGCCCCATGTGAACGTGGGGACGATCGGGCACATCGATCACGGCAAGACGACGCTGACGGCGGCGATCACGAAGGTTTTGCAGAAGCACAACCCGAAGAACACGTTCCGTTCG